>JANNVQ010000040.1:0-133926 GCA_031414535.1 Gemmatimonas sp.
GAACGGGGGGGCCGGTTTAATTTCTCCCGGCGGAGGGATGAGGTATGCCGGTTGACAAAAGCTTCGGTCTTCGGTCATCCGTCCACCATTCGTTCGCGCCTACCTCACCCGCACAATTTCCAGCGGCACCCCAGCCGGCCCGAACTTGAGCAGGCGGTGCGGCGCCGCGGCCTCAATCCAATACGTCCCGGGCGCTTCTCCGCCAGTGTACGACACGCGGAACGCCGCGAAGCTACCAGCGGGAACCGTCACCGACTCCTCGCCTTCCACTCGCAGAGTGCGGCGCTCCACTACTCCGCGCCCCGAGGAGAACACGCCGACATCAATCGTCGCGCCGGGTTGCCAGTTGAAGAACGGCAATAGCGCGACGAGCACATTGTCGTCCACCGTGCCTTCGGGAATGGTCACGTCGGCGTAACGCACTTCCTGCATGCCACCTTGGCCTGGCGTGAGACCATCACCGGAGGCCTTGCCGTTGATGTAGCGCACATTGAGGCGCAGGTCGCTGCCCTGGAACTTGCCCGTCTGTTCGGTGCGCAACATGCCCAGCGCTCGCGTGAACTCCACGCTTGTGGACTGCTGAATAATTGGCCCCAGCACGGAACGTTCACGGTAAGTCCAACCCTGCGCCGAGGGATCGAGCGTCATCACTTGATAGCCGAAGTTGTTGCCCTGTACCATCACGGCAAACGAATCGCTGCTGGCACGCAACGCGGCCGGGTTGAGCGCCAGCGGAACAGCCTTCACTTCCAGAGCCGCAGCGGCCATTGGCTGACCATCAATATCCACCAGCGTCACCGGCGCAATCTTCTCGAGACGCTCGCGCAACGCGAGACCATCGCCCACCACCACGATGAGCGCCGCCTCGCCTCGCATGCCCGAACGCGCAGCCGCCTGCACCTGCTCAGGCGTGAGCGCCGCGAGGCGCTGCCGATACGTCTGCACGTAATCGTTGGCGAGGCCGAGCAGTCGCGCCGTCGCAACCTGTGAAGCCACCTGCTGCGCGGTCTCAATCGTGAGCGGGAAGCGCCCGGTTAGCGTCTGCTGCTGGCGCTCAAACTCCGCGCGCGGCACGGTCTGGTTGCCCATGCGCCGCAGCTGCACGAGCAGCTCCACCAGCGCCGAGTCCGTGACGTCGGTGCGCACTTCAGCCGTTGCCGTGAAGGAGCCGAGGCCTCGCACCTTGTCCACGCCAGAGTAGGCGCCGTAGGTCCATCCCTTCTCCTCGCGCAGGATGCTGAACAGACGCGCATCGCTGGCGCCGCCAAGAATCTGATTGGCCAAGTCGAGTGCGTATCCGCGCGAGTCGGTGGGCAACCACGTGGTGTTGCCCACGACGATGTTGGACTGCACCGAGCCGGGGCGATGGACGAGCAGAATCTCCGTGCGTGCACGCTGCGGCGCCGGACGCGCCGGTGGCGGTGTAGCACCGCGGCCCGTCCACGCGGCAAAGCTCCGCTGCACGAGTCGGTGCGCCTCGGCGCTATCAATCGCGCCGGCCAACACCAACAAGGCCTGCGCGGGCCTCACACGATTCGCATGGAACTCAACCAGGTCATTACGCGTGATCGCGCGCACGCTGGTTTCATCGGCCCGACGTCCGTAGGGATGATCGCCGTAGATGCCCTTCGCAAACGTGCGGCCCGCGATGGCATCGGGCTGCGAACGGGCCAGAGCCAAGGCTGATAGCGTCTGCGTACGCAGTAGATCGAGCTCGGAGGCCGGAAATTGCGGTCGGAGCAAGGCATCCGATAGCAATTCAAACGCCAGTTCACGGTCATCCGTCAGCACCGACGTCGCGACGCTCATAAAGTCCGAGCCGGCGTAGGCCGATAGCGTTCCACCGACGCGTTCAATGGCCGCCGACATCTCCTCGGCACTGCGCAGACCGGCGCCCTTGGTGAGCAAACCCGCCACCATGTCGGCAAGACCACTCTTGGTGGCCGGATCATAGAGCGTCCCTGCCATCACCGAGAGCTGCATCGAAAGCACTGGCTGTTTGGCGCTTGGCACGAGCACCACGCGCAGGCCGTTCTCGAGCTCGAACTCCACAAAGGCTGGGAACTGCGCCTCCGCCAATGGCAGTGGAGCCGGAGGGGATTGGCGTTGCGGAGCGCCCGGTGCGGCTTGCGCTGGCCTCTGCTGCGCTTCAGCGCTCAGGCCGAGCATCACGACGCCCACCGACGCGGCAAGAAGTTGGTTCATGCGCATGTTAGCGAGCCTCCGGCGCGATCAGCAGGGTAAGTGATCGCTCGGGGCGCAAATAGGTCCGCGCCACACGTCGCAAATCAGCCACGGTGACCGCGGAGTAGCGCGCGGCCTCAGCGTTCAATGCCTCGGGCCCACCCAAGTACATGGCTGCGAAGTGAATGCCCTCCGCGAGCGCCTCGGCGCGCTGCCGTTCGAAGATGGTGTTGGAGCGCCAAGTGCTCTTCGCCTTCTCGAGCTCTTCGTTGGTGACGCGGTCCGCGAGTTCAAACAACTCCGACGCGAGCTCACGGCTCAAGGAGTCCACGCTCACTCCGGAGTTGGCAATCGCCAGCGCACCGAAGGTGCCGCTCGCCCGCATTGGCCCAAAGGGATCGTGCAGCGACTGCACCGCCACGGCAGAGCGCGTGCCACGCACCATGGTGCGGTTCAAGCGGCTGCTCTCGCCCGCTCCGAGAATTGTCGAGAGCAAGGCCAGCGCGGGGTAGTCAGCATGGGCGGGCGGAACCGCGCGCACCACAGTGATTACGGCAGGCAGCGTGGCGTTGTTGTCGGTGACCCGACGCACGACCGCAGCACCGGCACCCTGCGCCGCATCGCAGGTCACAGGATCACGGCGCGGCCCAGCGGGAATATTTCCAAAGTACTGCTGCGCGAGACGCATCAGCTGGGGCATACTTGCGTCGCCCACCACGACCAAGGTCGCGTTACTCGGATTGTAGTAGGTGCGAAAGAATTCTTTCACATCGTCAACGCTGGCCGCGTCTAGGTCGGCCATGGACCCGATGATCGAGTGCGAGTACGCAAAGCAGCGCTGGGCATCCCAGAGCAGCGGCAGTGAATCTACGAGCGCTCCAGAATACGGCTGATTGTCCACGCGCAAGCGCCGCTCTTCCTTCACCGCCTGCCGCTGGTTCTCGAGGTTCTCGGCGGTCACTGCGAGCGAGCGCATACGGTCAGCCTCGAGCCAGAGCGCAAGGTTCAGCCGATTAGACGGCAACACCTGGTAGTAGTTGGTGCGGTCGGGCTGCGTGCTCCCGTTAAATGATCCGCCCGCGCGCTCCACGAGCTGGCCGTGTTCCATTTTTCCCAAGTTGGCCGAGCCTTGGAACATCATGTGCTCAAAGAGATGCGCGAAGCCAGTGCGGCCCGCGCGCTCGTTTCGTGAGCCCACGTCGTACCACACGTTGACAGCCACGACCTGCGCGCTGTGGTCCTCCACCAAGTGCACCCGGAGTCCGTTGGCCAGCGTAAACGATTCCACCTTCACCGGCGTGGGGTCTTGGGCGGCAACGGGCACCGCGAGGGGCGCCGCGAGAACCGAGGCCCGCAGTGCCGTCCGCAGTGCCGTCCGCATGGAGCTGGCCGCGCCACGCAGTCGAGAGAACCGTCTTGAGCGAAGTCTTGTCATCGCGAATGAAGGTGTGGGCGCTCAGCGCCCGGTGGAGCCGAATCCGCCCGCGCGTTCTGTACTGCGCGCCACCGATCCAGCCGCAAAGTCCAAGGTTTCGTACCGTGACAGCACCATCTGCGCGATGCGCTCGCCGTGCGTAATCACCAGCGGGGTTGTCCCCCCATTCTTCACCGGTACCATCCACTCGTCCGGAAAGTCCGCATCAATGGTGCCCGGGGAGTTCACGATGACGAGGTCCGTCTTGAGCGAAGTCCCCGAGCGCGGCCGAACCTGCGCCTCGTACCCCACAGGCAGCCGCGCCCGAAATCCCAAGGGCACGAGCGCCTTTTCACCCGGGGCAAGGGTGATGCTCCTCACCGAACTGACGGTCACTACCGCCCGATCCTCGCGCTTGCCGTGAACAAAAACCGGAACCTGCCCGCCGACGAGACAGGCGGCAAGATCATGCCCAGCGCTCGCGGCGGTCGCTCGTTGCGGAGGCTGGACCCCCTCGTACAAGGCCTCGAAAATGATGGCTGTCATGCGGGAAAACTACAACCAGAAGGCGCCTGCGGGGTACATTGGATTCATGCGCCTCAACGCCGCCCTTCGCGCTCTCACGCCGCTGCTCCTTCTCCTCGCGTCCTCGCCCGCGCTCAGCGCGCAGGACGTCCCCGTAGACAGCGCTGCCAGCGGCGTGGACCCGCGCGAGCAGGCGCAACGCTCACAGGAGCGCTTCGAGAATTTTCGCCGCGCCAACCTGATGTCGTACAACGGCGGGAGCGCCGGCCAATGCCAAGAGCGCGTGGGACGCTTCTGCTACTGGTACGACGAGAAGTCCCCGCCTCCGCCGCCCGAACGTCCCATCGTGGTAGCAGCGCGCCTGCAATTCGTCCGCACGCTCGACTCGCTCGCGCGCATTCTGCCCACCGACGAGTTCATCGCCGGGCAGCGCGTGCGCTACTCAATGGAAGCCGGCCTTGCCGAACCCGCGCTCGCCGCGGCGCTTGAGTGCCGCGCGTACGGATGGTGGTGCTCGGGCCTCAAGGGCCTGACCCTGCACAACCTTGGCCGCTACGCCGAAGCCGAGGTCGTGTGGGATTCCACGCTCGCCAAGATGTCCACACCCCAGCGATGCTCGTGGACGGACATCTCGCTGTACCTCGATGACGACACGCGACGGCAGTACTCGCGCAACGCCTGCGGGAGCGAACAGCGCGTCGCGTTCGAACGTCGCAGTTGGTGGCTCTCACGCGTGCGCTACGGCATGCGCGGCAACGACCTGCGCTCCGAACACTTTTCGCGCCTGACCTACGCTGAGATTCTGCGCGGCAGTACCACGCCATACGCGTTTGGCTTTGACGAGGACGAGCGCGAGTTGCTCCTACGCTTCGGATGGACCCGCGCCTGGACCCGCGGCCCTGATACTCCCGCCAGACCCGGCCAACCGCGGCAGGAGAACATCATCGGCTATGAACCAGTGCCGGCGTATCGCTTCATTCCGCCGTTTCACGTCCTGACGGCGCCGGTGACTTCCGACAGCACAGATTGGGCCGTGCAACTCCCGCCTGTGGTGGCGCGCTACCACCCGCCCTACGCCACCCGTCTGCTGATGCTTGAGCACCAACAGGGTCTCTTCCGCCGCGGCGACACCGCCCTCGTGGTGGTGGCCTACGACGTGCGCAAGATTGAGCGCATCGGCAACTCGCCGATCGAAGCCGCGCTCATCGCCACGCCCACAGGAACGCCGCAGCAGTTGGAGAACATTCAGCGCGGCGCGTCCAAGCGAGGCACGATGATGGTGCGCGCGCCCTGGGGTCCGCTCCTGATGAGCGCCGAGATTGCGGTGCCAGCCGAGAGCACCTTGGTGCGGGCGCGCTACGGCATTCGTCCGCCATTGGCCACGGGTACCCGCGTCTCGCTCTCCGACTTGCTCTTCTACGAACCCTACGGACAGTTCCCCACGAGCATCGAGGAAGCCCTGCCGCACGCCATTCCCACGCAGCGACTGAACAGTGGCCAGAAGCTCGGGGTGTTCTGGGAGTCTTACGGCACCAATCCCAGCGGCGAGGTGATCACGATCTCGCTCACGGTGGTTCCCGAGACCGAGGAGTCGAGCGCGATGTCTCGCGCGGCTCGCCGCCTGGGACTCGCGCGCGGTTCTGCCCCCGTCTCGCTCACGGTACAGGACGTTTCCACGCGCGGCAGCTCCACCTCCGCCCGGGCGCTTGAGCTCGATATCTCCACGCTCCGACGGGGCGAGTACCTCGTCCAGCTTGAGGTCACCGTGGCCGGCCAGTACACCATCCGCACGGATCGCCGCATTGTCGTGACCGGTTCGTGATTATGTTTCGCGCGCCTATGCGCATCCCTACTCTTCTTGTTCTTACCGCCGCTGGCGCCCTCGTGGCCGCCGGTCAGCGCGACTCCGTAAAGACGGCCTCCGCGCAGTCCACCAACCCAGCATCCGCGGTTCCGGCGGCAGAGCCGATTCCCGGCGGCCGTCCGCTGCCCGGTGCCATTTTGCCGAGCCATCGCATCATTGCCTATTACGGCAATCCGCTCTCGCGGCGCATGGGTGTGATGGGCGAGTATCCGCCTGATCAAATGCTGGCGATGCTCGATGCCGAAGTCGCCGCGTGGGAAGCCGCGGATCCGAGCACGCCGGTGAAGCCAGCATTGCATCTGATTGCCGTGGTGGCGCGCGACAACCCCGGCCCCGACGGAAAGTATCGGGGGCGAATGGCCGACACCTTGATCGAGCGCGTGGCCAAGTGGGCCGAGACGCGTGATGCCTTGGTGTTTATTGATCTCCAGGTCGGGTTGTCCACGCTGCAGGAAGAACTGCCACGCCTCGCGCCATTTTTGCGGCGGCCCAACTTCCACCTCGGCATTGATCCCGAGTTCTCAATGAAGGACGGTGGCATCCCCGGGCGCCGCATTGGCACCTACGATGCCGCGGACATCAATTACGCCGTGCGTTTTCTCTCCGAATTGGCGAGGGCGAATCGCATTCCGCCCAAGGTGCTCGTGGTGCATCGCTTCACGCGCCGCGGCGTGACCAATGCCCAGAACATTCGCCTCGATCCGCACGTGCAAATCGTAATGCACATGGATGGCTTCGGCCCGCCGACGCTCAAGCGTGGCACGTTCAACAACTTCATCCGCACAGAGCCGGTGCAGTTCGTGGGCTGGAAGCAGTTCTACAAGGCGAGGAACGATGACCCGCGCACGACCATCCGCGAGATTCTCGCGCTGAGACCGCGGGTGCTGTATGTGCAGTACCAGTAGAGGACGGATGACGGAGGATGGATGATGGAAGGGGAGCGAGCCGATGAATTGGCGCGCTCCCCTTGTCGCTTCCATCATCCGTGTCCTCTACCTAACCAGCACCACCCCGCGCACCCCATCCGCCTGCGCAAAGAGTTTCCCGTTGGGATTGTAGAAGTAGATGCGGCGCTTGCGCCCCTCGACAATCTCGTCGGCACTGGCGAATCGCTGCACCAGTGCGAGTTGGCCCGCTTCGAGCACGGGGAAAGTTGCCGCCGGGTAGCTGACGAAGACTTCGTCCTGTTGGATGTCCACGACGGCGGTTGCGCGCGTCTGCTTGATGACGGCGAGCGCTTCGTCGCGTTGGATGGGCGTGGCAATCACATCGGACTGGACCACGCCAGCTTCGAACTGCGGTTCCTCGCGCGTGGTGAACCAGAGGACGAGCACGAGCAGAATACCGCCCACCGTGTACTGCACCAGCGGCGTTTGCCGGCGGAAGGTCGCCCAGGCATCCCGACCACGCGCTTTGACGAGCGCTATGGCGTCCCCGATTGGCGACTTCTGGGCCGGTGCCTGGGTCGGAGACATTCGCGTGCTCAACCGCCGACCCGCCCCCGTGACCGGTTCGGTCGGGTAGGGCGTGTAGCAAAACGGGCACACACGGAGGTTTTTGCTTTCCTTATTGCAGACGGCGCATAGCATCGTGCCTTAAAAGAAAGGGAGCCCGCACTCTCCTGCAATGGAGGGCGGGCTTTTCCCCCGCACAAATTAGGCGGCGCGGTAGTCTTGGCTCGCCTGCAACATCCCGCCGCCGTCCACCACCCGCGTGTAGCCCGCCTGCTTCAAGACCGCCGCCGCCTGTGCCGAACGGGCACCGCTGGCACAGTACACGAGGATGCGGCTCTGCTGGCTGAGGCCCAAACCATCGAGCCCAACGGGCAACTTGTCGACGGACACATGCTTCGCCCCTTCGAGGTGGCCGAGCCAGAACTCTACGGTGCTGCGAACATCAATGACGACATCTACGGGCGTCTTGCGATACGAAGGCATAAGCGGTCTGGTTAAGTGTGACTATTCAACTATTTAGTAGAATAACGACCCGAATCGGGTCCGTCAACTCCCCGTTCTCAGCTCAGTCCGGCAGGCGAGAGGCTGAGACCGCCAGCATCACCCAGCCGGCAATGAAGCACACCCCACCCAGCGGAGTGATGGCGCCCAAAGCACGGACGCCGCTCAGGGCCATCGCGTAGAGCGAGCCTGAGAACAGCAGGGTCCCCGCCACAAACAACCAGCCGCTGGCCGACGCCATCCCCGCGCCACGGCCACCCTGCCCCAGCAGCCAGGCGACCGCGAAGAGCCCCAGCGCGTGATACATCTGGTAGCGGGCGCCCGTCTCAAACACTTCAAGCATACGCGGCTCTAACCGCGCGCGAAGCGCGTGCGCGCCAAAGGCTCCAGCACCGACCGCAACGGCCGCCGAGAGCGCGCCGAGCATGGCAAAGAATCGCATCGTTAGCTCAGGAGATGGTACGAACCGACCGTGGCCAGGAATAGCCCCAACAACACGGTCATGACACTTAAGCCAAAGTACAGCCGATCCAGCGCACCGTATTTGTGTTGGTTGATGGTCGAAAGTGTATGCAGTTGGTCCGTCAGTTCGGTGGTGAGGTTGTCCATCCGCAGATTGTCCCAAATCTCTCGATACCGCTGGCGGTCGCGGGCCACGGCATCGGCATGGAACAGCACCCGCATGCTCCGTCCGACCTCCACCGCGCTCGGCAACTCGCTCAGCGCTGGCGGGAGCACACCGCGGGGGCGCAACGCCGAGATGGCTTGGGCGATGTAGTACACGGTGACCACCACGTACACCCCCAGTTCCAGGCCGATGACGATGGCCCAAGGTCCGCGAGCGGGCAGCACGGCATCGCCTCCCCGCACCACCATCAGCACTGTCACCCCGTTCAGCACGCTCATGATGACGAGCGCGAAGCGCGCCTTCTTGTCGCCGAGTTCGATGAGATCTTGAGCCGCTTTGACGGCGTTGACGAGTGCGCGGTAACGATCCGCCGGGTCGAGCAAGCCCCGCTCGGCGTCGAGCTTGCGCAGAGCCTTCTCGGCTTTGTCCGCCTTCTCGGCAGCATCGCCCTTCACGGGCTTGGATGGCAGCGGCTCTTCCACCCGCATAAGTTAGCGCGTGCCCAAGCGACCCGACATGCTAGGGATGTGGCTGCGGTTGCCCGCATTGTGCGTCGTTTTCGTCGCCTACGCCCCTCTCCCGACAATACCAGTGGATCAACCAGCGCCCGAATCACTTTTCGAGTTCGACCTCGACCGCGACGTGGACTGGAGTGTCATGAACGACGGCGTGATGGGAGGTCGCTCGTCGGGGTTCGTCGCAATTGAGGCAGGCACCCTCCAATTCACGGGCACGCTGGTGACGCAGGGCGGCGGCTTCACCAGCGTACGAGCGCGACGCGACATTGACCTGAGCGGCATGGCCGGGCTTGAACTGCGGGTGCGTGGCAGTGGTCGTCAGTTTGAAATTGAGGTGGATGACGGCCAGCGTGCGTACGGGCGAAATGTGTCGCGGCGCGCGCCGTTTCCCACCACCGCCGAGTGGGTGGTGATTCGTGTGCCATTCAGCGCGCTCAGGAGTACAATTTTCGGTCAACGCGTGGTTGCGCCGGACATCAATCTGGCGCGGACACGTGGCGTGGGGATTTTCCTCGCCGATCGGAAGGACGGCGCGTTTCGTCTCGAGGTGGATTACATCCGAGCCTACGCCGACTGAAGCGGCAATCGAACGACCCTCACTGAGGCGCGCGAGCAGCGCTCGGCGCCAAGGCGCTACGGAGTGCGGTGACTCCCGCCGCGTTCGCAGGCCCCGTCGTGCGGAAGGTCACGCGCCCGTCGCCGTCGAGTAGGAACAGATGGATGGTCCCCTCGCTTGTAATGCCCAAGGTCTCCTTGAACGGCCCTTTGCGGATATAGAGCGTGACGGTGACTTCACGGACTTGCTGGTCCGTGATGCCGCGCGCCATGCCACCGTCAATCCATCCCCTTAGAGGCGTCCAGCCGCTCGAAAGCGTTGGGATCTCGTAGACCTGAAGCCCTTGGTTAGCCGCACGGAGAGCCGTGAGCTCGGGCATCCACGTGTCCACTTCACGCTGTTGCCGTTGGCGAAAGGCGACGAGAACAATGGTGCGGCCGTTGCCGAAGTCGGCGGGAAGATTGAGCTGGCGGCCCTCGAGGTTGCGGCCCGTGACGTCGGGGAAGCGCATGCCGATGGCTTGGGCTGTCGCTCGTACGGGAGAGAGGGCTAGGGCGAAGATGACGAGAAGATGCGGGAGGCGAATCATCTTTTGAAGCTAGTACTGGGTCCGCGCACGATTGGTACACGGGAAAACAACGCGGCGCAGTCACTCAGTGAGCGTCGGCGCCGCAGGTTGATTTGCCCGTAAGGCTTAGTAAGTCGGGACGGCGGATTCGAACCCGCCACCCCCTGAACCCCATTCAGCCTGCGTACGGTGCAGAGCACCATCGGCCCAGCCCGCCAAACAGCAAACGGGGCCACCCCTAAAGAGTGACCCCGCCGCTATTTGTATCGGGACGACAGGATTTGAACCTGCGACCCCTTCCACCCCAAGGAAGTGCGCTACCGGGCTGCGCCACGTCCCGTCCGCTCAACTGCTCGGACAGAACCTCAAAGCTAGTCGCCTACCACCCCCGCTGACAACCTCATCACACCGGCTCATCACGCAGAGTCTGAAACCACCCAGGGCCCGGCCCTTCTCGCTCAAGCGCCCACAACTCGCCCAGCCACGGTCGCATCCTCGACCCTGGCGACGGCCACGCCACGCAAGGCGACGGCGAACTGACAGGTGACGCGCTTGAGACGAGCCTAGACGTCACGTGCAGCGTGGATACCCTGCGGTGGGGTTCCGCATCCAAGACTCGCGTCGAGGTAGCGGCGCTCGTGATGGGGACCGCGCTCAAAAGCGAATAGAACCTGGCGTGAATCGCCTTTCAACGCCGCGCGAGACACATTTACCCCCTGCCCATCCACGCGCACCCCCCGCAATGAACAATCGCGTCCGCCGCCTAGCCATCGCCCTCCTTCTCGCCGCTGCCTGCGTGCTCCCGCCCTGCCTAGATGCGCAGTCGGCACCCCGGCCCCCAGCAGAGGTTGATCGCTCCGGTGTCCTGCGCTGGACCGCCACCGGACGAGAGGTCTCGCTCTTCGGTGTGAACTACGCGGCGCCCTTCGCCTACGACTACCAAGCTTTCAAGACGCTCAGTATCGACCCAAAGCGCGCAATCGATCAAGATGTCGCGCATCTCGCTCGACTCGGCATCGATGCCTATCGAATCCATGTCTGGGACCGCGAAGTCAGCGACAAGCAGGGCAACCTGCTTGCCAACGAACACCTCGACCTGCTCGACTACCTCATTGCTCAGCTCGCTGAGCGAGGCATCAAGACCCTACTAACCCCCATCGCCTGGTGGGGTCCTGGCTACCCTGCCCCAGACCATCCCTCACCGGGATTCTCCAACGACTACACCAAGCAGCAGATGGCGGTGGATACGATGGTGCGACGCGCGCAGGCAGAGTACGTCGCGCAGTTCGTGGCCCACGTGAATCCGTACACGCAGCTCAGCTATCGCGACGACCCAAACATCATCGCCTTCGAAATCTTCAACGAGCCGTGGCACGATCTCTCCCCTCCAGAAGAGACCACGCGCTACATCAACCTGCTCGTGGCCGCGATGCGAGGCACGGGCCTCCGTAAGCCTATCTTTTATAACATCAGCGAGCACTACACGCCCGCGCACGGGCGCGCGGTGTGTGCGGCGAATATCCAAGGCGTGAGCGCGCAATGGTATCCCACGGGACTGGTGCGCGGCGGCACGCTGCCAGGCAATCCTCTTCCCAACGTTGATCGCTATCCACTGCCGTGGACGGAGTTTCCCGACTGCGCCAACAAGGCGCGGATGGTCTACGAATTTGACGGCGCCGACGTCGCGATGCCGGTGATGTATCCGGCGATGGCGCGCGCCTTCCGCGGCGCCGGTTTCCAGTGGGCCACGCAGTTCGCGTACGATCCGCTCGCCATTGCGCACACCAACACTGAGTATCAGACGCATTTCCTGAATCTCGTCTACACGCCCGCTAAGGCCATCAGCTTTCTCATCGCCGGCGAAGTCTTCAGGCAGATTCCGCGCGGTTTCGATGCAGGTGTCTATCCGGCGAGTGAACGCTTCGGAGCATTTCGCACGAGTTACGCGGAACAGTTGAGTGAGTACGTGGGCGATTCTGTCTTTGCCCACACGGGTCACACTGCGACCCCGCCCAAATCAGCGGGCGCACTACGACACGTGGCTGGTGTCGGTCACTCGCCGGTGGTGGCCTACGATGGAAGCGGCGCGTACTTCCTCGATCGACTCGCGCCGGGCGTGTGGAGACTGGAAGTGTTTCCCGATGCCGTACCGGTGGAAGATCCGCACTCGCGCGGCAACCTGCGACGCACAGTCACTCGCGTGTACTGGCGCAGCCACGATATGCGCATCTCACTCCCAGACCTCGGCGCGGGCTTCAGTGTTGTACCACTGGACGCGGGGAATACGCATCGTCCGCAGGTTTCGGCGGAAGTGGTCAGTCTGCGTCCGGGAGTGTATCTCCTGACGCGCTCCGGAATCTCGGCTGCAGGCTTTGACGCCGATCGCATTATTGGCGCGCACAGGCTGGGAGAGTTTTATGCGCCTGCTACTTCAGAAGGCTCGACCGTGGTACGTCACGAAGCGCCGCCCAGCATCGGCACGGGAGAATCGCTTCCACTGCGCTTCGACATCGCACAGGCCAGCGCCCCGGATTCCGTCTTGCTGTTCGCGCGCTACGCAGGTTGGCAGGGGTTCCGGCGCGGCGTGCGCCTCATCAGTGATGGGCCCTACTCGTATCGTGGCAACTTGCAGGCAGACACGGGGCGCACCGGACTGCTGGAGTACGCGCTAACGGTGTTCAATGACGGCGTTGCAACGAGCTATCCGGGCGCACAACCGGGGGTACCGAGCGCGTGGGACTACGCGGGCGCGCAGTCTTGGACCACGCAGGTTGACGCTCCCACCCAAGCCTTGGTGTTGTTCGATGCCGCTCGCGACCGTGCACAAACGGTCGGGCCCGGCTGGATGGACGGCATGCGACCGCTCGATGATTGGGTAGCGGGCTCGGCGCCGGAGCGCAGGGCCTGGGCGCTTGGTGTGGAACGCTTCGGGCCAAGCGTGCAGCACGTCGCCTTCCGCAGTGTGTTGCCGGCGGCGCTTCGGGCTCGTGTGCGTGAACGTGCTCGCGAGCCTGTTCGCGAGCCTGTTCTTCGCGCCGGCGCCGCTACACCGCGCGCGAGCGTATCGGGCGCTAGCCTCAGTGTTCGTGTTCGCTCGCGGTCCGCCGCGCCTAGTTCGATTGAGATTGCGCTTGTACTGAGCGATGGTAGCGCTTGGGGCACTACGCTCAACGTGAGCAGCGATTGGTCCGACCTCAGCATTCCACTCGATCAACTGCAACGTGTCCCGCTGGTGCTACTGCCGCGTCCGTTCCCGGGATTTCTGCCCTACGACCTGACGTCCCGCAGCACAGCCAATCAGCCATCGCTCGACAAGCTCGAAGCCATTCAGTGGGGCTTCAGGCGTGGAGCGAGCTCTACTGATAGCAGCGGTATGCACATCGAAATCGAACGCGTTGAGTTGCGTGTTCCGATGGCGAGGTAGGAAGATGGATCGCAGGCACTTCGTGACTCGGGTCGCCGCAGGGAGTGGCGCGATTGCACTCGCCAGTTCCACGGCGCTCGATACCCTGACGGCTCTGGCCCCAGCGCCGCGGGGCGTGCAGGCGCTCAACGATACTTGGCGCTTCACTCGCGTCTCCAACGAACCGGCTGACACTACAGCGGCTGACGTTGCAATGGCCTCGCCGGCATTTGACGACGCGCATTGGGATCGGGTGGCTCTCCCTCACACCGCGAGCATCGAGGCACTCGTCACCGGCGCGCCTGGCTCTGAGACCGCGCAGTGGCAGGGCCTGTGTTGGTACCGCCGCAGTATCACGCTTGACTCCGCTGCCTCCGGCTCGCAGGTGTGGTTGCGATTCGGCGCTGCGATGAACGTCGCCGACGTTTGGCTCGATGGCCGCCCACTTGGACGCAACCTCGGGGGCTTCACACCCTTCGCGTTCGACATCACGGATCGCATCACGGCGGGCGTCCCCGCACTGCTCGCCTTGCGGCTCGACAACCGCGATAACGCCACCACCGGCCCCAAGCCGCTCGCCGACCTCGACTTCAATATGTACGGCGGCCTCTACCGGCAGGTCGAGCTCGTGGTGAAGGATTCCCTGCACATCACGGATGCCATCCTTGCCGACCGCGTCGGGAGCGGTGGCCTGCTCGTGCAGATTCCCTCAGCCAACGCCGAGCGCGCAACGGTGCGGGTGCACGTGCATCTGCGCAATGCTGGCGAGCGCGAGCGTAATTGCCAGATCCAGTTCCGCCTCGAACGTCTGGGCGCGGAGGAGACAGTGGCTCGCGCATCGCGCTCAGTGCTAATGGCCGCCAACTCAGAGCGAGAAGTCGTGGTTGAGTTGGACGTGCTGCGCCCGGCACTCTGGTCGCCGCAGTCGCCCGCCTTGCACGTCTTGCGCACTGAGGTTGTGGAAGACGAGCGCGTGGTTGATAGCGAATCCACGCGCGTCGGCATCCGGCGCTTCGAACTCAGCGCGGCCGGCCTGCGCATCAACGGCGAGAAGCAGTTCCTGCGCGGCACCAACCGCCATCAGGAATATCCGTACGTCGGCTACGCGCTTTCCGACGATGCCCAGTACCGCGATGCTCGTCTCATCAAGGATGCTGGCTTCGATTACATCCGCCTCTCGCACTACCTGCATGCGCCGGCCTTTATGGATGCCTGCGACGAACTCGGCATCCTCGTGATGAACTGCATTCCGGGCTGGCAGTACTTCAACAGGACTGATGAGCGGTTCACGGAGTTGCAGTACGAGAACATTCGGCGAATGATTCGTCGCGACCGCAATCACGCCTGCGTGCTGCTCTGGGAGACTTCGCTCAACGAAACCGCGATGCCAGCGCCGTTCATTGAACGCTCGCAGGCCATTGGACACGAGGAACTCCCCGGCGACCAGACCTTCACCTGCGGCTGGTCCGATGGCTACGACGTGTTCATCCAAGCGAGACAGCACGGCGGCTGTACGAAGGAGACCAGTCGCCCCTGCGTGGTGAGCGAATACGGGGACTGGGAGTACTACGCGCAGAACGCAGGACTCAATCAACAGGCGTGGGCCAATCTCGTGCCTGACCACGCCAACAGTAGGCAGTTGCGCTGGCACGGTGAAGCACGCTTGCTCCAGCAAGCAACCAACTTTCAGGAAGCGCACAACGACAATCGCAAGACTATCGCCTTTGCCGACGGGCTCTGGGTGATGTTCGACTACAACCGGGGATACGCGCCAGACGTCGAGTCCTCGGGTTGCGCCGATCTTTTTCGCGTTCCTAAGCTCTCGTACCACTTCTTTCGGTCACAGCGCGAGGCATCGGAGCGCAGCGCGAACAGTGCTGGCGGGCCGATGGTCTTTATCGCGAGCCAGTGGACCGCGTCATCATCGCTGGCGGTTCGTGTGTTTAGCAATGCGGAGGAGGTCGCTCTGTCGCTCAACGGACGGGCGTTAGCCCGTCAGCGGCCGGACGCAGATCGTCTCACGACTCATCTTGCGCATCCACCCTTTACGTTCCAAGTGCCGAGCTTCGTGCCTGGTACACTCACGGCGACTGCCTTCATAGGCGGGCACGCAGTTGCGCGGCACGAGTTGCGCACGCCAGGTGCCATCGCGGGGCTGCAATTGCGTTTGGATGAGCAGGGACGGCCCTTTGGCGGCCGCGGCAAGGACCTGGCCTTCCTGCACGCGTCTTTGGTGGATGCCTCTGGCACGCTTGTCGTGGATGCCTGGGAGAACGTCGCCTTTGGGACCACCGGCCCGGTGCAACTCATCGGTGCCAATCCTTATTCCAGCGAAGGGGGCATCGCGAGCGTGCTACTCAGCACGGAAGCCTGGCGCCCACGCGGCGCCGCCTTCGCCCTCGCGATGATCCCTCGCGAGCATGTGATACAGCTTGTCTCCGCTTCGCTCGATGTCGGCGGCCGCGCTGCGCGTCATACCCTCCGCTACACCACCGATGGGTCAGACCCAGACGCCACATCGCCGGTGTACCGTCAGCCCATTGAGAACACGCAGTCCCTGAACGCTGCAGTGTTCGTGAACGGCCGCGCTGTCGCTCGACTCTCCTCTGCAGCTCCTAAGTTTCGCGTCGCCGGCAGCACCGCTCCTACTCCTGCACCCTAGATGACTGAGTTCTCTTCATTGCCGGCTCCGGCGCGGGCCGTCCTCAACGACTTTACCGAGCAGCACGGCGTCTTACCTGAGTTCCTCGTACGGGCGCCTGGGCGCGTCAATCTGATTGGCGAGCACACGGACTACAACGATGGCTTCGTCCTCCCGCTAGCCATTGAGCGCGCAGTGTGGATTGCGCTCTCGGCAAATGGCACGCCACTCGTACAGGTTACCGCGCTCGACAAGCAGGAGTCGGGCACGATTGACCTCAAGGCCTTCGCACGCGGCGGTCCATCCTGGCTCGAGTATCTGCGTGGGTCAGCCTTCGCATTGCATCACGCGGGGGGCGCACTTCAGGGTTGGACCGGCTCCGTGGCTGGTGACGTCCCACTTGGCGCTGGTCTCTCATCAAGCGCCGCCGTCGAGCTCGCGACCCTTCGCGCATTCGCGGCAGTAGGCAACATTCCCTGGGACGCACCCGCGATGGCACTCCTCGGCCAACGCGCCGAAAACGCTTGGGTGGGCGTGAACTGCGGCATTATGGATCAGATGATCTCCGCGACAGGCGCCGATGGGCACGCGGTACTCATTGATTGCCGCACACTCGGACTGTCAGCTGTCCCAATGCCGCGTGATGTGGTGGTGGTCGTGATGGACACGTCCACGCGCCGTGGCTTGATGGACTCGGCGTACAACGAGCGCCGCGAGCAGTGTGAAGCCGCCGCTAAGCATTTTGGCGTTAATGCCCTCCGCGACGTCTCGCTCGGACGCTTCCAAGCTGAGGCCGGCGCACTCGATGAGCTCACACGCCGACGCGCTCGGCACGTAGTAACCGAGAACGCGCGCACCGTTGAAGCCGCGCAGGCCCTTCGCGCCGGAGACGCCAAGCGCGTCGGGGAACTGATGGACCAGAGCCACGAAAGCCTACGTGACGATTTCGAGGTGTCATCTGCGGCGCTCAATGCCATCGTCTCCATCTCGCGGCCGCTGCCCGGCTGCCTCGGAGCGAGGATGACAGGAGCCGGCTTTGGCGGCTGCGCCGTGGCATTGGTGGAGAAGCAGCTGGCCACGGCGTTCTCGGCTCAGGTGTTGGCGGAGTACACGCGACAGACAGGAAGTACCGCCGAGTTGTACGTCACCACCGCCCAGCCTGGTGCCTCTGTGCTCGGGCGCGAGGAGCTCGCGCGGCTCGCCAGAGTATGAGCAACCCGAAGCTCGAATCGCTAGGCCGAGCCTCCGATGGAGAGGAGCTCTTCGCCTGCACCCTGATGGCAGACAACGGAATGCAAATGCGCGTGCTGAACCTCGGCGGCATCGTGCAGTCGCTACAGGTTCCCGATGCCACAGGCGCCCTCGCTGACGTCGTGCTCGGTTACGACAACGCCGCGGACTATCTCGACGATCGCTACTACTTCGGGGCGATTATCGGGCGCTACGCCAACCGCATTGCCGGGGCGTCCTTCGTACTTGATGGCCGCACGATCAGGCTGACCGCGAATCAGGGACGCAACCATCTTCACGGTGGAAGGCGCGGTTTTAGCAACATGCGCTGGGCGATGACGCCGTTCACGAAGCCTTCTGCTCAGGGCGTGAGACTGCAATACATCAGCGTTGATGAGGAGGAGGGATTTCCAGGCAGGCTCACCACCACGGTGACATACACCCTCACCGACACGGGCGTCTGGGATGTTGAGTGCTCTGCCGCGGCTGTGGAGGCGACGGTGGTCAACCTCACCCAGCACAGCTATTTCAATCTTGCTGGAGGTGGCAGTGCCGGCGAGCATCTGTTGAGCATCGCGAGCGACCGCTACCTGCCTCAGGACTCAGAACAGATTCCCACTGGCGCGATTGTCACGGTCGCCGACACGGGCTTCGACCTCCGCCGCCCGCGTCTCATTCGTGAGATCCAGAAGTCACCAGAGCTTTTGAGTAACGGACTTGATCACTCCTTCGTCCTTGCGCAGGCGCCCGACTCCTTGGTTGCTGCCGCAGAGCTGGTTCACGAAGGCAGCGGGCGCGTGCTCACGGTTTCCACCACTGCGCCGAGCCTGCATTGCTACACCGCGCGTTACTTGGACGCTGTTCCCGGAAAGTTGGGGGCCCGTTACAATTCTTTCGATGCCGTATGCCTTGAGGCGCAGCATTTCCCCGACTCGCCACACCACGCGCACTTTCCGAGCACAATTGTGCGCCCCGGGCAACCGTATCAGTCGCGCACGCGTTTCGCCTTCACCACGCGCAACCGAGCAGATACATGAGCGACAATCTTCTACTGACTCGCGTACACCGTCGCTACAACCCGCTTACCGATAGCTGGGTGCTGGTCTCCCCTCATCGCGCGAGGCGCCCGTGGCAAGGCAAGACCGAGAGCCTGCCCGTAAGCGCGCGTCCCCCGCACGACCCCAACTGCTATCTCTGCGCTGGCAACACGCGAGCCAACGGCGAGTCGAATCCAGACTACAAGGGCACTTACGTGTTCGATAATGACTTCGCGGCGCTACAGATGGACGCACCCGCCGGAGATCTCGACGAACAGGGCCTCCTCCGCGCGAGCGCAGAAATCGGCATCTGCAAAGTCATTTGCTTCTCACCGCGGCACGATCACACGCTCGCCGATATGGACGTGACGGGGATTCGTCGCGTCGTGGACACCTGGGTGGACGAGACTCGTCGCCTAGGCGCGCTGGACGAGATCAAGCACGTGCAGATCTTCGAGAACAAGGGCGAGGTGATGGGATGCAGCAACCCGCACCCGCACGGACAGATCTGGGCCCAGGGCTCATTGCCGGAGGAGGTGGCCAAGGAAGCGCGTCAGCAGCAGCGGCACTTTGAGTCACAGGGGCGCACGCTGCTCGGTGACTATCTCGCGCTTGAGGAAGAACGTGGTCAACGCATCGTGTGTGCCAATGCGCACTTCACGGTGCTTGTCCCCTTCTGGACCGTGTGGCCCTACGAGACGCTAGTCATTTCCCGGCGGCCAATGCCTTCACTGCTCGAGCTCACGGGCGAGGAGCGCGACGGCCTCGCCGACATCCTCAGGCGGCTCGCGCGACGCTACGACAATCTCTTCGGCGTCTCGTTTCCGTACTCCGCCGGCGTGCATCAGGCGCCAACTGATGGCGCCGCGCATCCGGAGTGGCACTTACACCTGCACTTCTATCCGCCCCTGCTACGCTCGGCCACCATCAAGAAGTTTATGGTCGGATACGAAATGCTCGGGATGCCTCAGCGCGACATCACTGCCGAAACCAGCGCCGACCAACTCCGAGCCTGCTCCGAAGAGCAGGCCCAGCGCTAACCCGCTAGCGTGCAATTCCTAGTGGGCTGAACAGAGCGTATAAGGCCAACGTCAGCACCACGACCACGACGCCCGCGGTCCGCGCGCCGCGTGAGGGCTCTAACGAAATCTTCGTGGCTGAGGCGAAGCTCACCGGTTCGGCCATCGGCTTCACCAGCGTGAGCCCCAACATCACGAGAATGGAGACCGCGAAGCAGATTGCCATCCGGTTCAGGAACTGAATGTCCGGCGCCACGACCTTAAGCAACGGATACGCGACGATGTTGGCCAGAAGACCAGCCACGCCGGAGATCCTCGGCGCCTTCTTCACGAGCAGGCCGAAGGCGAACACCGCCAGCACGCCGGGCGAGATGAAGCCTTGGCCTTCCTGAATGATTGTGAAGATGGAGTTAGAGATCGCAGGGTTCCCCAGCTGCGGGGCCAGCACAATGGCGATGATGCCAAACACGAAGGTGGAGATGCGCCCCATCGACACGAGTTGCTTCTGCGTGGCGGCCGGGCGGAAGAGTCGCTGATAGAGGTCCATCGTGAAGATGGTAGAAGCGGCGTTCAACATGGCCGCAAGCGACGACACTACGGCCCCCAGCAGTGCCGCGATGATAAATCCAATCACGCCCACACCCTGCGGCAACACACCGCCCAGCAAGAGCGCGAGTGCGGTGTCGTACTTGTAGCCAATCACGGGGACGTTCGCAGTCGCGCGGCCGGCAGCCGACGCCGCACTTGCTTGCGTGGCATTGAACGCTTGCATTTCTGCTGCGAGGCCGGGCGCCACGTGTTGGAACGCGAGGTCGTCGGACGTGAACACAGCGTGCGCGGGAGGCGTGGACTTCCGGTATTCCTCGTTGGTCAGGTGCAGCACGAAGGGATTGCGCACTGCGACGGCCGCGCGCTTGGCCTCTTCCGTGCTGTGCACCGCCAGCACATAGCGCCCAGCAGGCCATTGCGCGAGCGAGACCGCTTCCGGGTTCTCGTGCATCTCCACGAACTGCGTGTTGGGATTTGCAAGACGATACTGCGCCATTGCGCTGGCGTTCGTGCTCCCGGCCTCGACCTGCATCTGCGCGGAATACAGGTTGAACGCAATTAAGCCCGGGATGACGATGCCAAGCGGGAGAACAAGCTTCATCACGGCTGCAAACACGATGCCGCGCTGCCCTTCGGCTAGCGAGGCTGAGCCTAAGGTGCGCTGCGTGATGTACTGATTGAGGCCCCAGTAATAGAGATTCGGAATCCACAGGCCGAGCAGCAGAGCCGTCCAAGGCAGCACGCGATCGCTCGCGGGCAAAAACATATTGAGGCGATTCGCGTTGAGATCAAGGAAGCGCTCCATCGCGCCCGTGCCCTCAGCAAGCGGTACCGTCTCGATTGCGCCAGTCGCCACATCCACCACCCGTGCCGCCTCAGTCGCCGAGCCCAGCGCCATGAAGGCAAACCAAGTGATTAGCATACCCGCGACAATCAAGGCGCTACCTTGAATTAGGTCCGCCCACACTGCGGCCTTCAAACCGCCGATCGATACATAGAGCAGCGCGACAATGCCAATCACCGCCGACGCGCGAAGCAGGTCCACTGAATAGCCCGCAAGTCCGGCAAGTGTCCCAATGGTGAGCGCACCGGAATATGTGACCGCGCCGAGCAAGAGCAGGTAGATGAACAGCGTGGTCGCAGCCATCAACGTCCGCGCAGAACTCGTAAAGCGCACCTCCAGAAACTCTGGCATCGTGTAGATGCCCGCCTTCAGGAAGTAGGGCAGAAAGGCAAAGGCCACGACGACGAGTGTGATGGCAGCCATCCATTCGTACGAGGCGATGGCGAGCCCCACGTGCGAAGCGGCGCTGCCGCTCATTCCCACGAACTGCTCCGTGGAGATGTTAGCGGCAATCAGCGAGAAGCCGATGAGCCACCACGGAAGGCCGCGGCCCGCAAGGAAGTAGTCCTGCCCGCTGTCTCCGGCGTTGCGGCTCCGGCTCAATCCCACGTAAAGGACGATGCCGACAAACACGAGGAAGATCAGGAGGTCGAGGGCGCCGAATGTCATCGCTGGGCTCGCGGGGGGAGTAGTAGTGTGGGGCCTGCCAGTAGAAACCCGCGCCGAAACCTACGGCAATTAGCCTAAAGGCGCGTGCTCAGGTCAATCGCCACGGCCCGGTTGCTCAGCAAGCTGAGGGCGACCGTCCCGCCGGATACCACCAGCGCCGTCCCCACGCAGCCTCCGCCGAGCGCGCCGCCCGTGATGAGATCGCAATAGGTCCCCGCGGGCAAAGTGGTTGGCACGGCCACATTCAACGTGCTGGTCTCACGGTTGATTGCTACGAACCCATCACTCCCACGCATAAACGCAATCGCATTTGCGTCGTTATCCCACCACTGCGTGATCGGCAATCCCGCCATCCGCCGGCGGAAGCCAACCATCGCCCTGATGTGCGGGTCTCGGTGCTCGCAGACCCACTGTCCAGTCGTAGCGGTGGCCCAACTCGTGGCACAGGCCACGCGCGTCGTCCATCCTGCAGCATCGCGCGGCGGACCCTCACTACGCTGGGCCGGGCAATCGAAGGCGAAACCCGAGAGCACGGACGGGTACCCGTATGGATGCGCGAGCATGAAGACGTTCGCCAAGCGGAACGCATCACCGTCCTTGTAGCCCATACCGCACTCGCGTTGCGTGTCGTGGTTCTGAAGAAACACCACAGCCTTGTCCGAAGGCAACATGTTCCACGCACTGGCGGAGAATTGTGCCCCTCCAGGACCGTTGGGATCAAGCTGGTGCAGCGACTGTCCGCCAAGCTTCGCGAACTTGTCCGCCACGCCCCGATACGTGAACTCCGTGATGTCGGAAGCACCACCAGACGAGTAGCCGACCCCGAGATAATCGCCCTGCCGTATGGCCTCACCGCTGCCGGCACTGATCTCGAGGAACACATACGGGATAGGCCTGCCCTCGGCCACCATCGTCGCGTTCAGCGTGTCAATGATGGCATCAAGGTCCACCTGTTGAATGTGCTTCGCGGCATCAATACGGAATCCCGCCACGCCTAAGCGTCCGAGTGCAATCAAGTAGTTGGAGAGCGTGCGCCGCACCTTGGGGCTCGCGGTGCGCAGGTCCGGCAGCGAGAACAACTCGCAGTCCTGCACCTGAGCGGCCACGCTGTAATCACTGATACCGCAGGGCACGTGGAAATCGGAAGCGTCGTAGATGCCCGGATAGCTGTACTTCGTGTAGCTCGTCCCCGCGCTGCCGACCCCAGGGCTGGGGAAGTTGGTCATGTGATTGATCACCGCGTCCACGTAGATGCCCACGCCCACGGCCTGACAGCGCTGCACCATCGCCACAAACTCGGCCTCCGTACCCGAGCGACTGCGCGAGAGTGAGTACGTCACCGGTTGATAGCGCTGCGACCAATCCTGATTGGGCGTTCTACTATGCTCGTTGGGCGGCGAGACCTGCACGGCCTTGAAGCCGGCAGGTCCCAAGACGTTCTCGCACTCGTCGGCGATGTCGTCCCAGCGCCAATCGAAGAGATGTACGGCCGTAAAACCAGCGGCACCGAGTCCCGTTGCCCGATAGTCTGTGGGCAAGGTCGGGCGCACCGTGGGCGGCGGGATGATGGGATCGGGCAACAAGGTGTCCTCCGTGCACCCGGACACAGCCAGAACCATTGCAAGGCACAACGAGAAGGGGCGAACGCGTCCCAAGGCACGAACTCCGGCGTGGATGAGCTACCTAGGCACATTACAGCGCTACGCGCGCCGCCGCGAGGACCTCGACCCATGCTTGCGCATCACCCGCTGTGCTTCCATCGCTGACGCCGACTGAACTCGCACCGCGTGCATGCGCTCCTTGGCCTCGCGGTACGCCGTCGCGTGATTAACGACGGGCAACGGGTAGTCGCGTCCCAGCTCCACTCCCGCCATCTGCAGCAAGAGCGATGGGGCCTCGTGCGGAGCGTGCAGGACATCCGTGGACAGGGCCGCGAGTTCAGGCACCCAACACCGCGTGAACTCACCCCGGGGGTCCTGCTCCATCCCCTGCTTGTACGGATTGTAAATGCGAATAGTGTTGATGCCCGTGGTCCCCGACTGCATCTGAAACTGCGAGTAGTGAATGCCCGGCTCGTAGTCGAGGAAATGCGGAGCTAAGGCCACACTCGTGGCACGCCAATCCAGCCAGAGATGATACGACGCAAAACTGACCAGCATGGCGCGCATTCTGAAGTTGATCCAACCCTCGGCGCGCAAATACCTCATGCTCGCATCCACAAAGGGATACCCCGTACGCCCCTCAAGCCAAGCAGAGAGCCGATCCGGATCCGGCGCCTCGGGTCGTAGGCCGTCATAGGCCCGGGCAAAGTTCTGGTATTCAATGGCCGGCTCATCCTCGAGCTTTTGAATGAAGTGATCGCGCCAGGCGAGTCGCGCGATAAAGCTCGTCACGGATGCCTGCCAGCGCGGATCAGCACCCGGCGCAGACTGCAGCAGCTCACGCCTTCTTACCGCGGCCTGAAATGCTTGGCGCACGGAGATGGTACCCCACGCCAAATGGGCACTCAGGCGCGAACACGCTGTCGCGCCAGTCAACGGCGATGACATCGCCCGGCGGTAATCCACACCGCGTTCCTCCAAGAAGCTTTGCAGCGTCTCCTGTGCCGCACGTTCACCGCCCACCACACGGTGCTGCCGAGTGGCGTGACTGCGTACGCCGAGGGCGCTAGCGTCGAGGCGATTCCCACGCTCGAGCAAAGGTGGAGTCGCAGTTTGTCGCGGAGGAACAGCCACCGGCGCACGCATAAGGCTCTCGAATCGCTTCGCCCACGCGTCGCGGGTGTTCAAGCGGCGCACTACTCCAGAGCCGGCGATCTCATGCATGTGCACACCCACGCGCTTAGCCCAGGCTCGCACACGGCGGTCTCGCGCGTAGCTCAGCGCATTGCCCGTCTCCTCGTGTGCCCACAGCGCGGCGAGTGGTAACTCTGCTCGCAGCCGGTCCAGCACATCCAGCATCTCACCCTGACGGTAGATGAGCGGAATCCCACGGCGCGCGAGCCGCTCCTCAAGTTCAGCCAGCGAGGAGTTGATGAATGAGAGATGCTGCGCGTCAAAATCCGGGGCCTGCACGATTGACGGTTCGTACACATACAAAGCGAGCGTGGGCCCCGCACGCACGGCCGCGCGCAAGGGCGCGTGGTCGTGCGCACGGAGATCACGCTTGTACCACACAAGCTGTACGCTCACGCGCTACTCTCGCGAAGCTCGTACGCAAATCACTGACGCCAATCGCTTACGTGCTTGGGAACAGCCCTTCGATTGAGAGATAGCGCTCGCCCGTGTCGTAGCAGAACGTGAGCACGCGGCTCCCAGCCTTCATCTCCGGAATCCTTTTGGCCACGGCCGCGAGCGAGGCGCCAGACGAAATCCCAATGAAGATTCCCTCCTCCTTGGCTGCACGCTGGGCGAACAGGAAGGCTTCTTCCTCCGTCACGGCAACCGTCCCGTCGATGGACGATTGATCGAGATTGGCCGGAATGAAGCCTGGGCTGATGCCCTGAATCTTGTGCGGCGTGTGCGTACCACCCGCGATGACCGCAGACTTGGCCGCCTCTACCGCAAAGGTCTTCACGTTGGGCATCGTCTTCTTCAACACGTGGCTGACGCCAGTGAGGTGACCGCCCGTGCCCACACCCGTGATTACGTAATCCAGACCCTCGGGAAAGTCGGCGACAATCTCCGCCGCGGTCGTCGTCTCGTGAATGGCCGGATTGGCCGGATTTTCAAACTGCTGCGGCACCCAGGCGTTGCCAATCTCCGCCTTGATCTCCATGGCCTTCGCAATCGAACCCTTGATGCCCACCTCGCGCGGTGTCAGCACGAGCTCGGCGCCATACGCCGTCATAATCCGCCGGCGCTCGACGCTCATGGACTCAGGCATCACGAGAATGAGTCGGTAGCCCTTGGCGGCCGCGGTGAGCGCCAGGCCGATGCCCGTGTTGCCAGACGTTGGCTCTACGATGGTCATGCCGGGCTTCAGTGTTCCGCTTCGCTCGGCGTCCTCAATCATCGCTTTCCCGATTCGGTCTTTGATGCTACCGCCGGGGTTGGCGCGTTCAAGTTTCATCCAGACTTCCACCGTGGGTGCGAGGTCTGCATACAGGCGGTTCAGCCGCACGTGCGGCGTGTTACCGATGGTCTCGAGAATGTTGTCGTATCGCATGTCGAATCAATCCAGAAGAATGGGTTTGAGTGCCGTCTTACCTCAAAGACCCTGTCCACCGTTGACAGAGGCCCGCTTACCAGAGTAGCATGCAAGCACGATGCAAAGGAACTGCCTCCGCCCCGCCCCCTACTATTACTACGCGCCCCGGATCCCGGGACGTGGTGGCCGAGCTTTGCGAGACTAAGCGCAAGAATTGCTCAACCCCCTGCGACCCGTGGAGCTCTCCACGGGTCGCTTTTTTGTGTTCACTACTTTCGAGGTCAAGTATGTCGCAGGCCCACGCGCACCACCATCACCATCATCTCCATGACGACGTATCGCCCGTAGAGGCGGAGCTTCCGGCATTCCGTGCGCAGGACTACTCGCGCTACACTGAGGAGTCGCACGAGGTGTGGTCCCTACTCTTTAGCCGACGCATCAGGGCCCTCGAGCAGACGGCGAGCCAGGTCTTCCTTGAGGGAATGGAGCGCATTGGCCTTGCTCCCGACCGTGCACCGGACCTCGCCGATGTAAACCGCCGTCTCGACGCGTCCACAGGCTGGAACGCCGTCGGCGTGGATGGCTTCATCCCCGCTGCACAGTTCTTTCGCTGCCTCTCCCGCCGCCGCTTTCCCACCACGCTGGGCGTACGCCCGCGGGCCCAACTCGACTACCTCCCTGAGCCCGACATCTTCCACGACGTGTTTGGCCACGTGCCGCTGCACGCCGACCCCATCTTTGCGGACTTTCTGCAGCGCTTTGGTGCGCTCGCGGCTGGTGCGCGCACAGAACTGGAAACAGCGCAGATGGCGCGCCTCTTCTGGTTCACGGTGGAGTTCGGCCTCATTCGCGAGAGGAACGAAGTGCGCATTTACGGCAGCGGGCTCATCTCGTCGCACGGAGACGCCGCCAACGCACTCAGCGACCGCTGCGAACGCTTACCGTTCAAGCTCGATGACGTAATCGCGCAGGACTTTGCGATTGATGACCTGCAGCCGCGACTCTTCGTGGTGGAATCGTTCGACCAACTGTTTGAAGCAGTAGAAACGCTGGGGGCGAAACGGGCAGCCTAAGCCACTTGCGCGAGCTTCACGTGCCGGGGCGCCGTTCCACGAGCGCCTCGCGCACGCCTCGTCCGCGCAGCGTGAGCACTTCGATGCGCGCTTCCTCATACTCCACCACATCGCCCACCTTGGGCGGCCGGCCAAGAATCGCGAGCACCAAGCCGCTCACCGACTCCACGTCGGGGTGCTCGATGTAAGCGCCAATGGCCTCAGCGGCGTCGGAGATTCGTACCGTACCCGCCACGACCAGTTTGCCATCGCCGCGCGGACGAATCTCCGCCGTGGCAGACGCGTTTTCCGTGAGCTCACCCACGACCTCTTCAATCAAGTCCTCGAGCGTGATGATGCCGGCGGTGCCGCCGTGCTCATCCATCACCACCACAAGTTGCGAGCGCTGCGCACGCATAGCGGCCAACACTTGATCGGCCGTGGTGCTCTCAGGCACGAAAGGCACCGGGCGAATCTGCAGTGAACTAATCTTGGCCCCAAGCGCCAAGCCACCGAGCAGATCCTTCACGTGCAGCATGCCGACGATGTTGTCGGGATCGCCGTCCATCACGGGGTAGCGCGAGTGCGGCGAGTCCTTCAGGATGGCATCCACTTCGGCAGCACCATCGTGCACATCAAGGCCCACGAGCTTCACGCGTGGCACCATCACCTGCGCCGCTGTGAGATCGCCAAACTCGAGCAGTTCCTGCACCACGTTCGCGGACTGCTTCTTGAGCAAGCCGCCCGCCGAGCTCTCACGCACGATGTAGGCGAGTTCGTCTGGCGTGCGCACCGACTCCGAGTTGGATTCCTGACGCCGTACGCCGAACAGGGCCAAGGTGGCGTTGCCAATGCCATTGAGTCCCACCACAAAGGGGAACAAGGCCAACTGAACCACGCGCATGAACGGCGCAATCCACAGAATCGCGCGATCTGCCTTGGCCAAAGCGATGCTCTTGGGCACCATCTCGCCAATCACGATGTGCAGGTAGGTCAGCACCGCGATGGCCAGCACGGAACCCAGCGTGTGGGCCGCCACCCAACGGCCAGCACCTAGCGCATCGAGCTTCACCGCCAGCCATTCAGCGAGCAGATGCTCACCGTACATGCCAAGCCCCAACGAGGCCAGCGTGATGCCCAGCTGTGCCGTGGCAATAAAGCGATCCACCTCACGCGGATCATTCATCACGCGACGCACGAGCCGCGCCGCACTGTTGCCCGCATTGGCGAGACGATCAATCGTCGCCTTAGGCGCGCCGACGATGGCGAATTCCGCCGCCACGAAGAGCGCGTTGGCCAGCACGAGGCCAATGACAATCAACGTAGGTGTAAGCGCGGCCGTGAATGACTCAGTCATCGCCGCCCTCCGCCGGGCGCGGCTTCACGAGCAAGCTCTCCACTGCACGTCCCCTGAGCTTCTCCACTTCTACCATCGCGCCATCGATGTTGAGCGTGTCGCCCACCACGGGGAGGCGGCCTAACCGCTCCATCACCAAACCGCCCACCGTGTACGCATCGGCTTCCCAGTGCACACCCACCCAAGGCGTGGCCTCGTCCAAACGCAGGCCACCGGGCAGGCGCACGCGGCCGTCAGCCTGGCGCTGCACGCTCGACTCCTTGGGCTTGAACTCATCGCCGGTCTCGCCGAGCAGTTCGTCGAGCAAGTCGCCCACGGTGATGAGGCCCGCGGTGCCCCCGAATTCATCCGCGACGATGGCCAGCGCCTTGCGCTCGCTGCGCAGGCGCTCGAGCAAGCGGTCCACGGTCATCGTCTCGGGCACCACGAGCACGGGCGTGAGCACATCGCGCAGCGATTCCGGCGCCCCCGCGCCGGCCATCAGCGGACGCACCACGTCACGCACGTGCAGCACGCCAATGACGTGGTCGAGCGTGTCTTCATACACGGGCAAGCGCGAGTACGGCGTGCGGCGCAAGAGCTCCACCACCTCAGGCCAAGGCGTGCCTTCGCGCACGCCCACGACGCGCGTGCGCGGAATCATCAACTCGCCCACGCTCCGCATCCCCAAGCGCAGGGCCTCGCGCAAACGCTGTGATTCCGTAGGGTCCAACTGGCCGCCCGCTCGACTCTCGGCGATCAGATACTCGATTTCTGTGGGCGAGTGAATGTGTGCGTGGCCGTGGGCCGGCATGCGCAGTAGCCGCAGGATGGCGGCGCCGTTGCCGTTTAGAAACGAGATGGGCCACTTCAAGAAGCGCAGCGACACCACCAACGGCAGCACGGTGTAGCGTGCCGTGGCCGTTGGGAACTGTAGGGCGAGCGACTTGGGCACGAGTTCGCCGAGCACCATCATCAGAATGGTGATGACCACGAGCACCACAATGGCCGCCACGCTCTGCGCAGTGTCTATCTGCATGCCCGCCCAGCGAGCGAGCATCGGTGCGAGGTCTACGGCCACCGTGGCCTGCGCGTAGGCGCCAAGGCCAAGCGAGGCCAGCGTGATGCCCACCTGGCAGGCCGCGATGTACCGATCCAGCGCCACGCCATCGTTGACGATGGCGAGCATCCGGGCCGCGAGACGGTCGCCTTCCTCGGCCATCTGCTGCAAACGGCTACGGCGCACGCTCACCGCCGCGAACTCGGCAGCGACGTAGAGCGCTGTAACAAGGATCAGTGCGACGATGACCGTCGCGGAGATCGGACTCATACCGGAGGGAAATGAGAAGGTCCCTTGGCCGCCGGCCAGAGGGACCCAATCAGGAACAGCAGAGCGGGCGATGGGGTTCGAACCCACGACATCCAGCTTGGGAAGCTGGCGCTCTACCAACTGAGCTACGCCCGCGTGAGAGGAATCATACCGCGAGGTCCGGTTCCCATCAAGGCGCAGGCCGCGTCGCGTAGCGCAACTCGTTGCAGGCGTTAGACTTTCAGCCTATGACAAGTGCCCGCAAATCCACCGCGCCAGAGCCCCAAACCCCCGACGAGGCCGTCTCCCATATCCGCTCCGGCATGCGCGTCTTTGTGCAGGGCTCTGCGGCCACGCCGCACCCCCTGCTGCAAGCGCTCTGCCGCCGCACGGACTTGGAGAACGTCACGCTCTACCATCTCCACACCGATGGCGCGGCCCCGTGGATGGCCCCAGAGATGGCCGGACGTTTTCGCGGCGTCTCCTTGTTTGTTGGACCATCACAGCGCGAGCCGGTGAATGCCGGGCGGGCGGATTACGTCCCGGTGTTCTTGTCGGACGTGCCTGGTTTGTTTCGCAACGGCATCATCCCGCTCGACGCCGCGCTCGTACAGCTCTCACCACCTGACCGCCACGGACTCTGCTCCTTGGGCACGGCCGTGGACGCCGCGCGCGCGGCCGTGGACTCCGCGAAGCTGGTCATCGCCGAAGTTAACGCGAGGATGCCGCGCACCCACGGCGACACCGCGGTATCACTGAACGTACTGTCCGCATATACCGTCACGGATCGCCCACTTCCCTCGCATCCACCAGAGCCCGAGACGCCAGAGATCGCACGCATCGGCGAACTCGTCGCTGGTCTCGTGGAAGACGGCGCCACACTGCAGATGGGCATCGGTGCAATTCCCGACGCCGTCCTCACGCGCCTTACCAGTCGCCACGACCTCGGCGTGCACACGGAAATGTTCTCCGACCGGCTGGTGGACCTCTACGAGTCGGGCGCTATCACCAACAGCAAGAAGGCCTTCGCCAGGGGCCGCATCGTCACCTCCTTCGTGCTCGGCTCCCAGCGCGTGTTCGACTTCGTGAACGACAACCCCGGTGTGCAGTTCGAAGGCTGCGATTATACCAACGACACAGCCCGTATCGGCCGGAACCCGATGGTAGTCGCCATTAACTCGGCGCTGCAGATAGACCTCACGGGCCAAGTCTGCGCCGACTCCATCGGCACGCGCATCTACAGCGGCATCGGTGGGCAGATGGATTTCATCCGCGGTGCCGCACGCTCGGCGGGTGGCAAGCCAATCATTGCCCTCCCCAGTACCGCCGCCAAAGGCACGATCTCGCGCATCTCAACTGTGCTCGATGAAGGCGCCGGCGTCGTCACCACGAGAGGCCACGTGCACTGGGTCGTCACAGAGTACGGCGCGGTAAACCTCCACGGACGCTCCCTCCGGGAACGGCGAGAGATGCTCATTGGCATCGCACACCCAGAGCATAGAAATGAATTGAAGAGAATGAAGAGCGAATAGCGACAACAGAAAAGCGAAGTAAGAGAAGAGCGAGGCAAGGAGGCACGAAGGGATGAAATGGAAGACTCTTCCCCTTCATCCCTTGGACCCTTCTCCCCTCGCTCTTCTGGTACTTCGCTTTTCCCTTGTCGCTCTTCGCTCCTCGCTCCTCGCCGTCTCGGGTCTTGACATCCGCGGCCAACCGCACCAGTGTACTGGCACACCAATACACTCGTAGGCCTCGATGTTCTCCCGAATAGACCCCCGCAGCCCGACGCCTATCTACGCCCAGATTGCCGAGCGCATTCGCGTGGCGCTGGCGGCAGGTGACTTAAAGGAGGGTGACGCCCTGCCCTCCGTGCGCAGCCTGGCCACCTCGCTGCGCGTGAATCCCGCCACCGTCGTGCAGGCGTACCGCGACCTCGAGCGCGATGGCTTGGTGGAGATGCGCCAAGGCGCGGGGACGTTCATCGCGGCCGTCGGAACGGAAACGCGAGCCCGCGAACGCAGTGCCGCTGCTCGCCGCCTCGTGCGGCAGATGATGGCCGAGGCCGCGCGCCTCGGGGTGCCAACCAACGAACTACGTGCAGCAGTGGACCGTGAACTCTCGGAGGAGAAGTGACCGACGCCATCCGCATCCGCGACCTCACTTGGAAGGCCGGACGCGATTTCGCCATTCGTGATCTCTCGATGCGCGTGCCTACGGGCGCCATCTACGGATTCCTTGGACCCAACGGCAGCGGCAAGACCAGCACAGTCCGCCTCTTGCTTGGTATGATGCCAGCAGATTCAGGCAGCATCGAAGTGCTTGGGCACGCCGTGCCTGACCAGACCCCACGCGCACTCGCGCGCTTGGGCTACGTGCCCGAGCGCCTACATCTCTACGGCCGCCTCTCCGTGGAAGAGAGCATTCGCTATCACGCCGCGTTCTTTGCTGGCTTTGATGTGGCGGAGGCCGAGCGCCTGCGCCGACGCTTCAACCTGCGCGAGGGCCAGAAGGTGAGCGCGCTCTCCAAGGGTGAGGCAGGAAAGTTGATGATGCTGCTCGCGCTTTCGCAGCGGCCCGACCTGCTCGTGCTCGACGAGCCCACTGATGGTTTGGATCCCGTCGTGCGTCGCGACGTGCTCTCGGCGCTCGTGGAGTTCGTGGACTCGCAGAAGGCCACCGTGCTCATCTCCTCGCATTTGGTGCACGAGCAGGAGCGCATCTGCGACTGGGTGGGTGTGATGGATGCTGGCCGTCTGGTCGCGGAGCTACCAATGCAGGAGTTCCGCTCGGGGATTAAGCGCTTGCGCGTGCACCGTGCGCCGCTGGCGGCCGATGCGCTGCCTTGCGCGCTGCTCAACCGCTCGACGAGCGGGCCCGACACCGAGACGTGGGTCGTGCGTGGCTGGCAGCCGGAGATGAAGGAGTGGTTCACGCGCGCGGGCGCTGAGCTGCGCGACGTTGAGGATCTCGACCTGGAAGAGAGCTTCGTAGAAATGCTGAGCGGCGCCCGTGCCGCCAGCTCGGGCCCGCTCGTGGAGGGACGCTGATGTTTGCGATGGTGCTTCGTACCCAATGGAATTGGACGCGCGCTGCGGTGATTGGCTTTGCGGCGCTGGCCTTTGTGTTCCCCGCCTTGGCCTGGCGTCTCGCCAGCGTCGCGTCGAACGGGCCGGACTCCCTGCAGGTCATGGATGGCTTTGCCGCACTCGGACCCATGCTTGGCTTCCTCTCCCTACTTGGCCCCTTCGTGCTCTCCGCGCTGCCTTGGGGCATCGATCACGAGACTAAGCACGTGTATCCGCTCTCGCTGCCCATCACATGGACTCGCTGGGTGGCGATGCGCTTCGCGGCCGGCGCGCTCACGCTGCTGCTACCGGCCTTGGCTTTGTACTTGGGATCGCGGCTGACACTTAGCATGCTTGAGCTGCCGCCACTGCTGCGCGGCTATGCAGGGGCCTTGGCGTTCCGCTTCTTGCTCGCCTGCTTGGTGGCTTACGGGCTCACGTTTGCGCTCCAGTACTTGGCCGGCAAGCGTGCGGCGGTCGTCGCGCTCGTCCTTCTGTTGATTCTTTCAGCGCTGCTGATGGGGCTGGCAGTGCTCGGCATGAGCGACGTCGCGGAGTCCATTGGACGCGCGATATTCGAATGGCCCGGACCGCTCGCTATCTTCGTTGAGCCGTGGACCTTGATCGATGTCTGAGTTCCGTTTCTTCCGTCGCGCTGCATCGGCCCTGGCGCTCGCACTTTGCGCCGCCTTGCCAGCGTCCGCGCAGTCGTCTGCCGAGCTGGCGCTGCGCCGCGATTCCCTCGACCTGCGGTACAAGGCCGCTCGCGCTCGACTCGACACCGCGCAGAACTTGGCCCGTGCCGTACCGGACGATTCCTTGCTGCTGCATGGCGCCATCCTGCGCTTCAATAGCGCGAATCTCGACGAGCGCGAGCGGCGTAGCCTCACGCGCGCCTTCGACGTGGCCGCGGCAGATTTGCAGTCGCTCTTCGGCCCGGACGGCACGTCCCTGTTGGAAGGGCAGATCTGGTTCGTGACGGTTACGGGACCGTTCACCGGGCGTAGTAAGGCGCAGCTTGGACTTGAGACGCTGGAGAACGGCCGTCGCACCACAGAGTCCTTGAACCTGCCCATTCGCACTGAAGGAGTCGTGGACATTGTGCGCCGGCGATCTGGGCGCCAGTTGGTGTCCACGCAACCGCGCATTCGCGACTGGACTGCGGGATTCAGATTGGATGAAGAACCAACGACGACGCACTACTTCGCGCACCGGCATCTCGCCTTGCACCAATCGGGCCCTGCGCGTCGCTGCGCTCGGGGAAGCATCGATGCCTGCGCCGACATCTTTGATCCCTCCGTTCGAGATCGCTGGTTTGATCCCACGGACATCGTAAACGTGGATCGCGACCCCACGAGCGGTGCCGTGCGCGAGTCCGTGCTGCGCTACGCGGTGGAGCTCGACGGTCCGGGAGTGCTGCGCGCGTTCCAATCGCCAGCCGACAGCACGCGTGATCGTATTGACTTCATCGCCGCCGCGGTCAACCAGGAGCCCGACGAGTTTCTCCGAGGCTGGCAGGCTCGCCTCGCGGAGGCCGGTGCGGTGCGAGTGCGCGCAACGCCAGGCAGCGTCGTAGCCGCACTGGGATGGTTTGCACTCTGCGGGATTGTCGCCACGCGCCGGAGGCCCAAGTGATCCGCCGATTCCTCACGCTCGCGGCCGTCCCCGCGACGGTCTTCGCGTTCTATACCATCGCCCCCAAGCCAGGCGAGCGCCAGTCGCTCCGGCTCAGCGTATTTGATCGTCTGCCAGCGGTCTCCTCTGCGTACGTGGAGCAAAGCCGCTTAGCAGACACGTTACGGGCCGTGACCTTTGCCTTGCAGCGAACCGTGGCTTGGGAAGTCGCGCGCGCCGTACCCGCGGGGCCCTCGCTCACGGACGTCGTGGTGTTGCCGGGCGTTCCATCGGACGTTGCCCAACACTTTGCGAAGCGAGCGCGCGAACAGTTCGCGCGCTACGCCCAACCGCGCGTGCCGCTTCGCGTCGTCATCTCGGCAAACGACCAAGCGCTGGGATACCGCAAATACACCGTGTTGCCACAGACCCAGGCCCAGCCCTGCGTTGTCGTCATCCAGATTTCTCCCAAAGTACGCGGACTCCCCCCCGCCGATGGCGATGGGCTCATCGGTGCCTGCGGCTTCTACGCAAAGTTTGGTCGCCCTGGAAGCGGCATGCTGGAGTGGCTCAAGAATTCGCGCGGCATCGCTGCGGCAATCGACACGAGCGCAGGGATGAGTCCGCGCCGGCAAACGCGGGAGAAACTTGCCGGTGCAGAAATCGGATTCTCGGCGTTCGAGGCAGCCTGTCTTGCCGGCCGCGATGATGGCTGCGTGGCGGCCGTACTCGATCCTCTTGGCGCGCAACAATCGCGCCCAATCATCGTGCCCACGGAGCAGACCATTGGCGTGTTTTCCTCAGGCCCAAGCTCGGGACAGTATGTGCCTGGCAACACCTTGGCCAACCTTCGCGCCCACGTCGGCGATGCGCGCTTCCAGGACATCTGGTCCTCGTCCGAGCGCGTGGACCAAGCGTATGAAACGGCAACGGGCGAACACATCGCTGTGTTCGCCCGCAAACTCCTACTCCTCGATACTTACCCGCACAAACCCGGCCCGCTGCGCGGCGGTCTCCCGCTGCTTTTGGGCCTGAGCATCGGCCTCACCGCAGCGGCGTGGGCCATTGCACACACGCGCCGCGAGCGCAGTGGAACCTGATACTGATCAGGGTTGCGCGGTCATCGCCGCAACCTTGGTCTGTACCATGTCTCTGATGCGAATCTCGAGATCGCCCATGGACACGCACCGCACGTCCTGCGTGCTTGACGTCACGGGATTGCGACCGGTCGCCTGAATGGTGGTCCCCACCACGGCACCGCCACTCGGGTTGGCGGTCACGTTCGTCATGATGGTCATCGTGATGGAATAGGTCTCGGCGTTCTCGATGGTCCCCGAGCGGCCGCAGTCGATGTAGCGCTGCATGGGAATGCGTCCGATCTGGCGACGCGTGCGCCAGCCATCATTGCCGAGCAGCTTGCGTCCATCGTCCTTCATCGTGAGCGGGATGCCGAGCTCCTCGTAAACCTGAGGCAGCACGGACCAGACCTGCGCGGCGGTGCCGGTCGAGAGCAAGCGGATGTTGTTGTCCACGTTGGCCGTGTTGAGCGAGACGCCGCCGCCACCAGAAGACGTGACGACGCGTTCGGTGCGCACGGTTGGCGCGCCGACGGGCGCGGGCCCAGACGATGCACCGCTACAGGCGGCGGTTACGAGCACAACGGCTGCGAAGAGCGGGCGACGCATGGGAGACCTCGGGCGAGTGTTGGCGAGAGTTGGCGAGAGTTTGCGAGAGCTTGCGAGAGCTTGCGAGAGCTTGCAAGAGCCTTCAGAGGCGCTACCCCAGTCAGACAGGGCACTTGCCGAGAAGTTAACGCTCTGGACTGGCGGTCCGCACTTCCCTCAAGAGCTCGGCTCTGAAGCGGTGGTAATCCACCTCGGTGGAGTGCCGTGGCCCTGCCTCCCAGTTGTAGTGCGGGCTCGCGAGTTCGGCGGCGATGGAGGCACTCAGGTTCAGGGGGCGGCGGTAGCGTCCCTTGATCTCCAAGCAGGCCAGCCGGGCCTGATGATCCGCCAAGGGCCAGATGCAGCCCAATGGCTGAAACAGCCCAATGAAATACAGCGTGGGATAGTCCCCGTGAAACATCTTCCGCCACAGCGGCACCTGCTCCGCGTCTTCGAAGTTGGCGATGGCGGCGTCAAAGAATGGGAACGTGATCTTGAATCCCGTGGCGGCAACTACGACGTCGTATTGCTCGCGAGAGCCATCGGTGAATTGCACCCCATCGCCATCCCAACTCTTGATGCCAGGCTTCGGGACGATGCGCCCGTGGCGAATCACATCGAGCAGGTCCGAGTTCACCGTGGGGTGGTGATTCATCACCGGCTGCGTGTTCTCGGGGAGTCCGATGTCGGCGTAGCGGCCTTGCACTAGGCGCATGAGCCGCGTGAGGCCGACCTGACGCAGCACGCGCGGGAGCCACGTGGAGCGCGAGGCGAGGACGTCCGCAGGCAAGCCGAAGAGGTACTTGGGAATGAACCACTGCGGGCGGCGCATAGACAGATGCACGGAGGCCGCAACGCGCGCGGCTTCCACGGCCACGTCGCAGGCCGAGTTGCCGGCGCCGATCACCAGAATGCGCTGGTCGCGCCACGAATCATCTACGCGCTTGAAGTCGTGCGAGTGCAGATACTTGCCCGTGAACTCGCCGGGATAGCTGGGGTGACGCGGATTCCAGTGATGGCCATTGGCGACCATCAGATGGGTGTAGCGCGCGGTGGTATCCGCTCCAGCGGCGTTGCGCACGCTCACATCCCACTGATCACCCTGCACCGGAGTGGCATTGAGCACCTGATGATGGAACTGCACGCGCTCGAGCACGCCAAACTGCCGCGCGTAGGACTCGAAGTAGGCCTGCACCTGGCGATGATTCGGATAATCCGGGTACGTGGCGGGCATCGGGAAATCCTCGTACGACGACAGCGTCTTGGACGAGATGATGTGCGTGTTTTCGTAGACGCTCGAGTGCCCGGTGGCGTCGTCGAAGACCCAATTGCCCCCAACGGCCCCCGAGCGCTCGAAGTGGTCGTACGGGATGCCCGCTTCGAGGCAATTCTTGGCGGCGGTAAGGCCTGAGGGCCCGGCTCCAATGATGCAGACTCGCATGGCGTGAAATTAGGCCGCGTCGCGTAAGAACGCGACGAAGCCCCGCAGACGGAGGTCGGCGGGGCTTCGAGAATTTTACATGTCAGAGCCACAGGTGGGAATTGAACCCACGACCGCTCGATTACGAATCGAGTGCTCTACCCCTGAGCTACTGTGGCGGGGAGAGGATCCCACCTGCAACCTGCACTGCAAATGCCCTGGCGCGGACTCGAACCGCGACGCCTTGCGGCACCACCCCCTCAAGATGGCGTGTCTACCAATTTCACCACCAGGGCGAACTCGGACGGAAGACGGATGACGGATGCTAACAGCTACCGTCATGCGTTATCCATCTTCCAACGGGAGCGACGGGGCTCGAACCCGCGACCTCTCGAGTGACAGTCGAGTGCTCTAACCAAACTGAGCTACGCCCCCAAACACATTCCTTCCGTGCTACCGACGGGCGTGGCGCGCTGTGTACTCGCGTCCATCGTCCGTCTTCCGTCCGCCCGTTAGGGCGAAAGTAGCCCCAACGGGAATCGAACCCGTCTCTGCACCTTGAAAGGGTGCCGTCCTAACCGATAGACGATGGGGCCGACGAACTACTGACCTGCACCTGCAAACCACATAGCGGTAACGGGATTCGAACCCGTGTTCCAGCCTTGAGAGGGCCGTGTCCTAGTCCCCTAGACGATACCGCCGTAGATGCTGCATGACGGATGACGGATGCTTCACGCAGCGACCGTATCCGACATTCCTGCGCCCTGCTTCCGTCATCCGTCTTCCGTCAGAAACAGGCCCGGCGGGAATCGAACCCCCAACCGCCGGTTTTGGAGACCGGTGCTCTACCAATTGAGCTACGGACCTAAGACCCACGAGGGGTGGCTGACGGGAATCGAACCCGCGACCCTCGGAACCACAATCCGATGCTCTAACCGACTGAGCTACAGCCACCATAGCCCGGTTCAAAAACCGGGAGACACGGAAACTAGTGGAGCACTCGATGCTTATCAACCCGGACGGATGACGAATGACGGACGCTTCGAGCATCCGTCGTCCGTCATCCGTCTTCAACTCAGTCCTTCGCCCTATCCATATACTCGCCGGTGTTCGGATTCACGCGAACCCGCTCGCCCGAGGCGATGAACTCCGGCACATTGATCGTCACGCCATTCTCGAGGACCGCCGGCTTGGTGCTCGCCGTCTTCGTCGCCGTCTTCATCACAGGCGCCGTGTCCACAATCTCAAAGTTCAAGAACTGCGGAAGCTGCACCGACATCGGCTTCCCGTTATAAAACTCCACCATCACCATCATGTTGTCCTGCATCCACTGCGCGTTGTCGCCCAGTGTCTCGTCGTCCATCTCCATCTGCTCGTAGTTGTCCGTGTTCATGAAGTGGTACGCGTCACCACCCTTGTACAAGAACTGCAGCTCCTGCGTCTCCATGTCCGCCTTGTGGATCTGGTCGTCGGCGCGGAACCGGTGCTCGAAGTTGTTGCCTGAGCGCAGGTTCTTGAGCTTGGCCTGCACCATCGCGCGCAGATTGCCCGGCGTGTGGTGACGGAACTCGATGATACGGCAGGGATCGTTTTCAAACACGATCACCATCCCGCGACGGATCTGGGTAGCCGGAAGAGCCATTGGTCAGGCCAAAAAGAACGAGGTGAATCAGGACGTAAACGTAGACAGCCTAGAAGTTTAACCCCGATTCACCCCGTTGGTCAACGGAGCTCGGCCAAGTGCCTAGATACCGGCCCGGGTGCCGGCCAACCGGACATTCCCCGGCTTGGCATGGGGGAGACTGCACCTCAGCGGGTCACCGCCCTGGGCACTTCGCGCAGAAGAGGCGAGAGCGTCAGCCACATATTGCGCGCGGCAATGCGTGCGCCCTCCTCTGTGGGATGAATGCCGTCGGGCTGATTGAGTTTAGACACGCCGGCGACTCCGTCGAGGAAGAACGGAATGAGGGTCACGCCCTGATCGGCCGCAACCGTCATAAAGAGATCGTGAAAGCGTCGCGTGTACGCCTGCCCAAGATTGGGTGGCGCTTCCATCTGCGCGAGCAGGATGCGCACCTGCGGGTTCATGGCGCGCACTTTGAGGACGATTCCAACGATATTGGCCGCGGTCGTGTCGGGCTCCAAGCCGCGCAGGCCGTCATTGGCGCCGGTCTCAATGACCACCACATCGGGCTTGTCGCGTAACAGCCAATCGACGCGCCGCAGAGCGCCCGCCGAGGTCTCCCCGGAGAGTCCCGCATTCACCACTTGGATAGCCAGCCCGTTGGAATCGGCGAGCTGCTGGATCACCGCGGGGTAGGACGAGTCAGGATCGAGCCCCAGCCCGGCCGTGAGCGACGTGCCCACAAAGAGCACTCTGACACGTCCGTCCGTTGCCTGCGTAGGGACCACGGTAGTTGATTCCACCGGAACCTGCGCTACTGCGGCAGGCTTCGTCTCTGAGCCGCCGCAGGCCGTGAGCACTAGGCTCGCAGCCGCGCAGCTCCCTCGTACCATCAGTCCACTCAATCGCATATGCTCGTCGCTCGCGCTTTGACGAAGGAATACCGCAGCGGCACTGCCGCATTGGCCGTGCTGCGTGATGTGTCGTTCGAGATTCCCAAAGGGGCCTTCGTCGCCATCGTAGGGCCCTCTGGCAGCGGCAAGACGACGCTCCTCGGCCTGCTTGCAGGACTCGACCAGCCGTCCCGCGGTGCCGTTGTTCTAGACGGATCAGACATGACGAAGCTCGACGAAGATGCTCGTGCGCGGCTCCGTGGGGAGAAAGTTGGGTTCATTTTCCAATCCTTTCAACTCATTCCTACACTTACGGCCCAAGAAAACGTCCAGGTCCCTCTGGAACTTCAGGGCCGTGCCGATGCCTCCGAGCGCGCGCGAGACCTCCTCGGCCGCGTTGGCCTGGGCGACCGCTTGGACCACTTCCCTACCCAGCTCTCCGGTGGTGAACAGCAGCGCGTCGCCATTGCGCGAGCCTTCGCCAATGAACCGCGCATCCTCTTTGCCGACGAACCCACCGGCAACCTCGATGGTGCCACGGGTGCGAAAATCGTCGCGCTGCTCGATCAGCTCAACCGCGAGTCCGGTGCCACGGTGGTGATTGTCACGCACGACCTCGGGCTCGCCGAGCATGCGCAGCGCGTGATTCGCCTGCGCGACGGGGTGGTGGTGGAAGATCGCCCCGGGGCGGGTGCCGCCATGCCGGTGGAGAAGGGCGCGTGAAGGCTCCCATCTCTACGCTCTTCCGCCTCGCGTGGCGGGAGAGCCGCACCGCGCGCAAGCGCCTGTTGCTCTACATGAGCAGCATCTCGCTGGGCGTCGCGGCACTCGTCGCCATCGATTCGTTCGCGGCCAATGTGCAGCGCTCAATCAAAGAGCAGTCGCGCACGCTGATGGGTGGTGACGTCAATCTGCGCGCGCGGCAGTTCTTTAGTCCGGCAGCGGATTCCCTCCTCGACTCGCTCGCGACGGCAGGCTTCCCCTACGCCAAGGTAACGAGCTTCGCTTCGATGGCGAGCGCGCAACCCAGCGGCAACACGCGGCTCACGCAGGTGCGCGCAGTGACGGAAGGCTTCCCGTTTTACGGGGAAGTGCTCACCGAGCCGGCGAATCAGTGGAAGGACCTGCACGTGGGCAATGCGGTGATGGTGGACCCCTCGCTGCTCATCGGTCTCGATGCGCGCGTTGGTGATTCGCTCCAGATCGGCTACGCACGCTTCGAGATTCGTGCGTCCATCACCAACATTCCCGGCGATCCCGGCATCGCGGCCACGATTGGGCCTCGCGTATTCATCTCTGCCAAGAACCTCGCCGCGACCGGCCTGCTCGGGCTCGGCGCTCGCGCCGAGTACGAGGCGGTACTCAAGTTGCCCGAGGGCACGCGCACGCCCATTTGGGTAGCGCCACTGCGACCCAAGTTCGAAAAGGCCAACATTCGGCTGCGCACGGTCGAAGAACGTGAAGGAGATCTCACGGAAGCCATCGAGCAGTTAGCACGCTTCCTTTCGGTAGTGGGACTCATTGCCCTGTTGCTCGGTGGCATTGGCGTGGCCAGCGGCGTCAACGCGTTCGTACAACGAAAAATTGATACCGTCGCGGTGCTGCGATGCTTAGGCGCATCAAGCGCACAGGTCCTCACGATCTATCTCGTGCAGGCTGCCGTGATGGGCTTTGTGGGCGCTGCGGCGGGAGTCGTGTTGGGTGTCGGTATTCAGTTCGGGCTACCGGTGTTGCTCGGCGATTTCCTGCCTGTGGACGTGACGGTGGCCTTAGTGCCCAATGCAATCCTGCTGGGTCTTGGCATCGGCGTGTGGGTGGCCGTCGTGTTCGCGCTGCGTCCGCTGCTCGTGCTGCGACGCGTGTCGCCGCTACAGGCCATCCGGCGCGACGATGACGCGCTGGATGAATCACGCCGCAGAGACTCACTGACGCAGATCACCAACCTCGCACTCGTTGCGAGTGTGTTTGGCTTGGCTATCAACCGCGCCGAGACGCTCGAGCAGGGTGTGTTCTTCGCCCTCGGTGTGTTCTTGTCTATCGGCCTGCTGTGGTTCAGCGCGGTGATGCTCTCGAAACTGACGCGCCGTTTGATTTCGCCGCGTTGGCCTTACGTGCTGCGCCAGGGTGTGGCCAACTTGCATCGTCCGGCGGCGCAGACGCAGGCGGTGGTCTTGGCACTGGGATTTGGCTCCTTCCTCGTGACGACCATTATCCTCGTGCAGGCGAACCTGCTCAAGGCGTTTGATCTCACGGCCGCGAACTCGCGCGGCAATCTCGTGTTCTTCGACGTGCAGAACGATCAACGCGAAGGCCTCTCGACACTCGTCACGTCCAACGGGCATGCCTTGGTGAGCGAAACGCCGATCGTGACTATGCGATTCGCGGGCGGTAATGGACTGAACGCCGAGGATTGGGCCGAGAAGGTAGGCATCCCGGCGCGCAACTGGGCCATTCGCCGCGAGTATCGCTCCACCTATCGCGATTCCACGGTGGAGACGGAGACCCTACTCAGCGGCAAATGGTTTGGGGACCGCGAGTTGGCACCGGGCCTCTATGAGGTCTCGCTCGAACGCGACATCACCGCCGAACTGAAGGCAACTGTGGGCGACACGCTGGTGTGGGACGTGCAGGGCGTGCAAATCCGCACGATTCTCACCAGCACACGCGAAGTGGACTGGGGTCGCTTTGAACCCAACTTCTTTGCGGTCTTCCCGACGGCCGCGTTGAAGGGAGCGCCAGCGCAGTTCGTCACCATCGCCGCCGTCGCAAGCGACACCGCGGTTGCGCGCTTGCAGCGCGAGGCCGTGCGCAGCTATCCGAACGTGTCGAGCATTGACCTCTCACTCGTGCGTGGCACCATCACACAGATCGTGAGCAAGGTCACGCTGACGGTGCGATTCCTCGCGCTGTTCTCGCTAGCGATGGGCATCCCGGTGCTCTTCTCCGCCGTGGCGGCCACGCGACGCGATCGTTTGCGCGAGGGCGTGTTGCTCAAGACGCTCGGCGCAACGCGCGCACAGATTGGGCGCATCCTGCTCGCGGAATACGCGGTACTTGGCGTGCTTGGAAGTCTCACGGGTATGGTCTTGGCCGTTGGCGGCGCTTGGGGTCTGGTTACCTTTGTGTTCCAAGGCACCTTCGCCTTCGCGGCATTGCCCGCGTTTGGGATTGCCGCGGCGATGACGGGACTCGCGATATCCATTGGCCTGCTCACCGGGCGCGACGTGTTCCGCGAAACCCCGATGGCCGCGTTGCGCGAGAACTAGGCGCGCAGCCGCCGCGCAGCCGCTACGCTCAGTTGACGCGGAGGATGGCGAGGCGCGCCGTGCTGGGAGGCGGCGCGCCGTTCGTTGCACTCAAGCTGATAAAGCGCCGCGTGCCGGCCGCGCCCGGCGTGACTCTGACGAGTTGAAATCCGCCGGGTGCGAGCTCCGATACCGTAAGCGTAAAGTTTCCGACCGGCGCGAGTGCCTGCAGCGGATGCGCACGCGAGTAGCGTGTGTCGGTGGCGATCGCGGTGCCGCAAGGACCGAGGTCCCCGCACAGGCCAGCAAAAATGCTGCTCAGATTCCACGAGGGGAACCGCAGTGTCGGATCCGCGCTTGTGGTCGCGGCGCGTCCATCCGTGGCCAGCGCCAGCGACCAACGGCCGAGCATCTGCTCCCAGGTGCGGCCCGCGCGAGCTTCCAGATTGGCGACGCCGGACTGTGGATTCACCGTCAACTGCTGCGTGAATGTCGCCTCGGCAGTGGCGCTATGGTCCATGGCCCAGCGCAGCAAAGACCATCCGCTGCCGTAGTACGAGAAGTCGCCACCGGTGAGGGCGCCCAAGGGAGAGCGCGCGCTCGGTGCGCTCAGGAAATCCCAGAGGCCATCGAAAGTCGGCTTCATGAGCGCTGGGGTGTCGGCGCAGGTCCCATCGCCGCGGGCGGCGAGAATCTCACAGCGAATCGTGGCGTACTCTGTGTCGCCAGTGGCGCTGGCAGAGGTTAGGGCCCGCGTGAACAATTCCTCCGCGTGCTGTGCGGTGGCTTCCTCGAGCCATGACTCCTCAAGCGGAAGGTTGCGCACGATGCGTTCGGCGAAGCTGACGACGTGTTTGAGTTCATGGGCGACCGTTCCGCGCACGGTATGCCGCCAACGCCTGATGGCCACGGCTGCATCCAGATCGCCGGAGAGTGTTGGGACCTGCAGGTAGAGCATCTCCCCGAAGTTGCTAGCGGCAAACTGTGAGCGGGCAAAGAAATCACAGGTTACGACGGCGCCAAACACCGCTCCGCCGCGCATCGCGTTCAGTTCCGGCGTCAGCGCGATGACGATGCGGTTGTTTCCATCGAGCCTGCCGTCCATCACCAAGGGATCGCCGAAGCGCGTAATGATGGGCCAGACGAGGTTGTCTATCTCTGCGCCAAGGCGTTGGATGGCGACGTCCATCTGCCCCGCGAGCAACGGTGTGGAGCCGAGGCGTGTGGCGGTATCCTCCACGATGTACACACGGCTTCCGGCGTATACGGTGCGCGCTTGAATGCTGCGGTACGTGGTGCAGATGTTGGCTGCGTCGAGATTCGGGACGCGCACCGCGGTGAGCTCTCCGATGGGAGCGACTTGGAGTTCCGACATCACCGACGCTGAAATGCGCTCAGCGAGGGCTTTGCGCGAGGCCTCCATAATTGCGAGGTGCGCGTCGCTGACTCTCGGCGTAGCGGAAGACGCTACCGCTTGAATGCTCAGCGGTGTGGCAATCCCAGCTCTCGCCTCGAAGCTGAGGTTCAGCGACCCTGCGCCCAGCGCACGCGCCGTGTTCAGGATGGATACCAGGTACTCGCCTTCGCCGGGAAGCTCGAGGCAACGCAGATCGCCAGCGCCCGTGAGTACAAGCGCCTCACCGACGGCGGGAGCGCGTTGCGGTGCGAGTTCGAGCCCCGCGCTAATCGCCGCAACGCCACCGAGTGCGGTGACCTGTACCGCGACGGTTGCGGTGGGGAGGCAGGGGAGCGTAGTCGTATTGAGCCGCGCCGTGATGAGCGAATCGTTCACCGTGAGTAGCTGCGCCGGCCGACCGTCGACGTATACCGAGGTCCCGGTCCCCGTGGGCTGCAATTGCGAACCGCGGATGGTGAATGTTGTACCCGGACCAATCAGCGCGGGCGAAATAGACGCAATCATGGGCGCTGTGGCGCTCGGAGCCGGCGCCACGCGCACGATGACATCGCGCGACGCGCCATCTGCAAACACGCGAATAACGGCTCGCCCCACCGCCACTGGAGTCACAACTCCGAGTGCGTTGACGGACGCGATGCGCGGCGCGTCACTGGTCCACACGAGTGGCGCGCCGATGATTTCCTGACCGGATGCGTCAAACGGCGTTGCCGAGAGCTGTGCAGTTGAGCCCGGCAGAATCAAGGAGACTGAGTCCGTACTTGGCACGAGCGTCACAGCCGGTGGATTCACCAACTGCAACTCGCGCTCAGCGACGACGCGCCCCACTGAGGCACGCACGACGCCCACGCCAGGGGCAAGCGCGAGGAGTCCACCTGCGGCATCCACAGAAAGCTTTGTCGGCGTGAGCGACTTCCATTTCACGGGCCCAGCAGATGGATCATCGACGACTTCGCCCGCGCCATTGACCACGACGGCCAGAGCTTGAAGCAACACACCTGGGCGCAGGGTGTCGGAATAGAGCACAATGGCAACACGCCGCACATCACCTGGCGCGATGGCCGACTCGCACCCCAAGAGCGACGCGAGCAGCGTCAGCCCAAAGAGCCACTTCGCGGGCACAAGACCCGCGCCGGGAGCGGGGAATCGGCGCATTGTGATGTTCTTACCTTATGCAAACCCCAACTCCCGCGCCACCGTTCCGCGCGTAGATTCTCGACTATGCGCATCTCGCCCAGAGAGTGGTCGGCCGGTCGGAGCTGGCAATGGCGCGCGCCGCTGTTCGTGCTGCTGCTCTGGCAGGCCACCAAACCCCTACGCGAGGCGGGCCCCAGCCTCTTTGGCGGCATCACGTTTGGCGCCCACGAGTTCGGCCACCTGTTCTTCGCATTCTTCGGCGAGTGGATGGGCATCGCAGGCGGTTCCCTGATGCAATTGCTTATCCCCATCGGCGCCGCGGCCGTAGTACTCCGCTCGCGCGACTGGTTCGGCGCAGCAGTCTGCGGTCTCTTTCTCGCGTCCAGCCTCGGTGATCTTTCGTGGTACGTAGCCGATGCGCGTGCGCTAGAGCTGGACCTCGTGAGCTTCTCGCCAGATGGCGGCGAGCACGACTGGCAATATCTGCTGAGTCACGCGGGTCTTCTCAAGCACGATCAAACGCTCGCCCGCCTCGCCCGACTCCTTGGCTGGATGTTGGTCTTCACATCCAGCCTGTTTGCCGCACGTCTGTTTTATTGGATGGCGACGGAGAAGCCTACGCCTAGCGAGTCCGACACCTAGGCCGCTCCGGCGGGCGGCCAGCGCACTGAATGCTTTCCGCCATGCCGGCAGAGATTGTTCCGCACGCCGTGTTGACCGCCGTCTTCAAGGCCTCGGCCTCATCCACGCCTGACGCGCTCGCGCAGTTCGTCTTGCCGTTGAAGGTCACGCAGGCATCGCACTCCACCTGCTGCGCACTCAGCGTGGAATACAGCAACAGGCCGGCGAAGCCGACCGCGATAATAATCGTGATGATCGTGCTCTTTTTCATCTACTGGGAACCGGTGGGATTGATGCGCATCGAACCTGGGAGGGCGTCGAGCAACGGCCGCAAGTCGGTTGCGCGGTCCAGCGAAGTGACGAAGGTTAGTCCATCAAGTGTGACGACGAGCATTCGCGACACGCCATACACAACGACGGTCCCACGCTCGGCGTGGACCACGTTGCAATCGGCCTCGACAAAGTGGACGTTGCCCACGGCTCCGTTGCCGTCGTCGTCCAGATCCCGCGCCCGGCGCAGCGAGGCCCAGGTACCGACGTCGTCCCAGCCAAACTCGCCTTGAATGACGAGCAGGCGCTGAGTGCGCTCGAGAAGTCCACGCTCCAACGACGTAGCACGCACCATGCCGACGAAGGAGGGAAGGTTCCCGTGTTGCAGTGAATCGAGTCCGCCGCTGACTTCGGGCGTGTGGGCACGTAACTCGCTGAGGATGGTCTCAGCGGCACCCACGAGGATTCCCGAGTGCCAACGCGCGCCGGACTTGATGAGCCGCTCCGCCTCGTGCTCGCTCGGCTTCTCCGTGTAGGCAAGCGTCGTGGCCACCCCGCCCCGCGCGAGCGGAGTATCGAGGTCGAGTGCAGGGCCTGGCATCACATAGCCAAAACCCGTTTCGGGGCGCGACGGCTGAATGCCAATGGACACCAGCGCGCCCTCGCGGGCCGCGTACGCGCCAGCGCGACGCAGCGTCTGACGAAACTCCTGAGCAAAATCCACGGCGAGATCGGCGTGAATGGCAACGCACATAGCCGAGGGGCCCGCTCGACGCGACAACTCCTGCGCCCCCCAAGCCAGCGCGGCCGCCGTGCCCAACGGGTGCGGCTCCACAAGCACATTCTCATCAGGAACGTCCTTCGTCACCGAACGAATGGCCGGCGCGATGTCGCGACTCGTGAGAATCAAGACGCGCTCGGGCGGAATGGCCGGCTGCAGGCGTCCCACCGTTTCCTCAATCAGTGTCTGCTCGGACACCAGCGCGAGCAGCGGCTTGGGACGCGCTGGCGTAGACAGCGGCCAAAAGCGAGAGCCGATGCCGCCAGCGAAGACGATGGCCCACAGCGTGACGTCCGTCTCCGGTTCACTGAATGCGACGGGTTGTTCGGCGGGCATAGTGCCCACTGCTGACGCGCTGGACGAGCTGACGCTGGGCTTGTTACCGGGAATCGACATATCTCAAAAACCTAGAAGGGGCTCAGCGTCATCGCCACGGCTCGGCCAATTAACCGAGCACGAGAATGCCAACCGCGGCCACTGCCCACACTAGCAGCATGCCCGGTATCGCGAACTTGAGCCAACGGCCGTACGAGACTTTGGCATTCAACAGCATAGCGAAGAGCGCGCCGTTTGTAGGATTCACCGCATCCGTGAACACGCCACCGGCGGAAAATGCCAATACCGCCGCATCGCGCGTGAATCCCAGAAGATCAGCCAGTGGTGCCATGATGGGCATGGTCAAAATCGCTTGGCCGCTGGTGGAGGGCACGCCGATGTGAATGAGCGCGTGCGCGGGGATCATCAGAATGGCCGCCGCCTCTCCAGGCACGGCCTGCAGTGGGAGCACGATGCCCGCAATGATGGTGTCAATCACCTTTCCATCCGTGAGCACCAAGCTGATGCCGCGCGCGACGCCAATAAGCACTGCGGCGCCCACCATGCCTTCCATGCCCTTGATGAACCCAACGGCCGTCTCGGCGAGGCTGAGCCGTTGCAAGGCGCCCACGACGAACGCGCCCACGATGAATAGGGCCGAGAGCTCATTGATGCCCCAGCCCCAGCGCAGCACGCCGATAGCATAGCAGATGATGGGAATCACCAGTGCCACAAGCGAGAGGCCGTCGCGCCAGGTCGGCGGCTCCAGCGCTGGCGCGGCCACGTCCGCCAGCGCGTCGTCCTTCTTGGCTAGCGAGAGCGTGTAGGTCAGCCATACGGCCAGCGCGACCAGCAATACCGTGATGCGCAGCGGTGCCGCAGAGAGCGGCGTCAGCTCGGCGGCCTTGAGTGCCGCACCGGTGCCGAAGGGATTCGTTGGCCCGAACGCTGCGCCCACCATCGCGGAGCCCATGCTCATTGCGAGCGCCGTGATGGCACCAAAGCCGAGCCCTCGTGAGAGCACCACTAGCACGGGAATCAACGCGATGAACTCTTCATGCATCTGCTCGGCCGCGCCCAAGCTCGCGAAGATGAGGCCCAGCACCACCACGAGCACTCGAGGCCGCCGCGTGCGTCCGATCAGTGCGCCGAGGAGCCGAGCCAGAGCGCCGGTGGCATCGAGCAACGTAAAGGCCGCCCCGGCCGCGAAGATGGTGAAGATCACCTCGGCGCCGTTCGCGAAGCCCCGTGGCACGGCCACCAGGGCGTCGAAGATGCCAACCGGCGCGGATGTGACCGTGGCGTAGGTGCCTGGCACTACGACGGCGGCTCCCGTGACGGCATCAATCCGCCGCTCGTACGAGCCAGCCGGCAGCCACCAGGTCAACAGGGCCGCAAAAGCCACGCCCCCCAGCAGCAAGACGAGCGGGTGCGGCGCGCGAAGCGTCACGACTGCGTCGGTACGTGAGACGCTGCGGGAGGACGCGTGGGCTGCGGCTTTGGGCGGAACGGCATCGTGAGCAAAGCCGCGATGCTGCTGTGCTCCTTCGGGTCCATGTGCGTATCAATGCCGTATACGAGTTGCGCCCGATCAATCGTGCGGAAGGTGCCGAACATCCGGTCCCAGATTGAGAAGATGTTGCCGTAGTTGGAATCGGTGTGTGGCAGCACAAAGTGGTGATGCACCTTGTGCATGTTCGGCGAGACGATGACCCAACTGAGTGCGCGATCGAGCGCGGCAGGAATCGTGATATTGGCGTGGTTGAACTGGCTGAGCACCACGCTCATCGCCTGATAGAGGAAGACCATCCACAGCGGCGCACCCACGATGACCACGGCGAGCGCCGTGAAGGCGAAACGCACCACGCTTTCACCCGGGTGATGACGATTGGCCGTCGTGGTGTCTACGTGCGTATCGCTGTGATGCACGAGATGCAGCTTCCACAGCGGCGGCGTGTGATGCGAGACCCAGTGCGCGAGCCAGGCGGAAATGAGATCAAGCACCAGCAAGGCAACGAGCGTAGAGACCAACAGTGGCATGGCCGGCAACAGGAAAAGCAGGCCGAACTCTCGCGCGATGGCCCATTCCGACGCGCGTAGGAGCAGGAATGCCAACGCGAAATTGACGACGATGGTCGTGGCGGTGAAGAAGAAGTTCACCAAGGCGTGCGGCCACTTCCGGTACTGAAAGCGGAAGAGCGGCAACGCGGATTCCCAAATCCAGAAGCTGGCGATGCCGCCGGCGAGGATCAATGCGCGGTGCGACGAGGGGATGGTCGCGAAATAGTCTGCGATGGCATTCATAAGGAGAGCAATCTAGGTCGCCGGATGCACGGACCGCAGGACCGGGCAGCATCTGAACTTGACAATAAGTTAGGACATCCTAAATTGACAGCATGACTGGAATTCTCGAGTTCTTTGGCCGCACCGATCCCGTGATCGGCGCGCTGATTGCGACGACGTTCACTTGGCTGGTGACGGCAGCGGGCGCGTCGGTGGTGCTCTTCGTGCCCAACATGAGTCGGCAGTGGCTCGATGCCATGCTCGGCTTCACGGGCGGAGTTATGGTGGCGGCGAGCTTTTGGTCCCTGCTCGCCCCGGCCATCGAGATGAGCGAACGCATGGGCGTGCCCGGTTGGCTGCCCGCGGCCGTGGGATTCGGGGCCGGCGCAATGTTCATCTATGCGCTCGATAAAATCCTGCCGCATCTGCACCTCAACTTCGATACGTCCAAAACCGAGGGCGTGCAGACACCCTGGCATCGCACCACGCTACTCGTGCTAGCCATCACGCTACACAACATCCCTGAAGGTCTCGCCGTCGGCGTGCTGTTTGGCGGTGTGGCGGCCGGCATGCCGGAGGCCACGATTGGCGGTGCGGTGGCACTCGCGATTGGCATTGGCTTGCAGAACTTTCCCGAGGGCATCGCCGTGTCCATGCCGCTGCGCCGGGCCGGCTTGGGCAAGTGGAAGAGCTTTGGCTTCGGTCAGGCCTCGGCGATGGTCGAGCCAGTGGCCGGAGTGGTAGGTGCTGCCGCGGTACTCTTTATGCAGCCCATCCTGCCCTATGCCTTGGCCTTCGCCGCTGGCGCCATGATTTACGTGGTCGTGGAGGAAGTGATTCCTGAGACCCAGCAAGCCGACAACACCGACATCGCCACGCTTGGCTTCATCGGCGGCTTCATCATCATGATGATTCTGGACGTTGCGCTGGGCTGAGCCAGCGCAACGGTCAGTCAGGTCACGCGCTCGCGCACCATTACGACTGCGCTCGCGGGGCAAGCAGAGGTGAACTCGACGTTCGCCTTGATCTCCGCAGGCACCGCATCACGCGCGATGGGCTTGAAGCCAAAAGACGGGAAGTAGTGCTCCGCCGTCGTCGTCAGCAAATACAGGGCGTGGGCCCCGCGCGACTCGGCATCGCGGATGACGCGTGTGACGAGCGCACGACCCAGTCCCTTGCCCTTCCACGACTCGGCCACGGCGACCGAGCGCAGCAGTGCGTGCTCGTCCGCACCGCAATGCTCAATACCTGCCACACCCACGAGCCTGCCTCCCTGCTCTGCCACCACAAAGGAGTCCAGCGCCTGCGCCACGCCATCAAGTGGAAGCTTGCTCTCCGTGAGCAAGGCCTCGACTGCGGCAAGATCCGAGCGTTGCGCGCCGCGCAGAATTACCGGCGCGCTCAGCTCTGCAGACGGGGAGAGCGAGGTGGCCTGCGGTATGTGATCAACCCTAATGCTCATTGTGCCTCCGGCTTCGTGGCCCGTACGAATCCACTCAAGAACTTACCCTCCATCTGGGCGGCAAACGCAACTGAATCGAGGCCCGTGTTCTCCAACAGCGTGGCGGCGTCCTCGGCCGTATAGATGCGCGTCGGCTCGATGCTCGGATTCTCGAAGCCCACCTCGCGTAGCAGGCTCAGAAACTCCTGCTCCTCGAGTGCACCAGCGATGCAGCCCATCCACAACTCCGCGTTACGACGCAAGTCCGCATGCACCTCGCCCCGCACCATCACATCACTGACCGCAAAGCGGCCGCCCGGCTTGAGGACGCGAAAGGCCTCCGAAAGCGTCTTGCGCTTGTCGCCGGAAAGGTTGATCACGCAGTTGGAGATGATGACATCTACGGTGGCACTGGGCAGCGGAATCTCTTCGATGTGGCCTTTGAGGAACTCCACGTTCGTCGCGCCCGCCGCCACCTTGTTGGCGTTCGCGATGGCGAGCATCTCATCCGTCATATCGAGCCCGTAAGCCTTGCCCGTCGGTCCGACGCGCTTGGCCGAGAGCAGCACGTCAATGCCACCGCCCGAGCCAAGGTCGAGTACGGTCTCGCCTGCGCGGAGGTCGGCGAGCGCCGTGGGATTCCCACAGCCGAGTGATGCAAGCAGTGCGTTGGCGGGAATGCCCGCGGCCTGGCCTTCGTCGTAGAGGTCCGAGGTGATGGGATCCCAAGATGCCGTGGAGCTCCCGCAGCAGCCGCTGGAGCCCTCAGCGGGAGACCCGCAAGTCGCTGCGGTCTCGCCCTCGATGACGCGGCGTGCCGCATCGCCGTAGCGATCACGCACGGCGTCGCGGAGGGTGTTGACGGGTTCTGCAGCGGCGGGGCGGCGCTTGAGCTGTTCCATCGGAACTACCTCACCAATAAAATTTGATACGTCAGAATAAAAAAAGGATCAGCAGCAGGACGAGGCGATGCGGCGCCCCGAAGGGCGGAGCGCAATGAGGAGGCGTTCCGCCTCCTGAAATGGTTCACGCTCGAGCGCGTAGTGCGACCAGCGGCCCTCGCGACGATCGGAGACGAGGCCAGCATCCTTCAACACTTTCAGGTGATACGAGAGCCTCGACTGCGCGATGTCGAGGTGCTCCATCAGGTCGCACACGCAGTGCTCGCCGTCGAGCAGGATCTGGATGATTTGCAACCGAGCCTCGTCGGACAGCGCGTGGAAGAGCTGCGCGGTCCGTGCGGCGTTGGCGGGGCGGGCTGCGACGGTCATACGGGGATTATATCAGATTTACTTGATATGTCAATTCCCTGCTAGAGCGCTTCGTCGAGCGCCTCGCGAAAAATGGCCGGCAAATCGATACTGAGCGCGGGGCCACCGAATACGGGAGTCCAAGCGAGTGACCCAGAAATCAGCTCGGCCCGTTCATCGCTGGGACGCCAGCGTTCCACGAGGCGCGCGTCCGGATCTACAATCCAGTACTCCGCCACCGCTTGGGACTGATAGATGAGCCGCTTCTTGTGCCGGTCGGCACGGGCGCTGCCGGGCGAGAGCACCTCAACCGCGAGGATGAGGTCGCGGCTTTCGCTCCAGATGCGCGGAGGGCGGCTGCGCCAAGGGATAGCGAAGAGGTCCGGCTGCAGCACGCGCTTGCTGGAGAACTCGATGTCCGCGGGCGAGAGGCGCACGCGAGCCGTTCGCGTGGACTTTGCCCACGGACTCATCAGGAGATGCAGCTCTTCCAGCACCGCGTTGTGCGGCGGGGTTGGCGCGGGGCTCACGTAGAGCTCGCCGTCGAGCACTTCGTAGCGCTTGCCATCGTCCGGGAGCGCGCGCCAGCGCTCAGCGGTCCATTCGGATTCGAGTAAGGCGGCCATACCCATAGCTACGCTCGGCTCGGCGGTTTGTGCAATAGTGCATTCGCGAAGCTGCCGAGGAGGCGCTCTCGACTCGGCATCACGGCATTGCGGGTAGCTACCGGACACGACAACGCCCCTCCGCCAGAAATGGCGAAGGGGCGTCAGTTGCCGGAGTGGGCCTGGAAGGAGTTGAACCTTCGACCTCACGCTTATCAGGCGTGCGCTCTAACCACCTGAGCTACAGGCCCGGCGAGCCTCGAAATAAAGCGGATTATGAGTCTAGGGTCAACCGCAGGCCAACCGATTCCTCTCTCGTGAGCTGGGCGAGAGGTCCCACCAACGCGGGACCCTCCCGACTTGCGCCCAGCCCCATCCCAGAGCCACACTCGCAGTACTCTCTAGCCTCCCTACCGCGATGTTCGAATCCGCCGAACAAGGCCTCACGCTCTCCGACTCCGCCTACGAGCGCCGCCTTCGTAGCCTACGCCCTGCCCTACTCAAGGCGCACTTTGCGCTGGAGCGTACCAATCGACAAGTGATTGTCATCGTCTCGGGCGGCAATGCCAGTGGTAAAGGCGAACTGGTGCATCGCCTGAACGAATGGCTGGACCCACGCGGCGTCACCACCACGGCATTTTGGGACCCGTCCAGCGAGGAGGAGGAACGACCGCACATGTGGCGATTCTGGCGCGCGATGCCAGGGGCCGGCAAGATCGGTGTGTTCTTTGGGTCTTGGTACACGCGCCCCATCATCGAGCGGGTCACGAAGACGCGGCGGAAGCGCGAGTTCTTGCCTGAGCTCGACCGCATCGTCAGGATGGAGCGCATGCTCACCGATGCCGGCATCCATCTTGTGAAGCTCTGGCTTCACCTTCCCAAATCGAGCCAGCACGCGCGCCTCAAAGGGTTGGAGAAGGAGGGGCGACTCGCTCCCACCGATTGGGAGCACTTCGAGCAGTACAATCGGTTTCGACGCGTGTCGGAACATGCGATTGAACACACCCATCAGCCGAATGCCCCGTGGAACGTCATTGATGCCGGTGATCGCCGACATCGGGAAGTTGCCGCGGGGCGGCTCCTGCTCAGTTCACTTGAAGCCGCGGTAGCCGAGTGCGAGGAGCAGCGAGCGGCAGCGCCGGCAGCGAGAAATACCGCGACCAATACCGCGACCAATACCGCGACCAATCCCGCGACCAATACCGCGACCAATACCGCGACCAATCCCGCGGTATCGCGCGCCTATGTGGCGGGTCCATCTGTGCTCGACCAAACGGACCTCGCGCAGCGCCTGACGGTTTCGGCATACGAAGAGCAGCTGCGGGAGCTCCAGGGCCAGTTGGCGCGGTTGGTATGGCGCGCGCGCGCGGCTCACGTGCCTGCCGTGCTCGCGTTTGAGGGCTGGGACGCCGCCGGCAAGGGCTCGGCGATTCGCCGCGTCACGCAGGCCATGGACCCCCGCCTCTACCGGGTGGTGGGCGTGGCTGCCCCATCCGACGAGGAACGGGCCCAACACTACCTCTGGCGTTTCTGGCGTCAGCTTCCGCGTGATGGCCGCATCACGATTTTCGACCGCACCTGGTATGGCCGGGTGCTCGTGGAGCGCGTCGAGGGATTTGCCCCAGTGGCGGATTGGGACCGGGCGTTCTTCGAGATCAACGCCTTCGAGCGCCAGTTAACCGAACACGGCACTGCGCTGGCGAAGTTCTGGATTCACATCAGTCCGGACGAACAGCTCAAGCGCTTCAAGGAGCGCGAGCGGGTGGCGTGGAAGCGACACAAGATCACCGACGAAGACTGGCGCAACCGAAAGAAGATGCCGGCGTATCGGGAAGCGGTGGAAGAGATGCTCACGCGTTGCAGTCCGCCTGAAGCGCCGTTCACGGTGGTGGCGGGCAACGACAAGCGATTCGCCCGGGTGCAGATTCTCCGAACCATCGTGCAGCGCCTCAGCGCGGTCGTGGACGCGGCGAGTTAGATCGCTCGCGCTCGCGCGTCAACTGACATGAAAGCGGGGGGCGCCAATTGGCGCCCCCCGCATCGCATCACTGCCTTCAGCGGCCCAACTCACTCGTCGAAGCGCCCAGGATGGGGCTTCTCCTCGTCGTCCGCATCAAACTCGTCGTCGAGATCAATCAGGTCGTCGTCGAGATCATCATCATCGTCGTCGTCATCATCGTCATCGTCGAGGTCGTCCTCATCCTCGTCGAGATCATCTTCATCGTCGAATTCGCCGTCCTCGTCGAGGTCAGCGTCGAATCCATCCATGTTCTCTTCGTCTTCGGTCGCCAACCGCCACGGCGCCGCCACGCTACCAACCATCGTCCGCGTTCTCCCTGAAAGTGATCCTGCAAACATTACGACTCGGCCTCCCGTTCACGCTTGGCATTGCGATTGATGCGCTTGCGGTCGCTTTCCTTAAGCAGACGCTTGCGCAGCCGGATGTTGTGCGGCGTGACCTCAATCAGCTCATCGTCTTCGATATACTCGAGTGCGGTTTCCAGCGTCAACTGCCGCGGCGGCTCGAGGTTGATCGCATCATCCGTACCCTTGGAGCGCATGTTGGAGAGCTTCTTTTCCTTGGTCGGATTGACGTCCATGTCACCCGGCCGCGCGTTCTCACCAATCACCATGCCCTCATACACCTCATCGCCGGGCTTCACAAAAAGTGTCGACCGCTCCTGCAAGTTCCCGAGCGCAAAGGCGATGATGGTACCCTGTTCCATCGAAACCAGCACGCCGCGCAAGCGGCCCTGGAGATGGCCCGACCACGCCCCGTACTCGAGGAAGCGGTGATGCATCAAACCGGTGCCGCGGGTGTCGGTGAGGAACTCCGAGCGATAACCAAATAGCCCACGGGCCGGGATGCGATACACAAGGCGCACGAGGCCCTGACCCGGATTCCTCATCTCAATCATGGACGCCTTACGCGGTCCAAGCTTCTCGATGACAATACCCATGTGCTCCTCGGGTACGTCAATCGCAAGCTCCTCATAGGGTTCAAGACGCTCGCCGTTGTCACCGAAGTGCGTGATCACGCGCGGACGAGACACTTGGAACTCGAAACCCTCGCGACGCATCGTCTCCATCAGAATGGAGAGATGCAGTTCGCCGCGGCCCGACACGGTCCACGTGTCCGTGGAGTCCGTCTCTTCCACGCGCAGCGCCACATTGCGCTCAAGTTCCTTCTCCAAGCGCTCCTTAATCTGGCGCGAGGTCACGAACTTGCCGTCCTGGCCTGCAAACGGAGAGTTGTTGACGAGGAAGTCCACGGATATTGTCGGCTCTTCTACGGCGATGCCTTCCAAGCGCTCCTGATGCTCGGGGTCGGTGAGCGTCAGGCCGATTTCGACGTGCTCAAAGCCGGCGAGCGATACGATTTCGCCAGCCCGCGCTTCTTGGATTTCGATGCGCTCGAGACCTTCGAATCCAAACAACTTGGTGACACGGCCGATTGCGCCCTTCGCCGCGTGATCCACCGGTAGCAGCGCAACCGAGTCGCCCACCTTCACCGTGCCACGGTCAATGCGCCCAATCGCGAGGCGGCCGAGGTAGTTGGAATAGTCGATGGTCGAGACGAGCATCTGAAAGGGCGCGTCGACGAGCGCCGGCGGCGGCGGCACGTGCCTGACGATGCACTCAAAGAGCGGCGTCAAATTCACGGCGGGGTCATCCATGGACATCGTGGACGTGCCTTCGCGGCCAGAGGCATAGACCACCGGCGCGTCGAGCTGATCTTCGTTGGCCTCGAGCTCGATCAAGAGATCGAGCACTTCTTCGTGCACGCGCATCGGATCGGCGCCGGGGCGGTCGATCTTGTTGATGCAGATGATGACGGTGCGGCCCAAAGCGAGCGCCTTGCGCAGCACGAAGCGCGTCTGCGGCATCGGTCCGTCAAAGGCGTCCACGACGAGCAACACACCGTCCACCATGCGCAGGATGCGCTCGACTTCACCACCGAAGTCGGCGTGCCCAGGCGTGTCTACGATGTTGAGCTTGGTATCACCCCAGTGTACGGAGGTGTTCTTGGCGAGAATGGTGATGCCGCGCTCTTTTTCGAGCGGGTTCGAATCCATCACGCGTTCGGAGACGACCTGATTGGCGCGAAAAGCTCCGGCTTGGCGGAGCATCTGGTCCACGAGGGTCGTCTTCCCGTGGTCCACGTGCGCGATGATTGCAATGTTACGGATTTCCATAGCACGGAAAGATAACAGGAACGAGGAGCGAAGAGCGAAAGAGAAAAGCGAAAATCGAGGCCGGAGGCGGAAAGGTTACAAGGCGGGAGGGGGAAGGCCTTCCCCTTCCTGCCTTGGACCCTCCCTAGTTCGCTCTTCAGCGACTTCGATGTTCCGCTGTCGCTCTTCGCTCCTCGCTATTTCTTCCCGCCCATCTTGGGCGGAGCCGCCCCGGGCTTGACCGAGGCCGCCTCGTCACCGTCCATAAAGCTGGTATCGATGTTTTTGGCCTTGAGCTGGTTCACGAAGGACGTCTTGTCCACCGACTTCATATAGGCCTCCTTCGGCTCCACCAGCTTCTTCTCCACGAGGTCCAAGAGGGTGTCGTTCATGGTAATCATGCCGAGCCGCTTGGAGGTCTGCATGATGGAGGGGATCTGGAAGGTCTTGCCCTCACGAATGAGGTTGGACACCGCCGAGGTCACCAGCAGGATTTCGCGGGCCGCCACGCGGCCGCCGCCAATCTTCTTGCAGAGCACCTGTGAGACCACGCCCTTGAGCGACTCGGAGAGCATGGTGCGCACCTGCTCTTGACGGTCGGCCGGAAACTGGTCAATCAGTCGGTCAATGGTGCTGGCCGCCGTGGTGGTATGCAGGGTGCCGAACACCAAGTGGCCCGTTTCGGCCGTCTCAATGGCGATGGCCACCGTCTCGAGGTCGCGGAGTTCGCCCACGAGGATGATGTCGGGGTCCTCGCGAAGGGCCGCGCGCAGGGCAGACTTGAAGCTGCCCGTGTGCACGCCCACCTGACGCTGCGTCATGATGCAGTTCTTGTTCTCATGCACGAATTCAATGGGGTCTTCAATCGTGATCACGTGGTCGGAACGTGAACGGTTCACGAGGTCTACGAGGCCCGAGAGCGTGGTGGACTTACCCGAGCCCGTGGGGCCGGTGACCAACACGAGGCCCTTGGTGAGATAGCAGAGGTTCTGCACCTCTTGGGAGAGGCCCAGTTGATCGGCCGTAATAATGGTGTTGGGAATGACGCGGAAGACCGCGGCCACACCCTTGCGATCGCGTAGCACGTTAGCCCGGAAGCGTGCCACACCGGTGATCTCGTACGCAAAGTCGGAGTCGTTGGTCTTGTCGAACTCTTCCTTGTTGCGGTCCGGCATGATGGAACGCAGTAAGGACTCCATCGTGGCGGGGTCAATCTTGGGCTGCCCCTCGACGCGGTGCATTTCGCCGCTCTTGCGAAGGATCGGCGGCTCACCGACGCGCATATGCAGGTCAGACGCACCTTGGTCAACCAGCATCCGAAGGAGCTGCTCCATGGCTGCCCGTGCCTGCTCAGGGTCAGCAGCGGCCTCCTTCACATTGGGCATCGCGGCGGAAGCGCTCGGCGCTTCCGCATCCGCTGGCACGACAACCCGAGTGAACATGCCGGTGGCGCGCTTGAACTCGCCGTCGGCGTCCACCTGGATGCGAACAGACAGTTTTCCATCGCCCAGCACCATGGCCCGAACGGCAAAGACCGAATCTTCGCTCGAGTACTGGAATTTGGTCGGTTGCTTGGCGTCGAGGGCCGCGTGCGCCGGAGCGGGCGCAATCTCCTTGAGGAGCGCCACAATCTGCGGGGCGGCCAGCGGCTTCGTCACGGGCTTTTCCGCCCCTTCCGAGAGCAGGACGACGGCATTCCCCTCCGTGAGCACCAGTTCGTCGGCGCGGTTGGAGATCATCACGGAGAGCAACTTGTCGAGTTGAGCCATCAGTGGAGTGCCGGAGTGAGGGAAGACGAAGTGAGTTCGCCGCAGCAGGCCGCGAGCGGTTCACCTTCGAGTTGAATCGTAGTGTGATGAATACCAAAGCGCGCGACCGCTTCATGAAGGTCCGCGAGCACGCGCGGATGCTCCGTGACCGCCGGCGCAATGGCGTGCGCGCTCATGGCCACCACGCCGGAGGTAAGCGTCCACACGTGCAGGTCGTGCACGGCCCCGACGCCGCGTACCTCGGACATCGCCCTGCGCAGCGATTCGGCGTCAATGTGCGCGGGGGTGTTCTCGAGCAGCACGTCCACTGCGTCCTTCACGAGGCGCCAGGCGCCTCGCATGATGAGCAAGGTAACGGCGATTGACGCGATGGGGTCGGCGAGGGTCCAGCCAACGGTTTGCACTGCAACGGCGGCAATGATGACCGCCACCGAACCCAAGAGGTCCGACACCACGTGCAGGTAGGCACCGCGAAGATTTAGCGACTGATCTTGGTGCGCGTGCAGCAACCACGCACTCAATCCATTTGCAATCAGCCCCGCGATGGCCACGCCGAGCATCACGCTACCGCCCACGGGCTCGGGGGCGCGCAGCCGGGCGAAGGACTCCACGAGAATCCACGCCGAGAGCAGCAGGAGCGCCGCGCCATTCAAGAAGGCCGCGAGAATCTCCCAACGCAAATGCCCGTATGTGCGCTGCGGCGTCGCGGGTCGGCGGCTGAACCCCGCGACGAAGAGGGAGAGGCCCAAGGCACCGGCGTCGGTAAGCATGTGCCCAGCGTCCGCCAACAGGGCCATCGAGTTGGAGAGCAGTCCCCCAACGACCTCGGCCACGAGTAGCAACGACGTGACACCGAGCGCGATCGCGAGGCGCTTCGTGGACGCTCCGTGATGATGAGGTCCCGCGTGATCGTGGCCGTGCTCAAGTTCGTGCGCGTGCACGTGTGCGTGCACGTGTGCGTCCGGAGGGCCGGAGGCGCGGGCGCCCGTTGGGCGCTGCGCCTGACAGTCCTCAAACGACGGTGTGTTGGGCTCGCGGGACGTCGGCATACCTACGGGGTAATCTCACGCGCGGACGCGCTCAGGGCTAGACGGAACGGCCCAGGCGTTTGGCAATGGCGGCCGCAGTCAAAATCGCCTGAATCATCGAATTGGGGTCGGCCTTCCCCTGCCCCGCAATATCCAAGGCCGTACCGTGATCAGGCGAGGTGCGCGGAAACGGAAGGCCCAGCGTCACGTTCACGCCCTCGCCGAAGCTGGCCACCTTGATGGCCGTCATTCCCACATCGTGGTAGGGGGCGATGACGGCGTCGAACTCGCCGCGCATGGCCCGCACGAACACGGTGTCGGCAGGAAATGGCCCAGCCGCGCCACATTCGCGCGCCGCCGGAGCGAGAATGCGCTCGTCTTCATCACCGAAACGCCCACCGTCGCCGGCGTGCGGATTCATAGCGCAGAGAGCCAATCGAGGCTCCGCAATGCCAAACCACTCTTGCAAGCCTTGCCGCGTAATCCGCGCCGCACGTACCACAGCGGCCTGCGTGAGCTGCTGCGGCACGTCCCGCAACGCGATGTGCGCAGTCGCGAGCACCACGCGCAGCTTCGGCGAGGCGAGCATCATAGCAGTGGGCGCGCCGGTGAGCCGCTCGAGCATCTCTGTGTGGCCCGGATCGCTGTAGCCGGCATCAGCGAGTGCGAGCTTATCAATCGGCGCCGTCACGATACCCTGCACCGCTCCCTGCCGCGCTAGCTCCACGGCCCGCTCAATGGCCTTCGCGGCGAGTCCACCCGCCACCGCAGCAATCTCGTGCGTGGACTTGCCAGGGCGGCCGTGCCATTCGCCGACAGACTCCTCCACCGCCACGCCAGCGCCCGTGGGACCCACCACAATGCAGTGCGCGGCGTCCGCGACCTCGGGGGTCGCGAGCGCCGCGCGCACAATCTCCGCGCCGATGCCGCGCGGGTCGCCAAGAGTGACCGCGAGCGTCGGACGCGTCACAATCGCAAGGAGACGTAGTACTCGCGCCGTAGAATATCTAACGTGCGGCGCGTGGAGCGCTCCTCACGCAGTTGCTGGCGCACGCGCTCCTGATATTCGTCAAGGGTCCACTGGCCCGCCGCCTTGGCGGTAGTGACCTGCGCGAAGATGTATTTCCGCAGGTTGGTGCTCGGATCAGGGATTGGGAAGACCTCCGAGAAGGCCCCGACGCCAAGCTGGCGCAACGCCAAACGATACTCGGGCGGTAACGAGTCAATCGGCACGCCATCGGGAATGCTGCGTTCCTCAGACCGATCGTGGAACTTGGCCACGACCGTGTCATAGGGCATGCCGGCCTTCCACAAAGCGAGCGCCGAATCCGCGCGGGCCTTGGCAACCGTGGCGTCCGCTTCGTCCATGGTGGGGCGAATCAGAATGTGGCGCGCGCGCACTTCACCCGCGCGCACACGGTCCACACGCATCACGTGGAAGCCGAACTCAGTCTCGACCACCGGACTGATACGACCCGGCAGCAAGGCGAACATCATGTTGTCGAAGGCCTGCACCATGACGCCGCGACGATTCCAACCGAGGTCACCGCCTTGTGTTGCCGAACCATCCATCGACACAGCGCGCGCGAGAGAGTCGAAGTCCGCTCCGGCCTCGAGTTGCGCACGGATTGAGTCAATGCGCGCCCGTGCCTTGGCCATATTCTCAGCACGTGGCCGCGGAGAAATCACAATCTGTCGGAACGCGACCATCGCTGGGCGGGGTCCCAAGCGCGCCTTCAAGCGCTCGAAGGCCTCCGCCACATCGCGCTCCGTAACGTTGACCGGCGCCAAGCGGCCGAGTGCACGCAAGGTATCGAGCGCCTTTCGCTGACGCTCGTCACGCTGCGCCTGTTCAATCGTACGCTTGCGATACTCCTCAGGCGTACCAAATCCCTCACGGCGCAACGCCTCTCGGAACTCCGCCTCCGTGGCAAACTGGCCACGAATCTGATCCATCTGCTGCTCGACCTTGGCCGACACTTCTGTTTCGGGAACCTCGAGCTTGTAGTCCGTCGCAACGGCGACAAGCACTTCCTCATCCACGAGCTGCTCAAGCATCTGGCGCGCGAAGGCGTACTGCCCCGCCGAGTCAGGAGGCAACTGCATCCCGTTGGCACGCGCGGCGTTGATGCGCTCCAGCACCTCACTCCAGAGAATGGGCTTGCTGGCCACAACCGCGACCACCCGATCAATGGGGATGATCCGCATGCCCGACATCGACTCCTGCGCCGCCACGGGGGCGGCGCAGAGGCCGAGGCCGACGAGGGCCGAGAGCGCGCGGAGAAAACGCTTCATCACGGGTTGGGTGTTGGCATCGGCACGGCAGACGGCGGCTGGGTGCTACCCGCCGTCGAATCAGCGACCGCGCGCAGGCGCGTGGCCTCTGCGAGCGCACGCTCCAAGCCAGCCGGCACCACGCGCCACTCAAAGCGATCGCGCAACACGAGCGCAACCTGCTCGGGAACTTCAATGAAGCCCGCCTCGCCCTTCACCAGCGAGCGGAGGTAGGCGTTGGCACGGTTGGCGGCCAGCGCTTCACGCGCCGACTCGTTGTCCGTGGTGTCGCCGAGCTGCGTCGGCGAGAGGTTGAGCTGCGTCATCGAACCCGTAACGGCACCCCAAAACGCGTTGCGCGCTTCGCGCATCGTGTTCGAGTCCGGCTCCACGCCCAGCGAGTCCGCACGCTTCAACAACAACTCGTTGCGCATGATGTTCATGACAAACTGCGGAATCAGCGAATCTGGCGCTTCCATCAACTGCGGGCGAATCTGCGACTGCGCCGGGAAGGCGGCCATCCACTGCGCCATACGGCCAGCGGTGAGGTCAACTTTGCGCGAGGTCGCGATGGTCGTGCGGTCATCGCGGTAGGCGTCAATGTCCTCAGCCATTGCCTTCACCAAGCGCGCGGCGTTGGACTTCACCTGCACATTCTGGCCGACTTCGGCGCTGGCGAAGAAGGTGCTCTCCGCCTTCTGGGTCAGACGGGCCGCGTACTGCTCGCCAAACTGGGTCTTCACTTCATCCCAAGTGCTGCGGCGAATGATGTGGTAGCCGAACTGGGTCTCGACCACGCCCGTGATGGCACCTGGCGCGACGCTGAGAATGCCCTTCTCGAACTCCGGCACCATGGTGCCCGGTGGGAACACACCGTAATCACCGCCGCGGTCCTTGGAGCCCGGATCGGTGGAGCGGGTGCGAGCCACACGGCCAAAGGTCGCTGAGGTAACGGTGCGAGCGATACCTTCGGCCTCGCGACGTAGGGAATCATTTGCCGCCGTGCCCAGCCCTTCGGGCTGCTTGGAGATCAAGATGTGCGCGGCGCCGAGGAGTTCACCGGCCTCGTAGGCCGCCTTGAACTTGGCGCTATCGGGCGTCGCGGCGGCGCGGGAGTACTCCTCGTAGAGCTTCGTGAGCCGCATCTGCTCGATGGTGGACCACATGCCTTGGTTGGCCAACTCGACGGTGCCGAGCGTGTCACCCTTCGAGGAGGCGAGGCCGAGGAGCTGGTAGTTCACCCACATTTGAGCGATGGTGCGGACAACGTCGGCTCGGAGGGGAACCTGTGGTGCAGCGGCCATCATGTCGGCCAGCTGCGTGACGGTCAGTTCCTGGCTTCCGGCGCGCGCGACGACGTCCACATGGGAAGTCATGGCGTCCTTAATGGCACCGCAGGCAGTGGCGGCCGTGAGCACAACGGCGAGCAGGGAGAGGCGAAGGCGAGTCATTGGTGCCGAAAAGAGGAAAATGAGATGAACACTGTTACCGCAAATCGGGCTCGATGGTCCTCAGCGCCCGGACAATACCTTCCAAAAGAGATGAGCCGCCGAGTCGCGTAAGCCTGAGCGACAACGGTTGGACCCGGGCCACGTCCACCTGGAACTGCACCTCCCGGAACGCGGCCGCGAGCGGCTTTAGACGCGGAACGGCGTCAGCCCTGAAGTTAATGCGGGCCTCATCGCCACGCACCAGCATAGCCTCCACACCCAGCCCAGCCCCGAGGAGCCTGAGCTTGGCCACGACGAGGTAGGCTTCGGCCTGAGCCGGGAGGGGCCCAAACCGGTCGCGAATCTCAGAGCGCAGGGCGTCAACATCTGCGGCGACCTTGGCCGCACCGAGCCGGCGGTACAAGTCCAACTTCACCGCGGCGGACTCGATGAATTCGTCCGGCAGGTAGTGTGGCTGGTCGAGCGTGATATCGGCCGGGGGCGGTGGGGGGGCATCCGTGCCGCGCTTCATGCGCTCCACGGTTTCGTCGAGCATGCGCAGGTAGAGGTCGAAACCCACCGCATGCACGAAGCCCGACTGCTCAGGGCCGAGCAGGTTGCCGGCACCGCGCAATTCCATGTCCTTGAGTGCCACGCGATACCCGGCACCAAGCTCGGTGTGGTGCTCGAGCACTCGCAAGCGACGCTCCGCGTCCTCGTCAATGCGGTCTGGCACCATCAAGTAGCAGTAGGCGCGGCGATGCGAGCGCCCCACGCGACCGCGCAGTTGGTAGAGCTGGGCGAGACCCAGCCGGTCAGCACGATCGAGAAACATCGTATTAGCGTTGGGCACGTCAATGCCGCTCTCCACGATGAGGGTGGAGACCAGCACGTCAATCTCGCCCGCCACGAACTGGCGCATGACTTCCTCGAGCTCGCGTTCTTTCATTTGGCCGTGGCCAACGCCGACCCGTGCCCGTGGCACGATGCGCTTCACGTGATCGGCAACGGCGAGAATGGTCTCAATGCGATTGTGCACGAAGAAGACCTGTCCACCGCGGTCGAGCTCGCGGGAAATACCTTCGTCAATCAAGGCATCGTCCCACGGTTCGATGAAGGTCAGCACCGGAGAGCGGTCGCGCGGCGGCGTCTGCATCAAGGTGAGGTCACGCAATCCCGCGAGCGACTGGTGTAGCGTTCGCGGAATTGGCGTCGCCGTGAGCGTGAGCACATCCGTTTCCAGGCGGAGCTGCTTGAGGCGCTCCTTGTGCTTCACGCCAAAGCGATGCTCTTCATCCACGATGATGAGGCCGAGGGCATGAAAGGTCACGTCGGGGCTGAGCAAGCGGTGCGTGCCGATAACGACATCCACCTTGCCGTCGGCGAGGAGCTTGAGTGCCTCGCCTTGCTCCTTGGCCGTTTGGAAGCGGCTCATCACCGCGATGCGCACCGGGAAATCCGCAAAGCGATCGCCAAAGGTGCGCGCGTGCTGCTCGGCGAGCACGGTGGTGGGCACGAGCACCGCGACTTGGCGGCCGCTCTGCACCGCCTTGAAGGCCGCGCGCACGGCGATCTCCGTCTTGCCATAGCCCACGTCGCCGACGAGCACGCGATCCATGGGCCTGCCCTGCTCCATATCTAGCTTCACCTGTTCGGTGGCCGTTCGCTGGTCGGGCGTATCCTCAAAGAGGAAGGAGCTCTCGAGCTGCTTTTGCCAGGCCCCGTCCGGACTGTGCGGCGGACGGCTCGCCACTTTGCGACGCGCATAGAGGTCCAGCAACTCGGCCGTCATCTCGCGCAAGGCCGAACGCGTCTTGTCACGCTGCGCCGCCCAACGCTTAGCACCGAGTTTATGAAGTTTCGGCGCGGGCGTGTCGTCCGATTCCTCACCGGCCGCGCGGTACTTCTCCACTTGGTCGAGGCGGTAGAGCGGGACGTTCAGCCGATCGCCACCTTCGTACTCGATGACCGCGACCTCGATGGTGGTCTCACCGTGGAAAACCGTAGTCATGCCACGGTAGATGCCCACCCCGTGTTCGAGATGCACGACGAAGTCGCCATGCTTGAGCGCGGTAACGTGCTCGAGTGCGGCTCCGCTATTGTAGCGGCGTGCCCGACGGATGCGGCGATCGCGACGGAAAATCTCATGGTCGGTGAGGACGCGAAGCCCCTGCGCGCCGCGCGGAGGCAAGAGAAACCCTCCCGCGAGCACGCCGATGGCCAGCGTCAACCGATCTCTGGTCTCGCCGCCACCGCGCGCGCCTTCGAGCAACTCTTCGAGTCGCTCGGCTTGGCCGCTGTTGTCGCAGAGAATGAGCGTGGGCGTGCCGTCGCGCACCATGGCGCCCAGCTTGGCCATGTCGCGTTCCACCGGCTCAGGCGCGCGCAGCGGGAAGACCACGGCCCGCGGGTCGTCCTCGCTGGTGGCCATGATTTCTAGGCGGGGGAAGCCGCGTAGATAGCCTTCGGCGCTTGACGGCGCCTGAAACAGTTCATCGCGCGAGGCTGCGTCTTCACCACGGCGACGCGCCAACTCCAAATGATGCTGCGCCTCATTCCAGGTGCGCTCAAACTCATTGCGAGTCTGCGCGCCCAGCGGCATCACCATCAAGGTGCCCGGAGGAAACAACTCCGCGAGCGAGGCACGCGCGAACTTTACGTCGGCGTCTGCGCCCTGCACTTCTATAGGAAGAATTACGACGCGATCTACGGGCCCGGTGGCGCGTTGCGTGGCGACGTCGAATGCGCGGAGTTCCTCGAGTTCGTCACCCCAGAACTCCAAGCGTACGGGATCGCGCATGCCGAATCCGTACACGTCGAGGATGCCGCCGCGCACCGAATACTGCGCGACGTCTTCCACGAGGGCCACGCGCTCAAAACCCACACTCTCTAAGTGAGCCATCAGCTCTTCGAGGCGCCACGAATCGCCCTTCTTGAGTTCGAGGCGGGCGTCGGCGAGCGCTCGAGGGAGCCGCGTGCGCTCCTGCATGGCACGAGCCGTCGTGAGCAAGACCCGAACGCCACCCTTGGCCAAGGCCTCGAGCGTCTCCACGCGTTCACCCGCGACTTCAGCGTGAGGTTCGACTTCGCCGAAACCTTCTCGAGGCGGATACAGGGCGACGCCATCCGCCCCCAGCACCGATTGCAGATCCGCGTGCCAGCGTTCGGCGTCGGGCAGTTGATCGGCAATAACCACGAAGAGCCGATTGGGCTCGCGCTCGGACAACGCGGCGACGAGCACCGCGTCGGCGGAGCCGGCGAGTCCTCCGACCGCGAGGTGCCCGCTGGACTTGGGTAAAGTGCTGGCCAGCCGCGTGAACGCGGGCAGGGCCGCGAGTCGTTCAATAAGAAGCGGAAGCGGCATCAGGTCACCGCTGACGAACTGCGTCCGCGTCGTGCGAGCCAAGACTCGAGGACGAGCAACGCCAACGCCAGGAGAAGCAAGGGAGTGTCGAGCGCGCGACGACCACCGGCCGCGAAGGCTGCGCGCGCGAGCGTTTCGGGAGTGGGTTCGGCGCGCTCGGCGCCAATGATGGTCTGCAGTGAATCCGAACTGAGCGCCGCGAGTTCGGACTCGGCCGACTCCGGATTCACCACCATCGCGCCCGCACGTTGATTAGCGCGGCGCCAGAAGTAGACGCCGGCACGGGTTGGCGCCGCGAGCTGATCGCCGGCGCGCACGATGCGACGCGTGCTGTCGGGCATCTCGAGCTCGCTCACGCCTGCAGGGACGGTCACCGTGCTGCCAGGCGCCGCATCGCGCGCCACGCCAGCGGCGGAGGTGAGCCGCTCGCTGACGAGTCGGTCGAGCCAAGGCACGAATTCGGCGCGGAGCAGCAGGTTGGTGGCTTCGGCATCGGCTGCGGACGCGACCAATACATAGCCCTCACCAGCAATGGCCCAGGGTGCCGAGCCTACTCGCGCGAGCGTATCAATACGCGCGGTGCCGGTGCCGGCTTGCTCAAGTGTGAACCATACGGTCGCCGTGGCCCCTTCAAGATCAGCGCCACGCAAAGGCGCCGGTCCGCTACGACGGGCACCAAAGCGCCACGGAACTCCGGCGCGGGCCAGCGCGCGATTCGCATCAGCGACTTGCAGCGGGTCGCGTGGCGCGAAGAGCACCGCGGGACGTCGCGCGCGCTCGGCGCCGCCGATGAATACCGCGTTGCCGAGGCTTGCGCGTCCCGATTGCACGAGTGAGGCCACAGCTTCACGGAGGAAAGCATTGTCGGGCTCGGCGGAGAGTGCTGGCGCTTCACCGACGTGCACCGCAAAGTGGCGCTGGTCATCGCCGCGATACTCATCGCCCTCGAGCGCGAGCACGCCAGCTTGCCAGCCGCGCGTCGAGGATTGCGCGCGCGCCACGATGACGCCCCCCTGCTCCGCGCGACCGCGGGTGACAGTGCGTCCGTCGAGTGTGAGGCGCCACGACGCGGAGTCACCGATTAGCGTTGCACGCACACCGCCGCGGGGGCTCCAATACGGAGGCTCCACCTCGAGAGTCGTGATCCCTCTGTTTCTCGGCGCCTCAAGTCCCGGCGCAAACAGGATGCGAGGCGCGGTGGCCGAATCTGGCGCGAGCCCAGCCCACTGCGAAGCCTGACCATCGGTGAGCAACAGCGTGCGGCGCTCTGGGAGCGCGGACCCCGCAATAACTGCCTCGGCGCGGCGCAGCGCGGCAGAGGCATCACCCGCTCCATCTATGGGCGTGAGTGAATCGAGCAGTGCCTGCAAGGCGGCTGGCTCGCCGCTCCGCACATCGCCATCCATGGTTACGAGGAACAGTTCGTCACCAGTGGACGCCGCGTTGATGGCACTGCGCGCCGCTCCCACGAGTATGCGCAATGCCGGACCATCTCCGCGCACCGCGGCACTCGACGCCGAATTATCAATCACGATAGCCAGCGCCGTTGGCGGATGCCCAAAGCCTGGCAGAATCCCTATGGGGCGAGCCACGGCAAAGGACACGGCCAGCACGATGCCCACGCGCACCAACATCAAGAGCAGGTTGCGCAGCTTGACTTCGCGTGCGTGCTCACGCTCGGCGCGCAGCAGGTAGCGCACGGCTGGAAAGTCCACGCGCACACCCGTGCGGCGACGCAGCAGGTGCAACAGCAGTGGTACGCCGGCGAGGGCGGTGAGCAGCAGCGCCCACGGCGTGAGGAAACTCACGGCTGACGCTGCCGGCGCGCGAAGGCCTTCCGCAAGGGAACACCGAAGGGCTCTGAGGTGAGCACCGTTTCGTAGATGGCGCCCGAGGAAGCGAAGCGCGCGCGCCACTCGTCCATGGCCTCGCTCACCGTCGCCATGTAGGCCTCGCGCACCTCGCTCGGCGTGGCCGCCAGCGATTCGCCGCCCTCGGGGTCCACGAACAAGGCTTCACCGCTCGGCAGGTCGAAGCTGCGCTCAGCGGGATCTAATAGATGCAGCACGATTACATCGTGGCCTTGGGCGCGCAGCACACGCACGGCGTCCTCAACTTCAACGGCTTCGAGCAACAGATCTGAGATCAAGATGACCATGCCGCGGCGCTTCACGAGCGTCGCCGCTTGGCGGAGTGCGCCGGCGGCATCCGAACCCGGGCCGCCACCTTCCTCTGTGAGCGCCGTGACCAATCGCGAGAATTGCACCTGACGCGAGGCCGGGCTCATCGCGGAGCGCACTTGGTCATCGAAGCGAATGAGTCCCACCGCATCGCGCTGTCGGAGCAGAAGCAGCGACAAAGCGGCCGTGACCTGCTCCGCGTAGCGGCGCTTGGTGAGCAGGGTATCGGAGGACGCCCAATCCATGGACCGCGACACATCGAGCACAATGGTGCAGCGAAGGTTCGTCTCCTCCTCGTACTGCTTGATGAGCCACTTGTCGGCGCGAGCGGCAACCTTCCAATCCATGAAGCGCAGGTCGTCGCCGGGCTGATACGGGCGATGCTCCGCGAACTCCACAGAAAAGCCCTTTCGTGGCGAGCGGTGGAGGCCTGCCAGGACCCCGTCCACTAGCCAACGCGAAATGACCTCGAGGCGTCCAAGCGCCGCGAGGGTCCGGGGGTCCATCAGGTCGGGCCGCTGCTGGCCCGAGGGTTCGTTCGCCATCTGGACGCGAAAGGTAGACGGGCGAACCTAGGTGTCCAAGTCCGGTTCTGGAGCCTCGGATGCACAAACCATGAGGTTTGCAACCGGACACGGTCCGAGCGAGACAGGTCATTCATCCCGCTCGTCCGCGTCTGAGAAGCCTAGTGACGGTCCGCGCTCATACGCGCGCGCCCTCCGAGCGCGCGGTCGGCATCGTCAATCGCGCGCCGCAGAATCCACGCCTTCTCCGTGGTATCGTGTTCGGCGTCGGCGTCACGTAGACCACGCTCCAAGGCGCGCCGCGTGGAAGTCGAGACGTTATCGCCGAGATTCAAGACGGCGCGAATCGCCACTTCGTAAATCGCGGCGGTGGCTGCTGGCTCGTCATCGTTGAAGAACGGCACTCCGCGGCGGACGGCCAGCGTCAGGAGCTCGCGTGCTTCGGTGTTCCGCTGGGCGCTGGCGCCGTCACGCATCCCGTCAGTGGGCGGCAGCAGCACTTCGTCAATCACGTGGATCACGCCGTTGGTGGCTCCGACGTCCGCGCGCACGACGGTGGCATTGTTGATCATCAGTGAACTGCCCTGGGCACGAATGCGGATGTTGCGGCCCTCGACGGTCTTCGCGGATGTGAGCTCGCGGGCGGCGGCGGCGTTTACCCGCCCCGGTACCACATGGTACAGGAGGATGGCGCGAAGTTGCGCGCGATTCTCAGGCTTGAGGAGATTCTCTACCGTACCGGCGGGTAGCCGGCGGAAGGCTTCGTCGGTGGGGGCGAATACCGTGAACGGTCCATTGCCACGCAAGGTCTCCGTGAGTCCTGCGGCGTCGAGGGCCGTGACCAGCGTGGCGAACTGGCCGGCGCTGCGTGCAACCGTGGGGATGTCACCGCGCTGGGCGGCGGCGGACGAAGTGACGAGCGAGGTGGCGAAGGCCAACAGCGCTACCGGAACAAAAAGACTGCGGCGCAAACGGAACACGTGTGACTCCTGTCTCATGGGAAAGTGACCAGCTGGGTGTCGAGGACTGGTTCGCTTCCGGAGTGCTGTTTGGATGCACTGCATCCAAATCCGCGCGTCTGGCGAACTATTGGGGAGCGGCTTCGCGAACCCGCGAGCCCACCTTCCCGTTCGACTTCCCGTGCCTTCTGCCTTCCGCCTTCCGTTTCAGATGCCGATTGCGTTAGCAACGTCCCCTGATGACGCGCCTCTGGTGCTTGCCCGTATTGCGGCGGGTGACGAGCGCGCGGTCCGCGACTGCGTTGCCGCATTCGGGCCAATGCTCTTGGCCTTGGCGCGTCGTTGGTCGCCGAACCCTGCCGACGCCGAGGATGCGGTGCAGGAGATTTTCTTCGATCTCTGGCGCAACGCCGTGCGCTACGACCCCTCCAAAGCCAGCGAGCGCGGCTTCGTCGCCATGATTGCTCGGCGTCGCCTCATTGACCGGCACCGACGGCAACTGCGCATGGTTCGCACAGAACCAGTACCTGATGGCTTCGACCTTCCAGATCCCGAGACGGATGAAGGCGACCGCGTGGGCGAAGCGATGGCGGCACGCGAGGTGCTCGCCCAGCTCACGCCGCAACAACGTCGGTTTATTGAGCGACACTTGCTGGACGGTAAGACTCACGAGGAGATTGCCGCTGAGACATCGGTGCCATTGGGCACAGTGAAATCGCACATTCGTCGCGGACTCTTGAAGGCACGCGCGCTACTAGGCGGGCGTGCCGCCGCGGCAGAGGAGGACGTATGACCACACCCGAATCTTCATCGCAGTCTTTGGAATCCACGGCCGCTGAACTCGCGTCTGCTCTCGTGCAGCCCAGCGAGGCAGACGTTGCACTCGGCAGTGACTTGGCGGCGCGCATCATTGCCGATGGCGAAGCCGTGCTCCGTGCGCAGCGGATTGCCGACGCGCCTGGCTCTGGTGACGCCCAAAGTGGGTCGGTGATTGCCGTAGCTTCGGGTGCTGCGCCGGCGCGCGTACAGGCCTCGCGTTGGCGTGAGCGGAGTGCGTGGATGCTCGCGGTCGCCGCGAGCATTGCGTGGCTCTTGCTGCCGAGCCCGATTGCACCCATCCGTGACGAGGGGGCTCCCGCTGCACTGGTGGCACTGCGAGACTCACTCGCCGGCGATTCCGCGAGTGTGCAAGTGGCGTGGGCGCCGTCTACAGATCCAGCGGGGCGCAACGCTAGCGGCGATGTCGTGTGGCACGCCGCGTCGCAGCGTGGCGTGATGCGCTTCCGAGGGCTGGCGCCGAATGACAAGCGCATCGCGCAGTATCAGCTGTGGATTGTGGATGCGAATCGTGATGCACGATATCCCGTGGATGGCGGCGTGTTTGATGTGAACGAGAGCGGAGAAGTGCTCGTCGCAATTGACGCGCGGCTCCCGGTTGGTCGCGCGACACTCTTCGCCGTCACGCTCGAAGCACCAGGCGGTGTGGTGGTGTCAACACGCGAACGATTGGTGCTGGCGGCGCCGGCGGACTGAGGTGGCGAGGGTGCGGCGGCAACTCGGGAACCCTCACTTCAATTGGGAGATGGAACGGATTCGTGTACCGGACGCTTTGACCACGCTCATTCACAGTGCGTTCGTCGTGTCCTCATCACTTTTTGGAGTTCGGACCATGTTCAAGTTGCGCACGCTGCCCCTCGCAGCGCTTTTGCTTTCCGGCATCGTCGTCGCGTGCGATGATGACGATCCGATTGCTCCGGTTCCGGAGCAGTTTGTTGCCGCACTCAGCGGTGCGAACGAAGTCCCGGCCGTCACCAGTGCGGCCAGCGGTTCGGCGACGTTCACGGCGGTTGGCGACACAGCGCTCACCTACACGATCACGGCGAACAACATCACCGGCGTGACGATGGGACATATTCATGCTGCCGCCGCAGGGGTGAATGGCGGTGTGGTTGCATGGTTGCTTCCGCCGAACGGGACGGCAGCTCAGCCGGCAAGCGGCGCGCTCAACGGTCAGATTGCGACCGGCCGCATTAACGCGTCGTGGATCCGCGGCCTCTCTGGGGCGGCTCCCATCACGCTGGACTCGCTCAAGAGCCTGATGCGCCTTGGTCGTGTGTACGTGAACATTCACACCAGCACGAACGGCGGCGGTGAAATCCGCGGTCAGATCGTGCCGAACTGATTGGGTGTCGCGGGTGCGGCAGATTGCCGAACCCGCGACATGTTGGTGTGATTCGCAACTTTTTGGACGGCGCGGTTCCGCGCGCGGAGGAGTCCACTCGTGGTCGCTTGGGTGGGCGGCGTGATCGACGGACTCGCGGGCCACGCGGGCGGGTGGCGGCCTGCGCTCTACCCCGCCCCCCGCGGACGCAGCAAAACCTGTCAGGCGTTGGAACGACGCGGTGCCCCGGCTAGCTTTAGAGGTTCCTAGCTTTGCTGCCCGCTCCTCCGCCCTAACTTGCTGCCGTGACCCAGCTGTCCCTGATCCGCAACTTCTGCATCGTCGCCCACATCGACCACGGGAAGTCCACCCTGGCCGACCGCCTTATCGAGGCGACGGGCATGCTCCAGAAGCGCGAAATGAAGGCCCAGGTGATGGACACCCTGGACCTCGAGCGCGAGCGCGGCATCACGATCAAACTCAATGCCGTCCGGATGTCATACGATGCCAAGGACGGCGTCACCTACGAGCTGAACCTGATTGACACGCCCGGGCACGTGGACTTCACCTACGAAGTCTCGCGCTCCTTGGCTGCCTGCGAAGGCGCAATTCTCGTCGTGGACGCCTCACAGGGCATTCAGGCGCAGACCCTGTCCAATCTGTTCCTCGCGATGGACGCGGGCCTCGAGATTATCCCGATCCTCAACAAGATTGACCTCCCAGGCGCCGAGCCCGAGAAGCGTCGTCAGGAAGTGGTGGATCTCATTGGCTGCGCGCCCGAGGACATTCTCCTCGTGAGCGCCAAGGAAGGTTTGGGCATCCCCGAGTTGCTCGAGAAGGTCGTAGAGAAGGTGCCGCCGCCAAAGGGCGACGTGAACGGCCAGCTTCGTGCGCTCATTTACGATTCGTATTACGACAAGTATCGCGGGGCCATTCCAAGTGTGCGCGTCGTGGACGGCACGCTGAAGAAGGGGATGAAAATCGCGTTTGGCGCCTCCGAGTCTGTGTACGAAGTGCTTGAGGTTGGCTACAACCAACTGCGCCAGGTGCCCGCTAAGCAGCTCACGTCCGGCGAAGTGGGCTACGTCGTGGCCAGCGTGAAGTCGGTGCGCGAGACGCGCGCGGGCGACACCATCTTTGACGCCGAGAACAAGGCCACGCAGGCGCTTCCGGGTTATCAGGCGGTGCGTTCGTTTGTGTTTGCCGGCATCTTCCCCACCGACACGCAGCAGTACGAAGACCTGCGCGACGCGCTGGAGCGTTTGCAGCTCAACGACGCGTCGCTCAACTATCTCCCCGAGACGTCCACGGCGCTGGGCTTCGGTTTCCGCTGCGGCTTCCTCGGCCTTCTCCATATGGAGATTGTGAAGGAGCGCCTCGAGCGTGAGTTCGATCTCGACCTCGTCACGACGGTCCCGAGCGTGGAGTACCACGTGAAGAAGACTGACGGCGAGGATGTGGTCGTCGAGAATCCCGCGCTGATGCCGCCGGCTGGCAACATCGACTACATCGAAGAGCCCTACGTAAAGGCTCGCATCATGGTCCCCACCGAGTACATCGGACCCATCATGACGCTGGGCACGGAGCGCCGCGGCGAGTACAAGGGGATGAACTACATCGATACCGCGCGAGTGGAAATCGATTGGGAGTTCCCGCTTGGCGAAATCATTCTCGACTTCTTCGACAAGCTCAAGTCCATCTCACGCGGCTATGCCTCGCTGGACTACGAACTCATTGGTTATCGCAAGAGCGACCTGCAGCGCCTCGACATGCTCATCAACGGCGACCCGATTGACGCGTTCTCCGTCATCGTGCACGTGGACAAGGCGTATGAATGGGGCCGCAAGGTGGCCGACAAGCTCAAGGATCTAATTCCGCGCCAGCTCTTCGAAGTCGCGATTCAGGCCGCGCTGGGCCAGAAGGTGATTGCCCGCTCTACCGTGAAGGCGCTGCGCAAGGATGTGCTCGCCAAGTGCTACGGCGGCGATATCTCGCGCAAGCGCAAGCTTCTCGAGAAGCAGAAGGAAGGCAAAAAGCGTATGAAGCAGGTGGGATCAGTGGAGATCCCACAGGAAGCCTTCCTCGCGGTGCTACAGGTCGACTAAACCCACCCCGTCGAGCGCGGCTAGTTGCCGCCGCGCTCGAAGGTCAGTTGGTACGGTCCCACGGTGCCCGCACCGAGCGAGCTAACGCGAATCACGTAGGTCCCCGCGCGCGTCACGCGCACCTCTAACATCGAGTCGAGATCGCCGCCGCTGTCGTCATCCGTGGCGATCTCATTGAACGCGCCGCCGAGCGTCGTGCCCCAGCGCAGGTAGGAGTCGAACTCCCCTGAGCGCATGGTGATGCGGAAGGAATCGCCGGCCGCGGCCGTGACCACGTACTCGTGGAAGTAGCCGCCACCATCCAGCTCGGGGTCAGAGGTTGTGAGTTCACCACTCACCGTCTGGCCAACCTCGATGGGACGCTGGATGACCGCCACCACTGGGGCATCCGACACGGACAGCGAGTAGTTGCCGCGTCCGTCCTCGCCAAGCGAACGCGCGATGATCTTGTACTCGCCGTTCAATTCCAACACGACGCGCGCGTTGGTGCCGCCTGCGCCATCGTCATCGGTGGCCACCTGCTCCTCGCCGTCAGCATTCACCTTGTAGACGTGCAGGTAGGCGTCGAAGCTCTCCGCCGTCATCTGGATGCGGACGCGCTGTCCCTTCCCGCGGATGGTATAGACATCGTGGGGCTGATCTCCATCGTCCTCGCGGAGGGGAGAGTCGTCCGTCAGTTCGCCCTCAACAGATTGTCCGATCGCGATGGAGCGGGCGGCGGGCGGTGGCGCGGGCTGCTGCTCGACAATTTGGACCGTAAACGCCCCTGCCCCGTCCTCTGAGAGTGCCTGGGCAACAAGGAAGTAGCTCCCGTTGGCCGGTGGCTTGAAGCGCAGGCGAGAATTGCTGCCCTCGCCTCCATCGTCGTCCGACGCCAGTTCCTCGGTGAGCACACCCACCTGCCGTGCCACCCAGACGTAGGAGTCGAGGTCGGGAGCTTCCATGGTGATGATGTAGCGCTTGTCGGCTCGCGCCTCAAAGCGGTACACCCGGAAGGCACCGCGTCCGCCCATTTTGGTCTCGGATGCGCGCAACTCATCATTCACAGGCGTAGCAAAACGAATCAGGCGCGGCGCTCCAGCCGCTTGCGGTGCCGGGCGCGCAGGCGGACGGCCACCCTGCGCCTCTACGGCCTCCGTCGCGGTGGCCAAGCCGACCAGCGCCGCCGCAGCGGCGATTCCATTCCGAGTTAGACGCATGCACACCCCCAGTTGAGGCCGTCAGGATGGGACGGCAGTGACCAAATATGGAACCGCAACCGACCAAGGGCGAGGGGACAGCCTGCGCTCCTCTCATTGTCGCTCACAATCGGCGCCGGTAGCTTTCCCCCATGTCTGAAGCCGCCATTCGTACGTTGGTCGCGGAAAATCCTGGCCAAGCCACCGTTGAGGAGTACACCCTGGTGTATCGCGTGCTCGCAGCACGCGTGCCCTGCCGTCTCCTCATCTTCGGCGTAGGCCGTGATACCCCGCTCTGGCTCGATATCAACAAGGGCGGTACGACCGTCTTCCTTGAGGACGTGAAGAAGTGGGCGGCGTTTGCCCGCGAAGCCTCACCGGGCAGCGTCGTGCACGACGTGGACTACGGGCTCGTCCGTCGCTTTATGTGGCCCATCATGCGCCGCATGCCCGAGCGCTTGATGATGACGGACCTTAGCCCGGAAGTGCGCAACACCAAGTGGGACGTCATTCTCGTAGACGCCCCGCGCGGCACACGGTGGAGCGCGCCTGGCCGCATGAAGAGCGTCTACACGGCCAAGGTGCTCGGCGAGGAGAGCGGCGCCGACGTCTTCGTGCACGATTGCCATCGCGCAGTGGAACGCGAGAGCGCCGAGCAGTTTCTGCGCGCCGACCGCTTTGTGGCGCAGGCCGGCAGCATGCGGCACTACCGCCTGCGCTGAGTCGCGGGTCCTCGCCGATGCGCATCGGGATAGACATGCGCGTGCCTGCGCCCAAGGGACCCGGGCAGCAGCGCTATCTCTGGCGGCTCGGCGCGTGGCTCGCCGCACAGGGACACGAGCTGCACTTCATGACGGTCCTGAGGCAAAACGGCGACATCATCGCCCCGCCCGGGGCGAGCTACCACGACTACTCCGCGCTGTCGGCATCGCGGCTACGCGTAGCGGTGAGCGATCTCTCGCTCGACGCGCTGCTGCTCAACCCCGAGCGATCGCGCCCGTTTCGCGGCTTGCCGGCCAATGTGCTACGCTCCGCGTACGGCACGGAACAGTACATCCAAAAGCTGCGCTCGTTCCGGCATCCGTTGGAATGGACGGCGCGCAAAGCCCTGCGTGGCGCGCCGTGGACGCTCGCCGAGATGCACTTCGAGCGGCAGTTCTACGAAGGAACACAGCCGGCACCGGACGTGATTGCGCAGTCGCGCTACATGCGCGAGCAGATTCTTGGCAGCTATCGCATCCCCGAGTCGCAGGTGCACGTCGTGTTGAATGCCGTGGACGTGCAGGAATACACACCGGCGCGGCGACTCGCGCTGCGCCAGGAGATGCGGGCACGCTGGAACATCCCCGCGGAAGCACTGTGCCTGCTGTTTCTCGGGCACAACTTTCGCTTAAAAGGCCTGTGGCAAATTCTCCAAGTGCTACCAACGCTCGGGAAGCTCGGGCGCCCCGTGCATTTGCTCGTCGCCGGCAAGGGTACCGGGGAGCCGCAACGTCGCAAGGCGCAGCGCCTAGTGCGCTCCCACGGACTTGAGCGGCAGGTGACATTCGCGGGTGACGTGCGGCCATCGCTCAGCGCCCACGCGGCGGCCGATGCGCTGCTGCACCTCTCTTGGCATGACTCCTTTGGATTTGTGTCGCTTGAGGCGATGGCCACCGGCTTGCCAGTCATCACGACGCGCTACGTTGGCGCGGCGGAGCTTATTCGCGATGGGGAGTCCGGCCTCATTGTTGATCCAGCGGAGGACCGCCAGATTGCCGACGCCATCCGACGCCTCAGCGACGATAGCTGGCGCGAAAAGGTCGGCATTGCCGCCGCCGCGGAAGGCGCGAAGCACGATGAGCCGCAGAACTTCGAGCAAGTGCACGCGGTGATTCGCACGGCCGTCGGCCGCGGCGCGGGTCCCATTCGCGCACGATAGCTTTCGGTCATGACAGCCACAGCTGAGAGCAAGCGCTACATCATTGGCGTGGATTTGGGCGGCACCAACATTGTGATTGGCGCCGTCAGCCTTGATGGGAGCCAGCAGTTTGGGATGCACAGCATTCCCACGCGTGCGGACTTGGGCTCAGACGCGGTTGTCGAACGCATTGCCCAATTGGTGGAGCGCGTGGCGGCGGAAACGATGTCCGCCACCGGGGCATCGCGCGCGCAGATCCTCGGCGTGGGCATCGGATCGCCGGGCCCGCTGGACCGCGAGACTGGCGTGGTGATCCTCACCCCCAATCTCGGCTGGACCAACTTCCCGCTGCGCGACCGCATCTGTTCCGCCGTGCAGCTGCCTGCCACGCTCGACAACGACGCCAACTGTGCCACGCTCGGCGAGTGGTGGCTGGGCGCCGCGCGAGGCGCGCAGCATGTGGTGGGCCTGACGATTGGCACGGGTATCGGCGGCGGACTCATTCTCAACGGGCGCTTGTTTCACGGCGTGAGCGACGTGGCCGGCGAAGTTGGGCACACGACCATTGACGCCAACGGGCGCCGCTGCGGATGCGGCAATTACGGATGCCTCGAGGCGTACGCATCGGGCCCCGCCATCGCGGAGCGCGCACGCGAGGCACTGGCCGGTGGCGAACCCTCGGCGATGCCAGCGCTCGTGAGCGGAGATCTGTCGCGGTTGAGCGCCGCCATCGTCTACGATGCAGCCAAACAAGGCGATCGACTCGCGCAGGAGGTGGTGCGCGAGACCGCGCGCATCCTCGGTATCGGCATTGCCAATCTGCTCAACGTCTTCAACCCCGAAGTCGTGGTGCTCGCCGGCGGCGTGACGCAGGCTGGGGACCAGCTCTTCGAACCACTGCGAGCGGAGGTGCGGCGGCGCGCCTTCAAGCCCGCGGTGGACGCCTGTCGCATCGTGCCCGGTGCGCTGCAGGGTAATGCGGGAGTGATTGGCGCCGCGGCCACGTTCGCGCAGCAGCAGGGGCTGATGTGAGCGCTGGCGCAGGAGAGGGAACGGGTGCCCGCCCCCGACGCAAACGGCTCGGCGTGATTGGGACCTTCGTCTGGGACGTGATTCATGGTCGGGACATTCATTCTGCGGCGGTGGAGGAATGGGGTGGCATCACCTACGCGCTCTCCGCCTGCGATGCAGCCTTGAGCGCAAGCTGGGAACTCGTGCCGCTTGTGAAGGTGGGCTCCGACCTCGCCCCGCAGGCGCGCGACTTCCTGCGCTCGCTACGAACCATCGCGCTGGATGCGCAGCCGATTGTGGTGCCACAACGGAACAATCGGGTGGAGCTGCGTTACTTCTCGGACGAGCGCCGCAGCGAAGTGTTGAGCGGAGGTGTGCCGGGCTGGAGTTGGGCCGGCCTCCAGCCCCTGCTCCGCGATGTGGACGCGCTGTACATCAACCTCATCAGTGGCTTTGAGCTCGATTTAGAAACGGCGCAGCTTATCCGCCAGCACTTCAAGGGCCCCATCTACTGCGATTTGCACTCGCTCACGCTGGCCTTGGAGCCCAATGGCCTTCGGACCTGGCGGCAGATTCCAGAAGTGGCGGCGTGGTGCGCCTGTTTTGACGTGCTACAGGTGAATGAGGACGAAGTGGCCATGATGGCGGCCGACCCATTGGCCCTGGCGACCATGGCCTTGGGCTCCGGCGTGAAGACGCTGTTCGTGACCCTTGGGAGGCGCGGAGTCGTCTATTTCGAGGAGGCCGGCCCGGGCAGGCCGCTCCGGACGGCGCTGCTGCCCGCGTCGGTTGCGAGAGTTGACGGCCCGGGTGATCCCACGGGCTGCGGAGATGTGTGGGGCGCAACGTATTTCTCTCGTGCCGTCGCGGGTGATACATTGCAGGTTGCCGTGCGAGCGGCATGTGACGCTGCAGCGCGCAACGTTGAACATCGGGGGGCCACCGGCCTCGCCCATCACCTTCGCGGAGAGCTACACCCGCTGTGACTGCCGTCATCTCCGTCCCCGCGTTCCTCGATGAGCAATCGTTCGAGCAAGTGCTCGAGCAGGTGGCGCCGCTCGCCCCCGACGCGAAGATGCTTGTGGACGCACGGCACACGCGCTTCGCCACGCCCTTTGGGCTAACCGCCCTCCTCTGCTTGGCACAGTCTCGAGCGGAGAAGCCCGACTTTACGCCGCCCTCTGACGATGATGTGAAGTCCTATTGGGCGCGTTCGGCGTTCTTCCGCTACGCCGAGGAGCTGTTCACGCTGCGTGGCCCCGTGCCTCGCGCCCGCGCCTCGCAGGATTCGGACGTGTTGCTCGAAGTCACGCCGATCGCCAAGAGCGAAGATGTGCACGAGGTCGTGGAACGGGTGCGCGAGCGCGCCACGCACATCCTCACGCACAAGCTGCGCTTGGAGACCCGCGCCACGATGGGCTTCGCGATGTCGCTCTCGGAAGCCTGCCAGAACATCGTGGAGCACGCAGGCCGCGGTGGCTGGGTGGGCGTGCAGGTCTACAATTGGGCCAAGCGCCGAGTCGGGCGTCAGGTGGTGGTCATCTCAGTCGCCGATGCGGGCCAAGGCTTCCGCCGCTCGCTGGACACCGCCCGAGTGCGCGCCATCGCGGGTGACCGCTGGAGCGACGGCGAGGCGCTCGAGGCCGCCGTGACGCAGGGCTACAGTCGTCACACCGAGCCAGGCCGCGGACAAGGCCTCAAGGGTATCAAGGGCTACGTGCATCGCCACGATGGTCGCCTAAGCATCCGCTCGGGCTCGGCGCGCATGACCATTGTGCCACCCTGGGATGACTCGCCCGCCCGCGAGGACGGACTCCCGATGTTCATCGGGTCTCAGTTGCAGATCATCATCCCCGAACGAGCGGAGGGCGCGTGACACACATTGACGTCCGCTCCGCCCTGAACCAGTCGCTGCCGGGCAACTATTCCGACCTCATCACCCGAAACACGGGCGTGCTCGTGCGCTCGGTGATTGAGGAGCGGCTTGCCGGGCTCGCCGACGGCACGGTGGCCTTTCTCGACTTCTCGCACATTCGGCTGCTCGACCGCTCCTGCGCGGATGAGATTCTCTCCAAGCTCATGCTGCCCATGACGACGGACCACCCGCCACGCGATGGATACGTTGTGCTGCACGGTCTCGATGAATTCCACCTTGAGATTATCGAGGCGGTGCTGGAGACCCATCAGTTGGCCCTCGTGGTGCAGCTGCCGAGTCTCGAAGCCCGGCTTGTGGGTTCCGTCACCGAGCAGGAGCGTCGCTGTTGGGAGCAGGTGATGCGTCAGGGTGGAGCGATTGCCGACACATTGGCCATCGAGATTGGGATGCCCTGCGAGTCCTGCCAAGAGATGCTCGAAGGCCTCGCCAAGCGACGTTTGCTGCGCTGCGTGGCCAATCGGTTTCTGCCGCTTGGGCAAGCCGCCTGATGCGTGGGTTTCAGCCTTTACAGGTTGTCGGCTTCATCGCCACGAAAAAGAGCGATGAAGAGCGTGGTCCCTTGGTGCGGATTAAGCCCGAGGACGCGCGGAAGCGTCTGATTGCGGATGGCGAACTCGTGTGGGTGTACGGGCCGCGACGCCACGAACTCGCACCCGTGGTGTACGATGACACGCTGCCGCGCGGCGGCGTTGTGGTACGGGATCTCGGCGGCCTCACCGTCACCGAAATCGTGAAGCTCGTGAAAATGGATGTGGACCACCGCCCCGTCCTGACCAAGTCCCTGACTTAAGCGCGATGCCAAAGCCGAAGAAGCCAAGTCTCGCCACGCTCGCCATTCACGGCGCCCGTGACGCCCACGCCCACGCCCACGGCGACGCCGTCGTCGAGCCACTCGTCCAGAGCGTGAACCATCGGCAGCAGCCGGGCACGGCCGATGGCCTGCTCTACACGCGCTACGGCAACACCCCGAACGCGGCGCGCGTGCAAAAGCGCATCGCGCTGCTCGAAGGTGCCGAGTCGGCGCTGCTGCTCTCGAGCGGCATGGGGGCCACCGCCTGCGCGATGCTCGCCCTGCTCCGCCCCGGCGACCACCTGCTGTCCTCGCAGTACATCTACGGTGGCACCTACCGCCTCTTCATGGAAGAGTTCGTGCGGATGGGGATTGACGTGCAACTCGTCGATCCTTGGGAGCCGCGCGTCTGGCGCAAGAACATCAGGAAAGAGACTCGCGCCATCTTCCTCGAGACGCCGGTGAATCCGACATGCCGCGTGCTCGATTTGCGCCCCATCTCTTTCCTCACGCGCAACTCCGGCATCGCGCTCGTGGTCGATTCGACCTTCGCGAGTCCCATCAACTTCCGACCGCTGGAGCACGGCGCCGACGTCGTCATTCACTCGGCCACCAAGTACCTAAACGGCCATCACGACGTCCTCATGGGCGTGGTCTGCGGCAGCGAACCGTACATTGAAGAAGTGCTGCAGAAGGAAATGCTCTGGGGTCAGACACCGGACCCCTTTGCGTGCTGGTTGCTGGAGCGCGGCCTGAAGACACTCGACGTGCGCGTGAAGCGCGCCAACGAGACGGCGCAGAAAATCGCGCAGTGGGCCGAGAAGCGGAAGGAAGTGGTGCAGGTGCACTACCCTGGCCTCAAGTCGCATCCCGATCACGACGTCGCCAAGGACATGCTCGATGGCTACGGCGGTATGCTCGCGCTGGAACTGAAAGGCGGCGGCAAGGCCGCGGACCGCTTCCTCAAAAAGCTCGAGGTCATCACGCACGCGCCCTCGCTGGGCGGCGTGGATTCCCTCGTCTGCGAGCCTCGCTACACCTCACACGCCAAGATGACGTCGGCGCAGCGGGCTGCCATCGGCATCCCTGATGGCTTCCTGCGCTTCAGCATCGGGCTCGAGTCTGCCGATGATCTCATCGCGGATCTCGAGCAGGCGCTCAAATAAGAGATGATTCGATTCACCAAGGTCTCCAAGCACTACGCCCGCGGCGGTCCCGCCCTCGAAGAGGTCTCGTTCAACCTTCGCCGCGGTGAGTTTGCCTTCCTCACAGGCCCCAGCGGCGCCGGCAAGAGCACCATCCTGAAGCTCGTGTACGTCGCCGAGCGCCCCTCGACGGGCGAAGTGCGCGTGGACGGCAAGAGCTCCGTGACGCTTTCGCGCAATGACATTCCCCTGTTGCGCCGTCGGCTCGGTGTGGTCTTCCAAGACTTTCGCCTGCTCGATGACCGCACGGCTGAGCAGAATGTGGCCTTTGCCCTCGAAGTGACCGGGACCTCGGAATCCCACATTGGCCCCAAGGTGGCACGCGCGTTGACGCAGGTTGGTCTCGCGAGCAAGGCCACCGCGCTACCGCATGAACTGTCCGGCGGCGAACAGCAGCGCGTGGCGATTGCCCGGGCGCTCGTGAACGATCCTCTCGTGCTACTGGCCGATGAACCCACGGGCAATCTGGACGAGCGCTCGACGCGCGGCATCTTCCAGCTATTGCGCGACATCAATGCATCGGGCACCGCCGTCCTCATGGCGACGCACGACCTGAGCTTAGTGCGCGAGACGCAGTTTCGCACGCTCGAGATGAACCGCGGCCGCATGGTGTTTGATTCAGCGGCCGATGACCCGGGGGCGCAAGGATGAAGCTTGCCTTCCGTGAAGCCATTCGTGCATTCAATCGCGCGCCGATGCTGAGCATGCTCTCGGTGACGACCATCGCGTTCTCGCTGTTCGCCTTCGGATTGTTTGGGCTCGTGGCGCTCAACCTGCGCAACGCCCTCCAGCAGGTTGAGGACCGCGTGGAGGTCCGAGGATTCATCTCAGCCGGCACGTCCCCCGAAGCCGTGAGCGCGGCCGTGGACGATGTGGCCCTGTTCCCGGAAGTAGGCAGCGTGAAGCTGGTCACAGAGGCGCAAGCGCTCGAGCGTGCGCGGCGTGAGCTCCGCGAGTTCACCGATGTGTTTGAAGAGGGCTTGTTGCCAGCGAGCATCGAAGTCCGCATGAAGCCGGGCCTCCGCGACCCGGAGACGGTGCGCACCGTGGCCAAACGTTTGGAGAACTACGACTTCATTGATGACGTGCGCTTTGGCGAGGAGTGGGTGGAGAATCTCCACCGTCTCCGCAACATCGCCACCGGCGCGGGTTTGGCACTGGGCGTCACGTTCGCGCTCGTGGCCATCATCATCATTGGCTCCACCATCCGCATGGCCGTGCTCGCGCGCAGCCGCGAGATTGCCATTATGCGGCTCGTTGGCGCGACGGACGGCTTCATTCGACTTCCCTTCCTTATTGAAGGGGCCATCAAGGGCACGCTGGGCGGTCTGCTGGCGCTCGTGCTCACCTGGATCGCCGTCGTCGTATCAGGACGATGGGTATTGCAGGTGCAGTTCTTCGAGACCTCGCTCATGTTCGCGGGGATTCTTGCGGGCGCAGGCATCGGCCTGCTCGGCAGCGCGCTCTCCGTCGGGCGCCACTTGAAGAAGGTTTGACGGATGACGGATGACGGACGATGGAAGTCGAGCATTTGGAATATCCGGCGTGCGGCCGCGCTCGTGGTCGTGTCCTTGTGGCTTCCGTCCTCCGTCCCGCAGTCGGTGAGCGCGCAACAGCGCCCCGCCCTACCGCCCTCCGCCGCGCAGTCCGCCGAGAACATTCGGCGCGAGCAACTGGAACTTGAGCGCTTGCGGCAGGAGCGCCGCCAGCTTGAAGCGCGGATGCGGGACTATCAGCGCAGCGCGCAAAACGTCTCGCAGGAGCGCCAGAACCTTGAACGTCAGGCGCAGGCCACCGCGCGCGTGGTCCGGTCGCTCGACAACCAACTGGGCACGCTCTACCTGGAAGTGGACAACGTGAACGGCTCGCTTGTCCGCACCCAAGACGAGTTGATGATCAAGCGCGCCATCCTCACGCATCGCGTGCAGGAGATTTACAAGCGTGGTCCCTTGTACTCGCTGGAGGCCTTGCTCTCGGCTGAGAGCTTCGGCTCGCTGGTGGCGCGCTATAAGTATCTCCATCTCGTCGCCCAGCGCGACCGCACGCTGCTGGCGCGAGTGGAGCAACTCAACGCACAGATCAACTCGCAGCGCTCACTCCTCGTGCGCCTGCAGAGTGATGTGGAGAGCAACCGCCGTGAGAAGGCGGAAGAAGAGGCGCGTCTGCGCCGTCTTGAATTACAGCGCGGTCGGACGCTCGCGCAGATCGAAGCTCAGCAACGCACGGCCCAAGCGCGCCTCCAACAAATTGCGCGCGACGAACAGCGCCTGACCAACGTGATCACGGCACTCGAGGAATCGCGCCGCCGTGCCGACGCCGCCGCTGCGCGCACGGGTGCCGCCCCACGGGCCAGCAGCATCACCACCGCCGACCTCGGCCGCCTTGACTGGCCCGTGGAGGGCAATGTGGTGTACCGCTACGGTCGCGTGGTGAACCCCAACAACACGTCCATTACGTGGAACGGAATGGGCATCGGTGCGGCAGCCGGAACGCCGGTTAAGGTCATTGCGGATGGTGAAGTCGTGTTCGCCGAGCAGGCGGGCACCTACGGCCTGACGATGATTGTGCAACATGGCGGTGGCGCGTACACGATGTACGCCTCACTGCAAGAGATTCACGCGCGCCGCGGTTCTCGCGTGACCAAGGGGCAGACGATCGGGACCGTAGGACAAGCCGATCCCGATCTTTCGCCGAGACTGCACTTTGAGATTCGCCCCAACGGCGGGCGGGCAGTGGATCCGTTAGAGTGGCTGCGCCGCCAGCGTTAGCGCAGGGCGCTTCCAGCCGCGACCGTAATGTTGACCGGGAAGGGACCGAAGTCCTCGTGGTTCTCCTCGATGTGCAAAAGCGAGAATGACACTGAGCGCACGCCCGCCGTGGTGCCGGTCAGGGTGCCGGCAAACGGGCCGGTGCGCGCGAAGGTGATGCCAGAACCCGGTGTGACGTTCACCTGAAAGTCAGCCTCGCGCTCCACGAGCGCGTTGGCCATCGCGGCGTCGAGGAACTGCACGCTCACAGCCGTCGCCACGCCGGAGTTAATGGTAATGCTACCCGTCACCGCTCCGGTTGAGTTCACGGTGATCTGCTGGGCTCCAGCCGTGATTCGCATGAAGTCCACTTCCACCTCTTGCACGCCGTCGTCCTTACAACCGGCCACACCGAGGGACAGTGCGACAAGCGCGAGTGCGGCAAAGCGGCGGGTAGAGCTGACAGTCTTCAACATCGTACAGGATTCTCCTCGTGGAAGTAGTGTGTGCGCGGCCTCTGCCGCGCGGGTGGTGAACAGCTAGAATTGCACCCGGTAGAGCAGGACGACGTTGCGCCCTGCCTCGGGGATGATCTCCTTGGTCCGTGAGAGGTGCTCACGGATCTCGGAGTTGAGTAGGTTGTCCACGCGTAGCGTGAAGCTGTGCAGTCGCTGGCCAAGCACGAGGCGCCAGCCGAGGTGTGCATCGAGTGTGGCGTACCCCGCTGTCTCCGTCTCGAAATCCCCAATCAGACGTTGCGCCGCCGACATGCGAATCCCGCCGCCGTAGGACCACACAGGCGTCTCATGGCGGAGACCCACGCGCCCGTTGAGCGGTGGCATAAGGGGCAAGAAGCGCGACTCAATGCGGTTCGGCTCGCCATTCAAGCCAGGAATGGTGTCGCGATTCCCGCTGATGCTGCCACGCACGTAGCTTACCGTGCTCTCGAGGACGAGATGGTCGACGAGCGTCACCTCCATCTCGCCCTCTGCACCAATGAGGACCGCGTCCTCATTGGTGAACTGAAACTTCCAGCGCTCGCCAACGCGTCCAAGCTCGCCAGTGTTGCGTGGGAACAGATAACCGTTCATTTGATTCGCAAAGGCGGCAACTTCAGCCCGCACACGGCTCCGCTGCACTCGCACGAAGACATCCGCACCCAATCCAGTCTCCTGCGAGTTGCGTGGATTGCCAACGTCGTACGAGTAGGCCGCGAGGTGCGGGCCATCGGAGTACAGCTCGTTGAAGTCCGGCGTACGGAAGGAGCGGCTGACGCTCGCGCCCAGCCGCAGGCCATTTCGCGCCGTGTAGATGGTACCCAGCGATGCGCTCAGTGAACCGAAAGTTCGCGCCACGGTCGGCAAGGTGTCATTGCCCACCACGATGTTGCGCGGATCAAGTGGGATAAATCGCGCGAAGTCGTAGCGAAGCCCCGCCTGCGCACGCCAAGGTCCCGCCCCAAACTCCTCCACCATGAATGCGGCCGCCGACCAATCCGCCGTCGGCGTGGCGCGGATGGCGCCCGAAGGATTGATGTCGCGGTACTGCGCCCGAAAGCCAAGCACCCCTCCTTCGGCGGGCCCCGCGTGCGCGTGCCGCGCCACAACCTCGAGCACGGACATCAACTGGTCGAAGCTCGTCGCCACGTTTCCGCTGGCCGTCACCTCGTCGTGGTTGTAGGCCGTAAACGTCGCCGTGGCCTTCACGCTTTCAAATCGCCCACTCGCCGGATGCCAGTCGGTCTCGCTACGAACCGTGTGTCGTTGCATGCGGATATTCACGCCGCCGGGATGCGCACCCACGAAGCCGCCAGGAATCCCATACTCGTTGCCGTAATAACGATACGAGAGTCCGCTGTATCCCCAATCGCCAACCTTGGAGACGCCGAGCGCCGCGCCGGCGGATGTAACTCCGGTGTTGCCGAGACGCCCCGCGGGCGTGCGGAGGTCTCCGGCCAAGCGCCCGCTTCCTTCAGCGCGCACGGAGAAACCCAGTACCGGCAGCTCCACGTATCCACCAAGCGTGCCACCATCATTCACTGAGCTCGCCTGCGCACTCATCTCTCCGTGAACATGTTGCGTGGCCACGGCCGGCACTTCTTGACGAATGACATTGACCACGCCGCCAAGCGCACTGGATCCGTAGAGCAATGACATCGGCCCACGAACGACTTCTACCTTCTGTGCCGTGAGCGCATCCACCGCCACCGCGTGGTCCATGGACGTACTGGAGAGATCTCCCGGCCGTTGGCCATCTTCGAGCACGATGACGCGGTCGCCACTTAAGCCTCGAATGACGGGACGCGCCGTGGCCGGACCCATCGACGCCATCGAGACGCCAGGCGTTCCGCGGATGGTGGAGCCTAAGGTGCCATCCAGTGCACGGTCGAGCTTGGCATCGGACAACACATTGGTCGCCGTGATGGCGTCCACTGCATTGCGCTCCGACACCTGACCCGTGACTACCGTGGCGCTCAGCTGCAGCGGCGAAGGACGCATAGCGACCCGCAACGAATCCATCCCCACGCGCACCACCAACTGCTGGGATTGAGACTGATACCCGATGCGTTGCACGGTCAGCTGATAGGAACCCGGAAGCACGGCGCCAAGCGAGAAGGTGCCGTCCTCGTGCGCCCTCACCTCACGATGCAATTCAACGAGGCGCACTAACGCGGCAGGCAGGGGAGCGCCGGTGGACGCGTCATTCACGCGTCCCACGACAATCGCCGCTTGGGCCCTGAGGCTTGAGCTATTCACGGCGAGCACGACGGCAACGAGCGCCGCACGCTTCGCGATGGCGGAACGAATCATTGACTGACCTGAAAATGGATGGGACGCCGAGGGCATCCCGAGGACAAGAAGGCGCGGCCGATTGGCCTGCGCCGCAGTCAACTCAACCGAGCGGCGGGGCTCGGGAGGACCGTCCGTCCAAGAAGTGCATCTCAAGCGGAGCCACACCGCGCACTCCGGTCGCTGGCGCGCCGGCGTCGGCGATGCGGGGAATCTCGATTGATGCCGGTGCCGCAACCGCGCGTAGCCCGTGAGCCAGCTGGCAGATGTCGCAAGCATCGCCATGGGAGTCGGGGCAATGCCCACCATCCGCGTCCTCGATGTGCAACACCACCTGCTGCCCGTGATCCACGAAGCCGTCGGCCACTGGAGCGCCAGCCACAAGGCCCACGTAAAACAAAAACCAGAGCCCCGAAAGCACGCGCCAAACCACGCCCCGACCCTTTGGGGCCGAGCGGCGCATTGGGCTCACTGGGGACAGAAGCGACATGACAGAATCAGTAGTTGGGAAGATCCTTCTTTTCAACCCCAAGCGACGCAACGGGTTCCCCTTCAAGGGGTTAGGGGTCCTCCAAGAATCCCCCAACAGCAGACGGACCCGCTAGATTTCCTCTCCTATGAAGCGAGAGGACGCCCTCGAGTACCACGCGCGCGGACGACCCGGCAAAATTGCCGTCGTGCCGACCAAGCCGCTGACCAATCAGCGCGATTTGGGGCTCGCCTACTCGCCTGGCGTGGCCGAGCCCTGCCTCGAGATTAAGAACAACCCCGAGGATGCGTACAAGTACACCGCCAAGGGTAATCTCGTCGCCGTCGTCACCAACGGCACCGCCGTGCTCGGACTCGGCAACATTGGCGCCCTCGCCGGCAAGCCAGTGATGGAAGGCAAGGGCAACCTCTTCAAGCAGTTCGCTGACATCGATGTGTTCGATCTCGAGATTGGCTCCGAGGATCCGGACGATGTCATCAAGTTCTGCCAGCTCCTTGAGCCCACCGTGGGCGGCATCAATCTCGAGGACATCAAGGCACCGGACTGTTTTTACATCGAAGAGACGCTGCGCCGGACGCTCAAGATTCCGGTCTTTCATGATGACCAACACGGCACGGCCATCATCTCCGGCGCGGCACTGCTCAACGCCCTCGAGGTGAGCGGCAAGGACATCACCCAGGTGAAGGTCACGTTCTCCGGCGCCGGTGCGGCGGCCATTTCCACGGCCGAGCACTACGTCCGCCTCGGCGTGAAGCGCGAGCACATTCTGATGTGCGACCGCAAGGGCGTCATCTACGAAGGCCGCGTCGAGGACATGGATCCGTACAAGGCACGCTTCGCCAACGTGACGAGCAAGCGCACAATCGCCGACGCGCTCGATGGCGCTGATGTGTTTGTGGGACTCTCGGTGGCGGGAGCCGTGAGCGGTGCGATGGTGGCCAAGATGGCGAAAGCGCCCATCATCTTCGCGCTGGCGAATCCCGTGCCTGAGATCTCGCCTGACGAAGTACGCTCGGTGCGCAGCGATGCCATCATCGCCACCGGACGTTCCGATTATCCGAACCAGGTCAACAACGTCCTTGGCTTTCCCTTCATCTTCCGTGGCGCGCTCGACGCCCGCGCCACAACCATCAACGAAGAGATGAAGATGGCAGCCACGCGCGCGCTCGCGCAGTTGGCCAAGGACGATGTGCCAGAGAGCGTGAGCGCGCTCTACGGCCTGAGCAACGTGAAGTTCGGGCCAGAGTACCTCATTCCCTTCCCCTTCGACCCCCGCGCACTACTCACGGTGGCCCCGGCGGTGGCATGGGCAGCCGTGGCAAGCGGCGTCGCGAAGGATTTTATTGATCTCGACGAATATCGCAATCAGCTCGAGAACCGGCTTGGCCGCGCTCGCGGCGTGATGCGTGGGTTGGTTACGCGCGCGTCTCGTGAACCCAAGCGCGTGGTATTCCCAGAGGGCGAAGATCCCAAAATCATTCGCGCCGCGCGCATCCTCTCGGATGACGGCATCGCGCACCCCATTTTGCTCGGCCGCAAAGATCGCGTGACCGCAACGGCCGAAGAATTGGGCGTGTCGCTCGACAGCATCCAGGTTGAGGAACCCGGCCTGAGCGCGCAACGCGAGCGCTACGCGGACTACCTCTGGCAGCGCCGCCAGCGCAAAGGCCTCTCGCTCACCGAAGCCGGCCAGCGCGTCGCGCGAGCCACGACCTTTGGCTCGGTGATGGTGGCCCTTGGCGACGCCGATGCGCTCGTCGGTGGAGTGGGCAAGCACTATCCCGAGACCATTCGCCCGGCGCTCGAAGTCATTGGCGCGGACCCGCGCCACGGCATCGTCAGCGGCCTGTATATGCTGGTGTTCGAGAAGCACATCGTCTTCTTCGGCGACACCACGGTGAACATCGAACCGACGTCGGAGCAGCTCGCGCAGATTGCCTGGTCCGCTGCGTCGTTGGCACGCACGTTTGGCATCTCGCCAAAGATTGCGATGCTCTCGTTCTCCAACTTCGGTTCGGTCAAGCATCCAGAGTCGGAGAAGGTAGCCCAAGCGGTGCGGATGCTGCGCCTTCGCGACCCATCGCTCGTGGTAGACGGCGAGATGCAGGCCGATACCGCATTCAGCGCCGACATTCTCTCGGCGCGCTACCCGTTCTCGGCGCTCAAGGAAGCCGCGAACGTTTTGATTTTCCCCAACCTCAGCGCGGGGAACATCGCGTATAAATTGCTTACACAGCTGGGCGGGGCCACGGCGATTGGCCCCATCCTCGTTGGCATGCAACACCCTGTGCACGTTTTGGAACAGGGCGCCGACGTGCAGGAGATCGTCAACATGGCCGCCGTTGCAGTGATTGATGCGCAGCAACGCTCCCGTCCCACCACCTGACTTTCCCATGACCACTGCCAACACTGCCCCCTCGCGCGAGAGCAGCACCGGACTCGGCGCCCAGGGTTTGAACCCCTCCGGCACGCTTCGCTGGAACCTCGAAGCACCCGAACTCGTGCAGGCCGCAATCCTCAAGGGCGAAGGCGAACTCGCCCACATGGGGCCCTTCGTCGCCGTCACCAAGCCCCACACCGGTCGCTCACCCAACGACAAGTTCGTCGTGAAGGAGCCGAGCACCGAGAAGGACGTGGATTGGGGCAAAGTGAACCAGCCCCTCACGGAAGCGCACTTTGAGATTTTGCTCGCCGATGTGAAGGCCTATCTCAACGGGCAGAGCGAGCTCTTTGTGCAGGATCTGTACTGCGGCGCCGACGCGGCCTACCGCCTCTCCTGCCGCTACGTGACGCCCAATGCCTGGCACGCCAACTTCGTCCGGAACATGTTCATTCGTCCGGACGTCGCGGAACTCGCGAACTTCGCACCGAACTTCGCTATTCTGCACGCACCGGAGTTTCAGGCTGATCCGGCCAAGCACGGGACGCGTACGGGCACCTTCATCGTACTGAATCTGGCCAAGCGCACCATTCTCATCGGCGGCACGCGCTACGCGGGCGAGCTCAAGAAGTCGATGTTCACGGTGATGAACTACCTGCTGCCCAAGCAGGGCGTGCTGTCCATGCACTGCTCGGCGAACATCGGCAAGGATGGCGACACCGCGCTGTTCTTCGGTCTCTCGGGTACCGGCAAGACCACGCTCTCAGCGGACCCCGAGCGCGGCCTGATTGGCGACGACGAGCACGGCTGGAGCGAGCACGGCGTGTTCAACTTCGAAGGCGGCTGCTACGCCAAGGTTATCAACCTCTCCAAGGAACACGAGCCCGACATCTACGCCACCACCCAGATGTTTGGTACGGTCCTCGAGAACGTGGTGCTGGAGCCAGGCACCAAGCGCGTGGACTTCGCCTCGCAGGCAATTACCGAGAACACGCGCGCCTCGTATCCCCTGCACTACATCCGCAATCACGTGCCCAGCGGCCGCGGCAATCATCCGCAGCACGTGGTGTTCCTGACGGCTGATGCTTTTGGCGTACTACCGCCGATTGCCAAGCTCACGCCCGAGCAGGCGATGTATTACTTCCTCTCGGGCTACACGGCCAAGCTGGCCGGCACCGAGCGCGGCGTGACCGAACCGCAGGCCACCTTCTCGGCCTGCTTCGGCGCGGTGTTCCTCGTGTGGCACCCCACCAAGTACGCCGAGATGCTCGGCGAACTACTCAAGAAGCACAAGGCGCAGGTGTGGCTGGTGAATACCGGATGGAGCGGCGGCGCCTACGGGGTTGGCTCGCGAATGAAGCTCCCGTACACGCGTGCCATGGTACGCGCTGCGCTCTCGGGCGACCTCGAGCAGGCTGATACAGTGAAGGATCCGATCTTCGGATTGCATCTTCCTGTCCACGTGGATGGCGTGCCGAACGAAGTTCTCAACCCGCGCAATACGTGGAAAGACAGCGCGGCGTATGACGCGCAGGCCAAGAAGCTCGCCGGGATGTTTTTTGAGAACATCAAGAAGTTCGGTGAGGCGGTGTCGGCGGAAATTCTGGCGGCTGGGCCGAAGGGATAACGGGACGGAAGACGGATGACGGAAGAAGGGGCGGGATTTGGCTGATGTTCGCCAGTCTCGCCCCTTTCGTTCTCGGTGAAGTTGCACGATTGTCGCTGCACTTTCGCCAGGCGTTCTATCCGCGCTCAACGCAGGCTGCAGCCAGATGCCCTAGCGCTCGACCGGCGAAGCGAGCACCAGCCGATAACTCACACTCCGCCCTCCCGCCGCATTCGGAACCAGGACCCCGTACGCCACCAATTCTTTCACGTCCCTCAGCGCCGTATCACTCGAACACTTCGCAATCGTCGCATACTTCGAAGTCGTGAGATTCCCAACCCAATCTCCAAGCATTCGCGTCAACACGAGTCGCTGGCGCTCGTTGGCGCCGCGCGAATTCACCAGCTCCCAAATCCGCGCGTCGCGCAACACACGATCCATCGAGGTATCCGCGCGCGCAAACGAGCGATCCAAGCATCCGAGAAACCACGCAATCCACGACGTGATGTCCACGCCGCCGCGCTGCGCTCGCTCCAACTGCCGGTAGTACTCCGCGTGCTCGGCCTCAATCTGCGCAGACATACTATAGAACCGCTCGCGTCGCCCATCCGCGCGCGCCAACGCCAAGTCCGCAATCGCTCGCGCAATGCGCCCGTTGCCATCGTCAAACGGATGAATGGTCACAAACCAAAAATGCGCCACTGCTGCGCGCAGCACGGGGTCCAGCGCCGTCGGTGAGTTCATCCACTCGAAGAACTTCTCCATCTCACTGTGCACATTCTCCGCCGCGGGAGCTTCAAAGTGCACCCGCGGCTCAGCCGGCGATCCGGACACCACCTGCATCGGACCCTGCTCGTCGCTACGCCACGCACCTACGGCGAGGCGGAGGCGCGGTTTACTCCCCACCGGAAACAGCGCCGAATGCCAGTCAAACAATCGCTGCGCCGAGAGCGGCTCCGCGTAGCGCTGCGTGGCATCGAGCATCATCTGCACCACACCATCCACCGCGCGACTCGACTCCGACAGTCCTCCCGCCGCGATGCCAAGGCGGCGCGCTATGGACGATCGCACCTCGGCAGGCGGCAGTTGCTCGCCCTCAATCGCCGAGGACTTCACCACATCACTCGTGAGCGCGGAGAGTTCTGCCTCCTTGCGCGCCTCCAGTCCAAGCGCGCTCAGGCGACCCACCAGCAGACCCTGCCGATGACGCACGGCCGATAGCTGCCCAGCCAAGGATTCAGTATCCCAGGTCAGGCGTGGCCACTCTGTGTTGCTATGGATGTAAGTCATATTCACCGCAGGTTATGCGGTGAATATTGCCAGTTGCGGCGAATAGGTCAACTAATAACCGCAGATTTTGCGGCGAATAGCAATTCTAGTCGCCGCAAACGCCGTAACCCATTGTCACTACAATAGATATATTCATCCGCGCATATGCCCACTCTCCGCGACCCCCTCTGGAACAACATCCGCATCGAGGGCCCGTACCTCCGGCTCCTCGACTCAGCGCCGTTCCAGCGCCTGCGTTATGTGCGCCAACTCGGTCTCGCCCACCTCGTGTATCCGGGCGCGACGCACTCGCGATTTGAGCATGCCTTGGGCGCGTATCACTTGGCGCAGGAAACAGTCCGCATCCTCCGCGAGACGAGCGTCGCGGAAGGCTTCCGCGAACTCGATGGTCGCATCGTCGGAGCGGCCGCGCTCCTGCACGACATCGGACATTACCCGTTTTCTCATGCGCTCGAAGAGCTAGGCGTTCCGCATCACGAGACGGTCGCGGGGCCCCTCATCGCCGAAGGACCGGTCGGAGACATTCTCCGCGCCGAGTTCTCCGCGGACGCCCCAGAGCGCATTCTCGCGCTGGTGCGCGGCGAGAGCATGGAGCCCTTGCAAGGCCTCATCTCCGGCAGCATTGACCTCGACAAAATTGACTACCTCAAGCGCGACGCGATGAACTGCGGCGTCTCGTACGGCGAGGTGGATGTGGACCGCCTGCGCCACGCGCTGGTAGTGGTAACGGATCAAGCGACGGGCCGGCGCGCCGTCGGCCTGCACGAGCGCGGATTGAGCGCGCTGGAGTCACTGCTCTTCGCCAAGTATCAGATGTACCGCAACGTCTACTGGCACCACGCGGTGCGCTCGGCCACGGCGATGTACAAGCGCCTGGTGGAGGACGCGCTGGGCGACGGCACGCTCGACCCCATGCAACTCGCCAGGTTCACAGACGAGGGCATCCTGCACGCCATGGAGACTGGGACGCGGCCGCTGCTCTCGGCGATCCGCGAACGGCGGCTCTTCAAGCGCGCGCTCGAAGTCCCCGCCTTTGCACTCGCGGAGCACGACCTGGAATGGCTTGCGGACGACCGAGCACGCACGCGCCGAGCCGAGGACGCGCTGGCGGGGCAATTGGGACTCAAGCCGGGCGAGCTCTTGCTAGACTATCCGCGCAAGGAACGGATGCTCGGTCTCGACCTGCCGCTGCTGAGCAAGAACGGCAATGTGCATCGCCTGACTGACGACGGAATCGCCGGGACCCTCAACTTGCCGATTCTCGGTGAGCAGTTGTATCAGTCGGCGCGCTGGCTGCGGGTATTTACGTCGGAGCGTCGTGCGATTCCCTTGGCTTCGGTGATGTCTGTCCTGAACGGGTGAAGCCGTTCGCTTTTAAGGTGCAGGCGCCTGCTGCTTGTTCTTCCCGTGCGCTTCGGCGAGCATCTTCCCGATGCCACGGTAAAAGGCCGCATCGGAACCCCGTCCTTCCTCCGCCATCGAGAGCGCGCAGCGCTCCAACGCGTACAGGATATTGCCGAGGTAGAGCTCAGAAAGCCCCGCGACCGTGGTGGGCTGCTCAGCCACCGGTATTCTCGAGCCCCATTACCTGTACGACGATGGCGGTGATGTTGTCGAGACCACCGCGGCCATTGGCTTCAGCGACCAAGGAATCCACCACACGGCCCGGACCCGAACGTGCCATCAGCAACTGGGCGAGGCGACGATCATCCACCATGCCGGTGAGCCCGTCCGAGCAGAGGAGGAAAACATCGCCGACCCGCACTTCGCCAGAGTAGATGTCGGACTCCACTTCATCGCTGGCACCCACGCAACGCGTGATCACGTTGCTGTAAGGATGGTAGCGCGCCTGTTCGGGCGTTAGCAGGCCGGCGTCCACCTGCTCCTGCACGTAGGAGTGGTCCTTGGTAATCTGAACCAAGACCCCGTCGCGATACAGATACACGCGAGAGTCGCCAATCTGGCCAATCAGGTACCCGTGGTCGGAAAGCACCATCACCGAAGCGGTGGTGCCCATACCCTGCTTGTCCGTCTCGGCGAGCATGCGCTCGTAGATGGCCTTATTGGCATCCTGCAATGACTTATTGACGAGATCGGCGGCACCGGCATCACGCACCGAGGTCAGCGGCAGGAGGTGCCGGGCAACGATCTGCACCGCCATCTCGCTCGCCACTTCACCTGCAGCATGACCACCCATTCCATCAGCAACGACGAATACGCCGCGGCGCTCATCGGCCTCGGCGAAGAAGTTGTCTTCGTTGCCCGAGCGAATGCGGCCGACATCTGTCCCCGCGCCGACGTGAATCTGCATAACGGTCAGCGTACCGTGGTGACGAGAAACGCAATCAAACCCGCGCCGGAAGCGGCGAGGGTTAGGAAGATAGCGATTACTGCGCCGCAACCCGACTTCTTTGGGGCCACGGCCTCAGGAATCGTGAACTGCTTGGGGTTTGCTTGAGCCTTCGCCGCCACACTCTTACGCAGCGCATCGGCATCCACCGCCGTTATGGCTCGGGTGGATCCACCAGCCTCGGCAGCAACCTGCGCCGCCGGACGGAACGTCATCTTGATGCCACCGAAGCGCAGGTCTGGTGCGCCTTCGATCTTCTGCTCGTCCTGCACGCGGCGCCCGCCTACGTAGGTGCCGTTGGTCGAACCCTGATCTACGATCCACCAACCGTCACCGCGCTTCTGCAACTTGGCGTGCGAGTCTGAAATAGACTCGTCGCGGATGGCGATGTCGTTGTGCTCGCCGCGGCCAATGTTGGTGAGGGCCGCATGGAGGTCGAACTTCATCCCCTTGAGGGGCCCTTCCGCCTTGATCTCGAGCGTGGCGAGGGGCGCCCGGCCAGCGCGCGCCGGAGCGGCGGAGGTCTCGGGGGTAGTCTCTGGAACTGGTGCAGGATCTGGTGCAGGAGCTGGTGCAGGAGCTGGTGCAGGAGCAGCCGCCTGAGCCGCTGGCACCGGGACTGGTGCTGGTGCCAATGGCGCTGCGGCCGGAGGCGGTGTAACAGGCGCCGCGGCAACTGGTGCAGGCGCGGGCGTCGAATCTGGAGCCGGCGCAGGAACCGGAGCAGCCTTCGCCACATCCGCGTAAAAGCGAAACTCCTCGGTGCCCATCTTGAGTACGTCGCCGCGTCCCAGCAGCTGCGTCTGGGCGATTCGCGTCCCGTTCACCCACACGCCGTTGGTGCTATGGTCGGTAAGCACATAGCCGCTGCTGGCTGGCGCAATGCTCGCGTGCTTGCGCGAGACTTCACTCGAGGCGAGCACGATATCGTTGCCCACTTCGCGGCCCAGCGTGATGCCGGTCTCGGTCACGGTGTACTCACGGCCATCCACTAGGGACACGAGCCGTCCGCCAGTGGCAGTGGTCGGCTTCTTCGGTGCACTGGACGACTTGGAGGCAGCAACCAGGGCCGCAACATCGGCCGCACTCACGAAGGCCGTACTGCCCTCCTTCATGTCATCGCCAAGCCGGAGCGTGTGGCCCGCAACCTCAATGCGGTCGCCGTGCAACAGCGGCGAGGGCTCGTTGCCCAACTGCACGCCGTTCACCGACACAACCGCGTCCGGGGCGCCGCGCTTCACCACAATGCCCTTCGCGCTCACCGTTACGACCGCACGGGCGCTCGCATCTCCACTCGGCAAGCGGACCGTCGCGCCATCAAAGGCGCCGACGGTCACGTCGCCCGCAGGAAGCGGGAATTGCTGGTCGAGAAGCTGCAGATAGGCCATTCGGGAAGAAAACTACCGCCTCGTCCAGAGGGTCGGCAAGCGCGCCCACCCCTCTGTCACGAAGCGGTGGCGAGTTCGCCCACTTGCAATCGGTACAGTCTCGCATACAGCCCGTTCGCGGCCAGGAGACCCCTGTGCGTGCCGCGCTCTCGGACCTCGCCGTGGTGCAGCACAAGAATTTCCGTCGCACGGGTGATTGTGCTGAGCCGGTGCGCCACGGCGATGGTCGTCCGTCCCTGCATCAAAACGTCCAAGCCCTTCTGAATGGCGGCTTCAACCTCGCTGTCCACCGCGCTGGTCGCTTCATCAAGGAGCAGGAGCGCGGGATCCGCGGCGATGGCCCGGGCGAAGCTCAGGAGCTGACGCTCCCCCACGCTGATGGAGCTCCCACGCTCGCCTAGCTTGTGGCGATATCCATCCGGCAACTTCGCCACCACACGATCTGCACCCACGCGCGCCGCAGCGGCGGCGACCTCGGCATCCGTCAGCGGCGAGGAGAGCCGGATGTTGCTGGCGACATCGTCGGCGAAGAGAAAAATGTCCTGCTGTACGTAACCCACCGCTTGCCGTAACGCGGACGCGGACAGCTCGCGAATATCCACGCCGTCCATCAGGATGCGACCACGCTGAGGCTCGTAGAAGCGTAGCAGCAGGTTGATGATCGTCGTCTTACCGGCGCCGGTGTGCCCAACCAACGCGAGCGTCTCCCCGGGCCGCACCGTGAAGCTCACACCGCGCAGCACCCACTCGGGCTCGCCGGACGACGCTGCGCCAGATGGCAGGTGGGCGAGGTCATACGCAAACCAGACATCCTCGAACGTGACGGTGACGCCAGCGCGCTTTGCGGACGGATGACGGATGACGGATGATGCACCGCTTCCGTCATCCGTTATCCGTCCGGAATCCGGAGCCGGAGGCGTATCCATCAACGTGAAGATCCGCTCCGCGCTCGCCATGGCCTGCTGCAGCGTGTTGTACTTGTCTGAGAGGTCCTGCAGCGGCTGGTAAAAGCGCCGCGCCAGCTGCAAAAAAGCCGCGAGCGTGCCCACCGTGAGCCCGTTGGCCTCGACGCGCGGCGCCGCGGCCACAATCAGCGCCGCCAATGCGATGGTGGTGAGGATTTCGATGGCTGGGAAATACAGGGCATACACGGTGACACTGCGGAGATGCGCGCCCAAGTGCGACTGGTTGATCTCGCGAAATCGCCTTGCTTCATCCAACTCTCGCCCAAACAGCTGCACCACGCGGATGCCGGCAATGCGTTCCTGCAGAAATGCGTTGATGCGAGCGAGGCGAGTGCGAATGTCCCGGTACTCCGTGCGCACGCGCTTACGGAACACGGTAGACACCCAGAGAATACCCGGCACCACCAAGTACGCGGCAATCGCAAGCCTCCAATCCACCACCGCCATCAATACCGTGATGGCCACCAGCGTGAACAGATCGCCAAGGCCCGCAACCACACCGGACGTAAACAGTTCGTTGAGTGACTCCACATCATTGGTCACGCGGGTGACCAAGCGCCCAACGGGATTGCGATCGAAGTAGGTGACCGGCAGGCGCTGCAAATGCGCGAAGAGCTGGCGGCGCAGATCGTGCATCACGCGCTGGCCGAGCGTCCCGGTGATAATGGTCTCGGTGTAGCTACCCAGCACCTGTGCCACCAAGGCCACAATTAAAATGATTGTGGATTGCACGATGAGCGCCGAATCCTTGGCCGGAATCGCGACGTCAATCACGCGGCGCGTCATCATCGGGCCCACGAGTTGCAACGCGCCGAGGGCGACCAACAGGAGCACCGCAGCCGACACCCGCCCGCGGTAGGGGCGCACGTAGGCCAACAATCGCCTCGCAAGGCGCCCGTCAAAGGCCTTGCCGAGCGCGTCCTCTTCGTTGTTGATCGTGGCGGGGGCAGTCACAGTCTTGCAAGGTCGCATCCCCGTCGCGAAGTTCGCCACCCCATGCCTAGCTTTCATCCATGTTGACCGAGAAATTCAACTAATGTCCGGGCTCGATCCGACCTTCCAACCGCTCGCCATCGCATTGGCCGCCGAGTTCTCGTTTGACTCGGAGATTGGACGTGGCGGTATGGGCGTGGTGTTTCGTGCCCGCGACGTGGTGCTGGACCGCGATGTCGCGCTCAAGGTCCTCCCGCCTCAGCTCGGCACCGACCCCGAGACCCGGACACGGTTCCTGCGCGAGGCGCGAACGGCAGGGCAGCTCTCGCACCCGCATATCGTGCACATTCATCGGGCCGACGAGCGGGCGGGCTTCGCGTACTTCGTGATGGGCTTGGTTGATGGCGAGAACCTCGGCCAGCGAGTCAAAGATCGCGGGCCGCTCGCGCCGCCCGATGCGGTGCGCCACCTCCGAGAGGTGGCCTGGGCGCTCGCCTACGCCCACGCGCGCGGCGTCATCCATCGCGATGTGAAGCCGGAGAACATCATGATTGAGCGCGGTAGCAATCGTGCGCTCGTCACCGACTTTGGTATCGCACGCACGGAACGCGCGCCCAGCCTCACCTCCGAGGGCCACGTGGTGGGGACGGCACATTTCATGAGTCCCGAGCAGATTCAAGGCGCCGCGGTGGACGGTCGCTCAGATCTGTACGCGCTGGGTGTGGTTGGCTTCTATCTCCTGAGCGGCCGACTTCCCTTTGAGGGCGAGAGCGCCGGCGCGGTCCTCGTGGCCAACGCCACGCGTCCTGCACCATCACTGGCAAGTGTTGCACCACAGCTCCCGCCCGCGCTCGTCGCGGTCATTGATCGTTGCTTGAGCAAATCGCCCGATGAGCGCTTTGCGACGGGGGAAGATCTCTCCGAGGCGCTGCGACGCGCAGTTGAGGGCGCGGTTGCATCGGGCTCGCCCGTCGTCAGCGCCGGGCATGCCGTGCTCTCCGAAGAGCAAGCGGCCCTCGTCTGGAAGCGAGCCGCGCAGCTCCAAGCGGAGGCGGCCGCGAGGCTCGAACGTCAGACGCGTACGACATCCACGCGAGTGCCGGCCACGGCAAACCAAGCGGGCGGCGCGACGGGTGCACCGCCGACGAGTGCGTATCGCGTCCGCGACGTGGAGGCAGCAGCCGTCGAGGCCGGCATCTCGCAGCGCTTCGTGGCGCTCGCACTGTCGGAACTGCCGTCTAACGCCGAGGGACAGATCACGCTCGAGGGCGGAAGCGTGGAGGAGCGCATTGGCAGCGTGGTCATCGGTCGGATGCAACGCTCACTCTCCGTGGCCCGCATCATTCGTGCACCGGCGCGCGAGGTCTTGCAAGCAATGGGCCGCTGCTTCCAAGGACATCCGTTCCGCATGGCCTTGCATGAGCAGATTGGCCCGCATCCACTGGGCGGGGGGATCTTGGTCTTCAAGATCCCCGATATGGATGCCACTGGGCAGTTCGCCTTTACGTGGCTGCGCTACGGCGTGGGCGCCGTGCATGTTCGCGTCACGCTACGCGCGCTCGAGCACGACCGCGGCGCCACAGAGATTACCGCCGTGGCCGATCTGCGTCCCGGCCTCAAGGCGAATGTCTGGGGCTACGCCGGCGGTAGCCTCGGTGTGGCGTCAGGCGCCACGGCGGCCGGCTTTGCAATTGGCCTGAAGGCCATGGCCCTCAGCGGTATCATGCTTGCCGGCCCGATGGCCGTGATGGGATTTGCCGGCGGCGCGCTCGCGGTCGCCGCGGGCCGCGCCTTCTACCGCGCCGAGCTCCGCTGGGCGACGGAGGAGATGGACAACATGCTCCGCGCCGTCGATGGAACTTTGCGCTCGCGCTCACTCTTCGATGGAGACCCGCCGACATCCGATCCGCCCAAGCTCGCGGCTGGATCAGACGGCTCGTTCCTCTCGACCATCGCTTGAAAGACCGCATCATCGTCCGCGGCGCTCGCCAGCATAACCTGCGCGATGTGTCCGTGGACTTCCCCCGCCGTGCCATCACCGTCGTCACCGGCCCTTCAGGTTCGGGGAAGTCCTCGCTCGCCTTCGACACCATCTACGCCGAAGGCCAGCGCCGCTACGTTGAATCGCTCTCGGCTTACGCGCGCCAGTTTCTCGAGCGCATGCCCAAGCCGGACGTGGACAGCATTGATGGATTGTCGCCGGCCGTCGCAATCGAACAGAAGAACCCGACGCGCACCTCCCGTTCCACCGTTGGAACCGCCACTGAGATCACGGATTATTTACGCCTGCTCTGGGCGCGTGTCGGACATACGCTCTGCCCCGTGTGTGGGCGTCGTCTGAGGCCAGATTCGCCAGAAACGGCCACAGATTCTGTCCTCGCGTTGCCAGCTGGCACGCGCTTGCACGTCACCTTCCCCTTCGCGCGCTCCGCCAAGCTCACGCACGCGCGCATCCTCGAACACCTGCGCGCCAAGGGCTTCGTGCGCATCGTGGCGGATGGTGAAGTGCACCACCTCGACGAGATCACCGGCGCCAAGCCAAATCTCGCGAAGGTTAAGGAGCTCCTCGTGGTGACGGACCGGCTCGCCGCCACCGCCGAGTCGCGCAGCCGGCTCACAGACTCGCTCGAGACCGCGTTCCGCGAGGGAGATGGCGATGCCGTCGTCGTGCCCGCGCCCCGTGAGGGAGAGCCGACACTGAAGCCGCTGCGCTTCACGACTTCGTTTCGCTGCCCAGATGACGGGCACGTGGCCCCTGCGCCTTCACCGCAGCTGTTCTCGTTCAATAACCCGCGCGGAGCCTGCGAAACCTGCAACGGCTTCGGCGCCACGCTCGAGTACGATGAAGCGCTGATTGTGCCCTACCCCGAGCGCACACTCGCCGAGGGCGCACTCGATCCGTGGACCAAGCCGCGCTACGAAAACAAGCGGCGCGCGCTCGCTGAGTTTGCCAAAGCCAGCAGCATTCCCATGGACCGGCCGTGGAGCAATCTCAGCGACACGCAGCGCGAGAAGCTCCTGCGCGGCAAGGCCAAGGGCTACGTGGGAATGTTTCCCTTCCTCGACGCGCTCGAGCCCAAGAAGTACAAGCAGTACATCCGCGTATTCCTGCGCCAATACCAAACGGCGCAGACTTGTGCGAGTTGCCAAGGTGCGCGGCTCACGCCAGACGCGCTCAACGTGAAGATTTCCGGCCGCACCGTAGCCGAGGTGCAGGCGATGCCCGTGGGCTTGCTGCGCGGCTGGGTGGATTCGCTCGCGCTCTCCGAGCAAGAGACGGCCATCGCCGCGCACATCCTGCGAGAGGCGCGCAATCGCATTGCCTTCCTCTGCGATGTGGGGCTCACCTACCTCTCACTGGACCGCGCCACACGTACGCTCTCCGGCGGAGAAGCTCAGCGTATTGGCCTCGCGAACTCGCTCGGCGCGCAACTGGTAGATACGCTCTACGTGCTCGACGAACCGAGTATCGGCTTGCATCCGCGCGACCTCGGACGCTTACTCGACCTGCTCAAGCGACTGCGCGACAGCGGCAACACCGTGCTCATGGTGGAGCACGACCTCGAAGCAATTCGCCTCAGCGACTGGATGCTCGAACTCGGCCCCGCCGCAGGCGAGAAGGGTGGGCAAGTCGTGTTTAGCGGCCCCACAAGCACGGCGAGCAAGAGCCCGCTCACGGGTCAGTTCTTGACAGGTGCGCGCACAATCGCGCTTCCTGAGAAGCGTCGGCGCGTGGGCCCGCAGTGGATCACACTCGAGGGCGCGCGCGAGCACAACCTGCGGAGCGTAGACGTAAAAATCCCACTCGGCGCGCTCACCTGCGTCACGGGAGTATCGGGCAGCGGCAAGTCCACGCTCGTGCACGACGTGTTGTTTCGCGCGCTCGAGCGCCAACTCACCGGGGAGCATAGCGCCAAGCAGCACCTCGGCGAGCGTATCGGTGCGTTTACGAGCATCAATGGATGGCAGGCGTTGGGCGAGGTGGTCCTCGTGGATCAGGAGCCCATCGGCAAGTCGCCGCGCTCCAACCCCGTCACCTACGTGAAGGCCTTCGACGAGATCAGGCGCATCTTCGCCGAGGTTCCGCTCGCTCGGCAGCGTCGGTATACCGCGGGCACCTTTTCGTTCAACGTGGCCGGCGGGCGTTGCGAGACCTGTGAGGGGGCTGGCGCCATCGAAGTCGAGATGGTGTTCATGGCCGATGTGTTTGTGCCCTGCGAAACCTGCGGCGGTACACGCTACAAGCCGGAGGTTCTCGAGGTGACCCACTTCGGCAAGCGCATTACCGACGTGCTCGAGATGACCGTGGACGAAGCGATTCGATTCTTCCCACGAGAGGAGAAGCTGGGTCAGGCTCTATGGCAGATCCAACAGGTAGGCCTCGGATACCTGCGGCTCGGCCAACCGGCCACCACGCTCTCTGGCGGCGAGTCCCAGCGCCTCAAGATTGCCCGAGAGTTGGCCTTCGCTGCCAAAAAGGGCGGTCGCAAGCTCTACATCCTCGACGAACCCACCACCGGCCTGCATCCCCGCGACGTGGAGGTGCTGTGCGAGGTGCTCGACCGCCTCGTGGACAACGGGCACACAGTGGTCGTAATTGAGCATGACATGGATGTCGTGAAGCGCGCCGATTGGGTGATTGACATGGGCCCAGACGGCGGCGACGGCGGCGGACTGGTGGTGGCCATGGGGCGCCCAGAGGAGATCGTGAAGGTCAAGGGCTCCCACACCGGCCAGTGGCTCGCGCACGAGCTTCCGTCGCCAGTCAAATAGCCGCCGCATCCCAAAAATCCGCCTCTCGGGTGGCTTGAACGCAGGGGTCGCCGCCGTTTATCTTTCGCGTCTATTCCGACGTAGCTCAGTTGGTAGAGCAGGTGACTGTTAATCACCGGGTCACAGGTTCGAGTCCTGTCGTCGGAGCTTCGATAGAAGGAAATGCCCCAAGCACTTAGCGTGCGCGGGGCATTTTCTTTGCCCCTCGGCGCCGTGCCTGCTGTAGCAGAGACTGTAGCAGAGCCCACGGTTATTCTCCTCCCCGCGCTCGCTTCGCGGCGCGCACTAGGTCTTCCGCCCTCGGGCGGTACTTCGCATAGAGCTTGATGGCCTGCGACTCATTGCCATGGCCGAAGTTCGACGAGATCACCTTCATCTCGTGGCCACGGCGGGACATCTCCACGCCGAACGAGTGCCGTGCCGCGTGCAGAGTGTAGCCCTCGCGGATCTCCACGCCCGCCGCCCGCAGCTCGGCACACGCCTGGCGCTGCGCCGCATCGTGGGCGCCATGGCTCACGCCGTCGAAGAGCAGCGCGTCCGGGAGGAAGCCCCCCTCGCGCACGTACGCGGCGAACACATCCCAGCAGCCGTCGTCCAGCACGATGGCCTGACGGTCGCGATACGAGTTCTTCTTGCCGTGCGCCCACACGATGCGAGACTGCAGATCCACATCGCGCCGGCGCATCGGCAGCACCGCCTGCATCTCGAGGCCCGCGCCGTGCCGGATGGCCGCCATCGCCCGATGCGCCCCCGCCGGCATCGTGTGCACCAGCCGCACGACATGCGGCCACTCCGCGTAGCGCTCGCGCGTCTTGTTGGACTTGGGCAGGCGCATCTGCCGCATCGGGTTCACGACGAGCACGCCGACGTCCACGCAGTGATCGAGGAAGTGAATCCAGGCGGCCGCGTGGCGCCGGCGATTGGTGCCGGATCCCGGGATGGCATCGAGGCGGGCCTTGAGCGCGGCCGTCGTCAGGCTCGAGCGCAGCAGCTGCGCGCCCACGAAGACGAGGACCTGCGCGCGGTACTTGCGCAGCGACTCCGCGGCGAACGTGCCATCCGCCACACGGGCCTCGAGCCCCGCGACCCAGCCCGGGAATGCCGTGGCTAGGTCCACATCCTCGAGCTCGGCCTGAAGGGCATCCATGCGACCCAGCAGGTACGCGTCGTACACCCGCGCCACGCTCACGCGCTGCGCCAGGATCGCATCGCGCACCCAGAGCAGGCGCTTGCCGCGCTCACCCAGGAGGTCGAGCATCTTCTGCATCTGATCGGCGGTCGCACGATCACGCGTGCCCGACGTGACGCGCATGAAGGGCTTGGCCGCATCCCCCGTGCGCAGCGTGAGCGTCCACGTCTTGGAATCCTTCCGACGATACGGCGTCATCCGACCCTCTTCAGCGCGCGAGACTTCGAGAGTCCCGTGTTCGTGTGGCGGCGCGCGTCGAGCAGCTCCTGCACCTTCGCCGCGTCATACAGCCGCAGCCCGCGCTGGCTCCCGCCGTTCACCAAGGGAATGGCGATCATCGCCGGCGCGAAGAACGGGCGCAGCCGTTGCCAGGTGCGCGTCTTCTCCTTGGCGCCCAACCGCAGATGCTCCCGCAGCTCGGCATCGGACATCAGCTTCGCCAGTGTGCTCACGACTCCTCCGAGGCTGTCTCAGGACCGACCAACCGATCCACGTGTGTGCTACGCAGCTTCCGAATCTCGTCATTCGCGGCGAGCAAGCGCTCGCCGTGTTGCGCGATGAGCTGCTCCAGCTGGTTGATGCGCCGCTCGTGCGGCGGCTCCACCCCCAGCGGCCGCACGTGCCCGTTCGGGCAGCAGACGGTGTTGCGATACGCGACGAGCTTGTCGAAGAGCTCCGCCGGGATGCCGAAGGGCACCCCGCACATGTCGCACACGACAAGCTTGAGCGTCACAGGCGCCTGCGCGTGGGCCGAAGGCGTGCTCATGCCCGCGCTCCGCGGCCGGCGCGCATCACCTGTCGCGCCGGCGCACACTGATGGGCGCAGCAAAAGCGAGGACGCATCACTTCGACTTCCCCGTCTTCGCCTTCGGCGGAGAGCTCCACGGATGCTTGCGCTTCTCGATCGCCGCGCGCATCTCCGTCTCGATCTTCGCAATCTCGTCATTCACCGTAGGCTTCTCACCCTTCCCCCAGCGGCGCAGCGTCACGAGCGCCTCAAGTGCGGCCGCGGCCTGTGCATCAGTCAAATGCTCGGCGAGCAACTCCTCCCAGCCGACCGCGCCATCCGGGGTGCCCTCCTCCAAATTGAGGCTCGCGCCGGCGTAACAGAGCACCTCGTCGAGATCCTCGATGTCGTCGCCGTAGTAACTGTCAGAGCCGGCGAGCGCGACGGCCAGAAGCGCGCGCGCGCTATCACGCCGCACCGCGACGTCGATGGCCTTCTCGAGCTTGGCGTTGAACTTCTTCATCACCGGCGCCGTCGCGGCCTCGAGGCGCGCCGCATACTTGTCCCGCGCCCGCTCGAGGGAGGCCGACTCCTTCACGAGCAGCTGGCGATACGCACCCTTCCCCTGGACCGCCAAGTCGGACTCCGCAATCTCTCCGAGATCCGCGGGATCGAACGGACGACCGTTATCGAGAGTGCTGTACTTGCCGGAGTAGCCCACCAAGCGCGCGTACCCTTTCGGCACGTCGAGATGGCCCGTCTCGCCGAGATCCTTCACGCCCTCAGGCGCATAGAATGCCTTCGCCACTTCCTTGCTCGCGGCAGACGAGCTCGCGCTCGAGGCCGCGGCCTTCTTCTTCTCGACCTTCTTCGCTTCGCGCTCGAGCGGCTTCCACCAGTCGGGGTTGCCGCAGAAGCGGCGCTTTTGAATGCTGTGCTTCTCCTCGATCACCACGCCACCGCACGTGCACTCTGCGTCGTGCGTGCTGGTGTTGAACGTCGGGCGGTCATCGCCCTTCTGCTTCGCGATCGGATACAGATGCTTGCGATACAGCGGATCCACATCGTTCTCGAACCTCCACGCCGACTCGTACTGTATCTCCTCAAGCTGCTCCTCTGCAGACAAGAGGTCATCAGCGTCGATGGCAAGCACGCGCCGCTTGCCGAGCTCGGCGATCACGGCCTCATGCACCGCGTCCGGGCAGCCGCGGTACGGCAGGAGGACCTCCGCCGCGTGGGTGTACTTGATGACCCCGGCCTCGATGATCGGCAGCCACGGGCCAATCTCGAGCAGATTCAACCGCTGCGAGACCGTCGAGATCTTCAAGCCGACGAACTGCGCCAGGTCCTTCACGGTCGTGAAGCCTTGCTCCGACTTGATGCGCCCGAGCACGCGCGCTTCCTCGACAGGCGTGAGCGGCTTGCCGCTATTTGAAACGAGCTGATCGCGCAGGCGCTCGCCGCCGGCCTGCACGTCGTCGCGCACCACGCTGGGAATCATCGCCTGCACACCTTCGGCACTGCGCCAACGGCGCTCGCCGTCCACGATCATCCATTGGCCGATAAGCTCGGGATGCGTGCGCACGGTGATGGCCTGCCGGATGCCGCCCTGGGCGATGGATCCCCGCAGCTCCGCGTCCGCATGCTGACGCGGCTGCTCGGGATCCGGGTGAATCAACTCCCACGGGATGTACTGAATGTCCATCGTGAGCGCGCTGTCTGGAATTGCAATCTCCAACTCGACTTGGTCCACTGTCGCCCCCCCCTTACCGCGTGCCATGGTGCCCTCCTTCCTTCCGGTTAGTGCGGACCATGAAGAGCGAGTCCGCGATCTTGATGACATCCGCCGCGCCCACGGCGTAGCCTTCCTTCTGCAGCAGCGGCGCCGCTTCGCAGGCGTCCTTGAGCGCGCGCAGGTACTGCGCGAAGTCCACCGCCGCGGCGAGGCTGCGCACATCCACGTCGTAGCTCCAGGCGCCATTGCCCTTGCGGCGCTTCGTGATCGTGAGCGCGTACTTGAGGAGCGGTACCGCCACCGGCCGCACGCCCTGCGCGACGCCATCCGTATTCACCAGGGTGTCGATCACGCCGGCAGCGACCATCGGGCCCTCGATTTCGAGGAGAGGCACAAAGCCGCGGACCAGCACCCCATCGGGCTGACGCGTCCCGCGGAAGCGCAACTCGAACGGCCCGGCATTGGTTTGCGGGCGCGCGGAGACGACGTCGCAGTACTGCACATCAATCTCGACAGGCTCGTCGAGACCGAAGCGCAGTTCGTGCTCGACGGCGGCGGCACGCGGTGCGGGCGTCGTCACGCGACCCCGCCTGCCGACCGCGCCCGAATTGTCGCGAGCACCGTCGTCGAGGACGGGTCGCACCCCAGTTGCTTCGCCGCCCAGGTGATGAGTTCAAAGTGCAGCGACAACAGCCGCCGCCGCTCCTCGAGATGCTCCGCCGCTTCGCGCGCACGGTCCGCGGCGAGCCGATCAAGCTCGCGTTGCAGGCGCACGCCCTCGGCTTCCGCCGTGTCGCGCCACCACTGCTGACGCTCAGCCTCGCGCAGGGCGACGGCAACCAGCTCGCGACGGGGCAGCTGCTCCTTGCCGGCCGCGCAATCCTTCGCCGCCTGCAGCAGCTGGAGCTCCATCGCGTCTTCCGGGTGCGGCATCGGGCCGAGGGGTGGTGGCGTGATCTGCGCGAGCGCGACAGCCACGTCGATGGTCAAGGTGTCGGGAGCGCTCGGCTCCATCGCAAAGGCGCGCGCGGTCATGCGAGCACCGCCGTGGCGCCGTCCAGGCGATCGGCGCGTCGCCGCAGGTTGATGGCGAGCTCGGTGTTCACCGCAGCCACGTGCGAACAGATGTCCGCTTCCTGGCGCAGCGCCTCCGCCGTCTCGCCGTGGACGCGGCGCTGCATCTGCCGCAGGTCCTGGTCGGCGTCGAGCCGGGACTCCATGAGGTCGAGCGAGTCGAGGCAGCGCATCGCATTGCCCGCCAGCTCGAGCGCGTGTTCATAGAGGGTCTCGGGAAAGCGCATCAGCTCCTCGAGCGTGCAGCCGGCGCGGCGCAGGCGCTGCATCTGGTCCATGAGGACCGCGAGCGCCGAGCTGTGCGCATACGCCAGGCTGTGCGCCTTGTCGAGCTGGTGATCGCGCCCGTGCGCGTGCAGTCCGCGCCGCACCGCGCCGCGCTTCAGCGCGGCCGCGTAGGTGCGCCGGACCAGCGTGAGTGGATCCATGCCGCGCACGGCCAACTCCGGCGTCGCCGTGCTCAAGCGCGGCCGCCGCGGAATTGCCCGTGCAAATGCTGGTGCCTGCGTTGCTCGCTCCATCGTCCCGTCCTCCCCCAGTGTTCGGTATGACCAGCCCCCTCCCCTGCCCACCATCCCCACGCAACCGCGGCCCACCATCGCGCTAGGCGGCGGTGGGTGCGGCTTCCTTCGCGATGTTCTCGCCAGCCTCTTTGAGCACTTGGGTCGCGCGAGCAAGCGCAGCGACGCGGATGAATTCGTTTCGGGATTCGCCGGAGAGCTCGACGGCGCGATGCACCACATCAGACTCTGAGAGCGGCAACGCGAGGGGGATGTTCACCCGGAGGCGCGTCGGCTTGCGATTGGTGTCGGGTTCGGTCATCCTGTCCTCAGCGGTAGAGAGTACTGGTCCACATCGGTAGAGAATATGGACCGTTTCTTACCGCGTCAAGCCCCTCCCCCCACCCGTTCAAGATTTTGGCTACCGATCCGCTTCTAGAGCACGCTCGCGAGATTGCCCGCCACGCAGTGACGAAATCGAGCGCGCGCGGGATCGCGGCTGAGATCGGAATCAGCCACCCGACGCTGCTCGACTTCATCGCAGAGGGATCGACCAGGACCCCGCACGGGCCCGGCCGCGCGAAGATTGTGGCGTGGGCCGAGTTGCGAGGCGCTGAGGACCCGACGCGCGAGAGCGTGGCCTTCTACCGAGGGAAGCAGGAAGCGCTGCTCGGCATGATGTCCTATGTGATGGAGCAACAGGCTGAGATCGGCCAATTCCTCGCGACCCTACGCACCGGCAGCGATCGGCGCCCTAGCCCATCGCTCGAACAAGCCGCAGACGAGGCCGAAGTGTTGCGGCAACTGCCCGCTCTACCGCCGCTCGCGAAGAAGAAGGGCAAGCGCCCGGCGTGAGGATGATGGGCTCGAGCACGCCGGTGTTCAGGCCCACGAGGAGGATGCCGGGATCGATGGCCACATGGCGGGTGAGCACGTGTGGCGACACCGAGTCGTTCGCATAGAAGGTGAGGAGGTCCCCGCGCCGCACCTCCGTGTACTCCAGGTCCTGCAGTGCCCGTAGGCGATACGTCACGTCCGACACCGTCCCCTCCTTCGGTTTCTGTTCGGAATGTAAAGTGCACCCCTGACACCGCAAGCTTGCCCTAGGCTTCTGGCGAACCGCCATCACCTCGTTGCACGTTGTGTCGTTCTTTGACAGCCATCGAACCACGCCGTCTGGAGGAAGCTCACGTGAATCAGTCCGATTTGCAGCGACTACAGTCCGAGGCCTACACACTGCTCACCGCTCAGGAAGCTGACTCTGAGAACGCGACCCGTCGCGAGGAGTTGCTCGCCGACGCCCGAGAGCAACGTTTGCTGACCATCATCAACGAGGCGGTCTACTTCGGTACCATCAAGGCCCACCTCACCTTGGCCGTGCTCGGCGGATTGGCGTGGGCCGCCCTGACTCAGGTGTTCTGATGGCGCAGTCCATTCACGACATGCCGCTGGGAAGCACGCCCGTCGCGATCCTGGACTTCGAAACCACGGGCCTCTCTCCGAAGACCGGCGCACGCGTGGTAGAGATTGCGGTCGTGAAGGTGCTGCCGGGCAAGGGCGCGCACCTCGTGCTCGACACCCTCGTGGATCCACAGGGCCCCGTGCATGCGTCCCGCATCCACGGCATCTACGATGACGACGTGATCGGCGCGCCCTACTTCGCCGACGTGGCTCCGAAGCTCGTGCAGGAGTTGAGCGGCTGCGTGGTGATGGCATACAACGCGAGCTTCGACATGTCCTTCCTTGAAGCGGAGCTCGCGTACGCCGCGCGGCGGGCCGCGTCACCGGTGCAGGTCCCCTACGCGTGCCTGATGTACATGCGTCCCGCGCTCGGCGTCGGCAAGCGGGTCGGACTGCACGATGCCTGCAGCGCAGCGCGCTTGGCCATTCCCGATCACCGCGCCGCGCACGACGCGCTCGCCGGAGCTGCGCTGTGGCAGTATCTCCGCAGCTTTGCCTCCGACGCGGGGCTCCAAACGTTTGGCGACATCGCCGCGCGCAAGGAATACAAGTTCATGGAGAGCTGGGCGCTCGACTGCATCGCGGCCGACGCGGCGCAGGCCGTTGCGACCACCGCGCGCGCGGTTCCGTTCAAGCCGCGGCTCGCACCCATCATGTACCCTGACCACGGCGACGTCTCCGCGCGCACGTCGACGAGCGAAGCGGACTCTCAAGCCCGCGAGCGCGCGCGTGGACGGGCGCCACGGCTCGCGAGCTATTTGCAGGCGCTCGTCGATGCGTTCGCCGACGCGGCGGTGACGGAGGCGGAGATCCACGAGCTGGTCGCCATCCGAACAGCGATGGACCTCACGCCCGGCGAGATGCGATCGGTGCACGCTGACTTCTACGCCAGCGCACTCAAGGCCAGCATCGCAGATGGGTTCGTGTCGCATCAGGAATCGGCAAACATCGCGCAGCTCGCAGAAGCCCTTCGGCGAGTAGGCTGGGCACCTGGCGACCTCTCCTCTCCGTCGTAGCGCGCGTGATTCCGATGCCTCTGGCGCGGTGCGGATGACGCGGCCGTCACCGATTCACCCCATGGGTGAAGCTCCCTTCTGCCAGGAGCTGCCCCGATGTGCACCCCGTCTGAGTCGTCCGAGCATGTGCTAGACCGCTTTGCCTACCCGCTCGTCCACCTGCCCGGCTGGGTCGCGCTCTATACGCTCGAGCGCCAGAACGGCGCCGTCCGCCTGGTGTGGGATGGCCTCGCACCCGCATCTCGCATTCCCCCCGACTACTTCCTTGAACCGCCGCCGCGCTAAGCGATGCCCGTCGACAATACTCCAGTCATAGCGAACGACGGCCTTCCCGCACGAGCCGCGGGAGAATGGGCGCGCGACAAGCTCGCCGTGCTCGCCTCGTATCTGCCGCCCGCTCTCACCGTGACGAAGAAGCTCGACCACCGCGTGTACATTGACGCCTTCGCGGGTCCTGGCCTCAACCGCACCGACAACGGCACCGAGTTCGAGGGGTCGCCTCTTCTGGCGTTGACGGCGCGCGGCCAAGGACCACGCGCGCTCACGTTTACGCGAGTGGAGCTGATCACGTTCGAGGACTGGGAGTACCACGCACTGCAAGCACGCATCGCGACGGCGCGAGCGGCGAACCGAATCGTCGTGCCAGCCGCCGGCGTCTGCCATCATCATGGAGACGCGAACGAGAAGCTGCTCAAGGTGCTCGCTGACGTGCCGCGACAGAGTGCCTACGCTCTGGTCGTCGCTGACATCACGAGCCAGCGCCAACTCCCCTTCCGGACGTTAGAGGCTATTCGGTCGCTCCAGCACCGGGCAATCGACCTTTACGTGCTCTTCCCGCTCGAGATGTCCGTCATGCGAGCACTGCAATGGGACGGTGCGGATCCAGCGCAGCAGCACGCGCACCTCGATGCGTACTTCGGCACCACTGAGTGGCGCGAGATCTACGCGGCTCGCAAGTCGAGTGGCCAGTCAGCCGAACTGAAGCAGGCGCTGATTGATCTCTACGCGCGGCAGCTGCGCACGCTCTGGCGCCACGTCGATGTCGTCGCGGCGCCCGGGAAGTCCGAAAGCCTGAAGTACTACCGGATGCTCTTCGCCACCGACAACGACGCGGCCGCTCGGATCGTGCGCGGAGCCGCCAAACGCCCCACCACTGCCGACGCGCAGCTCGGCCTGTTCTGAGACTAGGCGGTACGCTCGAGCTCCACCGGATACTCGTCCCACGTGCGGCCGTCGAGCTCGCGGCCGCCTGCCTTGGGTGTGTAGCCGCCCCACTGCTTCCAGAAGAAGTGCACGCCTTCGCGCTCGCACTTATCGCGAAGCGTCCGGGCCCAGTCGATGTCGACCGGCCGAGCACCGGCGCCGCTCTCGCCGCCACCGATGACCCAGTGGATGCCGTCGAGGTTCAGGTCCTCGAGCGAGCCCAGCAGCGGCTCGGCCGAGATGAAACGAACGGCAGCAGGGATCCCACGCAGGGAGTCCGCGCGCTTCGCGACCTTCATGTCCTCGATCGACGCGCCCATCCAGATGTTCGGCGTCCACGAGAGCTCGTCCGCCAGGCGCAGTGCACGCTCCGGCCGCTTCGTCAGCACCTGAAACTGGTGGTGCTCCGCCAGGTTCATCACCGTGAACACCTGCTGTATCTGCTCGAGCGAGAATTGCGCATGGAACACATCGCTCATCGAGTTGACGAAGATGCGCCGCGGCTCCTTCCAGCGCAGCGGCCACTCAAGGCGCTCTGGCCAGAAGCGCGGCGCGAACGGATCCGCCCGGTTCTCGGCCGTGTCCTTCACCGGGAGCTGCCGCAGGTACTGCTCGCGCGTGCGCCGGTGCGCGACCGTATGCGCGTAGCAGTGGTCACACCCGGCCGAGATCTTCGTGCAGCCGGTCATGGGGTTCCAGACCTCGTCGGTCCATTCGATTGCGGTGGCCATGTTCAGGGGGGTCAGGTGGGTGCTCGTAATAGACGCGCGAGGCAGCCTCCTCGCCACCGTCCCGCAAGCCGACCGTCCCTGGCCCGGGTCACTGCCCTAGGCCACGTGACGGCCGACCCAGCACGGCAGTAGCTTGAGGCATGAAGACTCTTCAAGTTGCGACCGACACTCTAGGTAGCTGGGGAGAATTGCTGCGCCCAACCAACCCTGGAGAGTTCTGGGACATGGCTGGCGCGCTGCTCGCCTTGGCCGTTCTCATCGTCTCTGGGTATGGCCTGAACGCCATCAGAGTCGCGAAGAAGGATATGCGGGACCGCGCCGAGCGCGAGACGAAGTCTCGAGCGATTGATCGATGCAGGGAGATGCGCGAGGTTCTTTTTCCGATGCACGGGACCATGCTCGCCATGCTTCGACATGCGAACATCGAGCTCTTCATCAAGGAGGCGACGCAGGTCACGTTTGATGAGAAGGAGTCGAAGGTCAAGCTCGCGGAAGCCACTGCATGGGTAGGTGCGCTTCCCCCGGAGATCAAGGGACAAGCGACGAACGTGATGAACGCGCTGGAGTGCTGGGCCATGTGCTTCACCAATGGCCTTGCGGACGCGAAAGTCGCCGGGGCGCCATGCTCAGTGGCATATTGCCAGATGGTGGTCTCGCTGTACCCCTGCATTCTGTATCACCGCAACTTGAGCCCGACTAGCGGGCCGTACCAGAATCTCATAAACTTGTTCGAGGGGTGGTACGCGCCGAAGATACAGGCGAATCTCCTCGCTCAGCTGGACCGGGCTGCAAAGCTCGCGAAGCTCCCGGACCCAATTGGAACGAAGTAGTCTCCTCGTGCGTATGATTAACAAGGTCAGCTTCCCCGTTTATCGAGGCCCCAATATGACCATCGGTTTCTAGCTCCCACGTCGGCTTAGAGAAAGGCCCTGCCAAACGGCAGGGCCTTTGCTTTTGCGTACGTCCTGAACCTCAGTGGCAACCGAGCGCGCCGCCCACGACGCCGACCGCCGCCCCGATAGCGGCGCCACCGGGCCCACCGGCCACGGTCCCCAACGCAGCCCCACCCGCACTCGAGCCCGCGACGCACGTGAGCTCGAGCGCACGCCGCAGCCAGGACCGCTGCCCCTCGAGCGCCTGCACCTGTCGGTCGCGCGCCTCGACAAGCTGCGCCACCGCCGTGTAGGTGATGGTCACACGCGCCGAGATCTGCTCGAGCGGTCGAATCAGTGCGTCAGCCGCACGGCGCTCCGCCAGTACGAGCCGCTTGTAGGCCTCGGCCTCGCTGGCCATCCGCTCGAGCTCCGCGCGCGCAGTCTCCAGGGTGAGTGCCGAGTCCCGTGCCGCCGCCCGCGCGCGCCGGATCTGCACATCGAGCGATCGCGCGCCGGCGTCCGCCGCGGCGATCGCGGCCACGTGCGCGGCCGCCGCCCGCTGCGCCTCCGCCTGCAGGTCCTGCACCCGCTGCTTCTCGTGGACCAGCACGCGCTCGATCGAGTCCGCGCGCGCCCCTGCCGCTCGGGCCTCCGCGGCGAGGACCGACCGATCCGGCAGCAGCCGGCTGGCCACCAGCGCGAGCGCCGCGATGGCCAGCGAGAGGAGGATCAGCTGCACCGTCGCGCGCAGGTCCGGCAGCGCCGTGCGCGTCATGGCACCGGCGACGTGCGGCGCGACGTCATCTCCACCTCCAGCGGCTGTTGCTGGCGGTCGGGGTAGGTCTGCCCGTTCGGTGGGTCCACGATGCACTCGACGACGTAGACCTTGCCCAGCACGAGCTCGGCCGTTTCGAAGACGCGCTGCACGCGGCCGGCCGTCGGCGGCGTCTGAATGACGGTCGTGCCCGCCGTGATGCGGGTGTTCGTCGCGACGTCGCGGAGGATGATCTGCGCCGTGTGGCCGGTGAGGTCGAACGGCGCCCGCGGGGTGCCGAGCTGCATCACGAGCGGTTGGGCACTGTCTTCGATGTTGAAGGGCAGACGAGGCATCGGTTACTCCACGAAGGACGCCAGCGCGCGCGCCGGCACGAGAGAGGCCAGGGCGCGCGGCGGCACGAGCGACGCGAGCTCCGGGAGCGAGGGCGTCGTCGCGGGCGGCGGCGCCAGTACCGTGGTGGTCCAGGACCACAGATCGAAGAGCCACATCAGACGGGATCCACTTCCGTGATGGGATCGCCCGCGGCCGTGGTCACGGTCGCGGTGTGATCCACGGTGGTGTCATCCTCGCGATAGACCGAGAGGACGCCGGCCGCGCTGCGCACGCGGTTGCGGAGGCGGCGCAGCGCCGAGGTGACCGTGCGCCCGCCGTTCGCGCCGCCGGCGATGCTGCGCCCGAGCAGCGCGTCGGCGTTGGCCACCGCGGTCGGCACGTCGGCCGGGGTGGCCCGCGTGGACACCGCCGCATCGATGCGGCCCAGTTCCACCGTGAGCTCCGCGCGCACCTGGGCCGCCGAGAGATTGTTCTGCGCGGCGATCGCATTGGCGATGGCCGCGATCTCGGTGTCGATGTAGCCGGCCACCGTGGCGAGCAGGGCCTGCGTCGCGAGCCCGGCCTGCAGCTCCGTCGTGAGATCCGGCGCCGCCGCGGCCGCCGTCATCACGTTCGCGGCCATCGCGCCGACGCTCACGTCCATGCGGCCACCGACCAGCGCCGCCGGCACACGGGCTTGGAGATCCTGCGTGTCGGCCTCGATGGCATTCGCGCTGGCCTGCAGCGCCGCAATCTCGTTGTCGACCACGGTCAGTGCCGCCGCCGTGGCCAGCCCGCTCTGCAGTTCCGTGGTGAGGTCTGCCGCCGCAGCGGCCGCAGTCATCACGTTCGCGGCCATCGCGCCCACGCTCGCGTCCATGCGGCCACCCACGAGCGCCGCCGGCAGGCGCGTCTGGATGTTGTCCGTGTCGGCCTGGACGGTCGCGAGCGCGGCCGCCGTGGCGAGCCCCGCCTGCAGTTCCGTGGTCAGGTCCGGCGCCGCCGCCGCCGCGGTCATCACGTTCGCGGCCATCGCGCCCACGCTCGCGTCCATGCGGCCACCGACCAGCGCCGCCGGCACACGCGCCTGGAGATCCTGCGTATCGACCTCGACGCGGTCGACGCTCGCCTGCAGCGTCGCGATCTCCGTGTCGATGTAGCCGGCCACCGTGCTGAGCGCCGCGGCCGTCGCAAGCCCCGCCTGCAGCTCGGTGGTCAGGTCGGCCGCGGCCGCCGCCGCGGTCATCACGTTGGCGGCCATCGCGCCGACGCTCGCGTCCATGCGGCCACCGACCAGCGCCGCCGGCAACCGCGTCTGGATGTTGTCGGTGTCCGCCTGCACCGCGGCGAGCTGTGTGTCGAGGTTGGCCGAGGCCAGCCCCACCGCCGTGCGCACGCTCGCGGCATTCACGTTCACCTCCGTGGAGAACACCTCCGCCGGTCCGACCTGCGCCGCCAACTTCGTCAACGCGCAGCCGCTCGGCGCGAGCGAGCCACGCACCAAGGCGCCGGCGGCCTGGTTCGATTCGGCCTGCGTGAGCTCCAGGTAGTACTCGCCCGTCGCCCCCGCGACCTTCACGATGTCATTGGTCGAGTTCGCGGGCGTGCCGCCGTCGATCGAGAGGGACACCTTCACGCCCGTGACGACGATGTCCTCCGGGGTGACCAAGTCGGTGGCGTCCACGAGGGTGAACGGGATGCGGCGCAGCGCCGCGGTGGCCGTGTTCGAGGGGATGACGCGCATTCAAGGCTCCATCTGAAGTTGAGTGAGGCGATAACGGCGCTTCGCGGCCGCGGAGACCGCGCCACCGCTGGGGATCTGCGCATAGAAGTCGGCCCCGATGGCATCGCGCACGGCGTCGCTCACATACTCGTCGTAGATCAGCGCACCGAGCAGCCCGGCACCGGCGGTGTACTCGCTGCCACTGGAGAACGCCGCGGGACCGCCGAGGTGCACGGGCTGGGATCCATCGGACCCGTTGCCCGATGTGCCCGCGCCGATCGAGACGGCGTGCACGCCAGGGCCGCCGATGTCCAGATTGCACAGCCACAACTGCTGCGTGCCGCTCTGCCAGCGGCCAAGCAGCGTGTAGGCAGTGCCGGCGGTCAACGCGAGGCCGGGGTTGAACGTGTCTTCGAATCCCACCAACGACGACCCGTTCCGACCGTAGAGGAAATAGTCATCGTTGCCGACATTGTCGGCCCGCATGCCCATCGCGAATTGACTGTCGCTCTCGAACACGCCACCGCGCGAGATGAGCGAGGCGTACTGCCCACCGCCGCCGTTGTCGCGGTAGACAAAGCGCACCGCCACGGTAAACGCCGCCGCAAAGGCGATGCTGCCGATGTTGATTCGCTCACCCGACGCGTTCTGGAATCCGCACTCCGCGATGTTACGCGACGCACCGCCGTCCGTGATGGTCGTGCCCGCCCCCACGCCAGCCTCGGGCGCGTACGTCGCGCTCCGCACGGCGTCGACGAACTGCGCACTCGCATCAAAGGACCCTGCCGCGACCAGTGCCATTAGAGCCACCCCGGATTGCTGTCGTAGATCGTGATCTCGCTGATGTCCTTGGTCATGGGGCCGTCCGCCCCGACGTTGCGCGGCGCACAGCCGAGGCGGAGCGTCTCGAACGCGAACCCTGCCGCCGTCAGGTCACCGAGCCCCGTGTCCTCATGCAGCTTCGTGAACGTGCCGGGGCTCGCCGGATTCTCGAGCCAGACGCGAAACACCGACGTCGACCCGCGCGAGATCTCCATCCGCGTCCGGAACCATTGGCCGACCCAGTACGTGTTGGCGACGGCGGCCGGCGCGGGGAAGGCCACGCGGTTCGGCGTGAGCGACTGCCCGTTGACGGGGTCGCCGACGCGCACCGACGACTGCCCACCGGTGTTGCCGAATCCCATCTTCAGCTCCCACCGCTGCCCGCCCTGCCCGAAGAGCAGCACGGACTTCTCGTCGACGCTCCCGCCGCCCCACTCCGGATTGGGGATGGTGCTGTAGTTCGCCGAGTAGCACGTGGCCACCTCGATGCACAGGTGCGTCTTGCTGGCGAAGTCGAGATCGTCGGTGAAGAGGTCGCGCGAGAGCGAGAAGTTCTGCAGGCGTGCCGCCGGAAACGGCCCGGCATTCGGAAACGCCAGGCGCATCGCCTTCATGCCGAGGTACGTGTTCTGCGTCTCGAGCGTGATGGTGCCCGCGTAGCCGCCCCCGAGATCCGTGATCGCGTTCTGGCGCCAGCGGTTGCCGAGCGTGTTGACGCCCGCGACCTGCAGCAGCTCGGCGGTGCTGGCATACTCGAACGTCTGCCGGTACCACGGCGCCGGCGCGACATGGCTCGACGCGCGACCACGTCCCATGATGGCGAGCGTCACGCGGCCCTCTGCATCGGCTGCGGTTCGGTCGCCGCGTAGCGGCGCCACACGGCGTCCAGTTGCCCGCGCTCATAGTCGGCACGATCCACGGCCCGCGGGGCGATCGGACAGCCGGCCCACTGGAAGTGCGGGACGTCCGGGAGCGTCACCCAGTCACCGCCCCATGCGAGGCCGTGCGGCGTGATGAGCGCAGCGATGTCCTCCCACCACGGCCGCCCGGCATCCCAGTGCAGGCGCGGGTGGATGAAGTCCACCGCGAGACCGTAGGCATGCCAGCTGCGCACGGCGCTCGATGCGTTGGTGACCACCTTGTTCGGCGGGGTCACCGCACGCCCCTGCGCGTACAGCCACTCCTGGCGCGCGCGTGAGCGGAACGTCTCGAAGCGCAGCACTGGGAGCCGGGCGGCGCGGCAGGCCGCTTCCGCCGCCTCGATCGCGGCCACCATCGCGGGTGCCAATCGAGTAAGCGCCCGGTCCGCGGGCACACTTTTCCACTTCCGATTTTCCGCCGGAATAGCGGAAGCCCCGGCGGCGGTCATCAGTCGTCGCTCCGCTCGACCAGCGTCTCGCGGTCCGCCGGCGTGTCCGGAATCGCGGGCGCGCTGATCCCCTTCACCGCGGCGCCGATGTGCGGGGCCAGCAGCTTCGCGCGCGCGATCGGCACGACGATGACGGCCGCGATGAGCATGACGCTCACGAGGAACGCCAGCGCCGCAACGCCCGCCGGCCAGGCCTTCGGATCCTTCAGCGCCGCGATACCGAGCACCACGCACACGCAGGCCCCTAGCGCCGCGGCCGCCATGAAGACAGCCCAGCCGGGGTTGAAGTCGCCATCGGCTTCCCAGAACAGCGACACGAGGAACGCGCGCATCAGTCTTCCTCCTCGGTGTACGGCACGCCCGCCTTGTGGGCGAGCAGGATGAGGATGCGGCCATGCTTGGCGCTCAGCCGCTTGTTGTCGCGGACGTCGCCGCGCATGCCGTTGTCGCCGTTCGGGCCGAACATCTCGTGCGTGACCTTCTGCATCTCATGCGACAGCTCATCGAGCTGCCGATCGACATGCTGACTGTGCTCGCTCAGCTCGCCGCGGACGCGCAGGAGCTGGATGTCCACCTGCTTGCCGTGGCTCACGAGCTCCCGGCTCAGTCCTGCGAACTTGCTGCGGGTCTCGACCTTGAACCCGTCGAAGCTCGCGATGAGCCGCTTCACGAAGAAGATGACGGCCGTACCCAGCACCGAGAGCACGACGCCGATGGCGGCCAGCATGAGCTTGCCGATTTCGAGCTGCACGACTGGCGTGGCCACCTGGGCCATTGCATCGACCAGCGGCGCGAGCATCATGGCTCACCCTCCGCCGGTGGGAAGGCCGTGCGCGCCGCCGCGACGTTGCCCTGCAGGTCGAGGATGCCTTGGTGCAGGTCCCGCATTTTTGTCGCGAGATCGCCGCTGCGCAGGTTCACGTAGCCGGTGCGCTGCAGCAGGTCCTGGAGCGCTTGGCGTTGCGCGGGGACGGTGGCGTCGAACTCCGCATCCTGCGCGACGCCCTGCAGGCGACTCGCGAGGGCTCCCAGGGCATTGATGGCCCGTACGCCCGCGCGCACCGTCTCGAGGTGCTGGGCCAACTCGTCGGCGGAGGCGGCGAGCTCGCCGCGCAGAACTGTCGTCGTGGTCGGAGTCATCGGAGGCTCAGGTGTTGACGGTGACGTCTGGGAAGTCGAGGTCGTACTCAATCCACGCGATCTCGGGATCCGCGGGCGGCGGGTCGGGGAAGATCACGATGTCGATGCCGCTCGTGCACACGAGCTCATACGCGCGGTCCCCCGCCGTGGACTCACTGAGCGACGTCAGTGCGATTGTCTCCCACGTGGTGTTGTGCACGGCGGAAGCCCCGGTGGCGATCTGCGTCGCGCTGCCCGACTGCCCGACGCGGTGCAGATAGAGATTCCAGCGCGAGCTCTTGCCGCCGGGGCTCGTGTAGCCGCGCACGCGCACGCGCACGGCGGTGAGCGTGGCGCCCTTCGGGACCGGGATGATGCAGTGCCAGCCCTTCAGGGGTGGCGTCGAGAAGTAGCCCGTGTATTGCGTGCGGCTGAAGCTGTTGTCGTACGGGATCAACGTGCCCTGCGCGGGCATGCGGATTGTCTTGGTGCCCGCCACGTCGAAGCGCGTGGCCGTCGATTCGAACGGGCCGAACTCCGCGCCGGCGCCGCCCGTCTGCGGATACGCGAGCACGCTGATGTAGAGCGTCTGCCCCAGTGCGTACGGGCCCGCGAGCGCGACGCTGAGGTTGCGGCCGTTCACCGGCGTCGCCGCCTGCACGGTCGCGAGCGACGGCATCGCCGAGGTGCTCACGGCGTAGCGCATCGAGGCGACGGACGGCGAGCCCGTGAGGCGCACCGTGGCCGCCCCATCCTCGGCGAACGACGCCGCAATCGACACATGCGCATCCGTCTGCGGCGGAATCACCTGGATGTCCGCCGCGACGAGCCGGTTGGCCGCGGTGACGGTCGCGGTCAGATGGCCAGCCCCAGCGCCCGCGGCGGGCTTCGGCACCACGAAATCCTGATAGGTGCCGGCCGCTTCGGTCAGCGTGGCGGCCGGCGTCACGGTGACCGGGCCCGCTGGCGAGACGGTGCCGAGTCCGTTCGTCTGCAGCGTGATGGTCGCGGAGTTCGGACCTTGCGGCAGCGCATCCGCGACGGCCGCGCGAAGCGTCACGTGTGTATCTGTCGAGGACAGGACGCGCAGACGCAACTGCGTCGCGAGCAGCTCGACGCCCTGCTCCTCGATCACCATGACCTTGGAGTCGGCAATGAAGCCCGCCCCAACGGTCTCGATGACGACGATGCCAGGGCCGGACCCGTTCGCGTTACGGTTGATCACCCAGCTCTGGCCGGAGCTCGCCGGCGTGCCCACACTGGGGCCCGTCGCGATGGTGATGCCACCGCCGAGCGAGGCGACGCGGATCTGCGGTGGCGTGAGGCCTGGGCAGGTGGCCGTGCCGAGGATCGTGACCTGTGTCGGCGACACCGCGATGCGGGCGACCTGGACGTTGGCGTACGGCGTGCCCGGAGCGGCCACGGGCGTCTCGCTCGAGACCGGAATCGGGTTCGCGAACTTCGACGCGAGCAGCCGCCCGACATCCGGGCGCACGCGATCGAGCACGACCTGCGTGACGCGGGGATCATCGAGGTTCTCGCTCAGCCCCATCAGACGCACGGTGCGCTGCAGGCCGAGGGCCGGGATGCGCAGATCCACGTCGCGTCCCGGCACGAGCTCGAACGGTGCATAGCGCAAGCCATCCAGCCGATAGAGATCGAGCATCCGCCCCTCGAAGCGCAGCAGCGGGCGCGCGCGATCGCGCAGCAGGTCCTGCGCGGCCTGCAGCATCGGCGTCGCGTCCGACTGGAACACGTAGCGCACGCCGCCTTCCGCCGCCTGGGGCAGGCTGTCCCGCTGCAGCAGCATCGCCGCATCGAGCACGAGCGTGCACGCGGGATTGCTCGCGCCGGGCGGCCGGCGCAGCGTGAGCTGCAGCGCCTCATCCCCGAGCCCCTCGAGCGAGAGCTGCGTGAACTGTGCGTCGTACCACGCATCGAGCGCGGCCTTCTGCGCGTCGTCCACCGCGGCCGCCGTATCGGGCGGGAAGACGTTGAAGGCGCGGCCGAGCACCGTGCGGGTGCCGCTCGCGTGCACGCTCACCACGGAGATCTCGAACGGGATCCCGCCACTGAACTGCTTGAAGAGCAGCGCGAGCGCGGCGGAGACCTGCATCATGCCCGGCACGCCGTGCACCGGGATGAGCGGGGACCGGATGACCGCCGAGGCGCCGGCCGCGAACGCGAGCTTCCAACCCTTGCCGCCATAGCGCGTCTCGGTCGGATCCGTCGTGCGCGTGCGCGTGACAGTACCGACGATGCTGTCGATGACCCATCCATCCGGCGGGTCACCGCTCGCGCCGGCCCACGCGTTCAAGTCCCCATTCCCGCAACGGTTGGTGGCACCGGTGCACGCGACCTGGAGGGTGCCGACCCGGCGCCGCGTCGCGGTGATGGCCACGGGATCGCGCACCTCCACCAGCCGCTCGCCCTGGTGGCGCTGCAGCAGCTCGAGCACGTCGGTGGCACTCGGCGTGCCGCCCGAGAACGCGTCGACCGTAAGCTGATTCCCGCTCACGGCGCTCGCTTGGATCCACATCGGAGTTCCGGCAGGCCGATAGCAGCGCACCGTGGGCGACACATAGGTCGCGGCCACCGTGAACTGATCGCCGACGTAGCGAGCCACCACGGTCGCGGTGCGCGTGCCGGCGTTGTACGCCGTCACGGTCAACGGCACGACGCCGCCACTCACGTTGGACCAGAGCCAATCGTTCGCCTGCGGCGCCGTGCTCGGCGTGCTCGCAAAGACGACGGTGCCAGCGCCCGGATCGAAGGTCGCATCCGGCATCACGGCCACGAGCGTGGAGCGCTGGACCTCCCAGTCGCGGTACTGGTTCGCGACGTGAATGGTCACCCCGCCACCGAAGCGGTCGTTGGTGTTGATGCGCGGCGGGCCCGTGAGCGTGCTCACGACCTCGAGGGGCGAGCGCGCGGCGCGCGTGCCGAAGGCGCGGCGCGTGCCCGTGAACGTCTCGCTCTCGCGGAAGCTCACGCGCTCGCCGACGGCGAGGTTCGACGCCAGGTCGGCAACGGCGAGTTGCACGCGCATCGGGCTGGCCGTCGAGTCGAGGATGGCGAAACTGCGGCCCGTGAGCTCACGGAAGAGCCGCCGGCCGTTCCACTGGTCATCCACGCCGACGATGGCGGCGGGCGCGGCCCCGATGGCGCGCAGCGTCACCCAGCCCGTGCCGGCATCGACGGCCTGCACTTCGACCTGCAGCTCGCGCAGATCCACCCCGTCTTCACTGAACGGGATGACCGCATTCACCTGCTCCGCGGCATCCTCGTCCACGGTGACATCGATCGCCGCCGCATCCGTGGTCGCGATGAGCGGCGCCAACGCGCCCGCGACCCGCGTCAGGAGCTGCAGTTGATAGCTCAGGTTGTCGGGCGCGCGGACGAACTCGAACTCGCTGGCCACGCCCTTCGCGGCCAGCGCCTCGACGAGCGCCGTGACGATCGCGCGTGGCGACGCCGTGCCTTCGACGACGATGGTCACGGGCGTGGTCGGCGTCACCGTGCCGACGGTCACCCAGGTGTGGCCGAGCGCCGCCAGTCGTGCGGCGACGTCGCCGAGGACTTGCGCCGGCGTGCGGTCGGTCCCGCGGTAGCCCCAGCTCGAGAGCCCGCCGCTCGTCACCTCGCGATAGAGATCCGCATCGAGCAGATCATCCTCGAGCGGCACGCAGACGATCTCGTACGGCGCGGCGGCGCGCTTCACCGGACGCCGGCGCTGCACCACGCGCCACTCTTCCCAGATCTCGTCGAACGTGTCCGGCGTGGTCGGCACCGCGCGCGTGAGGCGCAGGATCGCCTGCTGCGGGGTCAGGCTTGCGAGCGCGTGATGCGTCGGTGCGACGGTGAACGTCAGGCGCGACTGGCCCTGCTCCAGGAAGCGACTGCGCGTCGCCGTCAGCACCGCCCGCGAGGCGCCCGGCTCGGCGAGGAACGCCACGCGTGTGCCGCCCGCCGGCGCAGGCGCGCTCCACAGATCCAAGCGGAAGGGACCGCGCGGCAGGGGCGGCATGCGCTACACGCCAGCCAGCTCGCGCATCTCCGACAGCGAACGCTCGCCATCGGCGATCACGAACCGAGAAAAGGCAAACAGCCCCATCCCGCCGGCACCGCTACCGCCGAGGTATAGGCGGGACCCAGACCAGGCGGCATCGAGCGGCGTGCCGACGACGGGGGGAGCCACGAGCTCACTCCCATTGTTGAGCGCGACGCCGAAGTTCAGGCCGCCGCCCGCACCGAGCACCGAGCGATACTCGACCACATCACCGAGCGCCGTATCCGCACCAGCCGCGCGCTCCACCGTCGAGAACGTGCCTGCGGCGTTCTGTGTCTGGAACTGCATCCGCGTACTGCCGGACGTGCGGTTCACGTGCATGCGCGGACTGCTGTTTGCGAGCGACACCTGCCAGAGGAAGGCGCTCGGCTCGAAACGCGTGCCACGCTCCACGCCGCGCACGTAGATGCTCATCGCCCGCGGCGGGTTCGCAGCCGGCAGGCCGAAGTAGCACGAGTCTGCGCTGCGCGCGACCGTGCTGCCCGTCGTCTGGATGTACGACGACGGCACCGCGGCATTCTCGGCCTGCGCTCCCCAGAACGGCGCGGCAAACGTGCCGGCGATGTCATCCGGGTAGCAGTACAGGAAGTGCGTGTTTGCGGCGATGATGCCGTCGGCACTGAAGCTGATGCGGTAAGTGTTGCCCGCGAACGGTCCCTCGACGGCGTAGCGCGTGCCCGCGCCGAGGTGCGTCGTCAGGACCGGCACGCCCCCCGTCCAGGTGATGCGTACATAGTGGCGATGCACCCCGGCCGTGGCGTCGTAGATGGAGATTGCGCTGTTCTGGCTGCCGACGAGCGCCGTGAACACGCTCGCGCACTTCGTGCCATTGCCCGTGAAGGTGACCGGGATGAAGCGGGCGTGGCTGACGAGACCGCTCGGCGTCAGCAGATCCATCGTCGCCAGCCCGTTCGGCGCCGTCAAGAAGTTCGTGGACACGCTGACGCCGTCGTTCGACCAGCTCGAGGCATCTTCGCTGGACGCGACCAAGTTCGGGCGCGCGGCCTCCAGCAGAATGGCGGTCTCGGCCCCGAACCGCGCGGGGAGCATTGCGCCGACGGGCGACGGAAAGAGGCGGCCGTTCTGGTCCACCAGGTGCTTGCGGCTGGGGCGCGCCAGCACAGCGGCGATGCGACGCCCATACGATAGCCCGTAGAGCCCCGACTCATCGAGGCACTCGCGCGCGTCGAAGTGAAACAGCGTGCTGGCAACGCGCGCGCGTGGACCCTGAAGGAGGATCATGTCGCGGCCCCCGCCGGCAATGGGTTAGAGCTCATGGCGCCGCCGATACGTCAGGAGACCCGTCGCGCGCGCGCTTGCATCGAACAAACGCAGGCGCGGGAACTGTCCGCCCGGTGCCCAGCCGTCGATCGGAGAGAGCGCGAAGAAGCCACCGGCGGTGAGATGGCTATCTGTTTCGGTCCAGCTCGACGCCACCATCTTCCGCACCCGCGGTGCGATCCCCTCCGTCGTCAGCCAGTAGCGCGCCGTGGCGTCGGTGGCCCAGTCCAGCGTGCCGGTGAGCGTGAGTGAACCAATGACGTTGCCGCCGGCGTCCTCGTACAGCACCTGCGGGTCCGTCACGACCCCGAGCTCAGAGCCAAAGATCTCGAGCGTCCACGGACTGGCCAGCGAGTAGCCGAGCGGCACGGCGACGGGCGCCTGCCCAATCGCCAGGATTTGCGGGTCCCGGTCCCGCCACGCGGGCTCGGCCGCGCGGAACGTCAGCGACAGCGTCCCCGCGCGCTGCGCCGCATCGTTCTCGAGCAGCGTCGGCGTATAGAGCGAGGCCCGGGCGGGGCCGTCGCGTTCGACGAAAATGACCCGATCGGTCGCATCGACCGCGCGCAGCTCGACGAGCCCACGGCTCGCGTGCGCGAGAATCGTGCGCACCTTCTCGAGGAAGTCCGCGCGCGTCGTGCCGAGCACTTCGCCGGTGAGGGTGATGGTGCGTGGCGCGGCCTGCCGCGGCGCGCCGACGTCGAGCTCACCTGCGATGCCCGGGAGCCGCAGGCCCTGCACGTCGAAGGCGAGGCCATCCCGACGGGCCGAGTCTCCGGGCGTCGGCAGGAAGCCGAGCCCCGCGAGGCTCACGCCGTTCAGGAAGTAGGACGGCGCGCGACTCACCGTAGCCTCATCGGCGAGACAGACAGGTCGCCGATTGCCTTCTGGCCGCGGCGGATCGCGTCGTACATCACCTGCTCGAACTGCAGCGAGAGCGAAGACAGCACCGCACCCGCGATTGCGCCCTCGTCACCGCTGGTCTCGCGATCGAGGTTGAGCACGATGTTCCCGGAAAACTCGAAGCGCATGCCCTCGATGATGAGCGGTCCAGCGCCCGCACCCGCCGCCGCCCGCGCCGCCGCCGTGCTCGGCAACGCCGGCACCGGCAGCGGCGAGCGGACGATCGCGTTGAGATCCGCGAGGATGTCGATCATCCGCGAGCGCTGGCCCTCGGCGACGGTGGCACTCGCGTACAGACCCCGCAGATAGTCCGCCATGCGCTCGCCCGCCGCCTCAGTGAGGCCACGGAAGCCCGAGATGCCGCCGACGCTTGAGCCGGCCCCGGGCACGTTCGCCTCAATGTCCCCGAGGCCAGAAAGGATCTGGTTGATGGCCTGCAGGATCTGATCGCGCGTCAACGCGCCCATCTGGTCGGCTGTGAGCGCATCCCCGCCGGCCTGCATCGTCTCGAGGATGGCGATGACCTGCTTCCGCAACGCATCGCGGCCGGCCGCCGATGACAAGTCCGCGTTGCCCAGCAGCTGCTGCAGGATGGGCGACATCGACGTGGCCGGGCTCAGCTGTGCCGTCAGGCGCGCGATGGGATCCGTGATCTGCTTCGCGTCGATGAGCACGTCGTTGACGGCTGTCCGGTCCTCGAGGCTGTCGCCGAACTCGCCGAGCTTGCCCTCGACAGCCTCGATGGCGCGACCCAGCGCGAGGAAGCTGCCAAGCGTGCCGTCGAGCGTGATGCCGAGTTCCGCGGCGACCTTGCGCAGGAGCGTGAGGTCGAACTCTTCGCCGATGCCGGCGAGATTCAGCTTGAGTAGAGGGTTTTCGCGCGCGCTCGAAGGCAGGGCGCGAACCAGCGCGGCCACTTCCGCGCCGGCCGACAGCAGATCAGAACCACCGACATTGACACCGGTGGACCCGACGCGCTCAGTGAGATCCTTAATGGCCAGCGTGTTCTCGCGCTGAAGCCGCTTCCGCTCCTGCTCCGCTGGCGAGTCACCGAAAATCGAAGCGCCGATGGTGGTCAGCGCACCAAGAATCGGCAGCGCGGCCGCGGCGACACCCGCCGCCGCGGCCGCCGTCGTCACGACGGTGCCGCTCGCGTTGGTGAACTTGCCCCCCCCAGCCCGCGCACTCCGCAAGTCGTCGAGACTCTCGCCCAGTCCCGGAATGTTGGCCGCGATCTGCACGATGCCGCGCAGCGTGTCGAACACCTCGCTGCGCACGCCACCCCAGGCACTCATCAACTGCAGCACGCCGTCGATGGACTGACCGACAGCCAGCGCCTGGCTCCGGAGCTCCTTGGTCTCCTGCTGCCGTTCACGCACGCTCGACGCGATGCGGCGCTCAATCTCCGTCTGGAGCTTGGCCACCTCGGCCGCCGCGGCCTGTTGCTCGCGGTCGCTCCGCTTGCGGTCGTTCGCGATGGCCTGCAGGCGATCGCGCCGTTCCTCGAGCGCGGCGATCGCGCCTTCCTCCGGTCCACTGCGATCGCGGCTGCCGGACGCGAGGATGCGCTCCTTGAGGTCGCCACCCGCCAGCTTGTCGAGCAACGCCGACGAGTCCCGCATCGCGGCGTTGAGCTCCAGCGCCTGGTCGCGCAGGTTCTCAAGGAACGGCACCGTGACGCCGCCATGCTCGCGCGCGTGCTTGACCATCTCGTCGAACGCCCGCCGCACATCCTCGTCGGTGCCCTGCAGGCCGTCGCGGATCGCTGTACGCAACCGCTCGTGCATCGCGTTCTGAGCGGCGATGAACTGCTCCTCGCGCTGCAGACGCGCGCGCATCGAGGCCTCCTGCTCCCTGTCGCGCTCGCGCTCCCTCTCCGCGTCGAGGCGCTCTTGCGCGCGCAGCGCGTCGGGCGCCGCCTTGGTCGCGGCCTCTCGCTGCAGGCCGGTTTGGTTCCGCTCAGCCTCGGCTGCCGCATTGGCGATAAGCTCTGCGGTGTTCCGCTTGTACTCATCGGACAGCGTGCCGAGTGCCTTGCGGACGGCCTCGAGCTCCGCCACGCGGGCGCGGCTTCGCACGTAGTCCGGCGCCTGCGATGACGCGGCGCGCATCTCCGCGAGCAAACGCGCCTCATCCTGCTGCAGGCGATTCAGTCCGCGCTCCCGAAAGAGATTCGCGCGGTCGTCGTCGGGCCGGCGCATGATCTCCGACGTCGACAAGACCGCATCGTCCGAGCGCCGTCCCGTCGCCAGCCGATTGACCGCGCGCGCCTGGCCGGTCGCGTCCATCGCGTCGAACGCATCCGCCGCATCGCGCGCTTGATCGATCGTCTCCTGCATCTCGCGCCGCGTCCGCGTGAACATCGCGACGATGGCCAACGTCGAGATGCCCACCGCGCCCACGACGGCGCCGGTCGGCCCGAGCGCGAACGCCATGTTGGACGCCTGCGCGATGACCTGCTTCGCGGCCTCGGCGCTCACGGTGCCCTGGCGGGCGATCGTCTCGGTGGCCATCGCGATGCCGCGGGCCGCGTTCGCCTGCTTGTTCGCGACCGCGTCCGACGCCGCCGCGGCCGTCGAGGACGTCTTGGTCGACTGCTGCTCGAAGCCCTTGAGCCCCGTCTCGCCTTCCCGCAGGGCGCGCCGGAGCTTCTCCACGCTGCCGTCAATCTCGACCATCAAGGTCTTGACGAGCTGCTGGTTCACGCGCTGGCCTCCGGGCGGGCCGCGGCCTGCGCCTCGCGCAGGGCCTGCGCATGTGCGAGCGCGCCGGCGAACAGGCTGCGCAGCGAGACGTTGCACATGAGCTCGCGCGGCTTCTCGCCGATCTCGTTGGCGTAGCTGCCGACGAAGCCCGCGAGCGGCAACCGCGTCTTCACGCCGTCGCCGTCGCTCGGGAACGCCGCGGCGAGGAACTCGATGTCCTCCCGGTTCACCTGGAGATGCGCCCGCACGATCGCTTCGAGATCCGCGCCCGTGAGCGTGCGCGTCCACGCGGGCGGCTGCGGATCCGTCTCCTGCTCATCGAACGGCAGGCCGGGCCCCGGCGTCGCGAGGATCCACGCGTACAGCTGCACGGCCTGCATGTTGAGCATCGTGGCCAGCACCTTGGTCTCGATCACGTCCGCGAAGTGCAGCTCGCCGGCGAGCACCGCGACGCCGAGCTGCGCGAGATCCTCGCCTGCGCGCCGGAGCGTCGCGTCCAGCACATCGAGCTCGCCGAGCGCGTGCAGGCTCTTCGCGTGGATCGCGATGTGGTCGCCGCCACTCAGCGTGAGCTGCACCGGCACGTCCGCGAGGGCCTCGTGCATCACGCGCCCGAGGGCGCGCTCGGCCTTCGTCGGCGTCGTCCCCTTCTGCTCCGCGACCCAGATGAGAAAACTGAGCCAGGCGTTCGCGTCGGCCTCATCGGCCGGGCGCTGCGCGTCCAGCTCCTGTTCCGTCGCGCGCCGCAACGCCACAACCTCTCGGCACAGCAACTCCGTCGCGTTCCGGAGCTGCGGCACCGAGAGGCCGGGCGTCGGCCCGTGTGCGGGGGTTTCCCCCGGCGCCACGGTCCTGCTTACCACATCAGCTGCGTCTGCAGCTGGCAGCGGAAGGTGAGCGGCACGGCGGGCAGGTCGTTCTTGCCCATCATGAGTTCCAACGTCTCGAGGCCGTTGAAGACGGTCGAGCCGATGATCTGCACCGTCCGGGTGTCGCGGCGCTGCCCGATCACGAAGAAGCCCACCGGCGCATCCGTGCCGGCCAGGTCCGACTCGGTCAGCACCGACCCGCTGATCACCCCGGAGGGCAAGCCGCCCTGGAGCCGGAGGTTGGTGAGCGTCATGCCCGTGGGCTGGAACGCCATCGCGAAGCGCGCACTACCCGCCATGTGTCCCGCGCGCACGCGGGCGTTGTCGAACTTGATCTCGCGCACCGCCCCGCCGGTGCGGAACTCCGTGGTGTTCTGCTTCAGGCCCTCGAACGTGAAGACCTCGAGCTCCACGACGGTGGAGCCCGACGGGAACGCGAACGCCGCGCGCGTGCGCACGGTCATGTTCAGCGTCGCCAGCGAATGCGCGAGCACGACCTGCTGCTTGCCGCCGCCGGTGACGAGGTAGTACTTGCCGGCCGCGACGCCGGTGGCCGCCGCGAGCGCGAAGACGTTGGCGCCCTTGGCCGTGGCGCCCGTCAGCGTGGTGCTGAGGCCGCCGGAGAGCACGCGGAAGTAGCCGGCGGAGAGCATTGCCTCGATGCGCGCGCCGTCGCGGACCTGCTGGGTGAAGCCCGTGGTGAACGCCGGCGCCGACTCGAGCTGGCGGCCATGGTTCGCGGCATTGAAGCGGCCGGCGAGCGTGCTCTCGCGGCCCTGCCCGAACACGATGTTCAACCCGGTGTAGTCCGCCGCGCAGCAGTCGAACTGGTGCTGCAGGAAGGTGCCATCCTTCTTCCGCTGCGTCAGCACGATGAAGGTGTCCTCGGACGCGAGGTCCTCACCATCCGTGTGGATCTGCGTGGGATCCGCCGCGGTGCCGGCCCCGAGCACGCTGGAGAGCGGCATGCCCGCCAGCAGCGCGTAGTGGAACGGGCTGTACCCTTGCAGGTCGAACTCGGCGCGCTTGTTCAGGTGCCCCATGCGCACGCCATCGGCATTGCGCAGGGTGTCCGACTCGTTGTCGGACGTGTCCGCGCTGTCGGCGCGGCGCACGTTGATGGCGTTGCCGAGATCCCAGGCCTCGAGCTCCCGGACGGCCTCGGTCGTCACGTGCGCGCGCTTGAGGCCGGGCGCGATGACGGTGATGACGTTGCCGGAGGGTGCGCCCGTCTGCACGACCAGCTCGGCATCCTCTTCGGACCCGACCGAGAAGGCGTCGAGGCTGTCGGCGCCGACGACGGACGTGAGCGTGAGCGCGGTGGCGCCGGCGGCGGCGTTGGCATTGAGCGTCGTGGCGAGCCCGCCCGACTTGGGGCGGAGCGCGATCACGCTGGCGACCAGGTCGCCGATCTTGGAGCGGTAGGGCGTCAGCATCGGTTAGTCCTCGAGGGGGTCAAGAGTGGCGCCGGTCGCGTCGGCTGGCGCAGGGGCCGTCGGCTCGAGCACGTCGAGCAGCTCCGCGACGCCGGCATCGACGAGCGCCTCGGCGCGCGTGAGCGACACCGTCCACTCCGTGCCCGCGGCGTAAACGGTGCGATCGGTGGCGGACGGCCCGACCGATGCAAGAAAGCGCACACGGGCATTGGCCTCGGGTGCGGGGGATGGAGTCTGCAGCGACTGCGTCATGACGGCTCCTGCGGAGAGAAAGGGTCGGGGGTGCTTACGAGAGTGGCGTGATGCCTTCGGCCCAGCGATCGGTGACGTTCAGGTCCAGCAGGACCGCGCCAAGCACGAGATCGGTCGCGTCCTCGCCGCTGACCATCGGAATGCTGGGCACGACGCGGATGGCGCCGAGGACACCGGTGACGTGCACCTCGCGCAAGTCGCGGAGGTCGGAGTTCTTCTCCTCGATCCAGATGCCGACCGAGCGCCGCACGACGCGCAGCAGCGCCGACAGCCGCCGGTTCTCGACGTGCACGGCACGGTTAGTCTCGCGCGGATAGAGGACGAGGACGGCGACGCCGCAGCGGCCATCCTCGGCCATCACGTCGGGATTGCCTGGCGGGGCGAACTCGCCGACGTCATCGGCGCGGCGCACGAGCACCAGCGGGCCGGTCTTGTACGCGCTCGCCGGGATTTTGCCGCCGGCGAGGTAGGGGACCTCGAACTCCGACACGACCGTGACCGCCTCGAGCGGCGGATCCTCGGGCGCGAGCGGCACCGAGCCCAGGAGGGCGTCGATGCCATCGGCGCCGTCGCGCAGGTGCGTGGTGAGGAGTTCGCAGACTTCGTAGATCATCGGCCGCCTCCGAGCGGGCACGCGAGAATGAGCCCGTCATCGACGGGATCAATCGAGGCGATGCGATAGGCGGTGCCTCCTGCGGCCGTGGCGGCGCCGAGCGCGCCCACTATCACCGAGACGTTCTCGGTGAGGCCTGGGAGACTGTCCCTGCGGAGATACAGCACGGTGCCGATGCGTTGCACATCGGTCCCGGCGAGCGGAATCATGCCGCCCGCGCTGTCGAGGAAGCCACGCGTGGACGCGTCGCCGAGGGTGACGGGCACGGTGGCCATCACCTCGGCGAACGCGGACACGAGATCCGACGACAGACTCACTTACGAGCCCTGCTTCTCCGATGCGGTCGCGGCCGCATCGAACTGCGTGTTGAGC
>JANNVQ010000041.1:0-117787 GCA_031414535.1 Gemmatimonas sp.
CAGCCCCCGGCCGCGTCGGGCTCGATACCCTGAAGGCCAACTGGTGGAGCCGCCTCCTCGAGCTCCGGAAGGCCTCCGGTGAGCTCCCAGCCGGCGTCTAAGGCACCCGTCAGACTCGTCGGTGAGGCGCTGCCAGGCTGCCTCAGCAATGTTCCGGTACCGCCCAAAGGATTGTGGTGTTTAGGGGACCCAACGGTCCTCGAGCTTTGCGCGAGCAGGGCCGTCGCAATCGTGGGCACCCGCGAGGCCTCCGAGTATGGAGCGCGTTCGGCGGCGCAGCTGGCCACCGCTGCGGCCAGGGCTGGCATAGTCGTAGTCAGCGGGCTGGCCCGCGGTATTGACGCCGCCGCCCACCGCGCGGCCATTGAGGCTGGGGGCCGCACCATCGCCGTGTTAGGCACCGGGGTAGACGTCCCATACCCTGCCAGCCACCGCTCCCTGCATCAACTTGTCCAGCAAAATGGAGCCGTGGTCTCCGAGATGGAGCCGGGTCGCACCGCCTTTCCAGGCTGCTTCCCTCGCCGTAACCGGATCATTGCCGGACTGTCCAAGCTGGTCGTGGTGGTTGAGGCGGGCTTCAAATCAGGAGCCCTCAACACGGCCAATTGGGCCCAGCAAATGGCGCGCGACGTTGCGGCCGTCCCGGGCCAGATTGACGACCCCCGAGCGGCTGGTTCAAACCAGCTTATTCGGGACGGAGCGATCGTGCTGGCCGATGTGGACGACCTGTTGATGGTTTGCGGGTTATCCACATTTGCCCACGCTGGTCCCGGTGGAGACGCTTCCGGCACCGGCTCGGAAGCAGAGGAGATCGGGCCGGAAGACAAGGCCATCCTGCTCGCTCTTGGGCCGCGACCCATCAAGGTTGAGGAAATCGCATTCGCGTCGAGTCTGTCAGTCAGGCAGGTAGGAGAGGCGCTGCTCCGACTCGAGATTCGTGGCAGGGTAGAGGCCACCCCGGGCGGCTACCTGCGGCGTGACGCCCTGGGCGATCTGCCCCAAACTTCGTCCCTCAAGTACTAGGATAGATCCCCGCCAACGCGTACATTGAGCTCGGCGGAAGCTGCCGTTGCACACTTGGTCAGTTTTCCACACGCATTTCAAGTAAATTCTATTCGCTATTCGTAAGATGTTGTATTGTAGTTATTTGAGAAAACACTTTAAGTCGTTATCATCTCGTGGATTCGGTCTCCAAAGCCTGCTGGCTCGGTGACTTGCTGATCCTAGTCTACCCCTCTCTCGACGGCGACGTGAACTCCTGGCCGCACATCTACATCCACGTACCTTTCTGCGGGCGGCGCTGCTCCTACTGCGACTTCGCCATCGCGGTACGTCGTGAGGTTCCGGTCTCCGAGTATGTAGACGCCATTATGGCGGAGCTGGTAACAAGAGGAATTGATTCTCTTGAGACACCGATCAAGTCCGTCTATTTGGGTGGCGGGACGCCCTCCAAGCTCGGTGGTGCAGGTGTGAGTGAACTTTTCCACAGATTGGCCAGGCTGGCCCATGTGGATAAGTTTTCCACATCTGTTGACGACATTGAGATCACGCTCGAGGCCAATCCAGAAGATGTCACTGCAGAGGCCGCTGCCCAATGGGTGGCCGCCGGGGTCAATCGGGTGTCGCTCGGGGTGCAGTCCTTCGACCCCCGCGTACTGGATTGGATGCATCGCGGGCACGGGCCCGACCGTCCCCTCGAGGCAGTACGAATCCTCAGAAAGGCGGGGGTTCAAGAGATCTCGGCTGACCTTATTTTTTCGGTTCCTGAGGTGCTGAATAGAAGCTGGACAGATGATATCATTCGCGTGCTAGAGTTGGACGTTGACCATCTTTCTCTCTACGGACTCACCGTCGAACCGCAGACCCCTTTGGGCCGCTGGACGGCTCGTGGCGAGGTGGCCGAGTCGCCAGAGGAGCGTTACGAGGCTGAGTTTTTGGAGGCGCACGAGCGCTTGGCCGCCGCGGGATTCGAGCATTACGAGGTCTCCAACTACGCCAAGCCAGGCCGCCGCGCGAGGCACAATTCTGCGTATTGGACCGGTGCTCCCTACCTCGGCTTGGGGCCCTCGGCGCACGGATTTGATGGCAATGAGCGTCGCTGGAATGCCTCGGCGTACGCGGATTGGCTGCGGCGGGTTCAGGCGGGCGAGGATCCCCTAGAAGGTCAGGAGTTGGTGCGCGGCGCGGGTGCTGGCTCCGCGATTGTCGCCGAACCGATTGAGTCATCGGCCAACGAGTCGGCCGCCGCCGAGCGCGTGTACCTTGGCTTGCGGACCACGGACGGGCTCATGTTGAGCGATGCCGAGTCGCTGCGGGTGCAGCCGTGGATTCAGGCGGGTTGGGCGCGCCTCGATGGGCGGCGGCTGGTGCTCACGCCTCGCGGCTGGCTGCGCCTGGACTCGCTGGCAATGCAGCTACTGTAGTCGTCTCGAGCTTGACCCTCATCGCAAGTTCTTGGTTATCTTACACTTGTGGCCATTACCGAGCTCTCAGAACGCGAACGGCAGGTCCTCGAGGCCGTCATCCGTTCGTACGTGGAGACGGCCGAGCCGGCAGGCTCCCGGACCATCAGCCGCCGATTTGGCCTCGGCGTGTCTCCGGCCACCATTCGCAACACGATGGCCGACCTCGAAGAGAAGGGATTTCTCTTCCACCCGCATACCTCGGCGGGGCGCATTCCCACCGATAAGGCCTATCGCTTCTATGTAGATGGCTTGATGCACATGGACAAGCCGCTCTCGCTGCCCGACCGAGTGCGGCTTGCCGAGGACATTGGTGAGCGTGGGTCGGCCATCGAGACAATCCTCCGGCGGGCGGCGCAGTCCTTGGGCGTGCTGAGTCAGGAGCTGGGAGTGGCCCTTGGCCCCCGACTCGATCAAACTCTGCTGACGAAGCTTGAACTCGTGCGCATGAGCAGCGAGCGCCTGATTCTTGTACTCACGCTTCGGGCCGGAGTGGTGCGTACAATCTTCATTGAGATCGCCGGTGAGATTGCCAACAACGCCATCGCCGAAGTTGAGGAAGTATTGAACGCCCGTTTGGCCGGGCTGTCGTTGGCGGAGATTCGCTCCACGTTGGGCACTCGCTTGCGGGACGCCGTTGGCCCAGGTGGGGCGACGGAGTTGCTCAACATCTTCGTGCAGGAAGGGGAGCAGCTGTTTGACCTCGTGGATGCGGAGGGCGAGGAGTCGGTGCTGCTGGGGCAGGCCTCCGTTCTGGCCGAGAAGCCCGAGTTTGCCTCGGGCGACAAGCTCAAGCAGATCATCGCGCTCACGGACACCCGTACGCATTTGGCGGGCCTCTTGCGGCGGCGCGCCGCGCAGCCGGGCGTGTCCATTACCATCGGGGACGAGCACGGTTCGCAATTGTTGGGAGGGCTGACACTCGTGACCGCCGAGTACAAGGCCGGCGGCCTGACCGGCGTCATTGGCGTGATTGGGCCGACGCGGATGCCGTATGAGAAGGTGATTGCGTTAGTGACGCATACGTCCTCGCTGGTCACCGACCTGCTCGCCTAGGGCGCGAGCGGTATGCCGCCCCGCTAAATTCCTCGTTCTATATGGCCGACTTTTACGAAACCCTCGGCGTCGCGAAGACGGCGTCCGATGAAGAAATCAAGCAGTCGTATCGCAAGCTCGCGATGAAATACCATCCGGATCGCAACGGTGGCTCCAAGGAGGCAGAGGAGCAGTTCAAGGCGATCATGGAGGCATACGACGTGCTACGCGATGCACAGAAGCGCGCCGCCTACGATCGCTACGGCGAGGCGGGCTTGCGTGGCGCGGGCGGTGGCGGCGCCGGCGGATTCCATCACGTGGATCTGTCCGAGGCGCTGAACATCTTCATGCGCGACTTTGGGCTTGGCGATCTGTTTGGCGGCGCGGGTGGCCAGCGGCAGAGCGCCGGTCCGCGTGCGGGCGCCGATGTGAAGGTGGACCTGCAGTTGACGATGCTCGAAGTTGCTACAGGTGTCACGAAGTCCGTGAAGATGAAGTTGCTCGATCCCTGTGGCACCTGCTCGGGCTCCGGTGCGGAAGCGGGCAGCAAGCCCGCGCGTTGCAGCACCTGCAATGGTCAGGGCGAGGTGCGTCGCGCGCAGCAGAGTTTCTTTGGGCAGTTCGTGTCGGTGGCTCCTTGCCCGACCTGCCGCGGCGAAGGCGTTATGATTGCGTCGCCCTGCAAGAACTGCCGTGGTGAGGGCCGTCAGCGCGGCGATCACACCATTGAACTCAAGGTGCCCGCGGGCGTGGCCACGGGACAGTACATGCAGCTGCGTGCCGTGGGTAATGCGGGCGTGCGTGGAGGGCCGCGCGGTGACGTGTTGGTGGTGTTTGAGGTGCTTGACGACGAGCGCTTTGAGCGCGACGGCGAGGATCTGTACTGCGAGGTGCTTGTCACCTACCCGCAGGCGGTACTCGGCGCCGACCTTGATGTGCCTGGCGTGGTGGGGCCGCTCACGCTGCGCATACCGGAAGGCACGCAGAGCGGGGAAGTGTTCGTGATGCGTGGGCGCGGCTTGCCGCGCGTGAACGCTTCTGGCGCTGGCGACCTCCACGTGCGGGTGCAGGTGTGGACGCCGCAGAAGATGAGCAGAGAAGAGGCGAAGCTGGTGGAGAAGCTCCACGAGGTGACGCCGAAGCCGCCGGAGAAGCGGGAGAAGGGGTTCTGGGCGAAAATGAAGGAAGCGCTCTCTTGACGGATGACGGAAGACGGATGACGGACGGGCGGTGGAATCGGGTTTCCGTTTCGCCTTCGCACGAATCGCTGCGTGACGCGCTGGCCGCGGCGATGTTTGCGGCGGGGGCTGAAGGCTTGCAGGATGCGGGGGCTTTGTTTGTGACGCATCTCGCGGCTGCGGTGGATGCGGATGCGTTCGTGGCTGCGCTGCGGGTGACTGATGCGGCGCTTGTGGCTGAGGTGACGCCGCTCGACGATACGGATTGGTCGGAGAAGTGGAAGGAGAGGATTACATCGCACGAGTTGGGCGCGCTGACGGTGACGCCGCCTTGGTTGGCGGCGGGGCGTGATCCGGCCACGACAATCGTGATTGAGCCCGCGATGGCATTCGGCACTGGAGAGCATCCGACCACGCGCGGCGTGGTGCGGCTCATGCAGGGCGTCATTCGCGCGGGTGATGCCGTGGCGGATTTGGGTTCGGGCTCGGCCGTGCTCTCCATTGCGGCCGCGAAGTTGGGCGCGGCGCGGGTGTATGCCATCGAGATTGATCCGGATGCCACGGGCAATGCGGAAGAGAACATTGCGCGCAATGGTGTGGCGGACCGTGTGGCGGCGCTCGAAGGCGATGCCGCCGTGTTCTTGCCGCTGGTCGCGCCGGTGCGTGTGATTCTCGCCAATATCATTTCTTCTGTGCTCGTGGATCTCCTCCCACTGATGGCGATGACCATTGCGGATGACGGGGTGATCATTTTGTCGGGTATTCTCGCCGAGGAGCGTAGCCGCATGATTGAGGCACTCACAGGCGCGGGCTGGCGCGTGGACGCTGAGGATGCGGAAGACCAGTGGTGGAGTGTGCGCTGCGTGCCGGCTCGCGTCTGAGCCCGTTCGGGGTGAGATTCGACACGTGAGATTCGACGCGTGAGCCTTCCGACGTTCTTCGCCGAGGAACCATTTCATGCGCCGTCGAGCATCACGCTCGGCGAAGACGCGGCGCATCATATGCGGGTCCGCCGTCTGGAAATTGGCTCGCGACTCCGCCTGTTGGATGGTGCCGGGTCGCGGGGCGAGGGCGTACTCACGCAGCTGGCCAAGCGCCACGCCATCGTGAGCGTGGAAGAAGCCGAGGTGTCGGACGCTGGTGCCGCGATTCATCTCATGCTCCCGGTGGCCGATAAGGACCGGATGCTGTGGCTGGCGGAGAAGGCCGCCGAGCTTGGTGTGGCGAGTTGGCGACCCGTGCTCTTTAAGCGCTCGAAGAATGTGAATCCGCGTGGTGAGGGGCCGGTGTTTCAACAGAAGGTGCGGGCCCGGATGGTGAGCGCCTTGGAGCAAAGCGGTGGAGCTTGGCTCCCCGCGATGTATCCCGACGCCGTGGTTGAGCACGCCATCACGTCAAAGCCGGAAGGCGTGGCCATCGTGCTCGACGCGGGAGCCCCGCCGATCTTGGACGTGCTGCGGAGCGCGGGTTCACTCGCCGACGGCGTGACGGTGGTGATTGGCCCCGAAGGAGGCTACGAGCCCGGTGAGCGCGCCGCGATGGAAGCTGGCGGATTCCTCGCCGCCTCCATCGGGAGCAATGTGCTGCGCTTTGAGACTGCCGCCATTGCCGCCATCGCTGCCGTAAGAGCCTCCCAAGACGCTGCCCGGTAGTGGCTGTGAGCGTCCGTCATCCGTCCTCCGTCCAGTATTCGTTATGACTGCCTGCCTCTTCTGCCGCATCGTCGCCAAGGAGATTCCCGCCGCCATCGTCGGCGAATCCGAGCACGCCTTGGCCTTCCGCGATATCAACCCGCAGGCGCCGGTGCATGTCTTGGTGATCCCCAAGCGGCATCTGACGTCGATGAATGACATCACCGACGGGGCTGAGGTCGCGGAGATTTCGAAGCTCGCGCTTCAGGTCGCGAGGGAGCTGGGCGTGGCCGAGTCTGGCTATCGGACCGTGATGAATACCGGCGGGGATGGGGGGCAGACGGTGCATCATTTGCATATGCACGTTTTGGGCGGGCGGGCGATGGATTGGCCGCCGGGGTGAGGTGAGGAGCGAGGAGCGAAGAGCGACAACGGAAGAGCGAAGTATTGAAGAGCGAGGGGGGAAGGGAGGAAGGGAGGAAGGGGAGGATTGGAGCCACCCAGATTTGGGGGAGCGAGGGAGTAGTCCCCGCCCGTAGGGGTCGTGCTCGAAGAGGTCAGGCCCCGTAGGGCGGGGGCTGCTCCCGAGCGCGCGCACAGAAACTAGCCCATCCCCGTCCTTGCCTAAGTCAAGGAACAGCCGTAACTTGCGTGGCTACCTATGCCGGCGCCGAAAGCGCCACGAAGGGGGGAAATCAGTTTGTCGGAAATTGTCATCCACGAAGACGAAAATTTCGAACGCGCGCTCAAGCGCTTCAAGAAGAAGTGCGAGAAGGCCGGGATCCTAGCGGACCTGCGCAAGCATCGCCACTACGAGAAGCCCAGCGAGAAGCGGAAGCGGAAGCTCAACACCGCTCAGCGTAAGAACCGTCGCACCCGCTCGACCTGATGTCGGAATTGGCGACTCGGCTGCAGGGCGAGCTGAACGTCGCCCGCAAGGCGCAGGACAAGGCGCAAGTCCTGTTGCTCGGCACGATGTTGTCCGACATTCGCAACCACGAAATCGCGATTAAGCGCGCGCCATCCGATGACGAAGTCATTGAGGTGATTCGCAAGGCGATCAAGCGGCGGCGGGAATCAGTGGATATGTACGAGAAAGGCGGTCGCGAAGAACTTGCGGCCGTCGAGCGGCGGGAGGCACAGGCCCTTGAGGTCTATCTCCCCGCCGCCCCCTCGGAAGACGAGATTCGCGCAGCAGTTCGCGCGGCCGTCGCCGGTGGCGCCACGCAGATGGGCGCCGTGATGGGCAAGGTGATGCCCGCATACAAAGGCAAAGTGGACGGCAACGTCCTCAACCGCATCGTGCGCGAGGAGCTCGGGACGTCTCCGTGACGGTCCAGGCCCACGCACTCGACGTCCTCGAATTCGCGCGACTGCTTGAGTATGTCGCGGGGCACGCGTCTACCAGTCCGGGCGCAGCACGCATTCGCGCGCTGCGCCCGACGCGCGTCGGTGGCACGCACTTGGACCGAGCGGAACGCTTAAGCGCGTTGCACAGCGAGCACTCGCGTGTAGCAGCCATGCGCGCGATGGTCGTGGGTGAGAATCCGTTTCGCTGCGAAGCCATTCCTGATTTGGAAGTCGCCTTCCAACGCCTCCGCGTTGCGGGTGCGGCGTGGAATGGCGTTGAGCTACGCGGTGCGTTCACCCTGCTGCGTTCATCACGGCTGACGCAACTCGCGTTGCGCGACGAGGCGCGGCATCCCGCCGCGCGCGCGCCGCTGGCCGCGCTCGCGAATCGCTTGATTGCACTGCCGAGCATTGAAGCCCAGCTCGATCGCGTGCTCAATGAAGAAGGCGAGCTGAAGGATGACGCGTCGCCCGCGTTGCGTCGCATTCGCCGCGAGTTGCGCGCCTCCGAAGGCGAAATCGTGCGCCTGCTCGAGCGGCTGATGGCCAAGCTTGAGCCGCATCATCGCGTGGACGATGCCTCCGTGACGCTGCGCAACGGGCGTTGGGTCATCCCTGTGCGTCGCGAAGGTCGCAGCGGTGTGGGCGGCATCGTCCACGACAGCTCGCAGTCAGGGCAGACGGTGTTCGTGGAACCGCCGGCGGCGGTTGAAGCGGGGAATCGTATTCGCGAGCTGGAATCCGAAGAGCGCACGGAATGCGAGCGCATTTTTCTGGAGCTCACGGATGTCCTTCGCCCCGAGCGAGATGCGCTCGCGGATGCGTGGGATGCGCTCGTGGCACTGGATTCGCTCTACGGCCGCGCACGCTACGCGCTCAGTGCCAAGTGCTCGGACGCCGAGATCGCGCCGGCGCGCGAGGGCTGGCACATCCGCGATGGCCGGCATCCGCTCTTGCTTGCCCAGGGCATTGCCGTGGTGTCATTTGATTTGGCCATGGAGCCGGCTGAGCGTACGCTCTTGGTGTCGGGCCCCAACACCGGCGGCAAGACCGTGCTGCTGAAGGCGCTGGCCCTGATAGCGCTGATGATGCAATGTGGCATTCCGGCGCCGGTCGCCGCGGAGAGCACGGTGCCGGTGTTTGATGACGTTTTCGCCGACATCGGTGACGAACAGTCGCTCGAAGCCTCGCTCTCTACCTTCTCGGCGCATTTGAAGCACCTGAAGGAAATCATCGATCACGCGTCGGCCGATGCGCTCGTGCTGGTAGACGAATTGGGGTCGGGCACGGATCCGCTCGAAGGCGCGGCGCTCGGCGGCGCGATTCTCGAGGCGCTCACGCGGCGTGGAACGACAACCATCGCCACGACGCACCTCGGCGCACTCAAGGAGTTGGCGAGCGAAGTGCCGGGCGTGGTGAACGCGTCATTGCAGTTTGACGCCGAGCGCCTTGCGCCCACGTATCGCCTCATCAAGGGCATTCCGGGGCGCTCGTACGGATTGGCGATTGCACGGCGCTTGGCGATGAGTGAGGATGTGCTCACTCGTGCCGAGGAGCGCGTGCCACAGATGGAGCGCGATCTGACCGCGCTGCTCGCTGACGTCGAGGCGCGCGCCGAATCACTGGCTCGCCGCGAGAAGGCAGTGGCTGAGCAGCAGGATGATCTGCAGCGGCGTGCCGAGCGCGTGGGTGAGCGTGAGGCAACAATGAAGACTAAGGAGCGGGAGATTGAGCGCGCTTCGCGCGCGGAGTCGCGGCGCTACCTGCTTGAGGCCCGTCAAGAAGTCGAGCGGACCATTCAGCAGTTGAAGGCGGCGGGTGCCGCGAGCATTGACGAGACGGCCTCCAAGGCGAGGCGAACGTTAGAACAGCGCGCCAATACTGAGCGCGATGCGCTCGACGCGTTGGATGCCGCGGAACGCGCGGCGCAGGAGGCGCTGTGGAAGGCGCGCGTCGCGGCCGATGCGGCAGCTGCTCCCTCGCGTGACTCGCGCGGCGTGGCCATCGTGCCCGGTGACGCGGTTGAAGTATCCTCACTGGGCGGGAAGACGGGCAAGCTCATTGAGCGCCGCGGCGATGACGCGGTGGTGGCCGTGGGTGCGCTCAAGATGACTGTGCCGTTCTCGACGCTTCGGCGGCTATCGCAACGACACCTCAAGGAAGCCGCGGTGCCGCTGGCGATCATTGACGTACCCGAGGTGATGGCCAAGACCGAAGTGGACCTGCGAGGCATGCGCGTGCATGAGCTGGATGACGCGCTGGTGCAGGCCATTGACGCCGCACACCGCGCGGACCTGAACGCCCTGCGCATCATCCACGGCAAGGGGACGGGGGCGCTGCGCGAGCGCGTGAACCAGTTGCTCAAGGGCGACAAGCGCGTGAAGGCCTTCCGCATGGGCGCTTGGAACGAAGGAGGCGCCGGCGTGACGGTGGCGGAGCTCTCGTGATCGCCGACGAAGTGGTGGAGCAAGTATCCGCTGCGGCGGACATCGTGGCCATCATTGGCGAGCACGTGAAGCTCAAGAAGACGGGCAGCGTGTGGCGCGGGCCATGCCCCTTCCATCAGGGCACAAACTCCAACTTCTCGGTGCTGCCGCGCGGGGGCTACACCTGCTTCGTGTGCGGCGAGAAGGGCAGCGTGTTCACCTTCGTGCAGAAGCGCTTAGGCATGAGCTTTGTGGAAGCCGTGAAATACGTCGGCGCCAAGAGCGGCATTGAAGTACCGGAGGTGCAGCGCAAGCGCGAAGGGCCGGACCCGCGCGAGCCCTTGTGGGAGTTGCATGGGATTGTGGCGGAGTATTTCCAGCGACAGTTGTGGGACGAACCCGCCGGCGAGCAGGCCCGTGCGTATCTCAAGAATCGCGACGTTTCGCGGGCCACTGGCGAGCGCTTCGGGCTCGGCTACGCGCCGCGGGATGTGAATGCGCTCCGCGCGTATCTCAATGGACTCGGCATTCCCGAGGACCGAACGATTGCGGCGGGCTTGCTGGTACAGCGCGAAGAAGGTGGCGAGTTGCGCCCGCGGTTTCGCGACCGACTCATCTTCCCCATTCTCGAGCAGGGCGGCAAGACCGTGGGCTTCGGTGGCCGCCTGCTGGGGCCAGGCGAGCCGAAGTATCTCAACTCCGGCGAGAGCGACATCTTTTCCAAGGGGAAGATTCTCTACAATCTCGGCAATGCGCGCAATGCCATTCGTCGCGAAGATCGCGTGATTGTGGTTGAGGGCTACTTCGATGCCTTGCGCTTGGTGGAGAGCGGAGTGGAGCACGTGGTGGCGCCGATGGGCACCGCACTCGCCGACGGACAGGCCGACTTGTTGGGGCGCTTCACCAAGCATGCGGTGCTGCTCTACGATTCGGACGGGCCGGGGCAGAAGGCGACGTTTCGCGCGGCTGACATCCTGCTTGCGAAGGGCTTCGAGGTGCGCGTCGTGACGTTGCCGGAAGGCGAGGATCCGGACACCTTCGTGCGGGCCAAAGGCCGCGGCGGGATTGAGTCGCTGATTGACGACGCGATGGATGTGTTTGACCGCAAGGTGCAACTGTTGCAGCGCGCCGGCTGGTTCAATGACCTTCAGCATAAGCGTCGTGCGCTCGACCGTCTGTTGCCGACGATTCGCGCGGCGAGCGATCCGATCACGCGCGATCTGTACCTGGCGCGTGCCGCCGACGCGGCGGGCATTGCGCGCGAGGTGCTGCTGAGTGAATTGCACACCGTGCGCCGCGGTACGCGGACGACTGGACGGCCGAACGTAGCGGATGCTCAGGGTTCATCGCGTCGCCTGAGCGGGGCGGCAACTGGCGCGCATGATGCAGACCGTGACCCGGACGCACCTGCGCCCAGCGACGAGCCCACAGCGTTCGTGCCCAACGGCCCGTATAAGTCGCAGGTGGCGCAGGGCAACGCCGAGCAGGTGCTGCTCCGTGTTCTCCTCACGCAGACCGTGTGGCAGGACTATATCGCCGAGGAATTGGGCAAGATTGAGATGGAAGAGATGCCCGAGGGAAACTCCGAGCATGGCGACGCGTTTGGAGAGGACCAAGGCGGCGCGCTTCGCGATCCGGTGTACGCGGCGATCTATGCCGCCGCCACGCGGCACGGCGCCGACGCCGCTCCGGAGACGCTGACGGCATCGCTCGAGCCCCTAGAGATATACGTCTACGAGACCCTGCGCGGCGAAGCGGATGCGGTGGTGGACGCCAAGCAGAGCATCGCCGATGCGCTCCGGCAGTTACGCGGGCGCTCCCTCGATGCCCGCGTGGCCGAACTCACGTCTATTCTTCCGTTAGCCGATAGTCAGGAGAAGGACCGCATCAATGTGAAAATCAAGCAACTCACCGACGAAAAGCGCGCCATCGGCGCGACCCGTTGGGGTGCCACCAGATCTCGTCGTTAGCTTTCATTCGCCTGCAGCATCCGTCATCCGTCATCCGTCCCCAGACAATGTCTGACATCCAGTCTCTGCTCGCCCTACAGTCCGACGACCTCGTCATCCACGAGATCGAAACCAAACTCGCCGCGCTGCAGCCGCGCATTGCCGAGCTCGACGCGCGCAAGAGACGCCTCGCCGAGGGTATGGAGCGCCAGCAGACCCTGGTGACCGCGGAGGAGAAGAAGCAGGCCTTCCTGCGCGACAAGATTGCCGAGCACCGCGCACTCATTGACCGCAATCAGGCCCAACTCGATGCCGTGACGAATATGCGGCAGGCCACCGCGGCCGCATCACAGATGGAGCAGGCCAAGAAGATCGTGGCCGGCGAAGAGAGCGACCTGTTGTCCCTCAACCGCCGCCTCGAGGAAATGCGCGGCGGGCTGAAGGCAGTGAAGGACGATCTCGCGGCGCTTGAAGCCGAGCAGGCGACGGCGCGAAGCGAAGTGGCGGAGCAACGCGCATCGTTCGAGACTGAACTCACCGCCGCCACCGCCACTCGCGCCGAGACGGCGAAAGCCGTGCCAGCCGACCTCCGCACTCGCTACGACCGCATCCGCAGCAAAAAGCGCGTGACCGTGGTGGTGGCCCTCAACGGTCTCTCCTGCGGCGCCTGCGATACGGCGATCCCCATGCAGCGCCGTCATTCGATGCTGGCGACCAAGGCGATTGAGCTGTGTGAGGTCTGCGGCGTGTTGATGTACAACCAGGTTTGAGCAAGGCGTGAGTCGGACGCGCCCCGCGGCGCGCTGGCAGCAGGCCCCGGCGGTGGACCCGGCGGTGGTCACCGAGCTCAGCGCCGGATTGCGCGGCCTCACCGACCGCGCAGGGAAGCCCGCGCTTCCGAGTGCCTTGGTGCGCCTGCTCGCGGTGCGCGGGATGCGGGCCGTGGACGAAGCGGCACGGTATCTCAAGCCGCAGCGGGAGAACCTCACGCCCCCCGAGGCGCTGACGGACCTAAGACGCGCGGCTGAACGGCTGGCGGCAGCGGTGCGCGCGCGTGAGCCCATCATGGTGCACGGCGACTATGATGTAGACGGCATCTGCTCTACGTCGCTACTCACTCGGATTCTGCGCGCGCTCGGTGCAGACGTGACGCCGTTCATTCCCGATCGCAAAGCGGACGGCTACGATCTGGGGCCGGCGGGCGTGAAGAAGGCGTTGGAGATCAAGGCGCGCGTCGTGCTTACCTGCGACTGTGGCACCACCGCCCTCCAACCGGCGCGCGATCTGCGGGCGGCCGGTGTGGACCTCATCATCACGGATCATCATCGGCTGGCGGCCGAGGTGCCCGTCGCCTACGCGATCGTGAATCCGCAGCGTGAAGTGGACGTAGACACGCGTGCGGATCGCCACATGGCCGCCGTGGGCGTCGCCTGGAAGCTGGCCCTCGTCGTCACGGAATTGCTCGCGGCCGAGCGGAGCGAGGCCGAGCACGCGGAACTGCGCGCGATTGTGGACGATCAACTCGAACTCGTCGCGCTCGCGACCGTCGCGGATGTCGCGCCGCTTGTCGGTGACAACCGCATTATGGTGGCCGAGGGGCTGAAGAAGATGTCAACGCCGCCAAAGCCTGGCGCTCAAGATCGCCGCAACCTCGGGCTGCGCGCCCTCATCCGCTCCGCGAGCTTGGATGAGAAGCGGCTCACCGCTGGACGACTCGGTTTCGTCGTCGCTCCGCGCCTGAACGCCCTCGGCCGCATCCGGCAGGCGCTCACGGGCGTTGAATTGTTGCTCGCGAGCGACGAAAGCCGCGCCATGGACCTCGCGGCGGAATGCAATCGGGCCAACGATGAGCGCCAACAGTTGGATCGCGACATTCTCGAGCAGGCGCAGGCATTGCTGGAGGGTCGTGATTTGTCTGCCGCGCGCGGTCTGGTATTGCACGGCGAAGGCTGGGAGCCCGGCGTGATTGGCATCGTGGCCTCCCGCGTGGTCGAAATGACGCATCGGCCCACCTTCATGATTGCGGTGGGCACTGATGGTGGTGTGCGCATCGGCAAGGGCTCGGGGCGTTCGATTCCGGGGTTCGACTTGCACGCGGCACTCACGGCCTGCGGCGACCTGCTGCAGAAATACGGCGGACACAAGGCGGCGGCGGGGCTCACCATTGATGCCAATCGCATTGCGGAGTTCGCGGAGCGCTTCAATGCGGTTGCTGCCGCGGCGCTCACGGATGAGCAACTGATTCCCGAATTGCGCCCAGACCTTGAACTCCCCATTGACGCCGCCAACGAAGCCCTGCTCGGCGCCATTCGGTTCATGGAGCCATTTGGCATTGGCAACGCCGGCCCCGTGCTGCTCTCGCGCGGTGTCCCGCTGCGTGGTGGCGCTCGCAAAGTGGGTAGTGACGGACTGAAGCTCGAATTCATCACCGAGGGCGGCCCCCGCGAGGCCCTCGGGTGGGGCATGGCGGCGCGGTCGGCGGAGATTCCCCGCGATGGCACGGTGGACGTGGTGTACCGACTCGAGATGAATGAGTTTCGCGGCGCACGCACGTTGCAGGCCTCCTTGCTCGACCTGAGGCCGAGCAGTGTCTGAAGTGCGCATCATTGCCGGCCAGTATCGCGGCCGCCGCATTGCCGTGCCCGCCGCCGGCGTGCGTCCCACGGCCGATCGCGTGCGCGAGGCCTGGATGAGCATCATCCAGATGAACATCCCGGACGCCCGGTGCTTGGACCTCTGCTCGGGCAGCGGCGCGCTGGGCCTCGAACTCTTAAGCCGCGGCGCCGAGCACGTCGACTTCGTGGAAAAGGACCCCGAGGTGCAGAAAGTGCTGGAGGCCAACATCGTCACCTTGGGCGCCACAGACCGCGCCACGGTCCACAAGAGCAGCGCCGAGAAGTTCGTAGAACAGCTTCCGTCATCCGTCATCCGTCCATTTGATCTTGCCGTCACCGACCCCCCCTACAACAAAGACATCGCCAGTTCTCTCGCCCACTACTGGCTCAAAGCGCCGTTCTCGACAATCTTTTGCTTAGAGCACGAAGCGTGGATTTCGCTGCCGGAGCCGGCAGAGGACGCCAGCGTTGACCGACGCCGTTACGGCGACACCGCCCTTACCATCTACCGTCTCAAGCACTGATGCCGCAGACCGCCCTGTACGCAGGCAGCTTTGACCCCATCACCAACGGGCACACCGACCTCATCAAGCGGTCGCTGCAGTTTGTGGACCATCTCGTGGTGGGTGTTGCGGTGAACGTGTCCAAGCAACCGCTGTTCAGCGACGAGGAGCGTGTGGCGCTGATCAAGCAGGCGCTTGACGACGATGCGCGGGTGGAGGTGCTGGCCTTCCGCGGCTTGGTGGTGGAGTTCGCGCAGAAGGTTGGCGCCAAGGTGATTCTCCGCGGTCTGCGCGCGGTGGCGGACTTTGAGTACGAATACCAAATGGCGCTGATGAACCGGCACTTGGCACCGAACCTCGAAACGATGTTCATGGTGCCCTCGCTGGAGGTCAGCTACCTGAGTTCCTCGCTGGTCCGCGAAGTGGCTCGCTTCGGCGGCGACATTGAAAAGCTCGTGCATCCAGCCGTCGCGCAGGCATTGCGCGGCAAGTTCTGACGGTATCTTTCTCACTCCACCCCATCGCGAGTCGTTATGCCCCTGCATGTGTCACGCCAAGGCGATGTTGTCATCGTCGAGATCGAGGGTCAGCTCATCGTGAGCAACCGCCAGGAGCTCAAGCAGCGCGTGCTTGACGAGGCGGAGACGGGTGGCCGCAAGATTCTCGTGGACTTCTCGCGCACCGGCTACATCGACTCGGCCGGACTCGGCGTGCTCGTGTCGCTGGCTAAGCGCCTGCGCGAACTCGGCGGCGACATCCGTCTCGCGAATCTCAACGATGACCTGCAGACCCTGTTCGAGCTGACCAAGCTCGATACGCTGTTCCAGATTGCCGACAGCAAAGAGCGCGCGCTCGAGACGTTCTAAATGGCGGGACTGCGTACGCTAGATCTGCGCATCCCGAGCGAGTTGCAGCACATCGAAGGCGTCGTGGCGGCCGTGGTGCATCGTTGCGCCGGCCACGCCTTTGATGATCGCCAGCTGGCGCTGAATCTCCCGGTGGCGCTCACCGAGGCGCTGTCCAACGCCATCCTGCGCGGAAACGGCGAAGACTCGGCCAAGGAAGTGCGCGTGCGCGTGGAGCTCACCGACGATGCCGTCATCGTGGAAGTGGAAGATGACGGGCAGGGATTTGATCTCGACGCCTGCACGGAAGATCCCACCACGCCTGAGAACATCGAGCGTGAGGATGGGCGAGGGCTGTTCTTGATGCGCGCGCTGGTGGACCGCGTGGAGAACTTCCGCGGGGCGGGGAACGTGGTGCGTTTGACGCTGCGCCGTCCGGGCCACGCGGCGTGAGCGACTTCGGCAAGGCGCTCTCGGCGTTTTCCGAAGCGTACGGCTGCGGAGCCACGCTGTGGACCCAGTCGGCGCCGGGTGCGACGATTGAAGTCACCGCGACATCCGGTGGCGACGTGACGCCGCCCGATGGCTTTGCCCGCATTGAAGGTCCGGAGCCCGTGCCGCGCGACACGGCGCTGGGCCTGCAACTCGTGGTGCGCATCCCAGGACGTACGCGGGCCTGGCTGGGCATTGGCCCCGTAGCCGACGACGACGTGGATGTGCGGAAGTGGCTGCGCGTGCTGGTGCCGGTGTTCTCCGAGATGCTGCAGGCCCACTGGGAGTCCAGCCACGCGGCGGACGAACTGATGGAGCGCTACGAGGAGATCAATCTTCTCTATTCCATCAGCGAAATTCTCGGGCGCACCGTCACGCTGGAGGAAGCCGCCAAGACGATCCTGCTCGAAGTCTCGGATACGGTGGGCGCAGACTATGGTGCGTTGCTCGTGCACGACGCCGCATCGGGACTGCTGCGGCCCGTGACCTCGCTACGCGCACCCAATGCGCCACCGGCGCTGCCGATTCCCACGGATGATCCCATTGCGGTGTCGGCGCGCGTCTTCCGCACGCGGCACGCGCTCTTGGTGAATGCCGGCGTGCTCGAGAGTCTGCTCGAAGCGCCGTTTCGCTCCGGGTCCATGCTCTCGGTGCCCATCACCTGGACCACGCCAGAGGGTGGAATCCCGCTCGGCGTGGTGTGCTTGAGCGGACGTCGCAGCGGAGAGAATTTCACCGCCGGTGACGAGAAGCTCGTGGCGGCCGTGGGCTCGCAGATTGGCACTGCCATTCAGAACGCGAGGCTCGTACGGGCCACGATTGATCAAGAACGTCTGCAGGGTGAGATGCGCCTCGCGCACGACCTACAGATGAAACTGCTGCCATCGGGCGAGGTGGTGGCGCCCGACGCGCTCTGCGCCGTGCGCGTGGAGCCGGCCGAAGGTGTGGGCGGGGATTTTTACAATCTCTTCCAGCTCGGCAACGGTCGTATTGGCGTATTGGTGGGCGATGTGTCGAGTCACGGCTACCGCGCCGCCTTGATCATGGCGCTCGTGATGAGCGCGAGTGCCATCCATGCGCAGACCACGGCGGACCCCGCGGAGACCGTGACTGCACTGTTCGCCACGCTCGACGAGGAACTGCGCGAGACGGAGATGTTTCTCTCGCTCTGCTACTGCGTGGTGGACCGTGAGGCGCGCAGCATTCGCTGGACCAACACCGGGCACCCCCACGCCTTCGTGATTGGCGCCGATGGCGTTCCTGTGCGACTCGCCGCCACCGATCCGCCGCTCGGCCTGGGACCTGAAGAGTTGCACGTGAGCGAGCGGGCCTGGGATCCAGCACATGATTTGTTGGCATTGTTCACCGACGGCGTGTGCGACGCACGCAATCCGCGTGGCGAGGCGCTGGGCGAGGCCGCCGTCCTCGAGGTCCTCCGTGCACGGCGCAAGGAAGTGCCCTCGCGCATTGTGGATGGCGTGTTTGCGATGGTGGAAGGACATATGGGACGCGCCAAGCCACACGACGACCAAGCCGTGGTGATTATGAGGCTCGCGTGAGCGATCGCGTGAGCGATCGCGTGAGCGCAGGGGATCGCCTCCCGCGCCCCAAGAAGCGGCTAGGTCAGCACTTTCTCACAGATCCGCGACTGCTCGGCCGCATTGCCGACACGCTCGGCGCCACACGCGACGATACCGTGATTGAGATTGGTCCTGGGCGCGGTGCGCTCACGGAACAACTGCTCAAACGTGCGGGGCGGGTGATTGCCATCGAGCTGGACCGTGAACTCGCGCCGATGCTCGCCGAGCGCTGGAAGGATGAGCCGCGCTTTCAGTTGGTAGAGGGCGATGTGCTGGAGCAGGACTTGGGCGCGCTCGCTGGCGCCCCCTACCTGCTCGCCGGCAATGTGCCCTACAACATCACGACGCCGATTCTTTTTCACGCCATGCGTAGGCCGCGGCCCGTGCGCGCGTGCTACTTGGTGCAGAAGGAAGTCGCGGACCGCATCGTGGCAGCGCCTGGCAGCGATGTCTACGGTGCGTTGAGCGTGAACGTGCAGGCATTGGCCGAGGCCAAGCTGCTGTTCAACGTGGGCGCGAAGTCCTTTACGCCAGCGCCCAAGGTTGAGAGCGCAGTTATTCGCATCGTGCCGCGAGTCGTACCGATGCTGAACGCGGACGAAGAAGAACCATTCCGTCTGCTCGTTCAGGGCAGCTTCAGTTTGCGCCGCAAGCAAATGCGGCGTGTGTTGCGCACCGTGAAGAGTTGGGACGCCGAGCGCGCTGATGTGGTGCTCGCCGCTGCGGGCATTGATCCCGAGGCGAGGCCGGAGACTTTATCTCCGGCGGATTTTCTGCGGCTACTGCGGGCGATGCGTGACTAAGACTGAGGGCGAGTTACTCACGTCCCCCTTCTCACGTCCCCCGTCTCAAGTCCCCCGTCTCAAGCCCCCCGCCTCAGCCACCGTGCGTGAGCGAGTAGGCCAAGATCTCGAGCTCCGTCGCCATATTCACGGCGCGCACGGTGACTCCGGCCGGCGCGTGCAAAGGCGCAGGGGCGAAGCTGAGCACGGCGTGCATACCGGCCGCGACCACGCGGTCTACGATGGGCTGCGCGGCCTCGGCGGGCACCGCGAGCACGGCGATGCGCGGCTTGTGCTTGGCGATGTCAGCCTCGAGCTCGCTCTCGTGCTTGACGATGACGCCGTCGAGCTTCGTGCCGACCTTGCTCGGATCAGCATCGTAGACGCCAACGACATGGAAGCCTCGGGTGGTGAAGCCCCGGTATTGTGCCAAGGCCACTCCGATTTTTCCCGCGCCAATGATGATGACGGGCCAGGGATGCTCGAGACCGAGAATCTCGCGAATGGAGGCGATGAGGTCTTTGACCCCGTACCCAAGGCCGCGCTTGCCGAAGGAGCCGAAGAACGAGAGGTCCTTGCGGACCTGCGCAGACGTCGTGCCACCGGAGCGGGCGAGTTCTCCAGAGGACACAGTAGACTGGCCGCGCGCCTCGAACTCCTCCAGAAAACGGAGGTAGAGGGAGAGGCGCCGGACAGTGGATTCCGCGATGTGCTTCGGAGGCGAGGTCATGATGTTTGTGAAATCTTTCACAATGTAGTATCAGCGTCTGTCCGGCTCAATAGGGGCGGCTTGCATCGCGGGTGGGCGCGGCCGCGGGACCTGTGACCGTCGCCCAGGCGCGCCCTCGCGCCAGGCGCACACGTGGGCACGGAACCTGTTGGATCGTCCGGCCGTAGTTGCCGCAATGCTGGAATCCTTCTCACTCGGAGATTTCGTGACACGTTCCTCCCTCTCTCGCCCCGCTTTCGCTGCGATCGCGGCCTTTACCGTACTGACCGTGGCGACGCGTTCCCTCGCGGCCCAGGGAGCGCCTCCCGCGCAGCCCTCCGCGCCACCAACCGCGCCACCAACCGCGCCAATAACTACGCCACCTACGGCCGGTGCCGCCGCCGCTGCACCGGTTGCTCCCGCTGCTCCGGTCTATCTCGCTTCGCACGCGGAGGCTGTGGCGGTAGGCCGCGCGACGGTGCAGGCCGCGCTCACGGGTCTCGTGGATTCACTGGTGGCCACGGCCGATCCGGCGAATGGCGCAGCAGCTGACGTCCGCACGAGAGTGACCGATGGCCTCGCACAGATTTCCTCGCAGCTTGGGGCGGAGCGTCGCATGGTGGCCGAGCGCGTGATGCTGGTGGACGGAAAGATTGAGTACTGGCGCACCTCCGAGTACGAACGGGTGCCCGTGCCCCTCGTGCTGCGCGTGACGCTGGGCGTGAAGGGCACCTGGCGTGGCGTGGCCGCGACCACGGAAGACGAGACGCCGGCCGGCGAGGAAGTGAAGCCGTAGTGCGTTAGGTCCCCGCTACATTTCGGGATGGAACTGCACACCCTCCCGTACGTCGTCGTGGATGTTGAGACCACTGGGGGGCAGGCTTGGGGCGTTGATCGAGTGACCGAGGTGGCCGCCGTGCACGTGGACGGTGCGGCGATCTCGGTCGCTTTTCATTCCCTGCTGAATCCGGGTCGGCCGATACCCTGGCACATTACGCGACTCACGGGAATTGACGACGCGATGGTGCGTGAGGCGCCGCGCTTTGAGGACATCGCGGGGGAATTGGCCGCGCACTTGGTGGGGCGGGTGTTCGTGGCGCACAACGCGTCCTTCGACTTCGGGTTTTTGGACGCCGAGTTCTCGCGTGTGGCGCCGACCTCGCTGGGCTCGCTGCTGATGGGCCAGCTCTGCACCGTGCGTCTATCTCGGAAGCTGTTGAGCCATCTGCCGCGGCGGAATTTGGATGCGGTGAGCGCGCATTACGGCGTCTCCATCACCGACCGTCACCGGGCGAGTGGTGATGCTTTGGCTACGGCGGAGGTTCTGCGGGGCTTGTTGCGCGATGCCTCGCACCGAGGCGTGCACACCTGGGAAGATCTGGACGTTCTGCTCGGCAAGCGAACGGGGCGGGCGAAGCGTACGGCGATGCCCAAGTCGAGTGAGGGGGCTGAGGGGGTGTGAGTACGGGACGGGTGACGGATGATGGATGATGGATGATGGATGATGGATGACGGATGACGGATGCGAAGACGTGCATCATATTCCGGCCATGACTGCTCCGACTCCGCTTCATCAGTCGCGCCAGCTTGGCGCCCTTCGCATTCACGCTCTGCAGGCCGGCGGGCAGCAGCTCGACGGCGGCGCCATGTTCGGCGTGGTGCCCAAGACCCTGTGGGAGAAGCGTATTCCCGCGGACGAGCGCAATCGCATTCCCATGGGGATGCGTTGCCTCCTCATTGAGCACCCTGATGGGCTGGTGCTTATTGACAGTGGGGTGGGGAACAAGGAAGACGCGAAGTTCCTTGGGATTTATGGCGTCGAGGCGAGCGTGCCAGGGCATCGTTCGATGCTTGAGGCCGCCCTGGCGGCGGCGGGGTTTCGCGCCGACGACGTAAAGGTTGTGATCAACACGCACCTGCACTTTGATCACGCCGGTGGCAACACCTCGGTGACGGATTCGGGTGAGGTTGTCCCGACATTCGTGAACGCGCGTTACCTCGCGCACGCAGGGGAGATGCACTACGCCACGCACACCAACGAGCGCACGGCGGCGAGCTACTTCCCTCGCAATTGGGATTTACTCAAGTCCACGGGTCAACTGGAGCTGGTGCAGCACGATGTTGAGCTGCTGCCGGGGATTCGGATGCGGCACACGCCGGGACATACGCCGTTTCACCAAAGCATTGTGATCGAGAGCGCGGGCGAGACCGCCGTGTTCTTGGGCGACCTGTGCCCGACAGCGCATCACATACCGCTGGCTTGGATCATGGGCTACGACGTGGAGCCCCTCGTGACTCTGGAATCCAAGCGGGCGATGTGGAAGGATGTGGTGGACGGCAACTGGATGGTGATTTTTGAGCACGATGCGGTTGAGGCTTGGGGCCGGGTGCGGTTGGGATCCAAGGGATATGAGTTCGCACAGGACGGATGACGGATGACGGATGACGGATGACGGAGGCTACGGGGCCTTCGCGACGCCTCTCGCATCCGTCATCCGTCTTCCGTCCAGTTGCCGCTTGACCTAACCCCCACCCAGCACTAGCTTTAGCGATAATTCAGCCAAGTACACGAACGGGCGTTCGTGTCACCCTCTGGCCTCTCTCCTCGTGAGAGTAGTGCTGCAGGAGTCCAGAACAAGCCACTCCGCTCGAGGAAACTCGTGCGGAGTCGTGTGTTTACGCGGACTCCGAATGCGGGGTTCGCGTTTTTTGTTTTCCCTTCGTCAGGAGCCGTCGTATCCAGGAACCCGCCGCTAAGCCGAGAGGCCCCCGTATCAATCGTCAGATCCGTATTTCGCCGGTGCGTGTTATCGGGGCGGACGGAGCGCAGTTGGGGGTTCTGGAAGTGGATGTCGCGTTGAAGATGGCCGATGAGGCCGGACTCGACCTGGTAGAAGTCGCCGCAGCCGCTCGTCCACCGGTAGTCCGCATCATGGACTACGGGAAGTACAAGTTCGAGATGGCCAAGCAGGCACGACAGGCGAAGAAGAAGCAGCACGTGATCCAGCTGAAAGAAGTGAAGTACCGTCCCGGCATTGAGAAGCACGACTTCGACACGAAGACCAATCACGCACGGTCCTTCATCGGAGACGGCAACAAGGTGAAGGTGACGTTGATGTTCCGCGGTCGGCAGATCGCGCATCCTGAACTCGGCATGGCAGTCGTCGAGCGGGTGGCGCAGGCCTTGGCAGATGTGGCCAAGGTGGAAACCCCGGCCAAGCTCGAAGGCAAGGCACTTACCATGATCCTCACACCGAAGTGAGAAGGGCGAACGAATGCCAAAGATGAAGACCCATAAGGGCGCAAAGAAGCGCTTCTCCGTAACGGCGAAGGGCAAGGTGCGCCGTCTCAAGGCTTACAAGAGCCACATCCTCACCAAGAAGACGTCGAAGCGGAAGCGCAACCTGCGCCGTCCGACGATTGTCGCTACGAACGGCGAGGCGAAGAATCTCAAGCGCCTGCTACAGGCCTAAGGAGACCTTACCATGCCACGCGTTAAGTCCAATGTGGTGCGCCTCAAGCGCAAAAAGCAGATTCTCAAGCACGCCAAGGGCGCCTTTGGTGGCCGTTCCAAGCTCTGGAAGGCTGCGAAGGAAACCGTCGAAAAGGGCTGGGTCTACGCCTATCGGGACCGTAAGGCCAAGAAGCGCGATTTCCGTAAGCTGTGGATTATGCGTATCAACGCGGCCGCGCGCTTGAATGGCATGACCTACTCCACGTTCATCAGCGGCATCCAGGCGGCCGGTGTGGAAGTGGATCGGAAGATTATGGCTGATCTGGCGGTGCGAGATGCGGCGGCGTTCACGGAGCTCGCGGATCGTGCAAAGGCTGCTTTGACCGCGAAGTAACTGGACGGAAGACGGATGACGGATGCGGGGGGCAGCCAGCAGTGGTTGCCCCCCGCAACTTTTCCCCCTCAGTCAGACGTCGCTCCGCTCGCGCCTGACCGTTAGTTTTGGCTTGTAGCATCCGTCATCCGTCATCCGTCCCCTGCATGAACCTCTCGGAATTCTTCGAACGACTCAGCGCCCTCGAAGCCGATGCGCCTGGCCGAATCGCCGGCGCTGCTTCCAGCGACGCTCTGACCGACGTCCGTAACTCGTTAGTTGGCCGCCAAGCCGGCGCCTTCACCGAGATTATGAACGCGCTCGGTGCGTTACCCAAAGAAGACCGCCGCGAAGCGGGTGCTAAGGCCAATGCGCTGAAGGTCACGCTTGAGGAATCGCTCGACGTGCGGCGGGCGCAGCTGGCAGCTCTGGCTACAGCCTCGGGGCCGAAGCTCGATTCGACCATGCCGCCACGCGCGCACTGGCAGGGTACCGTGCACCCGGTGTCCCTGGTGATTGACGAGGTGGTGGAGATCTTCCGCGAGTTGGGCTTCAGCATCGCGCTCGGGCCAGAAGCCGAGCACTCGTGGTACAACTTTGGCGCGCTGAACTTCCCGGCAGATCATCCGGCGATGGATATGCACGACACGCTGTACCTGGGCAGCGAGCAGGTCCTGCGCACGCACACCTCGCCGGTGCAGGTGCGCACCATGCAACAGTACCCGCCACCAATTCGCATCCTCGCACCAGGCAACGTCTACCGCCGCGATTTCTTTGATCCTTCGCACGCGCCAATGTTTGCCCAAATCGAAGGTCTCGTCGTGGACGAGGGCGTGAGCTTCGCGGATCTCAAGGCGACGCTTTCGCACTTCGCGCGCCGCTACTTCGGCGCCAGCACGAAGACGCGCTTCCGTCCGAGCTTCTTTCCGTTCACCGAGCCTAGCGCCGAGATGGATGTCCAGTGCGGCGTCTGTGGCGGCGATGGCTGCGGCGTATGCAAGCAGAGCGGCTGGGTCGAGATCCTCGGCTCGGGCATGGTGCATCCCGCGGTGCTCGAGGCCGCTGGCCTCGACAGCGAGAAGTACACGGGCTGGGCCTTTGGCATGGGACCGGCGCGCACCGCCATCTCGCGCCACGGCATTCCCGATATCCGCATCCTCTACGATTCTGACGTGCGCTTTTTGGAGCAGTTCGGCAAGTGATGACCCCACAGGCAACTCGCGCGGGAACGCGCCGATGAATCTCTCGCACGAATGGCTGTCGCGCTTTGTCCCGCACGGGAAGAGCGCCGAACAGATTCGCGACCTGCTCACCGCGCACGTGGCCACGGTGGAAGGCTTCGAGGCACTGCGCGCTGACCTCGTGCCGATTGTCGTGGCGCAGGTGGTGGAAAGCGAGAAGATTCCCGACACGCGGCTCTCGTTCAACAAGGTGGACGATGGCTCCGGCGAGCTTCTCGAAGTCGTCTGCGGCGCGCCCAATGTGGCCGTGGGTGCGAAATATCCGTTCGCGCGCAGCGGCACGACGATTCCCACTGGCCTCAAGATTGAGAAGCGCAAGATTCGCGGCTTCACGTCCAATGGCATGCTGTGCTCGGCGAACGAACTCAAGCTTGGCAGCGATCACGATGGCATTTACACGCTGAGCACGGACGCCGCGCCGGGCACGCCACTCCTCAAGGTGCTGCCGCTCGGGGATGTGCGCTTCGTGCTCGACGTGCTGCCGAACCGTCCGGATCTGCTGTCGCACATCGGTGTGGCGCGTGAACTCTCGGCGCTCACGGGCGTGAAGCTTGCGGGTCCCAAGGAACTCGCGGACTTGCCCGAGGTGCCGTTGACGTTTGCGCAGGGCGCGCAAGAAGCGTCTGCCGCTGGCATCAAGGTGCGCATAGAGGATTCGCTCGATTGCGGGCGCTACACGGCGGCGGTCATTAGCGGTGTGACCGTATGCCCGAGCCCCGTCTGGTTGCGCGAGGCCGTGGAGTCGGTGGGCGGACGTTCCATCAACAATGTGGTGGACGCCACCAACTACATGTTGCACGGTTTTGGCCAGCCCATGCACGCCTTCGATAAGGTGGCGCTGAAGGGGCAGGGCATCGTGGTCCGGCGTGCGAAGGCTGGCGAGACGCTGGTCACGCTGGACGGCGTGGAGCGAAAGCTCGATCCCGAGATGCTGGTCATCGCGGACAGTGAACACGCGACGGCGATCGCCGGCGTGATGGGCGGGCGCGCGAGTGAAGTGACCGAGAAGACCACGGACATCGTGCTTGAAGTCGCGACATTCAACGCGCAGCGCGTGCGGACTACACGACGCAAGGCCGGACTCTCCACCGATGCAAGCTACCGCTTCGAGCGCGGCATTGACGATGCGATGGTCACGCAGTCCTTGGCCCTTGGGGCAGCGCTGCTCGCGAGCGTGAGCGGTGGTCACGTGGACGCGTTTATTGACGTCGGTCGCGCGCCTGAACCCAAGAAGCCCGTGCACCTGAAGGTCGCGCGCGTGGCCAAGGTGCTCGGCGATACCATTCCTCGCGACGAGTGCGCGTCCATCCTCGCGGGCATTGGTTTTGAGATTGTCGTGGATGGCGACGCGCTGAAGGTGACGCCGCCGAGCTGGCGCCATGACGTGCATCGCGACGTTGATCTCATCGAGGAGATTGCGCGCCTGCGGGGCTTTGATCGTCTTCCCGATGCCTTGCAGGGGCATCGTCCGGGTACGGTGTCGGATCATCCGCTGTGGACGGCGTACCAGCGCGTGCGCGACGCAATGGTGGCGACGGGACTGCACGAGGTGCGTCCGCTGCCGTTCACCTCTGGGCGCGGCGGCGGTGCGGCGACGGTAAACCTCGTGCGGGTGCAGAATCCCCTGGCCGAAGACGAGCCATTTCTGCGCGCCTCGATTCTCGACACGCTCTCGCGTCGCGCCGAATACAACTTGAACCGCATGCAGGGCAATGTACGGATGTTCGAGGTTGGCTCGGTGTTCACCGCGCGCGCGGGTGGTACGCCCACTGAAGAAGTGCGCGCGGCGCTACTCGTGATGGGTCAGCGCCGGCCGCCGCACTTCACGGAGTCGTCACCCCCGGTGTTTGATGCCTGGGACGCGAAGGCCTTGGGACATCGTCTCGCCGAGGTGGCGTATCCGGGCGTCGCTATTCATCTCGAGCCGGCAACCGAGCCCGAGTTGTGGCACATCCTTGCTGGGGCGGCGAAGGTGGGGCGGATTGTGCGCGTGTCGCTCGATGCGCCGGTGTGGGCGAGTGCGGTGTTTGGTGTGGAACTGGTGCTCGGTGAAATGCCGAGCGCGGCGATTGCGCCGAAAGGTCAGCACGCGCACGGGAACAAGCGGCGCACGAGTGGCGTGGCTCCCGGCGTGAACGGGGAGCGTGCGGAACCAACGCGCTATGTAGCGCTCCCCACGCAGCCCGCTGCCGAGTTTGACCTAGCGCTCCTCGTGCCCGACACGGTGCCAGCGGGCGACGTGGAGAAGTTGCTGCGCACGACGAGCGGCGAGATGTTGGAGCGTTGTGAACTGTTTGACGAATTTCGTGGTAAGGGTGTGCCCGAGGGCACGCGCTCGTTGGCCTGGCGCTTGACCTTTCGTCACGCGGAGCGCACGCTCCGTGACAAGGAACTGGAAGGGCGTCGCAACCTACTTCTCAAAGCTTTGGAGAGTCAGCTCGGTGTCAAACCGCGTGCGTCTTGATTCATCGGCGCAGCTTGCGTTCGCCGAGCTTGAGGCACTTGTCCGCAACTTGGGTGAGGAGCTGTCGGCGTTCCGTAAGCGCGCGCACGCGGCGGAAGCGCGTCTGAAGGCTTTGGGGGCCACACCGGCGGGGGATGCCACCGCTGAGGAGCGACTCTCGACGCTGGAGGCGGAGAACGCCAAGCTCAGAGCGCGACTCGACGACGCCGCGGAAAAGACGCGCGCGATGCTCGACAAGGCGCGTTTTCTGCGTCAACAGCACGTCATCGGAGGTGATGTATGACCCTGCATTCAACGCGCGTGCGCATTGTGGGCGAGGAGTACACGATTCGCTCCGAGGTGCCCGCTGAAGTGACGAAGGCCATCGCCGAGCACGTGGACGCGGCTATTCGAAAAGTGCTGGAGAATCCCGCCATCACAGATCCGGGAAAGGCGGCCATTCTCGCGGCGATGAGCATCACCGACGAGTTGTTTAAGGAGCGGGCCGGGCAAGAGGAGGTCTCGGAGCGCATGCGCTCGCTCTCGGGCGAATTGCGCCGTTGGTTGCCACCGGCCAAGCGTGTGACGACATCCACGGACCTGCGCGTCTAGCAACGCGCCTCTGGCAACGCGCCTCTGGCGCCGCGCCTCTGGCGACGCGCGTCCGCTCAGTTGGACGGTGCGACTTCGAACAGTGCGGCCGTGAGTCGCGCCGCCGTGAACGGCTTCTGCACAAAAATCACCGCGTCGAGCGACGTGACCTTGACGCTGAGTTCTTCGCTCGCGTAGCCAGAGCAGAGCACGGCGGGGACGTCGTCGCGAATGGCTCGCATGGCGAGGAGCGCGTCCTGCCCACCGAGGTTCGGCATCGTCAGGTCCAACACCACGGCGCGCCATTTGCCTGGATCAGCCTGGAATACTTGGACTGCTTCCGCGCCATCGCGGCACTGTGTGACTATGAATCCCGCTCGCTCGAGTGACATGGCCGCGACCCGGCGCACGGCGGCTTCATCATCGGCCAGCAAAATGTGGCCATCGCCGCGAATCGCGCGCATGCTGCCGGGTGTCGGCGTAGGGCTCATGCGCGCGGTTCGTTCAATCGTCGGCAGATAGACGCAGACGGTCGTGCCTCGCCCCACTGTGCTACGAATGGCGATGCCACCTTTGTGGCTGCGAATGATGCCGAGCGTGGCAGCGAGCCCGAGCCCGTGGCCGGTGGACTTGGTGGTGAAGAAGGGGTCAAAGATGCGCGCGAGGGTGCTGTCATCCATGCCCGCGCCCGTGTCGGACACCTCCACGCAGGCGTAGCGCCCCGGGGCGAGCGTGGTACCGCCAACGACCGCGTGGCGCTCGGATTCGGCAGGCTCGCGCACACTCGTGCGTAGCGAGACCGTTCCGGGCGCATCGCCGAGCGCGTCGGACGCGTTGGTGATCAAGTTCATCACCACTTGGCGGAGCTGCGTTGCGTCGGCCTCGACAGCCGGCAACTCCGGTGCGAGTTCCGACCGTAACGCGGCGTCCTTGCTCATCGCCGCGCGGAGCAACGCCGACATCTCGCCAACAAGTAGCGAGAGGTCCACGGGCTCCACGACGAAGCGCCCTCTGCCGGCGTAGGCAAGCAGTTGCCGCGTCAACTCGGCGGCACGCGTGGCCGCCGCGCGCACCTCGCCCACGAGGAACGCAGCGTCTGAATCCGGCGTCAGAATCTCTTCGGCAAGACTCGCATTGCCGAGCACGCCGACCAAGAGATTGTTGAAGTCGTGGGCAATGCCACCGGCAAGGAGCCCAAGACTCTCGAGCTTCTGGGCCTGCTGCATCTGCTCGCTGTGTCGTTCCTCGGCCGCTTCGGCGGCGCGAGTGGCCGTCACATCGGTACCGATGCCGACGATGCGTCCGTCGGGGAGCGGCACATTGTTCCACGAGATGGTGATCTCGTGTCCATCGCGAGTGCGCGCAGTCCAGTCGCGCCACTGGCTACCGCCCTCGGAGACCGCCGCCGCAACGCGCGCTCGGTAGTCGGGATCTGGGTACATGAGCGAGAAGACATCCGTATGCTGCATCTCTTCGAGCGTCCAGCCGAGCAAGCGATGAAAGTGCGCGTTGATGTACTCGATGCGCCCAGACTGCCCGAGAATTGCGATGACAATAGCGATGTTGGAGAGCACGGAATCCAAGAGGGCCGCCTGCTGCCGGGTGGCTTGTGCTTGCGCGCGGCGTGCCGTGATGTCCGTGTGCGTTCCGACTATGCGTCGTGGCGAGCCGTCTGGGTTCCGGCCGACGACTTTGGCGCGATTAAGAATCCAACACCACGAGCCGTCTTTGCGCTGCATGCGCATCTCGAAATCAACCTGAGCGACCTCGCCGCGGACGTGAGCATCGAGATTGGCATACGCAAGCGGCACGTCATCCGGGTGCGACAATGTTTCCCAAGTGCTGATGTGCGGCACAAGTTCGCCGGGCTCGTACCCCAGCATGCGCGACCAGTTGTTGTTGACGCTGAGCTCGCCCGTGGCGAAGTCCCAATCCCAGAGTCCATCGTTCGTCGCCTCCATGGCGAAGTTCAGGCGCTCTTCGCTCGCTCGCAGCGCGTCCAGTGCGCCGTGTAGCGCGGTGTGGTCCGCCACCTCAGTCATCAGGAGACTTGGCCTACCGTCTGCCGTGCGTTCGAGCACGCTGACGGAGACGCGCGCAAAGACCACCGAGCCGTCCTCGCGCAGGTAGCGCTTCTGCACGCCCACTTGCGTGGTGTCTGGGGCGAACAAGCGATCGAGAAAGCTCGTGTCGCGCACCCGATCATCAGGATGCGTGACCTCGAGAAAAGAGCGGCCAGGGAACCACGAGGTCTCGCGGCCGAGCAACGCGGCATAGGCCGCGTTTACGCGCCCATAGACTCCGAGCGCCGTCATCAGGGCCGTTGGCGTGACGGCGAGCTCAAACCCCAACTCCAGGGCGTGAGCGAGGCCCGACGTCGCGCCTTCGGGCGCGAGGGCCGCAGTGACCGCCGGGGACTCCGATGTTGAGCTCACTGGCCTTGAAGAGTAGGGAAAACGGCACGGGCCGCAAGCTTCACCCGTCACGTTTGCGGCCCGGGTACCGGGCCTCGCCTCTCGTAAGTATCGAGTCTCGTTGCTATTTCTTCGAGCCATCCGTAGCTTGAAAGCAGAGTGGGTGCGAAAGCTCGTAGGTGCAAGTCCTTTCTGTAGTTAGCCCGTCCCAATCCGCGCCCTTCGCCGGCGCCGATTCGGTCGGTCCGGCCTCAGGAATTGGACCGGCATCACGCGAGCCGAGAGTGCCCTCCCTCCGGACGCGGCCGCAAACAGGGTCGCCTTTCGCATACGAGAAAACTGATGATTGTGCCGTTGATCGTGACCATCGCCCTCGGCGTGTTGGTTGCCGTGGGGACGCCAATTGCGTGGGTGCTTGGAAAGAAGTCAGGGCGTGCCGCCGAGGACGCCGCCCGCCGGGCCGCTGGAGATGCAGCGGACCAGATCGCCAAGAAAATTGTTGGAGACGCGGAGCGCGAGGCCGACGCCTCGCGCAAGCAGGCCGTCCTCTCCGGTAAGGAAGAGGTGATGAAGGTGCGCGAGGCTTGGGAGCAAGAGGCCCGGAAGCGTCGCGAAGAAGTGGTGAAGGAGGAAAAACGCGTCGGTGAGCGCGAGCAGCAGGCCGACAAAAAGTTCGAGATGGTGGACGGCAAGGAGAAGGAAGTCGCCCGCCGCGCCTCAGAATTGGGCCGCCGCGAGAAGCAGCTCGAGGAAAAGCAGACCGAACTGGACCAACTCGTGGGTGAGGAACGGCGTCGGCTGGAGCAGCTCGCCGGCCTTTCGGCCAGCGACGCGAAGGCCGAGCTCATTCGTCGCCTTGAGGAAGAGGCCCTCGCTGACGCCGGCAGTCGCCTCCGCGAGATTCGCGAAAGTGCCAAGCGCAACGCCGACCGCGAAGCCAAGAAGATCGTGGCGCTCGCGGTGCAACGCATTGCCGCTGAGCACACGGCGGAGATCACGGCCAGTGCCGTGGCCCTGCCAAAGGACGACATGAAGGGCCGCATCATCGGCCGCGAAGGGCGCAACATTCGCGCCTTTGAGCTGGCCACCGGGGTGGACGTCATCATTGATGACACTCCGGACACGGTCGTGGTCTCCTGCTTTGATCCGGTGCGTCGCGAAGTGGCGCGCTTGGCGCTCGAGAAGCTCGTGGCCGATGGCCGCATCCATCCGGGGCGCATTGAGGAAGTGGTCGAGAAGTCCAAGAAGGAAGTGGACGCCGGCATCATTGAGACGGGCGAGCAGGCCGCTTACGAAGTGGGAGTGCACGGCCTACATCCTGAGCTCATCAAGCTCATTGGCCGTATGAAGTGGCGCACGAGCTATGGGCAGAACATTCTCGGGCATAGCAAGGAAGTGGCGTTTCTCGCGGGCATGATGGCCGCCGAGCTCGGGCTCGACGTCGCGATGGCCAAGCGCGGCGCGCTGCTGCACGACATCGGCAAGGTGCTCACGCACGAGCACGAGGGCACGCACGTGCAGTTGGGCGTGGAGGTCGCGACCAAGTACGGCGAGAACCCGATGGTCATCAACTGCATCGCGGCGCATCACGACGACGTCCCGCACGAGAGCGAGGTGTCGGTACTGGTGCAGGCGGCCGATGCCATCAGCGGCTCGCGCCCGGGTGCGCGTCGCGAGGCGTTTGAAACCTACGTCAAGCGCTTGGAAGGCCTCGAGAAGATCGCCGCGAGCTACAAGGGCGTGGATCGCGTGTTCGCGATTCAGGCTGGCCGCGAAATCCGCGTGATTGTGGATCCGGACAACGTCGATGATGCTCGCATGGATTCGCTCACTGAGGAGATCGCCCGCCGAGTAGAGTCGGAGTTGCAGTATCCCGGACAGATCAAGGTCGTGGCGATCCGCGAGAAGAGGAGCACCAATATTGCCCGCTGAGCGGATTGATGGCGTTGCCATCGCGGCCAAGGTGCGCGCCGAGGTTGCGACGCACGCCGCGGCGCTGAAGGCCGCGGGTGTGACGCCCGGTCTTACGGTGGTACTGGTGGGCGAAGACCCGGCGAGCACCTTCTACGTGGGCGCCAAGGAGAAGGCCTGCAAAGAAGCAGGCATGCATGGCGTCACGGTTCGGTTGCCGGCGACGACGCCAGAGGCTGAGCTGCTCGCGGTGATTGATAACCTGAACGCCGACCCATCGGTGCACGGAATTCTCGTGCAGATGCCCGTGCCAAAGCACATGGATCCGCAAAAGGTGATTCGCCGCATCAATCCCATGAAAGACGTGGATGGTTTTCATCCCATCAATGCGGGCAAGGTGCTGATTGGCGACGCTGATGGCTTTGCGCCCTGCACTCCGGCGGGCGTCCAGGTGATGTTGATGGAGAGTGGCGTCGAGACCAGCGGCAAGGAAGCCGTGATTCTTGGACGCAGCACGATTGTCGGCAAGCCGATGGCGGCGCTACTCATGCAGAGTGGGAAGGGCGCGGATTGCACGGTGACCATCTGCCACTCGCGCACCAAGAATCTCGCTGAGCACACTCGGCGTGCAGACATTCTCATTGCGGCGATCGGCAAGGCCGAGATGGTGACGGCCGATATGGTGAAGCCGGGCGCCGTGGTGATTGACGTCGGCATCAACCGCGTGGACGATCCGACGGCCAAGAAAGGGTACCGCATCGTAGGCGACGTGAAGTTCGACGAAGTGTCGCAGGTCGCGTCGAAGATCACGCCGGTGCCTGGTGGCGTGGGCCCGATGACCATCGCCATGCTGTTGGCCAACACGGTGCGCGCAGCCAAGCTCACGCTCGTGAGCTCACGCTCGTGAGCACGCGCTGACCGTGACGCATCCGGGCTCGACCGCCGCCGAGGCAATTTCCGTACTCGATTTAGCGAGCGCGGCGAAGGATTTGCTTGAAGGTGGCATCCCCAAGCTCTGGGTGCGTGGCGAAGTCTCGGGTGTGAAGATTTATCCGAGCGGTCATTGGTACTTCACCATCAAGGACGCATCGGCGGCAATCTCAGCGGTGGTGTGGAAAGGCGCGACCTTCAAGATTCCCGCCAAGCCGCAGGAAGGCGATCAGGTGATGGCCTTCGGCCAGCTCACCGTGTATCCCGCGCGCGGCAGCATGCAGTTCACGGTCACGCAGATGCTGGCGGACGGAGAAGGTCTGTGGCAGCGGCAGTTTGACGAGACGAGGCGCAAGCTCGAAGCGGAAGGCCTGCTCGACTCCGCCCGTAAGCGTGCCTTGCCACGCGTTCCGCGCACGGTCGCGGTCATCACCAGCAGCGAGGGCGCGGCACTCCGCGATGTGATCGCGGTGATTCAGCGGCGCCACGCCGGCGTCAACGTGATGGTGATCCCGGCGCTGGTGCAGGGCGAAGGGGCGCCAGATTCAATCTGCGCGGCTCTGGAGAGACTTTCCCGTTGGGTGGAGAGCGGTCGCGCGGCGGGCGGTGTTCCGGTTCCCGACGTGCTCATCATCGGGCGCGGCGGCGGGTCGCGCGAGGACCTCTGGGCGTTTAACCACGAGAGCGTGGCGCGGGCGATTGCCGCATGCCGCATTCCGACAATTTCCGCTGTCGGTCACGAAACGGACGTGACCATCGCGGACCTCGTGGCCGATTTGCGCGCCGCGACGCCGAGTGTCGCGGCCGAACACGCGGTGCCCATGCTCGATGAACTCCGGGAGACGGTGGGCAAGCTGGCCGGCATCATGGCCGACGGCCTGCAGGACCGCATTGAAGTTGGCCGTCGGGATGTGCAGCGTCGCGCCGAGGGTCTCTCGCAGCGCGCGCAGTTGGTCAGCGAACGGCGCCGCGCGCGCACGGAGCGCATTGCGCAGCGCCTGGTGCAGTTGGCACCGCGGGCGGTGGAGCGGCGCCGGGCGATTGTGGCGCGGCTCGGTGCCTCGCTTGAGGCGAAGTCGCCGTTGCAGGTCTTCGCCCGCGGCTTCTCGGTGGCCCGCAGCGAGGCCGGTGCAACCCTGAGCACGCTATCGGCGTTTGCCCAAGGGCAGCATTTTGAACTATTGGTGAAGGACGGTCGCGTTCGCGCGACCACTGACTCGGTGCACGCCGATGCCCCCCATCTGCGGAAGGATGCATGACCTTTGAACAATCTCTCGCGCGCTTGGAACAGATTGCCACGGCGCTCGACCGCGACGACATCCCACTCGAAGACGCGCTCAAACTCTTTGAAGAGGGCATCACGCGCCTGCGCGAGGCCTCAGCCGCTCTCGCCGACGCCGAGGGCAAGGTGAAGACTTTGCTCGAGCAGGCCGACGGTGTGTTTGGAGCTAAGGAATGACAGGTACAGGTGTCACGCCGATTGACTTCACCAAGGACCGCGCCGCAGTGTCGCGGGCCTTGGATGCGCTCACGGTGCGATACCTCGCCCAGCACAATGGGGCGGTTGCCAACTCCATCCGCTATGCCTTGCAGGGCGAAGGAAAGCGCCTGCGCGCGGTGCTGGTGATGTCGGCCCACCGTGCGGCGGGCGGGACGTTGGACGTCTCGGGATTGGCGGCGGCCGTGGAAGTGGTGCACGCCTATTCGCTGGTGCACGACGATTTGCCCTGCATGGACGACGATGACATGCGTCGCGGTCGTCCGACGGTTCATAAGGTGTTTGGTGTGCCCGCGGCCACCGCAGCCGGTATGGCGATGGTGCCCTTGGCAGCGCGAGCCGCCATGGAGTCGGCGATGGACATCGGACTCACGCCCGAAGCCGGTGGCGAGGTTGTGCGTGTGCTCATGCGGGCGTCCGGCGCCAGCGGCATGATTGGCGGGCAGCTGCTGGATCTCGAGGGCGAAGGGTCCGAGCTGGACCTCGCGCAGTTGGAGCGCGTCCATCGGTGCAAGACGGGCGCCTTGATTGAGGCGGCGATGACCATCGGCGGTGTGGCGGCGGGTGCGCCTCCGGCTCTGCTTCAGGCTTTTGCTTCGTACGGCGCGGCGGTTGGCTTGGCGTTTCAGATCGCCGACGACGTATTGGATATCACCGCCACCACGGACCAGCTGGGCAAGACGGCCGGCAAGGACCTGGCGTTCAAGAAGAGCACCTACCCGGCCTTGTTGGGCATCGCGGGAGCGAAGGCCCGCGCCGAGGCGTTAGTACAGGACGCATGTAAGGGTTTACAGGAGCACGGCGCCCTGACGCCCGAGTTAGAGTTTCTCGCACGATTCATCGTGGCACGGCGCTCGTAGGGCGTCAGGCGGCACTGGCGCCACGAACCCCGCTTTAGGCAAGCTACGTATCTCTCTCCTCGATTTCCGCTGCATATGAGCAAAAACCTCCTCGACCGCGTGCAGGACCCCGCCGACCTCAGGCGGATGAGCTCTGCGGAACTCACGACCCTTGCGCAGGAAGTCCGCGAGTTCCTCATCGCGTCCTGCTCCGTCACGGGCGGTCACATCGGCGCCGGCCTCGGCGTCGTGGAACTCACCATCGCGCTGCATACGGCCTTCCACACGCCGAGCGACAAGCTGGTGTGGGATGTCGGACACCAGGGTTATCCGCACAAGGTGCTCACCGGCCGCAAGGACCGCATGCACACGCTGCGTCAGGAGGGCGGGCTGTCGGGCTTCTTGAAGCGCACGGAGAGCGAGTACGACACGTTCGGCGCTGGCCACGCGGCGACGTCTATTTCCGCTGCGCTGGGCATGGCCGCCGCGCGAGACATCGTCGGTGGCGACAACAAGGTCGTGGCCATCATCGGTGACGGCTCGCTCGGCTCTGGCCTCGCGTACGAAGCGCTGAACAACGCGGGCCATTCGGACCGCGACTTCATCGTGGTGCTGAACGACAACGAAATGTCCATCGCGCCGAACGTCGGGGCCATGCACAAGTATCTCACGGGTGTGCAGCGGAATCCGATTTACAATCGCCTGCGTAGCAAGATCGGTGAGATTGTGGATCAGGCGCCGGGGCCGTTCAAGGACGCCGGTGCGCTGCTGCGCCGCTGGGAAGAGTCGGTGAAGGCCTTCTTAACGCCAGGCGTGCTCTTCGAGGAATTGGGGTTTCGCTACTTTGGCCCCATCGACGGCCACGACATCCCGCAGCTGATCGAGACTTTTAAGGCGGTGCGCGAGTTCAAGGGCCCGCGCCTCGTCCACGTCATCACCACCAAGGGGAAGGGCTTCCCGGCAGGGGAGCACGGCGAGAAGTGGCATGCGCTCCCGCCCGGTCACGATCCCCAGACGGGCAAGCAGCTGAAGGCTGCAACGGGCAATCCCAACTACACCGCCGTCTACGGCAAGGCGCTGGCGGAGTTGATGGAAGAGTACCCCAAGGTCGTCGCCATCACGGCCGCCATGCCGGGCGGCACGGGCACGGCCGTGGTCGCCAAGGCGCATCCGACGCGCTTCTTTGACGTGGGCATCGCGGAAGGACATGGCGTGACCTTCGCAGCGGGCCTGGCCACCGAGGGCATCAAGCCCGTGGTGACCATCTACTCCACGTTCCTGCAGCGCGGCTACGACAACATCGTGCACGACGTGGCCATCCAGTCGCTGCCGGTGATGTTCGCAATGGATCGCGCCGGTCTGGTTGGAGAAGATGGTGAGACGCACGCGGGGCTCTACGACATTGCGTACATGCTCGCGGTCCCTCATATGGTCGTCACGGCGCCGAAGGACGGCGCGGAACTTGTGGGCTTGCTGCGCAGCGGCATCGCACACAACGGACCGTTCTGCATTCGCTATCCGCGCGACGTAGCACCGGACCTGGTGCCGCCGGCCAAGGACATTCCCGGTGTGCCGCACGGCACGTGGGAAGTGCTGCGCAAGGGCGAGGAGGTGGCCATCCTCGCGGTTGGTACCATGGTGCAGGAGTCCCTGAAGGCCGCCGAGAGCCTGGCGGACGAAGGACTCCCGGTGACGGTGGTGAACTGTCGCTATCTCAAGCCGTATGATGCGACGACGCTCACGGCGCTGCTCGCCACGCACCAGCAGTTGCTGGTGGTGGAGGAGGGCACCGTCGTGAACGGCTTCGGGGCTTACATGGCGTCCGTGGTCAGTGCGATGGATCCGAGCGTGCGCGTCCATGCGCACGGCGTCCCCGATCGCATCATCTACGCGGCCTCGCGTCCCAAGCAACTCGCGCAGGTAGGACTCGACGCGGCGGGAATCGCCGCTCGCGTGCGCGCCATGCACGAGACGGGAGCGTTAGCGGGGTGAGCAAGCGACTCGGCATCGTCGGGCATCAGGAGTACGAGGGACTCGAATACATCCTCGGGTTCCTCGCCCGCGAGGCGCCGGCGCTGGGTTACACCTTGGCTTACGAAGCGGAGTTGGAGCGGCACGCGCCGAAGGGCGCCCGGCTCGGACATCCCAGTCAGATTGACACGCTCATCACGCTTGGTGGTGACGGCACGCTCATTCGTGGTGCGCGGTTTCTCGGCGGCGCTGACGTGCCGATCTTCGGCGTGAACCTCGGGAAGCTTGGCTTTCTCACGACGTGCCAAGGCGAAGAGTTTGCGGCGGCCTTCGCGCGTTTCGTGCGCGGTGAGCATAGCGTGCAGCGACGCATGGCGCTCGAAGCCCGCACGTGGACGCCCACCGGCGAGCTCGGCATTCAGATTCGTGCACTCAATGACGTCGTCGTGCATAAGGGTGGATACGCACGAGTCCTGCGCATGCGGCTCTCCGCCGATGGACAGCCGATTGCGAAGCTTGCCGCCGACGGCATTGTGATCGCGACGCCCACCGGCTCGACGGCCTACTCGCTCTCCGCTGGTGGCCCCGTGGTGGTGCCCTCGCTTGAGGGGCTGATCATGACGCCTGTCGCGGCGCACACGCTGGCAATTCGCCCGACGATCTTTCCGCCGGACGTCACCTTGCAAGTCTCCTTGGACGACGAGCAAGACGAAGTGCTGCTGACGGCGGACGGACAAGTTGGCATCGCCATTCCGCCGGGGCACAAGCTGACGGTGACGCGTAGTCGGCATCCGGTGCAACTTGTGCGGTTTGAGGACGTCACGTTCTTCACGCGACTGCGCAACAAGTTGGGCTGGGGCGGTAACCCTGTGCGAGACGGGTGAACGGCGGGTGCTGACCGAACTTCGCATCCGGAATCTCGCAATCATTGACGCCGTGACGCTTCCCTTGGCACCGGGCTTCAACGTGCTGACAGGCGAAACCGGCGCGGGCAAGAGCATCGTCGTCGGTGCGCTCGGCCTGTTGATCGGCGAGCGTGCCTCGAGCGATCTCGTGCGCACGGGCTCCGAGAAGGCCACCGTTGAAGGCGTCTTTGACCTGCACGACCGCGCCGATCTCCTCGCGCAGTTGGATGAGCGCGGCATTGAATGTGAAGACGGCGTGCTCGTGCTGAAGCGTGAAGTGGCCGCCGGTGCTGGACGGGCGCGGGCTTGGGTGAATGGCTCGCCCGTCACCGCGGGCGTGCTGGCGGAGATTGGACGTACGCTCGTCAACGTGCACGGGCAGCACGAGGCACAGGCGCTGCTCGAGGGCGAGGCGCAGCGCCACATTCTCGATGCCTTCGGTGATGCGGCGCGTGAAGTGGAGGCCGTGGCTGAGGCCTGGCGTGAGGCGGAACTCGCACGGCAAGCCGTGGCCACGCTCAACCAACGGCGCGACGAAGCGAGCAAGCGCGCGGATTGGCTGGCGCACGTGGCCAAGGAGATTGGCGAGGCGCAGTTAAAGGAAGGCGAGGAAGAGAAGCTCGACGACGAAGCGCGCCGCCTCACGCACGCGGAGGAGCTGCAGCAGTTGATTGCCGAACTCACCGACGCGCTGGAGTCGGATGGCGAGGCAATGCAGGCGCTGGGCCATCTGCAGAAGCCCTTGGCGGCGTTGCAGAAGATTGATCCGAGCACCTCGCGCCTCCAGGAGCTGTACGACAACGCGTGGTACGCGCTCGAGGAACTATCGCGCGAGGCTCAGGCCTACGCCGATGGCGTGGAGCACGATCCGGCGCGCCTGAACGAGGTGGAGTCACGGCGTGATCTGCTGTTCCGGCTGATGAAGAAGTACGGCGGCTCCTTCGAGGCGGTCATGCGCACAGGGCGGGAAGCGCGCGCCGAGTTGGATCTGCTCGATACGGCTTCGTTGGACTTGCGTGGGCTGGATGCGCGCGTGAAGGAGACTGGCGCTGCCCTGACCAAGGCTGCGGTCGCTTTGAGCAAGAAGCGCGAAGCGGCGGCCAAGTCGCTGGCCAAGGCCGTCGAAGCGCGTCTGCCGGACCTCGGGATGCCTGACGGGCGCTTCCTCGTGCACTTGAGCCCTCGCGAGGCGGCGGGGCTGCATGGCGCCGAGGATGTGGAGTTTCGGGTGGCGCTCAACTTGGGGCACGAGGCGCGCGCACTGGCCCGCGTGGCATCGGGCGGCGAACTCGCGCGCGTGATGCTCGCACTCAAGACTATCCTCGCGCGACTGGATAACGTGCCCACGCTCATCTTCGACGAAGTGGACGCGGGCATCGGCGGTCGCACCGGCCTCATGGTCGGCGATGCGATGCGCGATGTCGCTGCACATCATCAGGTCTTCGCCATCACGCACCTTCCGCAAATTGCTGCGCGCGCCCATCACCACATCGTGGTGCAGAAGGCGGCCAAGGGTGGCGTCACGACTTCAGACGTTGGTGTGGTTGAACTGGCCGCGCGTGTGGACGAGATCGCGCGTATGCTTGGTGGCGACGCCGAAAGCGTCACGAGCCGCGAGCACGCGAGAGAACTGCTCGCCGTGGCTGCCGCTACCGAACCCGTTCGCAGCGAGAATGCTCGCGCCGAGGTCGCCCGCGCCGAGCGCGCCGCGACTCAACGCCCTAAGAAGCGCGTGTAGTAGCGAATCTGGATGCGGTCTTCCCAGCGCCGTGGGACCACACCGCGACTGGATGCAACCGATTGCTCGTGGGTGTAGCCAATCTCAATCGGGAGGCCCGCTTTGCCGCGCGACTCCGCCGCGAGCGTGGAATACCCGACGGTCCAGGCCCAGCGGTGCTCGCTGCTGTTGCTCGGCGTGTTCATCGCGCCGTAGCCATCATTCACCGTCGCGCCCGCAGGCGGCACGATGCCTGGCGCGCCGAGTGCCACGACCTCATCCTCGCCGCGCGTGCGGAAGCGCCACTCAGCCCCGATGCCGAAGTAGTCGTTCACGTTCCAGCGGGGCGCCACGCGCAGCTCCAACATGTTGGCCGGCGTGATGCGCACGGGCACTTGGCGGTCGGCGCGAATGAGATCCACACCATTGAGGAGCGGCATGCGCAGCACGCGTTCGTGCGCGGCGCCGCGTGCCCAGCCGAGCCCGACCGTGGCCCACCACTTTTCACTGATGATGACGTCGGTGATGGACTGCAGAGCGATGGCGTCGTGCCCGCTGCCGGTGCCGAGATCAATGAAGTCGTCGGGGATATCGAAGTTGCCGCCACCGAGCCGGTAGGTGAGGCCCACACTCTGGCGAATGCCGAAGCTGTTGGCGGCGTGGCGGGCGGAATCGCCGGCAAAGGCGTCGAACAGCTTCACCGTCACGCCGACGTCAATGTCGCCGAGATCCTGTCGCGAGGACTTTCCGATGTCCTGGGCGCCGAAGCCTTCACCGAATGGGGCCGTGATCAAGTTTCGCAGGCCCTCAGCGATGAGCGGCACCTGCGCGCCGAGTGGCAGCCCTGTCGTGGCCGTCACGTTCGTCACACCCCAGCGCGTGAAGTTGGTGCGGAGAGACTCGCCCACGCCGCCAAGCAGAGTCTCAAGCGAGGAGCCAGCGAGTGGCACAAACTGTTGGCCAGGGGACAAGCCCTGCGCGCCGTAAATCGTCGTGAGTGCGGAGGCGAACTGCGACGCACGTGCAATCGTCGCGTTGACGAGCGCTGCCTCGGCGATGATGCTTCCGCACTCCGGGTGCGCACCGGCACTCGCGGCGCAGGCGTTTCGGCGAGCGGTCAGCGAGTTCACGGCGTTGGTGTAGGCATCCACCACGGCGCGATTGCCTGTCGCAATGTTCGCAGCGCCTGGGAGGCCGATGAGGGCTGGGTTGATGCCAGCTGACGCAGAGCTGCCATCCAAACGCAGCTGGCCTTCAGCGCGAACTCGCACAAATGGGGCCTGCACGCGCAGCATGACCCGGTCACTGAGCCCGTAATCGAAGCCTAGTCGCGTGATGGCGAGGCGCTGACGTAGATCCACGCGCGTGGATCCGAGGGAGGGACTGACATCCGCGATGCCGAGTGCCCCCATGAGGTCCCGAATCTCCGAAAGGTTGGCGAAGTCATCGGGGCCCAAGTTCACGGAGAGTCCGCCACCGAGCGGTTCCGCCCTGCCGTCGTTCCAGCGCCCATTCAGCAAGATGTTCTCGGAGAGAATCATCGTGCGAAGGGTGCCGCGTCTGAGCGTGGTGGCGTCGAGCGTAGGCCCAAGCACCCGCTGTGCCTCAGCGGCAGCGGGGATGGCCGCGAGGGCGGCGAGGGTAAACGCGAGGAAAGTTGGGCGCATAGAGAGGTGGTCGGGTAATTTACCCCGCATACTCCAGAACTACACATGAGCCCAGTCGCAGAATCGCTCGACCCCGCAGTCGCACCGCTGCCGTCCGTGCCTTGGCAGGTCACAGGGAACCATTGGTTGTCGCTCCCGTGCATCCATCCGCACGATGGTGCCATCCATGCCGTAGGGCTGTTGCACCGTGGTGCGCGCGCTGCGGTAGAGTTTGCAGGCGCGGCGGGCTTTGTGGAGGCGGAAGGGCCGGCCTTGGCCCGTCCGGTCATCCGAGTTGATGGCGAGCCCGTTGAACTGGCGCGGGCGGGCATCGCCTGGGAACGGGCGCTGCACTGGCTGCCCACCTTCACCTCGACGGCAGGCGATCTGGTGGTGCGGGGGACAGTGTTCGCGCCGTTTGGTCGCGACGCGGATATGGCGGGCGCCGTGTACACCATTGCCTTTGAGAACCGTGGCAAGCGGCCGATGCAACTTGAGGTAGGCCTCGAGGGCACGCTTGGGCATCGGCAATTGCGTGTGCGCACGCCGCGGGCCGCCGAGGATGCGCACCGCGTACGCGAGGCGGCCGGTGGGGTGGTGATTCTCGATGGCGTGGCCGTGCCGGGCATTTGCGCGTTGGCGCTGGCTGCCGATGGCGATGCCACGGTGGCCCTGCGAGAGGGAGCCACTCCGAGCTACGCGATCACGCGCAGCATTACGCTCGGCGCGGGCGAACGCACGGAACAGGCCTTCTACATTGCGGCCGGCCCCGAGCGCGATGGTGCCGAGGCCACCGTGGGCGTGATGCGTCGCCGCGGATGGCGATCCCTCCTCACGGTGACGCGTGATTCACTGCGCCTGCTCGAGCAGAGCACAGGAATGGAATCGCTCGACGCGTTGATCAATCGCAATCTCTGCTTCGCGTACTTCTACGGCGTGGCGCGCGCGCTGGACGATGCGCAGTTCTATTTGGTGCGTAGTCGCGCGCCATGGTGCGCTTGGGGCGTGACGGTGCGCGATTGGGAAGCTCTGGCCTGGACCGTGCCGGCGGTGCAGTTGGCGGACCCGCCGCTGGCCCGCGAACTGATCCTGCGGGCCTGTGAGTTGCACGGCTATGCGCCGGGTCGTGGCGTCCACTACCTCGACGGGACGCTGTTTGAGCCCGGCTTCACGCTCGAGGGCTGTGCGTCCTACGCCGTCGCAACCGAGCGCTACATCCGCGAAACCGGTGATGATCAGATCGTGGAAGAGCCGGTGCTTGCCGACACGCTCTACGCCACTAACGATGATCTCTCCGCGCGCCGCGACGAGACGCATCCCCTGTATCACACCGAGGTGACGCTCGATCGTAGTCCGGCGGCGCTGCCGTACACCCTACACGGCAATGCCGTGGCCGCCTACGCCCTCGATGCACTGAGCCGCACCCTCGATGAAGAAGCCGCACGCGAGGTGCAGGATGCGGCGGCGGTTCGCGCTGCGCTACGTCGGCTCTTCAGCGTCGGCAGTGACTCCAAGAACACGCTAGCCTCAGCGTCTGATCTGCGCGGCAAGCACGACCTTGAGGACGATGCCGTAGGTTCCGCCCTCTGGCTCCCAATGTGGGAAGCGATTGAACGCACGGATTCAGTGTTCCGGCGCACGGCCAAGCGCCTGCCGGAGAGCGATCGCCTCGTCGTAAAGATCGCGCGACTCTTCGGCCCTGACTCGGCTGAGGTCTTGGAGTGGCTTCGTGTTGCCCCCCTGCATCAGGGACTGGCCGCGGAGCTGGTGGATGAGGATGGCGCGGCTCGCTCACATGGTGGCGATGCGGCGCTAAGTGGTCTCTTGGCCTATACGGTGTGGTACACCGTGCACGCGTACGGCATTAGGCCCTAAGCACTTCTGCGAGCGCGGCGAGGCAGGCCTCGAGGCCTGCCACCGTGTGGTCACCCATGTGGCCGATGCGCACGGTGGAGTCTTGCAGCTGTCCGTATCCGCGCCCGATGGTAAAGCCGCGCTCCTGCATCGCGAGCACTACCTCGCGCGATGTACGCTCGGGTGGCAGCACGAGGCAACTGATGCTCGGACTCCGCTCTCCCGCTCGCGCCTGCAGGGTTATCGCAAGCCCGCGCGAGCGCTCGGCCGCTACCCACGCGTCGAGCATCTCGCGCATCGAAGTGTGACGGGCCCAGCGCGCTTCTATGCCTTCGTTGAGGATGCTACGCAGTTGCGCATCGGCCGCGTAGAAGAGTGGAATCGCTGGTGTGCTCGGTGGACCGCCGCGGATGAATGCTTCTTCGTACTCAACGGGGTCCAGATAGCGCCCGCGTGCGGGAACGACTGAGGCCTGAAGGATGTAGGCCTCGCTTGCGACCGCGAAGGCGAGGCCCGGCGGCATGGCTAGAGCCTTCTGCGAGCCCGTGAGCACAAAATCCACGCCCCAGGCTTCCGTCTCCAGCTGTGCGGCGGCGACTCCAGTCACGGCATCCACTAGGCACATCACGCCGTATCGGTGTGCGAGCTCCGTGAGGATGCGCACATCGCTCAGCGCACCCGTGCTGGTCTCAGAATGCACCAGCGTCATCGCTGCGTAAGGCTCCGAGGCGAGATGCTGTTCCACGAGATCAAACGGGTGCGTCTCCCCCCAGGGCACCGAGACCACGCGCGTGCGGCGTCCGCAGCGCTGGGCGATGCGGGCAAACCGCTCAGCAAATCCGCCATTCACGAGCGAGAGGATTGGGCCTTCGGGTGCACCACGAATCGCCATCTCCATCAGCGCCGTTGCCGAGGCGCTCACGCAGTACACCGGACGCGTCGTGCGGAACACTTGCTGCATGCCGGCGACGACACGCGCGTAGATGGCGGAGAACTCCGGGCCACGGTGCGCAATCATGGGCTGCGCCATCGCCTGAAGGATCTCTGGGCGGACTTCCGTGGGGCCCGGGAGGAAGAAGCGGCCGAAGTCGCTCACGTGCTCGCTCACGCACTGGCTCCGCGTGCGAGCATCATGCCGGCTGCCGCGGCGCCAACCGAAAGCGTTACGCTCGCGAGAGTGTAGAGCGCCGCGCGCGGCATGGCGCCAGCCTGCAGCATTGACACTGTGTCCAATGAAAAGCTTGAGAATGTCGTGAAACCGCCGAGCACGCCGATAGTAACCATGGCGCGCCACTGGGGTGAGGCGGATTCACCCAGAATAGCACCGCCGGCAAGAGCACCGAGAATCAACGAACCCGCCACGTTGATTCCGAGCGTTGCCCAAGGAAAGCCGTCGAGCGCCGCGTGCTGGCGAGCCCACTCGCCGATGAGAAACCGGCAAGACGCCCCGATCGCGCCGCCGGCGGCGACCCAGAGCACGGTGAGGGCGGGAAGCGCTGTCGCTTGCATACCGCCAAATATGGCCGATGCGAGCCGAGGCGGGAGCAGGCAAATTCCATGGTATGAGCACAACCGGTTACGGCGGCACCTTCACCGCCACGCTTTTCCGCTGGAGCGAGGGGAAGGGCAGTTGGTATTTTGTGCAGGTGCCCGAGCGCTTCTCTCCCCCTGTGACGCACGGATGGGGCCGCACTCCCGTGACCGCCACCGTGGACAATCAGACGTGGGAGACGTCGGTCTGGCGGGGCAAGGACGGTCGAACCCTCCTCGCGGTTCCCAAGAAGATCAGGGGGCGCAAGGAGGATGGGGAGCGCATGAACGTGACACTCCGCTTTCGCTCACTCTGAAGCGACGTCCGGACGCTAGTCCACGTAAAGCTTGTAGTTGCCGCGTTCGCCGCCGTCAAAGGACGTGACCGCAATGTAGTAGCGCCCTGCCGGCAACTTCACCGTGATCCACGCGTCAGTGCTCTCTCCGCTATCGTCGTCCTCGACAATGAGCTCGTCAAATTCGTCGAAGACCATCAAATAGGCGTCGAAGTCCAAGGACTCGAGGTAGAGATCCACGTCGGTCGTGCGATAGAGCGTGAGCTCGTAGTAATCCACGTAGCTCTCGGTATCATCCTGGGTCACGCAGTCATAGCTGCTCAGCGACCCAGTGATCGTGCTGCCAATGCTGACGTAGCGCGCATTGCAGGCGTCATCCTCGACCACGGCAACAGGCCCCGTCACCTCCACGCAGGCAGCGAGTGGGATGGCGAGGGTGGCAATGAGGCTGCGGAATCGGCTAGCGGCGCGCATCGGAGTAGTCCTCCCCAAGTGGGAAACGAGGTGCTTCTCCGGGCTGCTAACCCGCGCGATGCAAAAAGGTGCCGCGAGTTCCGTTCTTGTGCTGCGCACGCAATGCCGGGGGCGGGAATCGAACCCGCACGGGGTTACCCCCAAGGGATTTTAAGTCCCTCGCGTCTCGCCAATTTCGCCACCCCGGCAACGCAAACGGGAGCGGCTTATTCGGCCGCTCCCGTGGTCCTGCTCCATCCGTTCAGAGCGGGAAACGGGACTCGAACCCGCGACCCCAACCTTGGCAAGGTTGTGCTCTACCAACTGAGCTATTCCCGCGTGAGGAGAATGGTAGATAGGCTCGGCGTGTGAGGCAAGCGGTTCCTGTGAAACGCTCTGCAAGACACCGTCGCCCATGAGTAAGTTTCTCTCCTTATGAGCGCCCCCACCGACGTCGTCTCGCTGGCCGCCGAATTATTGGCCATTCCCTCTACCACACGCGACGAAGGCGCGGCGGTGGAGTTCGTGTCCCGTTGGCTGGTGGCGCGCGACTGGAACGTCACCGTGCAGGAAGTCACGCCAGGTCGCGGCAATATCTGGGCCTCGCGGAGGGGCGGGGGCGTGACACTCTCCACGCACCTCGACACCGTGCCGCCCTACGTGCCGCCCCGCCGCGCCGACGGCAAGCTCTACGGGCGGGGGGCCTGCGACGCCAAGGGCATCGCCGCCGCCATGATGGTGGCCGCTGATCGGATGGTGCTGGCCGGCGAAGAACGCGTGGATCTGCTGTTCGTGGTGGGCGAGGAGCGCGGCTCCGACGGCGCCCGCATGGCCAACCAATTGCCGGCCACGTCCAAGTGGCTCATCAACGGCGAACCCACGGAGAGCCTGCTCGCTTCGGGTTGCAAAGGCGCCCAGCGCGTCATCGTGCGCACCAGCGGCCGCGAAGCGCACTCCGCCTACGCGCAGCTCGGTTCATCCGCCATCACGCCAATGTTGCAGATGCTGCAGGAGCTGCAGTCACTTGAGCTCCCGGTGGACCAAGTGCTCGGCCCCAGCACCGTGAACGTTGGCTTGATCCGTGGCGGCACAGAGGCCAACATCGTCCCCGGCGCCTGCGAAGCCGAGATGATGTTCCGCTTGGTAGGTGACGTGAAGGAGATCAAGGCCGCGTTAAAGCCATGGGCCCATGGCCGCGCCGAGCTCGAGTACGGCTCCCACATCCCCGCCCAGCATTTTCACACAGTCCCCGGCTTCCAGACCGCCCCCATGGCCTACACCAGCGACATCCCATTGCTCGGCAACTGGGGCAAGCCATTGCTCTTCGGCCCAGGCTCCATCCACGTCGCACACACGCCTGACGAGTACATCGAGGAGTCGGAGCTCCGCGCCAGCGTAGACTCGTACATTGCCTTAGTGAAGCATTTACTCTCGTAGTCTCTTCCGCTCGTAGTCTCTTCCCCTCGTAGTCTCTTCCCCTTCGTCCCTTCGTCCCTTCAGTTTCCTCGCTCTTCAATACCTCGCTCTTCACTTTCGCTCTTCGCTCCTCGTCGTGACCGATCCCCGCCTCCCCGTCGCAGTACTCGGTGCCACCGGCGCCGTCGGACAGACCTTCATCCGTCTGCTCGCCGGTCACCCGTGGTTCCGCCTCGCCGAAGTCGCCGCCTCTGATCGTTCGGCGGGCAAGCGCTACGAGGACGCCACGAAGTGGATTGAGGGCACGATGCCAGATGAGGCCAAGGACCTCATCGTCACGACCTGTGATCCGCAGTCGGTGAAGAGCCCGCTCGTGTTCTCCGCGATGGACGCCGTCGCCGCAGAAACGGTTGAGCCCGCGTTCGCGATGGCTGGTCGCTTCGTGCTCAGCAACACGAAGACCTTCCGCATGCACGACGATGTCCCGCTCGTCATTCCGGAAGTGAACGCGAACCATCTCAAGCTGCTCGACGCGCAGAACGCCAAGGGATGGACCGGTGGTGTGGTGACGAACGCGAATTGCGCCGCCATTGCCGCAACGATGGCCCTCGCGCCCCTACACGAGCGCTTCGGTCTCACCGAGCTGTTCATCGCGACCATGCAAGCCGTCAGTGGCGCTGGCTACCCAGGCGTTCCCTCGCTCGACATCCTCGGCAACGTCATCCCGTTCATCGGCGGCGGCGAGGAGGACAAGCTTGAGCGTGAAATGCAAAAGATGCTCGGCACCGTCGAAGGCACTCGCATCGCGCACGCGCCATTTGTGGTGAGCGCACATGCCAATCGCGTACCGGTTGAGCATGGACACACGGTCGTGATGTCGGCCAAGTTCCGCATCAAGCCGACGGTGACTGAAGCGAGCGCCGTGATTCGCGCGTGGAGGTCGGAGATTGCCGACCTCGGGTTGCCAAGCGCACCGCGGTACCCGCTGGTGATTGCCAGTGAGGAAAATCGCCCACAGCCGCGCCGCGACGTCAACGCAGGGAATGGGATGACCGTCACGGTGGGTCGCATCCGCGAGGATTCCATCTTCCACCTCAAGCTCGTGGCGATGGGACACAACACCATTCGTGGCGCGGCTGGTGGAGCGGTGTTGAACGCCGAGGTGCTGGCTACCACGGGACGGCTGGGCTGGACCCCGCCGGCGACCCCATGATCGTCTGCAAGTTTGGTGGTACCTCCGTCGGTGACTCCGAGGCCATCGCGCGCACGGTGGGTATCGTCCGCAGCAAGCTGGAGCGCGAGCCAGTCGTTGTGGTATCCGCGCTCGCAGGTACGACGAACCGCCTGATTGAGATTGCGGAGCAGGCCGCGAAAGGCGAATTGATCGTGGCGCTCACGATTTGCGAGGAGCTGCGCGCTCGGCACTTTGCCACGATCACCGAATTGCTGGGCACCCACGAAAGTCACGACGACGTTGCCGCCGACACCGGTGCGATGTTCGACGAATTGGCGCACTTGGCAGAAGCCCTTTCGGTGCTCGGGCACCTCACACCGCGCTCGCACGATGCCGTCGCGTCCATCGGCGAGCGACTCTCGGCACCCATCGTCGCCGCAGCCATGCAGCGAGCCGGCCTGCCCGCGGTTTTCGTGGATGCTCGTCGTGTGATGGTCACGAATGAGGACTTCGGCCGTGCTGAACCAATCACCGACGACATCGCCCTGGCGTGCCGCGCCGTACTTGGCCCCTTGCTTCGTGAGGGCAAGGTCCCAGTGCTGGGCGGCTACATCGGCAGCACGCGGGTCGGCGTCACCACCACGCTTGGACGCGGTGGTTCGGACTACTCGGCCTCGCTCCTCGGCGCCGCGATGGAATCCGAGGCCATCGAGATCTGGACTGATGTGGATGGGATGCTCACCGCAGATCCCCGCGTCGTCAGCAACGCCCAGCTCATTGGTCACATTCGGTTTGACGAAGCCGCGGAGCTCGCCAACTTCGGCGCCAAAGTGCTGCACCCCAACACCATCGCCCCGGCGGTGAAGCGCGGCATTCCCGTCTACGTGTTCAACTCGCGCAAGCCCGAGGGCACCGGTACGCGCATCACCTTCGACGCGCCGCGCACGCCCGTCCGCGCCATCGCCGGTAAGACGCGCACGGTGGTGGTGAAGATTCGCTCGCCTCGGATGCTCGCGACGCCAGGCGCGCTTCGAAAGATCTTTGAGGTTTTCGAGAAGAACCGAACCTCAGTGGACGTCGTGGCCACGAGTGAAGTGAGCGTCAGCGTCACGCTCGACGATGATCAGCATCTCGAGGCGGTCGTAGCGCAGCTCTCGGCATTCGGTGACGTGGCGGTGGAACGTCATCGTGGCATCGTGGCCCTCGTGGGTGCAGGGCTGGGCGAGCACACGGCGACCATGGCCACGGCGCTCGCCTCGCTCGGCGACCTCCGCCTGCACATGGTCTCGCTCAGCGCGACGGGCATCAATCTCACGCTCATCGTGGATGGCGATCAAGTGAACGAAGCGATGCAGCGCCTCCACGCGGCATTCTTTGGAGCCGCGTGATGATCAAGCTCGCGATTCTCGGTGCCGGCAAAATGGGCTCGCTACTCTCAGCGCTTGCGCCAGAGAGCGGGTTCACGCTCGTCGCCCATCTCGACAAGGCACACACGCGCCACGGCCTCACCCTACACGCACTGAATGGCGCCGAGGTGGTGATTGAGTTCACGGAGCCGCAGGCGGCTGCCGCCTTAGTGAAGCAATGCGCAGAACTCGGCGTGCCCGTCGTCAGTGGCACCACCGGATGGGATGCTGAGAAAGCCTTAGTGGAAACCTTTGTGCGCAACTCCAGTGGGGCCATGCTCTGGGCTCCAAACTATGCGCTCGGTGTTCACCTGTTTGCCAAGGTCGTAGAGGAGGCCGCGCGCCGCTTTGCGCACGACCGCGCGGGATTCGATCTGCACCTCATCGAGACGCATCACAGCAAGAAGCTGGACGCGCCGAGCGGCACCGCGCGTATGCTGGCGACCATCGCCGAGCGAGCGCAGGGGAAGGCCGTGCCGGTGACGAGTGTGCGCACGGGCCATGTACCTGGCACGCATGAGTTCGTATTTGACGCAGCGTTTGAGCAGGTGCGACTCGTTCACGAGGCACGCGACCGTCGTGTATTTGCCGCGGGCGCGCTCGCGGCTGCTCGTTGGTTGGCTGGCAAGCGCGGCGTGTTTACCCTCGATGACTTTCTGGGAGATGTAATCCGATGACCCAAACCCTACGCGGCGCCATCACGGCGCTCGTCACGCCGTTCACGGCCGACGGTAAAGTGGATGAGCGCGCCTTGGCTGCGCTCGTGGAGTGGCAGATCGCCGAGGGCATTCACGGCATCGTGCCTGTGGGTTCGACCGGTGAGGCCGTGACGCTCTCGCTGGCCGAGCGCGAACGCATCGTGCGCGTGGTGGTCGAGGCCGTAAAGGGACGCGTGCCGGTGATTGCAGGGGCTGGCTCCAACGATACGTCCGCGGCCATCGAAGCTTCTCGTGTGCTCGGCAAGGCCGGGGCGACGCATCTGCTCCACGTCTCGCCGATGTACAACAAGCCGCCGCAACGGGGCATCGTGGCGCACTTCCGCGCTGTGGCCGATGCGTCGCCGCTGCCAGTGGTGCTGTATAACGTGCCAGGACGCACGGGCAGCAACATGAGCGCCGAGACCACGCTGGAGCTCGCGGAGCACGCGAACATCTGCGCGGTCAAGGAAGCCTCGGGCAACACCGGGCAGATTGACGCCATCCTGCGCGGACGCCCTGAGGGCTTCGCTGTACTGTCTGGCGACGATGGCCTCACGCTCGCCGTGATGGCGGCGGGCGGCGACGGCGTGATTTCCGTCATCTCCAACGCGGTGCCAAAACTTTGTGCGCAACTCACGGACGCGCTCGCCAAGAGTGATCTCGCCACGGCGAGCCTTATTCATCACCGGCTGGCTCCGCTCGTGGATGCGGCGTTCATCGAGAGCAATCCGATTCCCATCAAGGCCGCGCTCGCCATGATGGGCAAATTGCAGAACGTCCTGCGCCTCCCGCTCGTGCCGCTTGAGTCCAAGCACGAGGCGCGGATGTCGGCGGCGCTGCGCATCGCCGGAGTGTCGCTGTGAAGCTGACCGCGCAACAGTTGGAGCACGAGATCGAACGCCTTTTCCCGATGGCGGCGGACAAGCTCCCAATCGAGACGGAGGCCGTGGTGCTTGCCTTGCTCGACTCGCTGGAAGCGGGCGAGGTCCGTAGCGCCACCAAGGGCGATGACGGACACTGGCGCGCCGTGCCGTGGGTGAAGCGCGGTATTCTGCTCGGCTTCCGTGCAGGCCGCATCGTCGAGATGGGCGACAAGCACTCGCCGTTCCGATTCTTTGACAAGCATACGTATACCACGCGGCCGCTCACGCTCGCGCACAATGTGCGCGTGGTGCCCGGCGGCTCGACGATTCGTCGTGGCGCGTACTTGGCACCCGGCGTCGTCTGCATGCCGCCCATGTATGTGAATGTTGGCAGTTGGGTCGGTGCCGGCACGATGATTGATTCGCACGTGCTCGTCGGCTCCTGCGCGCAGATCGGTGCGCGTGTGCACTTGAGCGCGGCCGCGCAGATTGGCGGCGTGCTGGAGCCGGTGAATGCATCGCCCGTGATCATCGAAGATGACGTGATTGTCGGGGGAAATTGCGGCGTATACGAGGGTACCGTGGTGCGCGAGAAGGCGGTGCTCGCGGCCGGTGTCGTGCTCACGCGCGGCACGCCCGTGTTCGATCTCGTGAAGGAGGCCGTGTATCGCGCCACAGCCGATGCGCCGCTCGAGATTCCAGCAGGCGCCGTGGTGGTCCCCGGTGCACGCGCCGTGAAGGGTGGCTTCGCGGCGGAGCAGGGGCTCTCGCTCCAAACGCCGGTGATTGTGAAGTACCGCGACGAAAAGACAGACCTCGCAACTGCGTTAGAAAGTTGGTTGCGCTGAGTCGGCGCGCTCCGCGATGAACACGCTCCGCGTTCCCGGCGACAAGTCCATCTCCCACCGCGCGCTCATGCTCGCGGTGCTGGGCAACGGATCTTCGCGCATTCGCGGCATCCTGCAGAGTGCCGATGTGCACTCCACCGCGGCGGTGTTGCGCGCGCTCGGTGCGCAGATTCCTGAGCTCGACGCGCCCGAGATTGTGATCAACGGATTGGGCCTGCGCGGTTTGCGCACGTCGAGCGTTGAGCTCGACTGCGGAAACTCTGGCACGACGGCGCGCCTGATGTCTGGTGCGGTAGCTGGGGCTGGCGTGGATGCCACGTTCATCGGAGATGCGAGCCTCAGCCGGCGCCCCATGGAGCGTGTCGCAGCGCCGCTCTCGGCGATGGGTGCACGGGTGGAACTCCCCGAGCACGGCGGACTCCCGATGGTCATGCGCGGCGCGCCGCTGAAGGGCATTACCTGGCATCCCGATATCGCAAGCGCACAGGTGAAGAGCGCCATCTTGCTGGCTGGACTGGTGGCCGATGTGCCGGTTGAAGTGCACGAGCCTGCCACCACCCGCGATCACAGCGAGCGCATGCTGCGCGCGCGTGGCGTGGACGTGCGCAGCGACGGCAATGTGGTGTCGCTCAATCCGCGTGCGCGCTTGGACGCTGGGGATGTGGATGTGCCTGGCGATCCGTCGTCCGCTGCATTCGTCGCAGGCCTCGCTGCGCTGAACGGAGTGAAGGACGCAGCGGTGCGCATCGAAAACGTCGGCATCAACCCCGGTCGGCTCGGTGCCTTCGCCGCACTACGTCGTATGGGTGCCCAGATCGCCTTCGAGGACGTTGCGGACCAGGGTGGGGAGCCCGTCGCCGCTCTCGTATGCCGTGCGGGCGCGCTCAAAGGCATCACCATCACGCCAGATGAAGTGCCGAGCCTCATTGATGAATTGCCGCTTTTGGCCTGCGTTGCGGCGAGGGCCGAAGGCGAGACGCGCGTGACTGGTGCTGGCGAGCTGCGCGTGAAGGAGAGCGATCGCATCAAGACCGTCGTCAGCAACCTGCACGCCCTTGGTGTAGACGCCGAGGAGTTGCCCGATGGCTTCATTGTGCGCGGAACCCAACAGCGCCTCATGGGCAAAGCCACCACCCACGGCGACCATCGCATTGCGATGGCCTTTGGTGTGCTGGGTGCGCTACCTGGCAATGCGGTTGAAGTAGACGACCCGTTCTGTTGTGCGGTCAGTTGGCCTAGTTTCTGGGACGACCTCCAACGCGTGAAACGTGACTGAGCGCCGCAAACCATTGGTCATCGCCATCGATGGCCCCGCTGCATCCGGAAAATCCTCCACGGCGAAGTGGGTCGCGCGGGAGTTAGGCGTGCTGCACGTGGACTCGGGTTCGCTGTATCGCGCCGCGACGGCCGCCGCGTTGCGCACGGAGCCGGACGTAACCAAGTGGACGGAGTCAAGCGTGCTCACTGCCGCGCAGCCGATTCACTTGGTCCCGGGCGAGACCACCTTTCACCCGTACATCGGCGACCAAGACCTCGAGGCCGACCTGCGCGGGAAGGCCGTCACAGCGAATGTGAGCTTTGTGGCGCAGATGCAGGGCCTTCGTGCTTGGGTAAATGCACAGGTGCAGGCTGCGGCCGAGGGTCACGCGGTGGTGGTGGATGGCCGTGACATGGGCACCGCGGTTTTTCCAAAGGCTCGCGTGAAGATTTTTCTCGTCGCCGATTCGTGGGAACGGGCGCGCCGTCGCTTGGTACAGCGTCTGCAACGCGCCCCGGGCGACGACGAGATCGCCGCTGAGGTCGAGGCCCTTATCCAGCGCGATGTGAAGGATGAAGCACAGACCAAGCAGGCCGCGGACGCCGTACGTATCGATACCACTGCGCTCACGCAGGAAGAGCAGGTCGAGCGCATCGTGGCTATGGCACGCCAGGCAATGCGCGGTGCGCTCTTACCCCCAGTCGCTGACTGACGCACCTGTCTACTGCTAACCCGCTAGTTGTTCGTACGAGGAAGTGCGGCTACTGACTTTATCGCTACGCAATCTCTTCGCGATGCAGGTCCATGTTGTGCCGCCGCAGCCATCCGGAGTACAACGAGTCTTTCTCGTAGCGGTTCATCACCGCCTTCGTAAACACCACCGCGAGCATGAGCGGCATCACGAGCTCGAAGTCGTGCGTCATTTCAAACACGAGGAGAATGCCCGTGATAGGCGCGCCGGTCGCCCCCGCGACCATCGCCCCCATGCCCGCGAGTGCGTAGAGGGCAGGGTCCACCTGCGCGGCGGGAAACGCCGACTGCACGAGCACACCGAACGCGCCGCCGGTTGTCGCGCCCACGAAGAGCGCTGGCGTAAACACTCCCCCCGACCCGCCGGCGTTCAACGTCAACGATGTGGCGAGAATCTTTGCGACGGCGAGGCTGATGAGCGTCCACCAAGGCATGCGGCCAAATAGTTCCAGTGGCGCATTCAGATGGCCGTCTCCTGCCGTTGCACCCTGCGTGACAAATGCAATGATGCCAACGAGCATACCGCCGAGCCACGGCAACCAGCGCGCGCTGATGCGACCCGTGCGCACAAACGCATCCACGCCAAAGTACGTGCGCACGAACAACGTGCCCATCAGCGCACAGATGACACCGAGCGCGGGGAGCAGTAGCCCGATTTCCCAACCGCTGAGTGCGCCGAGCTCGCCTGGAACGGGGAACGCCGGACCCGAGCCAAAAATGCCTCGCGCCACCACCGCCGCCACCACCGCCGCCACCACGACGGGCGAGAAGTATCCGCCAGCAAAGGTGCCGAGTATTTCCTCAAGCGCGAAAAACGCACCGGCGAGCGGTGCATTGAACGCGGCAGAAATTGCGCCCGCCGCGCCGCAGGCCACGAGCACACGCAGGCGGCCCGGCTTGAAGCGAAACATTCGCCCAAGCCAAGAACCCAGCGTGGCGCCGATGACGACCACTGGCCCCTCTGCGCCGGCCGAACCGCCGCCACCAATCGTGATGGCACTCGCCAGCGTGCGACCAAGCGCAGGGCGAGGGGCGATGCGGCCACCCCGATGCTCCACGGCGGCCTGAATATCTGGAACGTTCATGCCGTCGTGTTCGCGCCCCACGATACGCATCGTCCACGATGCCACGGCAAACGTCACGGCAGTCAGGAGCGGCCGGAACGCGAGGAGGCCCAACTCTGGCAGCACCAGCGCTGGCGCCACCACGAGCGCCGAGTGCGCAAGCGAGATCCCTTTGTAGAAACCCAGCACCCCGAGGGCAGCACCGATTCCGATCACCACGGCGAAAGCCACGAGCGTCGGTTCGGCCCCGAGCCGAAGTGCGGTAAAACGCTGTACGAGGTGGTCGCGACCCGACCGCAGCGCGTGCAGCAGGCGACGTCGGCCCCGGCGCACCCGCGTGCGGACGACCCGGATAGACCGGCTCGAACGTCTCGCCCGAGGCGAGCCGTCGTCGGGGGGTGGTGCGTTCATTGCTCGCGGAATCTAACCCCTTATGCCGCAATGCGTTCTGCTTGACCTTGGGGCAGTTGGCTGGTAGCTTTACAGGCTTGCCCGAAATACGGGCCGCGTAGGCCAAACTTCCTTTCCTCGTCCGCGGCGAGCCGAACCCCCGCGTGTGGAGTTGTCATGACCGTAGCCGATATGCTGAGCCCAGAGGAAATCGCGCGCCAAAAGCGCGATGCCCAGCGCGCCCAGCTCCGCCCCCTCGCCAACCGCCGCCCCGAGCTCTACGACGAAGATGAAATCTCGTCGGATGAATTCGAAGCGATGATGGAGATGTACAACGGGACCCTCGCTTCCATCGAAGAAGGCGAGATCGTTAAGTCCCGTGTGCTTGAGATTCGCGAGAACCTCGTCGTGCTCGATATCGGATTCAAGTCCGAAGGCACGATCCCGCTCGAAGAATTCAAGGACATGCCCGAGCTCAAGGTCGGGGACGAAGTCGAAGTCCTCCTTGAGCACCTCGAAGATTCCGAGGGCTCGGTCGTATTGTCGAAGAAGAAGGCCGACTTCATGCGCGTGTGGGAGCGTATCCGCGTCGCGTACGAGTCCGACCAGCCGGTGACCGGCACGCTCGTCAAGAAGATCAAGGGTGGCGTGGTCGTCGACCTCATGGGTGTCGACGCCTTCCTCCCGGGTTCGCAGATCGCGCTGCGTCGCGTGCCGAACATCGACGAGCTCCTCGGCCACACCTACGACTTCAAGATCATCAAGCTCAACAAGCGCCGCCGCAACATCGTGGTGTCGCGCCGTGTGATACTGGAAACCGAGCGCGCCGGCAAGCGTGAGAAGTTGATGAAGGAGTTGGCCAAGGATCAGGTCCGTAAGGGCGTGGTCAAGAACATCACGGACTTCGGTGCCTTCATCGATCTCGGCGGTGTTGACGGTCTGCTTCACATCACCGACATGTCCTGGGGCCGCATCTCGCATCCGAGCGAGATGGTCCACATCGGCATGGAGCTCGAGATCAAGGTGCTTGATATCGATTGGGAGCGCGAGCGCATCTCGCTCGGCCTCAAGCAGCTGCAGGCGTATCCGTGGAAGGATGTGGCGGACAAGTTCCCGGTCGGCACGCGCGTCTCGGGTAAGGTCGTCTCCATCACCAACTACGGCGCCTTCATTGAGCTCGAGCCGGGCATCGAAGGCCTCGTGCACATCTCCGAGATGAGCTGGACGCGCAACGTCCGTCATCCGTCGAAGCTCGTCAGCATTGGCGAGGCGATTGACGCGGTGGTGCTCAAGGTCGATCCGACCGAAGAGAAGATCTCGCTCGGCATGAAGCAGACTGAGCAGGATCCGTGGATGGTGTTGCCGCTCAAGTACCCGGTCGGCACCCGTCTCAACGGCAAGGTTCGTAACCTGACCTCGTTCGGCGCCTTTGTCGAAATCGAGCCGGGCATCGACGGCCTCATTCACATCTCCGACATGTCCTGGACCAAGCGCGTCCAGCATCCGTCGGAAGTCGTGAAGAAGGGTGACGCGGTGGACGTGGTGATCCTCAACATTGACGCCGAGAACAAGCGCATCTCGCTCGGCCTCAAGCAAGCGTCCGAGGATCCGTGGCTGCGCATCGGCGAGACCCTGCCAGTTGGCACGGAAATGCCGGGCAAGGTCGCCCGCCTGATGGACAAGGGCGTGGTCGTGGACATCGGCAACGACATCGAAGGCTTCGTGCCGCTCTCGCACCTCAACATCTCGGGCCAGCAGGTCAACAGCTCGGCTGACGTGGCGTGGGAAGCGATGTTGATGAACGTGAAGATTCTCGAGATTGACCCGATTCATCGTCGTATCGTGCTGGGCGTGACGGACATTCCGGCTGGTCAGGAGCGTCCGGCGGAGCCGAGCAAGGTGCACACGGAAGACGAAGAGCTGGCGCCGATTCCGGCTGACCTCGACGCGGTTGTTGACGACGAGTAAGTAGCGGGACGGATGACGGAAGACGAATGCAAACAGCGCCCCGGTTGAGCTTAGGCTCGGCCGGGGCGTTTGTCATACTGAGGGCTTAGCACGAAAACCACCCATTCGTGCGATGTGGAGATCCGGCGCCCACCGCGAGGCTTAGTTGCAGTCCTCCAGCGCGGTCCCGCGCTGCACGTGATTGCTTGGCTTCTCGGTCCCAGGACTTCGATATGCAGTACACCACTCGCTCTCTCCTCGCGCTGACGCTCGTTCTCGCGGCATGTACGGACGGCGGCTCCATCACCGGCGCAGACGCAAGCGCCAGCGTGCGGTCCTCCATGCAGTCGGCACAGTCCAGCGATTTCGCCGTGCTCGCGAACGCGGCCGCCACCTGCACAAACGGCACGATTCTCGGTGACGTCGGCACCAATCAGGCGACACCCACGGGCTCGTTCACGCAGACCGTTTGCCCCGTGACCGGTTCCATCCACATCGGTGATGGCGCCGCGCAGGGTGCCTATGCCTCGTTCCTCGCTTCCTACGCCGCCCTCGCGCCAGTTGCTGGCGAGAGCTGCACGATGTTGACCGGCACCTTGGCCGGCGTCACGCTGGCTCCTGGCACGTACTGCTTTGATGCCGCCGCCGCACTCACGGGCACGCTGACCCTCGACGGGCCCAGCAACGGCACGTGGATCTTTAAGATCGGCACCAGCGGCACCGGTGCGCTGACCGGCACGAACTTCAACGTTGTGCTCGCCAACGGCGCCAATGCCTGCAACGTGACCTGGTGGGTGTCGCAGGCCGCGACGCTGACGACCTCGAACTTCCAGGGCAGCATCTGGGCCGGCGCTGCGATCACCCTCACGGGTGGGAGCTTCAACGGCAACGTCTGGTCGATGGCTGACGTGACGATCACGGGCACCGCGTTGGTTGGTTGCGGTGGCAGCACACCGGGCAACGGCAACGGTGGAAACAATGGCAGCAAGTGCAACCAAGGCGTCGGCAACGGCCCCGAGGGTTGCGATCCGGGGAAGTCGAATCGCCGGAACCCTTCGAATGACGAACTCGGCGGACTGCCGGGCGAGCCGGGCCGGAAGGGCGGTCGCTAAGCTCCCGAACGTAAAGTGGGGACGTGTCGCCGCCGAGTGTTGCTCGGTGGCGACACGTCTTGCGCTGTCAGCGGCCGCGCGCAAACGCTAGTTTTGGCGCATGTCCATGCGCGAAAAACTCGATCTCCTTGCCCAACGCCGCGCCGAGTCCGAGCTCGGCGGCGGGGCCGACCGCCTGAAGGCCCAGCACGCGAAGGGCAAGCTGTCCGCCCGCGAGCGCCTTGAGGCTCTCCTCGACGAAGGCAGCTTCGTCGAACTCGACCGCTTTGTGACGCACCGGAGCAATGACTTCGGCCTCGACAAGCAGCGCCCTTACGGCGACGGGGTGGTCACCGGCTACGGCAAGATCCACGGCCGCCTCGTCTATGTGTTCTCGCAGGACTTCACTGTGTTCGGTGGGTCGCTGTCCGAGGCCCATGCCTCCAAAATCTGCAAGGTGATGGATCTCGCGGTGCAGAACGGCGCCCCGATGATTGGCCTCAACGACTCCGGCGGCGCCCGCATTCAGGAAGGCGTGGTCTCGCTCGGCGGCTACGCCGAGATCTTCTACCGCAACACGATGGCCAGCGGCGTGATCCCGCAGATCTCGGCCATCCTCGGACCCTGCGCCGGCGGGGCCGTGTACTCGCCAGCCATCACGGACTTCGTGTACATGGTGCGCGGCACGTCGTACATGTTCGTGACGGGCCCGAACGTGGTGAAGACGGTCACGCACGAAGACGTGACCATGGAACAGCTCGGCGGTGCGGACACGCACGGCGGCGCGAGCGGTGTCTCGCACTTCACGGCGGGTACGGAGATTGAGTGCCTCGACGGCATCCGCACGCTGATGCGCTTCATCCCGAGCAACAACGTGGATGCAGCACCTCGCGGAGTCGGGGCAGACCCCCGCGACCGCCGCGACGAGGCCTTGCTCGACGTCATTCCGGACTCCGCGAATAAGCCCTACGACATTCACGACGTCCTCAAGCGCGTCGTTGACGACGGCGAGTTCCTCGAAGTGCATCGGGACTTCGCGGCGAATATCGTCTGCGGCTTTGCGCACTTGGGTGGACACTCCGTGGGCATCATCGCCAATCAGCCGGCCGTGCTCGCCGGTGTGCTCGATATCAACGCCAGCGTAAAAGCCGCGCGCTTCATCCGCTTCTGCGATGCCTTCAACATTCCGATTGTCACTTTCGAGGATGTGCCCGGCTTCTTGCCAGGAGTCGCCCAGGAGCACGGCGGCATCATTCGCCACGGCGCCAAGCTGCTCTATGCCTACTGCGAGGCCACGGTGCCCAAGCTCACCGTGATCACGCGCAAGGCCTACGGCGGCGCGTATGACGTGATGAGCTCCAAGCACATTCGCGGTGACATTAATCTCGCTTGGCCCACGGCAGAGATCGCGGTGATGGGGCCGAAGGGCGCGGTGGAGATCCTGTTCAAGAAGGAAATCGCCGACGCCAAGGACCCGCAGGCCGCGATGGATGCGCGCGTAGCGGAGTACACGGACAAGTTTGCGAATCCCTACGTGGCGGCGGCGCACGGCTACGTGGACGACATCATCGATCCGCGGGACACGCGTCCGCGCTTGATTGATGCGCTCGATATGCTACAGGGCAAGCGGGCCAAGGTGCCGGCCAAGAAGCACGGCTGCATTCCACTATGAGCAAATCCCCTTCGGTGCGCGAACTCAAGAAAGTCCTCATCGCGAACCGCGGCGAAATTGCGCTGCGCATCATTCGCGCCTGCCGTGAACTCGGCATCGCGAGCGTGGCGGTGTACTCCGATGCTGATGCGGGCGCGCCGCACGTTCGCGCCGCCGACGAAGCGGTGAACATTGGTCCCGCGCCTGCGAGCGAGAGCTACCTTCGCGGCGATCGTATCATCGAAGTGGCGAAGCGCGTTGGCGCGCAGGCCATTCATCCGGGCTACGGATTCCTTTCCGAGCGCGAGTGGTTCGCCAAGGCGGTCGAAGATGCGGGCCTGATTTGGATTGGCCCGCCATCCACGGCCATCGCCGCGATGGGGTCCAAGACCGCGGCACGCACGCTCGCCATCGCGGCCGGTACGCCAGTAGTGCCGGGAACCACGAAGGCACTCACAGACTCGAAGGAGGCTGAGAAGATTGCACTTGAGTTTGGTCTACCCGTGTTGCTTAAGGCCGCGGCGGGTGGTGGTGGCAAGGGCATGCGCGTCGTGCGCGAGGTTGGCGAGGTCGCCAATGCGCTAGCCTCGGCGCAGCGTGAAGCGAAGAATGCCTTCGGCGATGACGCCGTGTACATCGAGAAGTACATCGAAGGCCCGCGGCATGTGGAGATCCAGGTACTCGCGGACCAGTACGGCCACTGCATCTCACTCGGTGAGCGCGAGTGCAGCATTCAGCGCCGCCATCAGAAGATGGTCGAGGAGGCGCCGAGCGTTGCCGTGAGCCCCGAGTTGCGGAAGCGCATGGGCGCAGCCGCCGTGGCCGCCGCCAAGGCGGCGGGCTACGTGAGCGCAGGCACCTGCGAGTTTCTGCTCGCCAAGAACGGTGAGTTCTATTTTCTCGAGATGAACACGCGCATCCAGGTTGAGCATCCGGTCACGGAGCTCGTGATGGGTGTTGACCTCGTGCAATGGCAGCTTCGGATCGCACGCGGAGAGGTGTTGACGCTCACGGATACGCCAGCGCCCAATGGTTGGGCCATCGAGTGCCGCATCACGAGCGAGGATCCGGCCAACGGATTCCTGCCGAGCACGGGGCGCATCACGCACCTGCAGTTGCCGGCGGGGCCGGGCGTGCGCTGGGATGGCGGCATCACCACGGGTTCTGTGGTTGGACTGAACTACGATCCGATGCTCGCCAAGCTCATCGTGCATGCGCCCACGCGTGAACTCGCGATTCAGCGCATGGAGCGCGCGCTGCGTGAGTTGGTGATCACTGGCGTGGAGACCTCGCGGGAGTTTCATCTGCGCGTGATGGCGGACGAGGATTATCGCAGCGGCAACGTGACCATTCAGTGGCTTGAAGCCAAGCTGCCGGAGATTCTCGCGCGAAAGCCATCAGCGGAGACCACGCTCGCTGCAGCGATTGCCGGCGCCTTGCTCGCGCAGCGTGATCGTGCGGGGCGTCCCGGAACGGGTGTTGCCGCCGCAGCACAAGGTGGCCAGGGCAGTGCGGCCGCCACGCCCACGGGCAGCGATCCGTCCCGAAGCTCGTGGGCCGCTCTCGCGCGCCGCGAAGGCCTCAGGAACTCGTGAGTCTCGCCAGCATCGAGGTCAGTTCGCTCTCCGCAGGCGGCGATGGCGTCGGACGGCAAGACGGCCTCGTGGTGTTCACCCCGCGCACCGCACCGGGTGACAAGGTGCTCGTCGAGCTCGACGTGCAGGGACGCATTGGCCGTGGGAAACTGAAGAAGCTCGAACGCGCCGGTGCCGCCCGCATTGCGTCGAGCTGCCCGCACTACGAAGCCCCGGACCGCTGCGGTGGCTGCCAGTGGCAACACGTGGACATCACGGCGCAACGCGATGCGAAGCGCACCATGGTGCGCGATGCCTTTCAGCGCATCGCCAAGCGCGATGTGTCCATGCCCAGCATCGTGGCTGGAGAAGAGTGGCGGTACCGACGCTCCCTAACGCTGGCGATCCGTCGCGCTGAGGATGGATCGTTCACGGCGGGCATGCGCGCGTATGACGATCCCGAGGCGGTGTTCGATCTCCAAGACTGTCTGATTACCGCACCTGCCGTGCTCGACGCGTGGAGAGAAGTGATGGCGGCCGCGGAGCATTTGCCGCGCGAGGGCCGTCTGCGCGGCACCATGCGCGTGATCAATGAGCACGCCTACTTCACGCTCGAGGGCGGGAAGGACTGGGGCACGCTCGCCTCGTTTCTCGACGACGCGCCCGGTTTGAGTGCCGTGTGGTGGCACGCTGAGGGCAAGCGCCGCCGACTCGTGGCGGATCGTCGCCCTGTTGCTGAGCCGGGTGCGAGCTTCGCGCAGGTCAATCCTGAAATCGCCGAGCTCATGCAGGCCTCGGTGGTGGATCGCGTCATGGAGCACGCGCCGAAGCGCGTCATTGATGCCTTCAGTGGATCTGGCGACACGGCCGTCGCGCTCGCGAGGCTGGGTGCAACGGTTATTGCCATCGAAGCTGATGAGGAAGCGACAGCATACGCAGCAACACGACTCGCTGAGCCCTCGCGCGCGATCGCGGCGCGCGTGGAGGATGTCATTGCGGCGAACCTTCCAGCCGATGTGGTGATCCTTAATCCGCCCCGGGCTGGTGTGGACGCGAAGGTCACTGCGGCAATCCTCAATGCGTCACGCCCGCCCAAGGCTATCATCTACGTGAGTTGTGATCCCGCGACGCTCGCCCGCGACGTCGGTCGGCTCCCGGGCTGGACCGTGCATTTTATGGAGTGTTTCGACCTCTTCCCGCAGACCTCGCACGTCGAGACCGTCTGCGAGCTGCGACCGGAGAACGGATGAAGTTCATCGTGGAGATTGGTGGCGAACGCCATGAGGTGGAACTTGAGGATGGCCGCGCCGAGGTCGGCGGGCAGGCCACGACAGCCGCGCTGCTCGAAGTCGCGGGGTCGCCCGTGCATGTGGTCACCGTTGGCGGCAAGCAGTACCAAGCGGTGGTGAAGCGCGAGGGCCCCAAGGGCAGCTATGTGCTGTGGATGGACGGCTGGCGCTTTGAAATCGATGCGCTTGATGCCCGCGCTCGGGCGATCCGGGATTTGAGCGCGGCAGCGGCCGGTGCGCAGGGGCCAGCGCCGATTGTGGCGCCCATGCCCGGCCTCATTGTCCGCCTACACGTGCAGGTTGGAGATCAGGTGGCAGCCGACCAACCCGTGGTCGTGATGGAGGCGATGAAGATGGAAAATGAACTGCGCGCCAAGGCAGCGGGTCGTGTGAAGGTCATTCACGCGCAACCTGGAAAGGCGGTCGAGAAGGGGACCGTGCTCGTGGAGCTCGAGTAGGCGTCGGCTCAGGGCCCAAAGCCTGGGGGTGCCTTCTCGTTCTCGGGAGTCTGCATGACCTTCCAGAAGCACCAGAGGGTGCCGAACCAAACCAACACGAGCGAGGAAATCATTGTAATCCAACCAGCGACCGTCATGTGCACTCCGAAGGGTGTGTGCGACGCAGAACTGCGGGTGGAAGCTGTGCTAGTGTACACCGTTGCGCCAGCCCGTACTTAAATAGGAAGGAAACGGCACTGCGTGGTCCTCCGCCCGCGAGCATCGCTGCGCCGCGAGGTGGGAGTAGGCCCGGCGCCACCGAGTGAGCCGACCCCACCGGTTGACCTAACCCCAATCCCCGTCTATCTTTGGGGACTGTCCCAAAAACCCTTAACTGGGTGCCAAGACCCGGGTTGCATTCCGCACCGGTGAGGCGTTCGACCTCTTCAGTTCGTATTCACATGCGTAGCACGTACACGGCCACCCCCGACGACATTGAATCCAAGTGGTTCATTGTTGACGCGGACGGAATGGTCCTCGGTCGCCTCGCGACCGAAATCGCCCGGATCATCCGCGGCAAGCACAAGGCGATGTTCACCCCCCATATGGACACGGGCGACAACGTCATCGTCATCAACGCCTCCAAGGTTCGCGTCACGGGCCGCAAGGCGGAACAGAAGAATTACTTCCGTCACACCGGCTACATGGGCCACGAGCTCTACACGCCGTTCGCCACGATGCTCGCAAAGCATCCGGAGCGCGTGATTGAGAAGGCTGTGTTCGGCATGCTGCCGAAGACCGCCCTCGGCCGTCAGAAGCTCCGCCTCAAGCTCCGCGTCTACGCGGATGCCCGTCACCCGCACGCTGCCCAGCAGCCCGAGACGCTCACGTTCCCGCAGGCTGAGGCCAAGTAACCATGGCGACGACCAATACGACGCACACCATCGGCCGCCGCAAGGAAGCCGTCTGCCGCGTGTACCTGACCCCAGGCACCGGTAAGTGGGATTTGAACGGCCGCACGCTCGGGGATTACTTCCCGCGCCCGGCGCTCGTGAGCGCCATTCAGCAGCCGTTCACCGTGACCGACACGCTCGGCTCGTTCGACGTGCAGGCGAACCTCACCGGTGGTGGCCAGACGGGCCAGGCCGGCGCTTTGCGCCTCGCAATCTCGCGTGCCCTCGTGAAGATCAACGAAGATCATCGCCCCAAGCTCCGTGGCCTCGGACTCCTCACGCGCGACGCTCGCGCGGTTGAGCGTAAGAAGCCGGGGCAGCCAAAGGCCAGAAAGAAGTTCCAGTTCTCGAAGCGTTAACGGACGGAAGACGGATGACGGATGCTGGATGCCTTGTGCATCCGTCATCCGTCATCCGTCCAGAACACGAAGGTCATCCATCAGCGAAGCTGAGACAATCCAAGGTGCCAAGCCATTCGGGCGAGGTCTGGAGATGTCAACGAAGCGACGCGAAGCCCAAACCACGAGCACTACATGTCCAGTCCGAGCATCACCGATCTCCTCCAGGCCGGCGTTCACTTCGGCCACCAGACCCGCCGTTGGAATCCCAAGATGCGCCGCTTCATTTTTGCGGAGCGCAACGGAATCCACATCATTGACCTGCAGAAGACGGTCACCCAGCTCGAGAAGGCCAAGGAGCTGGCGCGCGAAGTCGTCATGCGCGGTGAGCAGGTCCTCTTCGTCTGCACCAAGCAGCAGCTCTCGGCCATTGTCTCAGCGCAGGCCGAGCAGTCGGGCTCGATGCACGTCACCGAGCGCTGGCTCGGTGGCCTGCTGACCAACTTCTCCACTGTCAAGAAGCAGCTGCGCAAGCTCAAGGATCTCGAGGCCGGCTCCGTTGAGGGCGGCGCCTTCGAGAACTACACTAAGAAGGAACAGCTGATGATGGCCCGCGAGCGCGACAAGCTGGCCAAGAATCTTTCGGGCATCAAGACGCTGGGCCGTCTGCCTGGCTTGCTCTTCATCGTGGACGCCAAGAAGGAGCGCATCGCGGTGGACGAGGCCAACAAGCTTGGCCTCCCGATCATCGCCATCTGCGACACCAACTCCGATCCTGACCTCATCACTGTTCCAATCGCCGGCAACGACGACGCCATCCGCTCGGTTGAGCTCTTGGTGGGCGCCGTCTGCGAAGCGATCTCGGCAGCCCGTCGCGAGGCTCCGGCCCGCGCTGAGGCCGAGGAGTCCGGCGAAGCGACCACGTGGTCGTCTGAGCGTGGCACCGAGAAGGAAGGCCGTGACCGCGGCGATCGCGGTGGCCGTGGTGGTCAGGGCGGTTCAGGTGGTGGCGAGAAGGGCGGGCGTCCGCGCCGTCGTCGCGCCAAGCCGGAAGCCATCGCCGCGCGCCTGAAGGGCGGTGCAGAAGGTGGCGAGGCCGTCGAGGCTGGGGACGACGCAGCAGAGTAAGTCTGCTTGATGCGCGGATTGGTTGGTCACGAACCGCGTTCCGCTGTACCTTTCAGTCGCCGCCGGTCGAGTAGCAGCTCGCTCCCGGCGGCGACTTCACAACTGCTGATTTTTCAACCGAGATTATACAGATGTCTGCCACGCAGATCAGTGCCAAGGATGTAGCTGAGCTCCGCGCCCGCACGGGCGCCGGAATGATGGATTGCAAGAAGGCCCTCGAGGAAGCGGGCGGCGACATGAGCGCTGCCGTGGACGTCCTCCGCAAGAAGGGCATTGCCAAGGCCGACAAGCGCGCTGATCGCGCCGCGTCGGAAGGCCAGATTATGATTTGGACCAATGCCGACGCCACCGTCACCGCGATGATTGAAGTCAACTGCGAGACGGATTTCGTAGGTCGCAACGACGAGTTCGTGGCGCTCGCGAAGAAGCTCGCCGAGCACCTTGGGCAGGACGCTGCGGTGGACGGCCTGGTGGCCGTCGGCGCCGACGCTGCCTACTTGAACACGCCCTGGGCTTTTGATAAGTCCCAGACCGTGGGCGATATCGTCAAGGCCGCTTCGGCCAAGACCGGTGAGAAGATTGAGCTCCGCCGTATTGCGCGCTTCCAGAGTGCCGGCACGGTGGGTTCCTACTTGCACTTCAACGGCAAGGCTGGCGTGGTCGTGGAAGTCGCCGGTGGCAAGGGAGAGCAGGCGGTTGAACTCGGCCGGCATGTCGCCGAGCATGTTGCCGCTGGCGTGCCAGTGGTTGCCATCGCCGTGGACAAGGACGGAGTGAGCCAAGAGTTCCTCGCCAAGGAGCGCGAGATTTTCGTCGCGCAGGCCGTGGAGTCCGGCAAGCCCGAGGCGATTGCGCAGAAGATGGTGGAAGGCCGCATCCAAAAGGTGCTCGCCGAGGTCACGCTGGTCGGTCAGCCCTGGGTTCGCGACGACAAGCAGACGGTCGGTGACCTCGTTGCCGCCACGGGCAAGGCCGCCGGCCAGCCGCTCGCGGTGAAGCGCTTTGTGCGCTTCAAGATGGGCGAGTCCTGAGCTCGGCAAGCGGAATGGCGCTCAAGTATCCCAGAGTACTCCTCAAGCTCTCCGGCGAGGCTCTCGCCGGAGACAAGGGCTTTGGTTTTGACTTCGATACCATCCGTGAATTTGCGCGGCAAGTAAAGTCCATCGCGGCCGAAGGCGCGCAGGTGGGCATGGTGATTGGCGGCGGCAATATCGTGCGCGGGTCACAAATTTCGAAGATGGGAATGGACCGCGTCTCCGCCGACTACATGGGGATGCTTGGTACCGTGATCAATGCCCTCGCGTTTCAAGATGTGCTGGAACGCGAAGGGCTCGACACGCGTGTGATGACGGCAATCCGGATGGAAGAGATCGCCGAACCGTTCATTCGTCGGCGCGCGATGCGCCACTTGGAGAAGGGCCGCGCGGTGATCTTCGCGGCGGGCACCGGCAATCCCTACTTCTCCACCGACACCGCTGCGGTACTCCGCGCCATCCAGATGAAGGCCGATGTCATCATCAAGGCCACGAGCGTAGATGGCGTGTACAACGCGGATCCCAAGAAGGATTCTGAAGCAAAGATGTACGATGCGATTTCCTACATGGACGTCGTGAGCAAGGAGCTGGGCGTAATGGACCATACGGCCATCACGCTCTGCAAGGAGAACAGCCTCCCGCTCATCGTCCTCAACATCCACACCAAGGGTATCGTCTCGGCGGCATTGCGCGGCGAACCTGTGGGGACACTGGTCTCATGATTGCCAACATCTTGAAGGACTGCCGGACCGCGATGGACAAGGGCGTGGAAGCCACGCGTCGTGAGTTTGCCTCGGTGCGCTCGGGCAAGGCCTCGCCCGCGATGCTGGATCCCGTACGCGTCGAGATGTACGGCCAGATGATGGCGATGAACCAGGTGGCCAACGTCTCCGCTCCCGAGGCGCGCGTGCTGCTGGTCACGCCGTTCGACAAGGGTCAGGTGAAGGCCGTTGAGAAGGCCATCCGCGAGTCCAACCTCGGGCTCGACCCGGCGGTGCAGGGCCACATCATCCGCGTGCCGCTGCCGGCAATGAACGAGCAGCGCCGGAAGGAACTGGCCAAGCAGCTCCATAAGTACGCAGAGGACGGACGCATTGCCGTGCGCCATGCGCGCACCGGCGCTCGCGATGCGCTCAAGAAGCTGAGCGGTGTGTCGGAGGACGACGTGAAGCATGCGGAGAAGGATCTGCAGAAGCTGCACGACGACGAGATTGCCAAGATTGACTCGGCGCTGAAGGCAAAAGAAGCCGAGATTATGGAGGTCTGAGCGAAAGCTCAGACTCCGGCACGATGAGCTCCGCGCCAGAATTTCTCACGAAGATTCGCCTTCACGGCGTCGTCCCGCGGCACGTGGCCATCATCATGGATGGCAACGGCCGCTGGGCTCGGGAGCGCTTGCTTCCGCGCCCGATTGGGCATCGCAATGGCATGAAGGCCGTACGCGAAGTCGTGGAGGGCGCACTCGAAGTTGGACTCGAGGCGCTCTCGCTTTTTGCCTTCTCGCAGGAGAACTGGCAGCGTCCGCCGATGGAGATCACGGCCTTGATGTCGTTGCTCGAGGAATACATCCAGTCCGAGACGGATGAGTTGAGCAAGCAGGGCGTGCGAGTGTGCGTGCTCGGTGACCTCGAGCGTTTGAACAAGCCAGCGCGTGCGGCGGTGGATCGCGTGATGTCGCAGACGGCAGCAAACAGCAAACTCAGGCTCAATCTGTTCATCTCGTACGGTTCGCGCGCGGAGATGGCTCGTGCGGCGAGGCTGATTGCCGTGGATGTGGCCGCCGGGCGCTTGAAGGCGGAGGATGTGGATGAAGCCGCATTCGCGTCGCGTTTGTATACCGATGGCTGCCCCGATCCTGATTTGTTGATTCGTACCTCTGGGGAACAGCGCATCAGCAACTTCCTGCTCTGGCAGGTAGCCTACGCGGAGATGTTCATCTCACCCGTGCTCTGGCCCGACTGGTCGCGCGCGAATCTCTACGAGGCCATTCTCGACTTCCAACATCGCGACCGCCGCTTCGGAAAGGTCGCAGTCTGAGGCCCGCGTGAGCGAGCTCGCCAAGCGTCTTGCCTTTGCCGTGGCGGCCATTCCGGTCGTGGCGGCTTGCGTCTATTTCGGAGACGCGCCACTCGCCATCCTGCTATCAATCGCCGCGGCGTTGGCGGCATGGGAGTATGCGCGACTCGCCGAAGCCGCGGGTGCGCGCCCGATGGGGAAGTGGACCATCGTCTTGGCTGCGATGGTGCCGCTTGCCGTGCACGCGCTGCGCTTGGGGTACGCCGTACCTGGCCCCGCGCTGCTAGCCATGCTCGTGCCGCTGTTGCTGTCGGTCGCGCTGTGGACACGCGGCAGTCAGGGCCGGCCGATTGAATCGGTGGCCACGACGCTCTTTGGTGTGTTCTACACAGGCGGCATGCTCGCCTTCGTGTACTCGCTGCGCTACCATCGCTTTGCCATTGAGCCAGTGGCCGGCTCGCTGCTCGTGGCCTTACCGGTGGTGCTCACGTGGCTCAACGATTCGGGCGCGTTCTTCTTCGGCAAAAAGTTCGGCAAGAAGAAACTGATGCCGACGGTGAGTCCGGGAAAAACCTGGGCGGGTGCCTGGGGCGCGCTCGGCACGACAATTGTATTTACCTACCTCATCTCCGCGTTCGTGCTGAAGCCATTCGCAGGCCTCAGCCTGACGATGGTGGGCGTGGTGATTTTTGGTGCGGTGATGAGCGTGGCTGCCCAAGTGGGCGATCTCGTGGAATCCATGCTGAAGCGTGAGGCGGGCATGAAGGACAGTTCGACTCTCATTCCCGGTCACGGTGGCGTGCTTGATCGCACCGACTCGCTCTTGTTCACGGTGCCGATTGCCTATGTCTTGCTCGAGCAGTTGCTGGTGATTGCCGCGTGAGTGAAGTTCCAGTGGGCATCGCGCTACTGGGTGCCACCGGTAGCATCGGCGAAACGGCGCAACGCGTGGTCGCGCGGCACCCTGAGCGCTTTCGCTTCGCGGCGATGACGGCCAATGGGAACGCGGCAGGCCTCGCCGAGGCCGTGACGCGTTGGACGCCCCAGTACGTGGGCCTCGTGGACACGGGTACAAGCGAGGTGCCGAGCAACTGGGGACGCGGGCCGGCCTGTTTGGTTGAGGCGGCGCAGCATCCGGATGCGCAGGTGGTGCTGAATGCGGTGGTCGGCGCGGCGGGCCTCGATGCGACACTCGCGGCGCTTGAAGCCGGTAAGCGCGTGGCGCTCGCAAATAAGGAGACGCTCGTGATTGGCGGTGCGCTCGTCCAGCGCGCGGCCAAGGCGCACGGTGGCTCGGTAATCCCCGTGGACTCCGAGCACTCGGCGCTCTTGCAGTGCTTGGCAGGCCGCATTGAGCAGAGCGGGGAAGGCCTGCTGCCCGTGCGTGGCGTCAAGCGGTTCATTATCACCGCGAGCGGCGGTCCATTCCGTACGTGGGAGACCGAGCGCATTCGCGCGGCACAGCTGAGCGACGCGCTCAACCATCCCACCTGGGCGATGGGTAAGAAGATCACGATTGATAGCGCTTCGTTGGCCAACAAGGCCCTAGAAGTGATTGAGGCGCACGTGCTGTTCGGCGTGCCCTACGAGAAGATTGAAGTGGTGGTGCATCCGCAGAGTATCATCCACTCGATGGTGGAGTTTGAGGATGGGAGCATTTTGGCGCAGATGGGCGTTCCTTCAATGGAACTCCCTGTGTTGTACGCGCTGACTTACCCTGAACGGCAACACGATGATGGGGTACCACGGTTCGATCCGATCAAACATGCGTCCCTGACCTTTGAAGCGGTGCGGCACGATGCGTTTCCGACGCTTGGGCTTGGCATCGCCGCCGGGAAGTCGGGTGGTGCTGCACCGGCCGTGTTCAACGCGGCCAATGAAGCAGCGGTCGCGCGCGTATTAGAGGGGACGCTCGATTTTGTGCGAATTCCGACAGCCATCGAGCACGCGCTCGCTGCGCTGTCGAGTGCTAAAGGTGATGACCGAACTTCGTTGCTCGCCGCTGACGCCGCGGCGCGCCGTCTTGTGCAGGAGATGCAGTGATGCTGAGTTGGCTTGCTCCGGTGTTGGTTCTTGGGCTCGTAATTTTCGTCCACGAGCTCGGGCATTTTCTGGCCGCCAAGTGGGCCGGCGTGTATGCACCGCGCTTCTCGCTCGGTTGGGGGAGCCCCATCCTCAGCTTCCGTCGCGGTGAGACGGAGTATGCCATCTCGGCGCTGCCGATTGGCGGCTACGTGCGAATGGCGTCCAAGGAGGATGAGGCGGCTTCGTCGCTCGAGGGTGGTCCAGAGCTCAAGGCTGACGGCTCGGAAGTCGAGCGCAGCAAGCATTGGGACGAGCACTCGATGATTCCCCACGGCCCGCTGCCGATTCCCCCGGACCGTTGGTTTGAGTCGAAGCCGCTTTACAAGCGTCTCATCATCATGCTCGCTGGTGTGGTGATGAACGCCATTCTCGCCGTGGTGGTCTCTACGGGCGTGTTCGCCTACTATGGCGAGGGCTATCTGCCGGCTGTCGTGGACACCGTGATGGCTGATCGTCCGGCAGCCCTCGCGGGCATGCAGAAGGGCGACAGCGTGCTGTCCATTGACGGCGTTGCTATCAGCAAGTGGGATGCTGTCCTCGAGCGCGTGAGCGCATCGCCTGAGCGGGCGTTGACATTCGTGGTGCAGCGCGGCGCGGATCAGGTGTCCCTGACCATCACGCCCGAGGCGCAGGACGCGCCCACGCCGCCTGACGGTGCAATCAGAAGCGTCGGGCGCATCGGGGTTGGACCACGGGGTACAGCGGCCTTCGAGAAGTTGAGCCTCGGCGAGTCCTTGCGCTTTGGCCTCGGCGCCACGCGACAAATGGCCGGCAACGTACTCTCTGTGCTCGGCGGACTTTTTCGCGGACAGGTGTCCGTCAGTCAACTCGGCGGGCCGGTGGAGATTGCCCGCGCGAGTGTGACGGCGGCTCAGAACGGGGCGGCCAACCTATGGGGATTGGTGGCATTTTTGAGCGTCAATCTGGCAATTCTGAACCTGCTCCCGATTCCGTTGTTGGACGGCGGGCAGATCGTGTTGAACGTCGTGGAAAGCGCCATTCGGAAGCCGCTGCCGGCGATGGTCAAGGAGTGGTATGCCCGCATCGGACTGGCGCTGATTCTGCTGCTATTCGTGACGGTCACTTTTAACGACCTCAAACGGCTGGTCACGGGCTGGTTTGGGGCGGACTAAGCGCCCCCTTTACAGAGGTCCTGAACGGGCCTAAGTTTCTGTGCTACCACGGATTAGGCACTCACAGCACTGCACAACGCAGGCAAGGATTTCTGATGGCGTTCGTCAAGACCCCGGTGATCGAGAAGCATCGCCAGCACGAGACCGACACGGGCTCAACACAGGTGCAGGTCGCGGTACTCACTGAGCGTATCAACTACCTCACGGAGCACTTCCGCGCGCACCACAAGGACCACCACGGTCGCCGTGGTCTCCTCAAGATGGTCGGTCAGCGTAAGCGGCTGCTGAAGTACCTGCAGCGGTCGAACATCGACGCTTACCGCAAGATGATCGCCGACCTCGGCCTGCGCTACTAAGCGCATCACACCTCACGAGCGCGCGACCGCACTGATGCGGATCGCGCGCTTCGTGTGTCATCGCCCATTCCGGGCACGCAGAGAACACACAAAATGATGCAACGCATTGAACGGACCTTCGCTGGCCGCCCCCTCATCATTGAGACTGGGCGCATGGCCAAGCAGGCCGCCGGCTCCGCCCTTGTCACCTACGGCGAGACTGTGCTGCTTTGCGCCGTCACCGTCAGCGACAAGAAGAGCCCACTCCCGTTTTTCCCGCTGACGGTTGAGTACAAGGAAAAGATGTACGCCTCGGGCAAGATCCCCGGCGGCTTCATCAAGCGTGAAGGGCGTCCCCGCGACGAGGAGATTCTCTCCTGCCGCATCATCGACCGCTCCATCCGCCCGCTCTTCCCAGAAGGCTTCCAGAACGAAGTGCAGGTCGTGATCTACGTTCTCTCGGCTGACCAAGAGAATGACCACGACGTGCTCGGTCTCATTGGTGCCTCGTTCGCGCTCAGCGCGAGCAAGATTCCGTGGGCAGGCCCGATCGCCGGCGTGCGCGTTGGCCGCATCGAAGGCAAGTGGGTGTTGAACCCCACGTTCCAGGCGCTCGAGTTCTCTGATCTCGATATGATCGTCGCCGGTTCGGCTGACTCCATCATGATGGTCGAAGGCGGCGCACTCGAAGTCTCCGAAGCCGATATCGTGGAAGCGCTCAAGGTTGCCCAGAAGGGCATTGGCGAGATCGTCTCGATGCAGGAGGAGCTCGTCAAGAAGCTCGGCAAGATCGAGAAGATGGCGTGGAGCGGCGTTGAGATTCCCGACGACGTGAAGAAGACGGTCACGAAGGCTGCTGAAAAGCGCATCGAGGCCGCCATCAACCAGAAGGACAAGGCCACGCGCATTCAGGCCGTGGAGAAGGTGAAGGACGAAGTGAAGACCGAGATGCTGACGGTCCTCGATCCTGCTCACCAGAACCTCGTTGGCATGATCGTGGGCGACATCGAGTACAACTCGCTCCGCTCACAGGTGCTGGAGACGGGCCTGCGCGTTGACGGCCGCAAGCCGAACGTCGTGCGCGACATCTCCGTGGACACCAAGCTCCTGCCGCGCGCTCACGGCTCGGCGCTCTTCACGCGTGGCCAGACGCAGGCGCTTGTCGTCGCGACGCTCGGCACCGCCGGTGACGTCCAGCGTATGGACAACATTGACGACGCGAAAGAGACGACGAAGTCGTTCATGTTGCATTACAATTTCCCGCCGTTCTCCACGGGCGAGGCCAAGCCGATGCGTGGCACCGGCCGTCGCGAGATCGGTCACGGTGCGCTCGCTGAGCGCGCCATTCAGGCGGTGTTGCCGGCCTTTGAGGAGTTCCCGTACACGATTCGCATTGTGTCGGAAATCCTCGAGTCCAATGGCAGCTCAAGCATGGCTTCGATCTGTGGCGGTTCACTCGCTTGCTTCGACGCGGGCATCCCGCTGAAGGCGCCGGTGGCTGGCGTCGCGATGGGACTTATCAAGGAAGGCAAGAAGTACGCGATCCTCACGGACATCCTGGGCACCGAAGACCACCTCGGCGATATGGACTTCAAGGTGGCGGGCACGGAAGCCGGCATCACGTCCATCCAGATGGACATCAAGATCCAGGGTCTCGACCTCAAGATCATGACCGAGGCGTTGGCGCAGGCCAAGGAAGGCCGCCTGCACATCCTCGGCGAAATGAACAAGGCGCTCCCGACGGTCCGTCCGGACCTGTCGCCGTGGGCACCGCGCATTGTCACGGTGAACATCAACCCTGAGAAGATCGGCGACCTCATCGGTCCCAAGGGCAAGACGATCCGCGGCATTCAGGACGAGACGGGCGCCGAAGTCACCGTTGACGACAGCGGCTTGGTCACGATCGCAGCCGTTGGCGCCGAAGCGATGGAGCGTGCACGTCAGATGGTTGCGGCGATCACAGCCGAGGCCGTGGTGGGCGAGACGTACACGGGCACGGTGAAGTCGGTGACGGCGTTCGGCGCCTTCATCGAGATCATGCCGGGCACGGAAGCGTTGTTGCACGTCTCGGAGATGCGTCATCATCGCGTGGAGAAGCCGGAAGACATCGTCAAGAAGGGTGAGACGGTGACGGTGAAGCTGGTCGAGCGTGACGAGCGTGGTCGCCTGCGCCTGTCGATGAAGGCATTGTTGCCGAAGCCGGAAGGCGCCGAAGCTTCTTCGGCAGCCGAGGGTGGGAGCAGCGAGGGCGGTGAAGGCCGCAGCGAGCGTCCGCGTAGCGAGCGTCCGCGTAGCGATCGTCCGCGTAGCGGCGACCGTGGCGGCCGTGGAGGCCGCAGCCGCGAGTGACCCAAACGTCCGTCGCGACCGCATCCGGCTTGACTGAGCGGGGCGTGCAGCGGACCGTCCTCCCGAATGGACTGACCGTACTCTCGGAGCATATGCCGGGAGTACGGTCGGTTGCATTGGGGGCCTGGGTCCGCGCGGCGTCCCTGCACGAATCCCGTGCGCAGATGGGCATCTCGCACTTTCTTGAGCACATGGTGTTCAAGGGCAGCGAGCGGCGCAGCGCGAAGGACATTGCGCTGGCGCTGGAGTCACTCGGTGGCTCACTTGATGCGTACACGGCACGCGAGCACACCTCGTTTCAAGCGCGCGTGCTCGACGAGCATCTGCCGCAAGCGGCGGATGTGCTCTTTGACTTGATGTTCCGCCCGGCATTTCGCGAGGCGGATATGGAACTTGAGCGCGGGGTGATTCTCGAAGAGTTGGCGATGGTCGAGGATACGCCCGATGACATTGTGTTTGAAGTGCACGGTGAAGCGCTGTGGGGAGCACACCCGCATGGGTATTCGATTCTCGGCAGCAACGAGACGGTCGAATCGCTGACCATTTCCGATCTGCGCGCGTTGCATCGGCGGGCTTACCGCCCAGAGCGCGTGATTGTAGCGGCGGCGGGCAATGTGACGCACGACCAGCTGCTGGCGACGCTTACGGCCGCAGGCTGGGCCGACTTCAAGGGCGATGGTCCGCTGGAACCGATGCCGGTCCCGCCCGTGCTGCCCGTGGCGCCTGAAGAGCGTCGTGTGGAGCGCGATATCCAGCAGGTGCACTTGGTGATGGGCAACGTGACCGTGCCGCACGCGGACAAGCGTCGGCACGCCCTGCTGCTCGTGAACGCCCTCTTTGGCGGCGGGATGAGCTCACGCCTGTTCCAGAAGGTGCGGGAGGAGTTGGGGCTCGCCTACAGCGTGCACAGCTTCCAGAGCTTCCACGCCACGGCGGGAAGCCAGGGCATCTATCTTGGATGTGCTCCGGAGCGTGTGGACGAAGCCCTGTCAGCAATTCGTAGCGAGCTTGCGTTGTTGCAGCTGACGGGTCTCACCGCCGACGAGTTGGCGATGGGCAAGCAGCAGCTGAAGGGCCAGATCACCTTGTCCATGGAAAGCGTGGCGGCGCGGATGTATCGCGCGGCGGCGGTGGAGTTGTTTGATGAGCCGTACAAGCCGCTGGATGCGGTCCTGGCTCGGGTGGACGAGATTAGTTCGGGCGAGGTGGCGGAGGTTTGCAGTGCGTTTTACGGAGTGGATCAGCAGACCATCGTTCGGCTAGGTCCGAACTAGGACGGAAGACGGAGGACGGATGAAAACGGCGGCGTGTGGCATCCGTCATCCGTCATCCGTCCATTCTTTGACACTCAACTTTTACTTACGCGGTCCTCAATGAAAATCGGCATTCCGAAGGAAATTAAAACGAACGAGAACCGGATCTCGCTCGTCCCAGCCGGCGCTGAGGCGCTGGTGGCCGCCGGCCATCAAGTGTTCGTGGAGCAGGGCGCGGGTCTCGGCTCTGGCTTTGATGATTCGCAGTTCGTCGCGGTGGGCGCCAAGATGTTGCCGACGGCCGACGAGGTCTGGGCAACGGCGGACATGATCATCAAGGTCAAGGAGCCGATTAAGGTCGAGTGGCCGCGCATGAAGAAGGGCCAGACGATTTTTACGTACTTCCACTTTGCCGCGGACGAGGAGCTCACCAAGGCTCACCTCGAGTCCGGCGCGACCTGCATCGCCTACGAGACGGTTGAGCTGCCCTCCCGCGAGCTCCCGCTGCTCACGCCAATGTCTGAGGTTGCTGGCCGGATGGCGGTGCAGGAGGGCGCCAAGTACCTCGAGAAGCTTTACGGTGGCCGCGGCGTCCTGCTGGGCGGCGTCCCGGGCGTGGCGCCGGGCAAGGTCGTGATCCTTGGTGGCGGCGTGGTAGGCGTGAACGCAGCCAAGATGGCAGCTGGTTTGGGCGCCAAGGTTATCATCCTCGACAACTCGCTGCCCCGTCTGCGCTACCTCAGCGACGTGATGCCGGCCAACGTGCAGCTGATCTACTCCAACCGCGCCAACATCCTCGAGGCAATTGCCACGGCGGACTTGGTGGTGGGTGGCGTGCTGCTACCGGGCGCCAAGGCGCCGAAGCTCATCCGCCGTGAGGACCTGAAGCTGATGCGTCCCGGCTCGGTGATTGTGGACGTGGCGATTGACCAGGGCGGCTGCGTGGAGACCATCAAGGCGACCACCCACGAGAACCCAGTGTACACGGTGGACGGCATCATTCACTATGGCGTGGCCAATATGCCGGGTGGCGTACCGCGCACCTCGACCCTGGCGCTGACCAACGCCACGCTCCCCTACGCGCTCAAGCTGGCCAATAAGGGCTGGAAGCAGGCGCTGGCCGAAGACCACGCACTACTCAAAGGCCTGAATGTGGTGGACGGAAAGGTGACGTATCAGGGCGTGGCGGAGGCGTTTGGCATGGAATACCACGAAGCGTCGAAGTTCGTTAAGTAACTGGACGGATGACGGATGACGGAAGCCGGGGCCCAGCGTTGCTGGGCCCCAACTTCGTTTTAGGGGTAGTGGCGGTTGGCATCCGTCATCCGTCATCCGTCCAGAAAACTCGTCCGTCTTCCGTCCAGTCGTGCAACCGTCTAACTTCAAGCGTAGCAAGCCTTTCCGCCTTTTCCGAGCTAAGTACAATGTTTAAGTGGCCATTCTTCCAGAACGGAGGATTCCTTCCCGCAAATGCAATTGCGGTGGACCTTGGAACGGCCAACACGCTGATCTACGTGAAGGGCGAAGGCATCGTACTCAACGAGCCTAGTGTCGTCGCAATAGACCGCGAGACGAAGAAGATCAAAGGCGTCGGTCTTGAAGCAAAGCGTATGCTTGGTCGCACGCCTGAAGGCGTGATTGCGGTGCGTCCGATGAAGGACGGTGTGATTGCCGACTTCGAAGTCACCGAGAAGATGCTGCGCTTCTTTCTCGAATTGATTATCAAGAATCATGTGTTCAAGGTGAAGCCACGCGTGATTGTGTGCGTGCCTTCCGGCATCACTGAAGTGGAGAAGCGCGCGGTGCGCGATTCAGCACTCGGCGCTGGTGCGAAGGAAGTGTTTATGGTCGCCGAGCCGATGGCGGCAGCGATTGGTGTTGGTCTGCCGGTGGAAACGCCGACGGGCAACATGGTGATTGACATCGGTGGCGGCACGACGGAGATCGCAGTGATTGCGCTTTCCGGAATCGTGAGCGATACGTCGATTCGCACCGGCGGTGATGAGATGGACGCGAGCATCGTGCAGTTCATGCGCAAGAGCTACAACCTCTTGATTGGCGAGCCGACGGCCGAGCAGATCAAGATTCAGATTGGCAGCGCTGCGCCGCTCGGTGAAGAGCGCGAGATGGAAGTGAAGGGACGCGATCTCGTGTCTGGCATTCCAAAGACGGTGCGGGTGCACTCGCAGGAAATTCGCGAGGCCATCCAAGAGCCGATTCAGCAGATCGTGAATGCCGTGCGCCGCGCGCTCGAGATCACGCCGCCGGAGTTGGCGTCGGACATCGTGGATCGCGGCATCGTGATGACGGGTGGCGGCGCGCTGATCCGCGGGCTCGACGTCTTGCTCATGCAGGAGACGGGCCTTCCGATTCATGTGGACGAGGATCCGCTGACCTGCGTGGTGCGTGGGACGGGTCGCATCCTCGATGATGAGGCGAAGTACTGGTCGGTGCTGAGCACCTGAGCTAGGGCCGAAATTGTCGCGCGCCTCTCGAGGGGATTCGCGTGCCGACACCGCGATCGCCATTGCCTGCGCAATGGTGGCCTTGTTGCTCCTCGTCTTGCCCGACGCACCGCGCGAACGCGTCGCGGGAGTCATTCGAGAGAATCTCATCGGCCCGCTCGCCATGCTGCAGACGCGCGCCCTGCACACGGGACGCGCGCTCGCGGCACAGGACTCCTCGCGGGCCGTGAACGACAGCGTCGTGGTACGCTCGCAGCGGCTCGACGCGGTGGAGGCCGAGAACATACGGCTTCGTAGCTTGTTGGGTCTGGGTCGCGCGCTCGAGTGGGGGTTCATCCCGGCCGAGGCATTAGTGGATCGTGGCGACATCGATCAACACACCGTCGTGCTATCGGCGGGTGCCACGCAGGGCGTGCAGCGGCTGAGTGCGGTGGTGGCGCCGGATGGTCTGGTGGGAATGGTGCAGGCAGTGGACGCGCGCACGAGTGTCGCCATCGTATGGCCGCATCCGGATTTTCGTGTGAGTGCGACAACGTCTGACGGTTCGGCCTTCGGCATCGTGACGGCGCACGCAGGGGAAGGAGCGGATCGCTGGCTGCTCGAGCTCCACGGCGTGCCGTACCGTTCGACGTTGCGGGCGGGCACGGTACTCGTGAGTTCCGGCCTGGGTGGCGTGTTTCCGCGGGGTGTCTTGATTGGTACCGTTGTGCGTGTCTTGCCGGGAGCGGGTACGGGTTGGGCACGGAGCTATCTCGTGCGCCCCGCAGTGCGCCCCAACGATCTGACCTCCGTGATGGTGCTGGCCCCTGAGCGCAGTGCGGAGGGCGTGGAGAGTGTGTGGCGCCTGCGGGTTGAGCAATTGGAGCGCCGGGTGCGCGCGGCGGCGGACAGTCTGGCATTGAAGGCGGCGGCCGACAGCGCCGCCCGTGCCGACACTGTGGCGAGCGTCGCTGTTGACACCGTCCCCCGCACGGAGGCGCCGAGACGATGAACTTCGCGCGCACGCTGGTCATCACGTTGATGCTGGCCTTCCTCGTGACGTTGCACTTTACCTTGCGCCCCTTGCTCGACTGGCGCGCGGGTGTGGACTTTCTCGTCATTGGCGTACTGCTCGTGGCGGTGCACGCGCGCCCCGGCGTGGCGGCGGTGGTTGGTCTTGTGTTCGGCGCGGCCGTGGACGCGATGAGCCCGGAGTCCTTGGGAGCCGGCGCGTTGGCCATGACCTTGATGGCCTTTGGGGCGTCGCGACTGAAGGCCGCCTTCTTTACGGACGATGTTGCCCTCAACGCCGCGTTTGTGTTTCTCGGCAAGCTGCTCTTCGACCTCGTGGCGACGCTTGCCGAAGGCCGCTTGTCCGGTATGACCTTGGTTTGGCAGTTGATGGCCTGGACGCCGCTGTCGGCGCTAGCCACGGCGGCGGTGGGCTTGGTGGTGTTTACCATCGTTCGCCCCGTCTTTGCGGAGCGGCGCTACTAGTGCTGACTTTTCACCCGAACGCGGTGCAGCAGCGTGGGCGCGTGGCCTCGGCGCTGTTGTTTTTGGTGTTCCTTTTCTTATTAGGGTCGTTCTTCCGTACGCAGGTGCTGTTGGGCGCGCGCTTTGTGTTGCAAGCGGAGACGAATCGTTTGCGGGAGGTGCCTTTGTCGGCACCACGCGGCATGATTCTCGATCGTACGGGAAAGGTGATTGCTGAAGATCTACCCGGCTTCGCCATCTCGCTGCTGGCGCGCAATGAGGATACGCTGCGCGTGATGATGCGGCACATCGGCGAGGTCGTGCCGGTGAGCGCCGAGCAGATTGGTGCAGCGGTGCGTCGGTTTCGGCGAGAGCCGATGCGGCCGACGGTGTTGTTTCCCGATGCGTCGTTCGAGCTTGTCTCCATCCTTGAAGAGCGGCGCACGGAGTATCCGGGTCTCATCATCCAGTCTTCGCCACGCCGGCACTATCCGGAGGGGCCGGCCGTCTCAGCGATTGTCGGCTATACGGGTGAGATTAGCGACGCGGAGTTGGAGACGGAGCGTTTTGCGGAGTACAAGCCGGGCCAGCAGGTAGGCAAGGATGGCTTGGAACGCCAGTACGAGGATCGGCTGCGCGGACAGGAAGGTGCGCGCTTCATCGAGGTTGATGCGCGCGGCCGCGTGGTGCGTGATCAGGCTCGGCCGGATCTTGAACCGGAGCGTCCGCCTGCACTCTACACGAACATTGACTTAGACCTGCAACGATTTGTGTACGAGCTGTTCGGCGACTCGCTGATTGGTGGTGTGGTGGCAATGGAACCACGGAGCGGGGAGGTGCTCGCGTTGCATTCCGCACCGACCTTCGACCCCAACCGCTTCATCGGCGGGATTCCGTTTGACTACTGGCGGGATCTGCAAGAGGATCCGCGTCGGCCGCTGTACAACAAGGCCATCAAGGGCGCGTATCCGCCCGGTTCCATCTGGAAGCTGCACACCGCGATTATCGCGATGGAAGCAGGGCAGGTGCGCATTAACGAGCGGATGCAGGTGCCCTGCAATGGGGGATTTCTCTTCGGCAACCGCTACCAGCGCTGCTGGAAGCGCGAAGGACACGGCGACGTGACGCTGGCTCAGGCAATCGAGCAGTCCTGCGATACGTACTTTTATCAGCTTGGCCTTCGCATTGGCCTGCAGAATCTGGTGGCAGGCGGCCTGCGCCTGGGTTCGCGCGATCGCTCGGGCATTGATTTGCCGTCCGAGACACGCTCGGTGTTTCCGACCGATCCGCCAAAGGAGTATTACGATCGCCTGTTCGGTCCGCGCGGCTGGTCGAATGGCGTCGTGCTGAATCTGGCGATCGGCCAGGGCGAGAACTCGCAGACCGTGGCGAATATGGCACGCTTCTATACGGCATTGGCCACGGATGGTGAGGCCGCGCGTCCAGAGGTCGTGCGCGGTGAATCCGAGCGGACGCGGCTGTTCAACATCACGCCCGAGCAGCTGAAGCAACTGCAGGATGCGATGGCGGGCGTGCTCTCGCGTGGAACTGCCGCCGCATCGCAGCTCGAGGGCATCGCTATCGCGGGGAAGACGGGTACGGCGCAGAACGCGCAGGATCAGGTGCGAGACCACGCGTGGTTCGCGGGCTACGCACCGGCCGAGAATCCCAAAATCGTGATTGTCGTGATGCTGGAGTTCGGCGGCAGCGGCTCACGTGCGGCGCGGATGGCGTCGCGCATCTTCGAGCACTACCTCAAACAGCCCACCAGCTTCCAAGTCAGCACGGAGGAGCCGTGAGTCAGCGGGTGGTTCCCACGGAATGGCCGCTCGTCGCGCTCGCGCTGACGCTCACGGGCATTGGCGCGCTGATGGTGTATTCAGCAGGCCAGACGGACGTGCCGAACTTCGTAGTCAATTTGTGGAAGACGCAGCTGGTGTGGGCGGTGCTGGGAGTGGGCGCGGCCTTCACGGTGACGCGAATCTCGGTGCGGTTCCTGGAGTGGGCGTCCTTGCCGGTGTACTTGGGCGCGACCTTCCTCCTGTTTCTGCTCCTCTTCATCGGTGAAGGTGCGGGCACCGCGGCAAGTACCAAGAGTTGGTTGGCGATTGGTGGTGTGCGCCTCGGACAGCCTTCCGAGCTGGCAAAGATTGCGGTGGTGCTGATGCTCGCGCGCGTACTTTCGTCCGAGCGTGAGTCGGCGAAGGGTCTGATGGATCTCTGGCGTCCGGCACTCGTGGCGGGCATTCCGTGGCTGCTGATTATGGCGCAGCCAGACTTGGGCACAGGCCTCGTGTTCATCGGCATCTTCTTCGCGATGCTGTTTTGGAGCGGTGTGCAGTGGCCGCTGCTCGTGATGGCCGCGAGTCCGGGCATTTCCCTGGTATTGGCCTTTGGTCCCGGCGTGTGGGGCGCGTGGTTCATCCTCCTCTGCGCGCTGCTCGCGTGGAAGCGCCCGGCGTGGATTGAGAGCGCGGCCCTCATCCTCGCCAATGTCGCGATGGGCGTAGTCGCGCCAATCCTTTGGGACAAGCTCAATCCCTATCAGCAGCGCCGCCTGCTCGTGTTTCTCGATCCCTCGGCCGACCCGCGAAACTCGGGCTACCATCTGATTCAATCGCAGGTGGCCATTGGGTCGGGTGGGTTTTTCGGAAAGGGATTCACGATTGGCTCACAGAAACGGCTCGCTTTCCTTCCCGAGCAGGAAACGGACTTCATCTTCGCGGTGGTCGGCGAGGAGTTCGGGTTCGTGGGTGTGGCGGTTATTCTCGTGCTTTTCTGCGTCCTTCTCCTACGAACCACGCGCATTGCGGCCCGCTCGGGGAACCCTTTCGCCTCGTTGGTCGCCTTCGGGCTGACCGCAGCCTTCTTCACCCACATCTTGGTGAACGTGGGAATGACCATCGGGCTGATGCCCATCACGGGCATCCCGCTGCCGTTCTTCTCCTACGGCGGCTCCTTCATGCTGACCTGCTGGCTCAGCATCGGCATCCTGGCGCTCGTGTCGGCGGAAGGCCGCGGAAAGGCCGACGGACTAGTGATTTAGGTCACGGCGAGCCAATTTTCCCGTATGGCCTGGTTCCGCAAGGATAAGAAGCCCCGTCCGCCCCGCGTCACGCGCCTGGAGATTCCTCCGGACGCGTGGGAAAAGTGCGAGAGTTGTGGGCATACCGATATTCGCGAGAAGTTCGCACGCAATCACAACGTTTGCCCGAGCTGTGACCATCATCGGCGCATCCGGGCCCACGAGTACGCCGCGTTGCTCCTCGACGAGGGCACGCTCGACGAAAAGGACGTGGAACTGGCGAGCGTGGATCCGCTGGAGTTTCCGGAGTACAAGGGCCGCCTCAAGAAGGCGCTCGACAAGGCTGGTGAGCACGACGCGATCCTCACCGTGGGCGGGACCATGGACACTATGCCCGTGCACTTGGGCGTGATGGACTTCGCGTTCATGGGTGGCTCGATGGGCTCCGTGGTGGGCGAGAAGATTGCGCGCCTCGGTCAACGCTCCCTCGAGAAGAAGTGGCCGCTGATTTTGATTTCGGCATCGGGCGGCGCGCGCATGCAGGAAGGCGTGCTCTCGCTGATGCAGATGGCCAAGACCTCCGCGATGCTTGCCCAGTTGGCCGAACGTCGTATCCCGTACGTCAGCATCCTGACGAATCCGACCACTGGCGGCGTGAGCGCGAGCTACGCCATGCTGGGCGACGCCATCATCGCCGAACCCGGCGCCGTGATTGGCTTTGCCGGCCCTCGCGTGATTAAGCAGACGCTCGGGCAAGATTTGCCCGAGGGCTTCCAAACGGCGGAGTTCCTCTTGACCCACGGCATGGTGGATCAGGTGGTGCATCGCCACCAGTTGAAGCGCGTCGTCGGGACGTTGCTGCGCCATATGAGTGGCAAGCCCGCCGCGACAGGGTGGACGTCCGCCTGAGAGACGGTGCGTACCGCGCGGCGCTCGATGCGCTGTTTGCGCGCACGACGGGGCAATGGAAGCTGGGGCTCGAACGAGTCACCGGCTTCTTGGCCGAAATGGGCGACCCACATCGTGACCTTCAGGTGCTGCACGTGGCAGGCACCAACGGGAAGGGTTCGGTCTGTGCGCTGCTTGAGGGGGCTCTCCGCGCGCGTGGCTTAAAGGTCGGTAAGTACACCTCGCCGCACCTGGTGAACTTCAGTGAGCGCTTCGTGGTGGACGGCCATCCGCTTGCGGATGAGACCATCGCCGCTTGGCTGGAGCGCTGGACGCCCGCTGTAGAACGCCACGGCGCCACGTTTTTTGAAGCCACCACGGCCATGGGTTTTCAGCTCTTTCGCGACGCCGGTGTGGATGTGGCGGTGATCGAGACTGGACTGGGCGGGCGTTTGGACGCCACGAACGTAGTCCATCCGTTGGTAGCCGGGGTTTCGGGCATTGGGGTGGACCACACGGAGTGGTTAGGGACCACGCGCGAGGCGATTGCTCCCGAGAAGGCGGGCATTTTTAAGGCTGGGGCGCCCGCGGTGATTGGCGAGCCCGATTTGAGTATCCGCAGCATTCTTCTCTCCGAGGCGGTACGGCGCGGTGCCTCGCCCACGCGTGTGGTGGCCGACGAAGGCCGGGCCGAGGAAGTGGCGGTGAGTGCGGCGGGGACGCGCTTCACGTGGGTGCGGCCCAAGGGCAGGCTTGAGGTCTCGACGGGCTTAGCGGGCCGCCACCAGGCCCAGAACGCGCTCACGGCGCTGACCATGCTTGACTCCTTACCTCCCGAACTCTGGCGACCCAGCGCCGAGGATGTGCTGGCCTTTCGCTCGGTGCGCTTGCCTGGTCGTTTCTCGCGGCACGGCGCGTGGATTTTTGACGTGGCCCACAACCCCGACGGGTCCGCCGTGACGGCCCTGACCCTGCGTGGCATGGCCGTGGCGCGCCCGGTGGTGGCCCTCATGAGCGTGCTTGGTGACAAGGACTGGCGGGGCATGCTTTCGGCACTGAGCGGGGAGGTGGACCACTTCGTCCTCACCGACGCGCCTACCGCTCCATCCAGCCGTTCTTGGGACAGCGCTGAGGTGCTCGCGTACGTGAAATCGAGAGGCTGGAGCGCCGAATTGCAGCCGGATTTTGATCGAGCGCTGGCGGTTGCGCCGGAGCGTGGTGCCACGGTGCTGGTGACGGGGAGTTTTCACACTGTCGGCGACGCGATGGCGCGGTTGCAGGTGTCTCCGACGACCGCGTAAATTGCTGGATGGCAAGCGCTGCATTACCAGGTTTCCGCGATTTCTACCCTGAGGAGCTTTCCCGCCGCGCCCACATCTTTGGCGCTTGGCGGAACGTGGCGCGCAGGTACGCCTTCGTCGAGTACGATGGGCCGCCCCTAGAGCCGCTCGATCTGTACACCAAGAAGTCGGGTGACGAAATTGTCGGTCAACTCTACAACTTCACGGATAAGGGTGGCCGCGAGGTGTCGTTGCGCCCCGAGATGACGCCGACGTTTGCGCGCATGGTTGGCGCAAAGGCAAGCGCGATTCGGAAGCCCGTACGTTGGTTCTCCGTGCCGCAGCTCTTCCGCTACGAGCGGGCCCAGCGCGGACGTTTGCGCGAGCACTATCAGCTGAACGTGGACATCGTCGGCGAGGCGAGCGAAGTCGCCGATGCTGAACTGCTCTGTGTAGCTGTGGACATCATGCGGGAGCTCGGGCTCACGCATGAGGATGTGCGGGCGCGCGTGAGTGACCGTCGCCTGCTGAGTGGTGTGCTTGAGGCGCTTGGCGTGAGCGCCGAGCAGCGCCCAACGGTCTTTAGCGTATTCGACAAGATTGCGCGTCAGCCGCGCGAGGTGAGCACGCAGAAGCTCTCGGCCGCGGGCCTCGAGGCGCCGACGATCGAGCGCGTTCTTGGCCTTGCCTCCGGAACGACGTTCGCCGATTTGCAGCGCGAGTTTGGGGAGGTGGCTGCCGCCAAGGAATCCATCGCGCGCTTTGCGAAGTATCTCGAGCACTGTGCGTCACTGGGCATTGGCCCTTGGGTCACGCTCGACCTCTCGATTGTGCGCGGGCTCGCGTACTACACGGGCGTCGTGTTCGAACTGTTCGACGCCAAGGGTGAACTGCGCGCCATCTGCGGTGGTGGTCGCTATGACGATCTGCTCAAGGCCATCGGTGGCGCGGATATGCCGGCGCTCGGATTCGGCATGGGCGATGTGGTGCTTGGCGAGTTGCTCACGGAACGCGGCCTGTGGCCCGAGCCGCAGCAAGACGCCGTGGATTTCACCATTGTCGCTGGCAATGGTGCAATCAACCGACCCTATGGTGATGTGCTCAAGCTTGCGCGCACGTTGCGCGATGCGGGCTTCTCGGTGGCGCATGGACTCAACGAGGAGCGCTACAAGTCTCAGGCGACGCGCAATCAGGTGGACGGCGCGCGCAAGGCGGGATCAAGCGCGGTGATTTACTTCCGCGAGGATGGAGCCGTGGAGGCCATGAGCCTTCTCGGCAAGATGACGGGGGCCGCGACGCACGCGGTGGACGCTCTGGCGGCGCTTTCGGGCGACGCACAGGCGATGCAGGCGCTGCGGCTTTGGCTGCAGACGCAGCGTGGACGCTAGGATGACTGATGGCTGACGATAAGAAGCTTCCGACGCGAGCGGAGAACTTCTCCGACTGGTACAACGAACTCGTCCTTAGGGCTGAGCTAGCTGACTATTCGCCCGTGAAGGGCTCAATGGTCATTCGCCCCAACGGCTACGGCATCTGGGAGCGTATGCAGCGCGCGCTCGATGACATGTTCAAGGCGACGGGGCATGTGAACGCCTACTTCCCTCTCTTCATCCCGCAGAGCTTCCTGAGCAAGGAAGCGCAGCACGTGGAGGGCTTCGCGCCTGAAACGGCGGTGGTTACGCACGGCGGTGGCAAGCTGCTCGAGGAGCCGCTGGTCGTGCGGCCCACTTCCGAGACCATCATCTACCACATGTTCGCGAAGTGGACGCAGAGCTATCGCGACCTGCCCATCCTGATGAATCAGTGGGCGAATGTGGTGCGCTGGGAAATGCGCACGCGCTTGTTCCTGCGGACGCTGGAGTTTCTCTGGCAGGAGGGCCACACCGCGCACGCCACGCATGATGAGGCTGAGGAAGAGGCGCGCAAGATGCTGGGCGTGTACCGCGAATTTATGGAAGGCTGGATCGCGATGCCGGTGGTGACCGGGCAGAAGACCGAGAGCGAAAAGTTTGCCGGTGCGCTGCGCACGTATTCGTGCGAAGCGATGATGCAGGACAACAAGGCGCTGCAGGCGGGCACCTCGCACAACCTGGGGCAGAATTTCGCGAAGGCCTTCGAGCTCAAGTTTCAGGACCAGAACGGCGAGATGGCCTTTGCATGGAACACGTCTTGGGGTGTATCCACACGTATGGTCGGCGGCTTGGTGATGACGCACTCGGACGATAACGGGCTCGTGACGCCACCACGCCTGGCGCCAATCGAAGTCGTGATTGTTCCTGTCTACAAGACGGACGAGGAGCGCACGCGGATGGTGGAAGCCGCGCACACGGTGAAGGACGAACTCACGGCGTGGACTGGGCGCGGCGCCAGCGACACGCTGCGCGTGAAGGTTGACGACCGCGACGGCGTAAAGCCTGGCGCCAAGTACTACGAATGGGAATTACGCGGCGTCCCGTTGCGTCTAGAGATTGGGCCGAAGGATTTAGAAAAACAGTCCGTATTCTCGGCGCGTCGAGACACGCGCGCGAAGGCCGCCCTCCCGATGGCAGGATTGCCGGCAAGCGTTGCGGCCCTGCTGGAGACGATGCAGAACGATCTGCTTGCCGCCGCCAAGGCGCGTCGCGAAGCCAATTCGCATCGTTCGGTGAAGAGCTACGACGAATTCAAGCAGATTATTGAAGGTCCGGGCGGCTTCGTGTACGCCGGGTGGAACGGCGATCCGGCCATTGAGGCCAAGGTGAAGGAAGAGACAAAGGCCACTATCCGCTGCATTCCTGATCCGGAGTTCCGCACGCCGGGCGGGCAGGCCACCTGTCTTGTCACGGGCGAGCCGGCCAAGCATGAGGTTGTGTGGGCCAAGGCGTACTGATGGTTGAGGGCTTCGCGCGCCACGACGGCGAGCTGTACGCTGAGGACGTGCCGCTCAAGCGTATTGCCGAGGCAGTGGGCACGCCGGCGTACGTGTATAGCGCGGCCACCATTCGTGAGCGCGTGCGACGCCTCGAGGTGGCGCTCGAGGGTATTCCGCACCGCGTGCACTATGCGGCAAAAGCCAACTCAAGTGGTGCTGTGCTGCGTGAGTTGCGCGATTGCGGCGTGGCGGTAGATGTGGTGAGCGGGGGCGAACTGTTCAAGTCCATTCGCGCCGGATTCCGTCCGGAAACCGACATCATCTTCGGCGGGGTGGGTAAGACCATACGCGAAATCGCCGAAGCGGTGGGAGTGGGCGTGAAGCTCATCAACGTGGAGAGCGAAGCCGAGCTGCGGCTCGTCTCCGAGTGGGCAGTGGAGCTCAAACAGCCGGCGCGCGTGGGGATTCGCGTGAATCCGGAAGTTGAGGTCGAGACGGCCCACGAGTACATCGCGACCGGCGACAAGGAGCACAAGTTCGGCGTGCCGCTGGACGATGCCCTGCGCGTGGCCCGTTTGGCGATGACTCTGCCGAGCGTTTCTCTTGTGGGCCTGCAGATGCACGTCGGCTCGCAACTGTACTCGTATGCGGCGTACCGCGACGGGGCCGAGAAGCTGGTGGCGCTCTCCAAGACGCTGCGCAATGAAGGCGCGACGATTCGCTATTTAGACCTTGGTGGTGGGCTGCCGGTCCCCTATGCGCCCACTGAAGGCGAGCCTGACCTCGCGGCATATGGTGCCGTGATGCGTGCCGCCGCCGAATCGCTCGGTGATGTGGAGCTCTTGGTAGAGCACGGTCGCTATTTGATTGGCGCCTCTGCCGTGCTTGTCACCGAGGTTCTGTACCGCAAGCACAATGGAGGCACGAACTTTGTCATCTGCGATGCCGGCATGACGGAGTTGATTCGCCCCTCGCACTATGACGCGTATCATCACGTGGAGCCGGTGGGCCAGGTTGCCGGCCACATTACAGCTGACGTGGTGGGGCCGGTGTGCGAGAGCGGGGATTTCATTGCGGTGGCACGCACGCTCGCCGACGTGCAGCCGGGAGACTTACTCGCGGTGCACACGGTTGGCGCGTATGGTTCGGCTATGGCCTCGCGGTACAATGCACGCGGGTTCGCGGCGGAAGTGATGGTCGATGGCAATCGCTGGGCCGTAGTGACAGCGCCTGAGGACTACACGGATCTCGTGCGGCAGGATGTGGTTTCCCCCGACTGGCAGGAGTGCTGATGCGTATTGGATTGATGTCGGACACGCACGACCGAGTCCCGGCGATTGATGCCTTGCTGCGCGAGATGCTGGCGCGTGGCGTGAACTTCGTATTGCACGCAGGGGACTTTTGCTCTCCCTTTTCGCTGAAGCCCTTTCAAGATCACAACATTGCAATGGCCGGTGTATTTGGCCGCAATGATGGTGACCATGAGGGGCTGATGTCCGCCGCGGCTCAGGGCGTGGGGCAGGAACTCTTTGAGTCTCCGCACGGCATGACCATGCTGGAGAGCAAGATTCTCATTGTGCATGACATCGGCGAAGTGGTGGAGCGCTCTGTCCTCGCGCATCGGATTGTGGTGCACGGGCACACCCACCTGCAGGAAATGAAGACGCGCAATGACACCCTGATTGTGAACCCGGGCGAGGCTTGCGGCTGGCTTTACGGCGCACCGTCGGCGGCGATTCTCGACATTGATACCAAGCAGGTCGAGTTCGTCAAGCTTGATGGCCCGGAGTGGACGAAGTGAATCATCTCGGTTCGCGGATCCTGATTCTCGATTGCGGTTCACAATTCACGCAGCTCATTGCTCGACGCGTCCGCGAGGCGCGGGTGTTCTCGGAGATTCATCCGCCCACGCGTTCCATCGAGTGGATTCGTGAGTGGAAGCCTACGGCCATCATCCTCTCGGGCGGCCCAAGCTCCGTGACGGACGATGGGGCACCGAACTTCGACCCAGCCATTCTCGACCTCGCTCCGGTGTTGGGGGTGTGCTATGGCATGCAGTGGATTGCCCACGTCTCTGGTGGACAAGTGAAGGGCGGCGGGCATCGCGAGTATGGCCGCGCCGAGATTGAGGTGAAGGAGACGGGCGGATTGTTCGCGGGCTTCGACAAGCACGAGCGTTCGATTGTCTGGATGAGCCACGGTGACCATGTGGAAGTGGTGCCCAAAGGCTACGTCCTCACGGCCTCCAGCGATGGCAATCCGGTGGTGGCATTCCGTCACGAGACGAAGCCGATTCACGCTGTGCAGTTTCACGCCGAGGTGGCGCACTCTGTTCGTGGCGCGGAGATCATCCAGAACTTCCTGTTTGGCATCGCCGGGGCGAAGCCCGATTGGACGCCCGGGCACTTCATCGAGCAGGAAGTGGCGCGAATCAAGGCTCTCGTCGGTGATGCGCAGGTCATCTGCGGCCTGTCTGGCGGTGTGGACTCATCGGTAGCGGCTGCCCTCGTGCACCGCGCGATTGGCGATCAGCTCACGTGCATTTTCGTGGACACGGGCTTGCTGCGCCTGCACGAGCGCGAGCAAGTGGAGCGCACGATGGGCCAGCACCTTGGCATCAAACTGGTGACGGTGCGCGCCGAGGATCGCTTCTTGAATGCGCTCTCAGGACTCGACGACCCTGAGAAGAAGCGCAAGGCGATTGGGCACACCTTCATTGATGTGTTTGAGGATGCGTCGGCCAAGGAAGGGAAGGACGCCAAGTATCTCGTGCAGGGCACGCTGTATCCGGACGTGATTGAGTCCGTGAGTGCGAAGGGCGGCCCCAGCGCGACGATTAAGACGCATCACAATGTGGGCGGGCTGAAGCCGGATATGATGTTCAAGCTCATTGAGCCGCTGCGCGAGCTGTTCAAGGACGAAGTGCGCAATGTGGGACGCGAACTCGGGCTGCCTGAGGAGATGGTGGGCCGTCATCCGTTCCCGGGCCCCGGCTTGGCGATTCGTGTGCTCGGCGCCGTGGACCCAGTCAACGTCGATACCCTGCGACGGGCCGATGCCATCTACCTCGAAGAGATTCGTGCTGCGGGCCTCTACAATGAGATTTGGCAAGCATTCGCGGTGTTTCTGCCGGTGCGGAGCGTCGGCGTGATGGGCGACGGTCGCACCTATGAGCATGTGATTGCGCTGCGCGCGGTGACGTCCACGGATGGTATGACCGCCGATTGGTATCCGTTTCCGTACGATGTACTCGCGCGTATCTCCAACCGCATCATTCGGGAAGTGAAGGGGATTAATCGCGTGGTGTACGACATCAGCTCGAAGCCGCCCGCGACGATTGAGTGGGAGTAGGCTGAAGCCGGAACTGCTTCACCACGAAGGCAAGAAGGGAGCCGTGACAATCTTTCGGCCCCGCGCTCCCAAGAGGCCCTTCTTCTTGTGGTGTCGCGGGGCCGAGTATATGCACTGAGCCCTTCGTGCCTTCGAGGTGAACGCCGTTAGCTTCCGTCTTCCGTCATCCGTCCCGTCCCCAAGTGAACCTCGCCACACTCCGCCCCACGAAGTCTGAGTTGATTGAAATGGCCCGCCTGGCCACCCCGATCGTGCTCGTGAACCTCGGCATGCAGAGCATGGGTCTCGTGGACGCCATCATGCTCGGGCGCGTCTCCTCGGCGGCGCTCGCCGCTGGTGGACTCGGCAATTTCTATTTCTGGGTCGTGTCCATCATTGGCATCGGCATTTTGATGGCGTTGGATCCCGTCATTGCCCAAGGCGTGGGCGCCAAAGATGAGGCACAGATTGCGCGTGGCATACAGCGGGGCGTCGTGATGACGGCTATCATCGCGGTGATCGTGTCGCTGCTCTTCCTGCCCGCGCGGCCGTTGCTGGAGTTGTTGCGGCAACCGGAGGAAGTCGTGCCGCTCGCGGCGGCCTATGTGCTCTGGAGCATTCCCGGAATGCTGCCGTTCTTTGCCTTCAACATGCTCCGCCAGACGCTGCAGGCTTTCCATCGGGTAGGCCCCGTAGTCGTCGGCGCGATCGTGGGAAACCTTGTAAATGGGTTTCTCAACTGGGTGCTGATTTACGGCAATCTGGGATTTACGGCGCGAGGGGTGGTCGGCTCGTCCATTGCGACGAGTGTTTCACGATGGGTGATGGCGCTCGTCGTCTTGGCAGCGGCGTGGCCCACCGTTAAGCCCTATCTCACACGGTGGCATCGTGAAAGCTTGGCGCTCGCGCCGCTCATGCGGATGTTCCGCCTTGGCTTTCCTGTGGGCATGCAATTCTTCGCCGAGGCGGGAGCCTTTGGCTTGACCACTGTGATGACGGGGTGGATGGGGACGTCGGTGCTCGCTGGGCACGAGATTGCTCTAAGCCTCGCGTCCATGACCTTCATGGTGCCGATGGGGGTGGCCGCCGCCGCTGCGGTGATGGTGGGTCACGCCATTGGCCGTGGTGACGTGGCCGCCTCGCGTCGCGATGCGGTGGCTGCACTGGTAGTCGGCGTAGGCTTCATGGCGGGCTGTGCCTTGCTCTTCGCTATTATTCCAGAAGCGCTTGCAAGCGCCTACACGCGAGACGCGACGACCTTTGCCTTAGCCGCAACACTCATTCCGATTGCGGCGGTGTTCCAAGTCTTTGACGGAACACAGGTCATTTGCTCAAGCATCCTGCGCGGCGCTGGTGACACGCGGGTGCCGGCTATCTTGCACGCGCTGAGCTTCTGGGCCGTCGGCATACCGCTGGGCGCGCTGATTGCCTTTACGTTCAAGCAGGGTGCGGCTGGCCTGTGGTGGGGACTCACGGCAGGTCTCGCGGCGGCGGCGGTACTACAGCTTCACCGCGTGAGGCTCAAGCTCGGCAGGGATATCGCACGCGTCATGGTTGACGCGCACTAGCGTCGCCGGCTGCCGCCAAGGAGCCCGCCGAGTACTCCGCGCAGGATGGAGCGCGAGATGGCAGTGCCCGTAGAACGTGCCGCGCTCTTGGCCATGATGTCTACGAGACCATCGCGCTTACCGCCGCGGGGCCCCGTACTTCCGAACAGCAGCCCGCCGAGTGCTCCGGCGATTCCTCCGGCTGCAGTCGCCGCAGCATTCCCACCACCGCTTGCGGTCGGATTGCTCGCACCGCCCCCAGCACCGCCGTTAGCCGGCGCACTCTCGGCGCGAGCCTTCAGCATCTCAAACGCCGAGTCCCGGTCCACCTGCTTCTCGTACACTTCTGCGACCACGGACTGCGCGAGTACGCCAGCGCGCTCCTCGGCGGACATCGGACCGATGCGGCTCCCCGGTGCCATCATCCACACGCGTTCGGTGATGCCGGGCGTGCCTTTGGCATCGAGCAGAGATACCAACGCTTCGCCCACGGAGAGTTCGAGGATGGCCTGTTCGATGTTGAGCGAGGGGTTGGGCCGCATGGTCTCTGCCGTAGCGCGCACGGCCTTTTGATCACGCGGCGTGAATGCGCGTAAGGCGTGTTGAATGCGATTGCCGAGCTGCCCCAACACCTTCTCGGGGATGTCCATCGGATTCTGTGTCACGAAGTACACGCCCACGCCTTTGGAGCGGATAAGGCGCACGACGAGCTCCACCTTTTCGAGCAGTGCCGCTGGAGCGTCGGCAAACAGCAAGTGCGCTTCGTCAAAGAAAAACACCAGCTTCGGCTTCTCGAGATCACCAACTTCGGGCAGGTTCTCGTACAACTCGCTCAGGAGCCAGAGCAGCGTGCAGGCGTAGAGGCGCGGGTTATGCATCAATTGGTCGGCCGCGAGAATATTCACCACGCCCTTGCCGTCCACGGTCTGCATCAGGTCATCGATGTTGAGCATGGGCTCACCAAAGAATGACTCGGCACCTTGCTGCTCAAGTTGCAACAGTCCACGCTGGATGGCGCCGATGCTGGCAGCGGACACGTTCCCGTACTGCGTCTTAAACTCCGCTGCGTTGTCGCCCACGAACTGCAACATGGAGCGTAAATCCTTCAAGTCCAGCAGCAGCAAGCCGTTGTCGTCTGCCACCTGGAAGCAGATGGCCAGCACTCCTTCCTGCGTGTCGTTCAGGTTGAGCAGCCGAGAGAGGAGGAGGGGCCCCATGTCGGAGATGGTCGCGCGCACCGGGTGGCCCTGCTTCCCGAACACATCCCAGCATGTGACGGGGCAGGCACCAAATGCTGGCTCAGGGAGTCCGAGCTTGGCGAGGCGTTCCTGCAACTTGGGGCTCATCTGGCCGGCGTGTGCAATGCCGCCGAGGTCGCCCTTCACGTCGGCGAGGAACACGGGCACGCCAATGCGAGAGAAGTGCTCCGTGAGGACCTGAAGCGAAATCGTCTTGCCGGTGCCGGTGGCGCCCGTGATGCAGCCGTGGCGGTTGGCGAGGGCAGGGAGCATCGCGAGTTCGGTGCTCGCGTTCTTGGCGATTGTCAGTGGGTTGGCCATACCGAATTGTGGCACGCGCGATCGGAATCCGGAACTGCATTAACCACGGAGGCACGGAGACACGGAGACAGCGTGAGGAAAGCTCTGGGGGCTCGTACCGAAGAATCGGTGCGAGCCCCCCAGGGAAGAGTTGCTGCCGTGGCAGTCTCTGAGCCTCTGTGCCTCTGTGGTGAACCGCCGTTAAAGCCCCTTCGCCCCAATCAGCTCCATGAACTCCTTGGGGTCCGTGATGGACATCAGCTTGTCCGGCACGTCGCCCTCCTTTGAGAACTGGGCAATCTTGCCGAGCACCGGGAGGTATTGATTGGACACCTCAAGCGGCGGCGCCACAATCAGAAAGAAGAAATGCACCGGCTTGTCGTCGAGCGCCCTGAAGTCCACGCCAGCCTTCTTGCGCCCAAAGGCGACGCGAAGCCTGCTCACGACCATGGAGCGGCAGTGTGGGATTGCGATGCCACGACCCATGCCCGTGCTCCCGAGGTTTTCTCGGCGCTTGAGCATCTTGAAGAGCGTGGCCTCGTCCTTTTCGTCGAGGCGAAGGAGCGAGATGAGCTCCTTGAGGATGTCGTCCTTCGAGGTGCCCGCGAGGTCTAGCTGGATCGCGTCCTCGGCAAAGAATTCCCGGAGTTCCATGAGCCAAGTCTAACCGACCCGGTGAAGTAGGTCAAATGGTTGTATTGCAAGCGTTTGGACAGCCTCGTAGCTTTCCCGTGATGCGCTTCCCATACCCGTCCGGCTCGTCCCCCGTCCCCATTTTCCTGGCCCCGATGGCAGGCGTCTCGGAATCCCCATTCCGGCGCCTGTGCCGAGCCTGGGGCGCGGATGTCGTGGTGACGGAGTTTCTGTCCGCCGAGGGCATCCGGCGCGAAAATGAAGCGACGATCGCTAAGCTGCGCTTCTCGCAAGACGAGCACCCAATCGGGGTGCAGATCTTTGGCGCCGAGCCGGATGCAATGCGCGAGGCGGCCGCGTTGGTGACCGATGTGTTCCAGCCCGACTACATCGACATCAACTTCGGCTGTCCGGTGAAGAAGGTGGTCAAGCGCAACGGTGGCTCAGGTTGCCTGCGCGACCTCGACCTCGTGCAGACCGTGATTCGCAGCGTCATCAGCGGTACGCACCTGCCTGTGACCTGCAAGATTCGCAGCGGATGGAGCGAGGAGATGCGCGATCCTGTGAAGATTGCGCTCAAGTGCCAAGAGGCTGGCGTTCGTGCCATTGCGCTGCACCCGCGCACGCGCACGCAGATGTATACCGGCGCCGCGCGATGGGAGGAGATTGCGATGGTGAAGGAGGCCGTGGAGATTCCGGTGATTGGGAACGGGGACATCAAAACTGCCGAGGACGCGCATCGCATGTACCGCGAGACGGGCTGCGACGCTGTGATGATTGCGCGCGGCTCGTTTGGCCAGCCATGGATCTTCAAGCAGACGCGCGCGCTACTAGATGGCCTGCCGATGCCAGAGACCCCGGGTGTGGAGGAGCGCTTCCGCATCGCCTTGGACCACGCTCGCATGGTGCAGAGTTACGAGGCAGATCCTATCGGTGCCGCGCTTGAGTTTCGTAAACACCTTGGCTGGTACGTGAAGGGCCTCCCGAACTCCTCAGACCTGCGCAAGAAGCTGCATGCGGTGAATAGCTTTGACGAAGTGGAAGGAATTTTCACCGAGTACCTCGCGAGCGATTGGGCGCGCCCGGCCGAAGCGGCATGAGACGGGATCGCGTGCAGGCTTTGTTACGCGAAGTCGCCGACGGCCGGCTTGCCGTTGAATCTGCCCTGTCGCAATTGGATGCTGCGCCCGTAGACGAGTTGGAATATGCAACTGTCGATCGGCATCGTGCGCTGCGGCAGGGATTTCCCGAAGTCGTGTTTGGGCAAGGGAAGCGTCCCGAGCAAATCGTGGGAATTTGCGAGCGATTGGAAGCGCACGGCGATGGCTTCCTCGTGACACGCGTGGACGAAGAGGCCCTCCTCGCCATTGCGGTACGCTGGCCTACTGCGGAGTTGAACCGCGTGGCGCGCACCGCGCTGCTGCGAGGGGCCTCGCGTGCGACAAGTTCCGGGTTGGTCGCCGTAGTCACGGCTGGTACCAGTGATCTTCCCGTGGCCGAAGAAGCTGCGGTGACGCTCGACGCATTCGGCCACGCGGTAACCCGCGTGACGGATGTGGGTGTCGCGGGCATTCACCGCATACTCAGCAAGCGCGAGACGCTCGAGGGCGCGAAGGTCATCATCGTCGTCGCGGGAATGGACGGCGCACTGCCCTCGGTCGTCGGCGGACTCGTCCGGGTGCCGGTGATTGCCGTGCCTACGAGTGTGGGCTACGGCGCGGCCTTCAATGGCCTAGCCCCCCTGCTCACGATGCTGAATTCCTGTGCGGCCGGGGTCACCGTGTGCAACATTGACAACGGGTTCGGTGCTGCCGTGGCTGCTTCACGCATTCTCGGCGTATAACGCCATGGCTTGGGCCCTCGTCATCGCGATGGCGGTTGTGGGGGTGTGGTGGTGGCGTTCGCGCCTCGAGCACGCGCAGGCTCCTGCGTCCACTGAGGTAAACGCAGCCGAACAGGGTGGAGCACGTCCGATGAGCCGCACAAGCGGCGAGCGCGCCGTGGACTCCCGAACCCTGTTCGATGCGTTTCGCTCTGACGAGTTGCCGATTCCCGAGGAGGCGGAACGCGATGATCGCATTCTGCTGGTTCGGATCCTTGGCCTCCTGACTGACTATCTGGGTGCGCAGGAGGCCGTGCTCTGGGAGCCGCACGAGAGCGAAACCGGTCGCTTGGTGGCTAGTGCGTGGTCTCGCGGCAACGAACCTCCGGTGCTCACCGAGGGCGAGCGTTTGCTGTTGGAACTCGCTGCATCGGAGCAACGCACGACGTCCAATCAGGGTGGCGCCGGTCTTCGGCTACTATGCGCAGGCCTGCAGGTAAATGGAGGGGCCGGCGTTCTGTCCGTACACTTCCGCGAGGATCCCACGTCTTCAAAGCTGGAACTCGCTGAGCGTCTGCAGCGATTCGCGCCTGAGGTGGCCATGCGGCACGAGCTGGTGCGCGCCCGCGCACTCCTCGCGATGCGCACAAAGCGCCTCCGCGCGATGATTCGCACGGCCATCACGCTGCAGGGTAGCAGAGATCCCATCGCGCTTGAGGAAGTCATCGTGCGCGATGCCGGCCGTGTCACCGGCGCCGACTGGGTATTCCTCGTGCGCGGCAATCGTGAGCGAGAACTCCCGGCGATTGTTCGTGTGAGCGACGGCGTGCCAGGTGCTTTTCGTGAGCGGCTGACAGCGCACCGCGATACGCTGGTGGGTGAAGTCTTCTATTCCGGTAAGCATCGCGTGTTCACGGATGCGCGGGTCCTCGTCAGTTCAGGCGAGGCTCTCCTCGATGCCACGCCGCTTCCCGCAGGGACGGGCTCCCTGATTGCCATTCCTGTTCGCCGCTCGGAATCGGAGCCCAGTATTGGCGTGCTGGTGCTTGGCCGTGAGCAACGCAAGGGATTCTCTCTCACCGATTCACACGCCGCCAACGATCTCGCAACCATTGCGGCTGGTGCACTCGATACGGCTTGGGCTTGGCAGGATGCCACCCTCAGCGCGAAGACCGATCAACTCACGGGCCTGCCGAATCGCCGAGCGTTCGAGGAAGAATTTGCGCGCATGATTTCAGAGACGGACCGCTACGGCCGTGAGGCAGCGCTGGTGATTGTGGATGTTGATCACTTCAAGCAAGTGAACGACACCTATGGACACGACGCTGGTGACCAAGTCCTGAAGGCCATCGGCGCGACACTGTCTGCCATGGCACGCACCACCGACAAGGTGGCGCGTTTGGGCGGCGAGGAGTTGGCGATGCTGCTGCCGCAGACCGATCAGGAGGGTGCGCTGGAGGCCGCCGAACGTTGCCGGAAGGCCATCGAGGCCTTGTCTGTGCGGACTAACGCAGGCACCGTGCGCGTCACCGCCAGCTTCGGCGTGGCCATGTACCAGGAGCGCTCGGGAGCGGCGGGAGCCCTCTTCGACCGCGCAGACCAAGCGCTGTATTCGGCCAAGCATGGTGGGCGGAATCGGGTGATAATGGCCCCCTGAGCCCCAGACCGGGACAAAACCGGCCGCCAGTGTGTATATTCCGCTAGCAGTAAGGGGGCGACTGGTTTCGATTGTGTGGGTGGCTCTATGACTGCGCGCCGAGGTACTCGGGTCCCTCGTAAAACACTCGGGAAATTCACAACTGCGAATAACAACTTCGCTCTCGCTGCGTAAAGCTTAGGCTTTACCCCAGCAGTGCATGGGAGGTAGCCCTGCCCGGGGCGACACCTATGTATCGAAAATCCGGGCTGGCTTGCTGGCGTGCCCACCGCCACTGAGTGAGATCTAGATGGGATCATCCGAACGACGGCGGCCGCTCGGCCAGCGTTCGGAAAAACTAATCGAGCGGATACGCGCGTAGACGTTGTAGAAGATCTTATGCAAGACGAGGGTTCGAATCCCTCCGCCTCCACTTGGGTGGCATGACGGATGACGGAAGACGGATGACGGAAGACGGATGACGGAAGGGGCGGCACTCGGTTTCTCGGGTGCCGCCCCTTCGTTGTGAACGAAGCGCGTGCTCATGATCCCTGCAGAAGCAGCGCACTGCTGACGCACCATAGCAAAAGCCAAAGCGCCGGCCGTTTGAGCCGCCGGTGCAACACGAAGCCGACGAACAGGATCGCCACATCAGCCACGCCCGTGACCCCGCTTGTGATGACGGGGTTATACAGAGCGGCGGCGAGAAGTCCAACCACGGCAGCGTTCACGCCGAGAATCACGTGCGCGGCCGCAGCGTGGGTGCTGATGCGGCCCCAAAGTGGCAGCGCTGCGGCCACGAGCAGGAACCCGGGTGTGAAGATGGCGAGAAGAGCGACCACTGCGCCGATGGCACTCGCTCCCAAGCTGGGCGCCGTCGCCGACCATGGCGTGAGGGCTCCAAGGTACGCCGCCACACTAAACATCGGTCCCGGCACCGCCTGCGCGGCACCGTATCCGCTGAGAAAGGTATCGGCGCTCAACCAGCCGGATGTCACTGTCGATTCTTGAAGTAGCGGCAAGACGACATGACCACCACCGAACACCAGCGAGCCGGCGCGAACGAAGGCCGCGGCGAGAGCCGGCAGAGATGCCTCGGTACTGCGCGAGAGCAGCGCGACGCCGAGAAGTGCTAAGAAAAGCAGCCCTGCGAGTGCGCTCGGCAGAATCGCAGCAGACGCCTTGCGATCGTCTTCTTCCTGCGTCTGCAAGGCGTCTGGCCTCGCTCTGCGTGGCAGCATGAGGCCGGCCACCGCGCCCACAGCGAGCGCAATCATCTGCGAGTCTGCAGTCCCTCGCCACAGCACGATGGCAGCACTGATTCCCGCAATCGTAATTCGTGCGGCATCCGGCGTGAGTTGCCGAGCCATCTTCAACACGCCGTCGGCGACCACGACAACGGCGACGAGCTTCAAGCCGTGCACCGTGCCCACCCACCACGCGCCGCCAAGCGAGGCACCGCCAACCGCAATGGCGAACATCAGCAACGCCGAGGGGAGGGTGAAGCCAACGAAGGCTGCGATGCCCCCGAGCCAACCGCCACTGTGAAGGCCGATGGAAAACCCTGCCTGTGACGACGCGGGCCCGGGCAAAAACTGGGCAACGGCGAGTAACTGCGAGAACTGCGCCTCCCCTAGCCACCTGCGACGTTCCACAAACTCTGCGCGGAAGTATCCAATGTGCGCGACGGGGCCTCCGAAGCTCGTGAGACCAAGCCTCAAAAACGCCACGAAGACTTCAGCGGGAGAGCGCCGTTCAGACGCTGTCAGGGTCGGGCGAATGCCGAGTTCGGAACGCACCTCCGCAACGTGGCGGGGCGCCCCGTCGAGCGCAATATTTCCCGCGATGACAACCACCTCGCACACATGGCGCTTCTACCGCGCCGGCGGCTCTGACCAAGTCGCCCTCGAGACTGCCGCCGACCTCCGCAACCTGCGCCAGCTCGATCCCATGCTCTGGGTGGCGCTCGCGTGCCCGGTAAAAGGCCTAGAGTTTGACGAGCTCACACTCGCCATGATGGATGGTGACGGTGATGCCCGTATCCGAGTCCCCGAGGTCCTCGCGGCCGTCGAGTGGGCATGTGCGCAGCTCAAGGACCCCGCGGTACTGTATCGCGGCGGCGACTTAGAGTTGGCCTCGATCAACGATGCGACGGAGGATGGGCAGCGACTGCTCGCATCCGCCCGTGAGATTCTCAAAAGCCTCGGCAAGGCGGACGCCGCGACAATCTCGGTCGCGGACACGATGGAGAAGGCGCGGGTCTTTGCGCAGAGCCGCTTCAATGGTGATGGCGTCGTCGCACTCGAGATTATTGACGATGCGAGCGTGCGACTGGTGGCCGAGCAGGCCATCGCGACGATTGGTGCGGTGATCGATCGCTCTGGGCGTCCGGGCGTATCACGAGAGACACTGGCTACCTTCTTCGTTGAGTGCGAGGCCTACGTCGCGTGGTACGATCGATCAGCGAGCGAGGCAGGGACGCTGCTTCCGCTGGGCGATGCGACGGTGCCAGCCTTTGCGGCCCTGCAGGCGGTGCGGGGCAAGATTGAGGACTTCTTTGCGCGGTGCCGCTTAGCGGCGTTTGACGCGCGGGCAACGTCGGCGCTCAACCGTGATGAAGCGGATTTTGTAGCGCTCGCGGCACGTGACTTATCCACGGCAAACGTGGAGATTGCCGCCTTCCCACTCGCTCGTGTGGATGCGGGTCGCGCCCTGCCCTTGGTTGAAGGGTTAAACCCCTCATGGGCCGCCGCGATGGCGGCGTTTCGCTCGACGGTCGTTCAGCCCCTGCTTGGGAACCGCGATCTGCTGACCGACGCCGAGTGGAGCGGCATCCAGGCAAAGTTCTCAGCATACGCGAAGTGGGAATCGGAGAAGCATGGTGCGATGGTGGAGACCCTAGGCGTTGCGAGGTTGCGTGAGATTCTCGCTGGCAGCTCCCGCGCCGCATTGGACTCACTCGTCGCTCAAGACACTGCCGTAGCGCCGGCCATGAACGCGATTGACAACGTCGAGCGGATGGCGAGGTATCAGCGCGACCTCGTGATACTGCTCAACAACTTTGTGGCATTCCGTGATTTCTATTCGCGTGAGCGGCAGGCAGTGTTCCAGGCCGGCACCCTGTACCTCGATGGGCGTCGCGCCGATTTGGTGGTGCGTGTTGACGACGCAGGCAAGCACGCGGCGCTCGCGGGGCTCGCCAAGTGCTACCTCGCCTACTGCGAGTGCACTCGTCCCAGTGGTGAGCGCCTGACTGTGGCCGCGTCCTTCACCGGTGGTGACTCCGACAACCTGATGGTGGGCCGCAACGGTGTGTACTACGACCGGAAGGGTCGGGACTGGGACGCCACAATCACGAAGATTATTGAGAATCCCATCAGCATCCAGCAGGCCTTCTGGGCCCCGTACAAGAAGCTGGTGCGTTTGATTGAGGAGCAGGTGGCCAAGCGCGCCGCGTCTGGGCAAGCCGCGTCTGACGCTCGAGTGGCCAGCGTCGCGACGACCGCGACCACCTTGGATACGCAGAAGCCGCCCGCCGAGCCACCAAGAAAGATTGACGTGGGTACGGTCGCCGCACTCGGTGTAGCGGTGGGTGCCATTGGCGCATTCCTCACGACCGTTATCGGTTACATGACGGGGGTGTTTAAGCTCCCGTTCTGGCAAGTGTGTTTGGTGTTCGCTGGCCTCGTATTGGCCGTCTCGCTGCCGTCCATGGCGATTGCTTGGCTCAAGCTACGCCAGCGCAATCTTGGGCCGGTGTTGGATGCGAACGGATGGGCCGTGAATGGGCGCGTGAAGATGAACGTACCATTCGGTGCGAAGCTCACTACCGTGGGCCAGGTGCCGCTCAATGCCCAGAGCTCGTTCGCGGTGAAGTATCCAGAGCCCCCCACCGCCTTGCCGAAATTCATCGTGGTCGTGGTCGGCATGGTCTTCGTACTCAGTCTGCTCAACTACTACGGCATCGTGCATCGGCTGACGGGCGGCGTCGTAGGCTCCTCGCCGCCGCCGAGTACGCGCAGTTTGTAGCCTCAGGTCGCGCGTCGTGCGAGGAGTTCAATCTCGACGCGAGCGCCCAAGGGGAGGCCGGCCACCGCCACTGTGGTACGGGCTGGGTACGGCGCGGTGAAACGCTGCTGGTATGCGGCGTTCATCGCCCCGAAGTCGTTCATGTCAATCAAGTACACGTTGCACTTGATGGCGTCATCGAGCGTGAGCCCGGCGGCGGCGAGGACGGCGGCGAGATTGTCAAAGACCCGATTGGTCTGCTGACCGACATCGCCCTCGATGAGCTTCCCGGTGGCGGGGTCGATGGGCGTCTGCCCGGAGCAGAACAGCTCGTGGCCGCTCCAGATGGCTTGCGAGTAGGGACCGATAGCCGTGGGGGCGTCGGATGCGGAGATGGGCTGGCGGTTGGTCATGCAATGAATCTATTTCCACTCATGACAACTCGCCTCCTTGCCCTCGCCCTCGCCCTCGCCTTTGCCGCGCTGCCCCTCAGTGCGCAGGCTCCCCGCACGCGTCTCATGGACGACCTGAACTGGATGGAGTTCGCCGAGATGGTCCCGGCCCGGCACCGGACAGTCATCCTCACGGTGGGCACGCTCGAGCCACATGGCGTCGTCAACAACGGCGCCGACAACACAGCGCCCGTGGCGATTGCCCGCGCGATTGCCGGCGAGCCGGGCATCGACGCCCTCATCGCACCGCACATCCCGTACGGCGTGACCGGCAACATGGCCCCGTATCCCGGCGCCCTGCACATCCCCGAGGAGGCGTACCGCGCCTACGTGCACGCGGTGCTCGATGGATTAGCCAAGAACAAGTTCCGCGACATTATCATCATCAATGGGCACGGCGGCTCTCAGACGGCGATTCTCAACGACATTGCACGCGAGGTGTCGCTTGAACGAGGCGTCAACACGCTGGTCGTGAACTGGTGGTCGCTCGCCACCGATCTTTCCGTGGAGATCCTCGGCAATCAAGGCGGGCACGCCGGACTGAACGAGACCGCATTCATTCAAGCCACGGACCCATCGCTGCTGCGTCGCGAGCGCTACACGGGAGCAGACATGGCAACCGCGAATCCCGCGCCGGGAGCATGGTCGGCGGTGCCGTTCCCATCGAGCATCACGCTCTATCAGCCCGGCACGGGTTGGCCCACCGACTTCGATCTCGCCAAGGCGCAGCGCTATCAGCGGGCAGTGATTGCGCGCGTGAAGGAACTGGTGCAGGGCACCATCGCGAATTGGAAGAGGGCTGGGTTCTAGAGTGGCTAACGGAGGCTTCGGCCGTTCGTCTGACCTGACATGACTCCGTTCGCAATTCGCGCTGTGCGGTCTTTGCTCGGACTGCTCGTGGCGTGTACCTCGGCCGCAGAGACAGAGCAGCCTTTGCCGTGGGCAAGCACACTCCCCCCAATTGACGCGGCGGACCTTCCGGGTCGCCCCTCGCAGTACAAGGGCTTGCCGCTCGCGTTGACCGAGAATCCGACGCGTATCATTGCACCCGTGCGCGGCATCATCGGCGTCGTGTGTATCGGGATGAGTAATGCCAACGAGGAGTGCGAGCGTTTCCGTCAACTGGTGAATGGTCCGTGGGCGCTTCAGCGGAACTCCGCGGTGCGCGTGGTCAATTGCGCCGTCGGGTCACACGCCATCGAGCGTTGGATTGACACTGTGTTCGATGCAACGCTGTGGGACGCGTGCAAGAATACTGCGCTCGCGGCCGCAGGCGTCGCTGAGGATCAGGTGCTTGTCCTCTATCACAAGGCCGCGAATCAGTTCACGCTGGATGGAGGCGCTACGAAGCCCCTGTATCCGAGTCCGAGTAGCGACTATGCGAGCTTCATGGCCAATCTTTCGTTGTTCGCGGAGCGAGTGCCGCTGGAGTTCCCCTCGGCCAAAGTCGTCTTCACGTCATCACGGAGCTACGGCGGCTTCTCGGGATCAGTCGCCCGTGGTGAACCACTGTCGTACGAGGAGGGTCACGCGCTGAACACGTGGCTTAAGGATCATCCCATGGTTGGCGGCGTGGGCTATGCGTGGGGACCTTATCTGTGGGCACCTGAATGCGCGACGCGCATCACCAATGGCGCTGGCGTCTGCTACGTGCGCGAAGATTACGTCGCCGATGGGGTGCACCCCAGTCTTTCCGGCGAGGACAAAGTCGCTAGCATGCTGCACGCGCGGCTGCTGCGCGAAGAATGGTATCGTCCCTAGCGCTGCTTCGTGCGTGAGGTTGATCGTCGCTCTTCGCGCCAAGACCAGAGCGCGAACGCGAGCAATGCGACGAAGAGCGCTGGTGCCAGCATCACGAAACCCATCTGAATCACGGCATCAATCAGCGGTCCTGACGCATCCTGCCCAGCGGCGCCGATGCGGAACGAGCGTCCCATCGCGATACCGCGCCACAGGGTTAGCGGCAGCCACGCGACAACGAACACCACAATGGCCAGCCGCACACCGCCTCTCATCAGCGTCGCCAGTCCCTTGCGAGGCGGTGTGTGAACATTCTCAGACGTGCACTGCCTGCGCCGCGGCCAACCGCGCGATCGGCACACGGAAGGGTGAGCAACTCACGTAGTCGAGGCCGGTGTCGTGGCAGAACGCCACCGACTTCGGCTCGCCACCGTGCTCACCGCAGATGCCAACCTTTAGGCCCGGACGCGACACGCGCCCATCCGTCGTGGCCAGCGTGATGAGCTTTCCCACGCCCTCCACGTCAAGCACCTGGAATGGATCTTCTGGGTAGATGCCGCGTTCCACGTAGAGTGGCAGGAAACGACCCGCGTCGTCGCGTGATAGGCCGAGCGTCGTCTGCGTGAGGTCATTGGTACCGAAGGAGAAGAACTCCGCTTCCTGGGCGATCTTCCCAGCGGTTAGGGCGGCGCGCGGCAACTCGATCATCGTGCCGACGAGATACTCGACGGCCACGCCCTTCTCGGCGCGCACGAGCTCGGCCATGCGGTCCACAATCTTCTTCTGATGACGAAACTCTTCAACCGTGCTGACGAGCGGAATCATGATCTCTGGCAGCACCGTGATGCCGCGCGCCTGACAGGACGTGGCGGCCTCGAAGATGGCTCGAGCCTGCATCTCCGTGATCTCGGGATAGGTGACGCCGAGGCGGCAACCACGGTGACCGAGCATGGGGTTGGTCTCGCGCAGAGCTTCCACGAGTTGCATCAACTCGCGGCGCGTCACGCCGATGCGGCGCGCGAGAAGCTTGGCCTCTTCGCCGCCGTGCGGGAGGAACTCATGTAGCGGCGGATCCAACAGGCGAATCGTCACCGGGAAGCCGTCCATCGCTTCGAAGATGCCCTCGAAGTCCACGCGCTGCATGGGCAGCAGCTTGGCCAAGGCGCGGCGTCGGCCACCCTCGTCATGCGAGACGATCATCTCGCGCATCGAATGGATGCGATCGCCGTCGAAGAACATGTGCTCCGTGCGGCAGAGACCAATGCCTTGAGCCCCGAAGCCGCGGGCCACGCGTGCGTCGTGCGGCGTGTCGGCGTTGGCGCGCACATGTAAACGGCGCTGGTCATCCGCCCACCCGAGCAATTCGGAGAAGCCCTGATACACCGGCGAATCCTCAGGCCTCCGAGTGCCGGCATTCACCGACATGACTTCGCTCGGCATGGTGGGCAGGTCACCGAGGAACACCTCACCGGTACCACCATCAAGCGTGATCCAGGCGCCTTCCGTGACTTCAATCTCGCCGACGGTGAACCGACGATGTCCAGCGTCCACGCGGATGGAGTCGCAGCCGACCACGGCGCACTTGCCCATGCCACGCGCTACGACGGCTGCGTGCGAGGTCATGCCGCCGCGAGCGGTCAGAATCGCCCGTGCGGCCACCATGCCGTGAAAATCCTCCGGCGTGGTTTCGTCGCAGACGAGCACGACGCTCTCGCCGCGCGCGCCTCTCGATTCAGCCACGTCAGCATCGAAGACCACCATGCCGCTGGCAGCGCCGGGGCTGGCGGGCAGTCCTTTCGCAATGGCATGCAGCTTGGAAGCGCGGTCAATGACCGGGTGCAACAATTGGTCCAACTGCTTCGCCGGTACGCGCCGAAGCGCTTCAGGCTTAGAGATGAGTCCTTCGTGCACGAGGTCGCGCGCGATGCGCACGGCCGCGGCCGCGGTGCGCTTGCCCGTGCGAGTCTGCAGGAGGTACAGCTTGCCGCGCTCGACGGTGAACTCCAGATCCTGCATATCGCGGAAATGGCGTTCGAGCAACGCCTGCGTACGAAGGAGGTCCTCGTACGCTTGGGGCAAACGCGTGGCCATCTGATTAATCGGCTCAGGCGTGCGGATACCTGCGACGACGTCCTCACCCTGCGCATTCACGAGGAACTCGCCATAGAAACGCTTCTCACCAGTGCTCGGATCGCGTGTGAACGCAACACCCGTGCCGGAATCATCGCCAAGGTTGCCGAACACCATGGAGACGATGTTGACGGCAGTGCCAGGGGCCTCCTCAATGTGATTCACGCGACGGTAGTCCACGGCCTTCTTCAGCGTCCATGAGCGCCACACGGCTTCAATGGCGCCCCAGAGTTGCTCGCGAGGGTCGTGCGGGAATGGCTTGCCCGTGACGGTCTTGATCAGGGCTTGATACTCCTGCACCAAGATTATCAGTGTCTCGGCGGGGAGCTCGGCGTCCGTCTTGGCACCGGTGGTGAGGCGCTTAGCAGCGAGAAGATGTTCGAAGTCGGCGAAGGGTACGCCGAGCACGACATCGCCGTACATCTGAAGCAGGCGGCGATACGAGTCGTACGCGAAGCGCGGGCTACCGCTCAGGGCCGCTAGTCCGCGAACCGTATCGTCATTGAGACCAAGATTGAGGATGGTCTCCATCATTCCCGGCATCGACACGCGGGCGCCAGAGCGCACCGATACCAGCAGCGGGTTCGCCACGTCGCCGAGCTTGCGGCCGACGGCTTCTTCGAGCCGCGTGATGGAGTCTTCAACCTCTTGCTTGAGACCCTCGGCCGTCTTGCCCGTGGCGAGGTAGGTGTCGCAGAGGCTACAGGCAATGGTGAAGCCGGGGGGGACAGGCACGCCGAGATTCGTCATCTCGGCCAGATTCGCGCCCTTTCCGCCTAGGAGGTCGCGATCATCGCGACCTGCCTCGGCCTTTCCATTGCCGAAGAAGAAAACGGACTTATTCACAGCTCAAACTCCCGCCGCGAAGCGGTAAGGGCCACTACGCGCGTTTGAGCCTGATGGGCCCGACGCTCGGCGGCTGGGTTGGGTATTGCCCCGAGAAGCACGCGTGGCAGAAGCCTTCGGGTCCGCTTGGTACTGCACCAAGCATTCCGTCAAGCGAGAGGTAGCCGAGTGAGTCCACCCCAATCAGCCGCGCAATCTCCTCGACGCGATGGTTTGCTGCGATGAGTTGATCGCGGTCCGGCGTGTCGATGCCATACCAGCAGGGTCCCGTAATCGGGGGGGATGAGACCCGCATGTGCACTTCGGTTGCCCCCGCGGCGCGAACGAGCGCAACGAGGCCTTTCGTGGTGGTGCCGCGAACAATCGAGTCGTCCACCATCACCACCTTCTTGCCGTCGAGAATCTCACGAACCGGGTTGTACTTCACTTTCACTTTCGCATCGCGACCAGACTGCGTCGGTTGAATGAACGTGCGACCGACGTAGTGGTTCCGAATGAGGGCAAGCTCCATGGGGAGGCCGCTGATTTCGGAGAATCCAAGCGCGGCGGAGTTGGAGGAGTCTGGCACCGCGAACACGAGATCCGCGCTCGGGGCAGGGTGCTCCTTGGCGAGCTGACGTCCGAGCGCGCGACGGGCGCGGTCAACCGAGCCGCCGAACACGCGTGAGTCTGGCCGCGCAAAATAGACATATTCAAAAACGCAGCGGTGCAGCTTCGTCGCGGCGCCGCGCTCAAGTGAACGCAACGAGCCATCTGGCGCAATCGCGACGATCTCGCCGGGATGCACCTCACGTTCCACGGTGGCACCGACGATGTCGAGCGCGCAGGTCTCAGAGGCAAACACGTAGGCGCCGTTCAACCGGCCCATGACGAGGGGACGCCAACCAAGGGGATCGCGAGCCGCCACGAGTGTATCGCCAATGACAACAAGCAAGGAGTACGCGCCTTCGACTCCATTCAAGGCCTCCGCAAGCTTCTCCTCGGGCCTCTCCGCCTGGGACTTGGCGAGACGATGCACGATGACTTCGGAATCGGCGGAAGACGAAAAGATGCTTCCCGCATCTTCCAACTCGCCGCGGAGATCGAGTGCGTTCGTAAGATTGCCGTTGTGCGCCAGGGCAATGTGACCGCCCTTAAAGTGCACCAGTGCTGGCTGCGCGTTCTCGATGGTTGACGATCCCGCCGTGGAGTATCGAGTGTGTCCGAGCGCCACGGGGCCCGTAAGCATCTTCATCCGCTCCGCCGAGAACTGATCAGAGACCAGTCCCATGGCGCGAATCGCGTTCACGGCGCCGTCCTTCACGGCCACGATGCCCGCCGACTCCTGCCCGCGATGCTGGAGCGAGTAGAGGCCGAGATGCGTAAGCGCCGCCGCTTCATGATGCCCGCTGATGCCAAAGATGCCGCACATCTTACTGAACCCCCGCCAGTGCAGGATCGGCAGCGACAGCCTCAGCCGCGGCGCGAGACATCGCGCGCGGAAGCGCCTCGTGATATGCGTCAATCATTCGCTCGGCGGAGATGCTGAGCGCATGAGTCGTGGTGTTGATGTGCAGGCCCTGGACCGCCTCGGTGACGGTGCCAATCACTCGCGCGGGTACGCCGTGACGCTTGGCGATGGCGAGCACGGCGCCGGCGTTGGCAGAGGATACAATCACGCGACCCTGTGTTTCCCCAAAGAGCAGGGCTCGCGTTGCGAGCGTGCTCCACGCGGTCACATCCACCGTCGCGCCCATCGGCCGGGTACGGTCCGCCATGCAGCACTCCGCGAGTGCAACGGCGAGTCCACCCTCGGAGGTATCGTGCGCGCTGGCCACGTGCCCAGCGCGGATGCCCTCGAGCAACGCGTCAATGAGCTTCTTCTCACCAGCGAGATCAACCGCTGGCGGCGCACCAGCGACGACGCCGTGAATCCAGGCGAGGTACTCCGAGCCGCCCAACTCGTCGGAGTTCTCGCCGAGCAGGACGATGCTATCACCCGCGCGAGCGAAACGCATGGCTGTTGCGTGCGAGGCATCGTCGAGCACACCCACCATACCAATGGTCGGCGTCGGGTAGACGGCGCCCTGCGGATTCTCGTTGTACAGCGAGACGTTGCCGCCAGTCACCGGAGTGTCGAGTGCGCGGCAGGCATCTCCCATTCCGTACACGGCTTCGCGGAACTGGAAAAACACTTCCGGCTTCTTGGGATTGCCGAAGTTGAGGCAGTTTGTGATGGCACGCGGCGTTGCGCCCACGCAGGCGACGTTGCGCGCGGCTTCGGCGACGGCAATGCGACCACCGATGCGCGGATCGAGGAAGACGTAGCGGCCGTTGCAGTCTGTCTTTACGGCAAGCGCCTTTTTGCTGCCACGAATGCGCAGCACGGCGGCATCGCCGTGGCCGGGGCCCATCACGGTGCTGGTGCGCACTGTTGAATCGTATTGGCGATGGATCCAGTACTTGCTCGCGATGGTTGGCGCCTGGAGCAAGCGCTCGAGCGTCCACGCGGGATCTGATTCACTCGGCAGCGCGGCAATGGCATGCACGTCGCGGGTGCGACGCGCGATGGCCTGCTCGCTCTCCTTCGCTTCAGGATGATACTGCGGGCAATCTGTGACCAACCGTGAGCCGGGGAACTCCGCGACGACCGTATCGCCTTCGGTGACGCGGTACACCGGCTCGGCGATGACTTCACCAATGACCTCGGCGGCCAGGTCCCACTTGGTCAGAATCTTCTTCACTTCGTTCTCGTGCCCCTTCTTGGCCACGACCAGCATGCGCTCCTGCGACTCCGAGAGCAGAATTTCATACGGCGTCATGCCTTCCTCACGCACCGGCACCTTGGTGGTGTCGATGGTCACGCCGACTTCACCGCGCTCGGCCATCTCGGCGCTGGAGCTGGTGAGGCCCGCGGCTCCCATGTCCTGAATGGCGACGATGTGACCGCTGCGAATAAGTTCAAGGGACGCTTCGAGTAGCAACTTCTCCGTGAACGGATCACCCACCTGCACGCGCGGACGCTTGGCTTCGTTCTCTTCTGAGAGATCTTCAGAAGCGAAGGACGCACCGTGAATACCGTCGCGGCCCGTACGCGCACCGACGGCGATGATGGGGTTGCCAATGCCTTCGGCCTTCGCGGTGATTAGCTCTTCTTCCTTCATGATGCCGACGCACATCGCGTTGACGAGTGGGTTTCCCTCGTACGCGGCATCGAACATCACGTCGCCAGCTACCGTGGGAATCCCCACACAATTGCCGTAGTCGCCGATGCCCTTCACGACGCCCGCCACGAGGTAGCGCACGCGCGGCGTCTCCAGCGAGCCGAAGCGTAGGGAGTTGAGCATCGCGATTGGGCGAGCGTTTATCGTGAACACATCGCGGAGGATACCGCCCACGCCCGTCGCCGCACCTTGGTACGGCTCAACGGCCGAGGGATGGTTGTGCGACTCAATCTTAAACGCCACAGCGAGACCATCACCGATGGAGATGACGCCAGCGTTCTCACCCGGCCCCTGCAGCACCCACGGCGCCTCGGTGGGTAGCGTCTTCAGGACCGGACGCGAATGCTTGTACGAGCAGTGCTCGCTCCACAGCGCCGAGATGACACCGAGTTCGGTGAACGTCGGTGTGCGCTCGAGCATCGCGACGAGCTTCTCGTACTCAGACGGCGTGAGCCCGTGCTCTGCGACGAGCGCAGGCGTGATGACCGGATCGCCGGGACGGGGTGTGGCGCTCACGAGCCCGGGAGCCCCTTCAGAAGATCGCGGAGGAAGGTGGACATCGCGGAGTCTTTGACCTTGCCAATGAGCTCAAGTTCGCCGGCGTCGAGCCAGAGACCCTTGCAGTCGGGGCAGACGTCCACGGAGACGTTCTTCAGCGTCTGCACCTTCAGGTCAGCACCGCACTTCGGGCACTTCATGAAGTGCGCCCGGCGCGTGGCGGCCTCACGCTCGGCGTCGAGCTTCTCGCGCTGGGCCTTGATCAGCTCAGCGTCCTGAAGCAGGAAGTACTCGTCTTCGTTCTTGGAAGGATTGAAGTCTTTAGGCATGGTGTTGGACGGATGACGGAAGACGGATGATGGAAGGAGTGGGTGCTTAGGCGTTAACGGCGGCCAAGAGGCTTTCAAACAGAACCATCCCATCGCTGGAGCCGAGGAGTGGTTCGAGGGCGCGCTCGGGGTGGGGCATGAGACCGACCACGGTGCCGCCTTCATTGGTGACGCCGGCGATGTTGTTCGTGGCGCCGTTGGGATTCGCGTCAGGGACGACCTCACCCTTGGCATTGACGTAGCGGAACACCACTCGGCCTTCGCCCTCGAGCTTGGCGATGGTGGCAGCGTCTGCGGTGTAGCGGCCGTCACCGTGCGCGATGGGCATGGTCAGAAGCTGGCCCTTTGTGGCCTTCCCCGTGAACACGGTGTCCGTGTTCTCCACACGCAGCGTGACGGGAATGGCGCGGAACTGCAGGGACTCGTTGCGAAGCAGGGCGCCGGGCAGGAGGCCCGCCTCGCAGGCAATCTGGAAGCCATTGCAAATACCAATCACTGGGCCGCCACGCTTGGCGTGGGCCACCACTTCCTGCATGATCGGCGAGAAGCGCGCGATGGCGCCGCTGCGCAGGTAGTCGCCGTAGCTAAAGCCGCCGGGCAGGATGATGACGTCAGCACCCTGCAGGTCGTGATCCTTGTGCCAGAGCATCACCGCCTGCTCGTGCAGGCGCTCCGTGATGGCGAGGAGGGCGTCCTCGTCGCAGTTGGAGCCAGGGAAGGAAACGACGCCGACCTTCACGACGGTTGCACCGAGGCAATCTCGAAATCTTCCGTCACCGGATTGGCGAGCAGGCGGGTGCACATCTCACGCACGGATGCTTCGGCGACCTTGGCGTCGGCGGCCTTGGTTTCGATCACCAAGTGCCGGCCCACGTGCACATCGCCGACAGCGGCAAAGCCAAGCGTGTGCAGGGCGCCCGCCACGGCCTTTCCCTGAGGATCGAGCAAGCCCTTGCGGGGCACAATATGCACGGCAACGCGGAACATCTTCACGACTTGGATTCCTCTGCGAGTAACTCGCCGTTCTCATCGAGCTCATCCGGCTCTTCGAAGGGCGAGGGAAGTTCAAGGACGCCGCGCATGACGGCAAAAATCACGCCGGTCAACACGTAAAGCACGCCAAAGGGAAAGAAGAATTCCTTGGGCAGGAAGAACAACGCGAAGATGCTCGAGATGAAGACCACGATGCCCGCCGCGCCGTGGATGGTGCGGAACGTGAACTTGGGCCATCCCGGGAACGGGACGTTGGAGATCATGAGGAAGCCAAGCCCGACCATCAGAAAGCGTAAAATCACTTCCCACGGCCATCCGCTGATGAAGGTCTCGTTATACAGCGGCGTCTGGCTGAACCAATAGTAGGTGGCCAAGGTGCCACCGGCCGCTGGGCTCGGCAGACCCTTGAAGTACGCCTTGGACTTCCCGGCAGACTCTACGTTGAATCGTGCTAGGCGCATCACCGCGCATGCACAAAAGAGCCACACCAAAATCCAGTCCCAGCCGCTGTGCTTGAGCACGGCGAAGTACATCATCAATGCCGGGGCGAGGCCGAACGAGATGGCGTCCACGAGGGAATCCAGCTCCTCGCCAAACGGCGAGCCGGTGTTGGTCGCGCGAGCGATGCGTCCGTCGAGCATGTCGCAGAAACCGCCAAACACGATGTACCAGCCGGCCTGTATGTGGTCACCGCGTGCTGCTGCCACGATGGCGAAGATGCCGAAGAACAGGTTGGCCAGCGTGAAGCCGTTGGGCAGCATCACCAACGACGGCCTTGGGAAGCGCTTGCGTCGAGCAGCCGTCACAGGGTTTCTCCGATAGCTCGCGCGACCGCCCGGTCCTCGCGATGGGTATACGCCGCCCCAAGTGCTAGGACAGTGCAAGTTAGCGCCAGGAGCCAGAGCGGCCACGAACGGCGCGCGTGCGCGAATACAAATCCTGCGGCGGCAATCGCCAACAGAATGAAGAATAACCGGAAGCCCTCGGGTGACAGCGTCACGGCATCACGGCAAACGGGTGAGATCGAGTGCCGCACCGGTCAAACGCTCGTACGCCTCGAGATAGCGCCGGCTCGTCGCGCCCACCACTGCATCCGGCAAGCTGGGAGGGGGCGCCTCACCGTTCCAGCGGCCAGCCAACTTCTCGGCGGCCAGCCAGTCACGCAGCGGCTGCTTATCGAAGCTCGGTGGAGCGGAACCTTCCTTCCACTGATCGGCCGGCCAAAAGCGCGAGCTATCGGGCGTCATCACCTCATCAATCAACAAGGTGCGGCCTTCGGCGTCGCAACCGAACTCGAATTTGGTGTCGGCGATGATGATTCCGCGCTGCGCGGCGAGGTCGCGGCCGCGCGAGTATACGAGCCGCGCTAAGCGTTCGAGCTCCGTCGCGGCGTCCGCACCAACGGCCCTCGCCATTTGAGTGGTCGTGATGTTCTCGTCGTGGCCAGACTCAGCCTTCGTGGCCGGCGAGAAGATGGGTGGTTCAAACCGCGAGCTTTCCTTGAGTCCGCTCGCCAGCCGCTCGCCGGCGAGCGTGCCCGTGGCCTGATACTCCTTAAACGCGGAGCCAGCCAGGTAGCCGCGCACCACGCACTCCACGGGAAAAACGTCCGTGCGCACGCAGAGCATGGAGCGCCCCGCGAGCTCGTCGCGGTGCAGGGAAATGCCTGGCGCCTTCGCGATAATCTCGTCAACGTCGCAGGACAGCATATGGTTCATCACCTGCCCCTCAAACTGCCGCAGCCACCATGCGGTCAGCTGGGTCAACACCGCACCCTTGTAGGGCACCAGCTCGCGCATCACCACATCAAACGCGCTGACGCGGTCGCTGGCCACCAACAGCACGAACTCGTCACCCACCGCGTACACGTCGCGTACCTTGCCACGCCTGATCAGCGGCAGTGGTAACGTGGTCTGCCCAACGAGCAATGAGGTCATACGCGGACCTCTTCCTTGGCCAGGGCAGTTTCACCAGCGGCCACGAGAATCGGCTGAATCACCTCGGCGAGAAAATCATCCACCTGCTGCGGGGCACGTCCCACAAAGCGCATCGGATCTGTGACGGCAGCGAGATCCTCGCTTGGGACAGGGAACGCCGGATCCTTGGCCAAACGCTCCAGCATGTCGTTGGCCTTGCCTTCATCCTTCATGGCACGCGCGGCGGCGATGGAGTGCACGCGAATCACCTCGTGTACCGCCTGACGATCGCCACCTGCATTCACCGCCCGCACGATCAAGGCTTCGGTTGCCATGAACGGAAGTTCTTCATTCAGCCGCGCACGAATGCGCGCCGGATGCACCTCGAGACCACTCACGATGTTCTCGAGCAGGATGAGGATGGCATCTGTGGCCAGAAACGCCTCGGGAATCGTAATGCGGCGAATGGCCGAGTCGTCGAGTGTACGCTCGAAGTACTGCACACTATGCGTCTGGTTCGGCGTCCCCGAGATACTCAACACGAAGCGAGCCAGTGAGTTGATGCGCTCCGATCGCATGGGATTGCGCTTGTACGCCATCGCAGAGGATCCAATCTGTTCCTTGCCGAAGGGCTCTTCGATCTCGCCGAAGCTCTGCAGCATGCGCAGATCGCTGGCGAACTTCGCCGCGCTCGCCGAGAGACCGGCCAGCAAGTCCACGACCTGCTGATCAATCTTACGCGAGTAGGTTTGGCCGCTCACCGGGATGGAGCCAGGAAATCCCATCGCCTTGCACACGCGGGTGTCGAGTTCGCGCACCTTCGCGTGATCGCCGTTGAACAGCTCAAGGAAACTGGCTTGCGTCCCGGTGGTGCCCTTCACGCCGCGCATCGGGATCTGCGCAATGCGGTGGTCAATGTCCGCGAGGTCCAGTACCAAGTCCTGAAGCCAGAGCGTCGCGCGCTTGCCGACCGTGGTGAGTTGTGCGGGCTGAAGATGCGTGTAGCCAAGCGCCGGCTCGTTCTTCCATTCGGCGGCGAACTGCGAGAGCGCACGGATGACGGCTAAGAGACGGCCACGCAACAGTTCGAGCCCGCGCCGCATCTGAATCAAGTCACCGTTGTCGGTGACGAAGCAACTCGTGGCACCCAAATGAATCACGCCCTTCGCGGCCGGTGCCACATCGCCAAAGGCATGAATGTGGGCCATCACATCATGGCGGAATCGCTTCTCGTACTCAGCCACCGCCGTGAAGTCGATGTCGTCCAGATGCGCCCGCATCTGCGTAAGCGCGTCCGCGGAAATGGAGACGCCGAGGTCCCGCTCGGCTTCGGCCAGCGCAAGCCAGAGGCGGCGCCACAGCCCGTGGCGGGTCTGCATGCTCCAGAGTTCGAGCATCGCCTGAGAGGCGTAGCGGTCGGCGAGGGGAGAGCGAAACGTATTGTGGCTCATCGAATGCGGAAGTCGGTCGAGTAGACGGTACCGTTGCGCTCAAAGAACATGCGAATCGGCCCACGGCCGATGTAATACTCCAACGCCCGGGCGCCTTGCTGAGCGTCGGTGACCGGGGTGCGATTCACTTGGATGATGAGGTCGCCACTGCGAATGCCAAGATCCTGGGAGACGCGATCGCTCACTGACGCGACGATTGCGCCGCGCTCGGCCCGCAGTCCGCGTTCGGCGCGAATAGCCGGGGTGAGCGAAATGAGTTCGAGCTCGCGCAGGACGGCCACCCGCTCAGCACCCACCTCAGGCAGGTCGCGTACGCGAACCGAAAGTTTCTGTTCGCGGGACCCACGGCGCACGGTCAGTTCCACCGTCTCGCCCACGCGTAGCTCGAGTAGTTCGGCTTCCCAGTCGTAGGGATTGCGAATCACGCGGTCTCGAGACTGCGTGATGATATCACCCGCGCGCAGGCTGGCATCGGCAGCTGGCGAACCAGGCACCACCGTCTCGATGGCGGCACCGGTGTTCAATGACCCGCGCGCGGCAGTCGCGCCGGACTGTTGCACTTTCACGCCAATCCACGGACGTCGTACGCTGCCATGGGCAAGCAAATCTTCAGCCACGCGCCGTGCACGATCAATCGGGATGGCGAAGCCTAAGCCGATGCTACCGCCCGTGGGCGTGTAGATGGAGCTATTCACGCCAACGACTTGACCTTCCGCGTTGATCAGCGGCCCACCGGAATTTCCAGGGTTAATGGACGCGTCCGTTTGGATCATGTCTACATAGACGCCAGGCCCGTCGCCACGACCGGTCAGATTGCGACCCACGCCGCTCACCACGCCCGCCGTCACCGAAGGTTCGGAGTTGCCGAGCAAAAATCCGTAGGGATTGCCAATGGCAATCACCCACTCGCCGATGAGCATGCCGCGAGAAGTTCCGAGCGGTGCGGTGGGCAGTCCCTTGGCATCAATGCGCAGCACGGCGAGATCGTTGAGTTCATCCTCGCCCACAACGGTTGCCGGATACGTCGTGCCATCGCGCATGGCGACGCGGACGCTTGAGGCGCCAGAAATCACGTGCGCGTTCGTGACGATGACGCCGTCTTCGCGTACGATGAACCCAGAACCAAGTCCCGGTACCACCTGATTTCCGCTGCGCACGCCGAAGAAGGCGTCAAACGGGGTGATGGCATTGCGCTCTACGCGTTCCGTTTGCACGGTGACGACAGCCGGCGAAACCCGCGCCACGGCTTCCGTAATGGCCGTGCGCCGCGACGTATTGATGGCGCTTGGCGATGGATCAGTCGCCGGGAGCTGCTGCGAAGCCGGAGGCGTCCCTTGCGCATCCGAGGTGCTTGGCGCGGCACCCTCACAGGCGACGGCGAGGAGCGTGAGCCCGACAATGGAGACGAGGCGCACGTTGCGACTCACTTGGTGCGACGCGGCCGAGCGCGCCGACTCACGTCCACCAAAAACCGATCAATGCCACGATCTGTGAGCGGATGTTGCAAGAAGGAGCGAAGCACGTCGACGCTCACCACGGCGGCATCAGCGCCAGCCGCGGCCAGTTCCGCGAAGCGCGCTGCGTTCGGTGGCCCCGCCACCACCACATCGCAATCGAGGCCCGTGGCGCGGAACGCATCGCGCAATCC
>JANNVQ010000042.1:0-2431 GCA_031414535.1 Gemmatimonas sp.
CGCGCGCCGAAACACACCCCCGCTGCGTCCCTTGTAAGGCGGTGGGTTTGCCAGTGGGGGGCCGCCCGCCCGGCCGCGACGGGCCCGGCCTCGCGGCCGCCCCACAACTGCTTCTTATTGAAGCGTTCACAGCAGAAGCACACGTTATGCGGATGCGCACGCCCCTACAGGATATCCATGCAGATTCCTCCGTCTTACGTCATCGATTCGATGCAACAATGGTCGGATCTCGTCGACACTATCGAGGGACGCAGCAGAGTACCGCGCGACCACTGGATTGAGAAAGCCGTCGAAGAAGTGACTCGCTTTGCCGCGGCTCGGCGCGCCACCGTGCGGAAGTCGGAGTTGTTGTATCGCGCACGCGAGATGCCGCCGGCTCCGCGTTACTCGCGACCGTCCAAGCATCCACCCGATTTCAAGGTCATAGGTCCACCACCGCCACTCGATAGTCAGGGAGGCCGTCTGAATCCCCCGGGTATTCCATATCTGTACCTCGCGCGAGACGCGGAGACCGCAGTCGCAGAACTCCGTCCGTGGACTGGAGAGTTTGTGACGGTTGGCACGTTTGAAACGCTGTCCGACATTCTCGTCTATGACCTGACTATTGAGGAGGAGGAGCGAACGCTGGCGAATTTTGTTTACCGCCAGCTTGCGGATGCATTCTCCGCTCCCGCTCACCGATCGAGCGCGCGCGCGTACGCAGTAACCCAGTACTTCGCGGAATCGCTCAAGGAAGCTGGCAAAGGTGAGTTCGTTGGTGTGCAGTATCCGAGTGCGATGCGAGCGCAGGGGCGGAATGTCGCGCTCTTCGGAGGTACTAGGCGCTCGTTCGAGGACCTTGTCGCCTGCACGGGTACTGAACTCAGGACAGTTACGTCCGTCACTGTTACGTCCTCACACGTGGCAGACTAGCACGCATTCGCGAGCTCCGAGAGGCACCGCATAACGACGCTTGCTGCCGACAGCCGCGGCTAAGGATGCAGTTGTGGGGCGCCCGCGTTATTCTATAGACACGGTCTGCGGCCGCCCCACAACTGCTTTTTATGGAAGCGGCTGCAGCAGAAGCACACGTTATACCGACCGGCATGCTCTTGCGAAGCCTATGCCCTCTCGATCTCTGCGAGATCATGGCCGCATGCCGCCCTCTGGAACTGCGCCTGATCGGATGGTGCCGTCTTCGCCAAGTCGGAACGCGGCAAGCACGGGTTCATCCGCGTCTTCACCTAAGACGTACAGATTGTCATTCTTGACCGAGATGAAGCTCGCCCTCCAAGGAAGCAGCAGACTTCCTTCGTAAACAAGCTTCGCAGAGTAGACGTCGACCACGCGACCTCGATACCCTGATCGCCCATAGAAGAGAACGAACACCCGCCCCCGCCATGTCGCCGCGCTGAGATGGCTTGCGCGGACGTCGTCAGCCAGTCTTCGACGTACGCCGGCGTCCACCTTGGACTCCACGACCTGGGGAGTCGGGACTGGCTCGATTCCTGTACCTACTCTGACGGAGCCTCCAGCGAGTATCGCGAAACTTCTCGCGTATGCGGGCAGAATCGCGCAACTCGTATCGTCTATCTGCTGCAACGATGCTTGCCGCGCCAGAGGAGAGACACCGATTAGCTCTGGAAACGGATACGCGATGGAGTCGACAATCCGAGCGCTATCTCCAAGGGTAGAGACGAGGTAGCCATCTTGCTCCCATCCGCTGTATTGGAGCACAACCCGATCTCGGTCCACGGCACAAGCCGTGCGCCACGTCTGGGTTCGCGCGACGTTCGACGTCTCGGGAGCTCTTCCACGGCGTAGCGCAGAGATTCGACCATTTGGCCCTTCAAATGCGAGCGGACGATTCGACATGCCTAACAGCTGAGGAACGCGCCCAAACTCTCCCGGCCCAAGCCCGTTTCTCCCAAGCGAATCGACCAACGAGCCATGGCGCGCGGAGAAGATCTTCACTTGGTTGCCATCCAGCTCCGATACGAGCACGCCGACTTCCGCCGCCATGAGCGACAGCGGCTGAATAAGTCGACCCGGATCCGCAGGGCCGCCGACGGACCACTGCGCTTGTAGCTCTATGCCACTCGGATAGCGCGGGGCTTCGTACTCCACCTTCGCGCGATTCGCATTCACGCGCGGGCTATCAATAGCTAGCAATGCGGGCTGCGTCTCTCGGCCAGGCACCTGGGAGCCGATGGGGCGACCAGAGTCATCCTTCGAGCAGCCATTGAGTAACACCTGGGCGGCGACGACAGCAGCGATGGCCAGTCTCATTCCACTCACCCTCGTCTCAATACGGTTACGAGCGACACATGTCCATCGACTCGACTAGCATCCGCCGTTGGATACATAGTATACGGTGCGCGCGGTATAACGACGCTTGCTGCCGACAAGCGCGGGGGCGGTAGCGGTTGTGGGGCCTCGGCTCCATCTTGTT
>JANNVQ010000043.1:0-73196 GCA_031414535.1 Gemmatimonas sp.
GTGGCTGTTCGGGCTTCCCGCGATCGGTTCGACGGCGCTCCCACTTCGTGTCGGGCTCACGCGCCCCGTGGCACCTTGATCGAGCTGCCGCCGCCCCGAAGACTTACTACGAGCACTAGGAGACATACAAGGCACGAAGGGCTGTGGTGAGGTCGTCCTAAGTCCGCCCCGTGCGCAGTGTCTCGGCGAACGCTTTGGGGAGTCCCGCGGCCTTGATGGCCGCGCAGGCGCCTTCAACATCGTAAGTCACTCGTTGTTGCTCTGCACTCAGTCCCTGCTCGCTGAGGCTGAGTAGAGTCCAGCCAGCGCGAGGGTCGCCGTCCTTTGGGCGTCCGACGCTGCCGGTGTTGACGAACAGCACACCATCCACCTTGCGCTGCCAGGGCTTGTGCGTGTGGCCAAAGGCCACCAAATCGCCCGCCTTCGCAGCGGACTGCTCGCCCATCTTCCGCAGGAAGTCGTCGGTGCGGTCCTCCGTCACGTAGACGAGGTTGTTCATGGGCGTGGCGTGCATCAAGTGGACTGTAGGCCCGCTGACGTGACCACCGAGCGGCTTCAGTTCAAGCCGGAAGGGCAGGGCAGCAAGTGCGCTGCGCGACGCGGCGGTCACGTTGGCCACGGTCCAAGCAAAGCTCTCATGGGCCAGCGCTTCTTGCTCCGGGGTATCGGCGCGACACCCGCAGTGCTTGTAATGATGCGCTACTGTGCTGTCGTAGTTCCCGCTCACGCCGGTGATGCCACGCTCACTGAGCCGTGCGATGACTTCGTTGGGATGCGCCTGGTAGCCGACGAGGTCGCCGAGGTGGTAGCTGGCCGTGACGCCAGGCCTCGAGCCGATGTCTGCGAGCACGGCGTCGAGCGCGTGCAGGTTGGCGTGCACGTCCGAGAGGAGCGCAATCTGCATGTTTAGCGGCAGGGAATGGCGCCGCGCTTCGTGACCGCCGCCGAAGCGTGTGCGCGTTCCCGCGTGAGGCGCGCGTCGGAGTCTATGAGCCCATCGAGGATCGCGTCGAGCTGGCGTTGTGCGGGCGCGTCCAACGCCGCGAGGCGGTAGTACGCGAAGGTGCTCCGACGCTCAACCTCCACCACGCCGGCGCTGCGCAGGCGCGCGAGGTGCCGCGAGACAAAGGGCTGCGACTCCCCGGTGAGGTTTACGAGGTCGCAGACGCAGAGCTCACCGGCGGCCAGCAAGTTGAGCAGGCGTAGCCGTGCGGGATCTCCGCAGGCCTCGTGCAACGAGGCCACGGACGCGAGCGTGTGACGGGTGGCGGCGGACAGTGTCGGAGTTGGCATATATATGGTATACCATATATCATATACGAGGAACCGACGGATGCCAAGAGTGGCGCTTTACCTCCCGTCATCCGTCATCCGTCCTCTCCCCAATGCATCGCCTCTCCACCCTCGATCGTCTGCTCCCCATTTGGATTTTCGCCGCCATGGCCTTGGGGCTCGGCCTCGGCCGTGCCTGGCCCGAGCTCGGCGCCGCCCTCGACGCCATACAGGTGGCCGGAGTCTCGGTGCCAATCGGAGTTGGCCTGCTCTGGATGATGTATCCCGTCCTCGCCAAGGTCCGCTACGAGTCCATCGGCGCGCACATCGCGGATCGCAAGCTGCTGGGCACGTCGCTGGTCCTGAACTGGGTCATTGGCCCACTCGTGATGTTCGCGCTCGCGTGGATCTTCCTCCCCGACCTGCCCGAGTTCCGCAACGGTCTCATCCTCATTGGCCTCGCGCGTTGCATCGCCATGGTACTCATCTGGAACACGCTGGCGTGCGGGTCCAACGAGATCGCTGCGCTGCTCGTGGCATTGAACTCCGTGTTCCAGATCATCACCTACTCATTCCTGGGCTACCTCTTTCTCGTCACCGTGCCGGGATGGATGGGCGTTGAGGGCGCGGCCCTCGATATCTCCATGGGCGAGATTGCCAAGAGCGTGGGCATCTTCCTCGGCATTCCGCTCCTCGCCGGCTATCTGACGCGAAAGATTCTCGTCGCGCGCCGCGGTGAGACCTGGTACGAGGGCAAGTTCCTCCCGCGCATTGGCCCCACGGCGCTCATCGGCCTCTTGTATACAATCGTGCTGATGTTCGCGATGCAGGGCAATCGCATCATCGAGGCGCCGCTGGACGTGGCGCGAGTGGCCCTGCCACTCACAATCTACTTCCTCATCATGTTTGGCCTGGCGTTCTGGCTCTCGGCAAAGCTGGGCTTCAATTACGAGACGACCGCATCGCTCAGCTTCACCGCGGCCGGCAACAACTTTGAGTTAGCCATCGCCGTGGCGATCGGGACCTTCGGCATCACATCGGGAGAGGCCCTCGCCGCTGTGGTTGGCCCCCTGATTGAGGTGCCCGTACTCGTGGCGCTCGTCTACGCGTCACTCTGGGCGCGCAAACGCTTCTTCCCGAGTCAGTCGTTGTCGGAGTCTGTGCCGTTGGGTACGTAAACGGCCCCGTCCGGCCCGACAATCTCTACCGGGACTCCCGCCAATTCGGTAAGGAGTCCCGACTTGCGACTGGCACCCCAGAGTTCCAATCGGAGCGGCGCGGTGGCGCGGCGCGGCACTGGCGTAATCCGAATGGCGCGCTCCACCCAACGCACCTTCACGCGATCTACGGCGCGCACGTGGCCGCGGTCCAAGCCATCCGCAACGCGAAGCAGGCCGCTCAAGCGACGGATGCGCTCACGGGTATCGCGGTCTAATCGCCAGTACATCTCGTGCTTGCGCTTGGGCTCGCTGCCGCGATGGTAGCGGGCCACGTGCGCAATTACAATCTGCTCCTCGGGCGGGATGCCCAGCAGGTCGGCGTGTTGAATCAGATGGAACGAATGCTTGTGGTGCCGCTGATAGTTGATGTGGTAGCCCACGTCGTGGAGCAATGCCGCATCGCTCAGCGTTTGCCGCTCGCTGGGGTCGCAACCGATGCGAGATCCGAGCGCGTCAAACAGTTGCAGCGCCAGCGTACGCACCTGTTGCGAGTGGGGCGCCTCGTAGTGGCAACGCTCGGCAAAGGACATCACCGACCGCTCGCGCGCTTCGCCTGGGTCGGCGATGACGGGACGGACGCGTGCCGTCTCGAGCAGCAAGCCTTCGCGAATGCCGTAGCCTGAGGCAATCAGATCGCGCGGCTCCACTCGGGCCATGACCTCGGCCGCGACGGCCAATCCCGCCACGATGATGTCGGCTCGGCCAGAGTTCAGGCCTTCCACCTCCAGACGTTCGTGCGGCGTCATCGAGCTCAGTTGCTCGAGGATGTGCTCCACCTCGTGCCGCGGGATGTGCGTGCCATGCACGCTGCGCACACGGATACCCTGACGCGCGAGGAACATGCCCGCGAGGTTCGTGAACGTTCCGCCAGAGCCGATGACCGTCGCGCCGCGCCAGTCACGCACAGGCAGAACCTTCTTGATGGCCTGGCGCACGTGCTTGCGAAGCTTCTTCACGCCTTTGGCGCTGGTGCCGCCGCTGAGGAACTGCTCGGTCATGCGGATGGCGCCGAAGGGGAAGGTGAGCAAGCGCTCCACCAACCCTTCCGCGGCCAGCGCGAGTTCCAATGAGCCGCCACCGATGTCCATCACGACTGAGCGACCGACGCCGAGCTCGAAGTGCGCGAGCGCCGAGCGAAAGGCAAGACGCGCTTCCTCCTCGCCGCCGAGCACCTTCACCTTGAGGCCCGCTTCGCGGCGCACGCGTGCCAGGAAACCCGGCCCATTTGCGGCGTCGCGGACGGCGCTCGTGGCCACGGCCTCAATCTGCTTCGCGCCAATCTGGCGGGCGAGCGTGGCCATGCGCGTCAACGCCTCGCAGGCCTCGTCCATGTGGCCCTCGTCCAAGCGACCGAGTTCGTCGAGTCCCGCACCGAGGCGTGGTGCCGCCTTCATTTCATCAACCACGCGAATCGTGCCGTCGGGTGAGACATCGGCTACGATCTGGCGAATCGAGTTGGAGCCGATGTCGATTGCCGCGATGCGGAGGTCGGTCGTCACGGGCGTGGTGTGGAGTTGTTTGGGCAGCGGCCGGGGCGGAGCGCATTCAACCGTTGCCGCTGGCGAGCAATGACGGCGTCGGGGAGTGATGCGTAGCCTACTTCGGTAGCAAGCTTCGCGCCATCCGTAAGCGCCCATTGGGCAAACGCCACGAAGTGTGCGCCACGCACGGAGTCCCCGAGGGCGGCATCAGCCACGATGCGGGTCACCGCCACCGCGGGGTACGCCGCCGCCCCACGTGCGCCCACTGCGCCAAGAGCCGTCTCGACCGAGCTTGGGGTGAGCATTTCCTCAGCGGCGGCGGCAATGGACACCGGGCTTGGCAGAACAAACGCACCGCTGGCATTGCGTAAGGCCGCTACGCTCAGGCGCGCCTGCTGTGCATAGGTGAACTCCACCACGCCCACCGCGCCGTCCTGTGATCCGATTGCGCCCGTCACGCCCTCGTTGCCCTCGACCTGTGATCCACTCGCTACCAGCCCGAGGCCTGCGGCGGAATCCGATGCCCAGCGTGGGCTCGAAGCTAAGTAGCGGGCGAACAGCGCGCTCGTACCCGTGATGCGTGGCCGCTGCACCACGTGAATCCCGATGCTGGGCAAGCGGAGGCCGGGATTCAGCGCACGAATCTCCGCGGCATCCCAACGTGTCACGCGTCCTGCAAAAATGTCCACGAGCACGTTCGCGTCGAGGTTGATCTGACCGCTGACCCCGGGCACACGGTACGCAACGGACACCGCGCCAACGACTGTCGGCAACTCGAAGGGCCCGCAGCGCGCACTCGTACGCTCCTCCAGAGTGAGCGGGCGGTCCGTCGCGCCAAAGTCTGCGCTGCCGTCCAGGAGGAGGCGAATGCCCTCGGCGCTGCCAACAGAGTAGTAGTTGATGCGCACGCCGGACGCGCTCCCGTATTCAGCGAACCATCGGCGGTACAACGGATACGGAAAGGTCGCGCCGGCCCCAACGAGGTCAATGCCGCCTGAGGGCTGCGGTGCTTCGGGGCGCGATCGGATCCACTCGATGCCCACCGCGAAGCCGCCCAGCAGTCCGAGCCAAACGAGCGCGAGCGCGCGAAGGATGCCCCAAGAGCGTGAGGGGGTTCGGTATTCCACGGCGCCTACAGTTCGTTGGCGTAGCTGACGAACTTCCAGCGCCCGTCGCGCTCCATCAGAGAACCGAAGAGTTGGAGCGTGCGCGCGGCCGAGTCACTGGCGGCGAAGCGCAGTCGGCATCCTGTCGTGATGCGGTTGGGCCCCTCAATCGAGACCGAGTCTGGGCAACTGAGAGCTTCGAACCGCATCGGCGCTCCGCCGTAGCGACGGAGCACGCGTACAATGCCTTTTTCACTGGCTTCGTTCATTTGCAGCCAGAGCAAATCGGGACCCAGTTCGTAGGGCGGCTTCGTGAACTTGGTTTCGGGATAGTAGAGCCACGCGAACTCGGCGCGGTTCACCACGAGGCGGCGGACGCTCGCCGTGTCGTTGCTGCTGATTGCCCGAAGGAACTCACGCGCGAGACGTTCGGCACTCACTTCACCACCGGCGAGGGTTGTGGGTGAGTCAGCCACTGTCGCGCGGAAGCGAGCGAGGAGCGTGCCGATTGGGAGCGCGCTGTCCACCACGTAACCGGGTGGCCGGGCGGTGGTGTCCGTGCCGGGTTTGGTCTCGCGATCACAGGCCACGGCCAACAAGCAGGCTGCAGCGAGCGCGAGCGGTGCGCCGAGGCGGGAGATGTGAGTGGGCATGGTATGAGTCCGAAAAGCGAGAGCGGCCGGCGCCCGGGTGGGCACCGGCCGCTCCCTCCAATCTAGAGCACTAGTTTGTGAAGTACACGGTCCAGCCGGTCCACCACTTGGCGCCGGTCGGGCCAGCAGCACCACGGAAGCTCGTGCCTGTGACGAAGGAGCCAGCAGCCGTCGCCAAGTTCCCCGTAAAGGTCGCGAGGCCGCCCGATGCAGCGAGCGAACCCGCCTGCGGGGTCCAATCGAACGAAGTGGCGCTCGTGGCCGGTAGCGTCAGCGTGGTGAACTGCTGCGCGGAGGTCGCGGTGGCATTGCGCTCGAGGTTACGCGCCATGGAATCGGCGAGCACGAATGAACCGGCCGAGACGTGGAACAGGGCCGGCGAGTCCAGCACCAAGATGTTGCGAGCATCGAACACGCCTTCGGTGATGCGGGTCTGCGTGGCAGCATCGCGGAGCGAAATGCCTGCCTTGGGCCAACGCGTCACGAGGCCGTTCACGTAATAGCCACCCGTACCGCGGCGGAGCACCAGCCCGTAGCCGCCAGTGGTGGGGTCAATGTCCGTGCCGGCGCCCGCACCCACAAGAGTGAAGTTCGCGACAACCGGTGTCGTGAGCGGCGTCGAGTTCTGGGCCAAGGTGCAACCGGCGCCAGCGCAACCGTCGTTCTCAATGCCCTGCGGATCGCTCGAGGTGTTGCCGGCGCCGGAGCGCGGCACCACGAGGCGGCTCTGGTAGGCAATGAGGTACTGCAAGCGGCCGCGGTACCCTTCGGACATATCAAAGTGGTCGTCGCCTGACTCGTAGGACACGAAGTACTTACCGTCCACCGTGCCGCCAAACCACTCGAAGGAGTCATCGAGGCCGTTCATGGCCTGCAGGTACTCCAGCGTCGTGCCCGAGCCAACGGCGGCGAAGGTAAAGGTGTTGAGCTCGGCATCGGTTGCGGTCGCGAACCCGGCAAACTCGACGCGCACGTAGCGGAGCGTGCCGCTGTTGTCGGTGTCCATCGTACCGCCGCTGTACACCTGCTGCGGGTTCGTCGTGCCGGTGCCCGTGCCCTCGAGCACCACGGTGCCCGTGCGGTTTGAGGTGGCGTTGCCGATGATGATCAAGCCGCCCCAGTCACCGGCTTGGCGCGTGCCAGCGGGACGGGATGAGGTGAAGACAATCGGCTCAGCGGCCGTGCCGTTGGCGACAATGCGTGCGCCGCGGGTGATGAAGAGCGACGAACCGACAGTGGTGAAATCTCCAAGGATGCGCGTGCCGGCCGGGATCGTCAGCGTGGCGCCGTTGGTGACCTGGATGAAGCCGGAGAGGGTGTAAATCGTGTCCTTGGACAGCGTGCGATCGGCGGTGATGTTCGTGTTGATGACGCTGGCGCCAACAGTGCCAGGGCCAGTGCCGATGCCGTCGTCATTGCAGGCCGTCAGCGCAACAGAGGCGAGCAGGGCCGCGCCGAGCGCGCGAAGAGTATTGAGTCGAATCATCAAAAATCCAAGGTAAGGGTGATGTGTGAACAAAAACCCCGCCGTGTCTCTACACGGCGGGGTTTTCGTCACGGTGGCGTCACAGCGCCACGGTAAAAACTGGGAAAGACTATGGGCGCCAGCTCAGGCCGATAGAGAAGTTGCGGCCCACGCGGTAGGACTCGCGGGTCACTGGACCCTGAACGATCCGATACGGGGCGTCGAGCAGGTTGCGGGCATCGAGGCGCGCCGTGATGCGCTCACCCACGGGAAGGCGAACCGAGAAGTCCACGATGTGGCGCTCGAGTTCCTTCACGTCCGGTAGCGGGATCTCACCGGCTTCCGTGATGCGCTCGCCCACCACGTTGTAGAGCAGGGAAGCGCTCGTCGTGCCAGCAGGCGACGACCAGGTGAGGCCCGTGTTGAACATGTACGGGGCCTGACCCACCATCGCACGGTTGGAATTGGTAATGGAGCCGGCGTTCTGGGCGATGCGGATCTCACTGCCCATGACCGTGGCATTCGTGGAGATCGAGAAGTTCGCTAGGGCCAGCGAGATGAAGTCGAGGCCCTTACGCGCTTCGAGTTCGATGCCGTAATTGTCGGCGCCTTGGGCGTTCACGAAGGTGATGATGCGCGTGCCGCTCGAGCCAATGTAGACGCGCTCGATTGGATCGGTGAAGCGCTTGGCGAAGAGGCCAACGCTCACCACTTCACCAGCGGCCGGATAGAACTCCCAACGGAAATCGTAATTCTGAATGAGCGCGCGCTTCAGGTCCGGATTGCCAATCACGTTGTCGAAGCCGATGACTTCGCGGTACTGAATCGGCGCGAGCTCACGGTACTCGGGACGCGACACCGTCTGCGAGGCCGAGGCGCGGAAGTTCATGCGGTCCGACGGGCGGAAGGTCACCGCAACGGCGGGCAGCACATCAAGGAAGGTCGGGTTCGTGCTGGTGACGGCGCCAATCGTCGGCTGGGCAGACACGAGCACATCTGAATACTCGACGCGCGCGCCGGTAATCAGCTGCCAGCGCGAGTTGAAATCCTTCTCAATCATCGCGAAGCCAGCGCCGAGATAGTCCTTCGCCTCGTAGGCACCGCCTACGCCGATGGCATTCACGCGCCAGACGTTGTCGCTCGGCTGCGTGTAGCGGCCGTCGAACAGCTGCTCAGGGCGGAGCTGGCGTTCGGCGTTGGTGATGCCGGCGGCGTTGATGCTGTAAGCCGTGCTCGTCGCGTCACGCGCGCCGTAACGGCCGAGGCCACCGACCTTCAGGGCCAGCAAGCGGCCGATCTCGCCGAACTGAATGCGATAGTGGCCGCGCGCCTCGAACGCGTTCTCGCTGAGGTCGCTGAAGGTGCGCACGGCGCCTTCATTGGACGACGACAACCACTGACGCGTGACGATACCGGTGGTAGCGTCCGTGAACTCACCCTGCACGAACTCCGAACGATCGGGCTCGGCACGTGCGACGCCGGTGGTGGTGAAGGCGAGTTCCAACTTCTGGTTGGCGGTCATGTCGCTCTGCAGGAGGAGCTGCGAGGAGAAGACCGAGCGCTCCACATACTTCTGGCGCGTCACGAAGAGCGGGATACCGAGGTTCTCGGACACGCCGCGCTCTTGGCGGCCTTCCGAGTCCATGGTGCGATTGTAGGTGTTGTTCAGGGCCAGGCGCGTGCGGTCGCCGAGCAATGTGCTGAAGTTGGCGAGACCGCCCCAGAGTACGGACGAGCGACCGGTCTGGCCTTCATAGCGGTCCACCGTAGACGGCACTGGGCCGCCCTGCGCAAGCGCGAGGGCGCGGACCTGATCAACGCGAGCTTCCTGCGAGTACGAGTATGTGCCACTGACCAAGTAGCCGATGGAGCGGCCAAACACCGGATCGTTGCCACCCACGGACAGCGAGGTCGAACCATTCAGGCTGCCCTCGGTGCCGGTCGGCGACCACGAGTTGCGGAAGTCTGACACCATACGGTTGTAGTCACCCTGCGCCGGGCCGGTGTTGGCGAAGTTGCCGAAGGACGAGATGAACCCGGGGAGCGAGCGATTGCTTGCGCCAAGCGCGAGCAAGTCTCCGCCCACGCGGTTCTGCATGGGAAGCATGCGGCCGACAACCGCATCAGACCCGCCGACGCTGGAGCTCATGGCCCACGTGCGGCGTGCCGGAAACTCACGCGTCTGGATGTCCACCGTGGCGCCTGAGAAGTCGCCCGGCTGATCCGGCGTGAAGGTCTTGATGGTGGTGATGGTCTGGAGCAAGCCTGTGGGGAAGAGGTCGAGCGGGACCTGCTTCTTCTCGGGCTCCGGGCTCGGGATGCGAGCGCCGTTGAGCGAGGTCTGCGTGTAGCGGTCGCCAAGACCGCGCACGAACACGTACTTGCCGTCCTGCACGCTCACGCCAGAGACACGGCCCACGGCCTGCGCGGCGTCACCATCGGGGCTCTTGGCAATCTGCTCAGCCGTGATGGAGCTAACGACGTTGACGCTGTTCTTCTGAGCGTCGAGTGCCTCGTTCACCGAGCCGCGCTCGACGGAGGCGGTCACGACCTGCGCGGCAATCTGCAGCGTGGCCTCGGCGAGCGTGACGTCCTGCTCAACCGTCTTGCCGGCCTCGAGGAAGACACCCGTGATGGTCTTGGGTGCGTAGCCGATTCGACGAACCGTGATAGTCACGGTGCCGGCAGGAATGCCGGAGATGCTGAAGCGCCCGTCCTGTCCGGATTGGGTGCCGATGGTAGTGCCGACAACCTGGATGCCAGCGGCGGCAAGTCCAGAACCGTTGGTGGCGTCAAGCACGCGGCCAACAATTCGGCCGGTGGCCGGCGTCTGCGCGGAGAGCGCGGCAGGCAGTGAAAGCAGAACCAGCAGTGCTACTAATACGCGGCGCATTGGCGTCCCGTGGAATGTCAGAAAGTTTGGATGCATCGCTAATGAGCTAGTGACGCACCTCAAAGCTCCTTGGACCCCGTACCGGGCTTTCCACGGACTTGCAACGAACATGTAACGGGCCGTGACACATGGGCCCGGTCCGAGCCTTCTCAGCCCGTGGAATGTGGAAAGAGTGCTGTGATTCTTGATCCTCGGCCCACCTCGGAAGCAGCCTTTACGCGGCCGCCGTGGGCCTCCACGAGGTGCTTCACGATGGACAGGCCGAGGCCCGTGCCACCCTCTTCGCGGGCGCGGCCTGGATCTACTCTATAGAAGCGCTCGAAGATGCGGGGCAGGTGCTCCGCAGATATCCCCACGCCAGTGTCGCGCACGCCCACGATGATTCCGCGATCCTGGAGCTCGGAAAAGAGCACAATGCTTCCGCTGGCCGTATGCCGGACGGCGTTGTCCACGAGATTGCCGAGCACCTGCCGTAGGGCGGTAGAGTCGGCGTACACGCTTGCGGCCTCGGCTGGGATTTCGGCGGCCAGTTGGAGGCCCTTTTTGTCGGCGGCGTCCCGGGCGGCGGCAAAGACGTCGGTCGCCACGCTACGGAGTTCAATGTTCTGGGGATTAGGCACCCAGCCGCCCGACTCAATGCGCGAGAGGTCGAGCAGGTCATCCACAATGCGCTGCATCCGGCGGGTATTCCCGAGAATGCGCTCGGCAAAGCCGCGTCGGGCATCCGTCGGCACGTCCTCTTCCACGAGGGTTTCCGCGAAGCCGCCAATGATCGTGAGCGGCGTCCGCAATTCGTGCGAGACGTTTGCCACGAAGTCTCGGCGCACGGCCTCGAGCCGGCGCACACGCGTGAGGTCGAACAACGCGAGCACCGCGCCGCCTCCGCTGAGAGGGCGTGCGGCGATGTTGAGCGTGCGGCCCGCGATGACGAGCTCGGCGCCTTCTGTGGTCTCGCCCGTATAGGCGTCTTGAAGGGCATCGCGCAGGGCGACGTCACGCGGCAAGTCATCGACCGGGAACGGCAGAGGTGCCCGCGTCCCGAGTAGGCGCCGCGCCGTCTCATTGATGCGCACCACCATCCGTTCTGCGTCCACCGCAATGACGCCTTCGTTCAACGACTCGGTGAGCTGAACGAGAAGTGTTTCATCCTCCTCCAAGGCTCGGAGGCGAGCCGTGAGCTGCTCTGCCAACTTCTTCAGTGCCACCGCCAGCTCGCCTACTTCGCCCGGAGCCTTTAGCGTGGGGCGCCGTGCCAAATCTCCGTCGGCGAGGGCCTGCGCCACATCGCGCAATTCCTCGACGGGGCGCGAGACGGAGCGAGAGAACAGAAAGGCGATGGCAAGCGCCGCCGCGAGTGCGAGTAGCGAGGCGCCGAAGATATCTTCGCGAGCTTCCGACGTCACCTGATCGATGCTTGCCGTGGGAAGTGACACGCGCGCAACGCCCAGAGGCTCCACGCGCACCGCGACGTAGAGCTCTTGGTCGCCGGTGGAAGGAGAGGGCCGCCGAGAATTACCTACGCCTCCCGCGATCGCGTCCGCCACTTCTGGGCGCGAAAGGTGGTTCTGCAGCGCCTGAAGCGCGCCGTCATCAAACTCCGAGTCTCCAACGACGACGCCTTCGCTGTTGACGAAGGTGACACGACGCCCGAGGGCCTCACCAATGGCGTCGGATACCGAATCGGGATTAGTGCTGTGCGAGCGCCAGAGAACCCCGGCGAGTTTCGCTTCGCGCTCCAGAAAGACGGCGGCATCGTCGCGCAGGCGCGCCGCCAGTTGCCGGTCCACGATGGTGATGATGAGGACGGCGAGAAACCCGACGACGATGAAGGCGCCGAGAAGAAGGCGCTGCGTGAGCCTCAACTTTCCTTGCCGCTCTTGATGCGATACCCGAAACCGCGCACCGTCTCGATCAAGTCGCCGGCTGGGTGCAGTTTGGTGCGCAGGCGCTGGATGTGCATGTCCACGGTTCGCGTTTGGATGTCCGGCGCAGCGTCCCAGACAGTTTCCAACAAGTGCGAGCGCGCCTGCACACGTCCGCGCCGCTCGGCGAGCGTAAGCAAGAGCTTGTACTCCGTGGGCGTGAGTTCCACCTCGCTTTCATTCACCAGCACGCGGTGCGCGGAGCGGTCCACGCGGATTGGGCCAATCTGCAACAAGTCCGCGGGCTCGGCGCTGCCGGCCAAGCGGCGCAGAATTGCTCCCACGCGCAGCACCATCTCCTGCGGCGAGAATGGCTTGGTGAGATAGTCGTCGGCGCCGAGTTCGAGGCCGCGAATGCGGTCGGGCTCTTCCTTTCGCGCGGTCAGCATGAGCACCGCGACCGAGGCCGTGTTGGCGTCATCGCGGAGCTTCGCGAGCACATCGAAGCCGGACATGCCGGGCAACATCAAGTCGAGCACAATGAGCGAGGGTCGGTCGCGGCGCGCCATGGCGAGGGCGTCAGGTCCGGTGCTTGCCGAGGAGACTTTGTATCCCGCCTTTGCGAGGTGATAGACGACCAGCGCAACAATGTCCGGTTCGTCGTCTACCACGAGGATGCGTTCGCCGGCGGCAGCGGTTACGGTCACGCGTGTACTCCGGAGAGGCGACGGTTGATGGTCGCGGTCAGGAGGTCAATGGCCACCAGATTCTCCCCGCCCCGGGGAATGATGAGGTCGGCGTAACGTTTGCTTGGTTCGACGAACTGTAAATGCATCGGTTGGACAGTCGTGAGGTACTGATCGAGGATTTCCTCGAGGGGACGACCGCGTTTCGCCATGTCGCGCCGGATGCGGCGCACCAGGCGAATGTCCGCGTCGGTGTCTACAAAAACTTTGATGTCGAGCCTCGCTCGGATACGCTCCTCGACGAGCAGCAGGATGCCATCCACGACGATGACGTCGGCAGGTTCCACCCGCTGCGTCTCGGGCGCCCGCCTGTGTCGGACAAAATCGTACACCGGCTTCTCGATGCCATACCCGTTCCCAAGTTGAGCCAACTGCTCGGCGAGATGGTCGAGGTCGAAAGCATCCGGATGATCCCAATTGAGCAGGCGCAGTTCATCGTGCGCCATCTCGTGATGATCGCGGTAGTACGCGTCCATATCCAGAAACGCGACCTTGGCGCCGTCAATGTTCTCGGCGACGCGCTTGGCCACGGTGGTCTTGCCGGATCCAGAGCCTCCGGCAACGCCAATGATTAGCGGTCGCATGGCTTCGTTGGGCCGGTGTGGTTCACACGGGGAATCTGACCGAGGCAGGCGGAGGGGAGTAGCGGAATGGCTGTCACAGTCCTGTACCGGGGGTGGGATACCGTGAAAGTTCCCACACCCACTGCGCGCGCGGAAGGCCTCCAAGGGGGGCTGGGACAAGGCTATTTTTGAGGATGCGTCACTCATTGGGATTCGACCGCCGTACGCTCGCGGCGCTGCTTCTCGCCTCGCCCCTCTTTTTCGGCCAATTGGCCGCTCAGGAGCGGGTGACGTTGAAGGTGGCTGCGACGACGGACGTGCATGGGCGGCTCCGGGGCTGGGATTACGGGAGCGGCCGAGTGGATTCTACTCGCGGACTCACACGGGCTGCGTCCATCATCGATTCGCTGCGTCGCTCGGCCCGAAACCGCGTCATTCTCGTTGACGCCGGCGATCTGTTGCAGGGCAACGCGATGACCTTTGTGGCGGGCCGCGTGGACTCGATGGCGCCCCATCCCGTGATTACTGCGATGAACCTGATGCGCTACGACGCGGCCGCGGTAGGTAATCACGAGTTCAATTACGGGCTGGGTCTGTTTGACCGAGCCGTAGCACAGGCCCGCTTTCCCTTCCTGGCCGCCAACACTCGGCGGCTCGATGGAGGACGCCAGTATCCTGGTCGCACCATGGTGACGCGCGCCGGAGTGAAGGTGGCCATCATCGGCGCGACGACGCCGGGCTCCATGGTGTGGGACCGCGACAATCTCCGCGGCCGACTGGCCGTGGACGACATCGTCGCGGCCTTGCCGGCCCAAGTGCGAGCCGCGCGGGCCGAGGGCGCTGATGTGGTGATTGTGGTGGCGCATGCAGGGTTGAACGAACTCACATCCTACGACACCTCGGCGACCGGCCTCGCGAGCGAGAATCCGATGGAGCGGGTGGCCAAGGAAGTCCCTGGGATTGATGCCATTGTGATTGGCCATTCGCACCGCGAGATGACCGACACCACGGTGAATGGCGTGCTGCTGGTGCAGCCGAAGAACTGGGCCACCAGCGTGGCTGTCGCGACGCTGGAGTTGGAGCGACGCAATGGTCGCTGGACGCTCGTAAGCAAGCGTGGCGAGACGGTGCAAGCCGCGGGCTGGCCGGAGCAGCGGGCAGTGGTCCGGGCGGTGGAGCGCGCGCACCAAGGCGCCATGCGGTACGCGACCAGTGCAGTGGGTCGCACGAGCCTCGCTTGGACCAGCGACTCCTCGCGGATGGTGGATCGCCCGCTCACGGACTTGATCCAAGCCGTGCAGCGCAAGGAATCCGGCGCCGAGTTGAGCATTGCATCGGTGTTCTCCACCACCGCGCGATTCGAGGCCGGGACGATCACCGTTGAGCGCTTGGTGGACCTCTACCCGTACGAGAATACGCTGCGCGCGCTGCGCTTGAGCGGGAAGCAGATTCGGGCCTTTCTTGAGTACACGCAACGCTACTGGGTGGTGGAGCGCGGCCCCGATGCGCAACTGCGCGTGCGCAACGATCCCGCCATCCCCGGCTACAACTACGACGTGCTGGCGGGCCTCGACTACACCGTGGACCTCGGTCGTCCGATGGGCCAGCGTATCACGCGTCTCGAGCGGAATGGTCGCCCCGTTGCCGACACCGACAGCTTCACGGTGGCGTTGAATTCGTATCGGGCATCCGGTGGCGGAGGCTACGATATGCTGCGTGGCGCACCGGTGGTGTACGAGGGCGGACGCGAAATCCGCGAGCTTATCATCGAGGAGATCAAGCGTCGCGGCAGCATCGAGCCGTCCGATGTGTTCGTGAAAAACTGGGAGATGCTGCCCCCGCGAAACTTGATTCGCATCATCGCGATGAACGACATGCATGGCGCGTTCCGTCCGCGGCCGGATGGCGGGCAGGGCAATCGTGGCGGCTTCGCCGAAATCGCGAGTATGGTGCGTGTGGCACGGCAGGAGTGCCAGCCGATGTGTGTATCGCAGCTTCTGCTGAGCGGTGGCGATCTGTTCACCGGGACACCGGCCGCCGATCTGACCACAGGCGCGGCGGTGGTGCCCGTGCTGAATGCCATGATGTTTGCGGCACACGCGCTCGGGAATCACGAGTTCGACTACGGCCAAGACACGCTGCGTGCGCGTATGAAGCAGCTCACCGCCCCGGTGCTCGGCGCAAATGTCACCTACGCCGACGGGCGCGATGTAGAGTGGATTCCAAACGATACGGTCCTGCGCACGGGGGCAGGACTCGTTGGCATCATCGGCATCGCCGATCCGGCGACCCCACGCACGACGATGCCGCGTCACGTGGCCGACCTTCGCTTTGTGGATCCGGCACCGGTGATTCGCGAGCGCGCGGCTTCACTGCGGGCCCGCGGCGCCACGACGGTGATTGTAGTGGCGCACTTGGGCGGCTTCTGCAACATTGATAATCCGGACGACTGCCGCGGTGAGATCTTCGACCTCGCGCGCGAGCTTGGCCCGGGCGTCGTCGGCGCCATCGTCAGCGGGCACACGCATTCGGCGGTCAACACTATCGTCGCGGGCATCCCGATCGTGCAGGGTCGTTCGTCCACGCGCGCGCTTGGCGTGATTGACATTGATCCGCTGGAGCGCTCGCAGACGCGGCGTCCGGAAGTGCGCCCCGTGGTCTCAGACGTCACGCCGCGCGACTCGACGGTGGAGCGGCTTGTGGCTGCCGCGGTGGCCTTCGTGGCGCCGCGCGTCAGTGAGGTGATCACCACCAACGAGTCACGACTCGCGCGTCAGGGCGATCAGCACGCGTTGGGCAATCTCATCGCCGACGCACAGCGCGCTGCGGGCAAGGGCGACGTCGGCGTGATGAACAACGGCGGCATTCGGGCCGAACTGCGCGCAGGCTCAGTTACCTACGGAGATTTGCACGAGATTGCGCCGTTTGCGAATCGCCTCGTGGCCGTTACGGTCAGAGGCGATGCCTTACGGCGATACTTCGAGCAGTTGGTCGGTGGTAATCGGCTAAACGTGCACCTGAGTGGTGTCACGCTGGAGTACGATCCAGCGGCGCCCACGGGCTCGCGTTTGCGCCGTATCACAATGTCCGATGGCCGTCCACTCGCGGACCGCCAAACTTACAAAGTCATCATGTCCGACTTCATTGCCAGCGGTGGTGATGGGGTGGGACTCAGCGGGAGTAGGCCTCCCGAGGAGCTAGGAGTGGTAGATCTCGACGCGCTCATCGCGCATCTGCGCGCTGTTCCCGGCGGTCGTCTCGTCATGTCCAATGCGCTCAGCGCGGTACGCATTCGGAGCACGCGATGAGCGAGCCGCTTCGAGTATTCGTGAACGGAAAGGGTATCGCCGTCCCGCAGGGAAGCACCGTGCTTGACGCCATCGCGGCGGCGGATGCTTCCGCCGCTGATGAAGTACGCAATGGCACCCGCGGGGTGGTGGACAGCCGCGGTGTTGGCGTTGCCAGCGACACGCCGCTCACGGGCGGATACGTGATGCGCATCGTGAGTGCGCGCGCGGCCCGCGAGGGTGAGGACGCGTGACCCTCCTAACGAGCGCACTGCTCACCAAGCTCCCTAAAGCCGAGTTGCATTGCCATCTGGATGGATCGGTACGTCCGGAGACGATGCTCGCATTGGCACGGGACCAGCGTGTGGTGATGCCGGAAGATGACGCAGAGGCCCTCCGCGACTACATGCGTGTGGATGATGCACGAAATCTCGAAGACTATCTCGCGCGTTTCGGTCACACGCTGAGCGTGATGCAGACGGAAGAGGCGATGGAGCGCATCGCCTACGAACTCGCTGAAGACTGCGCGAAGGAAGGCGTGCGCTACTTGGAGACGCGCTATGCGCCCGTGTTGAATGTCGAAGGGGGACTCACGCTCGCGCAGGCAGTGGAAGCGCCGCTGCGTGGGCTCGCTCGAGCCGAACGTGAGTACGGCATCACCGCGCGCGTGATTGTCTGCGGCATCCGGAACATGTCGCCGGAGGTTTCGCTACAACTCGCGCGTCTCGCGGTGGACTTTAAGGGTCGCGGAGTCGTGGGCTTCGACCTTGCGGGCGGCGAGGCGGGCAACCCCGCATCGCGACACAAGGCGGCCTTCGATCACGCCTTCGCAAACGGATTGCCGTGCACTTGCCACGCTGGCGAGGGCGATGGGGCATCGTCCGTCGCCGATGCAATCCACAATTGCCACGCCCATCGGATTGGCCACGGCACGCGGCTTATCGAAGACGCCGCACTGATGGCCGAGGCCAAGGAGAAGGGCATCGCCATCGAGTGTTGCTTGACCAGCAATGTGCAGACGCATGCAGTGGCGTCACTGGAGTTGCACCCGCTACGCAAGTATGTGGAGGCGGGCCTCAAGGTCTCGCTGAACACGGACAATCGCTTGATGAGTGGCACCGATCTCGTCACCGAGTACGGGCTGGCCGCCAAACATTTGGATTTTACCTTCGACGAACTCTGCCGCCTCGCGCGGGGCGGGTTTGAGAACGCGTTTCTCCCTGAGGTCGAGCGCGCCGCGTTGCTGGTGAGTGTAGACGCCGAGATTGACTCCCTGCGTAGGAGCGTACAGTGAGCAGCAACCTAGAAGGTCACGGTGCCATGGCCGCGAAGGCCGCCGCCGATTCAGTGCGCACTCGGCTCGGCGTGAAGTCGCCCGTGGCGGCCATCGTCCTGGGTTCTGGACTTGGCGGCCTTGCAGATCGCGTGAAGGACGCGAAGCGCGTTCCCTACGGCGAGATTCCCGGCTTTCACGCGCCGGGAGTGGAAGGGCATCGCGGCGAGCTCATCTGTGGAACGCTGGCTGGCCGCGAAGTGCTGTTGCTGGCGGGGCGTTTTCATATGTATGAAGGCCACAGCGCGCAGGTAGCAGCCTTCCCCGTGCGCGTGGTGCAGGCACTTGGAGCGCGCGTGCTGTTCGTGTCCAATGCAGCGGGAGGCATTAACCGAGCCTTCCCGCCGGGCACGCTGATGATCATTCGCGATCACATCAATTTTCAGTTCCGGAATCCGCTTGAGGGAAAGTTGCAACCCGGAGACATCCGATTCCCGGATATGAGCGCGCCCTATTCACCGCGTTTGCAGGACTTGCTGGAATCCGCTGCTCAGGAAGGCGGATTGCGCTTGCCGCGCGGCGTTTACGCCGGCCTTCTTGGCCCCACATACGAGACGCCAGCAGAAGTCCGCATGCTCGCCACGCTCGGAGCGGATGCCGTTGGCATGAGCACGGTGCCCGAGACCATCGCTGCGCGCGCGATGGGCATGGAAGTCGCCGGCGTCTCGTGCATCACCAACCCAGCCGCCGGCATCAGCGACGCGCCGCTCAATCACGCCGAGGTTATGGAAGAGGGGCTTAAGGCTGGGGATGCGTTCTGTGGACTCGTGGAGCGCTGGGTGGGGAAGCTTTAACGGCTGTGCACCACGAGGGCACGAAGGGAGCCGAGGCGATTTGACGGCCCCGCAATCCCAAGAAGCATTGCTTCTTTCAGGGGTGCGGGGCCGTGAGTTTGCAGGGAACCCTTCGTGCCTTCGTGGTGAAAGCAGTTAAGGCTGGCGCGGAGAAGGCGGTAGCGCCTTCAGGCGGCGCTTGAACGCCTGGAAGGCCGGCGTGTCCCGCGTGAGCCCAACCAGCTGCTCCGGCGGGTACTTCGCAATCAGAGCCCGCCCGTTCGCGATGCGCGATTCCTCGAGCGGGTGAGAACGGAACCAGGTATCAAGGCCTTCAGGCTTCCGCGCACGCTCGTCGAGCAGGATCTGGAACATCTCTGGCACACCGGTCGGATCGATGCGCGCGCGTACCATGTAGCTAACGGCCACATCGTCGGCTTCGTCCTCATCTGCGCGCGAGAAGCTCGCCATCGCTGCGCCCGCGCCGAGCTGAATCGCCGCCGAACCGGTCTGGCTCGCGCAGATACTCGGCACAAAGATGCAAAGCCCGAGCAAGCCCACGTTCGTGCGTTGGGACTTCACCATTTGGTCCACGGAATGCCGCTGCGTCACGTGGCCGATCTCATGCCCCAGCACGCCGGCTACCTGCGAGAGGCTCGTGGCCCGCTCGATGAGGCCGCGATTCATGTAGATAAAGCCGCCCGGTACCGCGAAGGCGTTCACGTCGGGGCTGTCCACGATGTAGAAGGACCAGTCCAAATTCCGTGTGTCGGCGATGCGGGCAATCGAGTCGCCGAGTACGTTCATGTAGCGGTTGAGCTCCGCGTCCTGTACGAGCGGCAGCTGCCGGTTGATTTCAGCACTGTAGCCGGCGCCCATCTCGACTTCCTGCTGAGTCGACATGGCGCATCCGGAGCTAATAGCCACAAGGGCGAGGGCGGCGAGAAAACGCATGAGAATCTTGACCCTAGCAAGGGATTTAAAACGTCGCAAGGCGCGCGAACGCCAAGGCCTGTTCGTGGCCGAAGGTGTGCGTACCGTTGAAGAATTGCTTGCGTCTCCGCTGAATGTACGCGGTGTGTTGGCGAGCGACCAAGTAGAACGTACTACGCGCGGTGCGGCACTGCTCGCCGCCGTGGAGTCGCGCGGTCTCGAACTGCTGCGCGTAAGCGACGCCGAGTTTGAGTCCGCCGCCGATACCGAACAGTCGCAGGGCGTCTTGGCCATCGCCGAGCAACCCGAGCCACGCCTGTCCGAGCTCGCCTTAAAGGACGGTGACCGACTGCTCGTCCTCGATGGCATCCAGGATCCCGGCAATGTGGGCACGCTACTCCGCACAGCAAGCGCCTTGGGCGCCGCGGCGAGCATCGTGCTACCAGGTACGGTTGATCCGTGGAATGCCAAGGTGGTGCGCTCGGCCGTCGGTTTGCAGTTCACTCATCCTCCCATCCTGTGCAACACGGGAGAGTTGCTGGCGTTCCTTCGTGAGCAGGCCTGTAGCCTCGTCGGCGCCGGCGCTGAGGGCCAACTCGTGGGCCAGTACGCGCCGCCGCTCCGTGTCGCGCTGGCCGTGGGCAACGAAGGGCAGGGGCTGAGCGAAGAACTCCGGTCCGCCTGTGATGCCGTGGTCGCCATCCCGATGGCGGAGGGCGCCGAGTCCTTGAACGTGGCCGTTGCCGCAGGCATCCTACTGCACGTGCTCAGACCCGTCCCCAAGTAATGGATCCGATTCTCGCGGCCGCGTGGGTGGTGGTGTTCCTCTTTGGCGCCTCGCTCGGCTCCTTTCTCAACGTGTGCATCTCGCGTTGGCCCGCCGAACTCTCGGTGGTGAGTCCACGCTCGCGCTGTCCGCGCTGCGAAAAGCCGATTGCTTGGTACGACAATATCCCCGTGGTTTCTTGGCTTCTGTTGCGGGCCAAGTGCCGTCACTGCGCGCTCCCCATCTCGGCGCAGTACCCGCTGATTGAAGTGCTCGTGGGCGTGATATGGATGCTCTGCGTGTGGCACTTCGGTCTCTCGTTGACCGCGCTTCGTGTTGGCATCGCCGCGACGATTCTGCTCGGCGTCATGATGACCGACTTGCTCCACTATGTGATTCCCGACGGATTCACGCTGACCGGATTCCTCGTCGGCATCCTGATGCCGCTGGTGGCGATGTTCGTCGGAGAGGTTGGGCCGTTTGTGGGGCCATGGGACGCATTGGTCGGTGCCTGTGCCGGTGCGGGGCTTATTGCCATCACGGGCTGGCTGGGTGAGATCGCTTTCGGAAAAGAGGCGATGGGCCAGGGCGACGTCACGCTGATGGCGATGATTGGTGCGATGGTTGGCCCCGGTCGTAGTTTTCTCACAATTTTCATTGGCTCCGGTCTCGGCGCCGCGGTGTATCTGTTGTTGGTGTTGCCCATCGGTCTGCTTCGCGCCAAGAGAGCGGGCGCCGAATTTGAGCCACCGCTGGTGCCCTTTGGTGTGTTTCTTGCGCCCGCGGGCATGATTGCCCTGCTCTGGGGCGAGCAGTTGCTCGCTGCCTACGTCACGTTCGCCGGTCTCTAACACTTCGTGTCCTCGTGCTAACTCCCTCGCAACGCCCAGCAGTTCTGCTGGCGCTCGCCCTGGTGTCTTCCGCTTGCGGCGAGAGGCCGTCGGTGGAGTACAACGGGCCGTATCGCACAGAAGTGTTGCGCGCCATTCCGCAGTTGGAGGAGGCGACCGGCCTCAAGTTCACCTCATCGCCCAAGCTGGAAGAGCGCGATCGCGACGCGGTGCGAGAGTTCCTGGAACAGCAGTTCGCGGAGCAATTGACGCCACTCGAGCTCGCCGGCACCGAGGCGGCCTATAAGCGCTTCGGGATGATTCCCGATACCATGGATTTGCGTTCCTTCCTGCTCGATCTCCTCACGGAGCAGGTGGCCGGCTACTACGACCCCGCCACGCGCGTGCTGTACGTGGTGAAGGACGGTCAGCCGGAGATCACCAGCATCACCATCAGCCACGAGCTGGTGCACGCGCTGCAGCACATGCACTTCCCGCTCGACACCACGCGTCTGCTCAAGGGCGACAATGATCGCCAAGTGGCGCTGCAGAGCATGGTGGAAGGGCAAGCCGTGTACGAACAAATGAGCATCATGCTCGGCGGCTCGGACTTCGGCATGCGTCTGCCCGGTGGATGGGATAGCATCCGCGAACAGATTCGATCGGCGCAGGCATCAATGCCGAAGTTCGCCTCGGCGCCCACGCTGCTACAGGAAACCTTGCTCTTTCCGTACATCAGTGGCGCCGAGTTTATGCGGCAGTTCAAGCGCGCCCGTCCTGGCGGGGTTCCGTATGTGCCGCCGCCCGCTTCGACGGAGCAGATTCTCCATCCCGAGAAATATCTCGACTCGCTGCCGGATCTTCCCACGCGCGTCTCACTCGGTGAACCGCGCGGTGCGCAGCTCATTCACGAAGACAACCTCGGCGAGTTTGAGACACGACTCTTTTTGTATGAGCATCTGCGCGACGTGGGTGGCGCGGCGGCTGGCGCAGCGGGCTGGGATGGCGATCGTTATCAGCTCGTCCAGACAGCCGGTGGCACGGGCATCGTTTGGCTTACGGTTTGGGATTCGGCGCTAGACGCAGCCGAGTTCCGCGACCGCATGGAGCGCATGGTGGAGCGTCGCTTTGACGCGGCAAGAAGCAGTGGTGGTGATGGGGCTGCCCGAAGCTGGTCCCTGCGTGGGCGACGGCTGACGCTCGAGCAAGCAGAAATCGCGGGCCGCGCCGTCGTAATATGGGAAGACATGCCATCCGCAGTGCGTGCTGAAGTGCTCAACCGCGCAGCCGTGAAGCTCGAGGGGAACTGAGCCTCAGTTGCTGAGCAGGCGACCGCCGAGGAAGGTCAGCACGCCGATGAAGGCGCCCAGCACGTAGCCGAGGTTCACAATCAGGTTGAGTTCGCGCTGCGTGACGCCGCGGATGATTTCTTCAATGCGCGCCGTGCTGAAGCCCAAAACCTTTCGCTCGACGATTGCAGGTATATCGAGCTGCTCCACCACTTTGGGGAGTTCTCGCTCCATCCATTCCCACACGGCGGGGCCCGCGAAAGCGCCAAGCCGCTCCGGCGCATCCTCGGCGAGGAACCGCGACGGTCGGCCGATGGGACGGTCAAGCAGGGCCGTCGCTCCGGCGGAGGCACCGTCGGCGGCAAGCTGTTGCACCTTGGGCGAGTTCGCGCCCTCGAGCACCCACTTTACGACTACGTCCTCGCCGACGATGTCTAGCACTTCGCTCCAGGTGCGTGTGCCCGCTCGTCCCAAGGCATCGGAGACGGCGCGCTCCACGAAGGACTTTGTGCGCTCCTCGCCCGCGAGACGTAGCACCGCATCGCCGATTCGGGCGGCAGCCGAGCGCTGCTCGGCCTTGCGACTTTCGTCCAGCAACTCGGCCGCGAGCTCGGCCGCTTGCGAGGCGAGTTCCTTGCGCCGTACTTCGGTGAGCACGTCACTCACGGGGCGAGCCCCCAGCTCACTGCGCAACTTGGCGAGCGCTTCGCGCACTTTCACTTCGAAAGCAGGCGTGGCAGTCCATGCAGAGACGCGCTCGCCTACCACTGGCCCTAAGCCAGCAAGCGCCCGCTCCACTTCGTCGAGTACCGCGGGTGGCAAGATTTCTCGCAGGGAGCCGCGTTCCACATCGAGCAGTTGTTGAATCGTGGAGCCGAGCTTGGCGTCGAGCGTGTCACGAAAGCCGGCGCGGTGCAGTTCGTCTAGCAGGTCCTTCGGTGTCAGAAGCTTCTCGCCGACGGTGCGTCCGATGCTCTTGGCGAGGCGTGCCTTGTTCTTCGGTATAGCGCCATGCAGTCCCCAGGTCTTCTCGTAGGGATGAAACAGCATCCACACCGCAATGGCATTGGTCACGCCGCCGGCGATGGTGCCGATGGCCAAGTTGAGCAAAAACGCGCGCAGCGTCTCACTCACGAACGTGGTCCGTACTTCTTGATGGCGGCCCGCACGAGAGGGTGAAAGGGCTGGTACTTGGGCTTGAGGATGCTTCCACGGCAGCGCTTCGCTTCGCAGAGGCAGGGAAAGCGTCGTTTGCGCGCCGGCGTGTGCGGCTCGTCGAGTTCGATTGCATAGTCGTACGCGAGTTCCTCGCCAGGCAGAATGTCACGGATGGCCACGATCCACATATGCTCTCCATACGCGATCGGCTCGCAATTCGGTTCACAGGAATGATTAATGAACCGAGCCTCGTTGCCGCCCACGTTGGCGTCAATCACGCGATGCTCGTCAAGCGTGAGCAGGTAGGTGTGCTCCGGCTCTTCATTGCCGTCTGGCGCGGTGGGGTAGCGGCGCTCCCCCTCGGTCTCAGTGATTAGCTCACCGGTGTACTCGATGATCTTGGTGCCGGCCTTGATGCGGGCCGCGGCGTAGACGCCTTTTCCATGCCGTGGCGAGCGGCGGACGACCCAGGGGCGAGGCATCAACGAGCAGGTTGGAGGCTTGAGAGAAGCATTCATAAGGTAAACGTCCCGTGTCCGTGTGCCCAAGGCGGCGCTTGCGTCTTTCTCGCGGATGTGGCGTCTTACAGGGAGACCTATGCCGCATACTCCAGATACCTCAGGCCTCGAACCCGACGACGCACGCTGGCTCGCCTTCGTCGAGCCGTTGCGTGCGTTTCTCCGTCGTCGCGTGCCGGCTGGCGTGGACCCCGAGGACGTGGCGCAAGAGGTGTTCCTGCGCCTCGCCCGGCACCGCGCGACGATGGCCGACGTCCGTGACCTAGATGCCTGGGTGTTTCGCGTAGCACGGGCAGCCCTTACGGATGCCTGGCGTAGCGAACGCCGTCGCTCGCTCCGCGCCTCCGCCCGTGATCCCGATTCACTCAGCGACGAGTCCGAGGCTGAGGGCGGAGCGCGGGACGAACTCTCGTCCTGTGTGAAACCCTTTGTGGCGGCGCTACCCGCACCGTATCGGCGGGCGTTGGAGCTCACGGCGCTCCAAGGACTGACGCAAGGAGAGGCGGCGCGTCTCGAGGGCGTCTCGCTCTCAGGCATGAAGTCTCGTGTGCAGCGGGCGCGTGCAACGGTGCTCCGCGAAGTCCAACACTGCTGTGGCCTTCAGCGTGACGCGCGCGGCGTGGTGCAGTCCGTGGGCGATGGGGCCTTCCCAGCGTCTGCGTCCTTGCACAAGATTCAACGTCCACGGAAGTAACGGCGGAATGTCCCGCTGTCCTCACACCGGAGGTTGTATGCACGATACGGAATGTTCGAACGAGTCCAGTGGCTGCTGCGAGACGGGCACCTGCTGCGGCGGTGCGATCATCGGCTGCTGCTAGGCTCTAAAGCGGTTACTGCGCCGGTCCGGCCTCTGGACGCTCCGGAGCGTCGGCCGGCGCACGACCGATTTCCGAGAACAACGGAAGTCCCTCGGCGAATCCGTTCGGACGCGGCGGAAGTAGCATCGCCTCGAGCACCTCGTCCATGTTGGCGACGCACTTAAAGGTCAGCGCGCTGCGTACTTCGGCGGGGATGTCGCGCAGATCCTTCTCATTGCTCTTGGGCAGCACCACCGTGCGCAATCCCGCGCGATAGGCCGCGAGGACCTTCTCCTTCACGCCGCCAATCTCGAGCACGCGGCCACGCAGCGTCACCTCGCCCGTGACCGCGACGTCGCGACGCACGGGACGACGGCTCATCACGCTCGCGATTGCCAACGTCACGGCCACGCCAGCGCTCGGGCCATCCTTTGGGACGGAGCCCGCCGGGAAGTGCACGTGCAAGTCACTCGCGCGGAGTTCCGGATCTGCCACGCGGAGCGCATAGCCGCGCGAGCGCACGTACGAGCAGGCCGCGTCCACGGACTCGCGCATCACATCGCCGAGTTGGCCTGTGACCGTCAGCTTGCCGGTGCCCGGCATCATGAGGGCTTCGATGGTCATCAGTTCGCCGCCGTTCGCGGTCCATGCAAGGCCCGTGACCGTGCCGACCTCTGGCTCCTGCTCGGCTTCTTCGGGCGCGTAGCGCGGAGGGCCAAGCACGTCCTCGACGCGATCGACATCAACAATCCAGGCCCCTTGTTCGCCCTCGGCCTTTCGCTTGGCGCGCTTGCGCATCATCGCGGCGAGGTGGCGCTCAAAGGTGCGCAGGCCTGCCTCGCGCGCGTAGCGATTGGCAATGAGCGACAGCACTTCGTCGGTGAACTGCAGGTCGTGATCGGTGATGCCGTGCTCGTCGAACAGGCGCGGCAAGAGATAGCGCCACGCGATCTCGACCTTCTCCTCCACCGTGTAGCCAGCGATGCGAATCACCTCAAGGCGATCGCGCAGCGCGTGTGGGATGTCGAACAGATTGTTGGCCGTGCAGATGAAGAGCACGCTCGAGAGATCAAACGGCAAGTTGAGATAGTGATCCGTGAACGTAGAGTTCTGGGACGGATCTAGGACCTCGAGCATCGCAGCGGTCGGGTCGCCGCTGGGCCCGCCCGCCGTCATCTTGTCAATCTCGTCAATCATCAAGACGGGGTCGTTCACCTGCACGCGGCGCAGCGCTTGCACGAGCAAGCCGGGCAGGGACCCCACGTAGGTGCGGCGATGTCCACGGATTTCCGCTTCGTCGCGCACGCCACCCACGGAGATGCGATAGAACGCGCGGCCGATGCTCGCAGCAATCGCCTCGCCCAGTGAAGTCTTGCCAGTGCCCGGCGGCCCGACGAAGCAGAGAATCGGTCCGTGCGGATCGCGACCGCGGTCGCCACGCAGTTGGCGCACCGCGAGATACTCGAGGATGCGCTCCTTGGCCTCGTGCAATCCGTAATGACGGCCGTCCAGCGCTTCTTCCACCTTCTCCAGCGCCACACGGCCGTCCCCAGAGCGGGCCTGCCACGGCAGCGTCAACACCCACTCGAGGTAGTTGCGGAGCACCTGATGCTCGCTGGATGCCGTGGAGAGCGCGCGCAGGCGATCAATCTCTCGCTTGGCTTCCGAGGCCACGTTGGCGGGAAGCTGGGCTTCTTCCACGCGGCGCAATAGTTCCGCAATCTCGCCTTCACCGCCGTCGCTCTCGCCGAGCTCCGTGCGAATGGCTTGCAGCTGCTGACGGAGGAAGAACTCGCGGTGGTGGCGGTCCACGCGCCGCTCGGTCTCTTGGCGTACCTCTTCGTGGACGCGCGAACGAGCCACCTCGCGCTCCCAACGTTCGGCGATGAATTCCAAGCGTTCGAGCGGATCAATGCGTTGAATCACCGCATCTTTCTCGGCGGCGCGCAGACCACCGCGCGCCGCTGCAAGATCTGCAAAACGCGAAGGCGAGTCCGCCTCGCGCCGCAGCAGGGCGGGGAGTTCGGCCGGGAAAGTGGAATCCAGCTCCGCTCGCGTGTCGGACGCGATGGCGATGCGCTGCATCAGCGCACGGGCGGCATCGCGTTCGGCCGCGGGCTCCGGTCGCAGGGTGGCACGCGCGGTGGGGTATCCGGCAATCTCATCGCGAACGCAGCCGGAAATCTCCACGCGAGCCAATCCCTCGAGCGTCACCTGCGCCACGCCGCCATCGAGGGGGCGCCGGTCGGTGAGTCGGGCGAGTACACCCACGCGGCCCTCCAGCGCAGCCAGGCCCCGCTCGCCATCCTCGGCGTCGAGCACGCAGACCACCTGCGCGCCCTCAGCGGGGTTTGCCATCAACAGCGCCAGATTGTCCGCCGAGGACACTTGCACCGCGATGCGCGCATGCGGAAACACGATTGTGGAGCGCAGTGCCATCAACGGCAGGTCGGCCGGGAGGCTCGGCTGGGAGAAGGGGCGCTCGGTCACGTCGTCAAATGTAGGGTCATTGCTTGCTCTCGCGCATCCCCACAGCGCTTGCGAACGGCTCGTCCCAAGTGACGAACGGATTGACGCGCGATCGTGGCTCCGGGTAGGTGGGGATGTACATCATGACCGTGTCGACTGCGGTCGCGTCCACACCTATTCTGCGTGGAGGATTTTCCAACATGAGCCTTCGTGCTTCGAAGTTTGCCAGACTGGCGGCCGTTCTTCTGCTCGGGCTTTCTGCCTGCTCACCCGACGGTACGCCCAGTGGACTCTCGCGGACGCTGGATATCGTCGAAAATGGACCCATTGTTCCGGTGGTGCAGTCCGAGACCGTGGTTCCGGGCGCCAATGTCGCGGTCGTGTTCCGCAACACGGTCGGTTTTGAGTTCTGGTTCAATCCTTGCGAGCGCTTCGTGGAGCGCCGGGTGGATGGTGCGTGGCGGCGCCTGCCGGATGAACTGCGGCTGTGCAACTCGATGGCGTACATTCTGCTCCCAAATGCGGAGCGAGAAGAGCTCGTGGACGCGCCGTTAGATCTGACGTCCGGCACTTACCGCTTCGTCTTCCCGATGCGACGGCCGGCGGCGCCAGACATCGCGCACTGGGCGGCCAGCACGAGCTTTGCGGTCCGTGCGTCGTCCCCGGTAGGAGTACGCTAATGCGAGCGTTCTCTGCGTTCGCCATTGCGCTCATCGCCATCTCGTTGGCCTGTGCGCCGCAGCCGACCGCGCCAGGGCCGGATGAGCTGACGCTGATTGCGGGTGTGACGGTCAGGCCCGGGAGTCTCGTGTCGTTCGAGCACCAGAACGACAGCCACGTGACGTTTGGGGTGCTCGAATGCGGACCCCCGCTCGAAGCGCTGAGGAACCCTGATGGCACGTATCGGTTCAGGCTGGGTGCGTTCGCGGTGAACACCGCGATTGATCCTGGCGTCCACGACATTGTGTCCGAGTCGTTCCGCGTGCGGCGCTGACTATGCGACGGATGAAGCGAGCCCTCTGCGGGATAGTCGCGGCGGCGGTAGCGGCCGGATGCGCGTCCTCCACCGAGCCGGTCGCGGGCATCATCTTCGCACGCGTCGAGCAGGCCAGCGCGACGCCCGGTTCCAGTGTCACGCTCGTGGCATCACGCTCGAGCGCGGGGACTTGGTTCGTCAACCGCTGTCACTGGTACCTGCAGCGGTTTGAGGGGAGCGGGTGGAGGCGTTCAAGCATCCAACCCTCTCCCTGCGAAGGTGGCTGGGTGGAGGTTGTAGCGGGCAGCCCTGCCTCCATCGAGCTAATGATCCCGCCAGATGTTCGGTACGGGGATCACCGGATCGAACTAGTGGTGTCGCCATTCGAATACAGCGCCGGCCCGGTAATCACAGTCGCACCGCTAGAAGAAACCACCGTCGTCAGTAACGCTTTCTGGATTCCCGCCTTCCGTTGACCGATGCTAACGGATTGTGGTTCCACTCTGCTCCACTTCTGCTGTGAGGCTCCCTATGCGCATCGTCTCTCTCGCCGCTCTTGCAATTGCAACCCTGTCGCTGGCTTGCGATCTGCAGTCCACTTCGCCCAGAGATGCTCGGCAAGCTGTCTTACGCGGATCACCGGTCGCTCCCGGTGGCTTACTGTCGCTTGAGTACACGAACGTCACAGGACTCACGTTCGGCGTGAACCCCTGCACGCGTGAGTACCAAGAATTCCGCGACGGCGCGTGGGGACCGCTCGTCGGGGAACTGCGAAGCTGCGCCGACGATACGCAGCTTGTGCCCGCAGACGCCGTCACCACGCTGCAGATTGACGTGCCAACGTTTCTTACGCCGGGCACATATCGCTTTAGGCTCGCCGCGCAGCCCGTGTCCGCGCCGGTTGATCCCGCGCTGCATGACATCGTCACGCCATCCTTCGAGGTGCGGGATTGAGACTGCCCGACGGCAGGTATCTCCTGGGGTTCGTGGCGCTCCTCACGGCGGTCGGTTGCTCGTCCTCGACCGAGCCGCCGTTGGGGCCGGTGGACGTTCGCGTCACCGTGGCGAGCGTGTCACCGAATGCACTGTTGCCCGTGCGGCTGCGCACGCTGGACGGCGGCGATTGGTTTGTGAATCTCTGCGGCTATCGCTTCGAAATCCTGCGAGACGGTGAGTGGTGGCGCCCGACCCCACTGCCGCCGGCGTGCAGCGAGCAGCCGAATGTCGCGTCGCAGGCAGGCGAGGGGACGTTGCTGGAAGTCAGGGTACCGGAGAACTACCCGCCCGCCACGTACCGGATCGTCTTCGTGGTGAACCCCGGCGGGCCGATGGATAAGGCCCTGCGGCCGCTCGCGGAGCAAGTGCTCGTGGGCTCCAACCGGTTCACCGTCCTCCCCCTGTTCTAGGCCCCGAAGACGGGACATTTTGACCCTTGGAGGACGGCCCCTAAGCCGTTATCCTTCAAGGCTCTATGTTCACTGAACTCTCCGAGAAACTGGAAGCCACGTTCGCGCGCTTGCGCGGACGCGGTGTCCTGACCGAAGCCGACATCAAGGAGGGCCTGCGCGAAGTGCGTCGGGTCCTGCTCGAAGCCGACGTGTCGTTCCAGTTGACGGGAGAGTTCCTGGCACGAGTGGAGAAGCGCGCTGTCGGTGTGGCGCAGCTCAAGACCATCGCGCCGGCGCAGCAACTCGTGAAGATCGTGTACGACGAACTCACGACGATGCTGGGTGAGCGGAAGGAAGGCCTCAAGCTCTCCTCCGTGCCGCCCACAGTCGTGCTGATGGTCGGCTTGCAGGGGTCGGGTAAGACGACCACTGCCGCCAAGCTCGCACGCAAGCTCAAGCTCGAAGGCAAGGCTACGCGCCTCGTCGCGGCGGACGTGTACCGCCCGGCGGCAATCGACCAGCTCGAGACGCTGGGCCGCGACCTTGGCGTGCCGGTCTACGCCGATCGCAGCACCACGGACGTGGTGAAGATCGTGAAGGCTGGCATTGAGCAGGCCAAGAGGGAGCGCGATCGGGTGGTCATTCTCGACACCGCCGGCCGCCTGCAGATTGACGATGAGATGATGAACGAACTGCGCCGCGTGAAGGACGCGGTGCAGCCGGATGAGATCCTGCTCGTTGCCGACGGCATGACCGGTCAGGACGCCGTGCGCATCGCGCAGGGCTTCGACCAGGCCCTCGGCGTCACCGGCGTGAGTCTCACCAAGTTGGATGGCGACGCCCGCGGTGGTGCCGCGCTCTCCATCTACGGCGTCACCAAGAAGCCTATCAAGTACATCGGCGTCGGCGAGAAGCCCGACGCGCTCGAAGAGTTTCATCCGGATCGTATGGCCGGCCGCATTCTCCAACAGGGTGACGTCCTCACCCTCGTGGAGAAGGCCCAGGCGACGTTCGATCAGGACGAAGCCAAGCGGATGGAGAAGAAGATCAAGAAGGAGGGCATGGACCTCCAGGACTTCCTCTCGGCGATGAAACAGATGGAAAAGCTCGGCAGCATGCAGAACATCTTGAAGATGTTGCCTGGCGTGAACAGCAAGATGATGGCGCAGGCCAGCAAGGTGGACCCCAAGCGGATGAAGCACCTTGAGGCGATTGTGCTGTCGATGACGACTGAGGAACGGAAGAAGCCGGAGCTGATCAACGGCTCGCGCCGAGCCAGAGTCGCGAAGGGATCAGGAAGGCCGGTGAGTGAAGTGAATCGTCTCCTTGAGCAGTTTAGGGAGATGCAGAAGATGATGAAGAGGATGGCAGCAAAGCGTTAAGTGGACGGATGACGAATGCCAACCGCAGTTAGCTTCCGTCATCCGTCCTGTATGACCCGAGTGCGCCCCGGAAACTCCGGGGATCGCGATGAGCTCGGCGCAGCACCCGTAACCAGTAGACCCGAGGATTCACAGATGGCCGTTCGTATTCGTCTCCGCCGCCAGGGCCGCAAGAAGGCCCCCACGTATCGCATTGTTGTCGCCGACGGCCGCTCGCCGCGCGATGGCAAGTTCATCGAAATCCTCGGGCAGTACGCGCCGCGGTCCGGTGAGCAGGCGATCCAGCTCAACGCCGAGCGCGCCAACTACTGGCTCGACAACGGCGCGCAGCCGTCCGACACGGTGCGCTCGCTGCTCCGTAAGGCCGGCGTGCTCAAGGCCCGTCACGAGACCCGTCTCGCCACGAAGCTCGCGGCGAACGCTGTCCCGGTGAAGGAGTAAGCCACATCGTGATCCCCGAGTGCGCGGCAGTTGGGCGGATTAGACGCCCGCACGGCGTTCGGGGTGAGTTGGCGATGGAAGCATTGACCGACGAGCCAGAGGCGATTTTCGCCTCTGGCCGTCGTGTTTTTCAGGGGACGCACGAAGGGGCGCTGTTCCTCGATGCACGCACGAAGCAACCGCGCGAACTCATCGTGAAGTCGCTGCGGCCGGTGAAGGACGGCTGGTTAATCACGCTCGATGTCGTTGCAGATCGCACCGAGGCGGAGAAGTGGAATGGCCGCCACTTGATGGTGCCCGTGGAAGAACTCTCGGCGCCGGATGATGGCGAGGTCTTCGCGCATGAGCTCGTCGGTATGCAGTTGCTCGACGCCGAGACCGACGCCCCGCTCGGCGAGGTTGTGGAGTTCTACGAGTTGCCGCAGGGCCTGCTGCTTGAGTTCAAGACGGCCAGCGGCCTCGCAAGCCTCCCCTTCGTAGAGGAGTTTGTAGAGGACGTGGACCGGGACGCTCGAGTCATTCGCGTGCGCCTGCCAGACGGATTGCTGGAGACCTGATGCTCACCGTTAATCTCATCAGCATCTTTCCGGAGTTCTTCGCCGGACCACTTAGCCTGAGCATCCCTAAGCGGGCCGCCGAGGCGGGTCTGGTGCAATACAACTGCGTGGACCTTCGCGCCTTCGCCACCGACAAGCACAAAACGGTGGACGATGCTCCTTTTGGGGGTGGCCCCGGCATGGTGATGAAGCCGGCGCCATTCTTTGACGCCGTGGAGAGTGTCGGGGCCAAGTCGCCAATCGTCCTCCTGTCTCCGCGCGGCAAAGTGTTCAGCCACGCGGACGCGGTGCGATTCGCCGAGGGTACCGAGCTGACCTTGCTCTGCGGTCACTACAAAGACGTTGACCAGCGTGTGGCTGACCACTTGGCCACCGAGGAGATCTCGCTGGGCGACTTCGTGCTGAGCGGGGGCGAGCCGGCCGCGCTGGCCATCGTGGACGCGGTGGTTCGGCTGCTCCCCGGGGCTATGAGTGACATCGAATCGGCCCGCACGGACTCTTTTTTCGATCGTGGCCTTTCCGCACCCAGCTATACGCGGCCCGCAGAGTACCGCGGGCATAAGGTGCCAGACGTCCTCCTCTCGGGAAACCACGCCGAAATTGACCGCTGGCGCCGCGAGGAAGGGGAGCGGCTGACCAGAGACCGGCGAGGCTGAGCCCGGACGCAGTCATAGGCGATGTGGGTGGGTCAGTCCCCGTTGCGCAAGCTCAAACCCGGCAGTAGCTTACAAGGCTCAACACTGCCACCTCAGCGGGCCGCTTTGCGCCCGGAGTCGTATATGCACGCTTTCTCCGAAACTCAGAAGGAATACCTCAAGGTCGTTCCCCCTTTCCGTGCCGGCGACACGCTCCGCGTGAACGTCCGAGTCAAGGAAGGCGAGAAGGAACGTCTTCAGGCGTTTGAAGGCGTCTGCATCGCCCGCAAGGGCGCGGGCGTCGGTGCCACCTTCGCGGTGCGCAAGATCTCCAATGGCGTCGGCGTCGAGCGCATTTTCCCGCTCCACTCGCCGATGCTGGCCGAGATCAAGGTTGTGCGCCGTGGCCGCGTGCGTCGTGCCAAGCTCTTCTATCTCCGCAACGTGACCGGTAAGGCCGCACGTATCGCCGAGAAGAAGGTGCGCGTGGTTGTGCCGGCGACCGGCGAGGCTAAGGCGTAAGGCGAATGGCTCGCGGCTGGGGCGCCATTGAGCGTTCGCTGTTGGCCGCAGGGGCTCGGTACATCGCTGGAGTAGATGAAGTAGGACGGGGCCCGCTTGCGGGCCCCGTTGTTGTTTGTGCCGTGATCATGCCGGCGGATCGGCCAGCTATCCCTGGCGTCACCGATTCCAAGAAGCTCAAGCCCGCGGAACGCGAGCGCCTGGCGGCTCGCATTCAAGCGGAAGCGGTCGCCATCGCCTTGGCGGCCTCCAGCGTGAGGGAAATTGCGCGTTGGAACATCTACCAAGCCAATGCACGGGCGATGGCGCGGGCGCTGGCCAAGCTCGCCGTGCGTCCAGACGAGGTGCTCGTGGATGGCAAGCCAATCAAGACGCTTGGGGTACCGCATCAGGCTGTCGTGGGTGGTGACGGAAAGTGTTACTCGATTGGCTGCGCGAGCATCGTGGCCAAGGTCGTGCGTGATCGGCTGATGCAGCGGCTCGACGCGCGATACCCGGGATACTTTTGGGCGCGCAACGCGGGCTACGGGACGGCCGCGCACATCGAGGCGCTCCGGGAGCAGGGCCTGAGTCCACACCATCGCGCGAGCTTCTGCGCTACGGCCTTAAGCGGCTGACGCATTTGGGCTGCTGAGCCAGGTGGGCCGCTGACGCACTCGCGTGCGGAGCGTTTCACTCCTGATCGAGCTTCGGTATGTTTGGGCGTGCACGAAACCGCCCTCAGCACAACGGACCCAGTCTCTCAGCTCATCGTCGCGGCGCTGCTCGTTGCGCTGTTCGGTGCGCTCGCGCTCGAAAAGGCGCACCGCGTGCTCGTGGTGCTCTGCGCGGTTTCCCTCCTCTGGGCTATCACCTACCTCACGCCCTACCATTTGCTGCCGGTGGAGGCGGCGATGGCTCACATCGACTTGAACGTGCTGCTCCTCCTCGCCGCCATGATGGCATTGGTGGGCGTGCTCAAGGAAACGGGCGTATTCGGTTGGGCGGTGGAACGTTTGCTCGAACGCTTTGGGCACAATCCGGCGCGCGCCATCGCCGTGCTCTGGTGGTTCACGGCCATCGCCTCGGCGTTTCTCGACAACGTCACGACGGTAATCTTCGTGACGCCGATTGCTCTGGCCACGACACGGCGTATCGGTGCGCCTCCGGCGTATGTACTCCTCCCGGTCATTATGGCGGCCAACATCGGCGGAACGGCGACGCTGATTGGCGACCCGCCGAACATTATGATCGGTTCAGGTGCCGGGCTCACATTCATGGACTTCATCGAGGAGCTCGCGCTCCCAGTGATTGTGATGATGTGCGGCTTGCATGTCTGGGCCGTGGGTCGTCTGCGGACGGTGATGGGCGCGCGCGCGAATCTGCCTGCGCAGGCTGATGAACCTGGCGACGGTCCACAGATTGTTGATCCAGGTTTGCTGCGTTGGCTTGGTGTCATCTGTGGCTTCGTGCTGCTGGGCTTCGTGACGCACGGCGCCACGGGCATGCCCACGGCGGTGCCGGCGCTCATTGGTGCAGCCGTGGCTCTCGTGGTGCAGGACCTTCGCTACCTGCGCACGAACCAACCCACGCATGAGGAGCGCACGCACGGGATTCTCCACGTGTTGGAGAAGGAAGTGGAGTGGCCGACGCTGACCTTCTTTGCCCTCTTATTCATTTTGGTGGGGGCGGCGGTGAGCACGGGACTCACGGCGACGCTCGCGGAAGCGCTGGAGCGGGCGATTCTCGTCGGCCGAAGCAGCTTCGGCTTGGGCGATGCGGGCACCTTGTTGTTTGCAGCTATTCTCGTGGCTTGGGTGTCCGCAACACTCTCCGCGGTGATGGACAATATCCCCTTCGTAGCTGTGAGCATCCCGATCATCGGCGCCTTGATTCCGCAGCTGCCAGGCGAGAGCATCGTGCTCTGGTGGGCGCTGGCGCTCGGGGCCTGTCTTGGCGGCAATGCCACGCCCATCGGTGCCTCTGCGAACGTGACGACGCTGGGGCTCGCGGAGCGTGCGGGCGTTCGCATCAGCTTTGGCGAGTTCATGCGTACTGGTGTGCCGGTGGCCGTGTTCACATTGGTCGTGTCATCCGTGTACCTCGCGGGCTATGTGATGCTCGGTGGCCATCGCGTGCCGTTTGTGATGGGTGCCATGGGGGTGCTCGGTTTGCTCTTGGTTTGGCGGGCGGAGCGCGCGTGAGGGTGTTCCAGCTGAGAGAGCCCTCGGCCGCGCCAATCCCGCTCCTCGTCGATTCACCCCACAGCGGATTGGATATGCCGCCGGACTTTGGTAGCGCGGCTTCGGTGGAGGCCCTGCGCTCGACCTGGGATGCGTTCGTGGACGAGCTCTGGGGCGATGCGCCAGCACTTGGCGCGGCGCTGATTGCTGCGGATTTTCCACGCGCCTACGTAGACGTGAACCGGCGCGAGGATGACATCGACGAGTCTTTGCTGAGCGAGCCATGGCCTACGCCGCTCACGCCCACGGACTACACGCGCCGAGGCATGGGCTTGATCCGGCGCGAGGCGTTGCCTGGCGTGGCGATGTATGCGCGTCAGCTTGGCGTAGATGAAGTACAGAGAAGAATCACGCGCTACTACCGCCCGTATCGAGAAGCAGTCGCGGAGCGAATCTCCACGCTGCGCCGCGTGGACGCCCAGGTGTTTTACATTGACGCGCACTCGATGAAGTCGCGCGGCAATGCGATGAACGTGGACGCCGGTGCCCTGCGCCCGGATGTCGTGGTGAGTGATCGGCACGGCACGACGGCCAATGCACGGCACACGCAATTCGTGGCAGAGTGTTTTCGCGGGCAAGGGTTCACCGTGCAGGTGAATGACCCGTACCAAGGCGGTGATCTCGTGCGCAGCTTTGGCGCACCAGCAGGCGGTGTGCACGCAATCCAAGTGGAACTCAATCGCGCCTTGTATATGGACGAGGCACAGTTCACGCGCGGCGCCGACTTTGCCCGCGTACGGTCGGCCTGCGCTTCCTGCATGCGGGCGGTTGGCGAGTACGCGCGGACACTGACGTGAACGCGGCAGCCGGCGCAGGGAACGCAGACGCTCGCGGATGGTTGGCGCGCTCACTGGATGTGGTTGAGCGCGTGGGCAATCGCCTTCCACATCCAGCCAGCCTGTTTGTGGTGCTATCGCTGCTCGTAGTGTTGGCGTCCTGGCTTGCAACGCTGCTCGGCTGGAGCGTCGCACACCCCACGACCGGCGAGGCAGTCGGGGCCACGAATCTGCTTTCGCTCGATGGACTGCGTCGGCTGATTGTGGGGCTCGTGCCCAACTTCCTCAATTTTGGGCCGTTTGGGCCGGTGCTGGTGTGTTTGTTGGGATTGTCGGTGGCGGAGCACGCGGGACTCTTGGGTGCGGTGGTGCGTGTGGCAGTGGAGGCCACGCCGAGGCGCTTCCTCACCGCAGCCATCGTATTCACTGGTGCGATGTCGCACACGGCTGGCGACGTGGGTTACGTGCTGTTGCTTCCGCTTTCTGCGGCGCTCTTTCACACAGTTGGGCGCCATCCCATCGCCGGACTGGCCGCGGCCTACGCAGGCGTGTCAGGTGGATTCGCCGCCAATGCCTTGCTCTCGCCGACTGACGTGACGCTCGCGGGCATCACGCAGGAAGCTGCGCGCATCGTTGATGCCGCGTACGTGGTCACGCCGATGGCGAGCTACTACTTTCTCGCCGCATCTGTGTTGCTCGTGACGCTCACGGGTGCGCTGGTGACGGAGCGCATCGTGGAGCCGCGCCTCGGGGCCTACCGCGGAAGCGCGGTGCCCGAGGCTGCGGTACCGCTCACGGCGGCTGAACGGTCCGGATTGCGCTGGGCCTTTGCGGCGTTCATTGCGCTCGTGGGTTTGCTGGCGCTTGGACTCTGGCCGCGCGCTGGATTCCTGCTCGACCCCGAGCGCACAGGCTTTCTTGACTCGTATGTCGTGCGTGGACTGGTGTTCTGGATCTTCGTGTTTGGACTCGTCCCTGGACTCGTCTACGGCATCGTGGCAGGTACGATTCGCCGCGACCGCGACGTCTACTCAGGAATGACCAAGAACATGGAACTCGTCGCCGGGTACGTGGTGGCGGTGTTCTTCATTGCGCAGTTCGTGAATCTCTTCGCGTGGAGTGGGCTGGGCGTCCTCGCCGCGGTGAAGGGCGCGGCGTTTCTGCAGTCGCTCGGGCTCGGGGTGATTCCCCTTATGGTGGGCCTCGTGTTGCTCACCGCGGCCATTGACCTCGTGATGGGTTCGGCGTCTGCCAAGTGGGCCATACTCGGTACGGTGATGGTGCCGATGTTCATGCTGCTGGGATACAGTCCTGAGCTCACACAGACGGCGTACCGGGTGGGAGATTCGCTCACCAACATCATCACGCCGCTCTCGTCCAACTTCCCGCTGGTCCTGTTGTTTTTTCAGCGGTACGACGAGAAGGCCGGCATCGGCACGTTGTCGGCGACGATGCTGCCGTACACCGTCGTCAATATGGTGGTGTGGACCTTTTTCCTCGCGGTCTGGGTTGGACTCGGGTGGCCGACGGGGCCGGGGGCCTCGCTCTTCGTCGGGCGCTAACTGGCAGAGGAACTCGGGGCGCCAGGTGACTAGATTTCTCCGCTGGATGAGCCTCGGCTCGCCTTGACCCGGTAGCTCAGTCGGTAGAGCATCGGACTTTTAATCCGCAGGTCGTGGGTTCGATCCCCACCCGGGTCATTCTGCTCCTCTTGCGAACTTATACCCCCTAGGGGTATCCTACATCCATGTCGCTTCGATCTCTCCGTGTTGTGGCTGCCCTGTTTGCGGCGGTCGGGCTCCTCGCCCGTCCGGCGCGAGCTGTGGTTGTCTGCCCCATGGAAACGGCGGTGGTCGCTGAGGCCGCCGGGCTGGACGAGCACGCACATCACAGCGAAGATGCGCCGGGTGAGACGCCAGAGCATGAGGTCTGCCCTGATCTCGCGCACTGTACAGTTGCGGCTCCGGTCTCGGCGCCCGAGTTGGGTAGTGCTGCGGAGAGCCTCAGCGATCAACGTGTCCTCGGGGCGCTGGACCGTCCCACCAGCGCCGTCACCAGCGTAGAGCCGCCTCCTCCAAAGCAGAGCTGACTTTTAGCGCCCCCGCGCGGGCGCCTCGTCACGCCTGTCAGGGCCTGCCGCATTCCGCGCGGGTCACTGACGGGGTCACTCTCAAGAGGCAGTATCCATGCGAATGTTTTTCGCGGCCGCGGGACTGGCGCTCGTCGCCAGCTCGGCCGATGCACAAACAGATTTCTATAACACCGATCGCGGACGCCCGCTCACGGTGGAAGATGCGACGGTGATTGAACGCCGCGCGATTGAGCTGCAAGCGGTGCCCTTGCGCGTGCAACGCGCCGGCCCCGGCATGACGAGTTGGGGCATTGCGCCAGAGTTGGCCTTCGGGCTGCTCCCGCGCACCCAGCTCGAGTTCTCGGTCCCGATTCGGTTTATGGATGCGGGCGCGCTCGGCTCGCGCACCGCAGGTGCGGCGGGGTTCGAGATTGAGATGCTGCATCAGCTGAACACGGAGACGCAGCTGTTTCCAGCCTTGGCGCTCGGTGCCGGTGCGCATCTGCCTGGCGGTCCCTTTGGGCCGGCTCGCACACTGACGACGCTGCGAGCCTTGGCCACACGCACCATGCCTTGGGGCCGCGTACACCTGAATGCCTCGTATTCGCCTGGCGATGCACTCGCCGTGACGGAGAGTGGCAGCGATGAGCCGCGGTGGCTGGGAGGTATCGCGCTCGACCGCACCCTGCCGCTGCGCCAGATACTCATCGGTGTAGACCTCACGGCCGAGGAGTCGCTGCTCGACGACGGCGAGATCACGTGGCGCTCGAGCCTAGGACTGCGGCGTCAGGTGTCTTCGCGCGTGGCGATGGATGCCGGCGTATTCCGTCGCATTTCCGGCGGAACTCCCGATTGGGGATTCACAGTAGGCGGCGCTTACGCCTTTGCGCGTCCGCTACGGACGGCGCCACGCGCCGTTGGCGTGCAGGTGCGTCCCGCTGCTTCGCAGTGGAGCACGGTGTACGAGCAATTCCCGCTGCAGGCGTCGCACAACTTCTACTTCCGTCGCCACTATCCCGCGGCGGACCGGATGTTTAACGCCTTCGACTACGGCCACGCGATCCTCTACGAGATGCTGTGGACGCGGCCAGAGCAGGCGGTGGCGCTGCTGGAGCAGAGGGAATACGAAAATCTTACGGCTCGCGTGCTCAACCAACCGCCGCGCTTGCCGGCCGTTGAAGACGCGATTGAGCCGATGTATGCGCGCCTCGCGCCCGAAGCCAAGACGATGTTCGAATGGGCGCATGTTCTACATCGTCAGGTCTACGATGTGCTGTCCGACGAGCGCTTGAGCCAGGCTCAGAAGGACTCGGCCATGGTTTTGCTCGAGCACTACTATTTCTCGCGTCGCGATCTTGCCTTCAGCCGTCAGCCGAAGTCCATGGCGCTCATGCAGGAGCAGCCGTATTCGCTCGCCTTCCGGAAGAACTTTCCCAAGTTCAACGGACTGATCTGGGCCTACCACTGGCTGCAGGTGGGTCTCTACGAGCCGCTGATGGTCGGCAACACGGTGGTGGAGCGTCAGGCTGGCGTGGCCGCGACGGTGGCGCGCTTCCGTCAAATGACGGTGGACGGGCCGAATAACTATCCCGTGGTGATGCCGATGACGGCGGCCATTGCGCCGACGTTCGCCAAGCGCTATCCGACGATTGCCATCGTGTTTGACAACCTGCACTCGCTGCACGATGTCATCTCGGACATCCTCGCCAATCCTGATGTGCCGCGGGACCAAAAGCGCGCCGAGATCCTGAAGGCGGCATCGGCCTACCGCGATGATACCACCGAAGTCATGACGGTGGCGGGTTGGTTACGGATGACCGAGATGATGGGCATTCACAATCAGGGCGGCCCCTCGGTGGGCTTCTTCTCGGCGCTACCCACCCCCACCGTGCCGCGTGGTTTTGTGATGCGGCACGACAAGGACGGGAATCCGATCGGCGAACACGATCACCACGAGTAGGTCCGGTGGTGTACCGCCGCGCGGCCCCTCAGTATTCGCGGAACATCCGCTGAATCTCGAGTGGGTCGCGCGTGCGGGTGAGGGCGAGCATCAACAGGATACGGGCCTTCTGCGGCGTGAGATGTTGGACGCCGATGATTGGCGGTGCGGCGCGTTCGAGGGCTCTCACCGAATCGTCCGGTGTGACCGGGGGGCGCGCCGAGTCGCTTGCGGTGCTTGGTGTTCTTGGCGCGGCGATGTTGTCGCCCGAGGGAAAGGCGCTCACCAACACCACGCCGCGTGTGCGCAGGTTGCGATACGCGGTGGCTTCTGCAGGTGTGAAGCCGGTGCTCGTGACGACAATGCCGCCCGGAAGCGTGTCGAAGCTGGGGCCCGTACCGCCCGGATACGCGACCGTCAGCGCCACCGCAGGCAGCGAATCAAAGGCGCTAACATCGAACTCGCTCTCTTTTCCGCGGCGACGCGTCGGGGCGAAGAAGAACTCCGGACCGCCGCTACCGACCACGCCGAGCATGCCCATGTCGCCACCGTCAAAGCCGCCCACGCGCTGGTAGTGCTTGCGCGCTTCGCGTGCGGAGAGGATGCGATCATCCATCACGACGAGTACGCCTTTGGCCACAGCCTGCGGCGAGGCCACGGTGCGCACGGCTGCGAGCAAGTTCATGGGGCCATCGGGGCTGATGCCCGTTGCCGGCCGCTGTGCGCCAACCACCACGACGGGCTTCTCCGAACGCACCGTGAGGTACAGGAAAAACGCTGTTTCCTCCAGACGATCCGTGCCGTGGGTCACCACCACGCCCGCCAAATCGCCGCGCGTGCGCAGGACCTCGTTGATCCGGCGCGAGAGCTCAATCCACTGCCGCGGGGTGATGAGGGTGCTCGCGACGTTGGAGAATTGCTCCGTTTCTACGCGGGCGTGCCGCGAGAGTTCGGGGACTGATGCAATGATCTGTTCGGCCGTGAGTGTGCCGGGCCGATAGTCGCCAAGCGTGCCGGGCGCTGCCTGCACGCCTGCAATGGTGCCGCCAGTGGCAATCACTAGAACCTTCGGCAGGCTGCTGGTGTCGGGCAGGGACTGCGCGCGCGCACAGGAGGAAGCGGCAACGACGAAGCCAAAGGCAAGGAGGGCAGAGCGCGACACAGTGGGCATCGAATGGGGGCTGGGGACTTGCGCGACCCATCAATATAGAAGGGGTAGGGGATTCCCTGAGGCAAAATCCACCTATGCTTTATGGCCCCCGACCACCCCACGAGGCAGTCTTCAACTCATGAGCGACGACCTAATCCGTGTAATTCTTGCCGACGACCATAGTGTTGTCCGCGCCGGGCTCAAAGCAGTGCTGGGCGCGGCGAAGGATATGCACGTCGTGGGTGAAGCCTCCAGTGGCCCAGAGGCGGTAGCCTTGGCAGAGCGCCTCAAGCCGCACGTGGTGGTGATGGACCTTTCCATCGGCGAGGTGGATGGCGGGCAGGCCACCAAGATGCTGATTGAGAAGGGCATCCCCTCGAAGGTGCTCATTCTCACGATGCACCCCGAGGAGGAGTTCCTGGTGCCAATGCTCGAGGCCGGCGCGAGCGGATTCCTCCCCAAGACGGCGCCAGACCGCGAGCTCTTGGATGCCGTGCGCACCGTTGCCCGGGGCGAGATCTACGTGCGGGCCGAGGCGGCGCGCATCCTCGCCAAGGGGTACCAGCGCAAGGATCCGATGCACGAGGATCGCACGCGGTACGAGAAGCTCACGGAGCGGGAGCGCGATGTGCTCCGGCTGACGGCGCAGGGCTACTCCGCCCCGGAAATTGGCGAGCGCTTGTTCATCTCGCCCAAGACCGTGGATACCTACAAGCAGCGTATCCAGGACAAGCTCGGCCTGAGCCATCGTCACGAGTACGTACAATTCGCGCTGCGTCTGGGATTGTTGCACGCCTAGTCCTGTTGAGTCCGGGCGGGCATATTCCGCGCTGATGCTCAGCACTCAGTCCAAACTGCGCTACATCGTGGGCGCGGGCGTATCAGCGCTCGTGGTGCTCGGGGGTATTGCGCTCTCGGCCACGCGTCGCGTTGTCGCGGAAGGCGTGGACGACCCTACCCTGCGCCTCGCGCAGGCCTTGGTCATCCTCCTCATCATTCTTGCGGTGGTGCTCGCGTGGTTTGCTTATGCAAGCTTGCACGACGACATCGCGCGGCGCCTCTCGGCGGAGGAGGCGCTTCGCGCATCAGAGGCAAAGTTGTCCGGCATTCTCGAGATCGCGGCGGACGCCATCATCTCGGTGGACGAGCGCCAGTACATCGTGCGCTACAATCACGGCGCCGAGCGCATCTTTGGCTGGAGCGCCCACGAGGTGCTGGGGCAAAAGTTGAGCGTATTGCTTCCCGAGCGGTACCGCGCGGGGCACGCGCAGTCCATGCAAGGCTTCGGCAACAGCAGCCAGAACGCACGGCAGATGGGCGCGCGCAGCGTCATTTCCGGCCTGCGGAAAGACGGGTTGGAGTTTCCCGCCGAAGCGTCCATTTCCAAGCTGGCGCTCCCGTCTGGAGAGCAGCTCTACACCGTGCTGCTGCGCGACGTGACCGAACGCCGAGAACGCGAGATGGCCCAGAAGCTGCTCACGCACGCGGTTGCGGAGCTTGGTGAGACCTTGGATGTGGCGGAGACGGAGAAGAGCATCGTCGAGTTGCCGCTGGCGTGGCTCGCTGACGGCGCGGTCCTCGATGTGTTCACCGGAGGTCCGCAGCTGCGCCGCGTGACCGCCAGGCCGAAGCAACCTGAGTTGGCGGACGCACTGGTCAAGTTGGAGCGCTTGGCCATTGATATGGACTCGCCTTCACGCGTTGTGGACGTAATTCGACGCGGGGTGGCGGAGCACATGCCGGATGTTACGGACGAGTGGCTGGAGGCACATAGCAGTTCGCCCGAGGAGTTGGTGCAATCTCGCGCCCTAAATATCGGATCCGTGCTCTTGCTGCCGTTGGTGGCGCGTGAGCACGTACTTGGCGTGCTGTCCATCTTCCGGCTCCGACCCGCACGACCCTTCAGCGAGTCCGACCAAGAGATTGCTCGGGAGTTGGCCTTACGTGCGGCCTTCGCACTCGACAACGCACGCCTCTACGAGACGGCGCAGCAGGCGACCATCGCGCGCGATCACGCGCTTGGCGTGGTCTCCCACGATTTGCGGAATCCCATCTCGGCCATCGGCATGTGCGCGCGAGCCCTCTTGGCGGCGACCTCGGCTGAGGACACGGAGCGACGCGGCCTCGTCACCACGATTGTGGACTCCACCGAGCTCACACAGCGCATGATTCGTGACTTGCTGGACGTGGCGAGCATCGAGGTTGGCCGACTCGCCATTGAGCGTCGGCAGGTGGCGATTGCGCCCGTGCTCGCGCGCGCCATCGAGTTGTTTCGTCGCGAGGCCACGGAGCGCGGTGTCACGCTTCGGCTCGCGAACATCGCGGTGTTGCCTGAGGTGATGGGCGATGAGCATCGTCTGGTGCAAGTGCTCGCCAATCTGTTGGGCAACGCCATGCGGTTTACGGAGCGTGGCGGCGAGGTGAGCGTGGGTGCCGTGAAAACCAGCGGCTTCTTGGAAATCAGTGTGCATGATACGGGCTCAGGCATCCCCGCCAGCGAGCTGCCGCGCATCTTTGACCGCTTCTGGAGCGTGCGGCGCAATGCTCCCAAGGGCGGCACGGGCCTCGGCCTCGCCATCGCGCGCGGTATCATTGAGGCCCACGGCGGGCGACTGTGGGCGGAGAGCGAAGTGGGGAAGGGCAGTACCTTCCGCTTTACCGTCCCCGTCGGCTGAGCACTTCGCGGTAGGACGCGTCGAGGCGGTCCATCTCGTGTTCCCAAGTGCGGCGCTCTGACCATTTGCGCGCGCCATCTCTCAAGGTGAGCTGGAGCGCGCGGTCCGCCACGAGCCGTTGCATTGCCGACGCGCAGGCTGCGGCATCCATGGCCGGGAAGGCCAGTCCGTTCTCGCCGTCGCGTAGGTTGTCTGCTACGCCACCCGCTGGTGTCGCGATGACGGGCAAGCCCGCGGCCATTGCCTCAAGCACCACGAGGCCCAGGGTTTCGGTTGTACTGGCAAACAAGAACGCGTCCGCACTGGCGTAGAGCGCTGGAAGTTCGCGCTGCCGGTCGAGGTTACCGAGGAAGGTGACGTTGCGTGGCGCGCGTTCACGCAGGCCGGCGAGACTCGGCCCAGCGCCCGCCACCACGAGCTTCACGGCATCAGGACCCAAGGCCTTCTCAACCAGCGCGAAGGCGTTCAGGAGTACATCAATACCCTTCTCTGGTGCGAGCCGTCCGACGTGGAGGAAGGTGAAGGCGTTGCCGAGCGAAAGGCGCTGACGCAGCGCGAGGGACCGCTTGGAGGGATGAAACAGCACGTCGTCCACGCCGCGCCCCCAGACTTCTACATCCTTCAGGCCAAGTTCTATCAGGTCGTCGCGTGACGGATCTGAGGGCGTGAAGATGCGCGCACCATTCGCGTGGAAGCGGCGAATCCAGCGCTGGACGGTCCCGCGCATAAACGGCACACCGTACGACTCCGTGTATTTCGCGAAGTCCGTGTGGTACGACGTGGTCACGGTTATGCCTCGGTGCATCGCGGCGCTCTGGCCCATGCGACCAATCACAAACTCGGTCGCCGAGTGTACGACGTCGGGTTGGAAGCGTTCGATGACATCGCGCACGGTGCTGCGTGCTGGAGCCGCGAGGCGAATGTCGCTGTATCCCGGGAGTGGAACGGAGGGAATGCTGGTGAGTTGATCTTGCATCAGCTCCGGCGCGAACACCACCTGATGGCTCTCGGGATATTTGGGCGCGATGACCTCAACGTCCCAGCCGCGTGCGCGCAAACCTTGAACGGAGAGGGCCGTCACGACGCTCACGCCATTGACCTGCGGCGGATAGGTGTCGGTGCAAAAGAGTATTCGCATGATGGGCGGGAACTTCAGGGCCAATCGTCACCGCTGTGTGACGGAGACGCAACAATACGGAGGGCCAGTTGTGGCACAGGAGGGCAATCATCAGCACGTGACTGATTGCGCGCTTCCTCCACTCGAGGTCCCCGTGCTCCGAGAGACCCCCGTCCGTCGTGTCGTGCTCGTCGTGCTCGATGGCTTGCGTCCGGACGCGATTCCGCGCTTCGCGTTGCCACACCTCGCCGCGCTCGCTCACCGCTCGGCCTACACCATGCTGGGTCGCACGGTTTCCCCAAGTGTGACGGCCTGCGCCATGGCTTCGCTGCTCACCGGCGCCGCGCCGGAGCGGCACGGATTACAGAGCGATCGCTTTCAAATGCCCAAGTCGCGAGGGCAACTGCACCCGCTCCCGCGCGTATTGGCGGAACACGGACTGCAGAGCTCCGCCTACCTCGCGGCCATGCCGTTGCTGTTCACCGGCGTCGCCAAGCGCATGGCGGCCAGGCTGGGACTCGGGACCACGGGATTCCGTGGCCGCGGCTGCGATGAGATTCTCACGGCGGCGAGGCCTTCGCTGCGTGAACAGAAGGATGGCTTGGTACTCTTGCACTGGCCCGATGCCGACCGTGCCGGTCACGCACACGGGTGGATGACTGAGCAATACGCCGACGCCACTTGGCGTATGGATGCGACGATGGGTCTGCTCATGCGCGAGCTTGACCTCACTGATCCTGGCACGCTCTTAATCGCGCTTGCCGATCATGGCGGCGGTGGCGCAGTTGCTACGCATCACAACTCGTCCCACCCGCTGGATACCACGATTCCCATCTTCGTGGCAGGCGCTGCGGTACGGCGCGGTGAGATGGCGCCGGGCGCCTCTCTACTGGATGTGCCGGCGACCATATGCTGGGCACTCGGGTTGCCGCTGCCAGAGAGTTATGCGGGACGGCCACTCACGTCGGCGTTTGCGCCACCGCCGCTGGTTGTTGCCGCCTGATTGGCCCGTTACAGCTTCGTTTCCGCACCGACAGTTCACCGCGACAGGACTTCGAGAGACTACACTCACGATGACGCCCGCTTCGCTGATCACCCGACTCGATGCCCGCGACCGCGCACTCTTCCTGCGCTGGGTCATCGGAGATCGTACGCCCCGCCGCGTGATGCGCGCGTGGACCCTGCTGACCCACGTTGGCGGTGCACGCGTGACGATTCTCGCGGTGCTGCTGCCGATTATCTTCGCGCCAGCGGCATTGCAGCTCGTGTCCATCAAGGCGGCGTGGGCACTGACACTTTCGCATCTTGTGGTGCAGATCATCAAGCGCCGCGTACTGCGCGAACGTCCCTCGGTGCGGGTGACGGCCTCCACGCACGTGGAAGTCCCGGATAAGTTCTCGTTCCCGAGCGGACATAGCTGCTCGGTGATGAGCGTGGCCTTTGTGTACGCCATCGCCTACCCGGCATTCGCCCTGCCGATGCTGATGCTCTCCGGTCTCGTCGGTTGGTCACGCGTGCGACTCGGCGTGCACTACCCCGGTGATGTGCTGGCCGGACAGGCCATTGCCATCGGTACGGGACTACTGCTTCTCGGGACCTGGTGACGTCGGCCGCTTCTGCGAGCACGCGTGCCCTCGCTGGACTGCGTCTCGCCCTCTTCACGGATACCTACAGCCCTCAGGTGAACGGCGTCGCCCGTACCTTGGAGCGACTCGTGCACGCGGTGGAAGCGCGGGGCGGTGTGGTGCGCGTGGAGACCGTTGAAGATCCGGCAGCCGCACCCGCTGCAGGGGAACGACGCTGGTCGAGTGCGCCCTTCTGGGCGTATCCGCAGTTACGGATTGCAGCGCCCACCAGGAGCGCCGTGCTCGACGGACTGCGTGAGTTCCGTCCGACACTCGTACACGCGGCGACGCCGTTTGGTGTGGGCCTCGCGGGGCGGAAGGCCGCGCGCGCACTCGGTGTGCCGCTTGTGACGTCGTATCACACCTCGTTCACCGAGTATCTGCGGCACTACAAGCTGAGCGCGCTCGACGCCGTGGCGTGGCCCTTCCTCCGCTGGTTCCATAACTCAGGCGAGCGGACCTTCGCGCCGTCGCGGATGGTGGCCGATGATCTCAGCGCGCGCGACTTCAATGCGGTGCGCGTGTGGGGACGCGGTGTGGATTCGTTGCGATTCCATCCAAGATTTCGCTCCGGCGAGATGCGGGCGGCGATGGGCGCCACTGAGCGCGATCTCGTGGTGGCCTATGTGGGGCGTCTCGCGCCGGAGAAGGGCATTCACGTCGCGCTCGAAGGGTTGAAGACAGTGGTGTCCGCGGATAGGCGCGTGCGTGTAGCCATCGCCGGCGATGGTCCGGACGAAGCCCGTTGCCGCGCGATGGCACCAACAGGTACGTGGTTCGCGGGTTCGCTGCGCGGGGAAGCGCTTTCGCAGTTTTATGCTTCCGCCGATCTCTTCGTGTTTCCGTCCACAACGGAGACCTTCGGAAACGTGGTGCTGGAGGCGATGTCCTCTGGCCTCCCCATAGTTGCCCCGGATGTTGGTGCCACACTCGAACTCGCGAACGCGCGCACGGCGGAACTCTTCCGTGGCGGTGTTGCGGGATCCTTGGCGGCAGCTGCGCTTCGACTGCTCGACGATGCGGCTCGGCGTGAAGCACTCCGCCAAGCCGGGCTTCAAGTTGCCGCCGCGCGCACATGGGACGCAGTCTGGGATGAACTCTTCGCGCAGTACACCGAGGTGCTCGCCAGCAGCACAGCTCGCGCTGCCTGATGCTATGTGATGTAAGTCACACAAAACCTGGTGTCTTGTCCCCCATCGAAATCGTCCCATAGGGTAGCCCACGGCTGGAACCGGCCAGATATTGCGTCGGTGCAGCAGTTGGCAAACCCGCGGAGTCGCCGGCGGGTCTATCCCCCGATGGGAACGCGAATGCCTTCTTCACGACAGCTGCTGATCCTGTCCGCGCTTGCTTTGGCGGCCTGCAGCGGGCGAACTGGTTTGTTGCCGCGCACGGCACCTGCTCCGTCGGCACCCGCGGCCTCGGCCGTGGATGCGGCTGACCCTACGCTGGTGGCGCCGCTGGTCCCGAGTAGCACGGCACCGGCGGACGCCCCCGCAGCGGATGAAGTTGCTGGCGAAATAGTGGTAGAGCCAGAGGCGGTGCCGAGCTCGCTGCCGCCTGCCTGGGACATTGAAGTGGCCCCCTACGAGTCCCACCAGCGCGTAGAGTATTTCGTGGGTCGTTTTTCTGGGCCGCTCAAAGCTTCGTTTGAGCTCGCCATGGAACGGCAGAGCCGCTACGCCCCAATGATTCGCGAGCGCCTGCGGGCCGGCGGATTGCCTGAGGACATGATTTACCTCTCGCTGATCGAGAGCTGGTACGACCCGCACGCGTATTCCATTGCGGCGGCCGTCGGCATGTGGCAGTTCATGACGACGACGGCGCGCGGCGTCGGCATGCGCGTGGATTGGTGGGTGGATGAGCGTCGTGACCCGGTGCGCTCCACCGAAGGCGCGGTGGCGTACTTGAACGAACTGAAGGAAACATTCGGCTCCATCTATCTCGCCTCGGCCGCATACAATGGCGGGCCTGGCCGCATCTCGCGTGGCCTCGTGGAACACGCGGAGGCTTTGGGCGGAGCCGCGGGCGATGACTTGTTCTTTGCGCTCTCAGACAACACGCGTGCGCTTCGTCCCGAGACGCGTGACTACGTGCCGAAGTTGATTGCGGCGGCCTTGGTGGGTAAGGATCCGGCCCGCTACGGCATTGAGGTGCGCTCAGTTCAACCGTGGACCTTCGACAGCGTGCATGTAGACGCGAATGTGCCCTTCGCGGCCGTGGCCAAGGCCGCCGGCATCCCCGTGGACACACTGCGCGACTACAATCCGCAATATTTGCGCGGCATGACGCCGCCAACCGGTACCGCGGTGTGGCTACGTGTGCCCGTAGGGAGCGCCGAGCATTTTGCGTCTGCGTTCGAGGCACTGCCCGAAGCAGATCGCGCGGCGACCAAGCGCGTGGTCACGCGCGACGGTGACTTCATCACACGCATCGCGCGGGCGCATGGGCTGACTGCCCAGCAGCTCAACTGGTACAACCCACAGGCTACGCGCTTGCGCAACGGCAACCTGACGGCGGGACAGCGCATCCTCGTCCCGCGTCGCGATGTGGTGGCGGCAGCGCGGGATGTGCCCAATCCTGCTGTCGCACGCTACGGGGCCTCAGCGCAATACACGGTGCGGCGCGGTGACACGCTGGGCGCAATCGCGCGGCGTCACGGCACGACGGTCGCGCAGATCAAGCGCTGGAACCGGATGCGTAATGATGTGATTCGGGCGGGGCAGAGGCTGAGAGTTAGATAGCGGACGGATGACGGATGACGGATGATAGAAGCAATTGCACGCTACGCTTCCTTCCGCTTCTCCAACAACCGCACGTCGCCGATAATCATGTGCTGGTCCACAGCCTTGGCCATGTCGTAGATGGTCAGTAGCGCCACGCTCACCGCCGTCAGCGCTTCCATTTCCACGCCGGTCTGGCCGATGGTGCGCACCTCGGCTTCGCAGCGCACGCCAGGTAGCGCGGCGTCGAGCGTGAAGCGCAGTTGCACATCGCTCAGCATGAGCGGATGACACAGCGGGATGAGGTCGCTCGTCCGCTTGGCGGCCATCACGCCGGCGATGCGCGCGGTGCCGAGAACGTCGCCCTTGGGGAGTTGCGCATCGCGCACCTTGGCGAAGGCCTCGGCACTCATCGTGATCTGGCCGGCAGCTCTCGCCATCCGCTTCACGCTGGCCTTGGCGCTCACGTCCACCATTGAGGCTTCGCCGGCGGCGTTCACGTGCGAGAGGGACTTGTCGCTCATGGGTTGACTCCAGCGATGGTCTCGAGCAATTCGGCTGTGACGAGTTGTGGATTAGCGTTGCCGGCGGCGGCCACCTTGGCCTCTTCGATGAACGGCATCACCTTGGCTGCGCGCTGGGCGCCTGCTTCGTCGCCGCGTTCCGCGGCCTGCCGCACGCGCTCGTGCACCACGATGCTCAGTGCGTCGAGCACGTCGCTGAACTTGCCGCGCGCCTTGGAGGAGCCTGAAGTGAAGGCGGCGCGAAAGCGTTGCTCCGGACCGGCGTCCGCTGCCGCCAGCAACTGACGAGCTCGCGTGAGCGCGGCCTGCTGGTCATCGCCGCCGAGCAACTTGCCAGGGGCGCCGCCGGCCATGCGCAGCAGTTCGGCTTGCTGCACGTTGGGCATCTTCTCGGCGGCGATGGGGTCCGCGAGGAAGGCGCGCATCGCTTCGCTTGAAAGCGGTGCCACTCGCACTTGCACCACGCGCGACCGAATGGTCTGGAGCATGGCGTGCGGTTCGCTCGACGTGAGAATGATGAAGGTGTCGGCGGGAGGTTCCTCGAGGAGCTTGAGGAACATGTTGGCGGCTTCGGGATTGGCCAATTGCGGCACCATGCGCTCGGCGTCGCCCACGATGATCACCTTGCGCTTGGCCAGCGCAGGGGAGCGCGAGGCGACGAATCGCAGGTACTTCGTGTCGCCCTTGTAGATACCGCAGGATCCGTCGGGGCGCGCGTACAGGCCATTGGCCTCCACGCGCTCAGCCACACGAGCGTCCTGCAGGGGCTTCAAATCGTCGTAATCCCAATCGTTTGAACCCGACACATTCTCGTGCGGGAACACCCAATGCAGGTCAGGATGCTGCAACTCCAGCACGTAGCGGCAGTGCTGACAGCGGCCGCAGGGCTTGTGCTCCTCTTGGCAGAGCAGGCGCTGCGCAATCCAAATTGCGAGCCGCTGTTTGCCCACACCCGAGGGGCCGTGCAAGAGGAGCGAGGCGGGCAGGCCGGCCCGATCGATCTGCCAGGCGAACTGTTCGCGAAGGGCCTCGTGGCCATAGAGCGGGAGAATTGGCACACAAGAAATCTAGTGGCCATGCCGCACACTCGCCCTGCTACGCGCCGAGTGACGCCAGCTAGCAGCACTCTTACTTCCGCAGCGCCTCGTAGGCTTGGCACACGCGGTCGAGGGCCTCTTTGGCCGTCGCTCCGTCGGCGGAAAGGTGTCCCATCTTGCGGCCGGGACGCGCCTGCTTCTTTCCGTAGAGGTGCACGCGGACGCCGGGAATCGCCAGCGCCTTGGTCACGTCGGGGGCGCCGCCCTCCCAGAGATCACCCAACAAATTGTGAATCGCCGCGGGCCGGACGATTTCCACGCTGCCCAGCGGCAGATGGCAGACGGCGCGCACCAACTGTTCAAACTGGCTGGTGGGATGGGCGCGCTCCGAATGGTGATACGTATTGTGCGGACGCGGCGCCAACTCGTTCACAAGCAACTGTCCGTTGCCGAGGATGAACATCTCCACGGCCAGCAGTCCAACGATGCCGAGCTCCGTGGCAATTGCCAACGCGAGCTTCTCCGCGCCGGCGCTCATCTCGTCGCTCACCCCGGCGGGCGTGACGGCCCAAGTGAGCACGCCGTCGGTGTGATGGTTGCGCGACGGTGGATAAGCGACGCTCACCCCATCGGCGCGACGTGCAACGAGCACGGAGATTTCCGTGTGAATGTCGAGGAAGGCTTCCACTACGCACACCGGAGCCTTCAATGACTCAAAAGCCGCGCTCCCTGCGCCTGCGGTCTTCACGCGCACTTGTCCGCGGCCGTCGTAGCCGCCCATCGCGCTCTTCACGATGCTCGGACCAAGCGCGGCCACGGCTTGGGCGGCTTCGTTGGCGTTGGTCACCGTGCGGAAGTCGCCAAGTGGGAAGTGGTGCCGAGCGAGCCATTGCTTCTGACGCGCACGTTCTTGGATGGTGAACACCGCTTCCACGCCCGGGTGTAAGGGCGCCACGCTCGCCACGGCCTCGAGCGAGTGCCGCGGGATCTGCTCGATTTCGAGAGTGACGGCCGCGCACCCCTGAGCAAGTTCCGCCGCCGCCGCCGCGTCCGACCACGGGGCCGTGATGGTGTACGTAGACACACCGCGGGCAGGGCAGTCCTGTTCCGGATCTAACACGCGCACCTCGTATCCGAGCGTGCGGGCGGCCATCGCGGTCATTCGGCCGAGCTGGCCACCACCGAGGAAACCGAGTGTGGACCCGGCGGGCACTGGGGCGCGTGACGCGCCGGTCACGGCAGGGTTTGCGCGCGGACGTCCGCGGCACGCGACTCACGCCAAGCCCTGAGCTTGGCGCGAATTTCTGGCTGGTGCGTGCCAATGATCTCAGCGGCGAGAATCGCCGCGTTGGTGGCTCCAGGCTTTCCGATGGCCAAGGTGCCCACGGGGACGCCAGCGGGCATCTGCACGATGCTGAGCAGGGCATCCAAGCCATTGAGCCCAGTGGCGGCAACGGGCACTCCAAGCACCGGCACGAGTGTCTTCGCCGCGACCATTCCCGGCAAGTGCGCCGCCCCGCCTGCCGCGGCGATGATCACCATCAAGCCGCGTCCTTCTGCCTCTTCCGCGTAGCGGAACATGTCGTCGGGCGTGCGGTGGGCGGACACGACCTTGGCTTCGAAGGGAATGCCGAGGTGGGTGAGAAACTCGCAGGCCGGAGCAAGATGCTCGTAGTCCGACTTGGAGCCCATGATGACGCCAACGAGGGGTGCGGTCATAGCGGAAATGTAATCTTCAAGAGGGCGCGAAGCGTGTTCAAATTGCGGCCAGTACCAAGGTCCGTGAACGGGACTTTCAGTTTGGATTGTCCCATGCCATCGGGAAAATGGATGTAGACCTCGCGGCGTCCGGCCGCCAAACGCTCGCCGCCGAGTGGCTTCACGCTCGCGAGAATCTTTTTATCTGGTGCGCTCTCCAAGAACAGCACCATCACCTTGGCTGGCTCCGCGTTTTGAAACGGGTTCGCCGCTTCAATCTCTTGGAGTTCCTCGGCGCTGCGGAGCAACACCGTGCACGGCTTCCCGAGGTGCTTCAACAGCGCGGCCTCGAGCGCTGATTTCACGACGGGCGCGGACTTCCGGCTCTCGAATACGAGGTTGCCCGACTGGATGTAGGTCCGCACCTCGGTGAAGCCGAGCGCAGTTGCCATGTCACGAAGCTCAGCCATCGGCAACTTGCCGGTGCCGCCGACGTTTACCGCGCGAATCAGTGCGATGTATTGGGCCATATGGCCCTATCTTCGCACGCGTGCCATGCCGCCGTCCACTGCGATGACCTGACCGGTAACCCAATCGGAGGCCGGATCAAGCAACCATCGGGCCGCCGGTACCAGATCTTCTGGCCGTCCAATGCGGCCAAGTGGGTGCATGCTCACGGACATCTCCAGCGACTTCGCGTTGCCCGTAATGCGCGAGGCCAGAGGCGTATCTACGAGGCCCGGAGCAAGGGCATTCACACGCAGCCGACGTGTGGCGTAGGTCGCCGCGGCGCTGCGCACTAACCCACCCACGGCGCCCTTGGCGGCGGCGATGGCTTCGTGATTGGGCAGGCCAACCTCCGACGCCGAGCTCGCGAACAAGAGGACGCTCCCGCCATCCGTCATGACCTTCCCAGCGGCGCGAATGGCGGCGAAGGCTGTCTGCACATTGAGCCGAAGGGTTTCGGCGAGCTCGGCCTCGCTCGTGAGGTGCGCGGGCTTGAGCAGAATTGAACCCACTGCGTTCACGATGCCGGCCACGCGGCCGTACTCAGCCGCGGCCTGCGCCACGAGCGCCTCGACGGCGGCAAAGTCGGAGGCTTCCACGACCTTTGCGCTGGCGTTGAGTTCATCCGCCAGAGGCTGCAGGCGCTCCAGCGAACGTCCAGCGAGAATGAGCCGTGCGCCGTCGGCGGCGAGGTTGCGGCCAATGGCGGAGCCGATGCCGCCGCTGGCGCCGATGACGATGTAGACGCCAGCCGAGGAAAGTTCGCGGGTGATCATACGGGGGGAACGACTCGCGCGCGCCTAGGGTTCCGAGTCCGTGAACGAAAATGCGAGGCCTGGACGAGCAAAACGCCCCGAGGCGCAAAAGCGACCCGGGGCGTTCTGTGAGCTCCGACGACAGGACTCGAACCTGTGACCCGGTGATTAACAGGGAATCCTCTTCCCCTCTGGGGAGCGGATTCTCCTCTGTCGAGTCTCGCCACGGCGAACCGAACCGCGCCCGAATCGGACACAGTCGTGCTACAGCGCGTGCTACAGGGCTGGCGGTGCGTTCATGAGCCACGATCTCACGCACGAACAGGTCGTCGGTGCGCCGAAGGTGCGCTCGTCTTCCAAGCTCGCGGCCATCAACGCCATTGCGGCGATGGCCAACGAGACCCCGCGCCCGACGCCGCGCCTGGCGCTCCATGTGTCAGAGCTTCGCGATGCGATCGCCGATGGCGAGAACACTGGCGCGCTGACTCCGGCGCAGGTGCAGAGCCTGACCGCCACGTTGGAGGCGCTGGAGCGTGCGCATCCGGGAGCGACCCTCTTGCCGCTCGATGCGGCAGAGCGTCCGGATCTGGAGCAGGCGGCGACGGCGTACCTCGAACGGCAGCGCGCCGGGTTGCTGGAGCGAGGAGATAGCGCGACTTGGCCGGTGTGTGCGCCCGGCCCCTGCGCCGCTGGGCCCTTTGGCCTGGTGCTGCCGAACACGGTGCCGTCTCGCGCGGATGCCGAGGCATTGCTCGCGCAGCTCGTGAGCACCCACGGCCTCCGTGAGCTGACGTCTCGCGAGCGGGAAGCGTTGCGGTCGTTGCGCCGGCAGGGCATTCGACAGCCGAGCGCGCCGGAAGAGTTCGTGGCGATCGCCAAGGCGACGCTGCGGCGACGCTCAAAGGCGGCGAAACGGGCGCGCCATGCCCAACGGATGATGGAAGGCAACCGTGCGGCCGCCGAGCGGTTGGCGAACGTCGACGGCGCGGAGGTCGCATGCTGAGCACGCTGGTCGACGCCCTCACGCGTGTGCCGTGGTGGGCCATTCTGCTGGTGGTGGTGGTGATCAATCTGGCCGCCGCCTTCTGCTTCATCTGGTGGCTCCTCGAGGAGCCGGCGGAGACCGGGCTGCGCTACTGGTTGTGGCTGATCGTCTGGGCGGGCTGCGCGGCCGTGCTCAGGGCGCTCACCGTCGCGGCGGTCCTCCTCGTGCATCTCATCGAGCGTGGCGCGTGGACCGCGGTGGAGTCCCAGTCGGCGCCCGCCCGGAGGGTGCCATGATGCGTGCGCACCTGTGGGACCTGGTCACGGCGGTGGTGATGGCCGTCGTGCTCGCCGTGACGGTGACGGTCGGTGGCGTGCTCACGATCGTCGCGGGCATCAGCGCGGCGCTGTTCGCGCTATCCCTGCGGACGCTCGGCGCCGCGGTGCTGACGTCGATGCAGCCGCAGACACGGCACGAGAAGCGTGTCGTGCAGCGGATCCATCAGGACATCCGGCACCGCATGGCACAACTGCAGGTGCAGCAGGCGTCGGATTCTCACGCGGGCGGTGGCGCATGAGCCCGGTGCAACGCATGATCGTCCCGTCCTCCAACCCCTGCAGCACGTGCGGCACGCCGATGCTCGTGACGCAGGATGCGATTGGTCGGCCGCGCGAGCGGTGCCCGCAGTGCCAGGGCGTGGTGCGGGAGCCGATGGAAGCGGGCGTGGTCGGGCCGCTCCACCGGCAGACCGCCACGTGCAAGGCGGAGCTCGCGTGGGAGCTGCGCGGGTCCGTGGCGACCCCGCGGCCCGTGCGCCACTGCCTGGACTGCGGCACCGGCCTCCCGGCGCAAACCCTCGGCCGCCCGCGGCAGCGCTGCGCGGACCGGGACTCCTGCCAGCAGCGGCAGCGGCGGCGCGCATGAGTGGTCGCGACGCGGCTCGCGTCTTCAACGGGGCGACGTCACGGGCGATCGCGCACGCGGTGCGCGCGGCGATTGCCCGGCATGGGACACCCGCGCAGGCGATGGCCACCTGCCCGGACTGCAGTGGTCCGCTCACGTTCTCGCGTGAGCCGCTGACGGGGCACACCCTCGAGCGCTGCGCCGAGTGCGGGCGCTCGGTACCGGTGGTCCGGCTCCCGGCAGCCGTGCTCGAGGAGCACCCGATCCCGATGGCGCCGAACGCCAGGCAATGCGAGCGGTGCGGTGCGGAGCTGCCGGAGGGCAAGGTCGGCATGCGGCGTGCCCGCTTCTGCCGCGCGCGGCGCGCCTGCATCAAGGCGAGCCAAGGCCGGGCGCTCACGCCGGCCGCGCCCGCGCTGACGGATGACATGGTGCTCGAGAAGTTGCCGCCCCATCACCAAGAGGCGCGGCGGCTGCGCGACGTGGCCGCCGAGCTCACGGAGTTCTCGACGGAGCAGGTCCGGCGGAAGCTGGTGCGCCTGGTGCATCGCGGGCGTGTGCGCACGACCGTCCATCCGCATCGGCGGGTGCAGGGTGGTCGCAATCCGCTGCGCTACTGGAGGGCGGCGTGAGAGCAACGACAACGATTCCCGTGAGCGTCGAGCGCATCACCGAACTGAGCAATCGCATGCTCGAGCGGAACGGCTACGTGTTCGAACAGAGCGACGGGTGCCGCCCGCTCACGGTGAAGGATCTGGCCGAAGAGTACGCGCAATCGCTCGCGCCTCAGCCCCCACGCCCATGACCCGCTTCGACGAAGGCATCGAGGACGAGGCTGGGCTGGGTGTCGTGCATGGGGCGCGACACTCGAGCGCAGCTCCCACACAGACGGGAGCAGGGAATGACGGAGATGACGACGCGGCGCGCGGTCTTGGCGCTGCTGCTGGTGCTGACCCTCGCGGGACTGATGGGCTGCCGGGAGCCGCTGGCGCCGGCGCTGCGCTTCTGCGGGGTGGACACCCTGCAGGTGCCGGTGACCATGGGGGACACGACGTACTCGGAGATCCTGATTCGGCCGCGCCGCTGCGATGACGCGGTGCCCTACACGCAGTGAGCGCACAACGCGCTCGCTCACAACGACTGAGAGGACGGGACGATGCCACGGGGAGTGAAGGGAAGCGGGAAGCCAGGGAAGCCAGTGACTGCGCGGCCATCCATCGACGCGGAGCTCGATGCCATCGATTCACGCACACCGACGTGCGCGCGTGATGGGGCAGCGCTCACGTCGACTGGTGAGTGTCTGTCGTGCAAGGCGCGGGCTGCGCGATTTGTCGATCTGTTGCGCTACGAGACGGAGTCTCGGCGCTGCGACATCTGCAAGGCACCAGCCAAGAATGCACGTGGCGGGCGCCGGCTCTGTGTGCCGTGCCGGAAGCTGGCCGCTCGTGAAGAGAAGGCCAAGCAGGCGCTGAAGCAGCCCGCTCCGGGGCACCGCTAGTGCGCCGTCAGCTGCGGCGCGCGGTCGTGTGGATCTTCGGCTGGCTCGAGCGTGCCTGGCTCGGGCCGGTGTGCGTGCGCTGCGAAGAGCGGCATGGCGCGCACGACGCGGAGCTGTGCGACTACTTCGTGCGCGGCCAGGAGCAGGAACTGCAGGCGCTCCGGGAGACGTCGCGTGCCCGCTGAGTCGAAGCCCGCTGTTACGGCCGCCGAGATCCGCACCGCGCTCGAGGTCCGGTATCCCGGACCCGAGTGGCACGTCGAGCACGAGCTCACGCTCGAGGGCCGCCGGCTCGACGTCGTCGCGTTCAATCGCTGGGGCGCTCGCGCGTACCGCACCGTGGGATTCGAGATCAAGGTGAGCCAGGCCGACTACCGTCGCGAGCTCGAGGACTTCCGCAAGTCCGAGATCTGGACGCACGTCGTGGATCAGTTCTTCATCGTCGCGCCGGGCAAGCTCATCGACCCGGACACGCTGCCGAAGGGCTGGGGCCTGCTCGAGTTGCGCGGTGAGCGGATGTTCACGAAGGCCCAGGCGGCGATCGGCAGCTCGAAGACCCTCCCGCGCGAGCTCGCGGCACGGATGATCGACCGCCTGTACAAGCAGATGGAGAACGTGCGCCGCGAGGCGTCCACGACGCAGTACTTGGCGAGGGAGCAGATGCGCCAGGAGCTGCGGCAACAGTTGGCAGCCGAGGCCGAGCGCAACGGCGACGCCCTGGCCGCGAAGGCGGCGCGCTTTGATGCGCTGCTGCAGGAGTTCGGGCTCGCGCACGCGTGGGAGCCGGAGCAGAAGCTGGTGGCCGCGATGCGCTTTCTCCGCGACGAGCGCGTCCCCGATCTCCTCGAGAACATCGGCGTGCAGCTCGACCGCGACAACGCCGAGCTGCAGGCCAAGCGCTCGACATTCAAACAGGCGCGCGAGCACATCGCGGCGCTGAGGAACCCTACGTAATGCCAGGACTCTGCATCATTCCGTCGCGCGCCCTCGATGACGAGGAGTGCCGCGGCGCCCGCATGACCGCGCTCCTCGCGATCGGCACGTACACGAGCCGCGATGGCAGTGGCGTGTGGGCGGCCAACGAGACCATCGCCGAGCGCGCCAAGCTCGATGAGCGTGACTACCGCCGGGCCGTCGCGTGGCTGGTGGAGCGCGGGTATGTTCGCAAGCGGACCCGCTACAAGCAGAGCGGGGCGCAGGACACCAACCTGCTGCAGATCGTGCTCGATGAGCCCGATGAACCCGCGCTGCCATTGGCGATTCAGGGGGGAGGGGGAATCTCCCCCACCCCCCCAGAGGGGGAGGGGTCCAGCCCCCCACCCCGGGAGGGGTCCAGCACCCCACCCCGGGAGGGGTCCAGCCCCCCACCACGGGGAGGGGTGGAGCACCCCACCAAACGTACCCCTCTGAACGTCCCCTCTGAACATCCCCGTGTTGCGGCGGCGGCTGGGGCAAAGCCACGCACCCCGCTCCAGCAACTGGCCGCGGCCGCGAACCGGGCGTTCGACGAGCGCTTCGGGACCGACCGCCAACCGATCGTCAGCAACACGGCCACGAACCTCCTGGAGGCCATCACGCAGCGCGGCATCCCGCTCGAGTGGGCGGTGCAGGCCGTGTACGAGGCGGCGCTGAAGAGCGAGATCACCCCGCGCTCGGTGCAGTACTTCACGGCGGGTGTGTTGGAACGCTGGGAGCGGGAGCAGGCGCGCAGCGATGCGCAGGCGTTCGTGCCGGCGGCGGTCCCCGGCGTGGTGCCGCGCATGGCGACCGGCTGGTCCGCCGGGCGGCAGGCGTTCTGGGATCTGTGCGTGACGGGCGGCCTCGCCGCGGGCATGCAGAGCCGCGACACCATCGCGGAGCGGGTGCAGGTGCTGCACCGCGACGGGCGGGTGAGTGATCCGGCGCCGTTCCTCGCGCTCGTGCTGCACGTGAAGCCGTGGAAGCTCGCGGAGATCAAGTTCGTGAAGGAGCGCGATGAGCGCTTGGCGGCGGCGCTGGCCTCGTTCACCGCGCCAGCGGCGCAGGAGGTCGCATGACGCAACCCGTTGCCACGCAAAGTTCTTCACGCCCTGACGTTTCGCGTGGAACGGCGAGCGTGCTCGTGAATGACGACGCCGAGCGGGCGGTGCTCGGGGCGGTGCTCCTCGCCGGGTCCAGCGACAAGTGGCGCATGGCCACCGAGGTCGCGAACGTGCTGTCGGCGGACATGTTCGGCCGCGGGGCCCATCGCGCGCTCTACGAGGCCATGGAGGCCCTGCGCAGCAACCGCGTCGTCATCGATCCGGTGACGCTGGCCCATCAGCTCGAGGCGAATGGGACGCTGAAGCAAGCGGGCGGGCGCGAGTTCATCGCCGAGCTGCTCGACGAGATCCCGACGGCCGCGAACGTGCTCTACCACGCGGACATCGTCCGGCTCTGCTGGAAGCGGCGCGAGGTGCAGGCCTTGGGCCAGCGCATCGCCGCCATGGCCACCGACCCCGCCATCGCCATCGAGGACGTGTTCAGTTGGGCCAGCAAGAGCCTCGCCCCGTTGGCCGCCGGCAAGGGCGAGGGCGGCTTCCAGCGCATCAAGGAGGGGCTCTGGGCCGCGATGGAGCGCATTGAGCAGCGGAAGGCGGGCGAGGCGGTCGCGCTCGTGCCCACGTACCTGCCGGAGCTGGATGCGAAGTTGAGCGGCGGCGTGGAGCGCGGCGAGCTCGTCATCGTCGGCGGCGTGCCGAGCTGCGGGAAGACGACGCTGGTGTGGAACTGGCTGCGCGAACTGGCGATCAGCGGCGCCGGGGCCACGGCCTTCGTCTCCGCCGAGATGTCGCGCGGCATGCTCATCGAGTCGGCGCTCTCCTCCGAGGCCGAGGTCGCGCGCGGCAACCTCAAGTCCGGCAAGCTCACGGACGACGAGCTGAGCCGTATCGTCGGCGCCGCGGCGCGCCTGCTCAACCAGGACATCTACATCGACGACACCGTGATGCCCGGCATCGCGGACGTCGAGAACCGGTGCCGCCTGCTCAAGGTGAAGGAGCCGGGCCTCGTCGCCATCGGCGTCGACTTCATCCAGCTCCTGCAGGCGGACAAGACGCGGGCCAGCGAGCTCCGGGCGGAGCAGCTGACGCAGATCGTGTACCGCCTGAAGGCCATCGCCCTCGAGCTCAACGTCGTCGTGGTGGCGCTCGCGCAGCCGAACGACAAGCAGATCGAGGACCGCGACGACAAGCGCCCGCAGCTACGGGACCTGCAGGGCTCCTCGGGCATGCGCCAGGCCGCCGACCACATGTGGCTGCTCTACCGGCCGCACATGTACGACGCGGACGCGGCCGACACCATCGAGATCAACCTCGCGAAGCAGAAGTCCGGCGCGACCGGTACCGCCATCCTCGAGTGGGACGGCCCGCGCCTGCGCGTGGTCTCACCGGAGGAGAAGCGCCTGAAGGCCCACCAAGCGCAGGTGCAGCTCGAGCAGCGCCGCGCGGCGGAGCAACCCCAGTCACTCTCTCTCGTGCGAGGTGGCCATGCGGACGCTTGAGCAGACCATCGAGGCCCTGCGGCAACCCGGCATCCCCGCGCAGGCGACCGTCGCCTTCGCGTTCAGCAACGGCGTCGCGAACCAGCAGAAGCTGACCACCATCACCCTGCAGGAACTGCGCGCCCTGGCCGCGGCGGCCAGTCCCCGCGCCGCGGAGATCCTCGGCCGCGTGACCTGCTCCCTGTGTAAGGCGGACGTCCGCATCGGCGAACGCCACGACTGCCCGCGCCGGAGGCGCCCCGACCATGGCTGAGCTGCTCGACTGGAAGATGAAGTGCACGAAGCGGGAGGTGTGCGCCGCGCCCTGCGGGACCTGTGGCGGCGCGCCGCCGGCGCGAACGGCCCGCGTGCGCCTCGGCGACGCGCAGCGGCCCACGCAGGTGGAGTGCGGGCCCGGCGTGACGTTCCTCGGCGTGTCGGCGACTGGCGGCCTGATGTTCAGTGCTGCTCAGCAGTCGGACCATACGGGAAAGTTCTCGCATAGCGGCGGGCGGGTGACAGATGGCGCCTCCTCGACGCCACCGGAGCAGGGGGCACGAGACTCGGCGGAGGGCATCGAAGCAATTGCGCGACACATCATCGCGACCAACGACCTGCCGGAAGGGTTCGCGGACGCCGTTGCGCTGGCCCGCGCCTACCTCGCGCTCGCCCGCGTTGCGCCACAGGGGGAGACGCCGAGCGAGTTGATGAAGGAGTTGGGCGAAGCTCTGGCCGAGGTGACGCGCTTGAGTGAGCGCCTTCGGCAAGTCTGTGAGACACTCGTTGCCGAGGTCGGCGCGTCTGGTCCGTGCGATGCAGAAGATGCGGCAGAGCGAATCGTCGCCGAGATTCAACGCCTCCGCGCCACCCCGCCAGCCGCCGAGACGGGGGAGCCGTGTGAACACGTGTGGCTGGGACTCATCGGCGGCGCTCGATGTGTTGTGTGCGGCAAGCAGGTCGCGCTCCACGAGAGCATTTGCAAGGCGATTGCGATGACCTACGCCCATCTTGCCGCGCCCGCCCCACGGGAAGTCAGCGAGGCGATGGTCACGAAGTACACGATTGGCGACACGGACAACCGCGACACCTTGCACTCGCTCATTCACGTTGAGTACGCGGGGCACGGACGCTGGGCGGTACGGCGCAACGGGTTGTGTCTTGGCACCGATGGTGAATGGGACTTTGAGCCGCTGCCGTCCTCACGCGATGACGAGTGGCTGGCGCGATACCGATACGCTGATGCGCAAGCAGCGATTGCCGCGGCTCGTGCCCAGCAGTCGGAGGTGGCTTCGAATGGCTAACCCGATCCCCTGCTGGTGCGGCCACCAGAAGAACGTGCACATCAAGCGGCTGAACGGTGCCTGTGAGGGCTGCGGGTGCCACAAGTACCGCGCGCAGCGTGCCAAGCCCGCTGAGGCATCTGGGCGCAGCGACGACCGACGCGAGAGCGATCGGCATCCGCCGAGGCCGCTATGAGCACTCGCGCGATGGTGCAGGACATCGAGTGGCTCACCTACGGCCACGTGGGCATCAGCTCGAAGGTGATTTGGTGCGTGATGAACGACCTGCGGCCAGAGAGTGATCCGTTCGGCGGCTATCCGCACGACCCAGATGACTTCTCGCGTTGCTACCTGCTCCTGCAGCGCAATCCGCTGTGGAGGCTGCAGATACACAAGCTCGCTCCCCTGCGGCGTGAGTGGGCCGCGCTTGTCGAGCATTGGGACGAGCTAGAGCAGATGTTCCTCGCGTGTTTCGGGGGCGAGTTCACGGCGCAGGATTACCGCGGCACGAAGCCGTACAACAAGGCCGCTGGGCTCGCGATGTACGAACGCATGAAGGAGATCGAGACGGCGTCTCGTAAGCGAGTCGCGTCGCAATCGGACGACCGACGCGAGAGCGATCGGCATCCGCCGAGGCCGCTGTGAAGGTCAACGGCATCGAGCTCGGCCCGAACTCCCCGGCCCGCGGCCTGCGCACCTGCAGGAGCGAGAGCGCCGAGGAGCAGTTGTGCGACGATCTGGTCGCGAGCATCGCGGGCATCGCCGGCGTGGTGAAGTTCTCGCAAGCGCAGGTGGCGCAGCAGACGCGCGGCATCAGCGATCGCCGCTATCGCGCGCTCGGGCATGCCTTCTGGTTCGAGGTGAAGGCCGAGGACGGCAAGCTCACAGAGTCACAGCATCGATTCCTCGAGGCCGAGCTGGACTATGGCAACCTCGCCTGCTGTGGCACCCTGGACGACCTGCGGGACCTGCTCGCCTACATCCGCACGGCGGGATCCGAACCTCACACCTGGTGTCGCCTGCGCGTGCAGCGCTGGGCGGCCAAGGGCTACCGCAAGGAGCGTGTGAAATGAAAGTACGATTCGATGCGAGGGCCAGCGTGGCCAGCCTCACCAAGGACTTCGGCGAACTGCAGAACAAGCAGTTGCCGTGGGCCATGAAGTGGGCCGCAAACGCGACGGTCGAGGATGCTGGTGATAAGGTGCTGACGCGCATGAAGGCCATCTTGCCAGGGTCGGCCCGAGGCCGCGCGTGGATCCACCAGCACCTGAAGGTCATGCGGCACGGCTCACGGCTGTCGCGTGAGCATGGGAACGGCGGGGCGGCGCTCGGCATCATCCCGCCGGGTGGTGTGAAGCTGGCCGGGTGGGAGCGGTACCGCGGCTCGCTCATCGCCATGATGGAGAACGGTGGACTGACGCCCGGTCCGAAGCGATTCGGCGGGCGCGCGAGCGGTGGCGCGAGTGACTTCGGTCGCTACGCCATTCCCATCCGGCGGCGCGGCACGTTCTCGCCTTACCCGCTGCAGCTGTATCCCATCAACCTCGGGCTCAGCTCCCGCACCGGCATCACGCGGCGCACGGTAGGTGGAGCGCTGCGCGGCAAGGAACGCACGTTCCTCGTGCCGATCAAGAACAGTCCCGGCAACTCGATGGTGTTCCAGCGCTACGGCAAGGAGCGCGACGCCGCGTCGCCGCTCTTCTGGGTGCAGCGTGACACTCGGGTACCGAAGCGTCCGTACTTCTTTGCGACGGCCGAGGCCAGCGTAAAGCAGCGCTTCGCGGTGCACTTCCCACACGCGATGGAGCAGGCGCTGTGGAAGCGCGGAGCGTACACCGGATGATGCGGTCTACCTCTGCCCCTGTCGATGCCGCGCGCGCCATCCGAGCAGTGTACACACCCTGCTCGGCGGTGTCTGCCGACCAGAATGTTGACGGGTCCTCCCCCGCGGGGTACCGGGTCGCGGGGTCCGATGACCGCGGCATTTGTGTAGCTCCGAGATTTTTTCTCGCCATTTCTATTTCAGCGCGTACTCGCTGAATGCCAAGACTCCGCCGCAGTACCTGCGGGTGGCGCCGGCGTGGCTGAGCTGCTCTCCGCCGCGCAGCTGCGCGAACGGTTGGACCTCGAGAAGAGCGAGTTCGATCAACTCGGCCGCCGCCGCGTCTGGCCAAAGAACAAAGGCAAGGGTGGCGACAAGTACCCGTGGCCGGCGGCGCTGCACGCGTACGTGAAGGAACGCGAGCGCGTCGCGCGCGGCGAGCTTCCGGAGTCCGTCAGCGGCGAGCAGCTCGGCGAGCTCGTGAATCGCACGGCGCGCACGCTCTTCAACTATCAGAAGGAAGGGATCCCGCACCAGGCGGAAGGGAAGGCGGTGCGCTACCCGCTCGTCGGTGCGGTGCGATGGTGCATCGACAAGTTCGTGCGCGAGCGCGGCGAAGGCGAGGGGGAGGGGAAGGCACTCTCGGTCGCAAAGCAGAAGGAGCTCGAGGACCTGATGCGCGCGCGCGCGCAACGCGTGAATGCCGAGCTCGACCTGGCCGAGCGCCAAGGCCGCACCGTCACGATCGACTACATGGCGGCGTTCTGCGAAGACCTCCTGAGCGCGGTGATGGCCGTGATCCAGAACGCACCGGGCGACTGCGGCGACGAGCTCGTCGGTATCACCTCCGTAGCGAAGGCGCGCGCGTCGGTGCGGAAGGCGCTCGATCCCGCCGTGACGAAGCTGCGCGCGGCAATGGTTGAGGTGGCCCAGCGTGCGGCGAGTGTGCAGGAGCTGCCGCTCGAGACGGGCGATGGGGACGACGATGACGAGGAGGATGCCGATGATGCAGCTCGCGACGCATCCTAGCGCGCGCGCCGCCCTGGCTCGGCGCATCATCGCGTCGGCGCCGCGGCTCTTCCCGTCGCTCGAGAAGCCACCGGTCACGGCCTGGCTCGAGCAGCACCGGAAGCTCTCGGCCTCGGGATCCTCGCGCGCGGGCGACTACAAGGTCGACCGGACGCCGTACCTGCGAGAGATCCTCGAGGTGCTGGGTGATGACGAGCACGAGCGCGTCGTCGTGAAGAAGGCAGCGCGCCTCGGGTTGACCGAAGGTGCGATCAATGGCTTCATCGCGTACGCCGTCGGCGTGGATCCAGGGCCCATCATGGTCGTCTGGCCCACGAAGGACGACGCGATGGACTGGTCGAAGGAAGTGCTGCCGGAGCTGTTCTCGCTCACGGGCCCACTCAAGGGCAAGTTGAGCGACGCCTCGCGCGCGTCCGACAACACGGTGCTGCACAAGGCCATCCCGGGTGGACACATCCACATCGTGGGCTCCAACAGTCCGCGCACGTTCCGCCGGCGCAACATCCGCTACCTCCTCATCGACGAAGTGGACGCGTGCGACCTGTACTCACGCGGGCGCGAAGGCTCGGTGGTGCAGCGTGCGGTGAGACGGACGACGACCTACGACAACCGGAAGATCCTGATTACCGGCTCGCCGGAGCTGAAGGAGACGTCGCGCATCGAGAAGGAGTTCGAGAACTCCGACCAGCGCCATCTCTACGTGCCGTGCCCGCACTGCGGTCACTTCCAGGTGCTGCGGCTCGCGAATTTCGAATGGGACAAGGACGAGACGAAGAGCGGGCGGCTCAAGCACAAGTTCGAGACTGCGCACTTCAAGTGCATCAGCTGCAGCGAGCGGATGGAGCACCACGACAAGAAGGCGATGGTGCTCGCGCACAAGTACATCGCGCACAATCCGGGACATCCGGTCGCAGGCTTCATGCTCAATGCGTTCGTCTCGCTCTTCCCCAATGCGAGCTGGGCGCAGATCGCGGAGGAGTACTACATCGCGACGAAGGACGAGACCGAGATGATCGCCTTCGTGAACACGATCCTCGGCGAAGCCTACGAGGAGCGCGGTGGCGGAGTGGAGAAGGGCGCCCTGCTGCAGCGCCGCGCAACCTGGGCGGCACCGGTCCCGCGCGAGGTCGGCGTGCTCACGGCGGGCGTCGACGTGCAGCACGATCGCCTCGAGGTGCTGGTCGTGGGTTGGGGCGTCGGGCAGGAGTCCTGGCAGATCGCGCATCACCGCATCTTCGGCGATCCCGACGAGGCCGACGTGTGGCAGCGGTTGGACACTATCCTGATGCGGCCATACCAGCACGAAGGTGGCGCGCCGCTCTACGTGCGCATGACGATGGTGGACGCCGGCGACTTGCCTGAGCGCGTGCACGCGTACACCAGGCCTCGGCGCGCGCGAAATGTGTTCTCGATTCGTGGCGAGGGTGGCGCGCGGAAGCGAAAGGGCCCGATGCTGAAGCGCTCGAAGTCTGAGCTCTACGGCAACAATACGCTCTTCATCCTCGACGTCGATCGGGCGAAAGACCTGCTGGCGCGCCGCCTGCGCATCACCACGGCAGGCCCAGGCATGATCCACTTCCCGTTGGCGCAGGAAGACGGACTCGACGATGAGTACCTCCTGCAGTTCGAGAACATGAAGCTCATCAAGCGCCGCGATCGCTATGGCCGCGAGATCCGCCACTGGGCCGACAAGGGACTCGTCGAGGCCGTCGACGTCACGAACTACGCGTACGCGAGCCTCGTCGCGCTTGGCGACGCGGTGATCAACGAACTCCCGCAGCTCGTCGCCGACATCCAGAAGCGCGGCCAGGAGCTGCGACATGTCACGCAGCATGGCGGGCTCGTGCCGCCACCGCGCGCCATGGCCGCCACGCCAGCCACGCCGCACCGCCCACGACTCATTTCCAAGGTGGACTGATGATCTCACTCGGGGAGCCACTCCTGCGCGTCGCCGCCCGCGACCGTCGCCACGTGACCGACTTCGACTACCGCGTGCTCACGCTCGCGGTGCCGCACCTGAGCGAGGTGGAGGACCGCGAGCTCAAAGCGGATCCCATCGCGAAGGATCTCAAGGTCGATCGCGCCGTGGTCAATCGCGCGCTCCGACGCCTGGTCGACGCCGGGTTCCTTATTCGAGTTGACCGCGACCATGAAAGCGGTGTTTGGCGGTACCGTCTACCACGATCACCCGAAGGGTGACCGGAGTTTTCGCGGAGTTTCCACTCCCCGATCCGAACTTTTTTCAGAGGGAGGGACCGTAGGGTCCCCACTCGTCGGGCTCAAACACTAGCGCCGTTCTGTACAGCGGGTTGACCGTGCGCCCGTGACCAACACCGAGCGCCTCGCCACCATCGACGCCGCCATCGACGGCATCCTGTCGGGCAACCAGTCCTACAGCGTCCTCGGTCGCACGTTCACGAAGGCGAACCTCCGCGACCTGTGGGCGATGCGAAAGGAAGTCGCGGGCGCGATCGCCGCGGAGGGCGTGGGTGGCGACGTGCGTGTGAAGCTGGCGGTGCTGCCGCCATGAGTCGCCGTCGCGCGGCCGCCGCTCGCACGCCAGGCGTGGTGACCCGCCCAGCGGGTGCCGCGCCTAAGGCGCTGCAGGTCATGCCGTCCGGCTCCTGGGACGGGGCGCGCAACGATCTGCGCGAGCTGCGCGACTGGGGTCCAAGCGTCGGCAGCGCCATCACCGACAACGTCGGCGATCTCCCAGCCATTCGCGCGCGCGTTCGCGACCTCCTGCGCAACGCCCCCATCGCGGCCGGCACGCGCCAGACGGTGCGCATGGGTGTGGTGGGGACGGGCCTCAACCTGTATCCGCGCGTCGTGCGGGACCTACTGCTTCGCCGGCGCCCTGACCTGACGCCCGAAGCGATTGCCGCGTACGAGACGGCCGCCGCAGAGCTGTGGTGGGCGTGGTCTGACTCGACGAGCTGCGACATCGAGCGGTCGCGGAAGTTCCGGGCGCTCACGGGCCAAGCGTTCTCCGCCGCGTGGACGGATGGCGACATGCTCGTGATTCGCCGGCATGCCGTGCGCGCGGGCGATGTATTGAGCCTCAAGCTGCAGTTCATCGAGGCCGATCGTCTCTCGACACCGGATCATCTCAAGCACGACCCCTGGATCACCGATGGCATCGAGCGCGATGCAGACGGCGCGCCGGTGGCGTACTGGGTCGAAGACCAGCATCCGGGCGAGCGCTTCTTCCGGCCTGGCGTGCGCACCTGGACGCGGCAGCCCGCCTTCGGACCCGATGGCCAGCGCCGGGTGCTGCATGTGCGCAACCTCTCGACGGAAGACCGCATCGGCGCGCTGCGTGGCATGCCGAGCTTGGCGCCGGTCATCGTGCATCTGAAGCAGGTGGCGCGCTACAGCAACTCCGAGCTCATGCGCAACATCGTGGCGTCACTGTTCACGGTGTTCGTCGAGAGCCCAGAGGGCGCGATGGGTGGGGCCGCGATGGCGCCCATCGATCCGAACAATCCGCCGGCGAACGACTGGGAGATGCGGCTCGACACGGGCGCCATCGTCGAAGCGCCGCACGGCAAGACGATCAAGCTCGCGACGCCACCCGGGCCCTCGGGCACCTTCGATCCGTTCATGCAGTCGATGTTCCGGCAGCTCGGTGCGGCGGTGAACGTGCCCTACGAGCTCATCATCCGCCACTTCTCGGCGAGCTACTCGGCCTCGCGCGCGGCCGTGAACTTCGCGTACGAAGCCTTCGCGATGATGGGCGCGTGGCTGGAAGACGACTTCGTCTCGCCGATCTACGAGTGGTTCCTGTATGAGTCCGTCGCCTCGGGGCTACTCGTCGCACCAGGCTTCCTCGAGGACACGCTCGCCCGTCGTGCCTACTCGAACTTCCGCCTGCAAGGCCCGGTCGCGCCGCAGCTCGATCCGCTGAAGGAAGCGGTCGCCGCTGGCGAGCGCATGGACAACCTGCTGTCGACGCTCGAGGAAGAGACGGCGAAGACCACCGGCGGCGATTGGAACGACAACCTCGCGCAGCTGAGGAAGGAACGGGAGCAGATCAAGGACGCAGGCCTCGACCTCGAGAAGGTCGCGGAGCGCATCCGCACGGAGCCCGTCTCGCCCGAGCAAGCCGAGGGAACCGAGAACGCCGACGCGCCGACGGAGACGCCGCCCAACGAGGCGACGGCGCGGAAGGCGCGTCGTGCTCGGCGCCAGCCACTCGTGAAGGCGTTGCTCGCCGACGCCCCACTGCCACCCGCCGGAGCCTAGATGACCCGTCCCGCCACCAACGTCCTGTCGCTGCTCACCGCCACGCGGTGGGCGATGCGACGTGAGAACCTCGAGCAGCTGCTCGCCGTCGCCGAGCGCGACAGCAGTGCCTGGCTCGCCCGCGCGCCGGAAGCCAGCATCGGGGACGGCGTGCAGGTCGACGACGACAAGCTGCGGCAGCGCCGCGCGCTCTTCAGCGCGCCGGCCGTCGAACATCCGAAGTCGGCGCGCCTCGGCGTTCGCGATGGCGTCGCCATCGTGCCGATCGTGGGCCCGCTCTGCCGCTATGCGTCGTGGTTCCAGGACGTGTGCGGGATGACAAGCTACCAGCTCGCCGCGATGGACTTCCGCATCGCCGTGGAGGATCCGAGCATCCGCGCGATCGTGCTCCACCTCGATACGCCAGGCGGCGAGGTGAACGGCTGTGCCGAACTCGCGCAGCTCATCTACGCCGCGCGCGGCACGAAGCCGATTGTCGCCATGGTGTCGGACGGTGCCGCGTCCGCCGGCTACTGGATCGCCGCGGCGGCGGATGAGATTGTCGTGAGCCCCGCCGCCTACGTCGGGTCCATCGGCGTGTGGTGGGAGATCGTCGATGCGTCCGCGCGCGAAGAGGCTGAAGGGATTCGCCGCTTCCGCATCGTGAGCTCGCAGTCGCCGAACAAGGTGCCGAATCCCGACGACGAGGCCGGGCGACAGGTCCTGCAGGCGGAGGCCGACCAGTTCGCCGGCGCGTTCCTCGAGGCCGTGGCGACGTTCCGCGGCACCACGGCAGAGCAGCTCATCGCCGCCGGCAACGGTGGCGCGGTCTTCGTCGGTCGCCACGCGGTCGAATGTGGCTTGGCCGATCGCGTGGCCACGACGGAAGACGTCCTGGCCGAGCTCGCTGGCGCGTCACGCGCCGCATCCACCCCCGCAGCGCCCGCGGCATCGGGACGCATCACCACCACTCCGGAGTCACGCATGAAGAAGCACAAGGCCCAGGCGGGCACGCGCGCGCCGCGCGCGCTCAAGTCGGGCGACACGGTCACGTCGAAGGTGACGCGCGAGTTCAAGGTCGAAGAAGGAGCGTCGCTCGAGATCGTCGAAGTCCTCGACAACGTCAGCGTCATCGCCGTGAAGGAAGGCGACGACGAGAAGCGCTGGTTGCTTGCCGACGAGGTCGACGGCGGCACCGCGGCCGCGCCGGTCGAAGAGCCCGCGACCGGTTCTGACGACGAGGTGAAGGATGAGCCCGAAGCCGTGACCGCGGCGTTCCCGCAGGCGAGCGCCTCGATCGGCGAGAAGGCGGCGGTCGCGGAGCGCGAGCGCATCCTCGGCATCCTCTCGCTGCCGGGCTCGGCGGATCATCCCACGATCGTGCAGGGCTGCATCGCGGACGGCACGTGCACGCGCGCGAAGGCCGCCGAGCAGCTGCTTGGCGCGCAGCCGAAGGCCGGCGCGCTCCCTCAGGCCCTTGCGGCCTTCCTCTCCGCTGAACGCGTCACGGCGCCGAGTGCGTCGAACGGCAACGTGCCGACCGGCACGGGCAGTGAACGCGCCGATGGCATCCTCGCCGCGCGCGCGCTGGTGCGCGGTACCCGCTAGTCCCTCTCCCTTTCCTCTCCACGCAGGAGCACGCCATGTCGGACCCTACGTTCGCCTCGACGGCCAGCCCGACCGTCGATCATCTCCGAGCCGGAGAGTTTCCGGCCCTCACCGAGGACGTGACCGTCGCCATCGGTGAAGTCCTGGCCGCGGGCGCCGTGCTCGGCCAGATCACGGTCGGCGGCGTCTCTGGTGCCGCTGCCGCCGGCAACACCGGCAACGGCACGATCGGCTCGCTGAGTGCCGGTGCCGGTGCCAAGCCCGGCGTCTACAAGGTCGTCGTCGTCGAGCCTGCCGCGAATGCCGGCGTCTTCATCGTCGAAGATCCGGATGGCGTGATCGTCGGTCGCGGCAACGTCGCCGCCGCGTTCACCGGCCCGGTGAACTTCACGATTGCCGATGGCGCCACCGACTTCATCGCCGGTGACACGTTCAACGTGACCGTCGCCGCTGGCACCGGCCACTACAAGCTCGCCGTCGCCGCCGCCACGGACGGCTCGCAGATCGCCAAGCGCATCCTGGCCAAGGCGATCGACAACACCGCCGGTGCCAAGAAGGCCCCGGTCTACGCGACCGGTGAGTTCGCGAAGAACAAGCTCGTGTTCGGGGCTGGGCACTCGGCCACCACGGTCGAAGCCGCGCTGCGCGCGGAGAACATCTACCTCCGCGACGCCGTCGCGATCTGAACGGGCTGACGCCCAGGAGCATCACCCATGTACACGACGCAGGATCTTCGCAAGGTGTTGGAGCAGCTGGAGCGCCCGCGCTCCTTCCTGCTCGACGTCTTCTTCCCGGAAGTCATCGAGAGCGACTCCGAGAGAATCGAGTTCCACCACATCAAGGGCAAGCGGCGCATCACGCCGTTCGTCCACCCGACGCGCGCCGGCAAGGTCGTCGACAACAACGGCTTCGAAGTGAAGACGTTCAATCCGGCGTACGCCAAGGACAAGCGCCGCTGGGATCCGAACGCCCCGCTGCGTCGCATCGCCGGCGAGAAGCTTGGCGGCGAGCTGTCGCCGCAGCAGCGCCTCGATGCCCTGGTCGCGCAGGCGATGGATGACCAGCTCGCGATGCTCACCATGCGCGAGGAAGTGATGGCCGCCGAGGCCCTGCGCACGGGCCGCGTGACGGTGAGCGGGGAAGGGTATGACAGCGTCGTCGTCGACTTCGGGCGCGCCGCTGGTCTCTCCGTCACGCTGACGGGCAATGACCTCTGGTCGGCGACGCACGCCGACTCCAACCCGCTCGGCGATCTCGAGGATGGCGCCACCCTCGTGCAGTCCAACGACGGCGGCGTCGCCAACAAGGTCGTGATGGACCCGAAGGCGTGGGCCGCGATGCGCATCCGGCTCGCCGCGCGTGGCGAGCTCGTGCAGTTGCTGGACTACTCGCGTGGCAGCACGTCGAGCGTCGAGCTCGGTCCGCTCGCCGACAAGGTGCGCTACATCGGGCGGCTCGGCACCTTCGAGCTCTGGGTCTACAACGACACCTACATCGATGACGCCGGCGTGGAGCAGAAGCTCCTGCCCGATGGCACGGTCATCATGGGCTCGGGAGCGCTGGAAGGCGCGCGCTGCTACGGCGCCATTCAGGACCCGAAGGCCGGCTACAAGGCCACGCGCTTCTTCACGAAGACGTGGGTCGAGGAAGATCCCGCGGTGCAGTGGATGCTGATGCAGTCCGCGCCGCTCGTGGTGCCGTTCCGCCCGAACGGGTCGCTCCGCTTCACCGTGCTCTAACCCCTGACGCGCGGGGTGTCCTCGGGCACCCCGCGCCCACTCCTCGCATCCCATGACATCAGCAATCAACCCCGCCGCGCTCATCGCCCTCGTGCTCATCGAGGCCGTGCGCACCAAGCGGGCCGTGTTCCCGGCGGGCACCACGCAGCACTTCGAACCCGCGGACGCGGAGCGCCTCGTGAAGCTCGGCGCGGCACTTCCGCTCGATGATCCACGCGCGCGGGCCATCGCGGCCGGCGCGGCCGTCACGGCGATCACGAAGGAAGTGATTGTCGAGAAGGAAGTGATCGTCGAGAAGGTCCTCGAAGTGCGCGCGCTCTCGAAGGAGGGCGGCAAGTTCCTGCAGTTCAAGAAGGACGACAGCCTCGCCGACTACATCAGCGGCTTCACGGACGCGGCGACGCTCGCCGAGTTCCAGGCGCTGGAGTATCGGCGCGAGGGCGGCCCGCGTCCGGCCGTGCTCGCGGCGCTCAAC
>JANNVQ010000044.1:0-1938 GCA_031414535.1 Gemmatimonas sp.
GGGGGGCCGCTCCCCCATTTTGGGGCCGGGCGCCCGCGCCCCCACAACCGCATTTTATGGAAGCGCTCGCAGCAGAAGCACACGTTATGCCGACATGAACCTAGAGTCTTACAACGCAATAGCCGAGCACTGGGCGCGTCACCGCGTCACGCTTTCGCCACGGGAAGCGGAAGTATTGCCGAAGCTCGTCGAAGGTCTCGCGCCGCACTCCACACTGCTCGACCTCGGGTGTGGCACAGGCCAGCCCGTTGCCACCTACTTCGCAGACGCAGGATTCCGGATTATTGGCGTCGATCAGTCGTCTGCGATGCTCGCTCTCGCACGGCAGCGCCTGCCAATGCACCAGTGGCTCCTCGGCACCCTCGAGGATTTCCCGGCAATCAGCAACGTCGCAGCTGTGGTCGCGTGGGACTCCTTGTTTCACATCCCACGCGAGCAGCACGCGCACATTTTTCGGCGCGTGCGCACCGCGCTTCCGGTTGGCGGTCGATTCGCCCTCACCATCGGAGGGTCCGAGCATCCCGCATTCACCGATGTCATGTTCGGCCACACGTTCTTCTACGATTCCTTTCCACCGAAGCAGGTGGCCGCATTGCTCGAGACTGCCGGGTTTCGCGTGGTGCACGAGTCCTATCTCAATCACCCGGACGGCGCGCGCGATAAGGGGCGCGTGGCACTGGTTGCCGCTGCGGCATAACGACGCTTGCTGCCGACAGCCGCGGGTAAGGATGCAGTTGTGGGGCGCCCGCACTATTCTATGGGACGTCCTGCGGCCGCCCCACAACTGCTTTTTATGGAAGCGGCTGCAGCAGAAGCACACGTTATCCCGACTCCGACAATTCCCTAGCGAGAACATGCCGATACCGACTTATGAGCAATGCATGCTTCCGGTCATGCAGATTCTCGCAAAGGGCGAGCCGCAGCATCGGCGAGCACTTTCCGATGCCATGTCAGCTCACTTCGGGCTGACTACCGAGGAGAAGGAGAAGCTCCTGCCGAGCGGGAAGGCGCCGGTTATCCGAAGCCGCACCGGCTGGGCGCTCTCCTACCTCAAGCAGGCCGCGGTGGTACTGTCACCAAAGCGTGGTTGGTACGCGCTCTCGCCGCGTGGACACGAGATTCTCGGCACAAATCCGCCTACGGTAGACTCCGAATATCTAGAGCGGTTCCCCGAGTTTATGGAGTTTCGCTCTAGGTCTTCAAGTTCGGCTGACGAAGACAGTTCGGTCGCCGAAGTGCCAAGTGCACACACGCCTCCGCCCGCGCTCGCCCCAGATGAAGCGCTTGAGGAGGCGTATCTCCGACTGCGCACCGACATGGAGGCGGAGCTCCTCGACACGGTGAAGAGCGGAACGCCTCAGTTCTTCGAGCGGCTAGTAGTCGACCTATTGGTTCGGATGGGATACGGCGGAAGTCGTGAGGAAGCCGCACGCGCCGTCGGCAAGTCCGGTGACGGTGGAATCGACGGAGTGATCGACGAGGACCGTTTAGGTCTCGACGTCATTTACATCCAGGCGAAACGCTGGGAGGGTTCGGTGGGGCGCCCAGAGATTCAGAAGTTCGCCGGCGCGCTTCAGGGCCAGCGTGCGAAGAAGGGCGTGTTCATCACGACCTCGCACTTCACGAAGGACGCTGAAGACTTTGCTCAGAAGATTGATAGCCGCATTGTACTAATTGACGGACGTCGGCTTGCCTCGCTCATGTTCGACTTCGACGTCGGCGTAACACCTCGCGGTTCGTTCACCGTTAAAGGAATCGACGGCGACTACTTCGAGGAGAGTTAGGCCGCGCGCGGGATAACGACGCTTGCTGCCGACGAGCGCAGGTATGGTAGCGGGTGTGGGGGCGGCGCGGAGAGATTTTTTGGGGTTGGGGGGGGCCCCCCACCCCCCGTATTTGTTGGGCGCGCCCCCAGAGCCACACGGATGGCGGCGCAAC
>JANNVQ010000045.1:0-68618 GCA_031414535.1 Gemmatimonas sp.
GACGGACGCTGAAAGCGACTGCGGGGCGAACCGATCGCTCGGCCGCCCCGCAGTTTGCATCCGTCATCCGTCTTCCGTCCAGTTCTTACTTGAGCACCTTATGCGACAGGTTGATTCCCTTGCCCGGATAATCCCGCGTCGTATACCCGGTATAAATCTGCCGCGGCCGCGCAATCTTCTGCTCCTTGTCGAGCAGCATCTCTTCCCACTGCGACATCCACCCAGCCGTACGCGCAATCGCGAATAGCACCGTGAAGTAGTCCGTGGGGAAGTGCATCGCGCGGTAAATCAGACCCGTGTAGAAGTCTACGTTCGGGTAGAGCTTGCGCGAGATGAAGTACTCGTCGCTGAGCGCAATGCGCTCGAGCTCCAGTGCGATCTCCATGTCCTTCGACATGCCAGCGACCTTGAGGACGTCGTCGCAGAGGCCCTTCACGATGCGGGCGCGCGGGTCGTAGCTCTTGTAGACGCGGTGACCGAAGCCCATCAGGCGCGAGGCGCCCTTGCCGCTCTTCACGCTCTCGATGAAGGCCGGAATGTTCTTCACATCGCCAATCTCGTGTAGCATGCGCAGCACGGCTTCATTCGCGCCACCGTGCAGCGGGCCGTACAGCGCGGCTACGCCAGCGGCGACCGCCGAGTAGGGATCCACGTGCGAGCTACCCACGGCGCGTACGGCGTTGGTGGAGCAGTTCTGCTCGTGGTCAGCGTGCAGGATGAACAGGATATCAATGGCGCGGGCGTACACCGGATGCGCCTCGTACTTGGGCTCCGACATGCGCGCAATCATCGAGAGGAAGTTCTCGGAGTACGATAGCGAGTTGTCGGGATACACATACGGCAGGCCCTTCACGTGACGATACGCGAACGCGGCCATCGTCGGCATCTTGGCGAGCAAGCGGATGAACGCGATGTCGCGCTCACGTTCGTCGTAGATGTCCTTGGAGGTCGGGTAGAACGACGAGAGCGCCGCGACGCCGGCCGTCAGCATCGCCATCGGATGGGCGTCGTAGCGAAAGCCCTCCATGAAGCGCTTGATGTTCTCGTGCACGTACGTGTGGTACGTGATGTGGTGCTGGAACTCGTCGTACTCGGCCTGCGTCGGCAACTCGCCCTTACGCAGTAGCCAGGCGACTTCGAGGAAGTTCGAGTGCTCGGCGAGCTGTTCGATGGGAAATCCGCGGTAGCGCAGGATGCCCTTGTCGCCGTCAATGAAGGTGATCGCCGAGCGGCATGACGCCGTGTTCATGAAGGCCGGGTCGTACCCCATGATGCCGAAGTCGTCGGCATTGACCTTGATCTGCTTTAGATCGGCGGTGCGGATGGTCTCGTCAACAATCGGGGCGTAGTAAATCTTGCCCGTGCGCGAGTCTTTGATTTCGAGATGGTCGCCGGCAGGGGCGGCCGCGTTAGGAGTGCCTGCCATTGTTCAGTTCCGGCTTGAGGTTTAACACCAACTGAGCCCTCGCATCGCTCGGACTCCGGGCGCGGACTCCGTTGTCGCGCCGCAGGAAATCTATCTCAGGAACCTGCCCAAATGGGTGGGCGGCCCGGACCTGTTTCCGTAACAGGCTGGCTTAAGTTCGTATCATGGAATCCCCCGCCTTTCTCATCACTGTGGCCCTGGCGGCGGGGCTCGGCGCGATGATGAACGCCGTGGCAGGCGGGGGTACTCTGATCACCTTTCCGGCGCTTGTGGCGCTGGGGATTCCTCCCATCCAGGCCAACGCCACCTCCACCGTGGCGCTCTGGCCGGGGACCATGCTCTCCATGTGGGGCTACCGGAAAGAACTCGTCGGGGCACGCCGCTGGGCGATGGCTTTTGCGGTGCCATCCTTTGCCGGCGGAATCGTGGGCGCGCTGCTGCTGCTCCAGACTCCCGAGAAGCGCTTCGCCGCGCTCGTGCCCTGGCTGATTCTTGGCGCCACGGCCTTGTTCATCGCGCAGCGGCCGTTGATGGGGCTGCTCGCTGAGCGGGGGGGACTGAAGCGCGAAATCTCGGGGGCGGATGGGCACCTGCTCCCGCCGACGGCCACGTTTCTCGTCTATCAGTTTGGCGTGAGCATTTATGGCGGCTACTTCGGCGCGGGTGCAGGCATCTTGATGCTCGCCGCTTTGGGCCTGATGGGCCTGACGAACATTCATCAGATGAATGGCCTCAAGAACTGGGGCGGCGGCGTGATGAATCTCGTGGCCGTGGTCATCTTCTCCATCTCTGGCGTGGTCAACTGGCCGGTGGCGCTGGCGATGGCCGTGGGGGCCGCGCTCGGCGGCCTAGGCGGATCCTTGCTGGCGCAGCGTGTGGGTCAGGCGTGGGTACGCCGTGCCATCGTGACGATTGGCCTGGGCTCCGGGCTCGCGATGCTGTTTGGGCTCATCTAGCCGATTCGCCGCAAGCATCTTCCTAGAGGAAGGGTTGGTAGCGCGGCTTCCACAAGCGGTCGTAGGTGATTCCAACGCGCAACTGGCTCGCCATCCCCGGCGCGAGACTTCCGGCCACCTTCCCCTTGAAGAACATCAAGTCGGCGGAAACGGCCAGCGACAATTCGTCCACAAGGGGCACGACCACCTCGTGAATTTGGTTGTAGCGAAGTGCCAGATTCGCATCGGTGTCGCGCGAGGCTGGAAAGAAATACGTCAGGTCGTTCACCAAGCGATAGCGTACGCGCCCGAAGTCCCGAGCCCCCGCCGCCCCGCCAATCTGCCGCTCGTAGTCGCCTCGCGCCTGCACGCCGATCTGGGGATTGGGTCGCCCGTAATCGTTCTCCACGACAGCCGCGAGTTCCGTGCGCGGCCAACTATCGGTTGGCGTGAGGAGGAGCCCCAAAATCCCGCGCAGCGAAAGCTGACGAGGATTCGGCAGTGCGGTGGCGGTGTTCTTCGTGGGACTGAACTCGGTATCGAACAATGTGCGCACGAAGGGCTGGACGCGGCGCTCCTGCCACGCGCTCGACGGACGCAAGGTCAAGTCAATGCGGATGTCGTCCGCGGTCTCGACGACGCGGTTGCTGCCCCCCGAAGTGAAATGCTGCTCGGCGAACGCGAGTCCAATGCCGAGGTCAGTCGCGACTCGGGCGCGGTCCTGAGACACGACAAAGCGTCCGCTCGCCCCAGCTACCCAGGCATTGTCGCCGACGATGCGGCTCTCGGGCACGTTCTCGTACCCTGTTCGCGTGGACACGGTATTCGTGGAAATCCACAGCGTCGGGCGCTGGAAGATGAACGAGAAGAGCGGCTCGTATGGGGAATCTGGCGCGAGCATCGCGGCAATCGAATCCAGCTGCGCGGTTCCGCGCGCAACGCTCCGCACCCTCCGCAACTCCGCAAGAACCCACGGCTTGATGGCCAATGCTTCACCACCGCGCGCTTTCGCCTCGAGCACCCCGCCTGCCCCAATCTCGAAATGCCGTCGGACCCGTCGCGCTCTCTTGAAGAATCGCGAACGAGCCCCTTCGTACAGCACGTCACTTGTCGCCACCCTATAAAAGGTGGCGCCATCGATCTGGCGGCCGTTGATGGATGCAGCGGCGAAGTCAATGCCGCTGGTGGCAAGCTCGCCGCCCACATCGTCGCGCAAGAGGGCGAGCAGATCACTTCCCGGTAGATCCACGATGATGATCTCGTCCTCGGTCCACAGCCACTGACCGATCTCATTCTCGTGCAGCTTGCCGATGAGCGGTGGAAACTGATCGAGACGGCGAATCACCGCCGCCTCGGCACGGCCGCGCTGACGCAGCAGCCGTGCAAGGAAAGCCTCCCACATCGGCTTTGAAACCCGTCCCTGCGCGGTGACGGCATCAAAGTCCCGGAGCGCGGGACGTCGCTCCGCGAGATCGACGAAGGCTGGGAACATGAGCTCGCCTCGTGGCACTCGGTCTACGCTCACCAGACCCCGCAAGCGCCGGACGAAGGCCGTATCACTCGGCGTGTCATCGGTGACCATAGACAGCCGATGTTCAACCGCCGAGAGGAAGGCAGGTCCGCCAGTTGGTGGCGCGCGGAACTCCATATCCAATCGCCCGACGCCGATTCCGTTCGCGGCGCTGCGCGCGACGATTGCCGGCGAGCTCGGTCGCACGAAGGGACGGCTAGGAAGCTCCACCCGCACGCGCCGATCTTCTGGCGCCGTGGCTGAGGGGAGGTCGGCGACGATGGCATCAATGCCCGGTACCTCCTCGGCGACCAGCGCGTTCTCGGATCCCGACATGTTGGAGAGGACCACGATTGCCGTCGCACCCTCCGCTTGGAGCGCGGCAACCTCTCGCCTCGCCGCCACTACTGGAGACTCGAAGGTGAATCCAGCCAGCGCGCTACGCGGCAGACGATCACGCACGGCGCGACCGACGAGGCCAAGGAACCCGATGCGCACGCTTCCTCGCTCGACGATGAGGCGCGTCCTGAACAGCGATGAATCCAGCGTCGCGACATTCGCAGCGAGCAGCGCAATCTCCGGAAAGGCCGTGGTCAGTTCAGCAAGGCCTGCGGCGCCGAGCCCCAGCTCGAATTCAAACGGCACGAGCATGGAGTATCCCAGTTCGCGGAGTGCGGTGAAGTCGAGACGGGCGCGGCTTGCACGCCCGAGTCCCACATCCGCGTTCTGATGACCGAGGTCCACGGTGATGACATGGGAGGCTGGCCCGGCATCGTCAGCACGTAGTCGTGCGAGCAATGTGGCGCGGGGGCCGAGCTCACCGAGGTTGAGGGGAAGCTCAAAGAGCCGCGAGTCGAGGAGATCGAGGCGGTTCATCTCTCCGGTCGTAAATCCCGAAGTATCGAGCGGCCACACCGCGCCGGGCCGCTCGATGATGATGGCTCGGTCACCGCGAGCGGTCCGCAACCGCGATGCCCGCACGGTGGTGTGCACGAGATCGCCGAAGTCGCGCTGGCGACGGGGGTTGCGCTCGATCATCGCCAAGAGATCGGGCTGCGGGCGCCACGGATCCTGAATCAAGAGCACGTTGGCCGAGATCATGGCCGGCACCCGCGCGAGTTCCTCAGCCTGCGCCCGCTGGGCAATAATCTCCGCGAGTTCGTCTCCAAGCGGCTCTTCCGAGGGCAGGAAGATCACGATGCCAGGAGCGCGCCAAGCCAGATGCGATACGAGCTTGAAGGGAACTGAGTCCGCGACGGCGACCTCGGCGAGCAACTCGTGCTCGTCTTGCGCACGCCGTGCCCCCATCGCGCCCAGCGAACGAGCCGTGTAGACGACCGAGACGCGGCTGGGTGGCGACTGTGCGCCGAGTCCCGAGCCGAGCTGAGCCAGCAGGAGGAGAAGGAGTCCGAGGCCGTTCACGTACCGGATTGCCATGCACAAGAATGCAGGTTTCGCCTCAAATCCGCGATGCGCGTGATTGAGGGTGGCCAACCAGCGGTAGCAGCAAGCACCGAGTCGCCTTTTGGCGGGCAAACGGGCAATCATTCCGTATGACAGATTCGCCCGACAGCCCCGCCCCGCTCGACCCATCCGACTGGGAAGCCTATCGCGCCCTCGCCCACCGGATGCTCGATGAGTCACTCGATCATCTGCGCGGCGTGCGCACGCGTCCCACGTGGACGCCAACGCCTGACGCAGTACGCGCCGAGATCAAGAACGAATCACTCCCGCGCCAAGGAATGGGCGACACCGCGGCCTACGATGACTTCGTGCGCCTTGTGCGCCCGTATCCCAACGGCAACATCGGCCCGCGTTTCTGGGGTTGGGTCATGGGCACCGGTACGCCGCAGGCGGCGATGGCGGACTTTCTCTCCTCGGTGATCAACCCGCAGATGGGCGGCCTCGACCACGCGCCCGTATACGTGGAGCAGCAGGTCATCCGCTGGTACTGCGAATTGATGGGATTCCCCGCGAGCGCTGGTGGCATTCTGATTAGCGGCGGAACGATGGCCAACGTGCTCGGCCTCGCCGTCGCGCGTCGGCAGCGCGCCGGCTGGGACGTGCGCGTGAAGGGGGCCTACGGTGGTCCGCCGCTGCGCGTGTATGCCAGCCAAGAAGTACACAGTTGGCTCAAGAAGACCTGCGACTTCCTCGGGCTCGGCGAAGAAGCCTTCCGCAAAGTGCCCGTGCACGACGACTACACGGTGAACGTTGCGGCAATGGAGCAAATGATTCACGAAGATCGCGCCGCCGGCTTGCAACCATTCTGCGTGATTGGCACCGCCGGAACCGTGCAAACCGGCGCGAGCGACGACTTCAACGCGCTCGCTGATCTCGCCGCACGCGAGAAGCTCTGGTTCCACGTGGATGGCGCATTCGGTGCCATGGCGAAGCTCGCACAGATTCCTGAGGCGCAGGCGGCGGTAAGTGGAATGGACCGCGCGGATTCCGTCGCGTTCGACCTACACAAGTGGGGCTATCTGCCCTTCGACGTCGCAATGCTCATCACGCGCGAGGACAAGCACCTCACGGAGACCTTCGCGAACCAAGCGCCCTACCTCACCTCGATGCCTGGCGGGCTCAACGCCAGCGGTAGCGTCTACTTCAACGACCGTGGCATTGAGCTCACACGCGGCTTCCGCGCGCTCAAAGTTTGGATGACGATGCGCGCCCAGGGCACGGATCTCCTCGGCGCACACATCGCGCGAAACATCAAACAGGCGCAGTATCTCGCGGGTATCGTCGCGAAGGAGCCTCAGCTCGAACTGCTGGCTCCAGTGCCGCTCAACTTGGTGAACTTCCGGTACAAGGCGGCGGGCCTGGATACCGATGCGCTGAACGCGTTAAACAGAAACATCCTCGTGCGTCTGCAGGAGGATGGAATTGCGGTGCCGAGCGGTACGGTGATTCGTGGACAGTTTGCGATTCGTGTCGCCATCACGAATCATCGGTCGGAGCAGAGTGACTTTGACGCGCTGGTGGCTGGCGTCCTCGACCTCGGACGCCAGCTGACCAAGTAGCCGCAGTCTAGAACTTGAAGCCGATGCCGAGCGCGAACCAGCTGTACTGGGGACCGCTCAAGCTCGACGTGTACGACAGCGTGGCTTCAAGATTCGGAATTCCGAACGAAACCACCGGCACGAGCCCGAGCTTGTCCGCTTCCGTGATAAAGGCGCCTTCGAGACCGACGTCCAGTCCCGGAATCAACGTAAGATGCGGTCCGAACTGAAGCGTGATGATGTCGAGGTCGTCGAAGAGGCTGGACTTGGGCGCGAAGCGCGTCCAGGTCGCGGCACCCATCAGCGACAAACGACCGACGCCCATCGGCGCGCCGATGCGGGTGTAAAGGCCAAACCCGTTGTCGTAGCCATTACCGAGGCTGTTGGTCGGCTCGGCGGTCTGGACGCCGATGCGGATGTCCATGCCTGGCATCTGGGCCTGAAGAGGCTGCGCGAGCAGCAAGAGGGCGACGACGGTCGCGGAGAGAGCTTGCGTGGCTCGCGTGCCGAGCTTCGCTGAGGTGCTGATGTGGTTTTCCATGCACGGATGTTACGCCGCGTCTGGAATGAGTTGGTATCGCTCGTTCGGGTGAGAAAGGATGGGTGTGGGGGACTACTACAGGCTCAGGGCTCGACGCCCGCGTGCTCGCACACGATTGCCCATTCCTTGGCGCTCACCGGCTGCACGCTCAGGCGCGAACCTTTCTGCAACAACACCATCTTTTCGAGGCCCTTGAGCTTCTTGAGCTCGGCCAGGCTGATCACCTGCGGCATCGCGCGCACCGCCTTCACATCCACCATGTACCAGGTGGGCTTGTCGGCGTCCGACTTCTCATCGAAGTGCTCATGCCCTTTCTCGAAGGCAGTCCAGTCGGGATAGCCTTCCTTCGCCACTTCGCACACGCCGGCGATTCCACTCGGATCGGCATTGGAGTGATAGAAGAAACAGCGGTCGCCCTTCTTCATTGAGTCGCGCAGCGTGTTGCGCGCCTGGTAGTTGCGCACGCCGTCCCAATAGGTGGTCTTCTTGGGGGACTTTTCGAGATCGGCGTAGGAGCACATCTCGGGCTCAGACTTGAGTAACCAGTAATTCACAGTTTAGAGCGTATTGAAAGAGTGGTGGTTGATTCTTGGACGGATGACGGATGCTGCACGGTTATCGCCGTAGCAGTTAGCATCCGTCATCCGTCTTCCGTCCAGTTCATAAACGCGCAACGTTCACGCGATCCCGTGCCTGATTGCAGTCTTGACCGCATCCGCGAACGTATCAATCTCATCCAACGTCGTGTAAATACTCGGCGTGATCCGAATGCCCTTGAACTCCGGATGCACGATTGGCGTGTTCACGATGCGGTACTTACTCAGCAGCCACCCGCCGAGCTGCGCGGGGTCGAGGCCTTCAACATTGAACATGCAGATGGCACCGGCCTTGTCTGGCCCAAGCTCGGTGAGAATCTGCACGCGAGGGCTCGCAGACTTGAGCGCGTTGGCCCAGCGGTCACGGAGATAGCGCAGACGCGCGACCTTTCGTTCCACGCCGACTCCGCGGTGGAACGTCAGCGCCGTGGAGACCGCATTGAAGTTGGCCTGCGGATGCGTACCAATCTGCTCGTACTTACGGATGTTGTCCGTCTGGTTCGCATCGGCGGCCATAAGCGGCCAGAGGCCGGGGATCTTGTCTTTGCGAACATAGAGGAACCCAGCTCCAATAGGGGCGTGCAACCACTTATGCAGCGAGGTGCCATAGTAGTCGCACTCAAGCTCGTCACGCGTAAATGGGAAGTGCGCGAAGGCGTGCGCACCGTCCACGAACACGGCAATTCCGCGCGGCCGCGCGAGGCGCACCACGTCACGAATTGGTAGGATCTGACCCGTGAGGTTGGTGATGTGCGGCAGCTCAATGGCCTTGGTGCGCGGCGTGATCTCGGCCTCGATGGCGCGCACGAGCACGCTCGGATCCATAAGCGGCACCGGGAAGGCCACCTGCTTCAGCACGATGCCGTCGCGGCGCACCCGCTGATCCCAAGTGGTGATCATGCGCCCGTAGTTCTGGTTGGTGATGATCACTTCGTCACCGCGACGCAAATCGAGCCCAAGAATCATCGTCTCCAGCGACTCCGAGGCGTTGCGCGTGACCGCCATCTCCTCGGTGTCGCAGCCAAACTCCTTGGCGAGCTCTCGGCGCGTGCTTTCCATCCGCGGCTCGAGGACGCGCCAGTTGTGCTCCACCGGCAACTCGTTCACGAACTGCAAGTCGCGCACCATCTGCTGCAGCACGTGCGTGGGCGTGGGCGAGATTCCCCCGTTATTGAGGTTGATCATCGTCCGGTCCATGTCGAACGCGCGCTGGATCTGACTCCAGTACGTCTCGTCATCGGCCAGCGCGCTTGCGTTGCGTTCGCCGGCGATGAGTTCCGCATCAAACAGCCGCTTCATCGCGTGCTCGTTAAACACGGGGAGCGCGACGGCGGCGCCAGCGGTGGCGCTACTGAGTCCTGCAAGGAAGCTGCGGCGAGAAGTCAGGGGCACCGCGATTCTCCGGTAGGGGGCAATCTCAAGGTATCACGACCAATCCGGCTTCGCCGCCGAAGTCGTCGCGCACGCGGGCGAGGTTGCGCGGGGCGCGCCACTCGCCGCCATTCACCTGCACGGCTACACGATATTTGCCCGTGGTCAGGCGCACGCGTGCCACCCACACGCCGTCCACGCGCTCCATCCTGATTGGCCGCCACTCGCTGAAGTCGCCCGCGATGACGATCTCCAGCGCTTCGCTGGCCAACACGCGCACTTCGAGCACTGCGCCGCCGAGCGGTTGCAGCTCCAGAGACGCACGAGCGATCAGCGAGCGCTCAAGCACCGGAAGCGGCTTCGGTCCTAGCGACACTCGCACCGATGCCGTCACCACCTCCGCCTGAGGTAATCCGCGCAGGGGATCTGCGAGCTGTCGGCCAGCGCTGCCCACGAGGGCCACACGATCCGCAATCTGCAGGGTGCCCGTCCACGTGAGTGCGGCAAACGATGCATCCGTCTCGGCGGTGCCGGCGCGCGCGGTATACGTCACAGCGATATCGTGCGGGCCATAGCGCAACTGGGCGGTCAATTGCGCGTCGTACAGATCGAATACGAGGTCATCGGGATTTCGGGAGACACCAGAGGCCAACAGGAGTGGCCAGTCCGCTGACTGTAGCCTCGTCGCGACGCCCGAGAGATACAGGGGGCCCCAACGTTGCCAGAGTCCGATGTCTGCTGCGTAGGAGCGGGCGAAGACACCATCGCGGTTGGTGGCGCCTGCAGTCGCGCCAAACCACGCACCGTAGTTGGCCGCTACCACGTGCTGACGTACAAAGGTGTTGCCGTTACCACCGCGACCTTCTCGACGCAGTGCGAACGACGCGCCGGCCACTCCCGCCTCGGTGCGTAGATGGCTGTTCCATTTCCAAGGCACGTCAACGGCCGCGACGCCTTGTGCCGCGGCGAGTGAATCCTGCGCGTAGGTAAGATTCGCGCTGGTGACGAAGCCAAGCTTCTCGGATGTGGGCCGCCACAAAATGGCCAACAGCGCAGCATCCTCAGATGAGAAGCCGCGCTGCGTGATGTAGGCAAATCCACCTTCGATTCTCAGTTCCGGCTGGCGCTGTGCGCGCGCCACGTCCGCTACGAACGCCAGGGCGGCGCCGAGCGCGAATCCAAACGCCGCAATGCGGCGGCGATTCACGCCGTCACTTAGGGCCTCGGGCCGCGGGGAGCGAGCGCGGCGGCAGCGGCAGGTGACGGAAGGAGCGACATCACCCCGCGCGCCCGCACTTCCAACGCCGCATCAGGCGTCAGGCCAGCCGCCACGTCGGATTGCACCGACGCGCCGACTCCGGCGATATGCGTCGGAGTAGCACCCCGTCGCATCAGTTGCGTGATTTGTTCAAGCGCGTTCGACGCAGGGACCCCGCGCGCGACGAGTTCCGTGAGCACGTCGAGTGGCATCGCCACCGACTGGCCCGCCGGATACGCCGAGCGGATCTGTCGCAACATCGGCGCGGGAACACCGACCGCCAGTGCATCCGCACCGGCAATCATCTCCGCGTCCGATGGCGAGGGAGCGAGAAGGTCCCGCGCCTGTTCTAGGCGCCTGGCCAACGAAGTGACGGCAGCCCGGATGCGCTCCCCGGCCGCCTGCTTCGTGACCCCTTCTTGAGCTTTTGCGACTAGGGCCCGTACGGGCAACCCACGCGATGCCGCGCGATCAATCTCTCGCGTCACGGCTTCACGGGTCCGCGCATCAGCAATGGCAAGCACCGGCGTCCCCGAGTGCGCTTGAGCCTTCAGCGCAACTGGAAGAACCGACGCACTCATCACGAGTGCGGCGAGCAATACGGAAGCTCGCGTCTTGTTCATCGGGCGAAGACCATCACGACACTACCCTCGCGGCCATAATCGGCGTCCCCGGATTTGGGGGCGCGTGGATCGGCCACGAGTAATGTACCGTCCACCACGAAGGCGTACACGTGCCGGCCCGGCGCCAGCGGCACGGTGGTCGTCCAGACGCCGTCCCGCACGCGCGTCATTGGCAGTTCGTCCACTTCCCAGTCATTGAACTCGCCCACCACCGAGACGCTCTTCGCCTCGGCGGACTCAAACACGAACTGCGTGGGGACCAACCGTACGGTCGCGTCGTCGGCCGCCAATTGAACCGGGAACTCGCCCGTTGCCGGACCCGAGGCCACGGTGGGTTCAGACGCCGAGTTCGGGGTTACGGCGCCACGCGAGACGAAACCGATCATCAGGGCCGCCGCCGCAATCGCGCTGGCACCAAGTCCCGAGAGCGCCGGGAGGCGCCATGCGTCCAAGGCCCTCCGCCAGAACGACGGGCGCGGAGAGGCCCACACCGTTTGGAGCAGTCGGGCCACCGCCTGTGGCTGTGGCGCAACACGGCGCTCGTCGCGCAACGTGCTTCTCACGCGATTAATCAGTTGATCTCGTTCATCCGTCATCGCGCATTATCTCCGTGAGCCGCACGCGCATGGTGTCGCAAGCGCGCTTTACGCGCATCCTGAGGGCCGAAAGGCCAACACCCGTCACCGCAGCAATGTCTTCGTATGCCATATCCTCGACGTGTCGCAGCAGGAACGCCTCTTTCTGCTCCTGCGGCAACGTGTCGAGCAGCTTGTACACCTCTTCCGTCCAGTCGCGTTCCTCTTCCGACACCGCGCCAATTCGATCCGGAAACTCCCCGTATTGAATGACCGTGGTATGACGAGCGCGCTTGGCAGTCAGCGTTCGGCAGCGGTTGGCAAGAATGCGAAAGAGCCAAGGCTCAAAGCGCGCATCATCGCGAAAACGCCGCAGGTTGTGATAGACCCGCACGAAGGTGTCCTGCACCGCTTCCTCTGCGTCCTCGCGACTGCCAACCATATGGAAGGCAAAGCGCAGTGCGCGCGGATACATAACATCCACCAACTGGGCGAACGCCTGCCGGTCTCCCGCCTTGGCCCTTAGCGGAAGTGTCGGATCGATTGAGGGCGCGCTCGAGGTTTCGCTCATAAGGGAGATCTTGGGAGGATATCCCTTGCGCTCCCCTCCTCGCCACGGCGCGCCGCCAACCAGCGACTCGTCCATTGTGTCGTCCTTCACGTTCTCCAATACCCCGGGGAGGTCGCGGGTGTCACATTTCATGGCATCCCGCACCCGAAACCATCCCGATGGGCGAACTCATACTCTGGCTCCAACAGCTTCAGACGCCGCTGCGCATCGGTTTGGGCGTCGCGCTCGGCCTCGCGAGCCTTTTGGCGCTCATCGCCTGGGCGGAACGCACGCGGCGCGTGAATGCGTTTGGGGCGCTCGCCCGCTTCGCCCGCCGGACACTTGACCCAGCCTTGGCCCCGGTGGAGCGCATTGTGGCGCGCACGGGCGGGCGGCGCACCAGCACGCCTTGGTGGGGCGTGTTCCTGATTCTCGTCATCGGCGCCGTGTTCATTGGCTTCGTGGACTTTGTCCGCGAACTGCTCACGTTTGCCTACTACGCCTCGTCGCAGGGTCCTCGCAGCGTAGTCAAACTGGTTTTCAGCTGGAGTTTCGGACTCCTGCAGCTTGCCATCATGGTGCGGGTGGTGACCTCATGGATTGGCGGTGCGTACTCGTGGATTGGACGCACGGCATTCAAACTCACCGAGTGGTTTATGGGGCCGTTGCGCCGCGTGTTGCCGCCGATGGGGATGATGGACCTCTCACCAATCGTCGCGTACTTCGGCATCTCCCTGCTCCGCGGCCTCGTGATGGGTGCCATCTGATGGCGCTCACCGCCACCGTCTACACCCTCGATGTCGCGCTGAGCAATGTTGACTGCGGCGTATATGAGCAACTCAACATCAAGGCCGCGCGCCATCCATCAGAGAGTGAGGATTACTTCCTCACGCGGCTCCTGGCTTACTGCGCCGAGTACACGGAGGGCATCGCGTTCTCCAAGGGCGGTATCTCGGACCCTGACGATCCCGCCATCGTGGTGCGCGATCTCACGGGGGCGTGGAAGTCGTGGATCGAGATCGGCTCTCCCGACGCGGCACGCTTGCATCAGGCCAGCAAAGCCAGTCCTCGCGTGGCGTTGTACACACACAAGGAGCCACGCCTGCTGCTGCGCGGGTACGAGGGGCAGAAGATCCACCGCGCGGAACGGATCGAGTGCTACGCGGTTCCGCGCGACCTGCTGGAATCGCTCAACAGACATCTCGAACGACGGATGACCTGGACGCTCTCGGTCACGGACGGCGAGTACTTCGTGGATGTGGATGGCGCGTCCTACCAAGGCGCGGTAGAACGCTTTGCGCTAACGGCTTAGGGCTTGCCCACGCTCGACGTCTCCTCGCCGGCTCTCGCGCTCGGCTCCGCCGCTCTATTGGGTTTCGCCACGGGCATCATTCCCATCGGGGCGGCCGAAGCCGCAGCGCTCGCCATTGGGTTGGTGTCGCCGCGCTGGCTCGCTTTGGCGATGTGCTTGGTTTTCACGCTCGCCCACGTGGGCGCCAAAGTGCCGTGGTACTGGCTGGGCTCGCACGCTGAGCGGGTGAGCGGCGGGAGAGGAGCTCGCTACTTGGCCCGAGCGCGTCAGATGCTCGTGGAGCGTCCGCAGTACGGCGGCGGCATCTTATTGATGAGCGCCGTCCTGAGCGTCCCGCCCTTTCATTTGGCGGCGATTGCCTCCGGGCTGACGCGGATGGCGTTTTTGCCCTTCGTCACGGCCTGCCTCGCGGGACGCTTGATACGCTTCGGGGTACTCGTGACGGCGCCCCAGCTTCTGCGTCATCTGTTTGGATAGCCACGCTCGGCGCGTTGCGCTCCTAGCGTCCCCTTCAGAGACTTCTCGTATGCGTCGTCAGCCTCCTGTAATTGCCAGCGCCGTCATGGGCGCCCTGCTCCTCACCGCCTGCGGTGACGGCGTCGTGGCCCCCACCTGTGTGGCCTCCGGCACGGGAAACCTCACGGTCACCATCACGGGATTGCCCGCCGGTGTGACCGCTGCGGTTTCCGTCGCGGGTCCGAGTGGCACCACGGTGCTCACGGAAACTTCAACACTCACGGGTGTCGCGGGCGGGCTCTACACCATCACCTCAGCGCCGCGTGCCGTCGCTGACTCAACAGTGAGCACATACTTGCGGGGCGCGGTGCCCGCGGCTGGAGTCTGCCTCCTCAACGGCGAGACCCGCACAGTGGCAGTTCCGCACTCGGCCATCGCGTCGGCCGGAAAGGTGTGGGTGGGCAGCGCCATCTCGTCGCTTGCCTTCAGCAACGCCCAGCTCGCCGTGACGGCCACGCTCGCGCCGACGGTGGCGGCGGTTACGCGTGGTTCCTCTGCTGCGGTGTTTGACCGCGACGGCAACCTCTGGGTCCGTGGTCAGTCAGCGACGGAGCCCTACCTGATGCGCTACGCGGCGGCCTCGCTTGGGAGCACCGGCAGCCCACTACCTGATCGGTCCATCAACATCAGCGGTGTCACGTGCGAAGGCGGCGGAGCGATGGCCTTCGATGAAAGCGGAAATCTGTGGGTGAGCGTCGGCTGCCAGCAGCGCGTGCTGCGCATCAATGCCGCGCAATTGGCGTCAACCGGCGTGGTGTCGCCCGTGCTCCAGATCGTCGGCCTCGTAGGTCCCGAAGGCCTCGCCTTCGATGCTGCGGGCAATCTTTGGGTAGCTGACGAAACGCACCTGCGACGCTTCAACGCGGCGCGCTTGTCGGCCAACATCAGCACTGCTGCCGACCTGCGCGTGGCGTTTACCACGCCGTCGCCAGGTGGGAGCGGGCTCGGCGTGAATCATCTCGCGTTCAGCCCTTCCGGTGAACTCTGGGTGAGCACCTATACACAGTTCGCCGTGTTCCGTGTGGAGCCCGCCGTTGTCGCGGCCACGGGTGCGCAGAACACGCAGGCGACCCGCATCCTTCACTTCAGCACCTTCACGCAGCCCCGCGGCTTCGCGTTCGACAATTCGGGTGGTCTGTTGATTGGCTACTTGGCCTCCTCGTTCGCACGCCTCTCCCCGACGCAATTGCAGAGCAATGTGTTGCTTCCGAACACTGTCACGCCGGGGAAAATTTACGCCTCTGCGAATATCGTATCGTTCGCCGAGAATGTGGTGCTCTTCCCCGCCCCTGCCACGACGCCGATATACTCGCGCGTGCGCTGAACTGGTGCGCTGAGCTGGTGCATTGAGCGGGTGCACACAGAAGACAGAGCGCCCCGGCCGATTCCTCGGCCGGGGCGCTCTGATTGTGCGTGTCGCGGTTTAGAAGCCCGAGACGTTTAGGCGGCCATTGGTGAGCACGCGACCGTTAAGCGAGGTCGTGGCTGTGGCGCTGCTGAGCAAGGCGCTCTTGATCTGCGCAGCAGAGGCACCTGGATTGCGAGCGGCATAGAGCGCCGCGGCGCCAGCCACGTGTGGAGTTGCCATCGAGGTGCCGCTGTAGCTGGCATAGCCCGAGGAGATTCTGTTTTTGGTACCGGTCGGCACTGTGGACCAGATCGCCGAGCCCGGCGCACCAATGTCGATGGTGCTTGAGCCGTAGTTCGAGAAGGAGCTCATCGCGCCGGTGCTGGTAATAGACGCCACCGCGATCACGTTAGCGTTTGCGTACTCGGCGGGGTAACAGGCGCTCGTCTCGCAGTTGAGGCTGCTATTGCCGGCCGCTGCGATGAAGAGGATGCCGGCTGCGTCCGCACGACCGATGGCATCAGCCAAGGCCTGAGAGAATCCGCCGCCGCCCCACGAGTTGTTGGTCGCGACGAGGTTGATGCCGTGGCGGATTTTGAGATCCGTGAAGTAATCCACCGCCTTGATGGCATTGGCCGTGGTGCCGCCGTTGCTCCCGAGGAACTTGGCGTTCAGGAGGCGGATGCCGGACTGGCAAACGCCGGCAACGCCAGCGCCATTGCTGCCCACACCGCCGATGGTGCCGGCAACGTGCGTGCCGTGGTCGTCACCCACGCCGTCGAAGACTGACGCGTTGTTGCCGGCGAAGTCCCAACCATACACGTCGTCTACGAGACCATTGCTATCGTCATCAACGCCATTGCCAGCGACTTCGCCGGGGTTTCTGCCCACGTTAGCTGCGAGATCCGTGTGCTGGTAGTAATAGCCTTCGTCAATGATGCCGACGTAGACGCCGGTGCAAGAGGTGCCGCGCGCCCAAGCGGCTGCGGCTCCGCTGCCGAACTGGTTGGTGGGCGTGGTGGTGCCGCTGTACATGCCCCAGAGCGAGCCGTTGGTATAGTAGGTGTCGTTGGACGAGGCGTGCTGATAGATCCAGTTCGGCTCGGCGAACTCGACGTTGGCGTCGCCACGCAGCGTTGCGATTGCGGCTTCGACCGATCCACCCGTGCGGGCGACACGCACACCCTGCTTGCGGCCGGCAGCACGCATGCGCGCCGTCAGAATGCGCTCGGCGGCATTGGAGTTGGCGCGACCGAGAGCCTTGGCCACATCGTCGTCGCTGGTGCCTTCCTTGAATTGGACGAGCACTTCGCCCGGCACGTACTCCGGACCGCTACTGCGGATGGCGGCGGGGACTTCGGTGCCGAGGCGCGCATCCGTAGCATCGAGGGCCAGGGTGGCGGTGTCAGAGCAGGCACTGGTGAGGAGGGCAAGAACGGCAACTGCGGAAGCAACTCTACGCATTCGCAACCTCGTGGGGTGGGGGCCGTGGTCCCGTGGGGGAATACGCGACGTTACGATTTACCAAAGAGACGCGCAAGACCTAATTCATTAGACTGTGAGCGGAGTCACGAGGGTAGGACCCGCTACTGGCGGCCGCGGCGCTCGAGGGACTCCACCAACTGCGGCAGGTGTTGAATGATCACGACGCGCCCCGACGGATTGCGACGCACCATCGCGAAGCGCTTCCCGTCCGGCGAGATGTCGTAATTGGTGTGCGGTGTGGACGACGCCATCTCCGTCACATCGAAGAGCGTGCGACGATCGGACACCGCGGGAGCCGCGCCGAACGAGATTCGCGCGGCGACTAGCGACGTCTTGCCGCCCGTCAGCGCGCGGTAGAAGAGTTCGCGACCATCCGGACCCCAGGTGGGCTCACTGCCACCATTCGCTGAGACTCGGATCTCGTCACCGTCGCGTCCAAGGGGGCGAAGATATATCTCCGAAGTCCCCGTCTGATCAGACGTATACGCGAGCCAGCGGCCGTCGGGTGACACCGCGGGGTACGACTCCTCGAACGGCGTCGAGACGAGCGGCTCAATCGGCCCGCGACCACCATTGCGAATGATGGCGATGTCCGTCTTGGACCCTTGGCTCAACCCAGTGCCGGCGGTGACGATGGCGCTTTGGTCGGGCAGCCACTCACCGGTGTAGCCAATAAGCGGCGACGATATCAATGAATCGGCGCCCGATGAGCGTCCTGGCGCTGTGCGCAGGAGCGTCAGCGTGCCGGGCGCTCGGCTCGCGGTGATGAAGATGATGCCGCGTCCGTCAGGATCCCAGTCGGCGTCGTGGCCATCGCGCTCGAAGCTGACGCGCGTGAGGGTTTGCGAGGCCAAGTCGAGCCGCCACACGTCGCGCCCATCGATGGTCGCGAAATCCGTGAGCAATGAACGACCGTCTGGCGAGAAGCGGGGCATATGGAAGGTGCGCCCGTCACTCACCGCGGGACGAGAGGCACCATCACGGTCAATCAGCAGCAGCGATCGCGGCGCCTCGGGCACAAAGGCGAGCGTGCCGTTCGCGGACATGGCGAAGTTGGCACCACCACCACCCGAGAGCGACACGTCCGTGGCAATCTCGACTGGCTCGCCAATCGTACGTCGCGCACCAAGGTCGAAGCGGACGGCCTCAAGCGTGCCGCTCCCAACCACGTAGGCGAGGATTCCCGCGGCGTAGCGGACTTCTACGACGTCCGCTCCGAGAATCGGCTCCGACTCTCCGGTACGGAGATTGACGATAAAGGCCTGCCCAAAGCTCGTGCCCAGCGGGCTGCGCACAGCAAGTCCATACCTGCTACCCGGTAGGACCTGCTGCACGGCCAAGCCTGGGTCAGCAGCGAGCGGATGCGTGATGGCGCCATCAGCAGCGACGCGCGTGACGCCCTCTTGAAATCCGTTGAGCGGCGAAATCCATATCGCACCATCATCGCCCCATGCCGTGTACGACGAGGCGCCAAGCTGCTGCGGCAGTGCCACGCCGCGTCCGCCCTCCAGCGAGAACTTGAAAACCTGCGCTGCGTCAATGTTTGACGCGACGACGCTGCGGCCATCCGGGGAAAATACGGGCGACGAGAAGTTCGCTGGAATGTGGGCCAAGGGCCGCGAGAGTTCTTCGTCGAGTCGGTGCAATACGAGTTGTTCGCCTCCACCGGCACCCTGCAGATAGATGATGCTGGTGCCATCGGGCGAGATGTCGAGCATCTTCTGCAGGAAGGTGGCAGCACCTCCGATACTAGGCGTTGAAAGCGCCAGCCGGGTCGAAATCGGCTTGGGTGTCGGACGCATCCAACCCCAGGCGGCGAGCGCAACTGCGGCCGCGAATGCGAGTGGCCAAGCGGCACGTGCGAGGCTGTTGCGCCATCCTGTCTTCACTTCCAGCCGCAAGCCGGAATTGTGCCGCCGCGTGATCGTCGCATGACCGCTGCCTGTCAGCGCCGACGCAAACAAGGCCGCCGTCGCAAAGCGATCCGCCGGCAACTTCGCGAGTGCGGTGAGCACCGCGTCCGAGATGTACTCCGGCACCGTGCGTCGCGTGGCCGACACAGGCTCCGGATCATTGCCCAGCACACGGGCGATCACGGCCTGCGCGGTTGGCCCACTAAACGGCGGCTCACCCACGAGCATCTCGTGCAGCACACATCCAAGCGCGTACACATCCGTGCGCGCATCAATGTTGCGCTCACCGAGTGCCTGCTCGGGACTCATATAATGAGGGGTCCCGAGTGACATTCCCGTTTCGGTGAGGCGGCTCCCGCCATCCGTTCGACTGGCTGCCAACGCAATGCCGAAATCCGCCACCACCGCGCGTCCATCGTGCAGCAGGATGTTTTCCGGCTTGATGTCGCGATGGATGACGCCTTGGCGATGCGCGTAGTCGAGCGCGCTGGCCACTTCGCTTGCGATGCGCACGGCGTCTTCGATAGGAAGCTGCTTTTCGCGATTCAAGCGGTCGCGCAGCGCTTCGCCCTCCACAAAGGGCATGACGTAGTAGACGGTCCCTTCCACCTGACCCGAATCGAACAACGGCAGAATGTGCGGATGCTGCAGATTCGCCGTGGTGCGGATCTCGACCAGAAATCGCTCGGCGCCGATGATCGCCGAGAGCTCGGGTTTGAGAACCTTGAGGGCGACGGGCCGGCTGTGGCGGAGGTCCTGCGCGAGGTAGACCGTGGCCATTCCGCCCGCCCCGAGGACGCGGTCGAGGCGGTAACGGTCGGCGAGGGCGGCGGCGAGCGAGGCGGGGACGGGCTGGCTTGAGGTCACGGGCGCATTGTACGGCTTCTGGGCGTCAGAATCCAGCATCCGGCAGGGATTCCCCGAGGCCGGGCGGCCGCGCCCTCCTTGCCATCCGTTCATCCGGATGCTAGGATACAAGCACAATCGAATTCGTGGCGATTTCGAGGCAACTTGCGGCCACGTAAAACATTCAGCTAAAGCGCCGGCCCGGTGTGCCTCCTCGCTCCGGGCCTTCGTGCTTTCAGGAACCACAGTGCAAACGAATCCCGCGCAGAATCCGGCGCCGTTTCAGATTTCGTTCGAGTTCTTCCCGCCCAAGTCGGAAGAGATGGAAGCCACGCTATGGCGCTCCATCCAGCGATTGGCTCCCCTGGCACCGCACTTCGTATCGGTGACCTACGGCGCCGGCGGCTCCACTCGCGAGCGCACGCACCACACGGTGCATCGCATTCTCCAAGAAACGCCCCTCGTGCCCGCCGCGCACCTGACCTGCGTGGCCGCGACGCGTGAGGAGATTGACGCCGTCGCCGACGACTATTGGAACGCCGGCGTACGGCACGTGGTCGCGCTGCGCGGTGACATCCCCGGCGGCGACGCGCCCTACTTCCCCACGCCAGGCGGCTACTCCTACGCCACAGAGTTGGTGGAAGGCCTGCGCAAGCGTCGAGACTTTGAAGTCTCTGTGGCCGCGTACCCGGAAGTGCATCCTGAGGCAAAGTCTGCGCAGGACGACATGGACAACTTGAAGCGCAAGTTGGACTCCGGTGCGACGCGCGCGATCACGCAATTCTTCTTCGACAACTGGGCCTATCTGCGATTCGTGGACCGCGCACGGAAGGCTGGCATCACCGCGCAGATCGTCCCTGGCATCATGCCGGTCACGAACTTCACGCAGACGGCCAAATTTGCGAAGATTGCCGGCGCAACCATTCCCGCCACCTTCGCGAAGCACTTTGAAGGCCTTGAGAATGATGCCGAGACGCGGAAGCTGGTGTCCGCGTCGCTCGTCGCCGAACAGGTCACCCAACTCGCGCAGTCGGGCGTGAAGGAATTTCACTTCTATACGTTGAATAGGGCAGATCTGACCTATGCTATTTGCCACTTGCTAGGCTTTCGGCCAGGAAGTGGACGGATGACGGATGACGGAAGCGACCAGCGGGTGGGCGTATGACTTTCACGCGCACTTCCCGCATTGCGGCGCTCCACACTGAGGCGGCTCGCCGCCTGCTCATCATTGATGGCGCAATGGGCACCATGGTGCAGACCTATGGTCTCACCGAGCGCGACTACCGCGGCACGCGCTTCAATCATTGGCCCAGTGACTTAAAGGGCAACAATGACCTGTTGATTCTCACGCGTCCGGACGTCGTCGGCGGCATTCACCGCGCCTACCTCGAAGCGGGAGCGGACATTCTCGAGACGGCGACGTTCAACTCGACGCGCGTCGCGATGGCCGATTACGGCATGCAGGAGCAGGTGCGTGAGCTCAACGTCGAGGGCGCGCGGCTCGCACGTAAGCTCTGCGACGAGTTTGAAGCCAAGGACGGACGCCCGCGCTGGGTGGCAGGTGTGCTCGGGCCGCTCAATCGCACGGCCTCGCTCTCGCCGGACGTGAATGATCCGGGGGCCCGTAACATCACTTTCGCGGAGTTGGTGGAAGCCTACGTCGAGGCCACCGAGGGCCTTCTCGATGGCGGTGCGGACATCATTCTCATTGAGACAATCTTCGACACGCTGAACGCCAAGGGCGCCATCTTCGCGGTGGAGCAGGTGTTTGAGCAGCGTGGCGAGCGTGTACCCGTGATGATCTCCGGCACCATCACCGACGCATCCGGCAGAACGCTCACGGGTCAGACTACCGAGGCGTTCTGGAACTCGGTGATGCACGCGAAGCCCTTCTCGGTTGGCCTCAACTGTGCACTCGGCGCCAAGGATCTGCGCGGCTACGTGCAGGAACTTGCTCGCGTGGCCGACTGCTACGTCACGGTGCATCCCAATGCTGGCCTGCCCAATGAAATGGGCGGCTACGACGAGACGCCGGATTACACGTCAAGCATTCTCCGTGAATTCGCCGAGAGCGGTTTGGTGAATGTGGTGGGCGGCTGCTGCGGCACAACGCCGGCGCACATTCGCGCGATTGCCGACGCCGTGCGCGATGTGAAGCCACGCGCCCTTCCTGAAATTCCGAAGCGCCTACGCCTCTCGGGCCTAGAGCCGCTGGTGATTGGCCCCGACTCGAATTTCACAAACGTTGGCGAGCGCACGAATGTCACCGGCTCCAAGAAGTTCGCCGAGTTGATTATCAACGGGCACTACGACCAAGCGCTGGAAGTGGCGCGTCAGCAGGTCGAGGCCGGTGCGGTGATCATTGACATCAATATGGATGAGGGAATGCTCGACGCCGAAGCGGCGATGAGACGTTTCCTCAACTTGGTGGCGAGCGAGCCGGCGATTTCCAAGGTCCCGATCATGATTGACAGCTCCAAGTGGAGCGTCATCGAAGCGGGCCTGCGCTGCGTGCAGGGCAAGAGCATCGTGAACTCCATCTCGATGAAAGAGGGCGAGGCTGAGTTTATTCGGCAAGCAACGCTTGTTCGCAGATACGGCGCGGCGGTGATTGTGATGGCCTTCGACGAGCAGGGCCAGGCCGATACGGTGGACCGCAAGGTGTCCATCTGCGAGCGCGCCTACAAGATCCTCACCGAACAGGTGGGCGTCCCGCCAGAAGACATCATCTTCGACCCGAACATCTTCGCCATCGCGACGGGCATCGAAGAGCACAACCGCTACGCGCTGGACTTCATCGAGGCCACGGGCCTCATCAAGCAGCGCTGCCCGCACGTGCGCATCTCCGGCGGCGTGAGCAACGTGTCGTTCTCGTTCCGCGGCAACAATCCGCTACGCGAGGCCATCCACTCCGTCTTCCTGTATCACGCGGTGAAGGCGGGGATGGACATGGGCATCGTGAATGCCGGTGCGCTGGTGCTTTATGAAGACATCCCCGCCGAGATCCGTGAGCGCGTGGAAGACGTGGTTCTCGCGCGCCGCGCTGACGCCACTGAGCGCCTGCTCGCCGTAGCCGACCAGGCCAAGGGTCAAGCGCAGGCCAAGAAGGCTGACCTCAGCTGGCGCCAAGGCCCGGTGAACGAGCGCCTGTCACACGCACTGGTGCACGGCATCGCCGACTTCGTGGTGGAAGACACCGAAGAGGCGCGCCATCTGTTTGACCGTCCTATTGAAGTGATTGAAGGCCCGCTCATGCAGGGCATGAACGTGGTTGGCGATCTCTTCGGCGCCGGCAAGATGTTCCTGCCGCAGGTCGTGAAGTCGGCACGCGTAATGAAACGCGCAGTGGCCCATCTGATTCCCTATATCGAAGCGGAGAAGGCGCTCAACCCAGAATCGCGGGCCAAGGGCAAGGTCCTCATGGCGACGGTGAAGGGCGACGTACACGACATCGGCAAGAACATCGTGGGCGTCGTCATGCAGTGCAACAACTTCGAGGTCATTGACCTTGGCGTCATGGTGCCCTGCGCCAAGATCCTCGCGGCGGCACGCGAGCACAACGTGGACATCATCGGATTGTCGGGCCTCATCACGCCTTCGCTCGAGGAGATGGCCTTCGTGGCGAGTGAGATGGAGCGTGAGGGATGGACCGTGCCGTTGCTCATCGGCGGCGCGACGACGTCCAAGGTGCACACGGCAGTGAAGATTGCCCCAAACTATTCAGGGCCGGTCGTTCACGTACTCGACGCCTCGCGGGCCGTTGGTGTGGCCAGCTCTCTCACGAGCGATGGACTCGCCGAACAGTTCGTGGCGGACGTGCGCACGGAGTACGAGCAGGTGCGTGTGGACCGCGCAGCGCGACAAAGGGACATGAAGCGTCAGACTATTGAGCAGGCGCGAGCCAACAAGGCGCGCCTCAATTGGGAGCACGTGCCAACCAAGCCCAGCTTTGAAGGCGTGCGCGTGTTTGATGACTTCCCACTCGAAGAGCTCGTACCGCGCATTGACTGGACGCCGTTCTTCCAGACTTGGGAGTTAGCCGGCTCGTATCCGCGCATTCTCGACGACGCCGTCGTGGGTGAGGCGGCGCGCAACCTGTTTGCGGATGCGCGGGCGATGCTGGAAAAGATTGTAGATGAGAAATGGCTTCGTGCTCGAGCGGTCGTCGGGTTCTTTGCTGCGCATTCCGATGATGCGGAGCAGATTCACCTTGGACGGAAGACGGATGACGGAAGCTTTGATCGGCTCGCGACCGTGCAGACGATTCGTCAGCAGATGGTGAAGAACGACGGGCGTGCCAACGTTGCGCTCGCCGACTACATCGCGCCGGAATCCTCAGGGGTGCAGGATTGGCTGGGTGGGTTCGTCGTCACCACGGGCATCGGTCTGGACGAGAAGGTGGCGGAGTTCGAGGCCACAAACGACGACTACTCGAGCATCATGGTAAAGGCGTTGGCGGATCGTCTCGCCGAAGCCTTTGCCGAGCGGCTCCACGAAAAGGTGCGTCGCGAGCTGTGGGGCTACGCGCCCAACGAGCATCTCGACAACCAAGCCCTCATCCGCGAGCAGTACCAGGGCATCCGCCCGGCGCCAGGCTATCCGGCATGCCCAGACCATACGGAAAAGAAGACTTTGTTCGACATTCTCGACGCCGAGCGACTGGGTGGCGTACACCTCACCGAGAGCTACGCCATGCATCCCACCTCGGCGGTGGCTGGTTGGTACTTCGGGCATCCAGACGCGCACTACTTCGGCGTCGGGAAGATCGAGCGCGACCAAGTCGAGGCCTATGCGGCGCGCAAGGGAGTCAGCATCACCGATGCTGAACGGTGGTTGGCACCAATCCTAAACTACGACAAGCCTCCCCAAGGCTGACCGGGTCCGGGGCTGACCGAGGCGGTGACTGGCCGATACCTTTTAAGTAGGTCTGGCCCCTTTAAACTGTTTCGATGTCCGAATCCCAACGCCGCGTCCTGATCGTAGACGACGATTCTGCTGTACTTCAGGCCTCGACTATGTTGCTCAGTCGAGCCGGCTTTGTTGTCGATGGCGCCGCTTCTGGAGAGGCGGCGTTGCACAGCATCTATGAACGTCAGTACAGCGCCATCCTTTCCGACATCAACATGGAAGGGATGAGCGGCTTGGAGCTGCTCCGCGCGATCCGCGAGCGCGACCTCGACACACCGGTCATACTGATTACCGGCGGCCCGTCCTTGCAGACGGCGATTGATGCGATGGCCTGGGGTGCGCACCGCTACCTGCTCAAGCCTGTCGCACCGAAGGAACTGATGGAAGCGGTGACACGAGCCGTCCTCCTCTCAGACCTCGCACGACTCAAACGTGAAGCCTTCACGCTCCGCGGCTCGCACGGCCTGCCGGTGGACGACGAGCGGGCACTCGGCGCCGCCTTTAGCCGCGCCCTGCAAAAGCTGGCCATCGTGTTTCAACCCATCGTCTCGTTGAAGTTGAAACGCTCAATCGGGTTTGAAGCACTCGTGCGCTCCGCGGAACCCACGCTTGAGCATCCGGAAGCCCTGCTGGGCACCGCGGCGCTGCTGGGGCGCTCCGACGAGCTCACGCGAGCCATCTACCTCAAGATTGCGGCCTACGCTCCGCAGCTGCCGGACGAACGCCTGCTCTTCGTCAACGTGCATCCGCCGGATCTCCTCGACCATTCTTTGCACGGTATCGGCTCACCGCTGGCGCCGTTTGCTGAGCGCATCGTCCTGGAAATCACGGAGCGCGCCAGCATTGAAAGAATGGGCAACATTTCTAACCTCGTCCGTGACCTCCGGTTGCTCGGCTACCGCCTCGCCGTGGATGACCTCGGCACGGGCTACGCGGGTCTCTCGAGCTTCACGCAGTTGAGCCCGGATATCGTGAAGCTGGACCGCAGTTTGATTGAAGGCATCGATCACAACCTCACCAAACAGCGCGTAGTGAAGGCAATGCTCTCGCTGTGTGCAGACCTCGGCATGCTGGTAATTTCAGAGGGTGTGGAGACGGCCACGGAACGCGACGCACTGGCACTGCTGGGCGCCGATTTGCTTCAGGGCTATCTCTACGGGCTTCCCGCCCCGCACCTCAATGATCCACCAATCTGACTGTCACCCTGTGGCAGCGATTCCCCCCAACGCAACGCGCGTATGTCGTCTGATCTCCTGAGCACCCGCCCCGCCCTCACGCAGCTTTCAGAAGAGGAGCAGGCTTTCAAATCCGCCGTCGCCGAATTCGTGAACGGCGAGGTGCGCCCCCGCATCGCGCAGATGGAACGCGAGGCCAAGCTGGATCCAGCGCTCATCAAGGCCTACTTCGAGATGGGCCTGATGGGCATTCAGGCACCCGAGGCACACGGCGGCGCGGCTGGCACCGTGATGATGGTGACGCTCGCGGTTGAAGAGATCTCAAAAGCCGACGCATCGTCGGCAATCATGGTGGACGTGCAGAACACGTTGGTGGCTCATCCCCTGCTTCACGCCGCCACCAAGGAGCAGCTCGACAAATGGATGCCACAACTCTGCTCGGGCACGGTTGGGGCCTACGCGCTCTCCGAAGCGTCGAGCGGCTCAGATGCGTTTGGGCTGCAGACTCGCGCCGTGAAGGTAGACGGTGGCTGGAAGATCAACGGCCGCAAGATGTGGATTACAAATGGCGCAGAAGCCGGCGTGTTTGTTCTCTTTGCGACCATCGACCCAGCTAAGGGCTACAAAGGCATCACTGCCTTCATTGTTGAGCGCGACATGCCCGGTTTTGCGGTCGGTAAGAAGGAAGACAAGCTCGGTATCCGTGCCTCAAGCACCACCGAGCTCATGCTCGAAGATGTGTTCGTCCCTGACTTCAACGTGCTCGGGCCGGTGGGGCAGGGCTACAAGATTGCCATCGAAACGCTCAACGAAGGTCGCATCGGCATCGGCGCGCAGATGATTGGTGTGGCGCAGGGCGCGCTCGATGCGGCCATCGCGTATGTGAAGGAGCGCCAACAGTTCGGAAAATCGCTCTCAGAGTTTCAAGGCATCCAGTTCCAGCTCGCGCAGGCGGCAACAGAGCTCGAAGCTGCGCGGCTCATGGTCTACAACTCGGCGCGTCTGCGCGATGCCGGCGAGGACATCGCACAAGCCGGCGCGATGGCCAAACTGTACTCATCACAGGTCGCTGAGCGCGTGACCTCGCTCGCGGTGGAGCTCTTTGGTGGCTACGGCTACACCAAGGACTATCCGGTGGAGAAGTTTTATCGCGACGCGAAGATTGGGACGATTTACGAGGGGACGTCGAATATGCAGCTGGCGACGATCGCGAAGGGGCTGTTGAAGTAACAGGACGGAAGGCGGATGATGGAAGCTTGTTGGGCGCGCCTTGCTGAGCGGGGCGCGCCCTTCTTGCATCCGTCATCCGTCATCCGTCCACTTTGAGACTCCCACGTAGACCAGGATGCTCGTGACCAGCGTGAGTCCGCTTACGGTCACGCCGATCGGCAAGCTCATGAGCTTCGCGTAGGCCGCCGATTCGAGGGCGAGGGTGAGGGTAAGGCCCGTTGCCATGCTGGCGATTGCCGCCGCACGCGTGCCGCCCTTCCAGGTTAGCCCGATAGCGAGTGCGGGTACGAGCGTGCAGGCGAAGAGTCCGTAGCCGAAGATTCCCAGAAAAGCGACCAGCGTACCGCTCAACTGTGCGATGACAGTGCCGGCAACGGCGAGCACGAAAGTCCACCGGCGTCCGTCGCGGAGCTGCGTGGTGCTGTTGATCTGCCTACCGAGCGCCTTTGGGATGTCGTGTGTAAGGGCGGCCGCACCGATGTTCAAGAATGAGTTCACGGTGCTCATGATGGCGGCGGCGACTCCGGCAAACACCAAGGCCGAGACGAAAGTTGGCACGTAACTCAGCAACAACGTTGGTGTGGCATCATCTGGCGTGGCCAAGGCGGGGAGCGCACCCGTGACCACGAGTGACTTCACCGCGATGCCGACGCCCACAAACAGGAGCTGTGCAAGAATCATCGCGATGGTCATCAGCACTGGATACCAGCGCAGACGCTTCACGTCGCGGATCATGTAGTACTTGTGCGCGATGTGCGGCTGGCCGAGTGAACCCACGGCAAATACGAAGAAGAAACTCAGCGCTACCATTGCGCCGCGGCTTCCCCAGGGGCCCATGAAGGCGGGATCAACCGCCTCGATGGCGCGAGTGATGGCAGCGAGGCCATTGCCCGCATCGAGCGCAAATGCGAACACGATAGCGCTGGCGACGGCCATCAGCAGGCCTTGGAACACATCCACCCAGATGCCGGCGAGAATGCCGCCACCGGCCGAGTACGCGAGAAGTACAGCGGCGCCAATCCACAGTGCGAGCTCGAGCTCCACGCCGAACAGCGCGCGCACCACGAGGCCAAGCGCGAGCACATTGGTGCCGATGTAGCCAATCACTCCAACGAGGATTGCGACTGCGCTCAGGCCCTGTGCGGCGCGGGAATCATAGCGCCAACCGATGGCATCGGGGACAGTGAGGAATCCATGCGTCGCGGCAAGATTTCGCATGCGCGGCCCAAGGACGATGACGCCGTAGGTGTTGGTTAACGCTGCGGGCAGGATGATGAAAATCGCCGTGAGTCCGATGCTGTAGACGAGGCCCGGCCCGCCGATGAATGAGAAGCCCGAGAGCGTCGTGGCCATCGCGGCAATGGCAAAGGGCAGTAGTCCCACGTTGCGGCCCGCGAGAAAAAAATCCTCGGCGGTTTGCGTGCGACGCGCGGCCCAGAGGCCGATGAGCGCGCATATCGCGAAGTACCCGATGCCAACGCCAATCACGATTGGCGACACGCTGGTGTCAGTCATCGGTGATTACCTCGCGCGTGAATACCATCGCGTAGGCGATCGGCAGCATCACCAGAGGCAGGGCGCCGGTGAGCAGCAGCAGCAAGGCCGTGGCCCGCGGAAGTCCGAACAAGAGCGGACCGCCGAGTACGTGTGGCTGGAGCAGCAGTGCTGTGGCGAAGCCGATGAACGTAAGCGCGCAAGCCGCAAGCACCGCGGCAGCAAGACGCGGTGCGCGCGCACCAGCGCCGAGCAAGCCAAGGCCCGTCAATACGAGCGTAGCCCCTATCGCCAGCAGCCACGGTGCAATACTCGTCGCACTCGCGAACGTCAGCCCATAGGCCAAGGCCACGAGCAGCGCGCCCAGAGTCAGCAGAGAAATCGAGAAGCGTTCCGACACCAGCAGAAACTACCAGACCGCAGCGCGAAAACGAATGACGGAAGGAGAGCGCCTTGGCTCCCCTTCCGTCATCCGCGTTCCGTCATCCATCCCTATCGCGTGCCAATCAACCCATTAAACACGAGTTTGAACGTCCCCGCCGGCTGAGCACGGAACAGCGCTTCCGGTCCAATCAAACGCACCGTACCACGACCGACCGAGGCATCGGCGGCAGCAACGCCGCCCTCGAGATACGTCTCGCCCCAAGCCCAACCGCTGCGCAGGGAAGTCGGCGAATCAAACCAAGCAATCGGCTTCACGCCACGCGCCAAGGCATCCGGCGCCAAGCGGAACACCGGCGAATTGTCGTACATCACGATAGCGCGCGAGCCCATTCCCACTGCGGCCGCCGAGGTGCTGTCCACCGCGACTTCAAGCAAGGAACCGGGAACGTAGAACTTCTCGCTGCCGAGTTCTCGCTCGTTGCCGTTGGGCATGCGCTCCACCAAGTGATTGCTCAGCGGCAAGCCTAGGTGCTCCGCCAGGTTCGTCGAGCTACCGATGGTGATCACCATGCCGCCATTCTCGGCGAAGCGCTTGATCTGCGGCACCGTACGGTCCTGCGTCACGTTGCCGAGCCAGCTCCGGAACTGCGCCGGAATAGCCGCCGTGTCCGTACCAGCACCCGCATTCCCGAAGCCTGGGAGGTTCGTGTTGCTGCCCTGCGTGGTGGCGCGCATCGCAGGGATGGCCCCATCCACGAAGATCAGCGCGTCATACTTGTTGTTGAGATTGCCTGCGTCGAGCTCCTGCGGATACACCACCGTGAACGGGAACTCGTACTGCTCGAGCAACCAACGCGTCCAACCGGACGGCATGGAGCCGCCGAACCGATCCCACAAACCAATCCGCATCGGGCGGGCGGCGGTTGCGCCGGTCGCGCTGCCGGCGGTGAACGAGAGGCCGAGTTCCGTGGCCGCGCGCTGCACGATGGCACGGCTGGTGCTGTTGGCCGGGATGATCCAGGTGCCGTCGGCCTTGCGCAGCACCTGCGCGTTGGCCTTCAGCAGGCGATTCACAACGATGAAGGCATCGTTCTGCGCGCCAGAGAGCGCCCAGGTGTTGCCCGCTGCCACCGTGCCAGCTGCCGGACGCACGCGATTGTTCGGCGCAATCTTCTCAAACGGACCATTGAGCGCATCGAGCACGCGCTCGTACTGAACGCCCATCTGCATCGCCAGCGTCCAACCCGCGTTGTCGTACGGCGGAGTGGGCGCGCCACCCGGCACGCGGAAGTCATTCGGGTGATCCTGCGGCTCAAACATGTCGGTCACGTGGGCGCCAAACGCCTGGCCCACCTTCACCACATAGGAGCCAGCCGGATACTGCTTGCCACCGTGCGAGAACGCCGCAGTGGCGCGGTGCACATCGATGCCGGCCTTCTGCAGCGCCACAATGAAACGCACGGCCGTCGGGAAGTCGCGCTGGTTGCTCGGAATGATGTAGGCACGCGGATCACGATTCTCTGGCGAGCGCATGAACGCCATCATCTGCTGCGCGGCCTCGCCGTTGCGCGAGTTGGCGGCGTTGCCGAATCCACCGAGGAAGGCCATCGGGTTCTCAGCCTGCTGCTGCGTACGACGCGCGCGGTTTTCTTCGTCAATGCGCGCCTGCGCCGAAGCGTTACGCTTGGGCCAGATGGTCCAGCTATCGCTGTTGCCCTGTACAATGCGATCGCTGCCCATCTTCCAAATATTGAAGAGGAAGATTTCACGATTGCGTGCCACCACATCCAGCACCGCGCGGTTAGCCGTCACCGAGTACTCGATGGACTGGCGGAACTTCCACGGGCCGGGATTCACCGGAAGCGGAAGGTCGGCGCTAGCAATCTGGCGATTGGCGATAAACGGAATCTCCATCGGCGTCGGGCTACCGATGGTCTCCGTGAGCAGGCCAATCATGTTGTGGAAGTAGACTGTGGTGCGCAGGCCGCCGTTCCACCACGTGGAATAGCCAGCGCCAAGGCGCATGACCACACCGCCCTTCTCTTCCTGCACGAAGCGGTGGTGCATCGCACCGCCCACCACATCGAGGCCCGTCTTGATGAGTGGGTGGATGTTGAAGTTCATCGGATCGCGGAACGGCGGTGCGAACATCACGGTGCCAGCCGGGCCCGTCTGGTGATGGTTGTACATCACCTGGGGATACCACTCCGTGTAGAGCACGCGGTTCATATTCTCGGTCTCGGGCTGAGCCGCGAGGTAGAAATCGCGGTTGTTGTCGTGCCCGATGTACTTCTGGTAGAGACGTGGAATGTTGTTGTAGCTGCGGCGACGCTGATCGGCCGTACGCATATACCAATCGCTGACGAGTTCCATGCCGTCTGGATTGGCATGAACCATCACGATGATGAGGTCGTTGCGGAAGCGCGTGGTCTCGCTGTCATCGCCGCTCACGAGCTGCCAGCTGGACTCAATAAGCTGCTGCGCGCCGAGCACCTCGGTGGCATGCAGGCCACCGTCAATCCACACAATTCCCTTGCCCTCGCGCGCCAGCTCTCTCGCCTGCTCAGCCGTCACACCCTCGGCGCGCGCGAGCCGTTCGGCAATCTGCCGGTAGCGCTCACGGTTGCGGAGATTCTCCGGGCTCGAGATAATCGCCATGATCTGCGGGCGACCCTCGGCCGTCATGCCGATGGTATCGAGTTCCATGCGGTCCGACTCGTTGGCGAGGCGAACCCAATATTCGTGGAACTTGCTGTAGTTGGGGAGGACGTAGTCGGCGCCTACCTGATGGCCGAAGAACTGTTCCGGCGAGGTCAGCCGCTGTTGGGCGGCGAGCGGAAGGGCAAGAATTGTAGAAAGTGCGAATGCGGAACGCATAGAACGCCAAGACATCACAAGCGACTCCAGGTGGGAGTAAGGGTCAGCCGTAAGCTACGCGGGGCCGAGGCTATCCGTTGGGGCAGTTCTGGGGCTGTGCCTGCCACCTCCACTCCTCCAGATTTCACGGGTCTCCCTCCCGTGTGAACATGCGATACGCCCTGTGCCTCCTCGTCCAGTTTGCACTCGCCGCTCCACTTGCCGGTCCACTTGCCGGTCCACTCGCTGCACAAATCCCGCAAGCTGAGTTCGCGGCGCGGCGCGAGGCCTTGGTGGAAAGGTTGAACGACGGTGCGGTTCTCGTTTTGGCCGCGCCTGAGCCGGCCCTGGATTACATGCCTTGGGGCCAGTCGCGCTCTTTTTTGTATCTCACCGGATTCCGCGAACCCGATGCGGCTCTCCTCCTGGCAAGGGTAAATGGCAGTCTGCGCGCCACGCTCTTTGTAAACCCGCGCAATCCAGCACAGGAAGTGTGGACCGGTGCACGCTTGGGCGTGGACGCGGTGCGCCCGGCGATGGGGATTGATGGTCGCGACCTTGGGCAACTACGCGCCGCACTGGACTCCATCCTCAAGTCGGACGAGAAGCTCTTTGTAATTGGAGACTTCTCCGGCGAAGCGACAACCCTCTCGCCACACGAGCAGTTCGTGAACGCGCTTAAAGCGCAGTTTCCGAGTCGTCGGATTACAAGTGGCAACAGCGCCGTAGAGACACTGCGCGGCAAGAAGTCCGATGCCGAGTTGGAGCGTCTGCGCATCGCCGCCGAGATTTCCGCCCGTGGACATCTGGCCGCCTTCGCACTCGCACAGCCCGGAGTTGGTGAGTGGGAGCTTCAAGCGGCCGCCGAGCGCGTGTGGCGTGCGGCATCCGGTGACCTGCCAGGCTATGCGTCCATCGTGGGCTCCGGACCGAACGCCACGACGCTTCACTACAACGTCAACACGCGCGTTCTGGAAGCTGGTGAAGTGGTGGTGATGGATATGGCGACCGCGTTCGACGGCTACTCGGCGGACATCACGCGGACGATTCCCGTGAGCGGACGCTTCTCGCCGGCTCAGCGCGAGATCTATGACGTTGTGCTCGCTGCGCAGAAGGCCGCGGAGCGTGAGGTGAGTCCCGGCGCACGCTCCAGCCTGATGACTGCCGCTGCCACCGCCGAGCTCGCCCGCGGCCTCACGCGCCTCGGATTGATTGATTCGCCAACAGCCAGCTACGACTGCGGAACAGCGCAGCGGCGCACGCGTTGCCCACAGCTGTCATTGTTCTATATGCACGGACTCGGCCACGGCATCGGCCTCGACGTCCACGACCCCGACCAGTACTACGAAACTGGTGTGATTGCCGTGGGCTCGGCATTCACCATCGAGCCAGGGATTTACGTGCGCAGTTCCTTGCCCGAGATTCTTGCGAAGACGCCGGACAACGCCGCGTATCTCACGCGGACGGCGCGGGCATTCGAGCGATACAAGGGCATCGGGGTGCGCATCGAGGATGACTACCTCGTCACGGCTCGCGGCCTTGAGCGACCCTCGGCGATTGTGCCACGCGAGGCGGACGAGATTGAACGCGTGATGCAGCAGCCGCGCGCACCCCGCGATAGCGCGAGCACGCAACGCGTGCGCCGGATGCGAACGGGTGGAAACTGAGCGGCTTTCTCGGGGACCGTCTTGAGGCTTCAGGGCCTTGGCAGTCCCTGTAGAATTCCCGTCCGAATGCGCCGCGCCTTGGCGCTCGCGTTCGGGTCGGGCTCGATGCGACGCTCCACACGCTGATCAATCTCCACGCGCGCGGTGAGCGTTTTGCGTTCGTCGGCGCGCAAAACTATAAGCGGAAGCTCGGCACCACGGCGGTTGCCCCAGACGTCGCGCCACTGACGACCGAAGTCGGGATCGAGCGTTGAGCTGCCACCGATGCGCAGCAGCACATCACCGAGTTCGACGCCGGCGCGCGCGGCCATGCCTTCGGGGTCCAAGCCCGTGACGAGCACGCCTTCGGGATGGCCGCGCATCAGGACACCAAGTCGTGGCTCACTGATGGAGTCTTCCACGAAGCGCCACCCACCCCGCGGTAACCACTGCGCCCAAGGGAAGGGCTCGCGGCCATCTATGTAGCGACGTTCAAAGTCACCCCACGCGCGGCCCCGCGTAGCGCGCGCGACCGCGTTCCACACATCGTCGTGCGTGAAGCCGCGGCCTTTCTTATAGGTGTTGGTATAGAGGTCGCGCATCACGTGGTCTAAACTGCGCTCGCTATTTGAGGCGTCTCGGATGAGAATGTCGAGCGCGAGGCCGGCGAGCGAGCCTTTGTCGTAGTAGAGGTCGCCGGTGCCGTCCCGCATGCCAATCCACGTCTGGAACGACGCGTCCTCAAGCGAGGTCGCAGGGCGCGCCACGACGCTTTCAATCTTGCCCAAAGTGTTGGCGAGAAATCCTGGCTCATCCATCAGGCCGCTGCGCACCAAGGCGAGGTCGGCGTAGTAGTCGGTGATGCCTTCACTCATCCAGAGCCAAGGCGTGGGCTGCGCGAGCTCATAGCGATACGGCGTGAGATCGGCTGGCCGCAGGCGCTTCACGTTCCACGCGTGGGCAATTTCGTGCGCGTGCACGCCAATCACGAAGGGCTCATCTATGTACGAGCTCCCGACTAAGGCCAGCTCGCTTTCACTGTGCTCGAGTGCGGCCATGCCACTGACTTCATCGTGCTGCACCTGTAAAACGGTGTAGCGCTTCCACGGGACTTCGCCAAACACCTGCGCGAGCGGCTCCACGGAGCGCGTGAGTCCATCCCAAAGCGCCGCGCGACGCCGACCCTGCACACTCCCCACAGGCCAAGTGGCGAGGCGCATCCAGCGGTCGGCCACGAGGGCCGAGTCTAGGTCAAAGCGTCCGACGAACATCGGATGGTCGAGCAGGTCATCCGTGTTGACCGCGCGGAACTGATGCGTGGAATCGCCTTGCGTCATTCCTGTTGCCACGCGCCACGTTGCGGCGCTGCGCACGACGACCTCCGCGGGGGTGTCCGGCCGCCCCTCGACGTAGAGGAAAACGTTCGTGCCATTGAAGAACGCGAAGTCAGTCGTGCTCCAACTTCCCGCCACGTCGAGGTCATCAGCGCGTACGCGATATCGTATGAGGACCTCGCCTGTGCGGCGGGGGAAAATACGCCACGTGTCGGGATCGAGCTTGTCCCACACCAACTCCTCGCCATTCTGTGAGGCAGTGAAGCCGGACAATCCGCGGGCGTAATCGGCAATCTCGTAGGAGCCCGGGGTCCAAGCCGCCATCGAGAGCAACAAGGGACCGCCTTCGCGTGGGCTCAGGCTCAGCTGCACGTCAATCACACCCTCATCGGCCTGCTCGGGGCCCAAAGTGAGTTCGTACAGCAGCGCCGAGACCGGCGCGGAGCGAGCCGGGCGGCCCTGCGCGGGGAGTGACGGTGTCACCATAGGGACGATGGCGACCGCGAATGCGCAGAAGCTAGAAATCAGGGCGAGACGTGGCTGCATAGGGGTGTAGCCTTGGGCCTCTTGGGGGGTGGCCGCAAGGGGATTCGTGCCGTTTTCCTCCCTTTGCTCGTCTGCTGGTCGTACCCTTCCCTACACGACATGACCGCACCCGCCTCAGGCCGTTCCCGCGCCCAAGAGAGTAAGCGCATCCACGTCGTCCTCCGCGATTCGAGCCTGCTCGAGGGCTCGATCTACATCGCCGAGGACATGGCGCTCGTCGCCTTCCTTGGCAATCGCAAGGGCGGCTACATGAACATGGTGGATGCCCGCCGGCCGAAGCTGCAGGAAGCACCCGGGCATCTCATCGTGCAGACGGACCTCGTAGTTCTCGTCTCCGCCCCCGACGCCAACGTGATAGTCGTTGGTCAAGCCGGCGCCGGTGCAGGCGAGCGTGAGGTGGACATTTACCTCATCGGCGGCAAGGCGCTGCGCGGCGTGATGTACGTCGCTCCGATGCAGCGCATGAGCGACTACCTGCATCACTGCGGAAGGTTTGCCGGACTCGCGCGTGCCGTGGTCATCAACGACAACGCCGAGATTGGCGACGTCGCCATCAACACCTCAGCCATCGCGATGATTCGCGAATCGCGTCCGCCCAGCGCAACCGAGTAGCTAGCGGCTGAGTAAGCGGCGAAGCAGGTCGGGTCGGTCGGTGAACATGCCGTCCACACCCATCGCGAGAAAAGACTGCATCGTGGGCTCGGCGTTCACCGTATACGGGTGAACCACGAGCCCGCGTGCTTGTGCGGCCTCGACGAAGGCCTGATCGATAATTTCGCGTGAGGGCCCGATGCCCACCGCATACTTGGCGATGGAGTCGAGCGTGGCAGCGAGCTGGGTTGGCGGGATGCTGTCACCAATCAGCTGTACGAGCTGCAGGCGCGGCTCGAGTCCGTGCAGCCGCAGCAAACTCGCCGCCGAAAACGACTGTACCAGCACCCGACCTTCGTTCGCCCCGCGCCCCACGAGACGGTGCCGCCGCAGGTGCACCAATAGCGAATCCTCCATGCCGGGCGCCTCGGCGGGATTCTTGGTCTCTATGTAGAAGCGGGCGCGACCAGCGTAGCGCACGAGCACAGCGTCGAGCGTGGGAATGCGCTCGCTCGTGTACGAAGCCTGCGCGCGAGCGGGATTCTTACGATTGAACCAGCTTCCGACCTCGCAATGCGCGAGTTCCTCGAGGGTATGATCGCGCACGAGTCCGGAACAGTGCGCCGCCGGGCCAGTAGCTGTGCGGTCAAGCGAATCATCGTGCAGCACCACGAGCTGCCCATCGCGAGTCATCTGCAGGTCCTGCTCGATCCAATCGGCATCACGCTCCAGCGCGAGATCGTACGAGGCGAGAGTATGCTCGGGCGCGTCCCAGGAGGCGCCGCGGTGGGCGATGACCTGCACATCGGCGGAGATGCAGCCGCCGAGGAACAGCGGGAGGTACAAGAGAAGCTTTTGCATACCGGAGATTCGCGTCTCGAGCCTGCTCTGGCAATCTTTAGGCTGTCACACTCACGTTCCAATTCCAATGCGCACACTTCCTGCCTTCCTGCTCGCTCTGCTGGCCGCCGCCGCCTCGGCCGCGGCACAGGCCCCCTCCGCACTGAACGAGACGCGGATTGAGATTCGCTTCCCCAACGCGGTGCATCGCGAGGCGGAGGTGGACATCAGCTTCCGTGCCGTGCCCGCTGGGCCGCTTGAGGTACGAATGGCGCGTAGCTCACCGGGACGATACGCCGCCCACGATTTTGCGAAAAACGTGTACGGCGTGCGAGCCAGCGATGCGTCCGGGCGAGCGCTCGCGGTAGAGCGTGTGGAGCCGAATGTCTGGAGGGTGAGCGGCCATCGCGGCGAGGTGCGCTTTCATTACACGCTGTTTGCCGATCGCGCCGACGGCACCTATGCCGGCATCGACCAGACTCGGGCGCATCTCAACATCCCAGCCACGTTCGCGTACGCCCCCGCGCTCGCCACACGCGCCATCGCGGTGACCTTCGTGCCGCCTGATTCCACATGGACAATTGCAACGCAGTTGCAGCCAACGAGCGATCCACGCGTCTTCCGCGCTCCGCATCTGCAGTACTTCATGGACTCGCCCACCCACTTGGGCGCCCTCGACATCCGTGAGTGGACCGTCGGAAGCGGTAGCAGCGCGCAGCGCATCCGTCTCGCCGTCAACCACCTGGGCACCCGCGCGGAGCTCGACGACTTCGAGATGAAGACCAAGCAGGTGGTGAACGAGATGGCGGCGGTGTTCGGCGAGCTGCCACGCTTCGACTTCGGCAGCTACACTTTCATCTCCTGCTATCGTCCCAACTGCGCGGGCGACGGCATGGAGCATCGCAACTCGACCTCGCTCACGTCTTCCGGTTCACTGGCGACGTCTGCGGCCCAGTTGCTCGGCACTGTGTCCCACGAGTTCTTCCACGCGTGGAACGTTGAGCGCATCCGCCCGGCCTCATTGGAGCCGTTTGACTTCTCGGATGCGAACATGAGCGCCGAGCTCTGGTTCGCCGAGGGGTTCACCAACTACTACGGGCCGCTGGTCATCCGCAGGGCTGGCATCACATCGGTTCCGCGCTACGCACAGCAGATTAGCGGTGCCATCAACACGCTCACGAACCATCCTGGCCGCCGCTTCTTTGGCGCCGTGGGCATGAGTCAGCAGGCGCCCTTTGTGGATGCGGCCGCGAGCATTGATCCCACGAACCGCCCCAACATGTTCATCTCGTACTACACGTACGGGGAGGCGCTGGGCATCGCGCTGGACCTCTCGCTGCGCGCGAGGACGCCGAACGCGACGCTCGATGACGTGATGCAACTGATGTGGCGGCGCTTCGGCCCGCAGACTTCCAATTACGCGCCCCGGCGCGGCTACACGGTGGCCGACGTGCAGGCGGCAGTCGCCGAGGTGGCGCGCGATACGGCCTTCGCGCGGGATTTCTTCCGCCGCTACGTAATTGGCAGCGAGTTGCCTGCCTACGCCCCGCTGCTTGAGCGCGCGGGATTCCTGCTGCGCCAATCGGCAGCGACTCAGGCCTTCATGGGCGATGCACGGTTATCCGCATCAGAAGGCGAAGTCGTCGTCGCTGGCCCAACCACCGCCGGTTCTCCGATGTACGCCGCCGGCATCTCGGCGGGCGACCGGCTGCTCACTCTGGACGGTCAGACACTGGCCACCAATGCGGATGTGGAGCGCGTGCTCGCGGCGCAAAAGCCTGGCGATGTACTTCGGATGACTTGGCAGTCGCGCAGCGGCGCGCGCACGGCGGACATGACACTCACGGCAGACCCACGCGTGGAGGTCGTGCTGTTCGAAGACGCTGGCCGTACGCCGAGCGCCGCGCAACTGGCCTTCCGCGAACGTTGGCTTTCGTCGCGGCAGCGCTAGGCTGTAGCGAAGCGTGAGAGACGCCACGGCGCCGGGTCCACGGGCGGCGTGGCGTCCGTTGCAAGCGCCGCGAGCATCTCGCCCGTGGCGCTGGAGAATTTGAAGCCGAAGCCGTTGCACGGACTCCCGAGGATGATCTGCGGGTGCTCGGGATGGCGGTCTATGATGAAGTGCCCGTCCGGTGTGTTGGTGTAGAGACAGACGGCGCTCTCCGCGTGCTCACCCACATGATCCGGCAGCCAATTAGAAAGCAATCGCTGCACCGGCGCGATGTCGCGCTCGTGAATGCTGCGGTCAACACCGGCGACGGTCGTGAACGCACCCGAGCCATGCGCGGCACTTTTGATACGGCCATTCATCGTCGGGAAGATCGCGGTGGCATCGCCGTGTTCATCGCCGACGAGCAGCACCGGACCAGCCTCTCGCGGCCGCAAGGTGGCGCGCTCGGCAAACCAGTGCAGCGTGATTCGCTCCACGCGGAGATTCACGCCAAGAGGTGCGAGCACGTCGGGCATCCAAGCACCCGCGCACAGCACCAAGCGGTCGGCTACGAAAGTCTCGCCTGCCGTGCGAACGAAGACGCCATCACCGCGCGGGCCAAACTCTAGCACTTCCGTGCCGTACGAGAGCTCCGCCCCGAGCGCTGATGCCGCCTCAAGCTGATCGGCCACGATGCGCTCCGGGTGCAGGACTCCGGCCCCGGGGTCCAAAAAGCCGACCATGCCTTCGGGAACGTGCAGCGAAGGCAGCCGATGCTGAATGTCCTCGCGCGCGAGCATTTGGTACGGAAGACCGGTCGCTTCGGCGGAGGCTCGCGAATCCACGATGAAGAAGTCGTCGGGTGCACCGATGAAGAGACCGCCACTGGCATCGAAGTAGTGGTGTCCAGTCTGTGCGGCCAGATCTCGCCACAGTTCATTCGCGCGTGCAACGAGCGGCACATACTGCGCACCTTCCCATGCGGTGCACCGCGTGATGCGCGACTCGCCGTGTGTGGAGCCCCTCGTGTGGGGTGGACGCCAGCGATCAAAACCCAGCACCCGTACACCGGCACGCGCGAGCGTGAGAGCCGTCGCGCTTCCGACGGCCCCGAGGCCTACAACGATCACAGAGAGGCTAGACACGCCCTCAAACATATGCGGTAGATTTCCCAAAACGCATCTCACCTCTGCACCCGCTGCCATGTCTCGCTTCGCTTTTCGCGCTCTATACGCTGCCGTGCTGCTCACAGCGGCAAGCACCTGCCTCACTGCCCAAGCCGCGTCGGCCGCTGCCAGCGCCGACGTCATTGTGCACAACGGCCGCATCTACACGGCTGAGGGCGCACGTCCAATCGTGGAGGCGATCGCCATCCGCGGGGGCCGCGTCGTTTTTGCTGGCAACGCCGCCGGGGCTCGTGCCTTAGCGGGTGCCAACACGCGCGTGGTAGATCTCGCCGGTCGCACGGTCATTCCGGGCATGACCGACGCGCACGCACACGTGCTCGGGCTCGGCGACAAGCTGCAGGCCGTGGACTTGGTGGAGACGCGCTCCTATGACGAGGTTCTCGCTCGCGTCGTCGAGCGCGCGCGCAACACGCCCAAGGGTCAGTGGATTCTTGGCCGCGGCTGGGACCAGAACGATTGGGGCAATACCAACTGGCCCACGCACGATGCCCTCACGCGCGCCGTGCCAGACCATCCCGTGGTGCTCACGCGCGTGGACGGCCACGCGGTGCTGGTGAACGCGGCCGCGATGCGCGCCGCCAATCTCACCCGCACGTCGCGCAGCCCAGCGGGTGGCGAGATCATCAAGGACGCACAGGGAAACCCCACGGGCGTGCTGGTAGACAACGCAGAGAACCTCGTGGCCGGTGTGATCCCGAACCCCAGCCGTGCGCAAGTGAAGGAGATGATTGCGGCGTCCATCACCGAGATGCATCGCTGGGGCCTCACGGGCGTACACGATGCCGGCGCGTCGGCCCTTACGCTTGAGCTGTACGAGGAGCTCGGCCGCGAAGGCAAGCTCAACATCCGCCTCTACGCCATGATCTCTGACCACACGCCCACAATCACGGCGTGGATGCAGCGTGGTCCGCTGCTTGGCGGCTACGATGGCACGCTCTGGGTGCGCAGCATCAAGCTCTACCAAGATGGTGCACTCGGCTCACGCGGTGCCGCTTTGCTCGAGCCCTACACAGACGACGCCAGCGCCAACGGCTTGCTCGTCTCGCCGGCGCAGCATATCCGCGAAGTGGCGGACCGCGCGCTCGTCGCCGGCTTCCAAGTGAACACGCACGCCATCGGCGATCGCGGCAATCGGCTCGTGCTGGACTCCTACGAGGCCGCACTCAAGGCCCGCCCCACCGCAGACCATCGCTTCCGCGTGGAGCATGCGCAGATTCTCCACAGCGATGACATTCCGCGCTTCGCCCTGCTCGGCGTGATTCCCTCGATGCAGGCCTCGCACCAGACCAGCGATATGTATTGGGCCGGCAATCGACTTGGCGAAGGTCGCCTGCGTGGCGCTTACGCGTGGCGCTCGCTGCTCAACAGCAACGTGATCATTCCCAACGGGTCTGACTTCCCGGTGGAGTACGTGAATCCGCTGATCTCGTTCAAGGCTTCCGTATCGCGGCAGGACGCTAACAACTGGCCGGTTGGGGGTTGGTACCCCGAACAGAAGATGACGCGCGACGAAGCCCTGCTCTCAATGACGCTTTGGGCCGCTTACGCTGGATTCCAGGAAGCTGAACTTGGCTCCCTGACGCCTGGCAAGCGCGCAGACTTCGTGATTCTGGACCGCGACATCATGCGCATTCCCACCGACGACATCCTCAGCACTCAGGTGCTGTCCACCTGGGTGGGTGGGCGCGCCGTCTACGAGAGGCGTTAATCGGCATGCCTTTCCGGAATCTTTTCATCATTCGGACTGCCTTGATGACGGGCGTATTTCTGTTTTCCGCGGTCGTGTTCCTCGGACCGCGATTTGGCCTTATGCCGAAGCAGGAATTGAATCCCCTGGTTGAGCAGCTGCGCTACGCGCTCTGGGGAGCGATGGCAGTGGCGATGGTGGCTGCGCTTGTGCTGCGCTCACGTGTGGAATCGGCTCGGCCCGAGCAGCAGGGCACCTTGCTCATCATCGGCTGGGCGCTCGGTGAGATGGCCGCGCTGTTTGGTGGTGCGATGTATATGGCTGGCGGCGGCTCCACGCTGCTCTCGCTGGGCCTGATGACCTTCGTGTTCACGCTGGTCCTGCTCCCCATTCCGAGGCCCCGCCGCTGATGCGCGTTATTTCACTACTCCCGAGCGCGACGGAGATTGTTGCGGCGATCGGGGGAATGGAGCACTTGGTGGGCGTCACGCATTGCTGTGACTACCCGCCGCTCGTGGATTCGCGGGTCCGGGTCACGCGCACGGCCATTGATGCCTATGCGGCGCCAGGAGTGGTTGATGCTCAGGTACGCGAGATTACCGCGAGCGGTGCGCCGCTGTACACGCTTGAGGAAGACCGCATCGCGGCCCTCAAGCCGAATCTCATTCTCACCCAGGCGCTCTGCGAAGTCTGCGCAGTGATGGAAACCGACGTTCAGGCAGTGGCAGCCCGCCTCGCTACCGTGCCACAAGTCCTCACACTCGCCGCCACAACGCTCGATGGCGTACTCGACGACATCTCGGCGGTGGGCAAGGCGATGGGACTGGCCGACGAAGCCGAAGAGTTCGTGATTGGGGCGCGCTCACGCATGCGAGTGGTGCACGAAACGTTGAAGGCCGCACAGGCCCCTCGCCCCCGCGTCGCAGTGATAGAATGGGGCGACCCCATCTACGCCGCGGGCCACTGGGTCCCAGAGATGGTGAAGCGCGCTGGCGGCATTGACGTGCTCGCCAAGCAAGGTGAGCACTCGGTTGTGGTGACCATCGACGCTGTGCGCGCCGCCGACCCCGAGGTAATCCTCATTGCACCCTGCGGGTATGACTTGGAGCGCTCCGTGTTGGAAGCCGAGCGCCTGCTCGCCCTGCCCGAGTGGGCGTGGGCGCGTGAGCGCCGCGTGTTTGCCATCGACGCCAACGCCTTTGCCAGCCGCCCCGGCCCGAGGCTTGTGGATGGCGTCGAGGTGATGGCGCGACTGTTCAATCCTGATTTGTTCTCACCAGTAGACGCGCTCTTCGCGCGCGAACTCTCTCCGGTTGTCCGCTCTGTCTGAGGCCCCGATGCTGAAGCCTGCTGCCGTCTCCTTTCTGAAGAAGCTGCTCGACACGCCTGGCCCCTCTGGCTACGAGTCCGCGGCGGCCAAAGTCTGGCGCGACGAGGCCAACACTTTTGCCGATGACGTGCAGGGTGACGTGCACGGCAACTCGATGGCAGTAGTGAATGCCAAGGGTGGCCCGACCATCATGCTCGCCGGCCACATCGACGAAATCGGCGTCATCATCACCTACATTGATGACGACGGCTTTGTGTACATCGCGCCGATTGGCGGCTGGGATCCGCAGGTACTGGTGGCACAGCGGATTCGCTTCGTTGGCCGCAGCGGTGAGGTGATGGGCGCCGTGGGCAAGAAGCCCATTCACCTGATGAAGCCCGAGGAGCGCGAGAAGGCCTCCAAGATGACCGACCTCTGGGTAGACATTGGCGCGACCACGCGTGCGCAGGCGGAAGCGGTGCTCTCCATCGGCGACGCGGGCGTGATTGATTCGCGCACGCTCGATTTTCCCAACGACCGCATCGTCTCGCGTTCGATTGACGACCGCATCGGGGCCTTCGTGGTCCTCGAGGCTCTGCGCCGCTACGCGGCCGATCCCGGTGAGGCGCGCGTGGTAGCAGTGGCGACCACGCAGGAAGAGATCGCCTATCGTGGCGGTGGTGCCCTCGTGGGCGCGCAGCGCGTGAATCCGGCCATGGCCATCGTGGTGGACGTCACCTTCGCGACCGATCATCCTGGCGTCGAGAAGAAGGAACTGGGTCACTCGCCACTTGGCTCGGGTCCCGTGCTCACGCGTGGTTCGGTGGTGAGCCCAGTGGCCTTCCGCATTCTGCGCGACACCGCTGAGTTGGCCCGGATTCCGTTCACGCTTCACGCCGCGGGGCGCGAGACCAGCACGGACGCCGATGCCATTCACCTCGCGCGCGAGGGTGTGGCGACTGCTCTCCTCTCAGTTCCGAATCGCTACATGCATTCGCCCAACGAGATGGTCTCGCTGGTAGATCTGGATCACGCGGCAACACTCATCGCAGCCGCCTGCCGCGCGGTCACAAGCGACACGGACTTTACGGCGCGATAACCGGGGCGCGCACGGCCATCGTCCCGCGCCGTGATGCCTGCGCGACCAACCGCATCGAACCTTCTCGCACCTCGCGGTCACGGTCATCGCGCAATACTTGAACCGCAGCCATCGCCTGCGGCGTGCGGACGAGTGCGAGCGCGGCGCAGGCTTGCAGGCGGTAGCTCGCTGAGCGCTTGCGCGGATGCTCCGTTTCACCATTGGCACAGCGCACGAGCACCTGCACGGCCTCTGGATTGCCAATCGTGCCCAGCGCCGCGATGGCGGCGTAGAGCACTTCGCGCTCCGGCTCCCGATCAAGCAGCGTGGCCAGCAGCTTGACGGCGGCGGGACCGCGATGCGAGAGAGCGGAAACTGCGCGCAGGCGCACCGTTGCGTCTTCGTCAGTGGCCGCGAAGCATAACGCATCAAACGCAGCCGGCGACGGAAACCCGTCAAGTGCCGCCGCCACCGCGCGACGCGTTTTGGCATCGGGGTGACGCAGCTGTTCTAAGAGGAGCTGCTCCGCGCGTGCATCCCCGAGCGCAGCAAGAAGCTCAACGGCCTGCCGCACAAGCGTAGTATCCGTGTCGCGCAGGGCATCGAAAAGTGCATCGTGCGTGCGGCTGAGCGTGCGCAGCGCCTCAAGGCAAATGCGCCTTGCCTCAGGCGTACTTGCCGACGACCACTCATCAATCACCGCCTCGGCACCGTCCGTGCCAAAACGGTACAACAGCGCCTGCAACCGCTTCGCAGTCTCGGCGTCCTCGGCGCGACGGTGCCGCATGACGGCCAACTGTCGAAGAATGACCGGCGTTGCGAAGCGGCGGATGGCTTGAGTGAATTCGCGACGGCGGTCGTCCGAGGAATCCTGCTCCAATTGGTTGTGCTCGATGGCAATCAATGCCGCCATCACTTCCACCATGCGATCAAACTTGCCCGTGCGGAAGGCAATGTCGGCAAGAAAGACCATCCGCTCGAGCGGCGACCGCAATTCCACGAAGTCCGACGTGTTCGCCAGCTGAGTAAACACAGCGGCCAGTTCCGCGTCCGAACCCTCCGGTACCGGGAGCGCTTCGGTCAGCCGCTCCGAGCGCGCATCAACTCCGGCCACGCTGTCAGGCATCCTTACCGAGGCCGTCTCGACAACGGGTTCGAGGTCCGCGTTGGTGGCCGGCTGCGTGACGGGAGCTTCTTCCACCACGGGCTCCGGCGGCAACTCCTTCTTGCGAAGCACCCGCGGAATGGCGCGTCCGTCGATGGCCGCTGCGCGCGCCGCAAAGAACGCAGAGGGATCCGGCTGCTCCGCCGGCGTCGCCAAGAGCTTCACGAGATCGAACAGATCGGCTTCCGTTGCGCTCCCGCTTAAACTCAAATGCTCGAGGCCATAAACTGCGAAGCGCGCCGCCAGCGAGGCCAAAGGCTCCGCATTCTCCGCGTCCTCCGCGGCCAGCGGCACGTCCGATTCCCGCAGCACAGAATCGCCCGTACTCGACAGCGCCAAGGGCGTCTTCTTGAGCGCCTTGGCGATGGCGCGCACCTCCTGCCGATGCTCATTCAGCGCTCCAGGCTCCGACTGCATACGCGCCACCAGCCGCGCAAAGCGCAGGGCGAGGGGGGAAGCAGTGGTGGAGGGCAAATCGCTCATATTCTGCTGGTGCACATTGGGATGGTCGCATAACATACCCCCTTGACCCCCGCCAAGACCATAATGCGCCTCAGGCAGCAAGAGCCCGCGTGACGCTTCACTGTTGGTCGAGCGCCCAGTACGTCATCAATCTGCCTGAAGGCCATCGCTTCCCGATTGCCAAGTACGGTCTGTTGCGTGACGCGGTGCTCGCAGAGGGAGTCGTCCACCCAGCGGCGCTGCACGATCCCGCGCGTGCTCCGCTGGAGGATGTCCAACGGGTGCACGAACTGGAGTACATCACGCGACTCGTGCGCGGGACGATGCCGCTGGCCGAGCAACGGGCGTTGGGATTTCCGTGGAGCGAAGGCTTGGTGGAACGCTCGTTTCGCGCGTCGGGCGGCACCCTCGAGGCCGCGGTGCATGCGCACTCGGCCGGCATCGCGATGAATTTGGCGGGCGGCACGCACCACGCCTTCGCGACGCACGGCGAGGGCTTTTGCGTGTTGAACGATGTGGCGATTGCGGTGCACGCACTCCGAGCGCGCGGGATGATGCGTCGCGCAGCGGTGGTGGATCTCGATGTGCATCAAGGCAACGGCACGCACAGCATCTTCGCCAACGACGACAGCACCTTCACCTTCTCGATGCACGGACGCCGCAATTATCCGTTCCGGAAAGTGGCGGGCCGACTTGACGTGGAATTAGAAGACGGCACCGAAGATGCGGAATATTTGGAGAAGCTCGCCGCGGCCCTCCCGGGCGTGCTCGCCGCCTCGCGCCCGGACATGGTGTTTTACCTCGCCGGTGCCGACCCACACGAGGGCGACACCCTCGGCAGACTGAAGCTGAGCTTCGATGGCCTCATGCGCCGCGACGCGCTCGTCCTTGAAGCCGCGAGGGCGGTGGGCGTGCCGGTGACCATCGCGATAGCGGGCGGGTACGGGGCCAACATCCTCGATACCGTACGGGTGCACCTGAATACCGCCAAGGTGGCGCGCAGCTTCTTGTAGCTTTCGATATGCCGCCCATTCCGCCGCCTTCGAGTTCCGGCTTCACCGCGCAGACAGCGCTACCGCTGTACTGGTGCCGCTACGATTCCCCTGCGTCCCATGGAACGCTTGTGGTCCTGCACGGTGGTCCCGGTGCACATCATGACTACTTGCTGCCCCAGATGCTGGAACTGGCTCAGTCCCATGATCTTCTGCTGTACGATCAGCGCGGGGGCGGGCGTTCCAAGACGGATGATCGCACTCCTATCACGTGGCGCACGCACGTCGAGGATCTGGCGCGTGTGCTCGCCGAATTGCACCACGGCCCGCTGACCCTTGTTGGCTATTCGTGGGGTGCGATGCTGGCGATGCTGTATGCTGTGGAGGCGGCCGCAGGCCGTGTGGGACCCACGCCGGATCGCCTCGTGCTGATTTCGCCGGCGCCCCTGACCCGCGAGTGGCGAGCCGAGTTTGAGGCCGAGTTTTCCAAGCGCCAGAACAGTGAGGCCGTCACGGCCATGCGCGTCGAACTGCAGGCCAGCGGGCTCCGTGAACGCGACCCTGAGGCGTACAAGCAACGGGCGTTCGAGCTGAGCGTGGCCGGCTACTTCGCCGTGCCTTCACGCACCCACGACCTCACGCCTTTCAGGGTTACCGGCCGCGTGCAGCAATCGGTCTGGGAATCCCTCGGGGAGTTTGATCTAATTCCTGCACTCAAGGGGCTCCACATTCCAGCGCTCGTCATCCACGGAAGGCAGGACCCCATCCCCCTGCACTCCGCCCAAGCCTGTGCCGCCGCGCTTGGCGCCGAGGGCCTGTGGCTGGATGACTGCGGCCATGTGCCGTATGTTGAACACGCTGAGCAGCTCTTCGCCGCAATCGAGGCATTCCTCAAGCGGACCCAACCCAGCTAGAAAGGCCCGATGGCAACGCACGACGAGATCACCCAGCCGTATGTCGCGACCATCGAGACTGAGGGCCGCCGCTACAACGTGTCGGTCCGCGTCGTCTACGATGGGATTGAGTATGTGGGCCGACTCTGGTTCGCGGACGAAGCCTGGGATGATTTGGGCCTTCCGGACCGTGGTGCCCTACCCGGCCGCTCGCGCGAAGAGGTCATTACCCTCGCCAAGCGCTTCGCACCGCAGGAACTCGTCAAGCGTCACCGACGCGCGCTCGCAGAGAAGCGCCGCTTTCTAGGGCTTCGCAAGCACACCGACGACATTCTCGCCAAGATCCGCTACCTGAATCAGGTGGCCGTGTCCATGCGCGCAGGTTTGCTCGACGTCGAGGGCGCCGCGCAGGAGATTGATCTCACGGAGAAACAGCTACACGCGTTGATTGATTCGCTTTCGGAGCATGCGGGAAAGGAAGAATAGGTTTTGGACGGATGACGGATGACGGATGCAGTCGGCGCTGCGGAACTCATGCGATTCCCGAGAGTTCGTACATTGTCGCTTCCGTCTTTCCGTCCCAATCGTGCGTTAGCATCCGTCATCCGTCATCCGTCCCTCAATGGACTCCCGCGCCGCCTCCCATCTCCTCCACGAAATCGTCGCCCTGCTCGAATTGCAGGGTGAAGATCCCGCCGTGCCCGCGCCCTTTGCGGATGCGGCACGCTCGCTGGCGGCGGATGAGGCTCGGCCGCTGACCGAGCTGCTGAAGCGCGATAAGCGTCGCTTTGCTCCAGAGGTGGTAGAAGTCCTCGAGCAGTTCCGCGATAACGGCGACGCCGACCTGCTCGACCGCCTGCGGGAGAGCACGCCCGAAGGCCTCTTCGAGATGATGCGCGTCCCGGGACTCGGCCCCTCGCGCATTCGGCGCATCCACGAAGGTTTGGGCATTGATACGCTGCAGGAGCTTGAGGAAGCGGCGCGCGACGGGCGTCTCGCGGAGTTACCACGCTTTGGGGCCCGCACGGCAGAGCAGGTGCTGCGTGGCATTGCATGGCTCAAGGAGAGCGGAGCCCAAATCTTGCTACCGCACGGCCGAGCCGAAGCCGAACGTATTCTCGCCGCGCTGCGGCGCCAGCAGGGTGTGGTGCGCGCCGAGATCGCGGGCGCTGTGCGACGGCACTCGGAGACCGTGCGAGAGATTGAGATTGTCGCGGCCTGCGTGCGTGAGCCGGAAGTGGTCGCCGCCGCCTTCGCGCGCGCGCCCGGCGTGCGCGACTCCGTGGGCAGCGGCACCGCGCACGTATCCATCCGCTTCGACGATGGCCTGCGTCTGCAACTGCACTGTGTACCCGCTGATCAGTTTGTGGTGAGTTGGTTTCGCGCCACCGGCTCGGCCTCGCACGTGGCTGAAGTCGTGGCTCGCGCCGCACTGCGCGGCCTCACGCTCAGCGATCATGATCTGCGCGACGCAACCGGCCGCGTGGTTGAGACCGCCGATGAACCGGCGCTCTACGCGGCGGTGGGATTGCCGTGGTTGGCGCCGGAGTTGCGCGAAGGACTCGGCGAATCCGAGCAAGCCTTGGGCGAGGGCTTTGGCGGCCTCATCACCATGGACGACATCCGCGGTGTGCTGCACTGCCATTCGCAGTACAGCGATGGCGGCGCCACCATCGCCGAGCTCGCGGCCGCGGCGCGCACGCGCGGCTGGACCTACCTCGGCGTGTCCGACCACTCGCAGAGCGCGTTCTATGCGGGCGGACTTACCGCCGAGTCGCTCAAGCGGCAACACGAAGAGATTGATGCCATCAACGCATCGTTCAACGATTTCCGCGTGCTCAAAGGCGTAGAGGCAGACATCCTGCCCTGCGGACGCATTGATTACCCAACCGAGGTGTTGGATCGCTTTGACTACGTCATTGCGTCCATTCACTCGCGTCTTGGAATGAATGAGACGCAGATGACGGACCGCGTCTTGAAGGCGCTCGACGATCCGCACATCTCTGTGCTTGGGCATCCTACCGGGCGCCTGCTGCTCACGCGCGAACCCTACGCCATCAACATGGACGCGGTGCTCGAGAAGGCCGGCCGACTCGGGGTTGCCGTAGAGCTCAACGCCGACCCGCATCGCCTCGACCTCGACTGGCGCCTCGCCAAGCTGGCGCGGAAGTACGGGGCGCGCATTGAGATTGGCCCCGACGCGCACTCGGTGGACGGTCTCGAGAACATGACGCTCGGTATCGGCATGGCGCGCAAGGCCTGGCTCCGCCCCGAGGACGTGATTAACACGCGCAGCGCTGCGGAGTTCGTGGAGTTCGCCACGCGGCGACGCCGAGCGGCTGCCACGGCGTGAGCCGTCCTCGAAAGCAGCGCCGGGGCGCTGAGCTGAAGGCCCACGCTGCTGAGATTCATCGGCGCTTGCTGGAGCTGTACCCCGACGCGCACTGCGAACTCGACTACCGCAATCCGTATGAACTCGCCGTCGCAACGATCCTCTCGGCGCAATGCACGGACAAGCGCGTCAACATGGTGACGCCCGAACTCTTTCGCCGCTGGCCCAATGCCGACGCGCTCAGTCAAGCGCCGCGCGAAGAGATTGAGCAGGTCGTCCAGAGTACCGGATTCTACCGAAACAAGGCGAAATCGCTCTCTGGGTTCGCCACGCAATTGATGGATCGGCACGCGGGCCAAGTGCCGGCGGTCATGGAGCAGCTCGTGGTGCTTCCCGGCATCGGTCGCAAAACCGCCAACGTGGTCCTCGGCAACGCCTTTGGGATCAATGAAGGGGTGGTGGTAGACACACACGTGCAGCGGCTGTCCAACCGCTTTGGCCTCACGCGCGAAACGGATGCCGTGAAGGTCGAGCGAGCATTGATTCCGCTGTTTCCGCGCGACAGCTGGACGATGCTCTCGCACTTGATGATTTGGCACGGCCGCCGCATCTGCGATGCGCGCAAACCAAAATGCGGGGCCTGCACGCTGGCAGATATCTGTCCGTCTGCCGAAATTCCGGGATGACTCAACGTCTCATTCGATTGCTCGTCTCACTCGCCCTGGTCGCCATAGTCGCGTTGAGCGCGGCCTGTGCAGGTACCGCACCGCCGAGCACACGCAACGCGCAGATTCTTGCCCCTCCGACCGATTCCTGCGTGCTTGCGCGCGAGGAAGCCGCGACGAACCCGCGCTTGGATGTGGAGCGCGTACCCACTCCCGTCCAGATGGTACCGCCACCGATTCGCACCCCGGTGCCCCGCACGGCGGTCCGCCGCGACGGCAGCTCCTCGCTCAAGGTGGAGGTGATGGTGGACACGCTGGGCAAGCCAGACATGGCCAGCTTTGCCGTCATCGAGTCCACCTCGGCCTGGCTCACCACGGGGGCACGGAACGCCATTTCCCGCTGGACCTTTGAGCCGGCGCTCAGAAATGGCTGCAAAGTGCCGCGGTTCTACCAGTTTACGGCGACGTCGCCAGCGCGGAGGCGCTAAAAGCGGCAAGATGGAAGACGGAAGGCACAAGCGAAACGCCGCCCGTCTTACTAGATTTTTCGTAGTTCCCTTCCGTCATCCGTCTTCCGTCATCTGTCCGCCAATGAAGATCGCTACCTTCGAAACCAACAAAGGCACCATCACCGCCGAGCTCTATGAAAAAGACGCTCCGGGCACGGTCGCCAACTTCGAGAAGCTTGCCAACGAAGGCTTCTACGACAGCATCCGCTTCCACCGCGTAATCCCGGAGTTCGTGGTTCAGGGTGGTTGCCCCAACGCCAAGATCGGTGGCACGCCCAAGGGCCCGCCGGGCACCGGCGGTCCGGGCTGGACCATCAAGTGCGAGACGGACGGCAATCCGCAGACGCACAAGATCGGCGCACTCTCGATGGCGCATGCCGGCAAGAATACCGGCGGATCGCAGTTCTTTATGGTACTCAGCGAAGCCAATACCAAGCACCTGAATGGTGTGCACACGGTGTTCGGCCAGATTACTGGCGGCCTCGACATTATGAACACCCTCACTGATCGCGACCACATGGTCAAGGTGCGTGTATCATGACCGCTGGAACTCCAATGACAGGCCGCGACACCAAGGCCCACCTAACCGGCTTCGCCGTCGGTCTCGTCGGCATCGCCATCGTGGTGCTTGCGCTGGTTTACCTCACCAACAAGAAGTTCGCGAGTCACGCTGAAGAAGGCGCCGCGGCGACCTCAACGCAGCACTAAACGCATGAATGCCGACTCGTCGGCCACTGAGCGCCCCGCCTCTGGACACGGAGTCGGGGCGCTTTCGTTTCCGCTCCGCGCAGCCCTCCCGCCGGCGCTGACGTTTCTCGCGCTTATCGCGGGTGCAGTGCTACACCTCGCCGACCAGCATGGCATCGCGTTTTGGGTTCACTACGGCGCGCTGATTGTACTCGGCGCACCAGTCACGTGGCGCACCATCCGCGGCATGCTGCACGGCCAGTTCGCCGCGGATGTTGTCGCTATGCTGGCCATCGTCACGGCGGTCGTGCTACGCGAGCCAATCGCCGGCTTGGTCATCGTGCTGATGCAAACCGGCGGCGAACTGCTCGAACGCTACGCGGAAGGCCGCGCCTCGGCCGCGGTACGGGAGCTTGAGGCGGCCGCACCGCGAATCGCCCACCGCCTGCGCGGCACGGATGCCAACACCAGCGAGGACGTCCCCGCCGAGTCCATCGCAATCGGTGAGCACATCCTCGTGCGTCCGGGCGAGATGATCCCCTGTGATGCCATCGTGCAAGACGGCAACAGTTCGCTCGACACCTCGCGCGTCACCGGCGAGCCGCTCCCAGAACGCGTACAAATCGGCACTGCGGTGCGATCGGGCGTGGTGAATCTCGAGTCTCCGCTCGTACTGACCGTCACGGCGCCAGCAAGCGCATCGCTCTACGCACGCATCGTGGAGCTCGTGCGCACGGCGCAAGCAGACAAATCACCCATCCAGCGCCTCGCCGACAAGTTCGCCATCTGGTTCACACCCATCACGCTGGTGGCCTGCGCCATTGCCTGGTGGATCTCCGGCGATGCCTCACGTGTGCTGGCCGTGCTCGTGGTGGCGACGCCCTGCCCTCTCATTCTCGCAACGCCGGTGGCCGTAATTGGCGGCATCAATCGCGCGGCACGGCGCCAGATCGTGGTGCGTAACGGCTCGGCGCTGGAGTTGCTCTCGCGCGTGGATACGGTCGTGTTCGACAAAACCGGCACGCTCACCATCGGACGGCCGGCCGTGGCCTCGGTGGAATCGCTGCTTGGGTCAAACACCGACGAACTCCTCGCCCTCGCTGCCGCCATTGAGCAGGGCTCGGGACACTTGCTCGCGCGCTCAACGGTTGCTGAAGCACAGAAGCGTGGGCTGGAGATTCCGCGGGCAACCAAGATCACGGAGTACGCAGGGCGCGGCGTGTCAGGACTCGTAGACGAACGCCGCGTCACCGTGGGCGAACGCTCAATCGTGGCAGAGCGACATCCAGCACTCGCTGACAGAGTGGAGAAGTTCCTCGCCGACGCAGAGGGTGGCTTGCGCGCCTTTGCCGCAGCGAGCGGGCCCGATGGTGACACGCTCGCCGTCATTCGCTACGCCGATCAGTTACGTCCGGGCCTCGAGTCACTCGGGCCCCGTCTCGCGGCGCAGGGCCTCACACGCATCGTGCTGCTGTCTGGCGATCACGCCGATAACGTCGCGCTTGTCGCCAAGCAGGTGGGCATCACCGAGGCGCGAGGTGATCAACTACCGGAAGACAAGGTCGCTGCGGTGCGCGAGCTTGAGAAGAGCGGTCGCCACGTACTCATGGTGGGCGATGGCACGAACGACGCACCAGCGCTTGCCGCCGCAACCGTCGGAGTGGCACTCGCCGCGCACGGCGGCGGCATCAGCGCCGAGGCCGCCGGCGTTGTACTTCTCGCCGATGACGTGATGCGCGTGGAAGAAGCCGTCGCAATTGGGCGCCGCACGGTTCGCATCGCGAAGCAGAGCATCGTCGCGGGCCTCGTCCTCTCCGGCACCGCAATGGTCTTCGCCGCGCTTGGCTACATCCCGCCGACAATCGGCGCGCTTCTGCAAGAAGCGATTGACGTCGCCGTCATCATCAACGCGCTTCGGGCGGCTGGGGCGGGACGCTAACCCCCTCGTCGTCGTGCACCGCCCGCATCGCTGGCGTCGTTAGGTCATCAAACTGCCCCGAGCGCGAACTCCACACGTACGCGCCCACAAAAATCGCGACCAGCAGAATCGCCAAGGGAACCAGCACAAAGAGCACGCTCACGTGGCCTCCGCCGTGAATGTCCGAGCCCGCCACGTTGCAAGAATCACAGTCACTGAGCCCAAGGGCATCAGCACCGCAGCAAAGAGCGGATCAATGATGCCCATCATCGCCATCGTCACGCCGATGGCGTTGTAGCCCAAGGCCACGACCATATTGCGATGAATCACGTTCGTCGTGCGCTTGGCGCCCGCCATCAGCTCCGGCAGTGCTTCAACACCACCGCGAGCCAAGTACACATCCGCTGCCGCCATCGACGCCTCGGCGCCACCGCGCACCGCGATACCCACCGTCGCACCAGCAATCGCGGCCGCGTCGTTCACGCCATCGCCGACCATCACGACTGCGCCATGCTCGCGCGCAGCCGCCACCGCTGCACGCTTCCGTTCGGGACTGGCGCCGCCTTCGGCTTGTGATGCGGGAATACCCAGCGTGCTCGCCACGGCCTGCACTACGCTCGGCGCATCACCGCTGAGCAGTCGTACTTCCCAGCCTGCTGCACCCAACTGACTGATGAGCCGCTTTGCTGAGGGTCGCAGGGGATCACCGAAGCCGGCCCGCGCGACGACGACGCCGTCTAGAGCAATGAGCACCGGTGTCAGACGCGCCTCGAGCACTGACAACGACTGAACCTCCTCGCTCACTGCGGCCGTGCGGGCCAACACCCACTCGGGACGGCCAACCACGAGCGAGTGGCCGGCCACTCGCCCCTCGAGGCCACCGCCGAGAGTTTCCTCAACGAGCTCCGGCTCCATCGCGGACACATCGGGCCACGCCGCCGCGAATGCACTCGCTACCGGATGACGACTGGTCTTCTCGAGTGCCAGAACCCACGGACGGAGTTCGCTGGGCCCGTCATACGCTTCGAGCACCATGCGCCCTTCCGTGAGCGTGCCCGTCTTATCTAGGAAGATGATTCCTCGTCCTGTAAGCGTCTCCAGCGAGTGCGCACCCTTGATCAAGATGCCGCGCGTGGCGGCTCGACCGACCGCTACCGTAAACGCCATCGGCGTGGCGATCGCCAACGCACAGGGGCAGGTCACCACGAGCAGCGCGATGGCAGAATCAATTGCGAAGTACATGTCCGTCTTCCACCAGATGCCGGCGGTCACCACCGCCAGCACCAAGATCACCGCGATGAAGTGTCCCGCAATCCTGTCCGCAAGCAGCACCACCGACGGGCGTTCGCGCGCGCCCTCTTCCACATCGCGCAGCAAGCGGCCCAAGCGGCTGGTGATGCCCGCCTCTTCTACACGCACGCGCAGCGGCGCCGAGAGATTGACGGTGCCCGCAAACACCTGCTCGCCTTCACGGATGCTCACCGGACGCGATTCACCAGTGAGAAGCGCCAAGTCGAGCGATGAGTGGCCGCGCTCCACCACACCATCAGCGGCCAGTGTGTCGCCTGGGCGAACCTCCAGCAACATGCCAGGAAGAATTGCCTCGGTGGGGACTTCCTTCACCGTATCGCCATCCACGAGCCGCGCCGTCACGGGTGCGAGCGCGCCCAGCAATGCCGCGGAGTCAGCCGCTCCACGCTGCGCGCGATGCTGCAGGAATCGTCCGACGAGCAGCAAGAAGATGAGTGTGGCAACGGCATCGAAGTAAATCGGGCCGTTATCGCGCAAAGTGTTCACGGCACCTTGCACGTAGCCAACGGCAAGTGCCAGCGCGATTGGCACATCCATGTGTAAACGCTTGTTCTTGAGTGCCTGCCACGCACTCGTGAAAAACACACGCCCCGGCCAGATGATGGCCGGCGTCACGAGTACAAAGCTCAACCAACGGAAGTAGCGCTCAAACTCGCGCTCCATGCCGCTGAACACACCACTATACAGAGCCAGCGCGATGGTCATCACGTTGCCAGCAATTGCCGCCGCCACGCCGATGCGCGTGAGTTGCTTGCGCTCCTCCGCTTTGCGCACTTCATCGGCGCGTAGCCCGCGGAAGGGATGTGGCGGATACCCCAACTGGTCGAGCGCCTGCGCCAAGGCGCTCAGAGCCACCTGCTGGGGATCCCACGCCAACCGCGCCACGGCACGCGTCACGTCGAGCTCGGCGCGTACAGCGCCGGGCACAATCATCGGCATGCGTTCAACCAACCACACGCAGGACGCGCAGTGGACGCCTTCTAAATAGAATGTCGCCTCGGCGAGACCGTCGGCTGCGTAGCGCACGTGCGCAGCGGCGAACGCTTCGTGATCGAACTCCACATAGCTACGGCCGCTCGCACTCACGCGCACGGGGCGACGTTCGGGCAACGCATAAAAACCGCCGAGCCCGCTCTGCTTGATGATTGATGCCGCCGTCTCGCAGCCCGCACAGCAGTACACCGCGCCCGCGCTCACGCGCGTGTCTCCACTCGCAGCCTCAAGGCCGCAGTGGGCGCAGGTCAATTGCTCGGCGGCGCCGAGCGTGAACTCAGGGCTGAGCGTTGTGGACATGAGCCGCGTCAGAAGTTGGAGCCTGAGCCGCGCTGGCAGGCGTGAAGCGGCCCGCCACCGTGAGCACGCCGAGAATCACGAGCACGCTTGCCGTCACAAGAGGCAAACGCCTGCGAAAGCGTCCAAGCAGGCGCTGTGCACCGAGACCAACGGCCGCCATCAGCGGGACCGTGCCAAGCCAGAATGCGGCCATGACGGTGGCACCGGCCAAAGCGGAACCCGCGGCAGCCGACGTCGCCACAAACGCATACAGCCAACCGCAGGGTAAGGCCGCTGACAGCGCGCCGATTGCCAGCGCGCGAATTGCTGGCGGCCGCTCCTGCACCGCGCGCACCGCTCGCGCCACACGCGACGCCAGCGCCGGCGGAACGTCGAGCATCGGAATGCGAACCCCGAGTGCCGCAGCGAGCGAAGCAACACCCCAGAGAATAAGCAGAGTCCCTGCCACCACCGCCGCAGGACGCGCCAAACCAGCCACGGCTCCAGCGCGATCTAACCCCGCGCCCGCGGCCCCAGCCACCGCACCAAGCAGAGCGTAAGAGAACAATCGCCCGAAGTTGTACGCGGCCGTCGAGCGCAACGCCCGCGGCCCCGCGCTGCCATCACCGCCGGATGCGAGGCAGGCAAAGCTCCCGCACATGCCGGCGCAGTGTACGCTGCCGAGCAATCCCGCCACAAACACCGAACTCGCGAGCGCAATCACGGCGACTCGGCCTGCTGGGTGCTCTCAAAGCGATCTGCGCCACGGCGTGCTACGACGCGGACTTCCCACAGCCCACTCCGGTGCGCGGGCAACTCAACCGTGTATGCGCCGGCGCCCGCCGACTGGAGCGTCACCACCATCGGTGTAGACGCCTCACGATTGTGGATCAGGGTGGCCGTGACGGCGGCATCCTCAATGGCGAGGCCGCTCGAGTCTACCATCTGCACGTTCAGACTGCCGGGCGTGTCGCTCAGCGATACACGTGAGGTCCAGCCAAGCGCAACGCTCGCCGAACGCCGCGCCATGGTGCGATCCCACTCCACAGCCTTCCGGTAGTAGTCGGGCTCCACCACCGTGCCATTGGGATCCGCCTTCGCGGCGTAGAGCATCACGAAGTTCACGCCTACCGTGAAGCCAAGCGCCAGCGTCACGAGTACCGGCCACTGCCAACCACGCTTCATTTGGGCTCCACGGAAGGCGTACGCACGGACGGTCCTGGAAGCCGCCACGAGAACTCGCTCTGGTACTTGCCAGCATCGTCGAACCTGAATCGCACGCGGCGCTCACCAGTCGCAAAGCGATCCGCATCCTGCACCACAAATACCGAGGTCGTCACCGTTCCTCCCGCTGCCACCGGCAGTGGGTTCTGCGGAGCAATCAAGGTGGCACCCGGTTCATCGATGTACGCGATGCTGTACCGCTGATCCGCGCCCGAGCGATTGGTGATCTTGATGCGCACTTGGTTCACGATCTTGCCGTCCGCCTCGCGCGTAAATGGCGCTCCGATAGGCCCGAGGAGCGTGACGTCTGCCGCCGAGCGCGAGGCGAGGGCCAAGAGGAAGGCACCGAAGAAGCCGAGGAAAGCCAGCGGGTACAGAACCGTGCGCGCTCGCAAAAACTTTGGCGGATTGCCCGAGAGCGAGTCCTGCGAACTGTACCGAATGAGACCCGCCGGCTTACCCACCTTCTCCATGATGGAATCGCAGGCGTCGGCGCACTGCGTGCAATGGATGCACTCCATCTGCAGTCCATCTCTGATATCAATGCCCGTAGGGCAGGTGTTCACGCAGGCATTGCAGGATACGCAATCGCCAAGCCCGGGGCGTGCACCGCTGCCGTGACCGCGCGGTTCACCGCGAGTCTTGTCGTAGGCCACGATGACGGACTGACGGTCCAGCAGCGCGGATTGCCAACGTCCGTAGGGGCAGGCCACGAGGCAGGTCTGCTCGCGGAACCACGTGAAGTCCAGAAATACCGCGAATGACACACCCGCCATGACCAAGAATGGTGTGGGATGCTCCGCCGGCGACTGCGACACCCAGCGCATCAGGGCGTCCGTACCCACGAAGTACGCGAGGAACGTATTGCCCAGCACCACAGCCAGCACACCGTAGATCGCGTACTTGAGGAGCCGCCGCGGCGCCAAGTGCCGCTTGTCACGATCCAGCGTGCGCGAAGCATTCGGACCACCCTCCACCAAGCGCTCGATAGGACGAAACAAGAACTCCATCCACACCGTTTGCGGGCATGCCCAGCCGCACCACACGCGGCCAAACAAGGCCGTGAGCAAGAAGATGAAAACCAGCACGCTCACGAAGAGCAGCATGAGTAGCAACGTGTCTGTCGGCAGGAATGTCGTACCGAAGAACGTGAACTCACGATGCGGCAGATCGAGCAGCATCCACGGCTTGTCGTTCCACCGCAGATGCGGAAACGCGAGATAGAACGCCATCAGCGCATACGCCACCACCTGTCGGCGAATCAGCCACTTGCCCGGCGCGGGCTTGGGGCGAATCCACCGGCGTGAGCCGTCCTCGTTGAGCGTCGCGAGAACACGACCCGTGGCGACCGGTGCGCTCACTTATCACTCGTCGGCGCCGGCGGTGCTACTGACGCCGCGGGCGGTGCCGCCCCGTCCACTGGCACCGGACCTTCCTGGGCCTTGGCGTCGGGCGGGTTGCTGCCCCGTAACGAGAGCACATACGCCGTCACGTGATTCAACTGCCCTGGCTTCAAGATGCGCTCCCAAGGCGGCATCCCCTTGGCGAGTACACCCACAGCAATCGTGTTGTGCACCTGCGAAGGCGAGCCGCCGTGAATCCACGCGTCATCCGTGAGGTTGGGGCCAATGAGGCCACCGCCGTCAGCACGATGACAGGCAGCGCAGTTCGCAGTAAAGACGGTCTTCCCCTCGGCGAGTGCATCATCATCGTCCGCCAGCTCTTCGAGTTCCTCGTCGGAGATTGCGGACGCAAGCGCCGAGGGCGGCCGCTCGGCGGCATACTTGGCAACGTCGGCCTCATACTGGGCCACGTTCCCCGGCCCCTCACCGAATGGCTCTGGTAGGAAGTAATAGAACGGCGCCCAGATCACCGTCGCCCAAAAGATCCACACCCACCAGCGCGGCAACGGATTGTCGTACTCCTGGATTCCGTCGTAGGAGTGGTCCAGAAGCTTGTCGTCGTTTTGTTCAGGCATTGTTGGAAGAACTCCCGTTGGGGATGTCCGCATCATCTTGGAGCGGCAGCTGGGCCGCGCGCGCCATGCGCTCACTGCTGCCAGGAGCGAGAATCATCATCACGACCATCAGGAAGGCCGCCACGAACAGCAGCAGCGCAACGATGGCATAGCCAGAGAGCCCTGAGGCACTCATCACGTCTACGAGCTTCATGGCGTCGCTCCTGGCGCAACCGCGCTTGGCGCGGCGAGACGCGGCGTTGCCGCGGCCACGCCAGGCGTCTTGATGTCGCGACCCAAACGTTGCAGGTAAGCCACGAGCGCAATCACCTCCTTGTCAGCGAGTCCGGTGGGCCCACCCTGCGCCTCAATTCCCGCGGCAATCAGCGTCGCTTGCTCACGCGCCATCTGCGGCGCGCGGTTCACCGCCTCCCCGTAGGGCACGCCGAGCATCACCATCGCGTCCACGCGCTTCTGAATGAAGTCAAAGTCCAGTGCGTTGCGCTCGAGTTGCGAATACGCAGGCATGATAGAGTTGGCCACGATTGCCCTAGGTTCCGCGAAGTGGCGCACGTGCCAGAGGTCGGGGTACTTGCCGCCGACACGCGCGAGGTCGGGACCTATACGCCGTGAGCCCCAGAGAAAGGGATGGTCGTACACGAACTCACCTGGCTTCGAGTACTCACCAAAGCGTTCCGTCTCGTAACGCAAGGGTCGCACCATCTGCGAATGGCAATTGAAGCAGCCTTCGCGGATGTAGAGATCGCGGCCCGCCAACTCCAGCGGCGTGTACGGCTTCACGCTGGCAATCGTCGGCACATTGTTCTTGATCAAGAAGGTCGGGATGATCTCCGCGAGTGATGCAACGACCACGGCGAGCACCGTCATCACGGTGAAAAGCAACGGCAGGCCTTCCCACTTGCGGTGCCAGCGCGCCGACGTGAAGCGCGCAAACACACCACCCGTCGCGGGCGCATGCGCCGCTTCCGGATATCCCTTCGAGAGCGGCGGCGCCGAGACCACGGCCACTTGGTACGTGGCCGGCCGCGCCTTCCAGGTCATCAAGATGTTGTAGATGAAGACCAGCGTGCCGATGATGTATAGCGTGCCACCCGCCACGCGCACCCAGTACATCGGCATCAACTTCATCACTGTCTCAACGAAGTCCGGATACGCCAAGCGTCCCGTCTCGTCGAAGGCGCGCCACATCAGCCCCTGCGTAATGCCGGCAGAATAGATGCTGGCCACATAGAGCAGGATGCCAAAGGTCGCGATCCAGAAGTGCAGTTCGGCAAGCTTCTTGGAGTGCAGCGGCGCTTGGAACAAGCGCGGCGCCAGCCAGTACACCATGCCAAAGGTCATGAAGCCGTTCCAGCCCAGCGCGCCGGTGTGCACGTGCGCGATGATCCAGTCCGTGTAGTGCGCCAACGCATTCACGCTCTTCACCGAGAGCATCGGGCCTTCGAAGGTGCTCATGCCGTAAGCCGTGATGGCTACGACAAAGAACTTGAGCACTGGCTCGTCCGTCACCTTGCTCCACGCGCCGCGCAGCGTGAGCAAACCGTTCACCATGCCGCCCCAACTCGGCATCCACAACATCACGGAGAACAACATGCCCAGCGTGCTCGCCCAGTCCGGCAGTGCGGTATAGTGCAGATGGTGCGGCCCTGCCCAGATGTACAAAAAGACCAGTGACCAGAAGTGCAGAATGCTCAGCTTGTATGAAAAGACCGGTCGGTCCGCCGCCTTCGGCATGAAGTAGTACATCAAGCCGAGGAAGGGCGTGGTGAGGAAGAACGCCACCGCATTGTGGCCGTACCACCACTGCATGAAGGCGTCCTGCACGCCGGCGTAGATGCTGTAGCTCTTCAGCCACCCAGCGGGAACGCTCAGGTTGTTGAAGATGTGCAGCACCGCGACCGTCACGATGCTGGCGATGTAGAACCAGAGCGCGACGTAGATGTGTCGCTCACGGCGCCGTGCCAGCGTGCCAAAGAAGTTCACCGCGAAGGCCACCCAAACCACCGCGATGGCGATGTCAATCGGCCACTCGAGCTCGGCGTACTCCTTGGCCTGCGTGAAGCCCAGCGGTAGCGTCAGCGCCGCGGCGATGATGATTGCCTGCCAGCCATAGAAGTGGAAATTGCTCAAGCCGTCGGAGAACATACGCGTCTTGAGCAGTCGCTGTGTTGAGTAAAAGATGCCCGTGAAGATCGCGTTGCCCGCAAACGCGAAGATCACTGCGTTCGTGTGCAGGGGCCGCAGGCGTCCGAAGCTCAGCCAAGGGACGTCGAAGTTGAACCAAGGATTCGCGAGTTGCAGCGCGATCAGCAACCCAACCAAGAATCCGACGAGTCCCCAGACCACGGTCGCCCATAGAAACTTGCGGACGATGGCGTCGTCATAGGAAAAGTCTTCGAGATGCACACTCATTGACCCGGCTCCGGCTGGGTGGGGGATTTCGCCGCGGTCACTCGACCTCCGGCGGCATGCCGCAGATAACACTCCTTTAGAGGAAGGGCTCAGGTAGTCAGCGAGATGGAGGAAGTTGGGTAGGGTATTTCCGCACACCCCAGAGCGCCGACGCTGAGCGATCTCACCTAAGTGCTATATTCCCAGCGAGTTATGAAGCAGTTGCCCGATCTTCCGTCATCCGTCTTCCGTCCAAATGCCCCTACCCACCCGCACCGAAGCCCTCGCCCTGATGGAGTCGTGGACCCAATCCGACTCCCTCCGCAAACACATGCTCTCAGTAGAGGCCGCCATGGTCGCCTACGCCCGACACTTTGGTGAGGACGAGCAGGCTTGGAGTTTGGCCGGCCTGCTGCACGACTTCGACTACGAGCGCTTCCCCAACGACGCCCACGCCGCCGACGCCGAGCATCCGGCTGAGGGCGTCCGCCACCTCAAAACCCTCGGCTACCCTGACGACATCTGCCAAGCCATCCTCGGGCACGCGCACTACACGGGTGTGGCGCGCGACACGCAGATGGCCAAGGCCTTGTTTGCCGTGGACGAGCTCTGCGGATTGATCACGGCCGCGGCGCTGGTGCGGCCCAGTAGGAGCGTACTCGACCTCGAGGCCTCCAGCGTCAAGAAGCGAATGAAGGACAAAGCCTTCGCCCGCGGCGTGAACCGCGAAGACGTGACCCAGGGCGCCGCCCAGCTGGGCGTGGAGCTGGAGCCGCACATCGCCTTCGTGATTCAGGCCATGCGGGAGCGGGCCGATGCCCTAGGCCTTCGCGGGAGCGTCCCCGCGTAACGCTGGATGGGGTACGGCTGTCCAACGCCGGAAGCCCCTCTCGCGTACTTAGGGCGTGATCATTGAGCGTGTCGCTTGACCTCCATTGCTCTCTCTTGGAGAGAGGCTCCACCGGGGCGGCTCGTGACTGAGCGGCCATCGGATGAGAAGGATCTTGTCCTCGCCGCCCAGCGTGGTGAACAAGCCGCCTTCTCGGAGTTGGTGCGTCGTCATCAACGACGGGCGTATGCCGTGGCACGCGCCATCGTAATCAATCACGAGGACGCGGAGGATGCGGTGCAGGAAGCCTTTCTGCATGCGTATCGCGCCATCGATCGGTTTTTGCCAGACCAAGCCTTTGGCGCCTGGCTGCACCGCATCGTGGCCAACGCCGCGCTCGATGTCACACGTCGTCGCAAGGTGCGCGATGCCGATGAGCTACCCGAGACCGTCGCGAGTCCGTTCCGGGACCCAGCGGAAAAGAGTGAGCTTCGGCAGCGACTTACCGAGGCGCTGAACACCCTTCCCCCACGTCAGCGCGCCGTCATCGTGCTGCACGACGTGGAAGGCTATAAGCACGCGGAGATTGGGAAGATGCTCGATATCCCAGAAGGCACCGCCCGCTCCGATTTGCACTATGCACGTTCACAACTGCGCCTCCTCCTTGGCGCAATGAGGCAACTATGAATGAGATGAATCAAGGACCCCGACTGGTCCACGACGACGATGAATTAACTCGCGAGCTACGCGCGATTGTGGCGCCGCCGGCGGATGCCGCGTACTGGGACTCGCTGGAGCAGCGCATCATGGCGCGCGTTGAGCGCGGCCGTCAGGAAGGCGCCTGGTGGGTGCTCTCTGAGCGCGCGTACCAGTTTGGCTTGCTGGCCGCGGGGCTCACCCTGATCGTGGCGGGCTCGGTATTCCTGCGCGAGCGCGCCCTCGAGCGTCGCATGGCCTACGAAAACGTGATTGTGGCCCCGACGGCCACGCCGCAGACCTTTGCACGCCGTGGATTGGTGCCGGATCGTCAGGCAACCCTCCGCGCCGTCACCGACCACTAACAAACGGCGGGGACGATGCGTCGAACCAACGGATACGCCATCGCGTTTTTCATCGCGGCCTTCGCAGCAGGGGCCGCGGCGGGAGTGGTGACGGACCGTGCGCTGCAACGGGGGCGCATGCAACAGCAGTGGGGTGATCCCCGAGCGATGCGCACGCGACTGGCCGACGACCTCAACATGGACGCCGCCCAACGCGCACAGCTCGACACCATTCTCGACACACGGAACCGCCAATCCGATTCGCTGATGTCCCCAGTGCGTCCGCAGCTCGATGCGCTGGGAAGTCAGACGAGGCAACGGATTCGGCAACTGCTCACTCCCGAGCAGCAAGCCACATACGACCAGATGTTGCGCGAGCGCGAAGAAGCGCGGCGCCAGGAGAAGCGGCAATGAAGGGTTTGACCACGCTGGCCGGATTGATGTTGCTACCGGCTGCACTGCTGGCGCAGGAACCGCGGCCGATCGCGCTCGACGAGGCCGTGCGTCTCGCGCGTCGGAATTCGCCGGCATCGGTGCAATCGCGCAATACCATCCGTCAGAACGCCGGAGCGGTGCGGCAGCGCTATGCCGCCTTTCTCCCCTCAGTCAATCTCAGCGCCGGCCTCAGCGAGTCGCAGGGCTTCAACCTTGCGCAGGTTCCCGATCCCGCGAACCCCGGCAGCTTCATCTCGGTCCCGCGTCCGTTCAGTCAGGACTGGAACGGAAACCACGGCTTAAGTGCGCAGTTTCAGATCTTCAGCGGTGGCGCACGCCTCTTCCAGCTGCAGCAGGCCCGCGCGCAGCTCGACGCCGCTGAAGCCGCCGACGTCGCCCAGGACTTCGCCGCATCGCTGCAGGTGAAGCAGCAGTACTACGCCGTCCTCGCGGCGCGTGAGCAACGCTCTGCCGCCGAACGCCAACTCGAGTCTGCACAACAGCAGCTCCGTGCGTCCACAGCACGCGTGCAGGCCGGCGCCGCCACGCGCTCTGACTCGCTACGGACCTCCATTCAAGTCGGAAACGCGAAGCTCGCCATTCTGACGGCTGAGAACGGCTTGGCCAACGCCAATGCCGCACTGTCGCGGCTCATCGGCTCAGAGACGCTGGTGACCGCCGACCCCTCGACAGAGGCCAGCGAGACCGTCTCGCTCACGGACGCAGAGCTTCTCGCGATGGGCGACCGCAGCCCGGCCGTGCTGCAGGCGCAGGCCAACGAAGTCGCCGCCAAGCAAGGCAACCGTTCTATTTGGTCGCAGTACCTGCCCAGCCTCTCCGTGACGATGTCACGCAGCTTCAGCGGCCGCCCCGGCGAGTTCCAGATTTGGGGCGACGGGGATCTCAACAGCACCCGCACCAACTACAACGTCGGCTGGCAGTTGTTCAACGGTCTCAATCGCGAGCAGCAGGGTCTCACCGCCCGCATCTCGCTCGACAACGCGGAAGCCCAACTACGCGACGCCCGCCTCAACGCGCGGCAGCAGATGATCCAGCAGCTCGGCGCCTTCCGCACGGCCGAAGTCCGCGTGCAGATCCAAGTCTCCAGCGTCGCCGCTGGCGAAGAGGACCTGCGCGTCCAACAGGAGCGCTACGCCCTCGGCGCCTCCACACTGCTCGACGTCCTCAATTCACAGACCACGCTCGACCAAGCCCGCCGCGACCTAATTCAGGCCCGCCTCGACGCCCGCGTCGCCAAGGCGCAAATCGAAGCCCTCATCGGCCGCGACCTACAGTAACTCTTCGTCCTTCGCTCTTCGTTCTTCGTTCTTCAGTTCTTCGCTTCTCATCTCTTCGATTTTCAGCCTCGCTCTTCGCTCCTCGCTCTTCTTATCTAGAGGTTTCCGTGTCCCCCCGCCGCCTTTCGCTCGCTCTCATCGCCGCACTCGGCCTCATCGCCGCCTGTGGCAAGAAGACCGCGCAGCCGCTCAAGATTACAACCGCTGCCGTCGAGCGCCGCACCATCATCGTGCAGGCTGAGGCCACGGGCATCATCGAGCCCATCAACGTCGTCGAGGTGAAGTCCCGCGCGTCGGGCCAGATCATCGAGATGCCCGTCGAGACGGGCACCCTCGTACGCCCGGGCTCGCTCATCGTGCAACTCGACACCCGCGACGTCCAGAATCAGTTCGACCAGTCCAAGGCGGACCTCGAAGCCTCGCAGAAGTCACTCGAGGTCGCGGAGCAGAACAAGAAGCGTTCGGACGATCTCTTCCGCGGCCAGATCATCACCGCGCAGGAAAACGAGCAGGCCGGACTGACGTACCAGAACGCTCTCTCGCAGATCGTGCGCGCCCGCACCAACCTCGATCTCGCGCAACAGCGCCTCGACGACGCGCGCGTCGTGGCACCGGTAACCGGTACCATCATCGAAAAGCCGGTCGCGCTTGGTCAAGTCATTCAGTCGGGCACCAGCGCCGTCGGTGGCGGCACGACCATCGTCAAGATGGCCGATCTCACGAAGGTACGGGCCCGCGCGATGGTCAATGAGACCGACATCGGCCGCGTCTCGCCAGGTCAGGAAGCCACCGTGATTGTGGATGCCTTCCCCGAGCGCGTCTTCCGCGGCACCGTCGAGAAGATTGAACCGCAGGCCGTGGTCCAGCAGAACGTCACCATGTTCCCCGTGCTCATCTCGCTCGAGAATCGTGACGGCCTGCTGTTGCCAGGCATGAACGGCGAAGTCAGCGTCATCTCCGACCGCCGCGAGAACGTCATCGCCGTCCCGAACGAAGCCATTCGCTCCGTGCGTGAGGCGGCGCAGGCGGCAGTCATTCTTGGTCTCAATCCCGATAGCGTGACCGCACAGCTCCGCTCCGCGATGGGTGGTGGTGGTATGGGTGGTGGTGGAATGCCCGGCGCCGCTGGCCGTCCGCAGGGCGCGCCTGGGGCCGGTGCTGGTGGTGGTGGTGCGCCGCAGACGATGACGCGCCCCGGCTTCGCGGATTTCTCCGCGCAGCCTGCACCGCAGGGTCAGGGCGGCCGCCCGCAGGGTGGCTTCCAGATGCCCGACGTGACCGACGCGCAGTGCAAGGCCGTGACCGATGCACGTACGGCGAAGCCTGCTGTCGCCGCACGCATTGATTCGCTCGGCCGTCAGATGCGTGACCCGAATGCAGATCGCCAAGCAGTGATGACGGCCAGTCGTGCCGCCTACACCGAACTCGGCGTGGATGCCATGGTGGCTCGTGCTTGTACGATGCGGGCACAGGGCGGAGCCGCTCCAAGCGGAAACGCTCCTGCCGCTGCGGGAATGCCGACGCCGGCTCGTAGTGGCGCGCGTGCGCTCGCCGCTCCCGGTGCCTCTCAGGGTGGGGCCAGCGCGCGCGGTGGCCGTGGCAGTTCCCGCATGGGCCTCGTTTTCATACAACGCGCCGACTCCACCTACGAAGCACGCATGGTGCGCCTTGGTGTCGCTGACTACGACTATACCGAAGTGCTCTCCGGCCTCGAGGAAGGCGACCGCGTTGCATTGCTCAGCGCGGCGGCCCTCCAGATGCAGCGTCAGGAGAACAACGATCGCTTCCGCGCGATGACCGGCGGCGGCTCGCCGCTCGGCGGTGGCGCCACAGGCGGTGGTCGTCCGGCAGGTGCCGGCGGCCCACCGAGGTAATCAGCCATGCTGTTTGGCGAAACCATTCGCGTCGCACTCGGCGCACTCCGCGCGAACAAGCTGCGCTCGCTGCTCACGATGCTCGGCATCGTGATTGGCGTGAGCGCCGTGATTGCCGTGGTCGCGCTCGGACGCGGCGCCCAGAAGGCCGTCAACGATCGCATTTCCTCGCTCGGCACCACGCTGCTCACCGTGTCACCGGGTCAAGCTCGCTCCGGTGGCGTGATGTCCTTTGATGTACGAACCCGCTTGACGATGGAAGACGCACAGGCGCTCGCTGATCGTGGCACGCTCTTGAGCGCCGTGCAGCCAGAGATGTCGTCCAGTCTGCAGATTCAGTTCGTGAACAAGAACGCCGGTACCCAGGTCGTTGGCTCGACGGCCAACTATCCTGAGGTCCGCAAGTATGAGATGGAGTCCGGCCGCTTCTTCACGACCGGTGAAGACGAGAGCCGCCAGCGCGTTGCGGTGGTCGGCCCCACGGTATGGCAGAACCTCGGTCTCCAAACTGCTGATGGCATTGTCGGCGAGAACATCCGCATCCGCGGCATTCAGTTCCTCGTGGTCGGCGCGTTCAAGTCCAAGGGTCAGGCCTCGCCGTTCAACAATCCCGACGACCAGGTGCTCATCCCGATTCAGACCGCACGCTTCCGCGTGATGGGTTCGAATCGCCTGCGTTCCGTCTCCGTGCTCGCTCCCAGCGAAGCTGAGATTCCCGAAACGATGGCGGAAATCCAGAAGATTCTACGCCGCGAGCACAAGCTGCGGCCTGATCGCCCAGATGACTTTCAGATTCGCAATCAAGCAGACTTTCTGAACACGCTGGGCGAGACCACGCAGGTGTTCACGATGTTGCTTGCCGGCATCGCGGCCGTATCGCTGCTCGTCGGCGGCATCGGCATCATGAACATCATGTTGGTGTCCGTCACTGAGCGCACGCGCGAGATTGGTATTCGCAAGGCGCTCGGCGCCACGCGCATCAACATTCTCTTCCAATTCTTGATTGAAGCCATCGTGCTCTGCCTTGTAGGCGGTGCCATTGGCATCGCGGTCGGCGCCGGTGGTGCGATTGCCTTCACCAAGCTCTTGGGCTGGAACACCGAAGTGGGCTCGTCGTCCGTGGCGATGGCCTTCCTGTTTTCGGCATTCGTCGGCATCGTGTTCGGCGTGTATCCGGCGAGGCGCGCAGCAAGCTTGGATCCAATCACTGCGCTCCGCTACGAGTAGCCTAAGTCATTGCTGTATAAGTATTTACGAGAGGGGGCCGCGGCGTTACCGGCCCCCACGCGTTCGGCCGGGGGTGGAAGAACAAAAATAATACACGCCAGGGGGGCAGCCCAC
>JANNVQ010000046.1:0-41839 GCA_031414535.1 Gemmatimonas sp.
GGCCGATGCGCGCGACGGCAGCACCGAGCGCGACGCGGAACGCACGCGGGGCAAGAAGCACAAGAAGGTGGCCGAGGCGCAGCGGGCGTATGGCACCGATGATTTACCCGGCCTAGTGACGCGACTCGAAGAGGAAATGAAGACGGCGGCCAAGAATCTCGATTTCGAATCCGCAGCGCGCTTGCGCGATGAGCTCTTTGACCTGAAGGCGGCGATGGGTGAACGCGCCGAGAAGACTCCGCGTGCTCGGCGTTGAACTGACGCTTCCTGAGCTTCTCGAGTGGGCCCGCGCGTTTGGCGGTTCGCTCGAGGCGCCGGCGGTGATTGCGCTGCGCGGCGAGCTCGGTGCGGGGAAGACGACGATGGCTCAGGCAATGATCAAGGCGCTTGGCGTCACCGACGACGTGACGAGTCCCACCTATGCCTTGGTGCACGAGTATCGGTCCCCGCGCGGGCCTGTGCATCACTTTGACTGGTACCGCCTGCGCGACGCGTCCGAACTCGTGCAGCTTGGCTGGGATGACATTCTCCGCTTGGATGGAATCATCTTCGTGGAGTGGCCAGAGCGCGCCGCTGCGGCTTTGCCGTCCTATGCCGCGCAGGTGCATCTTGAGTACGTGCCTTCGCAGCCCGACCTCCGGAGACTCACGTGGGTCTAGCGGGCATCACACTCGTCATGGATGCCGCGGCGGGGAATGGCACGATTGCCGTGCTGCGTGATGGCACAGTCGTCGCCGAGGCTGACGTCGTCATGCGCAGCGAGCAGGAAGAACGATTCTTTCCGGCGGTTCTCGACACCCTCGCGCGTGCGGGTACCACGCTGGATGGCGCGCAGCAATTGATCGTGGGCGCGGGACCGGGAAGCTTCACGGCGCTTCGAGTCGTTGGTGCCATCGCCAAGGGAATCTGTCAGGGACGTGGTATCGCGCTGTACGCGGTGCCCTCGCTCGCACTCGTGGCCGTGAGTGACGTCCGCCAGTACGCCGCAAGTTCGCGTTGGCTTGTCACGCTGGACGCACTTCGAGGCGAGCGCTACGCCGCGCTGGTGAGCCGCGCGGCCGGTGGTGAGGTGCTCAGCGTGGAACAGCTCGGGGTGATTGCAACGAGTGCCTTGATCAAGCGCGCCGCCGACCTCACGGCCACGTTGATTGGCCCTGACGAGGCGCTAATCTCGCGCCCGCACGCGCGTCACGTCACGCATTCCCTCGGGATCGTGCTGGCCTCTGGGCCGGTGGACCTCGCCAGTTGGGAGCCGGTCTATGGTCGTCTCGCCGAAGCGCAGGTGAAGTGGGAGGCGGCGCATGGCCGTCCGCTCGCATGAGCGCGAGCGAACTCATCATTCGGAGACCGCGACCCGAGGACTTCGAGGCCATCGTCGCAATCGAACAGGCCAGCTTCGCAGATGCTTGGGAGCCAGAGAACTTCTATAACCTGGTCACCCCACCGGCCGAGCATTGCCGCGTGGCCGAGCGCGATGGAAAGCTGGTCGGATATTGGGTTGGCTCGCGCATTGATGAGGAGGCCGAACTCGCGAATCTGGCCGTGGACCCAGCGCTGCGGCGTTCGGGTGTGGGCGCGAGACTGTTGGCGGATTTCTTGGATCACGTGGGGGCGTTGGAGCGCACCACTGTGTTCTTGGAGGTGCGCGTATCCAACGCCCCGGCTATCGCCCTCTACCGACGCTACGGATTCGCCGAGCTGTCCCGGCGCAAGGCGTATTACCAGAAGCCAGAAGAGGATGCTGCGGTGATGGCACGAAGGCCTGCACGGATTAGATTCCTCACGCAGTGACGCGATGCGCAGATTGTCCCCGGGCCACGGTATGGTGACCACGCGGACTGACCCATACCAGGAGGCCACGTGAGCCGCAGCTTGAACAAGGTCACCCTGATCGGCAACCTCGGCGCCGATCCGGAAGTGAAGACCACCTCGAATGGCAGTAAGGTTGCACAGTTCTCCCTCGCCACTGGGCGTCAGTGGACCTCGGCATCCGGCGAGAAGCAGGAGAAGACGGAGTGGCACAAGTGCGTCGCCTGGAACGGCAAGACGAAGGGCTCAGGCCTCGCCGACGTCATCGAGCGCTACGTCAAGAAGGGCGACAAGCTCTTCGTCGAGGGCGAAATCCAGTACCGTCAGTACGAGGACAAGGACAAGCAGACGCGCTACATCACCGAGATCAATGTGCGCGAAATCCTGCTTCTCGGCGGCGGAAAGGGCGGAGAGGGCGGTTTTGAGTCCTCGCGTCCGGCCAAGGCGGCGTCTGGCGCCAAGGGCGGGGAGGCCGGTTTCTCGGACTTCCCAGAGGCCATGGACGGGGACGACGATCTGCCGTTTTGAGGCTTCGCCTCAGGACGGATGACGGCTGCTACAGGAGGGGTGGGGGCCTGCGGGCTCCCACCCCTCATCCATATTAGAGCTTCCGTCCCAGCCCCCGGTGTTGCACTTTCTGAGTCCCGCTCGTCCTCCGCTGAGATAGCCCAAGGTCCGTCCCATGTTCGCTGGGGCGGGCAGAAACCGTCGGAAACCGGAACGCTTTTGGCATCCGTCATCCGTCATACGTCTCACACAGGCTTCGCACCATGTCGATTCGCCGTCAGCTCTCCGCCACGCTCGTCCTCCTCGCCATCACCCCGGCTCTCGCTGCCGCTCAGGGCGAGGCTGCACGGACGCATACCGTGAAAACGGGCGACACCTTGTGGGATCTCGCCCAGCAGTACCTCGGCGATCCATTCAAGTGGCCGGAGATCTATCGGCGCAATCAGAGCACCATTCAGGACCCGAACCTCATCTATCCCAATCAGGTGATTGTCATCTCGGGCGATGTGAGTTCCACGGCAGGGACGCCAGCCGACGCGACTGGAACGGGACAGGTCGGCCAAACTGGCCAGTCTAACGCCGATACATCCATGGTGTCGGACACCCTTTCACCGCAGCAGGCGCCGCTTCCGGTGCCTACGATGACCATTTTCAATCCCGATCGCTTCCGCGTCGTCCGCGGTGAGCGTAGGGCACTTCGCATTCAGGACCCCGCATCCGCCGTCCGCACGGGAGACTATCTGCAGGCTCCCTTCATGTGGGACGCATCCGGGGTGAAGGGTGCAGGCCAGGTCACGGAGGGCAGTTCCACGGACGGTATTGGCATTTACAACACCGAGCGTCCCATCCAGTACATGGAGGAACTCTACGTGCGTGTGCCGGAGGGCTCGGCCGGCAACGTGGATGATCGCTATCTGTTGTTCCGGTATGGTCCGACCATCGAGGGGCAGGGGCGCGTTGTGGTGCCGACCGGGATCGTGAAGGTGACGAGGCCCGCCGTGAGCGGGCGCGCGCAGGCGGTGCTGCTTGCCAAGTTTGAGGATGTGTTTGCCGGTCAGGCCATCATGCCCCTGGACACTCTCTCCATCGCGCCAGGGGTGTTCCCCTCGCGCGTTGAATTCGGCCTCGCCACGACCATCACCTACGTCTACGGTAATCCCGTGCTGCCGCCGGTGGGCCACCAGATCATCTTCGGGGCGAAGGCCAGCGACGGTGTAGTGCCAGGCGACCAACTGACCCTCCAGGTGCCAGGCAACATCGCGGCCGACGGTTCGGTGCTTCCAACGCAGGACGTCGCGATTGCGCAGGTCACGCGCGTCACCCCTTGGGGTGCCAGCGCAATCATCATTAGCCAGACCGATGGTGGGATTGTCAGGGGCATGGCCGCACGCCTCTCTGGCAAGATGCCCTGAGGCGCTGCTGCCCCGGTGTGTAAAGCCGCATCTGTCGGCTAGTTTTGGGCATGACTCAAAAACGTGCACTTGTCACCGGAGGAGCCGGGTTCATTGGCTCCCATGTGTCTGACGCTCTGCTGGCCGATGGATGGAACGTAACAGTTCTCGATGACCTCTCGAGCGGCAAACGAGAGCAGGTCCCGACTGCCGCGCATTTTGAGCAGGCAGACATTCGCTCCGCCGAGGCTGCCAAGCTCGTGCGTGAAGGGAAGTTCGACCTGCTCTGCAATCTCGCGGCGCAGATGGATGTCCGACGCTCCGTCTCCGATCCGTCCTTCGACGCCGACGTCAACATTCGCGGTTCGTTGAATCTGATCGAGGCCGTGCGAGCCAGCGGCCACGCGACGCGTGTCATCTTCGCGTCCACGGGCGGCGCAGTGTACGGCGACTTCGTCGAGCCGCCGAATATTGAGACCTACGAAAAGAATCCGGAGAGTCCCTACGGCATTGCCAAGTTCGCCGTGGAACTCTACCTCGCGTACTACGCGCGCATCCACGGGCTCGACTACGTGGCGCTACGCTTTGCCAACGTGTTTGGCCCGCGGCAGGATCCGCATGGAGAAGCCGGCGTCGTGGCCATCTTCTGCCAGCGTCTCATCGCGGGAACTCCGCTCACCGTGTACGGCGATGGCGGACAGACGCGCGACTACGTCTATGTCGGTGATGTGGCTCGTGCCCATGTCCTCGCGGCAAACGGGGCGGTGATGCCCGCCGCTCGCGTGGACGAACGCGGTATCAATATCGGCACTGGTCGCGAGACCTCCGTGATTGAGCTCGCCACCGTGCTGATGCGCGCGGCGGGACGCTCGGCTCCGCTGCAACACGCGCCGGCTCGTGCGGGGGAACAACGCCGCTCGGTCGTGAGTATCGAGAAGGCAGGGCGCGTGCTTGGTTGGACGCCTGAAGTCACGCTCGAAGATGGCCTCGCCAAGACCTTTGCCTGGTTTGCCCAACGCTGATGCTCTTTTTTCAGATCAAGTCCGCGATTCCCTCCACCCGCTTTGAGCTGATTCTGAACTCGAGCGACGAGACAAAGGTCGTACTCGTTGTCCTCGTGGTGCTCTCGTTGCTCTCCTGGTCGGTGATGCTGACGAAGTGGTTGGCCTTCCATCGTGCCGAGAAGTCTGGGCGCGAATTCCTCGTGGAGTTCCACAAGGGCGGCAAGCTCGAGGCCGTCGCTTCGCTGGCCAAGCGCTCCAAGCCCTCGGCGTACACGCGCGTGCTGCAGCGGGCCCTGCAGTTCCTGCAGGAGACGGGCCTCGTGCGCGGAGAAGACGGAAAGCCCGCGCAACTCTCCGCCTCGCAGGTACAGGCTCTGCGCCTCGTGCTGGACTCCGAGACCAACTCCGAGCGCGAGCGCCTGGGAAGCTGGATTCCCACGCTTGCGATGATCGGCTCGGTGTCGCCGCTCTTGGGGCTACTCGGAACCGTGCTGGGCATCATTGAGGCCTTCCTTGGCGTGGCGCGCGGCGGCTCGGGTAACCTTGCGGCCATTGCGCCGGGCGTGGCCGAGGCACTGATCGCGACGGCGACGGCACTGGCCGTCGCGATTCCCGCGTACTTTGGCTACAACATCTTCGCGGCGCGTCTCAACCGCTTTGATGGCGAGTTGGAGGGCTTCGGGACTGAAGTGATTGCCCTGATGGCGCGCGAGGGACGGCTCTAGGATGCGGCGTCGCGGTCGCGGTGATCGTACGCCCTTGCTCGCGGAAATCAACGTCGTCTCGTTGATTGACGTGATGATGCTGCTGATGATCATCTTCATGATCACGGCGCCAATGATGCAGGGCGGCGTGGACGTGGAGTTGCCACGGGCGGCCGCCCGTCCGCTCAACGCCAACACCGCACTCGTGGTGAGCGTCACTCGCGATGGCCGCATCTTCGCAGATGATGTGGAACTCTCGCTGGGCGAATTCCGCGGCAGCTTTCGCACGTTGGCCGAGCAGTCCGGCCGCGCCGGTGTGTACCTGCGCGCGGATCAAGGCGTCCCCTACGGCCGCGTGGTTGAGGTGCTGGCCATCATGCGTGGTGCAGGCGTGGGGAACATCGGTCTCGTTGCCGAGCCGGAGGACCTGGACCGTTGAGTGCCGTGCAGCGGCCCACCGGGGGGATTGGCGGCGCCTTCGTGCTCTCAGTCGTGTTGCACGTCGCCGTGGTGCTGCCCTTCGTGGTGTGGAAAGCCGCGCCGGAGGCTGCGCTGCCACCGATGTACAAAGTGGATCTGGTCGGTGCACCGCCTGGCGAGCGGCAGATGGGCGTGGTGCGCGAGAATCCGCCAGCCAACGAGCCCACGGCGCCCGCGCCGCCCAAGGCCTCGACGGCCGAGCCGGTAAAAACTGCGCCCATCAACCCACCCACGCGCCGTCGGGAGCCCACACGCGCGACGCCGAATGTTGTTGAGAAGTCCACCACACGCGTCGATGCATCGAAGGCGCCGACGGCTGGCAGTGGTGCTACGGGCAATACGGGCACAGATGTGGCAACAGTGCGCACGGAAGGGATCAATTTTCCATTTCCGGGGTACTTAGAAAACATCGTGCGCCAGGTGGCGTTGAACTTCAGGCCCCGCAATCCCGGGGCCCTGAAGGCTGAAGTCTTTTTCTTCATCCGGCGCGATGGCTCGGTGACCGGTTTTCGATTCATCTCTAGCAGCGGCAACTTTGCATTTGACCTCGAAGCCCAGGGTGCGGTCGAAGCCGCGGCCCGGCGATTTGGCGCTTTGCCCGCTGACTTCTCTGACGACATCCTCCCGGTGACGTTTTCCTTCGACCCCGCACGCCTGCGATGACGCGAGTGCTCCGCTGTACGATTCGCGCAATGGCCCTCGTGGCCCTCGTGGCCCTCGTGGCCCCTCTGGCTCCCGCACTTCGCGCGCAGGATTCTGGCGTGCGCATAGGTCTCACCTACACGGCAGGCACTCGGCCGGCGGTGTATCTGCTGCCCGTCACCGGCCCGTACAACGACAGCATTCGTGCCATTCTCGCACGTGATCTCGACTTCGGCGACCGCGTCTCCGTAATTGCGCCGGATTCTGGGGCTCCCGTCAACGGCCCACTCAATTATCAGTTGTACTCCCGCCTCGGTGCGGCTGCCGTGCTACGCGTGAGTCAGGCCATGGGCGGTGGGGTCAACGTTGAGTTGCACGAAGTCGGTGCAGCGCGCGTACTGCAAAAAAAGGACGTGCGCATCACGTCCGAGCCCCTCTCCGCGGAGTGGCGTATGGCGCTGCACCACGTGAGCGATGAGGTCGAGGAGTGGATTACGGGTGTTCGGGGCATCGCTGCCACGCGCATCATGTTCAACCGCAACGGTACGCTGTGGACCGTGGACGCCGACGGCGCGAACGTGCGACAGATTCCCGGCCTGTCGTCCGGCTTCAGCCCGGCCTGGCACCCGAACGGCCGTATGATTGCATACTCGAGCTACGCGGACGATGGCTCGCACGTGTATGTGCGCGAACTCCTCACTGGCAACGCGCGTCGGGTCTCGTTTGATATCGGCGTCAACCTCACGCCCGCGTTTTCGCCCGACGGCAAGACGGTGGTCTTTGCCTATGGGAGCGATGCATCGGACCTCTGGTCGGTGAAGCTACAGGGCGGGGAAGGCCCCGTGCGGATTACGGTTGGGCGGGGCAGCGAGAACGTCCAACCCACATTTTCGCCGGATGGTCGTCGCATCGCGTTCACCTCTGGGCGGCTGGGGCGCCCGGAGATATATATTACGGACGCAGATGGAACGAACCCGCAGTGGTTAACCACGACGGGCTTCGGCGACCAGTCGTATCGGTCCGATCCCTCCTGGGCGCCTGATGGCCGTTCTGTGGCCTTCCAGACGCAGATTGAAGGCCGCTTTCAAGTGGCGACAATCAACCTGCGGGACCGGTCTGTAAAGCAGCATACCATCGAAGGCATCAACGAGCAGCCGTCTTGGTCACCAGACGGCAGGCACTTGGTTTTCACGTCGAATCGCGGCGGTTCGCGTCAGATGTGGGTACTCGACACGGAATCCGGGCGCATGCGTCAACTCACAACCGGAGCCCCGGCTCGAATGGGCGCTTGGTCACCGCGCTTGATTGCAACACCCTAAGGTCCTTGCTCGTCATTCTCTCGTAGTTCTTTCGTTGTTCTTTCGTTGTTCTTTCGTTGTCCATTTGCAGCACGTTGTAGTCACCCTTTTTGAGGTCCGATTTATGAACTCCCGCCTTCCGATGCTTACGACGCTCGCGGCCGCTGTGGTTGTGATGTCCGCCTGCCCGTCCAAGACGCCGCCGCCACTTCCGATGCCGGCCGTGAACCAGGACTCCATTGACGCCGCCCGCGCGCGCGCCGAGACCGAGGCCGCTGAGCGTGCCCGCCGTGAGGCCGAGGCTCGTGCCGCCGCCGAGCGTGAAGCCGCTGCCCGTACCGCTCGCGAAGCTGAAGAGCGCGTCCGTCGTGAGGCCGCTTCGGCCATGGCGTCCGCGCGTGCAGCCTTCGCCTCGAAGATCTTCTTCGACCTCGACCAGTCCACCCTCACCACGCAAGCCCGCGCCATCCTCGACGCGAAGCTCCCCTTGATGCGCACCAACGTCAACGTCCGCATCCGCATCGCTGGTCACACCGACGAGCGTGGTTCTGACGCCTACAACATCGCCCTCGGTCAGCGTCGTGCCGCTGCCGCCAAGCGCTACCTCGTGGACAACGGCATCGCCGCTGACCGCATTGACGTGGTGAGCTTCGGCGAAGATCGTCCGGCTGCGATGGGCTCTGATGAGGCCGCGTGGTCGCAGAACCGCCGCGATGAGTTCGAGATCATCGTTGGTGGGGAGACGCTCCGCCTCCCGTGATTGGGCGACGGACACTCCGTCTCGTGCTCGCGCCGGTCGTCTTCCTGACGACCGGCGCGTGCTTCGCGACTCGGGATGACCTCCGCATCGTCCATTCAGATATCAAGGCGATGCGGGGCGAGCAGGTGGCCGCTGATTCGGCCATCCTGCGCATGATTGAACGGGTGGGCGCAGATCTCGCGCGGGTCAGCGCCGTGGTGGCGATCATCACGGACAGCAGCAACGCGAACGGCGCCATGCTCAACCGTCTTCGCAATGATTCGCGCGAGGACCTGCAGGCAATCCGGCAGCAGCTCATCATGATTCAGGAACTCACCGGCCAGAGCCAGCGCCGTATTCAGGAACTGCGGGCAGAAATGGAGCAACGCGCGGCCGAGCTGGCAACCCCAGCCACACCGCGGGACTCGACGCGCCCACCTGGCACGCCGAGCTCTGCTGCCGCCTCCCCGCCGACGCCGGGCCCGTCGCAACTGTACCAGATGGGGCAGGATCAGCTTCGCCGCGGCAGTATGACGGCCGCGCGCGCCGTGTTCACGCAGTTGCTCACGGCGCATCCCAGCTCGGATCTGGCCCCGCAGGCTTTGTATGGCATCGCGGAGTCGTGGTCCGACGACGGAAACGGCCGCAACGCCGATTCTGTGTATGCGCTCGTCGTGGAGCGGTATCCGCGCTCCGAGCAGGCGCCCAACGCGCTCTACAAGCGCGCGTCGGCCGCGCGTAGCATTGGTCAGACTGACCGAGCGATGGTGCTGTATCGTCAGATCGCCGCGCAGTATCCGCGCTCGGATGCAGCACTTCTCGCGCAGGAGTTCCTGCGCGGCCGTCCGTAGGCTGAGGGGCCGGCAGCGCCGGTCCCGGAGCGCTCGATGAGCAAGCAGGCTTCCACGGGCGAGATGCCCTTCCTGGATCACCTCGAAGAGCTGCGCATGCGGCTCTTCTGGAGCGTGGGCGCGTTGCTGGTGTGCACACTGCTGGCCTTCGCGCTCGTGTGGAATTACCCAGTCATTGATATCATCGCCGCACCAATCAAGCCCTTCTTGCCGGATGGGAAGTTGGTGTACACGCATCCGGCCGATCCGGTTGCTATCGTCCTGAAGGTGGCCTTCGGCCTCGGGCTCGCGACCGCCTCGCCGATGCTGGTGTATCAGGCGTGGGCCTTCCTCTCACCGGCCCTGCACGCGCACGAGAAGCGCGTCGTCATTCCGGTGATTGTCGGGGCCTTCCTGCTCTTCATGACGGGCGCTTTCCTGGCGGTGAAGTTCGCAATGCCGGCGATGTTTGACGTGCTGTTCAGCTTCCAGAGCGGGTCAATGACGCAGATGATTACCGCGCGCGAGTATGTGGGCTTCGCGCTGGTGATTTGTCTGGGGTTCGGCGGTGCATTTCAGCTGCCGATTGTCATCGTGACGCTCACGATGCTCGGTCTCGCTACACCGCAGTCCCTGGCGCGCTATCGCAAGCATGCCGCCGTGGGGAGCTTCGTTGTCGCGTCCGTGATTACGCCGGGCGACCTCATCATTATGACGCTCTGGCTCGGCGTGCCGTTGTATGGTCTCTACGAGGTCAGCATCGTGTTGAGTTGGTTTGTGTATCGCGCCAAGATGCGCCGGGCCCGCGCCGCGGAGTCCATCGGCAAGGTAGCGGTATGATGCGAGGGCCGTGGCGCGTGCTCGCCGCGGTGCTCTTCTTGTTGCCGCTACTGTTGCAGGCGCAGAATCGCCCCACCGGTCGCGGGGACGGTGGACGACGGGTTCCCACGCCCTCGCGTACCGCGCCAAGCGCGCCAGGCGACACGATCCGCCGCGCGCCACGAGACAGTGCAAGTGCCGGCCAGCAAGCCGACTTGCTCAAGTGGATACCTGATGACTCCATGATGACGGCCCTGCTCAAGCGGCCGGGTTACAGCTACACGCGCTACCAAGCAGATACGGTCGCGTTCAACAACGCCACGCGCACGATGACGCTCGGTGGGCGCGATTCCAGCAAGGCCGGCGTGCAGCGCGATGCCACGGTGCTCGTGTCGGAACGCCTCGTGTACAACGACTCCACCAAGATTATCGCCGCGCGCGGCGACTCCATCATCCTGCGCGACCCGGCCCGCGGCGAGGACATCATCGGCTTGCGGGAGATGAGCTATAACGTGGAGACGCGCGAAGGCCGCACGATGGACGTCTCGACCGTGGCTAACTCCGGCGCCGATTGGCGTGTGATGGCGCATCGTGCCACCTTCGCCACCGATTCCTCAACGAATCGCTCCACCTTCTGGGGGCGCGACGGCATCATCACGTCTTGCATGGACTCGACGCCGCATTTTCATTTTCTCGCGCGCGAGATGAAGCGTATTAGCAATAACATCATCGTCGCGCGCCCCGCAGTCGTGTTCGTGCAGGATGTGCCCGTGATGTGGCTGCCCTTCATCTTCCAAGATATCCGCAGCGGACGCCGTAGTGGTATGCTGACGCCAGAAGTCGGCATCGCCGAGATTGTGCGTAACTCGCCGACGTATCGCCGCACCATTCGCGACCTCGGTTACTACTTCGCGATTTCTGATTACATGGACGCCACCGTCTCCATGAACTGGCGTTCTGCCGCTCGCGCCACCGACAATGACCCCGGCTGGACGCAGTACGAAGCAAGCTTCAATTACCGCTGGTTGGATCGCTTCTTGAATGGCGGTGTCGCGGTGGCGCGGAACACGCTCTCCAGTGGATCGGAGAACCTCGCGGTGAGTTGGTCGCACCAACAGGAGTTCTCGTCGCGCACGCGCTTCAGTACCAACGTCAACTACGTGACGGATACGCGCATCCAGCGGCAGACCACCTTGAACCCCAACGCGGTGCTAGCCACCATCGCGTCGCAGGCCAACTTCGTGCGCCAGCAGGGGCCATTCTCCATCAACCTTGGTGCCACCCAGCGGCAGTACCCGGGGCGCGACCAGATGGACCGCACATTCCCAACGCTCAATGTGGCCTCGCGGCCTGTGACGTTGGGCGAATGGTTCGTGGTGACGCCCTCACTGTCGTACACGACCAACGCCCAACTCAACATTGACGCGGTGGGTGACTTTGCGTGGCGCTATCTCACCACGCCCTCGGGTCTCGATTCCACCCGCCTCAAGCGCGATTCCTACAATCGCAACTTCAACTTGGGGCTTCCGTTCAAGGTGTGGGACTTCCAGATCCAAGCCGACCTGCGTGCGTCCGAGGTGGCTAACAACTTCCCCGAAATCAAGACGGTACCGGATCCGGCAAACCCGGGGCAGTTCATTGACCGCGTCTACGCGCGCACGTACCTCACTACTGCCGACTACACGCTGCGTGCGGGGCTGCCGCAGTTCTTCAAGGGTTCGTGGAATCTCGCGCCGCTTATCTCGCTCGAGAATGTGGATCCTGCTGGTGCACTGGTTCGCTCGGAGCGCACGAACGGCGCGTGGGTCTCGCAAAACAAGCGTGTGAGCTACGGCCTGAGCGTCTCGCCGACCTTCTTTGCGCTGCTTCCCGGCATCGGTCGCGTGCAGCGGATGCGGCATTCCATTACGCCCGGTTTGTCGTACGGATTCTCGCCGCGAGCTACCGTAAACGCGGACTTCCTCGAAGCCCTCGGTAAGAACACCACGGGCTACTTGGGTGGCCTCGCCCAGAATCGCGTTTCACTGAACATCGCCACGAATCTCGAGGCCAAGCTCCGCACGCCTAATGATTCCTCGGAGACCGGGACCAAGATTCGTCTGGCCTCGTTGCAGTTCACGCCCATCACGTATGACTTCGAGTTGGCCCGCGCGACGGGGCGCACCGGCCTCGCCACCGACCGACTCGGCTACACCTTCCGCTCGGACTTGCTGCCAGGCTTTGATCTCGGCGTGGATTACTCGCTCTTCCTTGGGTCCGTGCTCAGCGACAGCGCCGAGTTCAAGCCCTACCGCGAGTCCGTGCGCTTCGGATTTCAGATTGGCGAGAACTCGGCAATCGTACGAGGTGTGGGGCGCTTGTTCGGCGTGCAGCCGAAGGCGGCGTCGAGTGTTGGGCTTGACGATCCGCAGCGGCCCGCTGATCCCACAGGGGGCGGACTGGTCTCGTCGGCGGACCCAAACCGCCAAGGCATTGGCGCAGTCACCGGCACGCGGGCGCGGAATCCCATTCAGCCCATCACCACGCAGGGCTTCCAGGCCAGCTTCTCGGTGAGTCAGCAGCGCTCGCGCCCCGCGCGTGGTGGTCGGGTGATTCAGTTCGATCCGTTCGCCGAGTGCGCGGGTTTCGTGGGCCTGCCCATCTACGACTTCTGCGTGCTCCAGGCGCGGCAGCGAATCCCCACCGATCCGCCGACAAACACCGGCACGGTTGGCAGCAGCAGCATCGCGTACCCCCCGCGCACGAACGTCGGGCTCCAGACCTCGTTCAATCTCACGCCCAAGTGGTCTGCGTCCTGGAGCACGAGCTACGACGTGGAGCAAAAGGACTTTGCCGCACAGACGGTGACGTTGCAGCGCGACCTGCACGATTGGCGCGCGGTCTTTGGCTTTAACCGCATCCCCAATGGCGCATTTTCCTTTACCTTCTTCATCTCGCTCAAGGCGCAACCCGAGATCAAGCTGCCGTATCAAAACCGTTCGTTCCGCGCGCCGAGTGAAAGTACGCCATAACTCCGTAGTCTCCGCTGGCCCCGTACGCCCCAATAAACGATGACCGTCCCCCTCCAGCTCGACGGCGCTTCCCTGACCATCGCAGACGTTGCCGCGGTGGCTGATCGCTACGCACCGGTTGCTCTCGCTCCGTCGGCGCGCGCACGTATGCAGACGACGCGCGGCATTGTGGAGGAGCTCGCCTCCCGCGGGGAGCCCGTGTACGGCGTGACCACAGGCTTCGGCAAGCTCAGCGACATTGCCATCGCGCCTGATCAACTTGCTCAGCTGCAGGTGAACCTCATTCGCTCGCATGCCGCGGGCGTCGGTCCGCGCCTGCCGGAGCGCGAAGTGCGGGCGATGATGTTGCTGCGCGCTAACTGCCTCGCCAAAGGCTTCAGCGGCGGACGTCCGGCCTTGGTCGAGCTGGTGTGTGCGATGCTGAATGCGCAGCTGTGGCCCGACGTGCCGGAGCAGGGCAGCGTTGGCGCCAGCGGCGACCTCGCACCCCTGGCGCACCTCGCGCTCGGCCTAGTGGGCGAGGGTCTTCTGAATCACCCGAAGGGCCGTGGTCCGGCCGCCGAAGTGTTGGCCGCGCATGGACTCACGCCCATCGCGCTTGGCCCGAAGGAAGGACTCGCCCTCATCAACGGCACCCAGGCTCACACCGCCATCGCGGCGCTGTCGCTGATTGAAGCCCGCCGCTGCTGGGACGCCGCGCAGGCGGCCGGCGCGAGCACGCTGGAGGCGCTGCTCGGCACGCCGACGGCCTTTGACGCGCGTATTCATGACGCACGCGGACAAAAGGGCCAGCAAGAAAGCGCGAAACGCTTGTTGGCGCTCCTCGCCGGTAGTGAGATCCGCGAGTCACACCGCGACGGGGATTCGCGCGTGCAAGACGCATACTCTTTGCGCTGCATGCCGCAGGTGCACGGGCCGGTGCTTCAGGCCATCGAGTTTGCCGAGTCGCTCGTGACGCCGGAACTCAATGCCGCGACGGATAATCCGCTGGTCTTCGACGACGGCACGATGCTCAGCGGCGGCAACTTCCACGGACAAGCGGCCGCCATGGCCATGGACGTACTGGCCATCGCTATGACTAACCTCGCCGTCATGAGCGAGCGCCGGACGGATCGGCTTACGCACCCTGATTTGAATGAAGGCTTGCCGCCGTTTCTCACCGCGACTGCAGGCGTGAGTTCCGGCTTCATGATGGCGCAGGTCACCGCCGCCGCGCTCACCAGCGAATGCAAGGTGCTCGCACACCCCGCGAGTGTGGATACAATTCCGACCGACGGGAGCAAAGAAGACGTGGTGCCGATGGCGATGGGCGCGGCCATCAAACTGCGGCGCGTGCTACACAACGTGCGGCATGTGCTCGCGGTTGAGCTCATGTGCGCTGCGCAGGGTTTAGAGTTCAGGCGGCCCTTGAGAGCTGGCGTGGGTGTGGAGCGGACCTATGAGGCCGTGCGCGCCCGCGTTCCCGCGTTACGTGACGATCGCGTGCTAGGGCCTGACATCGAGAGCATCGCGGTTGGCGTAGCCGCGGGGGAGTTCGCTTCGTGAGCAATGCGAAAGCCGTTGTTGTCTCCGCGCCACGCGGGTCGGTGCTGTCCTGCAAGAACTGGCAGGCCGAAGCCGCGCTCCGCATGCTCATGAACAACCTCGACCCTGAGGTCGCGGAGCGTCCTGAGGACTTGGTGGTGTACGGTGGCACGGGCAAGGCCGCACGCGACTGGCCCTCGTTTCACGCCATCGTCAAATGCCTCCGTGAGCTCGAGGCGGACGAGACCTTGCTCGTGCAGAGTGGAAAGCCGGTCGCGGTGTTTCGTACGCACGCGCACGCGCCGCGAGTACTCATTGCCAACAGCAATCTCGTGGGACGCTTCGCGACTTGGGATCACTTTCGCGAGCTCGAACGGAAAGGCTTGATGATGTACGGGCAGATGACGGCGGGATCGTGGATCTACATCGGCTCGCAGGGCATCGTGCAGGGCACGTACGAGACATTCGGCGCCGTGGCGCGCAAGCACTTTGGGGGCACGCTCGCTGGACGCTTCGTGCTTACCGCCGGCCTCGGTGGAATGGGTGGTGCGCAGACGCTCGCGGCTACAATGAACGAGGCGGCTATCTTGGGTGTGGACGTGGACCCCACGCGAATCCAGAAGCGCCTTGATACGGGGTACTGTGATCGCATGACCGCCGACCTCGATGAGGCCATGCGTTGGATTCGCGAGGCGCAGGCGGCGAAGAAGGGCTTGAGCGTCGGTCTCGTCGGCAATGCCGCCGACGTGCTACCCCTGATGGTGCAGCGCGGCATCATCCCAGACGTCGTCACCGACCAGACCAGCGCGCACGACATGCTCAATGGCTACGTACCGCACGGCATGTCGCTCTCTGAGGCCAGTGCCCTGCGGCTCGCTGAGCCTGAGGAATACGTTAAGCGCTCCACTGCCAGCGCCGTGGCGCACGTAAAGGCCATGCGCGATATGCAGGACCAGGGCGCGGTGGCCTTCGACTACGGCAACAACATCCGGACCGTCGCGATGGACGCCGGCTTGAGCGATGCCTTCCGGATTCCTGGCTTCGTGCCGGAGTACATCCGGCCATTGTTCAGCGAGGGCAAGGGCCCGTTCCGGTGGGCGGCCTTGAGCGGCGATCCGAAGGACATCGCTCGCACAGATGAACTGGTGCTCGCAATGTTTCCGCACGACGAGCATCTCAAGCGCTGGATCACCTTGGCTCGCGAGCGCATTCACTTCCAAGGCCTCCCCGCGCGCATCTGTTGGCTCGGGCAGGGCGACCGCGCCAAGCTGGGGGTAGCCATCAACGATCTCGTCGCCAACGGCGAGTTGAGCGCACCAATTGTCATCGGCCGCGACCACCTCGACACGGGCAGCGTCGCAAGTCCCTTCCGCGAGACTGAGGCCATGAAGGACGGCACCGACGCTGTAGCGGACTGGGCCATCCTCAACGCGATGCTCAACGTCGCCAGCGGAGCCACCTGGGTGAGCTTTCATCACGGGGGCGGCGTTGGCATCGGCAACTCCTTGCACGCTGGCCAGGTTATCGTCGCTGACGGCACGCCCGAGATGCGCATTCGCCTCGAGCGCGTGCTCACCAACGACCCCGGCATCGGCGTCGCTCGCCATGCGGATGCGGGCTATGACATTGCCCGTGAGACCGCGAAGCGGAAGGGAATCAAGATTCCAATGTCCGACCAGTGGTAAAAAGCAGTCACCACGAAGGCACGAAGGGTTCCGAGGCGCATCGGAGTTCCGCCTCACGTCCGAGCCCCTCGTGCCTTCGTGGTGAAGCGGTTGCCGTTCTCTCCCGTCCCACGTCCCACGTCTCACGTCCCAAGTCCGTGCTAAGCACCCGATACAAGCCCTGGGACCTGATCCCATTCAGTTACAAGTACGCCAAGATCCGCCTGCTCAAGCGCCCCGTCCTCGTGCACTTCGAGGTCACGATGCGCTGCAATGCCAAGTGCCCCTTCTGCGATTACTGGAAGACGCCGGCCGACCGAAAGACGCACGAACTTAAGTCGTTCGTAGATGCCGCCAAGCACTTTGATCCGATGCTCATTACGTGGACCGGCGGCGAGCCATTGCTGCGCGCGGACCTCGAGGAGCTCGTGAGTGCCGTCGATCGCGCGATTCGCACGAAGTACACCACCATCATCACGCACGGCGCCATGCTGAGCCTCGAGCGCGCCCGCTCCCTCTGGCAGGCTGGCATCGGGCAGTTCAGCATCTCGCTCGACTATCCCGACGAGCGCCACGATGCCGCGCGTGGCATCCCCGGCCTTACGCAGAAGATTCTCACCGTCGCCGAACGCATCCGCGCCGAGGGCATGACCGTGCGCTTCAACACGGTCATCAAGGACGACAACCTCGATGTGGTGATGCCGCTCGTGCGAGCTGCGGAGACGATGCGCGTCGGCATGAACCTTTCCGTCTATACCGACGCCAAGAATGGCAACCGCACCCACTTACTTGGCCCAGATCATATGTCCCGCGTCGAGGCGCTAGTCGCAGAGCTGCTGGCCTTCAAGCGCCGCCGCCGCGGGACCATTTCAAACTCCGATCATTATCTCGCCAACATACCGCGCTACCTCCGCGGCGAGATGACCGAGCCATGCTTGAGTGGGCAGGACACGATTCACATTGACCCCTACGGTCACGTGCGCCGGTGCCCGGACTTTCCCGCGGACGGACATTGGTCCACGTACAAGGGCTACGAACCCATCAAGTGCGACTTGTGCTACTACGCCTGCCGCGGTGAGGCGCAGGCGCCGTTGAAGCTCAATCGTTTTCGCGACTTGGTCGCGTCACCGTAATGCCCACCCTCCTCCTCAATGCCTCACAACTCGTCTCCTGCGCCGGCCCCGCGCGGGCTCGCCGCGCCCCTGAGATGCGCGACGCGGTGGTGCGGGAGGGCTACGGACTCGCGATGGGCGATGATGGGCGGATCCTCACCGTGGCAAGCGACGCGGAATTGCGGGCGGCCTATCGCAATGCAAGCGAAGTAGACTGCCAGCGCGGCGTGCTCACGCCGGGCTTCGTGGACTCTCACACGCACGCCATCTTCGGCCGTCCTCGTCATGAGGAACAGGAGCTTCGCGCCGCCGGTGTGGGCTACTTGGAGATTGCAAAGCGGGGTGGGGGAATCCACAGCTCTGTGCGCGACCTGCGCGAGCGCAGCGAGGACGAACTCGTGGCCCTCGCCGCGCCGCGCCTGCTCAAGCTCGCCGCGCACGGCACCACCACCGTCGAGGTGAAGTCGGGGTACGGCCTCTCGCTCGAGAGCGAGCTGCGCACGCTGCGTGTGATTCGCCGCTTGAACGCCGAGTTGCCGATTCGCCTCGTACCCACCTTCCTCGGGGCGCACGAAGTGCCGCTGGAGTATCGCCAAGCGCCGCGTTCGCGCGCGGAGTATATCCAGCTGCTCATCCAAGAGATGATTCCCGCCGTTGCCCGCGAGAAGCTCGCTGCCTTCTGCGATATCTTCTGCGAGCCCGGCGTGTACACCACATCCGAAGCGCGTGGCATCCTCGCGGCGGCCCGAGAGCATGGCCTCGCCCTCAAGCTGCACGCCGATGAATTGGAGAACGGTGCCGCGGCCGAACTCGCGGCGGAAATTGGCGCGACGTCTGCCGACCACCTTGCCGCGATTTCTGACCTCGGCATCAAGGCCCTCGCCGAATCAGGTACCGTCGCCACGCTGCTTCCGGGCACGATGCTATTTCTCGGCCGCAGCAAGCAGGCGCCGGCCCGCGCCATGCTCGACGCGGGCTGCGCCATCGCTCTGGCTTCGGATTTCAATCCGGGCACCAGTCCCACCGTCAACTTCCCGCTCGTGATGACACTGGGTGTCAGCCAGTTGCGCTTGAGCGTCGCCGAGGCCTTCGTGGCCGCCACGGTCAACGGTGCCGCCGCCGTGGGACTCGCTGGGAGCACGGGTCAACTCGGCGCAGGCTTCAGCGCCGATGTGGCACTTTTTGACGTCCAGGACCACCGGGAGATCCCGTATTGGTACGGCGACAGACGCTGCGTAGCGACCTGGATTGAGGGGCGGCCCGCACACTTGGCGTAGCACGCCGCCACAGAGGGCTCAGAAACAGCCCAAACGCTTGTCACACCGATGGTTGGGCGGGTAACTTTGTTCTCTCTATGGCCGACATCGTCAAGCTCAAGAAGAAGGCGGCAGACCTCGAGGCCAAGAAGCAGATCGACAAGGCCCTCGAGGTTTATGTCGAGATTGTGGAGGCCTACGAGGCCGGTGACGAGGACACCATTGATATCCCCCTGTACAATCGCGTCGGGGATATGCTCCAGAAATCCGGCAAAGTCGGTGATGCCGTGGATCTGTGGGAGAAGGCCGTAGACCGATACGCGGAAGGTGGTTTCTACAACCCTGCCATCGCGCTCTGCAATAAGATCCTCCGCCAATCGCCTGGCCGGATGGTGATCTACTACAAGCTCGGGAAGATTCACGCCGAGAAGGGCTTCAAGGGCGACGCCCGTCAGAATTTCCTGGAGTATGCGAGTCGCCAGCAGAAGGCGGGCAATCTCGACGAAGCGTTCCGCGCGCTGAAGGAGTTCGCCGACCTCGTGCCCGACCAGCACGACGTGCGCATCATGCTCGCCGATCAACTCGCGAAGGCCGGCCGCAAGGATGAGGCCATCACCCAGTTGCAGCTTGGTTACTCGCAGGCCACGACCGACGGCAACGCCGACGCCGCGGCGCTGATTGTCGCGAAGATTAAGGAAATCGATCCCACGGTTGAGCCAGAGGCCACGACGTCCACTGCGGCCGTGGGCGGTGGTGGACTTGTCTTCCTCGACACGGGTGACGAGCCCCCGGTGCGCCGTCCCTCCGGCCGCACGACCATCGCGGACGTGAAGCGCGCCTCGCAGGCCGTGAAGGGATTGGAGTTGCTGGAACCGCCGCCGGGCCTGGTACCCGCCGCGCCCAAGCGCACGCCACCCGCAACGCCGGCTCCCGCGCGCCCAGCCGCGCCGGAGCCCGAGCCCGTAGCGGCAAGCAACGACCTGATGATCGAGTCCACCAGCTTTGGGGCGGATGCACCGCCGCCACCGCGTGGCTCACTCATTGGGCTCGAGGTGACGAACCTCGCTGAGGAAGTGCCGGTCGCCGACCTGCCAATGCTCGGCGTGGATGAACCCGAAGAGAAATCTGCGGGAATCCCGCTCCTTGACGTCGAAGAGCCCGCGGAGAAGTCCGTCGATATTCCGTTGCTTGATCTGGAGCCCGCGGTCGAGGTTCCCACTGACTTGCCGCTCCTCGAGCCAGAGCCCTCAATTGGGCTCGAGCCCACAGCGCTCGAGATGGATGTCGCGGCTGCGTCGACGAATGACTTTGAACTCCTCGAGGTCGAGCACTCGGGCTCGGTAGACATTCCAGACTTTGACGCGCCGTCGCCGGTCGCTGATTTGCCATTGATGGATCTGGACGAGCTCGAGATCGAGGTCGCGCCCGAGGTGGAACTCCCAGTCGAGGCGGAGCACGTTGAGCCGCCCACGGTTCCCAGCGCGGCGACGCTCGCGGCCCGCGCGAGCCAGAGTCTGCCGATGATTAACCTCGATGACGCGATTCCCGTCGTCGAAGTCGCCGTACCGTCTTCTGCTCCGCGGCCCGTGGAGTCGCTCCGTGCGCTTGTTGACGCGTCACCGGATAACTGGGCCGCTCGCCGTCACCTCGCGGAGGCCCTCCTCGAAGAGGGCTTCCGCGACGAAGCTATGGCCGAGTTCGAGAAGGCGATGGGCGGCTTCGAGGCTGCAGGCGACCTCGACACGGCTGGCTCGGTTGCAGAGGAAATCGTTCGCCTCGAACCCAAGTCCATCCGCTCCCACCAGAAGCGGGTGGAGTTCGCGTTCCGTGCCAACGATCGCGCCAAGCTGGCCGAGGCCTACCTCGAGCTCGCCGACGCCCTCCTCGCGGACGGGCAAGCGCAAAAGGCACGCACGGTCTACCAGCGCGTCCTCGATATCACGCCGGACGACATCCGTGCGCAGGCGGCCATCGAGAGCATCCCTCTCGAAGTGCAGCCCGAGCCCCCGCAAGCACCTCGTCGCTCCACGAGCGTTGCGCCAAAGCCTCCGAAGGTCGCCCCCATCACACCGCCGCCCGCCGCAATAAAGAAGGACGCGGACGACGAGTTCGTGTCACTCGGCGATTGGTTGCGCGAGGACGACGAGCCCAAGAACACGCGCATGGTGGTGGAAGAGAAAGAACCCACCGGCGACGAAGCCGCAGACTTCTCCGACATGCTCCGCGCCTTTAAGGCCGGTGTAGCCGAGAACGTGGACGAAGAAGACCACGAGGCGCATTACGATCTGGGCGTCGCGTACAAGGAAATGGGGCTCGTGGACGAGGCCATCTCCGAGTTCCAAAAAGCCCTTCGTGGCACCAACAGCCGTGCTCGGACGTTCGAAGCGCTAGGGAATTGCTTCATCGAAAAGCAACAACTCGCCGTGGCGGCGACGATCATGCAGCGCGCGCTCAACGAACCGGGTACCGGTGAGGAGGCCCTCGTGGGTGTGCTCTACTTGCTCGGTGCCATCGCCGAAGAGCAGAAGCAGTTTGCCGACGCCAAGAAGTACTACGAGCGCGTCTTTGCCGTGGATATTCAGTTCCGCGACATCGGCGACCGCCTGAACACCGTGGAGCAGCAACTGTCGTGACCCTCGAAGCTCGAGTGCAACTGCCGGTGGCCGAATCGCTTCGGGAAATCCAAGCGCCCATCAAGGACCGCCTGGAGCGCGTCCCCGATGAGATGTGGCGCATCATCCAGGCGGACGTCGACATCATTGAGGCGGCCAACGCGCACCTGAAGGGAATGCGCGGCAAGCTGTTCCGGCCCACGCTGTTGCTCCTCTCCTCGAGCATCGAAGGCACGCCAGAAGATCGCGCCGTGCCGTTGGCCGCCGTCGCCGAACTCGTCCATCTCACGAGCGTGGTGCACGACGACTCCGTGGACCATTCTGTGCTGCGCCGTGGCCAGCCCACCATCAATGCGCTCTTCTCGCATCAGGTGGCGGTCCTGATGGGCGACTTCCTCTTCGCCAAGGCTGTGGCGGAGCTCGTGCGCTTGGGCGACTTGGAGCCCCTGCGGGTATTCGCGAACGCGTCCAGCGATATGACGGTTGGCGAGCTGCGTCAGCTCTCGAGCTTCGACGCGCTCGCGTTCAGCGAGGCCGATTACCAGAAGCTCATCCGGGCCAAGACGGCCTCACTCGTGGGCGCGGCCTGCGAGATGGGAGCGTTGGCCGGTGCGCCCCGTTTTCGCGCACAGATGCGCACCTTCGGCGAGAGCATCGGCATGGCCTTCCAAGTGGCCGACGACCTCATTGATTACACCGAGACGGAGTCGGTGACGGGGAAGCCGAGCGGCAATGACCTACGCGAGCACAAGGTCACCTTGCCACTGATTCACGCTCTGCCCAAGATGACCCGTGCGCAGCGGCTTCGCGTGGAAGACCTCTTCAATGACGCCACACCCAGTGACGCCGCCATTGCCGAAGTCGTCGGCCTCGTGACGGAGTGCGGCGGGCTCGAGTATGCCCGTGCCGAGGGCGAGCGGTTCGCCGCCGCGGCCGAGGGCGCGCTCAAGGACATTCCGGAGAGTGATGTGAAGCAGTCATTAGCGGATGCACTCGCCTACGTGATGGACCGGCGCGCGTGAGCCAGCTGCGGCAGTCGTCACTGAAGGGGTCAGCCAAGCATCGGCCGGGGTATCATGCCCTTGTGCTCGCCATTGGATTCGTGGTCGGCGGGTTCATGACGCAGTTCGCCCGGTTGTTCTTGCCGGCAGGGGCCGTGAAGGAGTTTCTCACCACCGGAGTGACCCCCAGCGTCGGTCCGTTGGGTGTGGATTTGGTTATCATAAAGTTCGGCCTTGGACCCATCGCGCTCGACGTCTCGTTGCTGAGCATTGTCGGGGTCCTCGCCGCTTACCTCATCGCGCGTTCGCTGTTCTAGGAGGCTCTATGTTCGGACTCGGCCCAACCGAGCTGATGATTGGTCTGGTCATCGTGCTCCTGCTCTTCGGCGCCAAGCGCATCCCCGAGATCGCGGGATCTTTTGGCAAAGGAATCAAGGAGTTCAAGAAGAATATGAATGAGGTGCAGGCGGAGATTGCGAAGCCAGCGGAGCGCGAGTCGCTACCACCGGGTGAAGAGCGTGTGACGAGCCGGCAGGAGAGCGAGGCGAAGGAGCCGAAGAGACTGCTGTAAGAGACTGGACGGAAGCCGGATGACGGATGCTGACGGCCAAGAAAGCGCGGGGGTGAGCAATGAGCTCACCCCCGCGCTTTGTCGCTATTAGCATCCGTCTTCCGTCTTCCGTCCAGTTCTAAGGACGGATGCCTAGTTCACTCCACCACCTGTCTCCGCAACGTCGCATTCACTTCGCGCCGCTTGTCTATCACATTCGCATCCCGACGCAGCGCATCAATGAAGCTGCGGATGCGCGCTTCACGCGCGGCTGGCAGTTCGCGCTGGCGCAGGATGGTCTTGATCATCTCGAAATCCGCGCGATCAGTGGTACTGCGGTTGTCAACGCGAAGCACGAACACCGCGTCGATGGTGCGGACGAGCACCGGCGTGCCCACTGGCGCGCCAAACGCGGCGCCGACGGCCTCGTTGCTGTAGCCGAGTCCGGGGACGAACGTGCGGCGATTGAACGGCGCGGAGGATTGCACCTGCACACCAGCCTTTACGGCGGCGGCTTCCAACGACGTGCCTCGTGCGTCGGCAAGAAGAGCCTCCGCCGTGCTGACCACGCCTTCCACGGACTTCCGCTCCTTCAGCGCCTGAATGATGTCCTCCTGCACGCGCTCGAAGGGCTGCTTGCCGCCCTCGACGAGCGAGTCAAGACGCACGAGGTAGTAGCCATCTGTGTCGTCAATGAGGTCACTGGTCTCGCCGACTCGCGTCCCGCTGAATGCGAATCCAGTGATGCCACGCACGCCGCGGCCAGCATATGTCGCGGCCTGGCCTTCGACCACGGGTACCTGGGTGACGAGCAACGAGAGCGCCTGCGCGGCCTCGTCAAACTTCTTGGGGTCGGAATTGCCGGCTGCGAGGCTCGCGAGGCGGTCCGCTGCTCGGTCCGTCGCTGTGGCGGCGGAATCGCCCTGCGCCACGCGCAGAAGAATGTGACGCACCGCGAGGGTGTCGCCCTTCTTCTCGGTGGCCTGAATGAGGTGCCAGCCGAAGTCCGTCTTCACCGGCTCGGAGATCTGCCCAGCACGCAGCGCGAAGGCCGCATCCTCAAACGCGGCCACGAAGCGACCCCGCACGCCGCGGCCCAAGTCGCCGCCGTTCGCGGCGGAGACGGAGTCCTGCGACTCGCGCTTCGCGACATCAGCGAAGCTGGACTGTCCGCTCGAGATTTCTGTGCGCAGTGCCCGCAGGCGCGCGAGCGTTGCCGCGGAATCTGCGGCCGTTGGGGTGCGGGGGATGGCAACGACGGAAACGACCGCGCGGCCCGGACGGACCCAGCGATCCTCGTACTGCTCGTAGTAGCGACGAGCATCGGCCACACTGACGTCGGCGGCCTGGAACTGCGCCGGAGTCGGACGGAAGGCCGCGAAGGAGACGGTGGCGGAGTCGCGCTCATCCTTGTACGCCTGCCACAACACCTCGTCGCTCATCCAGGTCTCAGCAGCCACCTGCGCAAAGAGCTTGGTGCGGGGCAGTTCCGTGCGATAATAGTCTTCAAGCTGGCGCAGAAGGCCCTGCTGGCGCGCGGCCGGCGAGGTCAGGAAGCGCTGGTACTTGGCCGGGTCAAACTGGCCATCCGTCTGCAACTCCGGCGCCTGCATGAACTGCGGCGGCGGTGAGAACTTGGCAGCGTCAATGATCTCCTGATCCGTGACCCGGATGCGTCGACGCTCGTACTCTTGTTGAAGGAGGATGTCCGAGACCAACTGGTCGAAGGCCGCCTGTTCTGCTTGAAGGCGCTCGTCCAAGGTCACGGCCCGGCCCGACTGTTGCTCCTGCTGTTGCACGAGCTGGCGTGTCAGGTTCTCCCACGTGAGGTAGGGAATCTTTTCTCCGTTCACTTCGCCCACGATGGTCGAAGTGCTCACGCCTGTCTGACCGATGAGGCCGGACATGTCGGCAAGCAAGAACCCGCCGACGAAGGCGACGAAGAGGAAGATCCAGATGAACTTGGCAGCGCCCCGCATCTGTTGAAGCACGGCGGAGAATCCTGAGACGAGATGAAAGAAGAACCGGCGGAGCAGGACCGGCGCGGGGCCCTCAGGCCCGGCGCATCAATTGCACCGCAGGGGGGAATAGCAAAGCCCCGAAACCTAGCCGCCGAACTGACCTAAAATCAAGCCAGACGTAGACTTCGCTTAGACTTCGATTGACGCTGGCTCTCGCTGTCTTGTAAGTTCACACTGGGGCAACCCCAGGCTTTTCCAACCTTCTTTTTCCCCCCCCCGGATGGCTGAGAACTCACGGATCGAGGACCTGCGGAAGCGGTACCACGAGAACCCTCGCCGGTTCTTCGCGCCGCTTGCCAACGAGTACCGCAAGGCCGGGTTCCTCGACCGCGCGCTGCTGCTCTGCCAGAAGCACGTCCCCGAACAGCCAGACAACATGAATGGCCTCGTGGTCTTCGGGCAGATTCTCTTTGAATCCGGCGACACCGTGGGGGCGCGGGAGCCCTTCGAAAATGCCCTCCGGGTTGACCCCGAGAATCTCATTGCGCTGCGCCACTTGGGCGACATCGCGCGCATTGGCGGGGACATTCCCGCCGCCAAGCAGTGGTACGAGCGCGTGCTCGAACTCGACCGTCGCAACGACGAAGTGCTCGACCTCATGCAACAGATGGGACTCGGCGATGCGCCAGCCGACACGCCCACCATGCGGCCCTCCACAGCAGCCGGCGGCCTCGTGTCGGTCGCGTCGTCTGTGAGTATTAGTGGCGGAACAGATGTCGGGATGATTGATCTGGATATGCCTGCTCCCGGTGCGCTGCCGGCGCCGGTAGCGAAGCCTGCTGGCCCAGGTGGCACTCTAGTCATCAACGCCCAGGCACTTGCTGATCGTGATCGCCGAGACGCCGACACCGCGACGGCGTCCACGCAGGCGGTTGAAGCGGTGCGTGTCGCCGACACCGTGGCGGCCGCGCCATCACTTGATGCACCAGTCGCGCGCCCCAGTCGGCGCGCGTCCCTACTCGATATCGATTTTGAATTCTCGGAGACCGGTGACGTCGCCGAGAAGCCCGTGGTTCCCGCTGCGCCCGTCACGAGTGCGGAAGCCGCGGAGTACGGATTCGTTGATGTGAGTGCGCAGTCTGCTCCCACTGTCAACATGGACGCGGTGAGCGATTCCCTCATTGTAGAAACGACCGGGGATGTCGCGCCGCTCGGCCTCGAGCCGACGATTGCCGCCGCGCCGCCCGCGCCCGAGCCTGAAATCCCGGCTGAAGACTTCGAGCTCGCAGACTTCAGCGCGCAGGTCTCGCCGATCGCAGGCCTCGAGGCCACGGAGTTCACCAGCGACGTCGTGGAGCCCCTGGCCGATCTCGACAACGACACGGCCTCCGCAACGCGCCCGCCGGTTGCCGCACTCGACGGCCTCGATCGTCCGGACGTGGAGCCAGGCACCGTCGAGCCGCTCAGCGGCATAGCTGACCTTCCGTTGCTCGATGAGCCGGCGTCCGTATCTGACGCCATCAATGAGGAGATGAGTGCTAGGCCGCGGCCGCGGATGACGAAGGCCGACTTGTCCTCGCTGCCGCTACTCGCAGATTTCGGCCTGGAAGACGACGAGCCGGCGACGAGCAAGCCGACGCCAGTTATGACGCCCGCCGTGACGGCGAAGTCCACGCCGACCTTCGTCACGGAGACGATGGCCGCCTTGTACGTGCAGCAGGGACACATCGTCGAAGCCATGGATGTGTACCGCCAACTCCTCGTGCAGTCGCCGAACGACGCCGGACTCCGCGCCAAGCTCACGGAACTCGAGCGGATGCAACAGGCGGAAGCAGCGACGGCTGCCGCCGCGGCGGATTCTGAAATGCCGGAGTTTGACGAGCCCATTGATGCCGAGGAGCCAGAGCCTGCCGCGGCCAATTCCGCGATGGCTGGCGTCTCGTTTGGCGATATCGGCCTGACGGGGCAGGGAAGCCAGACCCCGGTCGTTACACCAGTCGTCGCCGCGGGGCCCAGTGCTCGCGAGTTCTTTGGCGGCTTCGCACGTCGTGCTGCTGTGGCCGCCGCAGTCGTCGCGGTGGCCGTCGCGAGTGAGCACGCCGACGCGAGTGCGCATGAAGACGCGCCGGCCGAGCCGGTCACGGCAATCTCCGAGCACGTCTCTGCCTGGCCGCTCGATGCGCTCTTCGGTGCCGCGCAGGATGTGCGTGATTTACACGCCGCTGAAGTGCTCGCCGGCGTCGCCGGCTTCGAAGGCCCCGATGGAGGCACCGGCTTCGACGCGCTGTTCGCCGAGCAGGCCCAGCCGGCGCGCCGCGCCGCGCCGCGCGCCTCGGAGATGCTCAAGTTCGACCAGTTCTTCCAAGCGCCAGGCACGGCCGCTCCGGCGGCGCCAGCACCCGCGCCAGACGTATCCGCGGCCGCACCGGGGGAGGACGATGACCTCGACCAGTTCCACGGTTGGCTTCAAGGGCTCAAGCAGTGAGAATCGCGGTATTCAACGGGCCGAATCTCAACCTGCTCGGCATTCGCGAGCCAGAAATTTACGGCACCACGACACTCGAGGAAATCGAGGCCCGACTCGAAGTCGTCGGCGCCGAACTCGGCGTCACGCTGCTCTTCTCGCAGTTCAATGATGAAGGTCGCATGCTCGATGCCATTCACAACTGCCGAGGTGTGGTGCAAGGCGCGCTGGTGAACGCCGGCGCGTGGACGCACACGAGCCTCGCCCTGCGCGATGCCTTCACGGGCGTGAAGTTGCCGTACGTGGAAGTGCACCTCAGCAACATCTACGCGAGGGAGCCGGAGCGGAGGCATTCGTGGCTGGCTCCCGGCGCCATTGGCATCATCGCGGGCTTCGGCGCTGAAGGGTATGAGCTGGCTTTGCGTGGATTGGCGAAGGCGCTGGCGGAGCGAGGCGAATAGCGAGGAGCGAAGAGCGAACATCGAAAATCGAAAAGCGAAGAGCGAGGGGTTAAGGTTCCAAGGGTCGAAGGGGAAGACCTTCTCGATCTTGCCTTCGCTCCTTCATCGCTTCGTTCTTCGCTCTTCGTTCTTCGTACTTCGCTCTTCATCTCTTCGCTCCTCGCTCTTCCCCATGGCCGATTCGCTGTTCTCCACGCACCTGAACGTTCCTCTCGCCGCCCGCTTGCGTCCACGAAGCTTGGACGAAGTCGCGGGGCAGACACATCTGCTCGGGCCTGGCCAGCCACTCCGCGTCGCCATCGAAAGCGGGGACACGGGGAGTATTCTCCTCTGGGGCCCGCCCGGCACCGGCAAGACCACCATTGCGCGACTGGTCGCGCGTCACGTGAAAGCGGAGTTCGTGCCCTTCAGTGCCGTCACGGACGGCATCCCCAGGCTACGCGAAATTGTTGCTGATGCCGAGAAGCGCCGCGTCATTGGCGCGCGCACGGTGTTGTTTGTGGACGAGATCCATCGCTTCAATCGCGGGCAACAGGATGCGCTGCTGCCACACGTTGAGAGCGGCCTGCTCACACTTATCGGCGCCACCACGGAGAATCCAAGCTTCGAACTGAACGGCGCTCTGCTGAGTCGGCTGCGCGTCTTCGTGCTTAAACCGCTCGGTCCCGATGCGCTTGGCGAACTCATTGACCGTGCGATTTCCGATGCCGATCGCGGATACGGCGGTCGCGCGCTCACGCTCGAAGACCAAGCACGCGCCCTATTGATCTCGGAGTCCGACGGCGACGCCCGCCGCGCCCTCACTGTCCTAGAAGCGGCCGTCGTCCTCGCCGGCGAGCCGCCGAAGCCGCTCACGCAAGCGCTCATGGCGCAGGCCCTGCAAACGCGTCTGCCGAGCTACGATAAGAGTGGCGAGCAACACTTCAATCTCATCTCCGCCTACCACAAATCCCTGCGGGGCAGTGATCCGCAGGCGGCGCTGTATTGGTTGGCGCGGATGGTCGCCGGCGGTGAGGATCCGCTCTATATCGCGCGCCGCACGGTCCGCTTCGCGTCCGAGGATATCGGGCTCGCCGATCCGCGCGCCCTGGAACTCGCCATCGCGGCCCGCGACGCCTACCAGTTTCTCGGCTCCCCCGAGGGCGAACTCGCCATCGCCGAGGCGGCCGTCTACTGCGCCACCGCCCCCAAGAGCAACCGGGTGTACCTCGCCTGGAAGGCTGCGCAGGAAGCGGCTCGGCTCACGCCGTCGGCCCCTGTCCCCATGCATATTCGTAACGCCCCAACCAAGCTGATGACTGAACTTGGCTACGGGGCGGGGTACCAGTATGCTCACGACGTGCCCGAGGCCTACGTGCCGCAGGATTATCTTCCAGACGAAGTCCGTGAGCGGGTCTTTTACGAGCCAAGCACCTTTGGTAGCGAAAAGGACATCGCCAAGCGGCTCGAATGGTGGAAGCAGTTGCGCGACAAGCTCGGTGCGTCATCATCCAGTTGAACGGCTGTTCACCACGGAGGCACGGAGTCTCGGAGAACGGCAAAGCAGGCTCTTGGTAGTTGTGGTTCATACCCATCCCGCTCCGTTCTTCCTCTGTGTCTCCGTGCCTCCGTGGTGAAGCCGTTGAATGTTTCCTCAAACGCAATCAATCAATGATCCGCTCACTCATCCTCGCCTTTGCCGCACTCTCACTGAGCGGCTGTCAGTCGCTCATGCGTCAGGCCTTCGCCTCGCCGGTCGTCAACGTGTCCGACGTCCGCGTCCGAAACATCGGCTTGACCGGCGGCACCATTGACGTGGTCCTCGAGATCCAGAATCCCAACGAGTATCGCATTGATGCCGAAGCTATTTCGTACAACTTCTTCGTGGACACCACCAAGATTGTATCCGGACAGCTCACGCAGCGCCTGACGCTCGAAGAGAAGGGCAAGACCAGCCTCACCATCCCCGTGAACTTCGACAATCGTGCGCTTCAGTACGCCATGCGTGCCTACCTGCAGCGGGGCGCGCTCGAGTACAAGGTGGACGGCGTGTTCACGCTCGTCACACCAGTGGGACGTCTCACGCGCCCCTACTCGGGCACGGGACGCGTTGAAGGGATGCCGTGAGTAAAGACATTATTGACCTCGCACCCTCGCAGGAGCGTGCCATTCTCGTTGGCGCGCCGGTCAAGCGGAGCAACGCCAAGCACCACGTGCAGGAGCATTTGGAGGAACTCGCGCGCCTGGCTGATACCGCAGGAGCGAAGGTCGTCGCCACACTCACGCAGCAAGTGGACCGGCCCGATCCGTCCACCTACATCGGACGTGGCAAGGTGGAGGAGCTGAAGGCGCTCATCACTGAGAAAGACGCCACGCTCGTGATCTTCGACGACGAACTCTCGCCCGCACAGGGCAAGAACCTCGAAGGCGAAGTCGGTAAGCGCGTGATCGATCGCGCGGAGCTCATTCTCGACATCTTCGCCGTGCGCGCGCGCTCGGCCGAGGCCCGCATGCAGGTGGAACTCGCACAGCTCGAGTATTCGCTGCCGCGCTTGGTGCGCATGTGGACGCACTTGGAGAAGTTCCGCGGTGGCATCGGCGTGCGCGGCCCCGGCGAAACACAGCTCGAAACCGACCGCCGGCTCGTGGGCCATCGCATTCGGCTGCTCAAGGATCGTCTCGTGGATGTGGCCAAGGCGCGCGAAATTCAGCGCTCCGGCCGCAGCAATAGCCTGAGGGCCGCGCTCGTCGGGTACACGAATGCCGGCAAGAGCTCCATCCTCCGCTCCGTCGCGCACTCGGCCGAAGTCTTCGTCGAGGACCGCCTCTTCGCGACGCTCGATCCCTTGACGCGCGAAGTGGACCTCGGCGATCACCAGTCCGCTCTCCTCACAGATACCGTGGGCTTCATCCGCAAGCTGCCTCACCATCTGGTGGCCAGCTTCCGCGCCACACTCGAGGAAGTGCGAGAGGCCGATCTTCTCTTTCACGTGATTGATGCCTCGCATCCCACGTGGGAAGAGCAGCGACTCGTCGTGGATGAAGTGCTTGCCGACCTCGGCGTGGCGGCAACGCCCACCCGCTACGTGTTCAACAAGATGGACGCGCTTCCCGAGGATCAGCGTGAAGCACTGATGGCCCGTATCGCCAACTTGGCGCCCGACTCCCTCTTTGTGTCAGCGGTGACAGCGGGCGGACTTGAGCCACTGCGTGATGCCTTGCGCGAAGCCCTACGCAACAGGCGACCTGAGGTGGAATTGTTGATTCCGATGACGCACGGCAAGCTACTCGCCGACGTGCACCGGGCGGGAGAGATTCTCGCAAGTGAGCCGGATCAAGAGGAAGGCGTGATGCGGATTCGCGGGCGTTTTGAGCCTGCTGCCCTCGCCAAGCTCGAACACGAAGGCGCCACACGCGCATGACGCGGTCGAGGCAGGCGCCTTACGCCGAGCGGCTCGCGCGCCTACGAGCCTCGCTCGCGCAGAGCGAACTCGATGCGCTGCTCGTCTCCGCACTGCCCAACATTCGCTATCTCACCGGATTCACGGGTTCCAACGGACTCGTCCTCGTGACGGCGGACGAAGCGGTGCTCGTCACGGACTTTCGCTACGCCGTACAGGTGAAGCTCGAGCTGGCACACGAAGTCAGAGTCGTCATTGAGCAAAGCTCGCTGTGGACGCGGCTCTGGACTGAACTCAAGTCGTTGCCGAAGGTCGAGGTGCTGGCTTTCGAGACCGCGCATACCACGCATCAGGATGCCGCACGCTACGTGGCGGGTGTGGGAGAGGGCGGCGCCTGGCATTGGCGTCCGGCACTCAACCTCGTTGAGGTGCTGCGCGAGTCCAAGGACGACTCCGAACTCGCGCACATCCGCGCCGCCGTTTCAATCGCCGAGCACGCGTTGGCCAAGACGCTCCCGAAGGTCAGGGCAGGGATGACCGAGCTCGCCGTCGCCGGTCTGCTGGAGTACGAGATGCGTCTGGCAGGCAGCGAGCGGACCGCATTTGAGACCATCGTCGCTGCTGGAGCCCGATCGGCCCTGCCGCACGCCCGCGCGTCAGCCCAGGTCATTGCGAACGGCGATCTCCTCCTGATTGACTTCGGGGCCACGAGCGGTGGCTATGTGAGCGATATCACACGCACCTTCGTACTCGGGCGCGCCGCCGACGAGAAGCAGCTTGAGGTCCACACCGTAGTTCGTGAGGCAAACGCTAGCGCTTCGGCTCTTGTTCGGGCCGGAATGCGCGGAAGGGATGCCGACGGGCTCGCGAGGGACTACATTCACCGCCGCGGCTATGGGGCCGCATTTGGCCATTCGACGGGGCACGGGATCGGTCTGGAGATCCACGAATCCCCCCGTTTGGCCAAGACCGCCGAGGCCCCATTGCCTACCGGTTCGGTGGTGACGATCGAACCCGGGATTTACTTGGAAGGGTGGGGAGGGGTGAGAATTGAGGACGACGTCATTCTCACGTCCGAGGGTCCGCAGGTGATTACGAGTTTCGAGCGTGGGCTAGTGCAACTATAGAAATTGACGGAAGACGGATGACGGATGCTGCTCGCATCGTTGTTCGCATCCGTCATCCGTCATCCGTCCGACAACAAACTCCCAATGATTGACTTACGCTACGTCAAGAAGCTCCTCGAGATGCTCGACGAATCCACCGTCGACTCCATGGAAATCTCGTCCGACAAGGGCATGCGCATTCGGCTGAGCAAGACGCCGGTAGCCCGCGGCACCGTACAGTACGCCGCGGCTCCTGCTCCCGCGCCTGCTCCCGCGCCTGCTCCGGTGCCCGCCGCTGCCGCATCGGCCGCGCCCATCGCTGAGGCCCCGGTTGCCCCGAGCAGCAAGGGCTTGGATGTGAAGTCGCCGATGGTCGGCACCTACTATGGCTCGCCCGAACCCGGTGCCAAGGCCTACGTCGCCGTTGGCCAGTCGGTGAAGAAGGGCCAGGTGCTGTGCATCATCGAGGCGATGAAGATTATGAACGAGATTGAGTCTGAGGTCTCGGGCAAGGTCACGGAGATTCTCGCGACGGATGCAGCGGCCGTCGAGTACGGCCAGGTCCTGTTCCGCGTGGATCCCAATGGCTGAGCAGCAACCGCCGGCAGCGAAGCCCGCGGCGGCGGCTCCTGCCGCATCTGCTGCCGCTTCGCCAGCACCAGCCACGCCCTACAATTTCAAAATCGTACTGCAGACCATGGTCCAGCAGGGCGGGTCCGACCTTCACTTGAAGATCGGTCGCCCCCCGACCATGCGCTTGAACGGCGAACTCGTCCCCATGGAGTTGGCGCCGCTCAAGCCAGAGGACCTGCGCTCGATTGGCGAGCAGATTATCCCGCCCAAGCAGCGCAAAGAATTCGACGAGACCAAGGACGCCGACTTCGCCATCGGCGTGCCGGGCATTGGCCGCTTCCGCGTGAACGTGTATCAGCAGCGCGGCTCCTTGGCCTACGCCTTTCGCGCCATCGCCTTCCAAGCGACGACCATCGAAGAGCTCAATCTCCCCAGCATTTTGAAGGAGATCTCGCTTAAGAATCGCGGCCTCGTTCTCGTCACCGGCATCACCGGCTCGGGAAAGTCCACCGCGCTGGCCTCGATGATTCACTACGTGAACGAGCACAAGCACGCCAACATCATCTCGATTGAAGATCCGATCGAGTTCTTGCACCGCGACATCAATTGCCACATCAACCAGCGTGAAGTCGGCACCGACACGGTGAGCTTCGGGCAGGCCCTGCGCCGCGTGTTGCGTCAGGACCCCGACATCATCATGATCGGCGAAATCCGCGACCAAGAGACGCTTGAGATTGCGCTCAAGGCCGCCGACACCGGCCACATGGTCTTCTCCACGCTGCACACGATGGACGCGGCGCAGACCATCAATCGCGTCCTGTCGTTCTATCCGCCCAACGAACAGGCAGACATTCGCTTTCAGCTCTCCTCCGCATTGCAGGCCGTCGTCTCGCTGCGCCTCGTGCCGCGCTCGGATCGCCCGGGTCGCATTCCTGCCTGCGAGATTCTCGTCAACACCGCGGCCGTGCAGGACAACATCCGCGATGCCAGCAAGTCGCTGAACATTCCTGATCTCATCCGTGAAGGGACGGTGCAGTACGGAATGCAGAGCTTTGACCAATCCTTGATGAACTGGTACAACAAAGGCGTCATCTCGTACGAGTCGGCGCTCGCGTCCTCCACGAGCCCCGCAGAGTTTGCCCTCCGCACGCAGGGAATTGCGGGCACATCAGACGCCGGCTTCGCCGGTGTCACACAGGACGCGCGGTAATCCCCATGTTCAAGCGCATCTTGATTGCCAATCGGGGCGAAATTGCCCTTCGCATTATCCGCGCCTGTCGCGAGCTCGGCATCGAGACCGTGGCCGTCTACTCCGAGGCTGATCGCGAATCCCTGCACGTCCGCTTTGCCGATGACGATGTCTGCATCGGGCCGCCGGCCGCGCGCGATTCCTACCTCCGCATCCCGCGCCTGATTGCCGCCGCCGAGATCACCGGTGCCGACGCCATTCACCCGGGCTACGGCTTCCTCGCTGAGAACGCCGAGTTCGCCGAGACCTGCGCGGCAAGCAACATCACGTTCATCGGCCCCACGCCGCAGCAGATTCGCACGATGGGCGACAAGTCTGCCGCGCGCGCGGCGATGATCGCCAACAACGTGCCCGTGGTCCCAGGATCGCCTGGTCCTGTCGAGGACGTGGACGAAGCGCTGGCCATCGCTGAGAAGATGGGATTCCCCGTCATCATCAAGGCGTCGGCAGGCGGTGGTGGTAAGGGCATGCGCGTCGCCAAGGATGCTGACGACTTTGCGCGTTCGTTCCAACTCGCACGCTCCGAAGCGCTGGGCGCCTTCGGCAACGGAAGCGTCTACGTGGAGAAGTACCTGCAGCGTCCGCGTCACGTGGAGTTCCAGGTCTTCGGTGATACGCACGGCAACGTGATTCACTTGGGTGAGCGCGACTGCTCGGTGCAGCGTCGTCACCAGAAGCTCGTCGAAGAAGGCCCCTGCCCAGTGATGACGCCGGAACTGCGTCAGCGCATGGGTGATGCCGCGGTGAAGGGTGCCAAGGCCATCAACTACGTGGGCGCCGGCACCATCGAGATGCTGCTCGACACTGATGGCTCGTTCTACTTCATGGAGATGAACACGCGCATCCAGGTGGAGCATTGCGTCACCGAGATGCTCACCGGTGTGGATCTCGTGAAGGAACAGATTCGCGTGGCCGCTGGTCTTCCGTTGAGCATGACGAAGACGCCGGAATTGCGCGGGCACGTGATCGAATGCCGCGTGAATGCCGAAGACCCGCATCGCAACTTCCAGCCGTCGCCGGGCAAGGTGGAGGTGTTCCACATGCCGGGTGGCAACGGCGTGCGCGTGGATACGCACGTGTACGCGGGCTACACGGTGCCGCCGTTCTATGACTCGATGATTGCCAAGCTCATCGTGCACGGAAAGGATCGCGAGGAAGCGCTCGCCAAGATGCGCCTCGCGCTCGACACCTTCATCGTCGAAGGCGTGACGACGACGATTCCCTTCCTCTCCACGCTGATGTCGCATCCCAAGTTCATCGAGGGCGACATCCATACCAAGTTCTTGGAGCAGGAAGGGGCGGACCTGTTCACGACTTGAGACGTGAGACTTGAGACGGGAGACCGAAGAGTGGGACGGATGACGGATGACGGATGCTTGTTGGGGGAGCGTTGACGGTCTCGGTGGTGACGAGCTGGATACGGCTCCCTCAATCCGTTTCGGGCGTCGTCTGCGTGATTGACGTGCTGCGCTGGTCGAGCGCAGTGGTCACGGCACTCTCTAACGGCGCGACCCGCGTCGAAGCCTTCGCCGAGCCTGCTGAGGCCTTGGACCGCAAGCTCGAACTGGGCGACGAAGCGCTGGCGGTGGGTGAACGCAAGGCGCTTCCGATTCCTGGATTCGCGCTGGGGAATTCGCTGCGTGACTACTCCGCCGCGGTTGTGGGTGGCAAGGTGCTCTGTAGTACCACGACGAACGGTACTGCGGCCCTGCTCGCGGCGAGCGGCGCCGAGTGGGTGTTGGTGGGGAGCTTCCTCAACTTCGGCGCCACGGCAGGTGCGCTGGCCTCGCTGCTGTCGCGCGGACTGCCCGTCACCTTGCTCGCCGCTGGCAATGCGGGCGAGGAATCACTCGAGGATACGGCCTGCGCCGGCGCCTTCGTAGATTGGCTCGTGACGGCCCCGCTCATCCGCGAAGCGGAACTGGATGGGTCTGCACGTCGCGCCCGTGATATTTGGGTGCAACATGAGCGCTCGCCGGCGCGGGTCTTTGCGGCCGCCCCTCATGCGAATACGCTCATTGAGGCGGGGTACGCCCACGATCTTCATGACGCAGCGCAGCTGAATACCTCGGCACTCGTTGTCGCGGCCAAGCGCAACATTGTGCAGATTGCTACGCAACTTCTCGTGGCCCAGTGATGGCGAAGATTTGACTCTCCCCAACGCCTCCAATCCCCTCATCGAGCGTCTGCGACGCGCGACCATCGGGCGCTACGACATCTACGCCGAACTCGGCGCCGGCGGCATGGCCACGGTGTATCTGGCCCTCGATCTCGCGCTCGATCGCAAGGTCGCGATCAAAGTGCTGAGCCCCGCACTCGCGATGTCGCCCGACAACGTCGAGCGATTTAAGCGCGAGGCCAAGGTGGCGGCGTCGCTCAATCATCCCAACATCATCGGCATTCTCGCGGTGGGCGATGACCCTGAGCTCGCCTACTTCGTGATGAAGTACGTCGAGGGACGCGCGCTGGACTCCGTGGTCTCGGACACGGGAGCGCAGACCGTGCCCTTCGTGCGCAGCGTGATGAGCGCCGCGGGGAAGGCACTGCATTATGCGCACTCGCGTGGCGTCATTCATCGCGATGTGAAGCCTGCCAACTTTATGCTCGACAAGGATGGCTGGCTCGTCGTCACTGACTTTGGCATTGCCAAGATGGGTGATGCCAAGGGCCTGACGATGACCGGCGCCATCATTGGCACGCCCTACTACATGGCGCCCGAGCAATTTCAGGGAATGGCAATCACCGCCGCGGCCGATCAGTACGCATTGGGCGTGGTGGCCTTCGAGCTACTGACGGGTCGCCAGCCATTTGCGGGCGATACCTTGGCCGAGGTGATGAAGGGCCACCTGTTAGATCCCATTCCCTCGGTGCGCACCCTCCGGCCCGACGTACCGGAGGCCCTCGATGCGACCATCACGCGCATGCTCGCCAAGGAGCCTGGCGAGCGATACGCCACTCTCGACGAAGCGGTCGCGGCATTCGGCGGCGTGACGGCCACGCAAGAGAACGAAATCCGCACGCAGATGATGAAGCTCGCCCTGAGCGGGGCGATGGAGCAGCCGCAGATTCACGTCCCGGTGAGTCCCGCGCCTGCGGTGCGCCCGCGGCCGCCGGTGAGTCAGGTCAATCGCACCATGCCCGACGCCGAGCCGCCGCGCGGCATCACGCCGACTTCCAGTGCCGCGCGTCGTGCGCGCTCGCCTTGGCTGATCGGGGTACTCGCACTCCTTGTTGGCGGAGTGCTTGCGACTGCGGCGCTGCGCCCGGACATCGTCAATCGCCTTCGCAAGAGTGTGGCCACGGGGCAGGGTGACTTGGCCGACACTGGGCAACTCGTGATCAATGAGTCCGCGATACCTCAGGCCGAAATGCCTGCGGCCGCGATGGATCCGGCCAAGCGTGAGCAGGAGCTGCGTGACTCCATCGAACAGGCCCTCGCCGCCTCGATGCAGGACTCGCTGGCCCGCGAGGATTCAGCGCGCCGCGCAGACTCGCTGGCCCGCGTTGACGCAAGCCCCGCAGGGCGTCGCCAGCTCAGGCAGCAGCTCATTCGCGATTCCATCGCCGCACTTTCGGCGGCGCGTGGTCGCCCGCAAACCGCAGTACCTGCTCCGGCAGCGCCTGCCGAGATTCCTTCCGCCATGGTATTCGGGGTGGTGCGCATCGGCTCGAACTGTCCCGGCTCCGTTCTGGTGGTGAACGGTGAGACTCGTAGCCTTGTGCGCCGCCGGATGCTCGATGTGCAACAGCTGAGCGGCGAGGTGCGTCTGGCTGTCCGCACGTTTGGGCGTGCGCGCTGGGATACGACACTGACGGTGGCCTCGGGTGTCACCTACACCCTCGGCTTCCGCCCCGTGCGCTGTCAGTAGCGCCACGGGCGCTGAGGAAGCGCGCGTCGTTGTTGTTGCGAGCGAGGGATACGAGATAGTCACAAATATTCGCGGCATCATTTTTCCACGAACATTGTGTCGTTTTTCACTCTGAAAATCGGTTTCCCGAACCGCCGCCGAATCGTCTCGCATATGTAGTGTCCCCAGACACCCGTGAGACGATGCCTCGCAAGCCGGACCTCGACGAGCTCCCCCCAGCCGAATCCCCGCTCGCCCCCAAGCCCCGCCGCTCACGCGTGCGCAAGGACGAGGGCGGCAACCCAGCGCCAACGGTGACGGAGGGCAGCTCCATCCGTCATCCGTCTTCCGTCCCGCCAGCGGCGGACCTCAAAGCACAGGCTCGAACCAGCTTCGTTCGCCGTGAGGTCTCCGGCATCGCCCTGCTCCTCGGCTCGCTGTTCATTGCCGGCGCGCTCATCTTCGGCCGCTCTCCCGCGTATACCGAATCCTGCGCGGTAGCGGGTGGTTCATTCGGCCCCGTGGGTGGTTGCATCCGCTGGGGCGTGCTCGGGCTCGTCGGCGCGCTCGCGGCCGTAATCGTCCCGCTCATTCCTGCGGTGCACGGTCTGCGTCTGCTCGGGCGGCTCGAAGAGAGCGAAGACCAGCGTTTCTTGGTGTTCACGTTTGGCCTCGCCGTGATCATCCCGATTGCCGCCGGCCTTGCTCGCATGGGCTCGTTGCCCGCGGGCACGCCAGATATTCTTGCCGGACTCTGGGGTTCTTTTGCGGCGTACTATCTCAACGGTGTGATTGGCTACGCCGGCGCTTGGATTGTCGTCGCCATCAGTCTCTCCGCTTTAGCGGCCGTAACGCTTGGCTGGAATCCCGTGCGTGTGTTGCTCAACATTGGTCGCCGCGAGAAGCCAACGGCGATTCACCACGAAGGGCCGAAGGATTCCGACGTCACGCATGCGGAGGCGCTTGAACCGGATGCCGCTGAGATGCCAACAATCGATCTCAGCTTGATGGGACTTGAGCCCAAGGCGCTCAAGGCCGCCGAGCCAGAGAAGATTGAGGAGCCATTTGTCACGCTCATCGAGGAGGAGCCAGCCGACCCGCAGCTGGCACTCAAGGGCAAGAAGCAGAAAGCGAAGAAGCCGCAGATGGATGAGGGGACAGAGGCATCCAGCATCCGTCATCCGTCATCCGTCCAAGCCCCTGACATCGACGAGCTCCCCAGCATCAACCTCCTCACTCCTCCCCCGGCGAAGAACGAGGAGCTGAACAAAGCCCAACTCGACGCCATGGGCGTGAAGCTCATTGAGTCGCTGAAGACGTTTAAGGTCGAGGGCATCCTCACGGGCCGCACCTCTGGCCCCACGGTCACGCAGTACGAGATTGAACCAGGCCCCGGCGTGAAAGTGCGCCAGTTCGCCAACCTCGCCAACGATCTCGCACTCGCCATGCGCGCCCAGAGCATCCGCGTGGTCGCACCGATTCCAGGGAAGGGCGCTGTTGGTGTGGAGGTGCCAAACCCCACGCCTGAGATGGTCGCGTTCCGCGAGATGCTCGAGAGTAAGGACTACCAGAGCAAGCCGATGGCCCTGCCCATCGGGCTCGGCCGCGATCTCGAGGGCAAGCCCGTAATCGCTGACTTGGCCAAGATGCCGCACCTGCTCATCGCGGGCGCGACAGGTTCGGGAAAGTCTGTCTGCGTGAACACCATCATCACGAGCCTCATCTACCGACACACGCCCAAGACGCTGCGCTTCTTGATGGTGGATCCGAAGATGGTGGAGTTGAGCGTGTACAACGTGCTCCCGCACCTGCGCCACAAGGTGGTCACGGACAATCGTGATGCCGCCGCGGTGCTCAAGTGGGCCGTGCTCGAGATGCAGGAACGCTACGCGCTGCTCGCCGAAAATGGCGCACGCAATATTCAGGACTTTAATCAGAAAGTCCGCGATGGTGCCGCGCTCAAGAAGCCGAAGGATGTTGGCGTGGCCTTCGAGGACCGCGAGTACAAGGGAGGCATCCTCCCGTACATCGTCGTAGTCATCGACGAGCTCGCGGACCTGATGATGACCGTGGCTGCCGAGGTGGAGACTCCACTGGCGATGCTCGCACAGAAGGCGCGCGCGATTGGTATCCATCTCATCCTCGCCACGCAGCGGCCGAGCGTGAACGTCATCACCGGTCTCATCAAGGCCAACTTCCCGAGCCGCATCGCATTCCGTGTGGCCTCGCAGATTGACTCGCGAACTATTCTCGACGGCATGGGGGCGGAATCCTTGCTTGGCAACGGCGACATGCTGTTCATTCCGCCAGGCAAGAGCGAGCCCAGTCGCTTGCAGGGCGCCTTCCTGAGCAATGACGATACCGAGCGCCTCGTGACCTGGTACCGCGACCGCAAGGAAGCGCGGAAGGCGGCGATGGAAGCGCAGGGACTGATCCCGACTGAGGAGCACTCAGAGGACGACATCCTGGCGCGTGTGAAGGCCATGGAAGCGGCTGAGGCTGGGGGCGGGGAAGAGTCGGCCGAGGATGCGTCTGATCGCGATAAGCTTTTCCGCGAGGCTGCGGAGGTTTGCATTCAGCATCAGGGTGGGTCTACGTCGCTGCTTCAGCGCCGATTGAAGGTTGGCTACGGGCGGGCGGCGCGGATTATTGATCAGTTGCATCTGGCGGGCGTGCTCGGGCCGCCGGATGGGTCGAAGCCGCGGGATGTGCTGGTGGGGCTTGAGGACCTTGATCGCATCGCTGGAGATCGCGCGGCGTAGCAAACCGAGGCATTCACCACGAAGTCACGAAGGGAGCCGCAACGCACTCACGGCCCCGCGACCCCAAGAGGATTTCTCTCTTTGGCGTCGCGGGGCCTTGAGTCTGCAGGGAGCCCTTCGTGCCTTCGTGGTGAAGTCGTTTTGGTGATTGTCGCAACAAGAAGATGTCAGAGTTGACATACAGCCCGTGCAACCCTAGGCTTATATGTCACCCCACGACAAACCGCTGGTGTGGTTACACGGAGAGGTTAAATCTCCGCCGTTTTCGCAAGGGGCACGCATTGAAGTGGGTGTCCTCCTGAGGCTTCTGCAGCGAGGTGCAAGCCTTCGTATGCCAGCTTCACGTCCCATGCCGACGATTGGACCGCGTTGCCACGAGCTGCGCGTATCGGACGGACCACTGAATTGGAGAATCGTGTATCGGGTGGATTCAGATGCGATTCTGATTCTCGCCGTTTTCCCGAAGAAGACATCGCAAACACCGCAGAACATTATTGCCGCCTGTCGGCTCCGGCAGCGACGCTACGAGCAATCCTCTGAGGACTAGATGAACCGACTGACCCGCAGGCGCTTAGAGGCAGCTGGATGGACGGTAGGTGATACCAGCACATTCCTCGGCCTCAGCGAGGCTGAGGCTCGGCTCGTCGAGATTCGCGTCAATCTCGCCCTCGCGCTCCGAGAGACGCGCCGCATGAACCACTGGACGCAGGCCGAGCTTGCGGCTGCGCTCGGATCGAGTCAGTCGCGCGTCGCCAAGATGGAGGCGGGGGACAAGTCCGTCTCTATTGATTTGTTGGTGCGTTCGCTGCTGGCGACCGGGGCGCCTGGAACCAGTGTCGCGGCTGCCTTCATGGCATCAAGTCCGAATCGACGCAAGAGAGCAGGGAACTAGGCGGCATTCCGATCACCTCTTCGTGCCTTCGTGCCTTCGTGCCTTCGTGCCTTCGTGCCTTGTATGTCTCCTAGTGTTCGTAGTAAGTCTTCGGGGCGGCGGCAGCTCGATCAAGGTGCCACGGGGCGCGTGAGCCCGACACGAAGTGGGAGCGCCGTCGAACCGATCGCGGGAAGCCCGAACAGCCACT
>JANNVQ010000047.1:0-14508 GCA_031414535.1 Gemmatimonas sp.
GGAAACGTATAGCGTCAAGACTGCGAAGTAGTTGTTAATGTAGTCAAGCATACAAACTGACGCATTGACTTCAGAGCTCAATTGACCAACCATCACCGTAAAGAAAATCATAGACAGACCGGCTCCAAAAAATATTTTGTCGATCATTTCTGGCATGTTCCAAAGTGATGCGTCTTCGAAAGCATGTCCGGCGTTGTTGATGGCAAAGACAACAAGCACAACCATGAACTGACGGCCCAACAAGAAACGTTTGAGATTGTCACCCGTGTAGGCAACTACATTGCACAAGTAGGCTTTTGGGTGCGTCTCCTTGTACAGTTCTCTGTCCACGATTTCAAGACCAACGATAGATGCTTGGCTTCCCTCAATCATCGTAAGCCAAATGATACAAACCCAAATAACAACAAATGCAAGGGCAGGGTGAACATCTTCCGCGATCTTTGTTTGTCTGGTAAAGATAACACCCATAATCAGAGCAATTGAGAATATGAGTAGAAGCGTCGAGTAGAGCGACTTGAAAAAGTAGAAGAAGTCGAAGCCCTCGGCATCTGGGTTACGATGTGACATTTTCGAAGCGTGTTTTCGTTCTTTCGATCTGTTTACACCGTGATTATTAGTTGTGATAGAAGCCGCTGTTTTTGCGCTTCTGAAGTAATTGTGAGATCATTAATGGCGAAATGGCATGGTAAAATGAATGCACAATATCGAAGAAGAACTAGCGATTGACCTGTCGGCCGAAAGTCTATGAAATATGCTCTGCCGCTAAAATAACAGTTAAAAATGATAATCTCATTATCATTGCAAGTATTTACCGTTATGGTGAGCGTCCAACAGCTATTATAACTCCAATGAGAGAAATAAAGAGCAAATAGTGAAGTTGCGACGGTTGCGGAGGCTGTTATGTTTACCGTTACGGTGGACTTCGGACCCTTTCTGACGGGTAACCCCGGCATCAAGAAGTCTACAGAACAGTACAAGTAGTACCGTCCTTGTACTAGCTCTCTGGCTAGCTAGAGAGAGTATACTGGAGTACGTCTATACAAGTACTGGCGGGAAACTTGTGTGATCCGTAATTAGCGGTTACGAATGCCCACGAACGGAAGCGATGATACATCAAAAATGCTCGCACAATATATAAAATAAAAAATTATTTTAACATATTCACAATATTATCTACAGTACAAGTAGGAATTCTACGACGGTATCAGGACAATGAATGACGTATTCATTCGTACCTGGTACTTGTACTAGAGTAGTCGTGTTCGAAAAGGGAATCACGGGAGTACTTGTGTACTTGTACAAGTACTTGAAGCGATGAGAAGTACTAGTACGGTACAGTACTACCGGTAGTACAAGTACCTGCACAGCTAGTACCTACAAGAGTACTTTGTACTTGTACTCTTGTATAAATATTTTTTCATTCCGATCGTCCGCACGGACATTAAGGCCTGTCCGTTCGAGTACTTATTGGACGTCTTATGGAATCCGCCGTCTTAAAAAGGATTGGCTACTGAAACCGTGCCGCCACATCGAGGACACACTGTGAGAAAGCTTTTGATGTAAGACATATTGCATGAAAGGCAAAAATAACTTTTATTGAACAAATCAGAATATGTGAAACAGAAATGAAAATATTGACATATCATAACAAATAAACTTCATTTTTTGTACTTGATTCTTTGTGAGAGTTTTGAGACACTTCATCTTTCTACTAGAGGTTTATGTAGTGCAAACTTCAATTCCAATCATTAAGCTGAGATAGCTAGTCAACAATCAGAAAAAATACTCAGAGGCTAGCTATGGCTATGGATGTGGCACTGCGTGGCACTTGTAAACAACAATTTTTTGTTTTTGTCAAGATTGTGTATAGCGAATCCTGAGCATTTCAAAAATCCCCGTACAACTTCACGAACCTGATTTCTTCGTACGATCCCCAGTATTCAGTACTGTTAAAGTACAAGTAAGAAATGCCTAACACCCGCGCGCGGTCAGGCACCCGTAGTTATCCACAAACGACTTTAAGTAGTTGTAACTCCGGAACGACTTGCTCGAATTTCAAAATAAAACATAGTCGTCACTAGGCCGGGTAAATCATCGGTGCCATACGCCCGCTGCGCCTCGGCCACCTTCTTGTGCTTCTTGCCCCGCGTGCGTTCCGCGTCGCGCTCGGTGCTGCCGTCGCGCGCATCGGCCACGCGCGTGGAGAAGCGCACTTGGTCAAGCGACTTCGTCACGCCAGCCGGCACGATACCGTGGTCCTTATTGTGCGCTTCTTGCACGGCGCGACGGCGCGCCGTCTCGTCCAGGCAGCGCTGCATAGAACCGGTGATGCGATCGGCGTAAAATATGGCGCGTCCTTCCACGTGGCGTGCAGCGCGGCCCGTTGTTTGAATCAGCGAGCGGTCCGAGCGCAAGAAACCTTCTTGGTCGGCGTCGAGAATCGCAACCAGCGAGACTTCGGGGAGGTCAAGGCCTTCGCGCAGCAGGTTGATGCCGATGAGCACATCGAACTCACCGAGCCGCAGGCCACGAATGATTTCCATGCGCTCAATGGTCTCGATGTCCGCGTGCATGTAGCGGACGCGCACACCCACCTGCGAGAGATAATCTGAGAGATCTTCCGCCATCCGCTTGGTGAGCGTCGTGACGAGCACGCGCTCGCCCTTCTTCTCGCGCAGGCGAATCTCGTGCAGGAGATCATCCACCTGCCCTTTCACCGGGCGAATCTCGATGATGGGGTCAATGAGTCCCGTCGGACGGATGATCTGCTCGACCACCACGCCTTCGCTGAGCTTGAGTTCGAGCTCGCCGGGCGTGGCGCTCACGTTCACCGCCCGCGGGGTCAGCCCCAAGAACTCATCGAACATCAGCGGGCGATTATCGAGCGCGCTGGGCAGGCGGAACCCGTACTCGACCAGCGTTGTCTTGCGCGCACGATCGCCATTGAACATCCCGCCAATCTGCGAGAGCGTGACGTGCGACTCGTCCACGACGACGAGGAAATCGTCGGGGAAATAGTCGAAGAGCACCGCAGGGCGCGCGCCAGGGGGACGACCCGCGATGACGCGCGAGTAGTTCTCGATGCCGGGGCAGGTGCCGATCTCGAGCAGCATCTCGATATCGAAATTCGTACGGCTCTCGAGCCGCTGGGCCTCCAGCAACTTCCCCGCTTCCTTCAGCACCTTCAGGCGATCCACCAACTCGAGACGAATCTCTTTCACGGCCTTCTGAATGGTCGGACGGTCCGTGACGAAGTGCTTGGCCGGATAGATCGCCGTGCGCTGCAGCGGAGCAATGGTGTGGCCCGTCAGCGGATCAATCTTGCTGATCTTCTCAATCTCATCGCCGAACATCTCGATGCGCACGCCCTGTTCTTCATACGCTGGCAGGACTTCCACCGTGTCGCCACGGACACGAAACGTGCCGCGCTCGAAGGCCACATCGTTGCGGCCATACTGAATAGCGACCAATGCCTTGAGGATGTCGTCGCGGGCGATGGTCTGCCCCACATGCATCTGCACCATGTTGGCGCGATACGTCTCGGGATCGCCGAGTCCGTAGATGGCGGACACCGTTGCCACGATAATTACGTCGTCGCGCTCCATCAGGCTCGACGTCGCGCGCAGGCGCAAACGGTCAATGTCTTCATTGATGGAGCTGTCCTTCTCGATGTACGTGTCCGACGAAGGCACGTACGCCTCCGGCTGGAAGTAATCGTAGTACGAGACGAAATACTCGACGGCGTTGTTGGGAAAGAATCCCTTAATCTCACCGTAGAGCTGTGCCGCCAACGTCTTGTTGTGCGAGAGTACCAGCGCCGGCCGCCCCCACTGCGCGATGACATTGGCCATCGTCATCGTCTTCCCCGAGCCTGTGACGCCAAGCAAGGTCTGAAAGCGATCGCCGCGATTCAAGCCAGCGACCAGCTCCGCGATAGCGCGAGGCTGGTCGCCGGCGGGGGCGAAGGGGGCTTGGAGGTCGAAGGATGCCATAGGCACAATGGACGGAAGACGGATGACGGATGCAACCAGCGTCCGTCATCCGTCATCCGTCGGGTTTACATCCCCGGGAACAGCGCCCGGTCCCACGGGATGCCGCCTAGGATTAGGGAGAGCGTCATGAAGGCAAAGACCACGCCAACCCTGTGCCGAACAGCATCGGTGGGACGGCTCTTCGCGGTGATGCTGCCGATCGTAATCAGGATGGCAGCGAGGACCATCATCGTCGGGTGCTCGACGACGACCTTCCGAAGTGCCGGGTCGGCCATCGTGGCCTCCATATCGCGCATCGCCGCCTTTACGACGGGGCTGTTCATCAGCAGCAGCAGTCCGAGCAGCAGCTGGAGGTGGACGCTACCCATGAACATCGCCAGAGCACGGCGCGCGGCGACGAAGGGCCGGTCACCGCCGAGGCCTTGGGCAGTGCGCACGACAGCCAGCACGCCGAGGACGAGCACGACCCAGCGGAGAACGTTGTGCGTATGAAGGAGAGCGCTGTACATGGGGAGACGGGACGGATGACGGAGGACGGATGCTGACCGCGGACGTAGGGAAAGTTAGTCGCGGATGGCAATTTTGGTGCGCCGGAAAGCCTTGGCCACACTTCATCCGTCATCCGTCATCCGTCTTCCGTCCAGTTTCAGGGACTAATCTTCTTCCGCACTCAACCGTTCGCGCCGTGCCACCTCTGAGACTCCCTTCACCCTCCGCGCCGCCTTCACGATGCGCTCGAGATGCGCGAGGTTCTCGACTTCGACGATTGCCGCCCCGGAGAATCGGCCATCCGTCGTTTTGAGCTCTAACGAGCGGATGTCAGTGCCTGTGCCGCTGACGGCGGCGGCGAGGTCCGCGTAGAGCCCACGCCGGTCCGTGCCCTCGATTGCGAGTCGCACGGTAAAGCGCTCCCCCGCTGTTTCCTGCCAATCAATCTCCAGCCGGCGCTCCGGCTCGTGCACCAGCGTCAGGAGATTTGGGCAATCATCACGGTGAATGCTCACGCCGCGGCCGCGCGTCACGTATCCCACCACCTTGTCGCCCGGTACTGGTTGGCAGCACTGCGCATAGCGCACAAGCAAACCGTCGGCTCCCTGGATGCGCAGGCCTTTGGAATGTCTTGGCCCGCGCATACGGTCAATCAGGCGCTCAATCGGACTCGGCCGCAGGGCCGCATTGTCCGCTTCATCGAGGTCCGGATAGATCGCCTTCAGAAGCTGGGTGATGTTGATGTCACCCGAGCCGATGCTCGAATAGATGTGGTCCGGCCCATTCAGCTTGAGGGCCTCCACGCCGCGCGCGAGTTCCGCGTCAGTGAGCTTGGTGTGCTTCCGGCGCCTAAGTTCCCGGTCGAGAATCTCCTGACCCACGGTCACGAAGGTCTTCTGCTCTTCGTTGCGGAGCCATTGGCGAATCTTATGCCGCGCGCGGCCGGTGTGCACGTGGGCGAGCCAGTCGCGGCTCGGGCGTGCATTTGGCGAGCGGATGACCTCAACAGTCTCTGAATTCCGCAGCTCGCGCGAGAGCGGCACAATGCGCCCATTCACGCGCGCGCCCTGCGTGTGCAAGCCAAGCTGCGTGTGGACCGCAAAGGCGAAGTCAATCGGGGTCGCGCCCTTGGGTAACTGAATCACATCCCCATTGGGCGTGAAGACGAAGATTTCGTCCTGATACAAGTCGAGCTTCAGAAACTCGAGGAACTGATCCGGCGTCTCGGCGTCAAGCTGCAACTCCAACACCTGGCGGAACCACGCGAGGTGACGATCCAGATCCTTGCCGCCTTTGCCGTCGCCCTTGTAGACCCAGTGCGCCGCGATGCCGTACTCCGCCGTGCGATGCATGTCGCGCGTGCGAATCTGGATTTCAAACAGCGTGCCTTTGGGCCCGAACACCGTCGTGTGCAGTGACTGATAGCCGTTACTCTTGGGCGAGGCGATGTAGTCCTTGATGCGCTCCTGCAGCGGCGTCCACGAGCCGTGAATCACACCCAGCGCGTGATAGCACTCGGGGATATTCTCCACCGTTACGCGGATGGCGTAAAGATCGTAGATTTCGTCGTAGGGCTTCGCACGCTTCTCCATCTTCTTGTGGATGGACCACAAGTGCTTGGGCCGCCCGCTGACCTCGTGCACCACGACCCCAGCCTCCCGCAGGCGACGCTCCAGCGGCTCCGCCATCTCGGACGTGAGCTTGTCGCGGTCGGCCCGCGTCTGCGCCACCATCTTGGCGAGCGTGCGGTACTCGTCCGGCTCCAGCCACTTGAAGGCGAGATCCTCGAGCTCCGCTTTCACGGAGTTCAGACCGAAGCGATGCGCCATCGGAGCGTACAGGTCGCGCGTCTCGAGCGCAATCCGGGTGCGCTTCTCCTCGGGCATCCACTCCAGCGTCCGCATGTTATGCAAACGGTCCGCGAGCTTCACCAGAATGACGCGCACGTCCTTGGCCACGGAGAGCAACAGCTTGCGATAGCTCTCCACCTGCCGCTCTTCGCGCGAAGCCATGGGCAGATGGCCAATCTTCGTCAGGCCATCCACAATCTGCGCGACCTCACGCCCGAACTCGCGCTCCACATCCTCAACCGTGTACGCGGTGTCCTCTACCACGTCGTGAATCAGCCCACTGGCCACGGTGATGGAGTCCAACTGCAGATCGGCGAGAATCTTCGCCACCTGCACGCAATGCGTCACATAGGGGTCGCCGTTCCGGCGCGTTTGCCCCGCATGCGCCTTCTCAGAGAAGCGGTAGGCCTTGGCCAACAGGTCCACGTCCAAGCGCCCCGTCGCCGAATCGGCGGCCAGGTCCCAGTTGGGGATGATCTCGGAGAGGACGGGAGCGGACACGCACGAAGTATAGGGAGGAGCGAAGAGCGATGGAAAGGAGCGAGGTTTGAATAACGAGGTTTGAAAAGCGAGTTTGGAGGTCCGAAGGTCAAAGGAGATGACCCTCCCCACCTTCCCCTTCCTCCCTTCCCGTCTTCCGTCCCTATCGCTCTTCGTTACTTCGCTCTTCCATTTCGCTTTTCGCTCCTCGCTCTTCGCTAGAGGAGTCCTAGCTCGGCAAAGGACACATACCGCCCTCTCCCAATCACCACATGATCGTGAATCGGGATGTCCAAGAGCCGTCCCGCCGCCACGAGTTGGCTCGTAATGGCTCGGTCGTCTGAGCTTGGATTCGGGTCCCCACTGGGATGGTTGTGGACCAGCACGATACTGGCCGCTCGCTCGGCGATGGCTTCGCGGAACACCTCGCGCGGGTGCACGAGGCTTGAGTTGAGGATACCGCGGCTCACCAGCACGTCGCGCTCCAACCGATGCTGCGCGTCCAACACGGCCACGTGGAACTCTTCCACGGTGAGCGCCTCCAGCCGCGGACCGTAGTAGCGCCACACATCGCGCGGCCCCCGCAGCGGCTCGCCTTCATCCGTGGCCTCCGCCGCGAGGCGGCGTCCGACCTCCAGCGCCGCGTGGATGGCCAGTGCCTTGGCCTCCCCAAGCCCATGCACGGCCGTGAGCGTGGCCACCGGCATCTGCATCAGTCGCCGCAGCGAGCCCCCAGCACGGTGGAGGATCTGTTGCGCCGAGTCTGAGGCTGAGTGCCCCGCTCCCCCGGTGCCGATGAGAAGCGCAAGCAGTTCCGTGGTGGTCAGCGCCTGCGCACCGTGTGCACGAAGGCGTTCCCGCGGGCGGTCAGCGGGTGGGAGTTCGAGGATGGAGGGCACGCGGGGCAAACTGCGCGCTCATCAGGCTGGCGCTGACACCAAACTATTGCTCACGTCAGCAAATGGACGGAAGACGGATGACGGATGCGAACCGCCCTGCAGTTCGCATCCGTCATCCGTCTTCCGTCACCAGTCAGCTATTCGCCCCGTGGCACTTCTTAAACTTCTTTCCACTCCCGCAGGGGCAGGCATCGTTGCGGCCCACCCCCTCAAAGCGCGCGTCTCCGGCGCCCGTGTGACCCGGGGTGCCCGCGCCCGTGACCGCCGCGGGTGTTGCGGCATCGAGTGAGCGAACGCCGCGCCCTGCGCCGACGACGCTCGGAATGGGGCCGCTCGTCGAACCCGTGCTCGACACAGCTCTCGGCATCGGAGCTAGCCCAAACGGATCCGCGGGTCCTGTTGAGGTCTCGGACGGACCCGTGGCGGACGTGATGATGGGCGGCATCGGCTGCGGCGGCGGCTCGAACACCAACTGCACCTTGAGGAAACGCTCCGCAAAGGTGTGCTGGATGTCGCGCATCAAATCTTCGAACATCGTGAACGCGTCCTGCTTGTACTCCACCAGCGGATCCTTCTGGCCCCACGAGCGGTAACCAATCGCGGCGCGCAGCTGGTCGAGGTCATACAGGTGATCCTTCCACTTCTCGTCGAGCACATTGAGCATCACGAGCGCTAGCAGGCGCCCGCCATACTCCCCCAGCGACTCAAGCTTCGCGAGGAAGGCCTTGACGGCCTCTTCGCTCGCCTCCTCCTGCGCCTCCTTCGGCGTCGCAGCACGAGTCCCATCGGGCTCAAAACCGGGCACGCGGAGCAGGTACTGCATCAGCAGCTCCTGACGCACGAGCTCCACATCCCAATCATCGGCCGTCTCGTACTCGGCGAGCGCCGTCTCCACGCGACGCGACACCGCCGCAACGACCATCTTCTCGGCCTCGCCCCTGAGTTCCTCACCGCCTTCGAGCGCGAAGGAACGCAGCGAGTAGATCACCTCGCGCTGCTGGTTCATCACGTCATCGTAGTCGAGCAGGCGCTTACGACTCTGGAAGTTCTGCAACTCCACGCGCTTCTGTGCTTGCTCAATGGCGCGGGTGATCAGCGAGTGCGTAAGCACCTCGCCTTCCTTGGCGCCAAGTCCGTCCATCAAGCGCGCAATGCGATCCGACCCGAAGAGACGCATGAGGTCGTCTTCGAGCGACAGGAAGAACTGCGATGAGCCCGGATCGCCCTGGCGGCCCGCGCGGCCACGCAGCTGGCGGTCAATGCGCCGTGACTCGTGGCGCTCGGAGCCGATGATGTGCAATCCGCCCGGCTCCATCACCTGCTGGTCCTTGCCGTCGAGGTCCTTCACCACCGAGGGCTTGGACTCGCGCACGCCAGCCCCAAGCTTAATGTCGGTGCCGCGGCCGGCCATGTTGGTGGCAATCGTAATCGCACCCGGTTGACCCGCACCCTGCACGATTTCGGCTTCACGCTGGTGGAACTTGGCGTTCAACACATTGTGCGTGAGACCCGCACGTTGGAACAGACGCGACAGGGTCTCCGACGCGTCCACGCTCGTCGTGCCGACGAGTACCGGGAAGCCAAGTTCGTGCAGGCGACGTGTCTCCTCCACGATGCCGTTGTACTTCTCGCGGCGCGTCTTGTAGATGAGGTCCTGACGGTCATCACGGGTAATTGGCCGGTTGGTCGGAATCACCGCGACCTCGAGCCCGTAGATCTGGAAGAACTCACCTTCCTCCGTCTCGGCCGTGCCGGTCATGCCGGACAGCTTCTCGAAGAGTCGGAAATAGTTCTGAATGGTGATGGTCGCGAGGGTCTGCGTCTCGCCTCGGACCTGTACGTTTTCCTTGGCTTCCACTGCTTGGTGCAGACCTTCGCTCCAGCGGCGGCCCGGCATCGTGCGGCCAGTGAACTCATCCACGATGAGCACTTGGCCATCCTGCACCACGTAGTTGACGTCCTTCTCGTAGAGGACGTGCGCCTTCAGCAGTTGGTGCACGATGTTCAGCTTCTCGCTCTTTACCGCGTACTCGGCCTCGAGGGTACGCCGGGCCTCAAGCTTGGCCTTGGCGTCGAGCGAATCATCCTTCTCGAGCTTGCCCATCGCCGTCGCGATGTCGGGCAGCACGAACTCTTCCGGCGAAGACGGCGACATGAAGTCCACGCCCTTCTCGGAGAGATGCACCGAGTGTCCCTTCTCGTCGAGCACGAAGAGCAGGTCCTCTTCGATATCGCGGTACTGCTGCTTGGTGGTGGACTGTTTGCGGTCCGCGAGATGCGCGAGCTCCTGCTGCAGGATGAGCTGCTTCACGCCCGTCTCCTGCATCACTTTGAGGAGGCGCTTGTTCTTCGGGCTGCCCATGCGCGCCTTGTAGAACGCGAGAGCGGCAGCGTCCTTGTCGTCGGCGGCGAGGGCCTTCTCGCCCTGGGCCACGAGGTCGTTGACCATCTCGGTCTGCTTGCGCACCAGCTTGCTCACCGACGCGTTGTGCTCCGCGTATGCGAGGTCCCCGTCGTTGCCGACGGGGCCCGAGATGATGAGCGGCGTGCGGGCTTCGTCAATGAGCACCGAGTCTACTTCGTCCACGATCGCGTACACGTGGGCGCGCTGCACGCGCTGCTCCAAGGCCACCACCATATTGTCGCGGAGGTAGTCGAAGCCGAACTCGTTGTTGGTGCCGTAGGTAATGTCGCAGCCGTAGGCGGCCCGACGCTGAGGGGTGCCGGGCTCCGTGTCGTCGAGGCAACCGACCGTGAGACCAAGCCAGCGGTAGAGATGACCCATCCACTGCGAGTCACGCTTCGCAAGGTAGGAATTCACCGTCACCAGGTGCGCGCCGCGCCCCGGCAGCGCATTCAAGTACAGCGGCAAGGTCGCCACGAGGGTCTTGCCTTCACCGGTCGCCATCTCGGCGATGCGTCCGAGGTGTAGCTGGATACCACCAATCAGCTGCACGTCGTAGTGCACCATGTCCCACGTAAGATCCTGTCCGGTCACGGAGACCGTGGTCCCCATCAGTCGGCGCGCCGCTTCGCGCACCGTGGCGAACGCCTCGGGCAGAATCTCATCGAGCACTTCGGCGAGCTGGCTGCGGAACTCCTTCTCGAGCCCGCCCTGTCCGTCCGGTCCCACGAGTTGCAGGTCAATCGCCTCGCGCGCGGCGGAGTCCGCGGCATCGTGCTTCTGATGCTTGAGCGCGGCAATTTTCCCGCTCACCTCAGCGGTGCGCTCGGCGATGATGGCGCGCAACTTCTCCGTCTGCGCGCGCAGCTGCATGTCCGTCAGCGCGCGAAGGGCCTCGCCCTCTGCGTTGACCGCATCAACGATCGGCTGGACGCGACGCTGCTCTCGTTCGTGGCGGGTGCCGAACACGGCCCCGAATAGCTTCTTCAACATTCTGGCTTCACTCGGTGGTAGTACGGTATAGCCCGTGAGCAGCGATATAGTCGGCGACGGCATCGGGCACGAAGCCCCGAATGCTGCGTCCAGCTCCCACACGAGTGCGGATCTCCGTGGCGGAGATGTCCACGCGTCGCGTCGGCAGCGAGCGGGCCCGGAAGCCCGTCGGCAGCGCCGGAGCTTCCGATCCACGTCCCGCCACTGCAACCTGCACGAGCAAGGCTAATGCCTCAGGCTCGCGCCATTGTGGCAGGGTGGCCGCGGTGTCTGCTCCCATTAACAAGAACATTTCAACGTCTGACCGGGCAGCCTGTATAGCCCGCACGGTATCAATGGTGAAAGATAACCCACCACGCTCCACCTCCGAAGCATTCACTTGCAGTCGGTGATCTGCGCTTGCGAGACATGCGGTCATCGCCAAGCGGTGAACGGGCGCCGACATCTCCACCCCACGCTTCAGGGGTTGGCGAGCAGCGGGTACCAGGATGAGCTCGTCTAGCTCGAGGGCGTCCACTGCGTCTAGGGCCAGCAACAGGTGCCCGTTGTGCGGCGGATCAAAGGTCCCGCCGAGGATCCCTACGCGCGGCACACGCGGGCTCAGGGCCGGACGACCGCGGTGGAGTCGGCGGTCGGCAGTCGGCACGTGCTGAGGACGTCGGCATCCGTGGGGAACCCGGCACGCAACGCCGAGCAGAGCTCCGCGGCGTCTTCCTTGTAATCGAGCGCCGGCAACCGATAGACGCGCACCATCTGGAGCATGGCCAAGCGCGCCTTATCCGTGTTGGGATAGTTCGCCACGACGTCGCGGAAGTAGAGAATGGCGGAGTCGTAGGCCCGGCGACGCACATAGTGCATTCCAGTCTCGAAGTCCTTCTCAGCCAGCCACTCATCGAGTTCGGCGAGGGCCTTGAGGCTAGAGTCCGCATAGGGCGAATCGGGGAATACGCCAGTCACGAGGCGAAACTGCGCTTGGGCAAGAATCGCGTACTGCGGATCAAGCGAGGGGCGCCGCCACATCTCGCGATACGAGCGTGCTGCCATGAACATCGCGTCGTCGGCGAGGCTGTCGTTGGGAAACTGCTCAGCCAGCCGATTGAAGCTCTGCGCCGCCAACAAGCGCTCGTCGTTGTTCCGTCGCGCCTGCCCGAGATACCAATGCGCGAGCGGCAAGAGGGTGTCGCGCGTCGGCAAATCGAAGGTCAGACGCTCGAACGCCGTCACCGCGTTGCCCCACTTCTCGTTGTCGTACTGCGCCTTGCCCGCCGCGAACAGAGATTGCGCGGACGGAAAGTTCCGCACATTGAACGGGCGGAAGCATCCCCCGAGCAGGGAAAGCGAGAGGAGAGCGACCAGCGACTTGCGAAGTGCGGACATTTAGGTAGGTGGCTGCAGACGCGGCGTTCCAGCGATGCCGCGGAAATAGGCGATAGTGCGTTGGAGACCTTCGCGCAGTTCGACGCGCGGCGACCAGCCAAGGATGCCCTTCGCGCGCGTGATGTCGGGCTGCCTGACCTTGGGGTCGTCGGCCGGCAGCGGATGCGACTCAATTTTGGACGTGCTCTTCGTCATCTCAATGACCATCTCTGCGAGCTGACGGACCGTGAACTCATTAGGGTTGCCGATGTTGACCGGCATCTGCTCCGAGGAGTTGAACAGACGATAGATGCCCTCCACCTCGTCCTCAACGAAACAGAACGACCGCGTCTGTGAACCATCGCCGTACACCGTCAACGGCGCGCCCTGCAGCGCCTGCACGATAAAGTTCGAGACCACGCGCCCATCATGCGGCCGCATGCGCGGACCGTAGGTGTTGAAGATGCGCACAATGCGCGTGTCCACCTTCTGGGCGCGGTTGTACGCCATCGTCATGGCCTCGGCAAAGCGCTTCGCCTCGTCGTAGCAGCCACGGGGACCGAGGGGATTCACGTTACCCCAGTAGGACTCCGGCTGCGGGTGCACGAGTGGATCGCCATAGACCTCGCTGGTGCTCGCAAGCAGGAAGCGCGCGCCCTTTGCCAGCGCGATGCCGAGCGCGTTGTGCGTACCCAGCGAGCCCACCTTGAGGGTCTGGATTGGCATGAGCAGGTAGTCAACCGGGCTCGCCGGCGACGCGAAGTGCAGCACGCCGTCGAGCTCACCTGCCACGTAGGTGAACTCCGAGATGTTGTGCTTCAGGAAACTGAATCGCTCGTTCCCCATCAGGTGCGCGATGTTCTCGGGATGCCCGGTGAGGAAGTTGTCCAATCCCACCACCTCGTGACCGTCCGCGAGAAAGCGGTCGCAAAGGTGGGACCCGAGGAAGCCCGCCGCACCCGTGATGAGGACTCTCATTCGCCCCCCCGACCGATGGAGCGATACGTGAATCCCTGCGCCTTCATCTTCTCGGGGTCATACAAATTGCGGCCATCAATTACAACGGGTTGCTTGAGCTCGGTCTTCAAGCGTACAAAATCCGGAAACCGATACTCATTCCAGTCCGTGACCACCACCATCGCATCGGCGCCCTGCGCGGCCTCATAGCTTGAGCGCGCGTAGCCGATGGTGTTCCCGATACGACGTTCCGTCTCGTGCATCGCCGCCGGATCGTGCGCCACCACACTCGCACCCGCACCCAGCAATTGCTCGATGAGCACGAGCGCCGGGGATTCGCGCATGTCGTCGGTGTTGGCTTTGAAGGCCAAACCCCAGAGCGCGATGCGCTTCCCCCGCAGTTCGCCGCCAAAGACCTCGGACACCTTCTCAAACAGGCGCTGCTTCTGACGCTCGTTCGCCGACTCCACGGCGCGCAGGATGCCCATCGGGGCACCGCGCTCCTCAGAGGTGCGCATCAAGGCCTGCACGTCCTTGGGGAAGCAGGACCCTCCGTAGCCGGGGCCCGGGAAGAGAAACGCCGACCCAATGCGCGAGTCAGAACCGATGCCCTTGCGCACGAGATCCACGTTCGCGCCGACGCGTTCGCAGAGGTTGGCGATTTCGTTCATAAACGAGATGCGGGTCGCGAGCATCGCGTTGGCCGCGTACTTGGTCATCTCCGCCGAGGGAATATCCATGAAGATGACCGGCTTGCCCGTGCGTACGAACGGCGCATAGAGCTCGCCCATCCGCTCGCGAGCGAAGTCCGTCGCTACGCCAATGACGACGCGGTCTGGCTTCATGAAGTCATCCACTGCCGCGCCTTCCTTCAAGAACTCCGGGTTGGAGCACATATGGAACGGTACTTTGGCGAGTGGCTTGATGACCGCCGCCACCTTGTCCGCCGTACCCACCGGGACGGTGGACTTGGTGACGACCACCACTTCCGTGGCAGCATGCTTTCCGATGGTCTCTGCCACGGCGAGCACGTACTTCAGGTCCGCCGAGCCATCCTCATCGGGGGGCGTGCCGACGGCGATGAAGAT
>JANNVQ010000048.1:0-3465 GCA_031414535.1 Gemmatimonas sp.
TCATGCTACGAATCATTGGGAGGCCGGTAAGTGCGGCTGCTACAGCCAGTTAGGAGAGCGGTAAGTTAGTCCCCCACAGCGACTTGAACAAGCACGCTTAGTTCCAGAACTCCCAGCGCAGCCCATACTGTTGCACCAGCCGCGGCATCAGGTAGCCGGGGACGGTCTCGTAGACCTCTCCGGTGAAGTTGCGGTTGTGGAAGAAGAGATGCGCGGAGCCCAGTCGAATGTCCACAAGCAGCGAGAGCGCGCCGTTTCCCTTGGCCTTGGTGATGGCACCAAGCGCATCGGGTGCCAGCAGATCACTTCGGTAGTCGTGGATGAAGGACGCCTGCAGATGGAAGGTGTTCCGCGGGATGTACTTCCTGAATCCCGTGGACACGCGCAGTGCCGTGCGCGATTCAACCTTCGGCCTGTAGAACTGCTCGTCCGCCCACGTGACGCCGTGCCAGTCGAGGGAGATCGGTCCCCAAATCTGTCCACCGAGTGAAGCGAACAATCCCTGCGATGCCGGCAGCAATGCGGAGACATACGCCGAATCGAAGACCGGCATGCCCTGCACCTGCGCTGCGCCGCGCTGAATGACGCCGGCGGTGAGCCAGCGCTCGGCGATGGTCAGTCCCAGTTCGCCGCGCAGGGTGGTCACGTCGGCTGCGGCGAAATCGCCAGTTCTCTGAGACGCGGCAGCCGCGACGTGCAGCCACGGAAGCAGAGCGACCCGAGTGCTGACATCGGCACGCGTGCTGCTATCCGGCCCTTCGAGCTCCACCGCGGCCGCGAGTGAGGCTCGGCCGGAGTACCACGCGGCGCGAGCGGAAGGCGCGAGGAATCCATTACCGCCTCGCACGCGATACCGACCCGCGCCGCTCAGCCTGAGCTGGCCCAGCGTAACGCCACCCGTCAGCACGTACTGCGCCTGTGAGCGCAGGGTGTCGAGGTCAGGCGAAGTGGCGGCGGACGAGAGCGAATCGTTCTCCAAGTAGAGCTGCGTCGCGGCGATTGCCTGAAGCCATACACCGGCGCTGTCAGGATTGCGATATCCGACCCGCAAGTATGCGTTGCGCTCGGCGCCCTCGAATCGTGCGAGCGCCACGTCGTCTGGCGTGGCGCGCACGTACCGGCGCGTCGCCGTCCGTCGGCGAGCGTTGCTCAGCCCGAGCGCGTCCACGCTCCAGTTGCGGTTGGCCCAACCGAGCCGAGCCATTCCACCAAACGAATCACCATCTCCGCGCGTGTTGCTGTTGCTGGTGGCGAACTGCTGGGCCACGAGTTGAAAACCAAATCCGTTTTGAAAGCGCTTGCCGTAAAAGCCACGGTACAGCGTATACGCTTCGGAGCCCGTGCCCACGTCCACACGCGTGTACGGCGTGGTGTGCAACACCTGCCAACTCCGCAAATGCACGCGCAACTCGCCAGCGGCTCGCTCCGCGGTCACCGACTCCAGTCCGTAGAGCGTGATGGATGCGAGATCAAGCTGACCGCCCGTGCGAGCATCAAGAGGGTCGAGCTCGACGCCGTCAAAGAACACGCGGACTCGTCCCATCTCACCGAAGTAGATCGGCACCATGGGGGACATCAGGTAGCTTGAGCGCTGGAGGCTGATGCCCGGAACTTCCGCCAGCAGTTCCGCCAAGTTGTGGGCGCCGGCCACGTAGAGACGTTCGCGATCCCAGCGGTACGTTGCCCCGCGAATCTCCGCGAGACCGGGCCGCTCGGCCTGGGCAAAGCCCGGCTTGATGCTGTCTCGCGGAATGGAATCCGGAAGCGCCGCCCGACGAGCAGCGGAATCGCGGCCTGCAGAGTCCACTGGCATCGTGATTTGCGGCGGTCGCGGCGGGACGCTGTCCTGCGCGCCCAAGGTGCCAACCGAGAGAAGGGCGGCGGCAAGCACCGCCACCCGCAGCATACGCTGAATCAGCGCGCTCTCCCGCGCACGAACTCGACGAATGTCCGTACGGGAGTTCCCGTGGGGCCCTTGGGCATCACCACGAGGTCCGTCTCGGAATACGCCGTGCCCGCCACATCCAAATGCACCCACGGAGTGTCTCCAGCGAAGTGCTGCAAGAAGAGCCCAGCCGTAATGGTCCCTGCCCCGCGACCACCGATGTTGCGGAGATCTGCAACATCTGACTTGAGCTGTTCCTTGTACTCCTCGAAGAGCGGAAGTTGCCATCCGACTTCTCCACCGCGCCGTCCGGCCGCAAGAACCTCGTCCACGGCGCCTTGATCGTTGCCCATCACGCCGACAGTCACGTTACCGAGTGCAATGACCACGGCGCCCGTGAGTGTGGCGGCATCAACCATAGCCTGGGGCTTGAATCTCTTGGCGTAGGTGATGACGTCCGCGAGCACGAGTCGTCCCTCGGCATCGGTGTTCTGAATTTCAATCGTGGTGCCATCCATAGCGCGGACCACATCGCCGGGACGGATGGCGTCGCCGTCCACCACGTTCGTCGTCGAACCCACCAAGCCGACGACGTTGATCTTGGGCTTCATGCGTCCAATGGCTTCCATGGCGCCGAGCACGCCCGCTGCGCCCGACATATCAAACTTCATCGTCTCCATGCCGGGTGCCGGCTTGATGGACACGCCGCCGGTGTCGAAGCAGAGTCCCTTGCCGATGAGCGCGATGGGAGCTTCGCCCTTCCGGCCACCGTTGTACTCCAGCACGATCAGCTTGGGATCCTGTGTTGTTCCCTGGGCCACGGAGAGGAAAGAGCCCATCCCGAGCTTCGTCATCTCGGTACGGCCTATCACCTTCACCGAAAGCTTGTTCCGCTTGGCAATATCCTTGGCTGCGTCCGCGAGGTACTGCGGCGTGCAGATGTTTCCGGGGAGCATGGCGAGCCGACGCGCGAGACGCTGGCCCTCGGCGACCGCGATGCCCGCTGCGAGCGCAGACTTCGTAGCGGACGTGTTCTCCACGTACACACCGACGCTCGCCAGAGGTTTGCGCGGCTTGCCGTCCTTCGGCTCCGCAAAAAGTTCGCGGAATTCCCAGCTGCCGAGCGAAAGGCCCACCACGACGCTTTCCAGTCGCTCGCCTTGAAGGTCTTCGCTCCATACGGCCATGGCTCCGACGTTGAGCGCGTTGGCCTTACGCCCTGCGAGCGTGGCGCCCCGCGTGAGCCCCTTGGTGTCGTTGGCGCCTGCGCCAACGAGCAGCACGCGCTCCGGTCCCGCTCCACCGTTTAGAAGGAGCAAGGTCTCATCCCGCGCACCTGCGAAATCCTTGCGACGCAGGGCGAGCGAGAGCGCGCCATCCAACTGCTTATCGAGCGCGGAGAGACCCTTGGGAAGCGCGGCATCCGCGGCGAGCAACACCGCGAGCAGCGGCGTCTTGGCGCGGGCGGGATCGCCCGTGAGAGCGCTAAACGCCACGGACATCAGGCCATCCCCTTGATGATCGCGTCGCCGAAGCCCGTGGTGCTCACTTCGGTGGCGCCCTGCATTTGGCGCGCGAGG
>JANNVQ010000049.1:0-198291 GCA_031414535.1 Gemmatimonas sp.
ACCCGTTTTGGCAAGGGGTTTGGGTCGCGCGCATACCCTATTCGCACAAAAAAAATCGGGGCGGCGCACGTGGGGGGCCGCCCCGCTTCTTCACTTGAAGAGCTGGGCGTGCCAACTCTCGCGCGCCGAACGCTCGAAGCGCTCTCTATAGGCCTCGAGCGTGGTCACCGTTGTGTCGAACACCAACGTCTCCGGTGAGAGATCGCCGGTTTTGGCCATGAACTCGAAGTCCGGCAGCGGCAGGCAGTGCACGAGGCCCACCTCGTCGCGGAAATACACATTACCGCCACCGACCATCGACGTGCCAATCCCCTCCTCGGCCTGAACCAAGAGCCGAAACAGCCCGTCAATCGAGCAGCCCGACGCCCCCGCTGCGGCCTCGTCTACCGCGATGATCAAGAAGTACTCATCGCGAAACAGGCGCCCACACGTCAGCGGCGTTCCGTGCGCCTTCCAGTCCTTCAGAAAGCGGTCCACCACAGCCATCAGCCGCGGTGCATCTACTTCGTCGAGAGCAGCGCGCGCGCCAAATACCCAGCAACGGGAGTCATCGGGAAGTGAATCGAGAGGAACAATCGGCATAGCGAAGTAAAGTGCAGAGCGGCGGAATTGCCGGAACGAAATCTATCCGACTCGCGCCCTGATAGTTCGTGCAGCGAGAACCACAACGGCAATCACCACGGAGCCACGGAGGCTCGGAGAACCACAGAAGCAAGCAGCAGCACTGAGGGGGTCCGCATCGGAGACTTCAGTGCGGACCCCCTTAAAGTATTTGCTTCCTTTCGCCCTTCTCCGCGTCTCCGTGCCTCCGTGGTGATTGCAGTTGGCAGTTAAAGCAGCCCAAGCTCAAACCGAAGAGCAGACGCCAACGACGGATGCGCAAACGAGAACCCGCTCGCCTCAAGCGCCCGAGGCATCACCCGCTGACTCGCGAGAATCGTCCCCTCCGCCATCTCGCCAAACAGCGCCTTCAGCGCAAAGCCCGGCACCGGGAACAGATGCGGACGCCCCAACACGCGCGCCAGCGTCGCCGCGAACGTCGCCGCAGTCACCGGCTCCGGCGCCACAAGATTCACCGCGCCACGCACGGCATCCGTCAACAGCGCGTGATGCACCGCGCCTATCCAATCTTCGCGGCTGATCCAACTCATCCACTGCTTCCCGCTGCCGAGCTTGCCGCCCACGCCCGCCTGGAACGGCAACAACATCTTGCCCAGCGCACCACCCGCTGGATTCAGCACGATGCCCGTACGCAGGTGTACAACACGAACTCCGGCCGCAGCCGCCGCAGCGGTTGCGCCTTCCCACTCCTTGCCCACCTCGGCCAGAAAATCACTCCCGAGCGAAGACGACTCATCAAGCAGTTCATCGCCGCGGCTGCCGTAGATGCCAATCGCCGAGCCGCTCAATAACACGCGAGGCTTCACCGCAAGCTTTGCAATCGTCTCCGAAATCAAGCGCGTGCTCTGCAAACGACTCTCGCGAATCGCCTTCTTATGCTCCGGCGTCCAACGCTCCGCCACGGACGCGCCGGCCAGATGAATCACCGCGTCTACACCCTCGAGCGCCCGCGCATCCAGCTGACCGCGAGATGGATCCCAAGAAAAATCATTGCCCGCGCCGCGTCCAATGCGCACAACCGTGTGCCCGCCAGTCGTCAGGAACGCCGCCAGCGAAACACCGAGAAACCCACTCGCACCCGTGATTGCAATACGCATCGGCCCGGCCGAGGCAAACAATGCATGACGCGCCAGATCTAAACGCGTCTGCTCATGCCGCCACTTGAGCAAGCGCTCAAGCTTGTCCCGCGTGAACCAGCCTGCGACCGCTTCGCCAAACGGCGGCAACGGCAACGCGAACGTGATGCGATCATCCAACACGGAAGTCGTCACGTTCACCACCTCCATCTTGTGGATGTGCTCCCAGTGCGCGAACGGGCCGCTGCGCTGCACATCACGGAACTCGCGGCCGGCGACATACCCCACGTGCTCCATCTCCCACTTGGTCGTCACGGGGCCAACCGGGATACCGAGCACCACGCGCGAGCCGTCCGTGATGCCTCCGCTACGCGACAGCACCTTGGCGGGCATGAACCCCGGCGTCAGTCGCTCAAACGCGCCCGGGCGCTCATGCCAGGCAAACAGGGCCTCGGCGCTTACTGGCATTTCACTGCGCAGTTGCACCACCGTGCCTTTGGCACTGCCCTGCGCCGACGCTACTGCGGTGGATTGTCCACCACTCTCCATAGATACCACGAGGCCACCGTCCTATAAGGAGCCCACTTCGCGCCGATCTTCGCCACGCGATCAGGCTTGGGATGCGTTCGCAATCCATACAAGCGCTTGATGCCGGTCTGCACGCCAAGGTCGAGCGTTGGCAACACGTCGGGCCGGCCCAAACGGAACATCAAGAACATCTGCGCCGTCCACTCACCCACACCGCGCACCGCGGTCAAAGTCTCAATCACTTCGTGGTCGGGCATTTCATCCACACGAGCGAGTGGAATCCGCCCCGACTTCACGTCTGCCGCCAACCCCAGCAAATATTCAGCTTTGCGCTCGGACAGCCCCACCGCGCGCAACACCGGCTGCTTCACCTTGAGCAGTTCCTTCGGTTCCGGCGACCGTCCGCCGAACAAGGCTTCAAAGCGCCCATGGATGGTGCCAGCTGCCTTACCACTCAATTGCTGATACACAATTGAACGCGCGACTGCCGCGAAGTGTGTCCCGCTACGCTCGCGAGTGAGCGAACACGGCCCAGCTAGAGCAATCCAGCCGCCGAGCACTGGGTCGGCTTCTGTAAGATGTGCGATGGCCTTCGCGTGGCGTGGAGGCATGCGTTCAAGTTACCTTCTGCCCTGTAATGGCCACCATCCTCTGTGTGGACGACGAACCCGCAGTCGGGCAGCTACTCGGTCATATGATCGAGCAGGCTGGCCATCACGCGGTTGGCGCCAAGTCCGTACACGAAGCCCTGCAGGTCCTCGCCCGCGAGCGCGTGGACCTCGTGATTTCCGATCACCAGATGCCCGGCCTCACCGGACTCGACCTGCTCGACTTGATGAAGGTCGAGAGCTACGACATCCCGCTCATCATCCTCACGGGATTCGCCAGCATCGAACACGCCGTCTCAGCCATCAAAGCCGGCGCCGTGGATTACATCACGAAGCCGGTGGACGCGCGTCACGTCGAGATTGCCGTCGAACAGGCCCTCAAGGTCCAACGCCTGCGCCGCGAGAACGCCGCGCTGCGTGACGAAGTCATCGCCCTGCGCCAGAATCACCAGATCGTCGGTGATAGCCCAGCCATCCACCGCGCGCTCGATGAAGTCGCGATGGCCTCACCCACCCGCGCCACCGTCCTGCTACTCGGCGAAAGCGGCACCGGCAAAGAGCTCTTCGCCCGCGCCATCCACGAGCAAAGCAATCGCCGCGACCAGCCCTTCATCAAGATCAACTGCGCCGCCATCCCTGAAGGCCTCATTGAAAGCGCGCTCTTCGGTCATGAGAAGGGCGCCTTCACCGGCGCCATCAAACGCGTAGAAGGGGCCTTCGAACGCGCTGACCGCGGCACCCTCCTGCTCGACGAAATCTCGGAGATGCGGCTCGACCTCCAAGCCAAGTTGCTCCGTGTGCTTCAAGAAGGTGAGTTTGAGCGCGTCGGCGGCGAAACGCCCATCAAAGTGGACGTGCGCATCATTGCCACCTCCAACCGCGACCTCGCCGACGACGCATCAGCAGGTCGGTTCCGCCAGGATCTGTACTTTCGCCTCAGCGTAATCCCGGTTCACATTCCGCCGCTGCGTGAGCGTGCGTCCGACATCCCGATGCTCGCCATGCGTTTCGCGGTACGCGCAGCGCAGGAATACAAAAAGGACATCCAAGGCATCGCGCCCGACGCCATGGAATGGCTGCGCGTGCAGCCCTGGCCGGGCAACGTGCGTGAGCTCCAACACCTCGTCGAACGCGCCGTCGTGCTCTCGCGCGAACAAATCCTCCCGTTCAGCGCCTTCACCGGCAGCGATCGTCGCGCCACGCCCTCGGTGGCATTGCTCGCCGCACCCCAAGACGACGGCAACGTCCTGCTGCGCTCCCTGAACATCGCCGCAGCAGAAGAACGCCTGATCGAGGCGGCACTCGCACGCACGGAAGGCAACCGCACCAAGGCCGCCGAGTTGCTAGGGATTTCCATTCGCACCCTTCGAGCGCGCCTCAACTCGCCCGGCGACTAGTCCACCCACAAAGCACGACTCACTCTACTCGGCGAAAACTTCCGCTCGGCGAAAATTGCCGGGCGTTTTTCGTTGTTGTGCTCTCTTTAACTGCATACTCTGCAAAGACTTATGTAAAAAAGCGTGCGGCACGATTCGTGAACTCCCCTAATCGCGGACAACCACGCCTCGGAGCCTTCAAATGTCTCTCACTCGCGACGACCTCGTGCAACGCCACGTAGGCCTCGTGCACTATTTGGCCCGTCGGATGCACAGCAACCTCGCCGACGATGCCGACCTCGATGAACTCACGAGCGCCGGAATGCTCGGCTTACTCGCCGCCGCCGAAGGCTTCGAGCCAGCCCGAGGATTGTCCTTCAGTACCTACGCTGCCGCACGCATTCGCGGCGCCATGCTCGATGAACTGCGGCGCATTGATCCACTCACGCGCACCGGGCGCGAACGCGCACGCCGACTCGAACACACCCGCGATCGGCTCGCGCAGGCGCTGCATCGCCGCCCCACCGTCCACGAACTCGCCGCCGCACTCAACACCGACTCGGGTGGACTCCTCACCTGGGAACGCGAGTCCCGCGAAGGTGCTCACATCAGTCTCGAAGCCCCGACGCAAACCGGGCACGGCCGCGGCCCTTCACGGAGCGACCTACTGCCGGCCATCGAACAGGATCTCGACCTCGAGCTCGATCGCGAGCGCGAACGCGAGCGCCTCCGAGAAGCCCTGCACTCCCTCGACCGCGATGCCCTCGAAGTCCTCGTGCTCTCCTTCTTCGAAGACCGTACCCTCCGAGAAATCGCTCCGCGTTTGGGCGTGACAGAATCTGGCGTGAGCCGAATCCGCTCACGCGCCATCCGCCAGTTGCGTCAGCGCCTAAGCTCGCACACCGTTGCCTAACTAGGCAATTACTACTAGGCGAAAATCGCCGCTCGGCGAAAATCGCCTAGCATTTTGCTCTGTGGAATAGCCGTGTAAAGCATTGCAAATAAACAACATACGACAAAAAGGAGAGCGGCACGAAAAGTGAAATAGTAGGGGTCAGCACTCAACGGAGATCAATATGCGGACCCTCACTCTCACGCTCGCAGCGGCACTCTTCCTCGCCGCCCCAGTCGCAGCCCAAAACACCGCCTTGGTGGCTGGCCGCGGTCGCGCAGTGGTTCGCATCGAAGCAAACCTCACGATTCCTACCTACCTGCACGCGGCCGAAACGCAGGCCCTGACCGAAACGTGGAAGGGCACCGGATACACCGAGTACCTGGCCACGTACACGGTTCGCGCCAACACTCGCTGGGATCTGGTCACCACGGCAACGCCCGAAGGCGTGACCCTCCTCGCCCAGAATGGCGAGTGGACCACTGGCAACACGACCATCGGCAACGGCGACGTCACCAACGGCGCCACCATCTTGGTTCGTGTCCGCGTGGCCAACGGAACCGCCGCCGCCTGGCGTGACCAGCTGCAGCTCGACGCGGTGCGCGGCTTCTAACGGCGGCTAAACCCGCGCCGTTGCCTTTGTCAGTCCGGGCAACGCCAGCGTGAGCACGACGTGCTCGCCGGGTGCGGCCCCGCAGAGCGCCGAGCCCCCAGCACGCTCCGCCGCCGCCGCCAGAGCCGCGAACTCCGCGCTCGCCCTGACGCCATCAACCGTGCCGGGCGAGCTCACCGACACCACCGTCTCGTCACCCACGCGCGCGATGACCCCTTCCACCGTCGCCTTCCCTGCTCCCACAGACGCGGCCAGATAGGCCAGCACCGCGAACCGCATAGCGTCCCCCGGCCAGAGCAACACTGGCTCAACGTCACCGGACTCTTGGGGCGCCTCGAAGTGCACATGCCGAGCATCCAGGTGATACGCGAGCAGTGCCGCCGCGAGCTGCAGCGCCTCACCCATCCGCGCCGGATCCCGCCGTGCGGCTCGCCCGGCCAGCACCGAACGGAACAAGCCCATGAGCGAACGCAGCTTCTCCACCTCGCCCGACAACTGCTGCATGCCTTCGTCGCCCGTGGAGAGCTGCGCCTCGTAGAGCTGCGAGATTCCGCTGAGCGCCGCCACGCGATTGTTGCAGGCGTGAACAAGACCCTGCATCAGCGCATCCTGCACCGGCGCCCACTCCGAGACCTCAAACACGGAATGAGCGCCCCGCCCTTGCATCGTCATGCGACCACCTCAAACATCTCGCGCCGCGTTCCCAGTGATAGGAAGGCTCGAGTCCACAACACACGAATCATGAGTAGCCATTGCTCGTAGTATCGGACGCGCATCGCTCTATCGGCGCTCGGGTAGATGCTCACCTTCGCAAGCTAGGCTCAGTCCAAGCCGCGAGCCAGTGATGGTCGCTACATTCAGGGGCGGCCCAAGCTCTGCGAGGGTCCGCGCGGCCCCCAGGCCGCCGCCGAGTTCCTCTACATCGGAGTACGAATGCGGATCACCAAAGTCGGCGTGATTGGCGCCGGCGCCATGGGAGCGGGCATCGCCGCGCTCGCAGCCTCAGCTGGCCTCTCCGTCGTCCTGCTCGACATTCCGGGCCACGACGACCCCAAACATCCCGACCGCTCCAAGCCTGCCCGCGATGGGCTGGACCGCGTACGGAAGAGCAAGCCCGCGGCCTTCATGGATGCCAAGGCCGCCGCGCTCATCACGACCGGCAACACCACCGATCACCTCGCGCTCCTCGCCGATTGTTCGTGGATCTGCGAAGCCATCATCGAGAAGCCCGCGCCCAAGCAGGAACTCTTCGCGAAGTTGGAAAAACTCGCCCCCGACGCCGTCGTCACCTCGAATACCTCAGGTATTCCAATGGCCATCCTGCTCGAGGGCCGCACCCCGCGCTTCCGCCAACGCTTCCTCGGCACGCACTACTTCAATCCCCCGCGCTACATGCATCTGCTCGAGCTCATTCCCACGAGCGAGACGGATCCCGCGGTGCTCTCCGGCATGCAGCACTTCCAGGAGCGCGTACTCGGCAAGGGCATCGTGCTCGCCAAGGATGTGCCCGGCTTCGTTGCGAACAGACTCGGCGTGCACGGCATGGTCGTCGCAGGGCGCTTGATGGTGCAACACGATCTGTCGATTCCCGCCGTGGACACGCTCACTGGCGCTTTCATTGGCCGCGCCAAGACCGCCACCTTCCGCACCGGCGATCTCTCGGGCCTCGACGTGCTCGTGCATGTCACCGCTGGCCTTTCACAGACCACGGGCGAAGATCTCTCGCTCGTACCCTTCGTGCATGAGATCGTGAAGCAAGGCCGGCTCGGCGATAAGACCAAGCAAGGCTTCTATAAGAAGGACGCCAAGGACATCCTCGCGCTCAACTGGAAGACGCTCGAGTACGAGAACGTCGGCCGCTACGGAACGCCGGAGATTGACGCTATCGCCAAACAGCCGCTCGCCGCGCGTATGCGTGCCGCGCGTGATCTCGCTGGCAAGGACGGTGACTTCCTACGTGATTTGCTTGTTGAGCAGTGCCACTACGCCTGCTCGCTCGTGCCGCAGCTCGCATACGACATCGTGGCCGTAGACCGCGCGATGGAGTGGGGCTACGGCTGGGAAGTCGGCCCCTTCCGCGCGATGGATGCCTTTGGGCTCGACTGGCTGCGCGGCGAGATGACGAAGCGTGGCAAGACCGTGCCGCCGCTGCTCGAGAAGGCTGGCGCGAATTTCTACGATGAGTCTGCCGCCACGCCGACCATCCCCGCGCTCGATGCGGCGAAGCGCGTTCCTGTACCACCGGTGCCCGGCCAGATCTTGCTCGGTAACCTGCGACGGGCCGGCAAGGTAGTTAAGGAGAACGCCGAGGCCCGCGTGATCGACCTCGGCCATGACGTCGCCTGCCTTGAGTTCTGCGGCAAGATGAACACGCTCGGCGTCGGCGTGATGGACCTCGCCGAATGGACGCTCGATTACGCTGTCAAGAACGGCCTCGCTGGACTCGTCATCGGCAACGACGACCCACGCACCTTCACGGCCGGTGCCAATCTCGCTGGCCCACGGAAACTGCTCGAGCAGGGCGATTGGAAATCACTTGAGACGCTCACCAAGCGCTTCCAAGACACGGTGATGTCCTTCCGCTTCGCGCCGATTCCCGTGGTCGCCGCGCCCTTTGGCCTCACACTCGGCGGCGGCGCGGAAATCTCGCTGCACTGCGATCGCATTCAAGCGCACGCCGAGTTGTATATGGGATTGGTGGAAGTCGGCGTGGGTTTGATTCCTGGCGGCGGCGGTACCAAGGAGCTCGCGTTCCGCTTCACGAACGCGCTGTCGCCTTACGAAGAAGCTGATCCGTTTGAGGGCTTGAAGCGCGCCTTCAAGATGATTGCACTCGCGCAGACCAGCACGAGCGCGCACGAGGCTCGCAACATGGGCTTTATGAGGCCAATGGCCGACCGCATCACGATGAACCGCGACGTGCTCATCGCCGATGCCAAGGCTCGCGTACTCGATCTCGCGCCAGACTACGTGGCGCCGGTAATGCGCCGCATGACCTCCATGGGTCGCGCCGCAGTCGCGAATCTCGACTACGCACTCTGGAGCTTCAAGGAAGCTGGGCAAGCCAGTGAGCACGACGTCCGCATCGGACACGAGGTGGCCGTGATCCTCGCCGGTGGCGACGCGCCCGCGCGCGAAGTCACCGAGCAGGATCTCCTCGACCTCGAACGCGACGCCTTCCTCCGTCTCTTGGGCACCAAGGAGACGCAGGAGCGCATCGCGCACACCCTCACCACTGGCAAGCCGCTGCGCAACTAAGCGGCGCTCATCACGGAGATCAACCAATGCAAAATGAAGTCGTGATTGTGAGCGCTGTGCGTAGCGCAGTCGCTCGTGGAAAAAAGGACGGCGCGCTCGCGAGCCTCCATCCCGTGGACCTCTCGGCGGAAGTGCTCAAGGCCGCCGTCGAGCGCATCAAGCTCGACCCCAAGCACGTGGATGATGTGATCTGGGGCTGCGCCATGCCCGAGGCCGGCCAGGGATTGAACGTCGCGCGCCTGGCAGTGCTGCGCGCCGGATTCCCCGTGGACGTCAGCGCGATGACCATCAATCGCTTCTGCTCTAGCGGTCTGCAGAGCATCGCACTCGGTGCGCAGGCCATCATCAGCGGCATGAACGATGTGATCATCGCCGGTGGTGTGGAGATGATGAGCGCCGTGCCCATGAGCGGCTTTCACACGCGCCTGCATCCTGAGCTCACCGAAGAGAACATCGGAATGGGCTTTACCGCTGAGCGTGTGGCGAAGCGCTGGGGCATCACTCGCGAGCAGCAAGATCAGTTCGCCTTCGATAGCCAGCAGAAGGCTTCCGCCGCGATCAGCGAGGGCGTCTTTGCGCCGGAGATTGTCCCCATCAACGTGGAACGCGTGAAGTGGGAAGGCGCTAAGACGCATCGTGAGACGGTGGCCTTTGCGACTGACGAACTGCCCAGAGCCTCCACCACGCTCGAAGGACTTGGCAAGCTTCCGCCCGCGTTCAAGCCAAAGGGCTCAGTCACAGCTGGCAACGCCTCGCCGCTCAGCGATGGTGCAGCCGCCGTTGTGATGATGCGCGCCGACAAGGCCAAAGAGCTCGGTCTCAAGCCACTCGCGCGCTTCGTGCACTTCGCCACCGCTGGCGTAGACCCCGACGTGATGGGCATCGGCCCGGTGAAGGCTGTTCCTAAAGTCCTCTCACGCGCCGGCCTCAAGCTCAGCGATATCAAGCTCATCGAGTTCAATGAGGCCTTCGCGGCGCAAGCGCTGGCCGTGATCAAGGATCTCGAGATGGACACCTCACGCATCAACGTGAACGGCGGTGCCATCGCGCTCGGTCACCCGCTCGGTGCCACTGGTGCCAAGCTCACCGTGCAACTCGTGCACGAGCTCGGCCGCCGCGGCGGTGGGCTTGGTATGGTGACGATGTGCATCGGCGGCGGAATGGGTGCTGCCGGTTTGTTTGAGGTAGCCGGATGAGCGTTCCCGACCGGCTCGTCGCTGCACTAGCTGACCGTTACCGCCTTGACCGAGAGCTCGGTCAGGGCGGTATGGCTACTGTGTACTTGGCTCAAGACCTGAAGCACGACCGCAAGGTTGCTGTCAAAGTCTTAAAGCCAGAACTGGCGGCGGTGCTCGGCGCTGAACGCTTCGTGGTCGAGATCAAGACCACTGCTGCCTTGCAACATCCGCATATCCTCCCGCTCTTCGATTCCGGTACGGCGGATGGCTTCCTCTTTTACGTCATGCCCTTCATTCAGGGCGAGACCCTGCGTGACAAGCTCAATCGCGAGACGCAGCTCGGCGTGGACGAGGCCGTGCGCGTCACGCGCGAGATTGCCGACGCGCTGCACTACGCGCACACGCAGGGCGTGATCCATCGCGACATCAAGCCAGAGAACATCCTGCTTGCTAACGGGCGTCCGATGGTCGCGGACTTCGGCATCGCGCTCGCGGTCAGTGCTGCGGCGGGCGGGCGGATGACGGAGACGGGCTTAAGCCTCGGCACGCCGCACTATATGTCGCCCGAGCAGGCGACCGCCGAGAAGGACATCACGGGACGCAGCGACGTGTACTCGCTCGCGAGTGTGTGCTACGAGATGCTCACGGGCAATCCGCCGCACGTGGGGTCGAGCGCGCAGCAGATCATTATGAAGATCATCACCGAGCAGCCGCAGTCGGTGACGGTGTATCGCAAGAGTGTGCCTTCAAACGTGGCCGCGGCGGTGGCAAAGGCTTTGGAGAAGCTGCCAGCGGATCGCTTTGAGACTGCTGCACAGTTTGCGGAAGCGCTGGCGAACACCTCGTTCACGACGATGACCTCGAGCTACGCGCCGGAGATGGGTGCGCGTAGGTCATCGCGTGGGGCCTTGCTCGTGACGAGCGCTGTTGCGGTCATCGCAACGGCGTTGGCGTCTTGGCTCGCATTGCGTCCGCTGCCTGAGCAAGCCGTCATCCGTTACCAGCTCGCGCTGCCGGATTCGCAGATGCCGGTCACAGGTGCGGGAGCTCCATTACTGGCGGCGGACGGCTCCTTCATTGTCTATCGCGGACCGGTATCCGACGAGGCTACGGCCTCGCAATTCTGGATCAAGTATCGCAACGCACGCGAAGCGACGCCCATCTCAGGCACGCGCGATGCCGGCGAGTTCGCTGCGATCTCACCTGACGGCAAGCGCCTCGCCTACGATTACGGAGGTCAGCTTCGCACCGTGGAGGTAACCGGCGGTACACCCGTCACGCTCACGGGGCCGCTGGTTGCGCCTTTTGGCATCACCTGGTTGGACAATGACCGCATTGCGTACACCGCTGGAATAACCGCCAGTGCAACCGCATTAGACGTCTTTGTGATTCCTGCGGGCGGGGGTGTGGGAGTACCCTTGGGCCTCCAAACAGATACGCGCGTGGCGGCGATGCCGGAGGCAATTCGCGGGCGCGACGCCCTGTTCTACCTTTTGTGCGTCAGCCCCACCGAGTGCAACCTGCACGTGTTCGACTTCCGCGATAGTACATCCAAGCAAATTGTCGCGGACTCGCGCTACGGTGGCTATGCCGCCAGTGGCCACCTACTCTTCGAACGCGGCGGCTCGCTGCTTGCTTCCCGGTTTGACGCAAAGTCACTCGAACTGCGCGGCGACCCAGTGGTGCTCGTGGAGAGAAGCGCGGCCTCCGGACAGCTCGTGCGGCCGTGGGCAATCGCGCAAGAGGGGACATTTGCGGAGTTCAGTGGCAGCAGCTCCGCGGGCTTCGCACCGCAGGAGCTTGTGTGGGTTGATCGCAACGGACGCCAGGAGCTGGTTGATCCCGAGATGGCACCGGTTCAAATGACTCTCTCGGGGGCAAACCACGGCTGGGCCTTGTCACCTGACGGCACGCGCCTCGCCATCGGGCTCTACACGCCGGCCGGCGACGACATCTGGGTGAAGCAGCTGCCGCGCGGGGCGCTCACGCGAGTGTCCTTTGGGCAGACTTCCGAGTTTCGACCCAAGTGGATGCCAGATGGTCGCTCGATAGCCTTCACCACCGCGGCGGACGTGCGTATTCGCCGCGCCGACGGGACGGGTCGCGATTCTGTTCTTATAGTTTGGCCCGCGAACGAAATGCATTTCTCACCCGATGGCGCTTGGTTCGTGAGCCGCTCAGGTGCCGGCGGATCTGTTGTTGGAGGGCGCGATCTCTTTGCAATGCGCTTGGGTGTGGACAGCCTGCCCCTCCCCCTGCTCGCTTCACCGAACCACGACGAGACTGCCGTTTCGCTTTCCCCTGACGGGCGCTGGATGCTGTATCAATCCGACGAGTCGGGCCGCAATGAGATTTACGTCCGGCCGTTTCCTGATGTCGATCGCTTGCGCGTGCAGATCTCCGTGAGCGGTGGCGAAGCCCCGCTTTGGGCGCGCAACGGTCGCGAGGTCTTCTTCCTCTCCACCGATCGCCAGATGATGGCCGCGAGCTTCACGCCATCGAATGCGCCCACGGCGGGAACGCCGCTCGCCCTCTTTTCAGTGTCACGCGAATTGCTCAGCGTTGAGACGGCTTTTTCCACTCCTTGGGACGTGGCCGCCGATGGTCGCTTCCTGATGTCGAGGCTCGTCGCGTCCGAACGGGCGTCGGGTTCCGTTCTCGTGATTACCCACAACCTGTTCACGGAACTGCGCGCGCGTTTGCCGCAGTAACGCCGTCAGTTACTCCAGCGCCCTCGCCTCACGCGCCAACGCCACCAGCACCCAGTACGGTGGCGGATAACCCTGCGCTTTGCGCCAAGCACTCGCGCGGCGCAGGACATCCGCACTGAGCGCGTCGTGCCGCGCGTTATAACTGCGGTTCCGCAATGCAGCCGCTGGCGACATTCCCTCGGGAATTGGCCCCACACCGCCCGTGCGCTCACGAATCAGGCTCCAGACCTTCATCAGGCGCGCAATCGGTAGCTCGTACCACGCATAGCCGAGCTTATCGCCGCGATCCGCAGCTTCAAGCATCGCATCAGTGACCGCATTGTCTACGTGATCCTCAAAGAGCGCTGTTGGATCGCGCCACTCCGCAACCACAGCGAGCTGCGGATCGTACTCAAGATCACTCGGCTCCTGCGTCTCAAAGTTCTCAACGCCAAACGAGCCCAGCCACTGCCGCAGTCCAGGCCGTGAAATCGTGGACATTCCCATCCACAGCGTCAACCCTTCGGCACGATATGCTTGTGATGCGACCTCAGAACAGAACAGCTTCGCCGGATCTGCATAATCCATCGCGAAGTCGTAGGGGATATGCTCGCGTTGCGCGCGCTCGAGCATGGCCCGCGCGGCTTTGTGTGGCAGTTGTGGGTCGGCCACGAGTGCCGGAAGATCTGCGCGGGGCCGCAACACCATCACGCGCAGCTTCTTGTCCGCGAGGTATCCCTCGGCTGTCGTAACCGCGACGCCAAGCTCAATGTGCGCCTCAATCACCGACACCGCGCGCGACTCGGCATCAATGTGCACCAGCGCAATGTGCGAGAAGTTGCCCGGGTGGTCGATACCGCGCGCAATGAGCGCCGACGTCGGATAGCCGCCGCGTGAAACGAGGATGTCGCCCGAATGCAGTGTCACGCCCTGCACCACGGCGCTCGGCGTCATGGACGCAACGTCCGTACCCATCACGAGCGCGCCGACGGCCTCGGGCTGCTGCAGCATCACTTCTTCCACCGCAGCACGTCCGCCGTAGAGCGCGCGGTACAAGGCGTCGCGCGTTGTGCGCTCACGAGGATCCCAAGCCACCGACGCACGCTTCGCGGCCTCACGCCACGCCACCTGCGCGGCTACGTAGCGCGGGACCAAAGGGGCACAGGCAGCAACGCGCGGAGCCAGCTCAAAGAAGCGTTGACCCACGGAATCAAGCGTCACAGCCTGAGGCTGCTGCAGCGCGCCCACGTTCCGCTCAAATGCGGCCAACTCAGTGGCAGTCGCTGTCGAATCGGAGCAAGCCAAAGCACGCGCCGAGTCGAATCGCGACTCGAGTGCAGACCAGAGCGAATCGTTCGCCCACACAAACGGACTTCCGCCCACTGGTGCGGCCTGAATCGCAGGATTCGCCGCCGGCATCGAAAGCCCCACGGCCAAGCCCAGGAGGCCCGCTAAACCGACAACACGGCGACCGAACGTACGCGGAGATTTCATCGCAAAAAACTACGGCTTCAACGCAGTTACCTGCTCAATCACCACCATCTGCGCCCGCGTCGCTCCACCGGCTCGGCGCACCATCATAAAACGCTGTCCGTCCGGGGTCACGTCATAATTGCGCCGCGAGACTGCCCGCGCCGACAAGTCCCCCGCGACGAACAACACCTGCGCATCGCCGGCGGCAAACGACTCTCCAGTCGTAACCCTCACCGCCACCATATTGCCGCGCAGGTCCAGGAAGAAGAGCTCGTCGCCGCGAGCCGACCACACGGGCGCGAGCCCACCAGCGCTACTCAGCTGCCACTTACGATCGCCAGGTTCCGGGAACGGCACCACGTACACCTCGAGCCTTCCACTCTCGTTCGAGACATAGGCCAACCAGCGACCATCGCGCGACACCGTCGGCGAGTATTCCGACCGCGGGCTAGCAACTGTCGGGATTGCCTCGCGATCCACCCCAGGTCGGTAGCGCAACACGTCGCCCGCACCAGCCGCCGGAGTCGTGGTGCGTACCACCAACCACCCACCGACAGACGACCAGGTCTGCTCCGAGATCGGGCGATCCGTCGTGAGGATGGTCTCCGTCGCGGCACCGCCCTCCAGTGAGCGACGCGACACGCGCCCCACGCCGTCTGACGACGTCGAGAAACTGATGCTGCGACCGTCCGGTGACCAGGCCGGTTCCTCGTGCTGCCCCGTGCCCAGCGTGTGTCGTCGGGGCGCGCCCGAGGCAATCGGCTTGAGCCACACGTGAGAGCCCTCGCCATCTCGTAAGGTGACCGCGAGCGTACGTCCATCCGGTGAGATGCGCGGCGATGCGAACCCAGCGCGCCACGTCGAATCCACCGCTGTGCGGACGCCCTGCCGCGAAATCCAGACGAGTTCACGCTCGGTCTCCGCGGCCTCCTCGGAATAAACGACCGTACCACCCTCGGACACCGCGAAGTCCACGGGTCCGATCATTGTCTGAGGGATTCCGCGGCCGAGAAGCACAGGCTCGCCGCGCACTTCTCCTGCACCGAGATTGAAACCGACCTTCCAGATTTGACCGTCATTGTCTGTGTAGACCAAGTGTCCACTCGACAGATACCGCGCCCGCACTCCCGTCATCAGTTCCCGATGCGGCTTTCCGGGCCCCTCGCTTATCCCGATCGTAAAGCGCCCATCGCGGTACTGCTTCTGGAAGAGCACGCCACGCCCCCCGGGCAGCACAGTTGGCAGAGCGTGCGACAGCTCGTTCCCCGCGGTATCGAGCTGCGTCAAGAGCTCGGGCTGCATTCCGCCGCGCTCGGCGACGCGCGCGATGACGGACGGTTGGTACACATCAACATACACGAACCCATCGTCACCCCACGAACACGACACTGGCCCGGCAAGGTTGGAGATGAGCACCTCGGGCGCACCGCCCGCCAGCGAGACCGTGGCGAGTCGCCCGTTGCTGAAGAAGGCCACGCGTCCGCCATCCGGTGAGAAGCAGGGGGCCTGCGCGCCAACCGTTCCACCAATCGGCTGGAAGTCCAGCGCATCACGATCGCGACGAAGCAACGGGCCACCCGGACCGCTCGCGCGCACGATGGTGCGGCCATCCGGCGATACGGCGATGTTGCCCGTCCAGTCGCGCATATCCACCACAGAATCCGCCGTGAGGCGATACCGCAGGAGCGTGGACTCCGGCGCGCTCGGACGCATCCATCCAACCACGGCAATCACCGCGGTGACAACAAGTGCCACGCCAACCGCCACTACACGCCACTCGCTCCGAGCCGGCACCGCGCGCGCACCCGTGCGCAGCCCCGTCATCGTTCCGCTCGCGTTCAACGCAGCCGCAAACTCCTTAGCGCTCCCAAACCGATCCGCCGGCAACTTCTCCAGCGCCCGGAACACCGCCTCTTCCGCCGCCGCCGGCACGGCCTTTCGTTGCGCGCTGAGCGAGCGCGGTTGCTCGCTCAACACACGCGCCACAATCGCCTGCACGCTCGGCCCCGTGAACGGCGCCTCGCCCGCCAACATCTCGTAGGTCACCGCACCCAAGGCATAGATGTCCGAGCGCGCATCAATGTTGCGCTCGCCCATCGCCTGCTCAGGACTCATATACTGCGGCGTGCCGAGCGAGAGCCCCGTCTGCGTCATCCGCTCGCCACCCGCACTCTGCACCGCCAGCGCGATGCCAAAGTCCGCCACCAAGGCGTGCCCGTCCTGCAGCAGGATGTTCTCAGGCTTGATGTCGCGGTGGATGATGCCCTTGGCGTGGGCGTGTGCCAGCGCGTCCGCCACTTCGCTGGCGATGAGCAGCGCATCGGCAATCGGCAGCTGCCGTTCACGCTCGAGCCGCGCCCGCAGGGTCTCACCCGTGACGAGGGGCATCACATAGTAGAGCAGCCCGCCGGCCTCGCCGCTTTCGAGAAGGGGGAGGATGTGCGGGTGCTGCAGTCTCGCCGTGGTCTTGATCTCGCTTAAGAACCGCTCGCCGCCGAGGACCGCTGCTAACTCGGCGTGCAGAACCTTGATGGCCACCTCGCGCTCGTGGCGGAGGTCCTGGGCGAGGTACACCGTTGCCATGCCGCCACGCCCGAGCTCGCGCTCAAGGCGATATCGGTCGGCAAGTGCGCTGGCGAGGGACTTGGGGAGGTCGGACATCGGAATGAGACGGGGGAGGGGTGTCTGACGCGATGGAACTTACGCCCGAGCGGCCCAGCACGCCCAGTCATGCTGAAGTCAAAGCCCGTCTGGGAGAGGATTTTTGCCCCCTCATCGGGTAGTTTTCTAGGTACGCTAAAGGAACAGCGTCCCCAGCCCGAGCATTTACGATGTATGAGCCTCGCAATGACTGACCCCATGACATCTTCCGACCGCCAGGCGCGCTCCCTCGCGATGACGCGCGCCGAGAAGCTTGATGCACTTGAAGCCGAGATCCACGCCCGTACCCCGCGCGCCTCGGCCCGTCTTCACATCTCGCTGTCCAACCCGCCCATCCGCACTGCTTACCAAACCCAGATGCGCATCGCGGGCAACCGCGATGATGTGTTGGACTTCATCGCCTCGCTGTACGAAGAGGTGAAGGGTATGGTGCGTCCTGATGGAACGCTGCCACTCACCGTGCAGGCCATCGAGAGCGAGAGCACCGAGCACATCCAGCTCCTCCTCGCGCGCGATCTCTACGAAGGGTGAATTGAACTGCAACTGCGGTTCACCACGGAGACACAGAGGCTCGGAGAACTGCAGTAGCAAGCAAGAACTTAGGGGGCTCGCATCGACAGATCGATGCGGGCCCCCTCTCTGCAGTTGCAGTTCCCCCAGCTGTTGCCGTTGTCGTGTCTGTTGCCGTTGTCGTGTCCGTTGCAGTCTCCGAGCCTCCGTGCCTCCGTGGTGAATAGCAGTTAAACCCGCGAGCCCGACGCAAGAGTTTGCGCCGGGCTCGTGGGTCGTCCTTGGAGTTGGAGAGCCTTACCGCGGCATCCCAGTACCAGTCGAATCAGTCATGCTGGCTGCGGTATCAGGCATCATCATCGCAGCCGGCGGCGCCGTGAACTGCGCACGCGGCGGCGTATCCCAATCCGTCTTGCCACCCCACAGCGCAGGGTAATGACGCGCCATCGGGAGCCCGTAGAGCGGCTTGTACACCCCGTTGTGGCAGGTTGAGCACTGCGCCTTCGGTGCGTCGCCCATCGGCCCAAGGCGCGACGGATGATACACAGGAGCCAACGGTGACAGATACTCGGTGTTGAGCTGACGAATCATCTGCAGACCCGCGTACGCCGTCACGCGCTGCGGCGGCGACTGTTCCCAGCTCGCGAACTGACGCGAGTTGTGGCAGAACGTGCAGTTCACGCCAAGGCCCGTGGACATGTTGATCATCACGGAGTACACCCACTCGGTCTGCTTCACGCTCGAGCGGTTCGCCGGGCTCGGCCCCACCGTGCGCGACACCACGCGTGCTGCCGTGTTGTCGAGGTAGTGGCGCAGCGCCTGGGTCTCATTGGTGTAGAACCACAGCCCGTTCGGCAGCGGCTTCCCCATATGACAGGTGTAGCAGGTCACGCCCGTGTTGGCGACGTGATCACTCCAATTGGCGTTAATGTTGCGCGTCATCTGAATCATCCGACGCGCCACCGCCTTGGTGTAGATCTGCGTGCCGTCCGGATACGAATCCGAGGCGAAGTTCGCCAGGTTGTGGCAGTAGCCGCAGTTGCCGGCTCCACCGCCCACCCACTGCGAGAACGAGACCATCGTGCGGTTGAATTCCGCTACGCTGATGTCGCCGAGCACTTGGACGTTCTGCCACTGCGGCGCGGGCCCACCTTCGGGCGCCGGCGGCAGCATGGCGGGCATCTGGCGTTGCAGGTCAGCCATCGACGTCTGCACGTCACGCGCCACGTAATTGATTTCCATAGCTGTTCCGCGCTGCCCCTTCTGCACGATGGCGCGGTCTTCGCTCTTGAGGAACTGGCATCCAGAGGCGAGGAGCACCACGCCCGCGAGTGCCGTAAGTCGGAAGGTCTGCATTACGGAGTCCCTCCCGCCGGAGCGGTCGAGGTGGTGGCAGGCATCGAATCCATCGGTGCTGCCGGGGCCGGCACGACGTAAGTCGGGAATCCGCCGCGCAGCGAGCCCATATACTGGCCACGCAGGTTTTCCAGCTGCTCAGGCGTCAGCTTGTTCTGCGCCTCGTATTGCGGCGCCACCCCATGCTTCACCGCCCAGAGGTACCAGTTGTCCACCACCGTTCCGGTGAGCAGGATGCCAATGCCACCCGTGAAGGTCGTCAGCACCGCGAACCACCAAGCCCAACGGTGAATCGATTCCATCGTCGCGTTCCAACCCATCGTCCAGCGCCAGAACAGCGCCGAGCGTTCCGCTGCTGTGCCGCGATCGGTGATCTGTTCGATCTCGCGCTCACCACCCAAGCGGCTCACCGCGAGAATCGTCGCCGCATGCATCGCAAACAACAGCGCCGATCCGTACAGGAACACAATCGACAGCGCGTGGAACGGATTGTAGTACAGGTTGCCGTAGCGAATCGAGAATGCGCTCGTCCAATCCAAGTGCGCGAAGATGCCAAACGGCACCATCTCGCTCCAGCTGCCGATCAGCAACGGCTGGAAGAAGAAGCTCAGGTAGAGGAAGATCGCCGACCCGAATGCCCAGGCGAGGTGCGTGCCCATGCCCAGCGCGCGAGCGCGGGTGTAGGTGCGGACCCACCAGAGGAGAATGCTGATGGTCAGGAAGAAGCCCGCCATCAGATACCATCCACCTTGGCGCATCGGCGGGAAGCCAAGCCCAAACTCCGGCGACGGCGGTTCCAATGTCAGCCACGGGAGCTGGCGAATGAACTCGACCGGGCTCCAACCTACCTGCACGAAGAAGTTCAGTCCGATGATCTCGATGGCAACAAAGCCAAAGAGCAGCGAGGCAATGCCCCATACACCGAGGTAGATAGGGCCGACCTGCGCGTCGCCGAACTTGCCCAGCCAGTAGGAGAACCCGCCCTTGCCGTAGCGCTGGCCAAAGGTTTCGTCGATGGGCAGTCCCTGGTCCGGCGCATGCCGGATTTGGACGCGGGTAAAGAGATTCTGGTATTCAAGCATGATGAATCTCCGTTAGCGCCAAATGGGAAGATTGAGCCACCAGCCCCACCACTCAGGCCATCCCTTCGTCCAGAAGGGACCGCTGATGACGATGCAGATGGCACTCCAGATGCCGGCGTTCAGGGCGAGGAACAACCCGAGCCGATGGATGCCGATCGCGCCGATCGAGTAGCCGAGGAAGTCGCGGAAGAAGACGTTCTCGTGTTCTGACGTCTTCGTGGGCTCACCCTTCTTCGGATTCGTCACCGAAAGAATCAGGGAGCCGTGCATCGCGAGCGCCAAACACGTCGTGAAGAAGAACGTGATGGCAATCATGTGCGCCGGATTGTAATGGAAGTGCAGGTACTGATACCCGACGTTCGACACCCAATCCAAGTGGCTGAAGATTCCGTAGGGGAATCCGTGGCCCCAAGCCCCAAGCAGCACGGGGCGAATGATGACAAGAGTGACGTAGGCAAAGACGGCCACCCCGTATGCCCACGGGATGTGCATCCCCATTCCTAGTTTGCGCGAGATCTCCGCTTGGCGGAGCGCCCAAGACAAGAATGCTCCCGTCGCGCAAAAGGTAATGATCTGCCAGAGACCGCCCTCAGCCAACGGCGCCATGCCGAGACCGTAGGAAAGATCAGGTGGCGCGATGTTGATCTGCCAAATATTCCATGTCGGCCCCATCGCCGCTCCGTAGATGATCAGGAGCGTACCGAGAGCCGTGAAGAAGATCGTCGTGACGCCGAAGAACCCGACATAGAAGGGACCGAACCAGAAATCGAACAGGTCCCCACCAATCAGCGTTCCACCACGTACGCGGTACTTCTTTTCAAAGTCGAGCATCGCCATCGCGAAGTTCTCCGAAAAGGGCGTCTGTGCTTGTTGCAACCGGCAGGCGCGACCGGGTAACGCGACCATCAACTGCGGACGGAAGACGGATGACGGAAGGAACTTCATCTTCCCCTTCATCCCTTCTTCCCTTCATCACTCTCTCTTCAATACTTCGATTTTCTCTTTCGCTCTTCGCTCTTCGTTCTTCTGAGTTCGGTGGGGGGGATGGAGTCAGATCGCTCCACCCCATCCCCGCGCCACCAACCCGAGCCTGCTTACCGGCCCGCCGGCAGCGGCGCCATCTCGGCGGCGGCCATCGGGGATGAGGCACCCACCGGAGCCGAAGCGGCCGGAAGCGTCCCATTCTCGATCCAGGAGTACCGATTCGAACTCAGCAGGATGAAGTGAATCACGAGCGCCAGCACCGCGAGGAAGCCCGTCAGGGCTACCATCACGCGACGCGGATCAAACATCAACCAAATGCGGTGCATACTATCTCTCCGTTAAAAATGGTTCCCCAACCGAGCACGCTGGGCGGACGTTGAGTGTAACGCCCAAACCCAGGTGACTCAGTCGTACCGATGGGAAATCAGCGAATCGCTGAGGCCACAGCGGGCGGGTTGTACTTCGCCTTCAGGCTCTTGGGCCAGCCGAGCTGACCGAACGCGAAGATGTGAATCACAAGCACCGTGCCGACGACGAACGTGGCCGTGCCCATCAACACCTGGTGCGCGTCGAGACCAATCCAAACTCTGTGCATAACGACTCCTCTTTAGTGTGAGTGGGTGACGTGGATCAGAACCACGGACGCCACGACCAGGCGAGGAAGTGTGCCACAACTGCGACTGCGACGAAGCCAAGAGTCCCGAGCATGAACTGGCCGTGGAAACGACGGGCGTCTTCTTCGTTCATTCCAGTGCTACTCATACGCCACCTCCAAGTGGGTATGCGGTCCCGCGAATTCCCGCGCGGTCCGGGCAGATACGCTCATTCGAGACGCATCCAACAACTGGTCCTACGGTACTGCACTTTCGGACGGAAGACGGATGACGGACGCAGCACGGTGCCGAGAAGCATCCGTCATCCGTCTTCCGTCCCCGCTACACTCCTGCTCCCGTAATCGTCCGCCGCGACGCCAACACGTGATCACGTGTCACCACCGCATCGTTGAGTCCGCGTGCATCGTGCTCGCTCGCATCACGCAGCCGCTTGGCCGCCGAAATACGAATGAGAATCGGCTGCGCCTCGACGATTTCATCAAACAACGCCTTCGCTTCGTCGTCCCACGGCATCTCCTTGTGCATCCGTGTCGGCGTCGCGTCCACTTTATCCATCTCAGTAGCCAGCGGCAGAATGTGGAACAGCGCATCGAACAGCGCGTTGCACACTTCTTGAATCAGATACGTCGCACCGGCATAACCCATGAACGGCGTGCCCGTGTGGCGCCTGATAATCGCGCCGGGGAATGACGCGGGGATGTACATCCCGCGACCACCGGCTTCCGCCATATACATGCGCTCGTTGTAGCTGCCAAAGAGAATGAGCGGCGGCTTGGTCTTCACCAACGAACGAATCTCTTCGTTGTCGGTCTTCTTGCCCGCAAGACGGCTCACCGCAAACGTGCAGGGCAGTCCCATCTCTTCTTCAAGGAAGTGCCGCACACCGCGCGCATAGGTCTCGTTGGCCACAATCGCGAAGCTCGCGGTGCCAAAGAAATCCTGCGTCACGGATCTCCACAGATCCCAAATCGGCTTGATCGTCGTGTGCTTCTCGCGCTCGATGAACGGCTCCGGGTCAATGCCCAGCATCTCGCCCAGCGTGCGCAAAAACTTTGTGGTGGAGTGCAGCCCAATCGGCGCCTGGAGATACGGCGTGTCGAGCGACTCGCAGAGCATGCGCCCGAACTCGCGGTACATGCAGACATTCACGTCCGCATCTACGAGCCGCGGGACATCGGCAAGATGGCTCCCCAGCGGGAACACCATGTTGATCTCGGCGCCGATGCCTTCCACCAGGCGACGAATCTCGTGCAAATCACTCGCGGTGTTAAACGTCCCGTAAATCGGGCCGATGATGTTCACGCGCGGCTTCGCACCCGGCGCACGCTCGGTCTTCTTGGGACGCACACCCTTCTTGAGTCCGTATTCAGTCCACAGCCAGTAGAGCGCACGGTTCGCGCACTGCCACTGGTCTTCGTCAATCGTACGCGGCAAGAAGCGCTGAATGCCCGTGCCCTCAGGCGTCACGCCGCCGCCAATCATCTCAGCAATTGAACCCGTGACCACCACCGACGGCAATTCAGGATCGAGCGTCGCATGCGCGCGCTTCATAGATCCTTCCGTGCCTTCGCGACCGAGCTGCTCTTCACCAAGCCCAGTCACAACAATCGGCAGCTCGTGCGGCGGCAGCCCATCGGTGTAATGCAGCACCGACGTCACTGGCAAATTCTCGCAGCCCACAGGACCGTCAATGACAACCTGCAGTCCCTTAATAGCAGAGAACACATACACGGCGCCCCAGTATCCACCCGCGCGGTCATGATCCAGAACTAGCATCAGATCATAGCCTCGCTGTTGCGCTGCTTGTTGATCTTGGCCAGATGCCGCTTGTAATGCTCGCGGAACTCCGGCCGATCAACCGGCACATCTTCCCACACGCCAGCGGCATAGCCTTCACCGACGCCAGCGAAGAAATCTTTCATCGTGTCAAAGCGCGCCTTGTTCCCAATGGCCGCATTCACCACCTGCGCCAGCGAACCGGCACCTGCAGGTCCCATCAACGGCCGCGCCGAGATAAGATTGGTGAAGTACACGCCTGGGATGCTGAGCTCCTTGGCCGCCTGTACGATCGGCGTGGTGCCAATGGCCAGGTCCGGCTTGAACTCGTGCATCGCCGCGAGGTCCTGTTCGAGCGAGGCGCGGAACTGCACGTGCACGCCCTTTGCCTCAAGCCACTCGCGATCCACATCGCTCCACTTGGTGCGCGGGCAGGCGGATCCGACATATCGCACATCGGCGCCGCTCTCAACCAAGAGGCGCGCCACCAGCAACTCTGAACCTTCGTAGCCGCTCATCGTGATGCGGCCCTTAATCGGCATCTTGCCTAAAGCGCCCTTGATGGCCGGCAGCATCTTCTGCTTGGCCGCTGCAATGAGATCGCTGCTCACGTTGTAGGCGGCACCGATGTTCTCGAGCCACGAAGCCGTGCCGTCATAGCCTACAGGCGCCGAGCCAACAACCTTGCGGCCCGCGGCTTCGAACTCGCGAACACAGGCGGTATAGAACGGATGGATCGCCGCAACAACCTGTGAGTCGAGCGCCGCGTACAGCTCACGCCATTCGCGCGTCGGCACCACTGGGCCAGCAGCGAGTCCCATCGGCTCAAGCATCATCGCGATGCCCATCGGGTCGGCCGGGAACATCTCACCCAAGAGCGTCACCGTCGGCTTCTCGCTCTTGCCACCGCGCGGGGCGGCCACAGGTCCGAGCTCCGCTTCGGTGCGCGCATACTTGAGCATTGCGCCAGCCAGCACGTCCTTGGCTTCAGCATGGGTGGGCACGCCAAAGCCAGGGACATCAATGCCGATGATACGTACGCCGTTGATCTCCTTGGGTAGGAGCTGCAGCGGAACGCCGGATGCCGTCGGCACACAAAGATTCGTGATCACAATCGCGTCGTAGAGCGCCGGATCAGCCGTCTTGTACACAGCGTCGCGAATGTCTTCAAAGAGCTTGCCCGTGACGAGCGACTCTGAGTTGAAGGGCACGTAGCCAACCGTGCGGCGCGCGCCATAGAAATGCGAGGTGAACGTCAGGCCGTACACGCAGCAAGCCGAACCAGAGAGAATGGTCGCCGTGCGGCGCATGCGCAGCCCTACGCGCAGCGAACCAAACGCCGGGCACATTGACTGCGGCTGATCGTGCGGACCCTTGGGATAATCCTTGGCGTACTGATCCAAGGTCTCGCTCTTCCCCGCGGCTCGTGCCGCGTTGAGAAGCTCTTCCTTGCCCGAATGACACCCCACACCGTCGCTCGTGAGAGCGGCCGTGTTAGCGATGACGGGGAGCGGCGTAGACATTAAATCAGACCGTGTCGTAAACGACTTCGAGTGACGGCTTCGTGATATCGTTGCGGCCCACCATGTCAAACGTCGTCGCCGGCTGCAGCACGACGTGGCGGCCTACGACATCTCCAGCGAACAGGCCCAGCAGCTCATCCTGCGACAGCGGCTTCGGACGCACCGGCGGCGCTTCACCAACATTCGTCGCCAGCGTCTCAAACATCGGGCCCCACTGCGTCCCGGGGATGCCGACGATCTCGTAGTTGGCGCTCTTACGGCGAATGTCTTCGTGCGCTGGGATAGCCGCGAGAATCGGAATCCCGGCCTTCTCGGCGAACGCTGCGGCTTCGCCGGTGCCGTCATCCTTATTCACCACCATGCCCGCCACACCAACGTTGCCACCGAGCTTGCGGAAGTATTCCACCGCCGAGCACACGTTGTTGGCCACGTAGAGCGACTGCAGGTCGTTGGAGCCGACGACGATGACCTTCTGGCACATGTCGCGGGCAATCGGCAGGCCGAAGCCGCCGCAGACCACGTCGCCCAAGAAGTCGAGCAGCACGTAGTCAAAGCCCCACTCGTGGAAGCCAAGCTTCTCGAGGAGTTCAAAGCCGTGGATGATGCCGCGTCCGCCGCAACCGCGGCCGACTTCCGGGCCGCCCAGTTCCATGGCGAACACACCGTCACGCTTGAAGCACACATCAGAGATGGTGACTTCTTCGCCGGCCAACTTCTTCTTGGAAGAAGTTTCGATGATGGTCGGGCAGGCGCGGCCGCCGAATAGCAACGAGGTCGTATCAGACTTGGGGTCGCAGCCGATGAGCAACACCTTCTTGCCCTGCTGCGCCATCATATAGGAGAGGTTGGACAGCGTGAAGCTCTTGCCGATGCCGCCCTTGCCGTAGATCGCGATGATCTGCGTTTCTTTCTTTACACCAGTCGTCGAGACCGGGGTGGGCTCTGCGTGTGCTTCGTCACGAAGACCACGATGCAGCTGCACCAGCGCGTCGCCCTGCGGGTTGTTCTCAATCACGAGATTGTGCTCCAGTCGAGGACCATCTTGAGGCAGTTCGGATCATTGAATGCGGCGCGGTAGGCATCTGCGGCGCGTTCGGCGGGGGAGATATTTGTAATGAGTCCATCAAGCGACAGCGAACCCGCCGTCACGAGGTCCAACACGCTGGCGAGGTCACCGGGTGACCACTCGGCGGCGATCCGCAACCGCGCCTCCTTCATGAAGGCAGGCGGAAACGCAAACTGAATGGGCGTCGAGTAGAAGCCGGCGAGCACGATCTCGCCGCCCTTCACGAGGCGGAACATCAGCGAATCGAGCAGCGAAGCGTCGCCGCTCGCGTCGAAGATGCAGGCGTAGTCGCGGCGCGTATCGGCGTCGCTGGTGAGCACGGGATAATCCGTCGCGCCCGTCATCCGCTCAGGCGTCCGCTCCCACACCGTGGGCGCTCCACCAAGCGCGCGCGTGATGCGCGCCGTCAAGCGGCCAAACACCCCGTGCCCGATGATGAGATCAGGAAGCACGGCACCAGCGCGGATGGCGTGGTAGGCCGTAGCGCCCAATGCCAGCAAGGTCGCCCGCTCGCCCAACGCGGCATCAACCGGAATCACGCGCGCCGCAGGGGCTACCACCGTATGCGAGGCACCACCAAACAGGCCGCGCACTTCGCCGTAACAATTGGCGCCCGGCACAAACACTGAGGTGCCAACACTCAGGCTCGCGTCCGGTCCCGCTTCTATAATACGTCCCACCGACTCGTAACCCGGCACGAGCGGGTAACCGAGTCCGGGGAACGGAGGCATACGACCTTCCCAGAGAAGCCGCTCAGTGCCCGCGCTGATGGAAGACCACTCAATCTGCACCACGACGTCACCAACACCCGGAGATGCAAGATTCAACTCGCGCAGCGCGAGCTGCTGAGGAGCGTCGAAGACCACAGCGAGTGACTTCACCTGCGAACGGGGCACTGCACACTCTGGTATTGAGTAACGCAAACTTGACGGTTTACATTGTCAACCGAAGCTGACACCACATAAAGTGTGATGTGGAGCGCCGGACGTCAAGATGGACTTTCAAGGAATTTTCAAGCACCCCATTTTCGAGATATGAGCCTCTTCCGAATCCTCGTCGCCGCCCACATTGCCACCGGCGCCGTCGGCCTTTTCCTCTTCTGGGTGTCCGTCCTCTCCAAGAAAGGGGGCCAGGTCCACCGACGCTGGGGACTGGTCTTCACCTACAGCATGCTGGTCACGGGCTGCATCGCCATGGGAATGGGGATCTCCACCCTCTTGGACCCGATTGGAACCCACCCCCACCTGGAGCTTCCTGAGTGGAGACCCCAGGTGATTCAGGCCATCTTCGGCTGGATGATGCTGTATTTGGCCATCCTGACCATCAGCCTGGCCTGGCACGGCCTCCAAGCTGTCAGGAATAAGCGACACCACAGCGACAATCGGCGGCCCTTCGACGTCGGGCTCCAACTCCTGGTCATCGCAGCCGCCATCAATTGCGCCGCCCGAGGCTACTTGGCCGGCCAGCCCCTCATGATTGGCATCTCTATAGTTGGCTTGGCCTCGGGGCTCACCAACCTGGCCTTTGCTTTCCGGGCGGCCCCCAAGAAGTGGGACTACATGATTGAGCACATGAAGGCACTCGTCGGCGCCGGCATTTCGGTCTACACGGCCTTCATGACCTTCGGTCTCGTCCGCCTCATGCCCCAGCACGCACTCAACCCCATGACCTGGGCCATTCCCCTCACCATCGGACTCTCCATCATCTTCTGGCACCGCTACCAAATCAGCACCTGGTACAAGCGTGGCGTCACGCGCGTGCAAATGAGCGAGCAGCAGCGATGAGCCGCAGCGGACGGAGCCTCGCGGGCTTCGGCATCTATGCCATGATCATGGGCTCAGGGCTCCTTATCGCGCCCGACCAGATGCTCGACTTCCTCCGCACCGCACGCACCAGCGAGCACTGGATCCGTCTCCTCGGCGTGAGCGCCATCGTCCTGGGCTTCTATTACATCACCGCCGGACGGCACGAACTCACGCCGATCATCCGCGCCTCGCTCTGGGGACGCATCGCCATGGCCACAGGCTTCTCCGCGCTCGTCGTGCTGCAAATCGCTCCAGTGCTGCTGCTTGGCATCGCCGGCAACGAACTCCTCGGCGTTCTCTGGACCACGCTCGCGCTTCGCGCGGACGAACGCGACGGAGGCCTCGCGTGACCATCACCCCCGCTGGCTATCGGCCCCCGGCCCCACGACAAATCGGGCCGCTGCGCTCCCTGCTGCGCGTCATTGCCGAAGGCGAGGGCGATCTGCTCTCACTCATTCCCGATCTCGCGTACCAGAAGATGCTCCTGCCCCTCGGCATCACGCGCCGCGGAATCCTCTACCTCAACGACCCCGCGCTCGTCACCCATGTGCTCACGGACGCCGAGGGGATATTTCCCAAGAACGACCTCATGGTAGATGCCGTGGTGCCGCTCATCGGCGACGCGATGTTCGTCTCCAGTGGCGACACCTGGCGGCAACAGCGCCGGATGATTGAGCCCGCGTTCTCGCACATGCGGCTCAACCGCGCCTACGCGCAGATGGAAGCCGCGCTCGACGATCACGAACAGTGGCTCGAAGGCTACGTCGCAAGTGGTGAGGCCTACTCACTCGATGCCGCCATGGGCCATCTCACTGCCGACGTCATCACGCGCACCATCTTCTCCACCGGCCTGCACGAAGGCGTGGCCCGCGATGTCTTCGACGCGTTCACGATCTTCGAGCGTCAGGTGGCGAGCGTGAACGTGAAGGCCTTGATCATTGACAAGCCCTGGAGTCACACCAAACAGCCGCAGCAAGTGCTCGACGCCTGCGCACGCATCCGTGCGCACATCGGCACCATGCTCGACCCGCGGCTCGCACCCGGCGCGCCGCTCCTCGATGACATCGCCGGTGCAACCATCGCCGCGGTGGATCCCGACACAGGCAAGACCTTCACGCGCGACGAACTCATTGATGAGCTCGGAGTGTTCTTCCTCGCTGGGCACGAGACCAGCGCGAGCGTGCTCACCTGGGTGTTCTTCCTCCTCTCGCAGCGCCCCGAAGTCGTGGCGCGCATTCGCGCTGAGGTTGAGGCCCAGTGCGGCGACGGTCCCATCACCGCCGAGCACGCCAAGCGATTCTCGTACATCAAGATGGTCTTCAAGGAGACCATGCGGCTGTATCCGCCCATCACCTTCTTGCCGCGCGTAGCACTCAAGGACACGGTGATCGGCACACGAAAGGTGAAGCGCGGCACGATGCTGATGATCGCGCCCTGGACCATCCATCGGCACCAGAAATTCTGGAAGGACCCCGAGATTTTTGATCCTGAGCGCTTCGCACCGGAGCGCGAGCGGGCCATCACGCCCGGCACCTTCCTACCCTTTGGCCTCGGACCGCGCGTATGCGTGGGCGCCGCCTTCGCTACGCTCGAGGCCGCACTCGTCGTTGCACGCCTCACACGGCGTTACGACTTCACGGCGCTCTCACCAGAGACGGTGCGTCCCTGCGCGCGTCTCACCACGCGTCCGCGGCACGAAGTCATGGTGCGCGTCACGCCACGGCGCTGATTGCCTTCAGCGGCCCCAGAGCAAGGCTACGTGAGCCGCGTGGAAGAACAGCGCCGCCAGCAACGAGAACGCAAACGGCAGCGGAAACCGCTCCACGCGCCGCACAAAGAACATTGAGAACATCAAACTCGCGCCGGCGCCGAGGAAGGTGAGCAGTTCCACGGGCAAAGGACCCTGACCCGTGCTGCGATTCCACAACACAAGCACCGTCGCCTCAACGACGACGACGCCGAGCATGAACACGATCATCCCATCAGAGGCGAGCGTGCGCGTCATGCGGCGCATGACCCTTCGAAACGGTGAGAGCGGTAGTTCAGTCACGCGATTGCCGAGGAGAGTGAAGGTTTAGGAGCGGCGCGCCAAGCCAGTACCAGTGGAATTCCCATCGCCACGAGGCCTACCAGAGCCGCAGGCACCATGCCCCAGCGCAAGCAGATGGTGAGCGGCAGAATCGCGTTGGCCGCGTACAGCGTCACCGGAAAGCGCTGTGGCGCCACGCGTGAGGACCACACGCTCGGTGGAATCACGAACAGCATCGCTCGGGCCACGATGGTGCCCGTGAGCACCCAACCGAGGAAGTTGGCCGGCGGCACGCCGAAGTAAGCGGTGCGGCTTCCTAGCCACTGTTGCCAGCTCGGCGCCGTGCTCAAGTCCGGCAACTGCCAGAGCCAATGCTCGGTGCGAAACATCGCCGGATCCATTGTCAGGTCCCAGGCGGTGAGAATGAGTGCGGCCACGAATGACCACCACCACTTGTTGGCCGCATCGTCACGCGCCGGCAAGATACGGCCGCAGATGCCGAGTCCGGCCACAAGCAAGTAGAACCACGAGGTCGGGATGTTGAACGGCACGAGTCCAAGGATCAGGAAGCCGAGGCGCTCGGTGTACACGTACGGGCCGAATGGATAGCCCGTCGTGGTGCCGATGGCTTCTGCCGCGAACGAGAGCACGAAGCAGATGGCCAACGACTGCAGTGTGCGCCGCCATCCCACACAGCTTGCCAAGAACCACACAGCGGCCACTGCACCGAGTACGACGGTGGTCTGGCCACCGAACTTATAGCTGAAGTCCATGATGGCCTGGTTGGCGGGACGCCGGAAGAATTCCGGAATCGGCGGCACCAGGAAGGTCGCGAAGGCAACGGCGGAGCCGACGCTAAGTGCGATGTGCGCACGGAGTGCGTTGCGTACAACGCGCTGCACGCGCTCAGGCCTCGGCGCTGATCAATCCGGCGTACACGGGGTAGCGCGTGTTATGCACCTTGCTGCGCGTGAACCCGGCACGCGCGAGCAACGCTTTGAGCTCATCGGCTCGCCGCGCGCGTCCACGCCCCATGGCTCTTAAGTAGAGGCCGAAGTACACGTCCCCCACCGTCTCCGCGCCGCGCACACCGGAGAACGGCTCCACAATGAGGAGCACGCCTCCGGGTTCGAGCGCCTGCTTCACCTTCTGCAGCAACCTGAGGACCGACTCGTCGTCGTGATCAAGCAGGATGCGCACTAAGGTGATCACGTCGGCACCGACTGGGAGGGGATCCTGATGAAAGTTCCCCCCGGACAATTCCACCCGCCCCACAATCCCCAGCCGGGCCAAACGTGCCCGCGCTCCCTCAACAACTGCAGGGAGGTCAAACAACTTCAGTTGCAGGTCGTGATACCTCCACGCGACCTCGGCGAGGAACGCGCCCTCGCCACCACCCACGTCGAGTAGGACTTTCCGGCCCGAGAGCGGGTAGCGGTCCAGAATGTCTTCAGCCAGCGGCCGCACGGTGTCGGCCATCAGCGCGCTGTACTTCTCAGTTACGTCCCGCCCGATATTCTCGGGGTTTGAGACGTTTGTGTACGGAAAGTGTTCTGTTACTGCGCCGTTTCTGTTTTGAGTTTCGCGGAAAAAGGCGATCGGATCTGCGAGGTCTCGGTACAGCAGCGCATTGTGTTCAATCATCCGGGCGAGGCCAATGTTACCAATGAGCGGAGCGCCCAAGGGACCACAGCCGTACCGTCCCTCAGACCGCCCCTGCACCAAGCGAAGCGCCGTGGCGGCTCGCAACAAGCGCTCCGTCTCGTCCAGCGGAATCCCCATGTGAGCCGCAATTTCCTCGCGCGTCCGGGGACGTACCGCAAGAAAATCAAACAACCCCAGACGAGAGCACGCCGTCAGCGTCTGCGTATAAACAAACCCAGCGGCTAGATCAAACACCTCGCGCGACCGTCGCAAGGCGATGGGCCGCATCAAGGGAAACGAGCCGGCGAATCGCTGGAACTTCTCGTTCGACTGAATCGCATCGCGCCAGGCGAGAACGCGATCCCACAGACTCAGGGACACACGCTCCTCACGCATCGAGGCCGCAGCAATCGCCGACTCCTTCATTACCATTAATGACCGCCGGAATGAGCTCTCCAAACCCGATCTCCCCGAGATCGCTCAAGGGGACTCCAATACGAGCGAGAATAAGACGAACCACCGAAAGTGTCAAGCCTTCGGTACATTTGGAGTGTCAGGGGATTGCGACACGAAGAGCCCTTCTGTACACTCCCCCTGACACCCTCCCCCCGGAGACCGTCGTGCCTGTCGCATTCCCCTTCTCGGCGATTGTCGGGCAGGAAGAGATGAAGCGTGCGATCCTGCTCACCGCCGTTGACCCTACCATTGGTGGGGTGCTCATCCTCGGCCATCGCGGGACCGCCAAGTCCACCGCCGTCCGCGCCCTCCCGGCGCTGTTGCCGGCCATGCACGTCGTGCGCGGATGCCGCTACGGCTGCGATCCCGACGCCGGCAATCGGCGCTGCGACGACTGCAAGGCACGCGAAGCCGCGGGCGAAAAGCTCAAGCACGACAAACATGCCGTGCCTGTCGTGGACCTCCCGCTCGGCGCCACCGAGGACCGCGTCGTCGGTGCACTCGACCTTGAGCGAGCCCTCACGCGTGGCGAAAAGGCATACGAGCCTGGCCTGCTCGCGCGCGCCAACCGCGGCTACCTCTATGTAGATGAGATCAATCTCCTCGAGGATCATCTCGTGGACCTGCTCCTCGACGTGGCGGCCACCGGCGAGAACGTCGTAGAGCGCGAAGGCATTTCCGTGCGACACCCGGCGCGCTTCGTGCTCGTGGGCTCGGGCAATCCCGAAGAAGGCGATCTACGTCCGCAACTGCTCGACCGCTTTGGACTCTCCGTCGAAGTCACCACCACCACCGATCTCGACGCCCGCGTAGAAGTCATCAAGCGCCGCGACGCGTTTGATCGCGACCCCGAGGGCTTCACGGCCAAGTGGGCGGACGCGGACATGGAAGCGCGGAAAAAAATCGAACGCGCTCGCAAGAAGATGGAGCAGCTGAAGGTGCCAGACTCCATTCTGCGCGCTGCCGCACAACTGTGTTCGGCCGTGGGCACCGATGGTGTGCGCGGAGAGCTCGCGCTCTTGCGTGGCGCTCGTGCACTCGCGGCCTTCGACGCTGCGAAGGCCGTCACCATCGATCACCTCCGCACGATTGCCATCTCCGCACTCCGGCACCGTCTGCGTCGCAGCGTGCTCGACGACGTTGGCTCCAGCGTGCGCGTGGAGCGTGCAGTGACCGAGGTGTTGGGCGCCGCGTAGATGGAAGGCAACGCCAGCACTCCCGAACTCGCCACGCTCGATCTGCCCACGCGGATTGAGTTAAGTGCGGCCTTGCTCGCGCTCGATCCTTGGGGATTGGGTGGCGCGGTGATTCGCGCGCCGCGCCACGATCTCGCCGAGGCATTTGTGGCGCGCGTGGCGGCACTGCTGCCGGTAGGGACACCGATGCGGCGACTCCCGCTGAGCATTCCCGACGACCGTCTGCTTGGCGGGCTCGATCTCGCGATGACGCTGGCGCTGGGGCGGCCGGTCGCCGAGCGCGGTCTGCTCGCCACGCTCGATGGCGGCGTGCTGGTGGTGCCAGCAGCGGAGCGCGTGGGTGCTGGACTCGCCGCGCGGCTCACGCAGATGATGGACACCGGCACCGTGCCGTCGCGTGCGCCCGGCGCGCGCGACCTCGCCACGGCGCGAGTCTGCTTGCTCGCGGTGGACGAAGCGGACGTGGATGAGGAGCCCGTGCATCCCGCGCTCGCGGATCGCCTGACGTTTCGCGTGGACCTCGATGCTTCGCCTCTGATTGAACTCTTCAGGGCTGACGACATCGCGGCGGCGTTGCGCATGCTGCCTGAGGTGAGCGTGAGCGACGTCAATCTCGCGACCCTCGTAAGCACCGCTGACATGTTTGGTGTAGAGTCGTTGCGCGCGGTGCGCGCGGCGGTGCGCGTAGCGCGTGGATGCGCGGCGCTCGACGGACGCCGAGTCGTCGAAGCCCAAGATCTGGCCACCGCAGCCGCGCTGGTGCTTGGCCCTCGGGCAACGCGCTTGCCGGCTCCGCCTGCGGAACCCGAGAACTCTGCGGAGGAACCGCCGCCGCCCCCGCCATCCGATGAGCAGCAGGACAACAGCGACGACGCCGAAGACACGGACGTGCGTGAGCTTGAAGAACGCATCATCGAAGCGATGCAGGCCACGCTCCCAATGGGTTTGAGCATTGAGCCGCCCAAGCGTGCACCCAAGTCTGGCTCGGCCACTGGGCGCTCCGGTGCGGACCGCAGCGGCGGTGTGCGTGGACGGCAAGTGGGCACGCGGCGCGGTGATCCGCGCGGTGGCGGACGGCTCGACCTCGTAGAGACACTGCGCGCGGCGGCACCGTGGCAACCGATACGCCGCGCGGCCGCGGCTCATCGCGCTGAGGCCGGTACCTCGCCCGCCGCACCCCGCGTGTTGATCCAGGTGCGGCCTGACGATTTTCGTGTGCGCAAGCTTTTTGAACCGGCTGGCACTACGGCCATCTTCGTCGTTGATGCATCGGGATCTTCGGCAGTCAACAGGATGGCCGAGGCCAAGGGTGCGGTGGAGCTGCTGTTAGCCGAGAGCTACGCGCGGCGTGATGAAGTGGGACTGATTGCGTTTCGTGGTGCACAGGCGGAGATCTTGCTGCAGCCCACGCGTGCGATTGCCGCCGCCAAGCGTGCCCTCGCGGCGCTGCCTGGTGGTGGTGGCACGCCACTCGCGTCGGCCATTGACCGCGCGGTGGAGCTCACCATGCGGGCGCGGCGCGAGGGCAACGACACCGTGGTCGTGTTCCTCACCGACGCGCGCGCGAACGTTGCGCGTGATGGCAGCGGCGGGCGCGAAGCAGCCATGCGCGACGCCCTGCAATCGGCCAAGGTGCTCCGCGCGATGGAAGGCACCACACTGTTGATCGATACCTCGCCGCGCGCATCGCAGCTTGCCCAGGATGTGGCGGCGGCCATGGGAGCGCGCTACGTCGCGCTCCCGCGAACCGACGCCCGAAGCATTCATGCCGCGGTGATTGGCGCTCGATGAGGGAACTCATTTGGCGCGGCATCGTGCAGGTGGTGCTGTTCTGGTGGGTTGCCACCGGGCTCATCATTGCCATGCAGCGTAGCGGACCCACACGCGTTGCCGCGTTGATTGTGGCCACGGCACTCGCGGTGTTCGGTTTCTGGGAGCTCCGCGCATCTGCCAACGACGACTCGGCACTTGGCGCGCGCCGCAGCTTCTTTGGCGGCGCACTGCTCTGGGGCTGGGTGTCGGTCACCTTTTATGGTGGCTATCTCACTGGCTTCCAGATTGATGCGCTTGGCGTTCAGGCACCCTCGCTCGCCCTCGTGTTGCCAGCCATTCGGGCCACACTGCTCAGCGACTTCGCGGCGCTGCTCCTGATGGGTGCGGTGGCCCTGTGGCTACACGGCGATCGCAACAAGACGGGCCTCTGGGGCCTGCTGATTTTCTGGGGAGTGCAGCAAGTGGCTAAGCTCAATGTGTTTCTTGGCGTGGAGAATCCGGCGGGCAACTTCTTGCCGCCGCACCTCGCGTACCTGCGACAGTTCTTTGGACCGCTCGTGAACTCACCCTTCCTGGCCGTGAGCATCGCACTCTTGAGCGTGCTCACGCTTGTGGAAGGCTGGCGTGTGCGCAGCGCGGGAACAGAGTGCAAGCGCCAAGCCGGCGTGCTCTATGCGACGATTCTTGGACTCGCGGTGCTGGAGATTATCGTCCTCGGCATCCCGCTGGAGACTACGCCTTGGGACAGCTTCTTGAGGGCGAGGGGACACTGAACTAGGACGGATGACGGATGACGGATGACGGACGACGGACGATGTCAGAGCATCCATCTTCCGTCATCCGTCCTGTTAGCGCACCCCGCCCAGCTTTAGCGATGCCCGCCGCACCTTCTGCTCCTCCTCAATCCGCCCGCACATCACGTCGCAGAGCATGAACACATCATCGCTCGCGATGGCGTAGTACACGAAGGTGCCTTCCTTGCGGCGTGAGAGATACCCGCAAGACACCAACTGCTGTAGATGCTTAGAGACGTTCGCCTGGCCGAGCCCGGTGATCTCCACCAATTCGGTCACCGAGCGCTCGCCGCTACGCAGCGCTTGTAGCAATTGCAGGCGCGCCGGTTCGCCCAGTGCCTTGAATCGCTCGGCGACTTCTCCTATCAGAGCTGGAGACATCACGCGCGCGGGCACATTACACCTCAGCCGTTGCGGCGTCGCGCACGACTTCGTGGCCCGCGGATTGCCATGCCGCATAGCCACCCACGAGATCAGTCACATCGCTGACGCCAAGCTTGAGCAGTACTGAGGTCGCAATCGCCGAACGCGCACCGCTCTGGCACTGCACGATGATCGGCTTGTCGCGCGGGATCTCGGCGAGTCGCTCTGGCAGATAGCCCACCGGGATGTGCAGCGAACCTGGCAAATGCCCCGCCTCATATTCCGTCGCGTTCCGTACATCAATCACAGTGACGTCGCCGCGCGCGAGGCGCGGCGCGAGCGTGGCGACTTCCATCTTGGCCACGGTCTCGAGCGCCTTGCCCGCCGTTTCCCACTCGCCAATCACGTGCACGTCGTACCAGGCGGCCACGTGATCCAAGCCAATCATCGCGAGCTCGCGCACAGCCTTCACTACCTCGGCTTCACTGCCAATCAGGTGAATACGCTGCGTGTACTTCACCAACCAGCCTGCCCACGTGGAGAAGCTCTTGTTGAGCGGAATGTTGATGCTGCCTGGAATGTGGCCCTTGGCAAACTCTAGGGCCGGACGCAAATCCAGCACCGCATCGCCACTGGAAAGCGCCACGCCGAGCGACTCGCGCGCGCCCTTGGCCGGCTTGGTGAATCCGCCAAGAATGGGCGGCCCATCACGATTGATGCGCTTCATCTCGGCGAAGTACAGCGGAGGTTCCGGCTGGCCCGCGAGCACCATGTCCACAAAGTCCTGCTCCTTGGTGGTGCCAACGCCCCAGTTGAAACGCTTCTCGTAGCCCACCGTGCTCGTGGGCACGGCGCCCAGCGACTTGCCGCAGGCAGAGCCCGCACCGTGGCCAGGCCACACCTGAATGAAGTCCGGCAGCGCACGAAAGCGTTCTAACGAATGGAACAGTGTGCGTGCGCCGTCTTCCATGGTGTTCGCAACCTTCGCGGCCTTCTCCAAGAGATCAGGACGGCCCACATCGCCGACGAATACGAAGTCACCGGTGGCGATGCCCATCGGCTCGCTGGCACCAGCGGTATCCGTGACGAGGAATGAGATGTGCTCCGGCGTGTGCCCCGGCGTGTGCATCACCTCGAGGCGAATGTTGCCCACCTTGATCACATCGCCATTGCGGACGAGCGTGGCACCGTCGCTTTCTGCAAATGCGTACTGCCAATCTTTTCCGCCCTCGGCGGAGAGATACAGTTTGGCGCCCGTGCGCTTCGCTAGTTCACGCGAACCCGACACATAGTCGGCGTGAATGTGCGTCTCGGTCACGTGCGTGACGGTCAGCTTTTCGGCGACGGCTGCATCTATGTATTGCTGCACATCGCGATTGGGATCAATTACAATCGCTTCGCCGGTGACGGCACATCCAATGAGGTAAGACGCCTGTGCGAGGCCGTCGTCGTAGAAACGCTTGAGGAACATGATTTAGCTCCGAAGCAGAGTGAACAGTGAGACCACCACCAGCAGCACCGCGAAGGCGCGCTTGAGAGTGGCTTGAGGAACGCGGGGCAGCAGCGCCGTACCAGCGAGAATGCCGAGTGCCGCGAGCGTGCCAAACATCCAGACGAGATTCCACGGCACGACGACGGTGCCGAGGTAGCCGATGTAGCCGGCAAGCGTGTTCATCGCGATGACCACGAGCGAGGTGCCCACTGCGGCGCGCATCGGCACCTTGGCAAGCAGCACCAGCGCCGGCACCAACAAGAACCCGCCTCCGATGCCCACGACTCCGGTGAGCACGCCGGTGAGCATGCCTACGCCGAGTACCATTGGGCTCAGCTTGCGGGTTGAATCAATTGGGGCATCTGTTGCATTGGCACTGCGAAACATCGAGAACGACGCACCGAGCATGAGCACCGCGAGAATCACAAGCTGCGTGCGCCCCGTGAGGAAGGCCGCGAGCTTGGCCCCGCCAAAGGCGCCCGCCATTGCGGCAATGCCAAACGGAATGGCCGTGCGCAGGTCCACGTTGCCTGCTCGCCAGTGCCGCGCGACGCCGACGAGAGCCACGCCTCCAACAATCGGCAGGCTCATCACAATGGCGACCTTGGGATCTTGCTTGAGGGCAAAGACCATAATCGGCACCGTCAGAATGGACCCACCCGCCCCGAGGAGCCCAAATACGAGCCCCACGGCGAGAGCAAGGACGACGGCGAAAGGAGTCATATATAACTACATAGTAATATCATATTACCAAGGAGGGCAAGGGTTCATATTTCAGTGAATGCTCCCCTTGCTCCCCTTGCTCCCCTTGCTCCCATTAGTCCCCGCCTCCGCCGGTCTCGCCGTCATCACCGCGCACCTCCTCGTGCTCGGTCTCATCGTCGCGGGCGTGGTGATGCTCAGCCTCTGGCTCGTGCATCGCCTCACGCGCAATGCCTCCTGGGTGGATGTGGGCTGGGCCGGCACCTTGGGCCTGCTCGCCATCGCCTACGCCATCGCGGCGCCTGGCTACCTGCCAAGGCGCATCCTCGTGAGTTCCATAGTCGCGCTCTGGTCGGCGCGGCTCACACTGCACCTCGCCACGCGGGTACTCGCCGAACCGGAAGATCCGCGTTACGCCGAAATGCGCGCGCGCTGGGGCGGGAACTTGCCGCTCAAGTTCTTTGTGCTTTTTGTGGGCCAAGGATTCTTGGACGTGCTACTGGCGCTGCCCTTTCTCTTTGCAGCGATTGACCCCACCGCGCGCATTCACGCCGTCACTTGGCTCGGAGCCGCCATCGCGCTCGTCGGCATGATTGGCGAGGGCACGGCCGATGCGCAGTTGCGTGGCTTCAAGCGCAACCCCGCCAACAAGGGCCAAGTCTGCCGCGTGGGGCTCTGGGGCTGGTCGCGGCATCCCAACTACTTCTTTGATTGGCTGGTGTGGTGCGGTTTTGCGCTCCTTGGCATCGCCTCGCCGCTGGGTTGGACGGGGCTCCTTGGGCCTGCGCTCATGCTCTACTTCCTCACGCGAGTCACGGGCATCGCGGCCACCGAGGCGCACGCGCTCCAATCGCGCGGCGACGCCTACCGTCAGTACCAGCGCGAGGTGAGTGCATTTGTGCCGCTACCGCCGCGCCGAGTGGGGTAAATTGTAAGATGAGACTCGCAATTATTGCCGTGGCCTCGCTCGTGCTCGTGGGCTGCAGCGGCCAACTCGAGCGTGGCGTTGTCATTCAGGATGCCGATCCCGCGCCGGCGCTCGCCTTCACAGCAGCAAACGGCGAGCGATTTAATCTCGCGTCAGAAAAGGGCAAGGTGGTGTTGGTGTACTTCGGGTACACGCATTGTCCAGACGTTTGCCCTACCACGCTCTCAGATTGGGCCCGCGCAAAGCGCGCGCTTGGTGCGGACACTACAAACCTGCGCTTCGTGTTCGTGAGCATGGACCCGGACCGCGACACGCCGGCCCTCACGCAGTCGTATGCCAAGCAGTTTGACCCCAGCTTCGTGGGCGTCACCGGCACGGAGATGGAACTCGAGGCCCTCAAGAAGCGCTGGAGCATTGCAGCGTATCCCGAGGGCGATCCACGTAGCGGCATCTACACGGTCGCTCATCCAGCGCGCACCTTCGTCGTGGACCGGCAGGGCCGGCTCCGCGTGCTCTTTGAACCGGGAGTCAGTGGTGAAGAACTCGCGAAGGACCTTCGCAAGTTGCTGTAGTCTTGTTTGGGCCGCATTCCTGGCCGCCTTCTTGGGCGCCGGCTGCGCCAACAAGGAAGAAGCGGCGCCCGCCAGCAACTCGCTCGAGGTGCGGAGTGCTTGGGCGCGCCCGGCAGATAGCGGCGCAACCTCAGCGGTGTACTTCGTACTCGGCAACGACGGTCAATCCTCCGACACCCTCACCGGTGTGGAGAGTTCCGGACTCGCGGATGCAACCGGAATGCACGTCTCCACGCAGCACAACGGTATGATGCACATGTCGGAAGTGACCTCCTTGCCCGTGCCCGGTGACGACAGCGTGGCGTTTCGTCCGCTGGGCGCGCACGTGATGCTCACGGGCCTGCAGCGCCCGCTCAACGTGGGCGATTCGCTCAGCATCACCCTCCGCTTCATTTCAGGGCGGTCCGTGGAGGTACGCGCCGGTGTCCGACAGCCGTAACCTGACTCCTAGCTTGAGTCGTAGCCTGCGTCGTAGCCTGCGTCGTAGCCTTAGCGCTGGGATAGTCGTCCTAGGAGTAGCGGCGCTCACGTGGTGGACTTGGCCGCGCCCTGCGGTGACGATTCAAATCGCTCGTGGGGGGATTGCCACCGTGAACGGGGTCGTGTTGCCGGAGACGCTCTTCATCAAGGCGCGCGGACGCAGCACGGTGATCCGAGTGGTGAATGGCGACTCGACTCGGCATCAACTGGCGCTCTTTGGTGCTGCCGCCGGTGAGACTCGCGACTACACCATCCCGTATCCGGGTATATATGGTGGCGTCTGCTCCACACATCCAAGCGGCAACCTGACCTATATCGTGCAATGATGCGTTCACTCCTTCTCCTCGCCCTCTTCCTCTTCGCGTCCGCTCCGGCGGTTGCGCAAGAAGTGCAGGAGGCCTGCGAGCAGGAGGATGCGAGTTGCGTGCCGCCACCGGTCGCGCGCGAGTTTCGCGGGCTCTGGATTGCCTCGGTCGGCAACATTGATTGGCCCTCGCGCCCTGGCCTCTCTCCAGACTCGGCGCGTCGCGAGCTCACGCGCCTGCTCGACCGCGCGCGCGCGAGCGGACTGAACGCCGTCATTTTCCAAGTGCGTCCGCAGGGCGATGCGCTGTACGCCAGCGAGCTTGAGCCTTGGTCGGAATTTCTTACGGGCCAAGAGGGTGTGGCACCCAACCCTTGGTGGGACCCCCTGCGCTTCGCGGTAGATGAAGCGCACAAGCGCGGCCTCGAGCTTCACGCGTGGTTCAACCCCTACCGCGCGCGGCATACGAGTGCCCGGAGCGTGCACTCGCCCGGCCACATGCGCCTCGCGCGACCCTCATTGGTGCGTCAGTACGGCACGCAGGAGTGGATGGATCCCGGTGAGCTCGCCGTGCGCCAGCACACCATCCGCGTCGTCGTTGATGTCGTGAAGCGCTACGACATTGATGGCGTGCACATTGACGACTATTTCTATCCGTACAAGGAGCGCGACCGTCGCGGGCGCGTGATTGACTTCCCCGACGAGCGCAGCTTCCAGCGCTACCAGGGCAGCGGTGGCACGCTCAACCGCGACGATTGGCGCCGCGACAACGTGAACACGCTCGTGCGTGAACTCTACGAACGCATCCACGCCGAGAAGCCTTGGGTGAAGTTTGGCGTCTCGCCGTTTGGTATTTGGCGCCCCGGGTTCCCGCAGCAGGTAGTCGGCTTTGACGCCTACAGCGAACTCTACGCCGACGCGCGCAAATGGCTGCAGGAAGGGTGGCTCGACTACTTCTCTCCGCAGCTCTACTGGCCTGTGCAGCAGCGTGGCCAGGAGTATCCAGTGTTATTGCGCTGGTGGTCGGAGCAAAACGCCTTTGGTCGTCACCTCTGGCCCGGCAATTATACGAGTAAGGTGGGCGAGACCTCGCGCACGGCGTGGCGCACGAATGAGATTGAGCACCAGATTCGCGTGACGCGCGCCGAGGCCGGTGCCAGCGGTAACGTGCACTTCTCGGCGAAGGTCTTTTTGGAAGATCGCGATTCGCTGGCCACGCGCCTGCAGCGCAACGTGTACGATGTGACCGCACTCGTCCCCGCATCACCGTGGATGCGCGTGGTGCGTCAGGCCGCACCGACGGTTGAGCTTCGTCGTGCCGCGAGTGGCGTGCTCACGGCGCGGCTCACGGCATCGCCCGAGACGCCGCGTTGGTGGCTCGTGCAGACACGCCGCGGTGACGGCACGTGGGAGAGCACCGTGCTGCGGGGCAACGCCAGTGAGATCATCGTGCCGGCTTCGACGGACCGCCTCGCAGTACGGGCCCTCGATCATGCGTCGATCGAAGGCCCGTCTGTGGTACTTCGCCTGCGCTAAGTCGCCGCGTTAGTCGCCGCGTTAGGCGCAGCGTGAAAGCTTAGCGCTGCGTACGCAGCCAGCGCGTGTAGGCCCGCTCCATTTCTTCGAGCTCAAACGGCGAGCTGCTCCCGCCGCCGCCCGCCATCCGCTCCACGCGCAGCATCTGACGATACGTCTCGCCATCAACGGTCATGGCCACTACGTACGTACCGGCTTCGGCCGTCGGCGCACCACCACCGAATCCGCCACCACCGCCGCCGCCGCCCATCGCGCCCGTAGCGCGCATGATGGCGAACAGATCTTCCTGCGTGATGCCCATGCCTGCGCCTGGCTCACCCGGAGCACCTGCTCCACCCGCTCCACCTGCTCCACCTTGACGACGACCACCAGCTCCCGGCGGAGCCGACTCGCCCGGACGCTCAACCCAACGGCCCGGCTGCGCCTGACCGGCACCACCACCACCGCCACCGCCGAACCCAAACTGACGGGCCATCGCCTGCATGCCAGTCGCGCCCTGCGCCATCGAACGACGAAGCATCTCAATAGCCGGCGCCGGAATGCGACCTTCCGCCGCAACGGAGTCGAGCACCACGGTCACACGACGCGCCTGCAGAAGGGAATCACGCAGCGCCGCGCCCTTCAGTGCCGGACGCGGAGCCGCACGGCCTTGGAAGGCCCACGTCACCTTGTGCACGCCAGCCTGACCCTGACCCGTGAGCGTCTGCATCGTGTCGCCAGCGGCATCCATCACCACCACGCGCACCGGCCCGACGTTCTTGCTCAACCGATACCAGATGTCCGCGCCGTACTGCGGGCTCGGCGCGGAGAAGAGCATGTTGCCCGTGGAGTTGCCTTCCATCGGCGGCTCGCCCCACTGGAAGCCCGTGCGCGGCGCGTACAGGTGCGCCGTCTGCGTCATCGCACCAGCCATCTGCTGCAGCGGGGCAATGTCCACAATCCAAATCGCGCGGCCGTGCGTGCCAGCAATGAGCTCGGCGTCGCGCGGATGAATGCGCAGGTCGTGCACCGGCACGTTCGGCAGGCCAGTCATGAAGGCCTGCCACGTCGCGCCACGATCACCCGACACGTAGGCACCGATGTCGGTACCAACGAAGAGCAGGTTCGCGTTCTTCACATCTTCGCGAATCACGTGCACGAAGTTGGCACCACCCTTCGGCAGGTTGTTGGCGATGGAGCGGAACGACGCGCCACCGTTGTCCGACACAAACACATACGGTGTGAAGTCACCGCGACGATGATTGTCGAAGGTCACGTACACGCGATTCACCTCAGCATTCGAGGGCTCGATGCGCGACACATACGTGCCAGCCGGCACACCAGCAAAGCGCGACGTGAGTTCCGTCCACGCGCCGCCGTCGTTTGCCGTCATCCACACGCGGCCGTCATCCGTACCGGCATAGAGCAAGCCCGCCTTCACCGGCGATTCATTGAGCGAGACGATGGTCCCGAAGGTCTCGGCGCCCGTCGCGTCAATCGTGATGCCACCCGTGGTACGCGTGGAGATGCGAACCTTCATCGTGTCGGCGTAGGAGAGGTCAGCCGAGATGGGGAACATGTTGTCGCCACGCTGCACGGACTTGTACACCCGGTTGGCGCCCATGTAGAGCACGCTTGGGTTGTGCGGCGAGAGGAAGAACGGCGTGTTCCAGTTCCAACGCGGTGAATCGGCAATCGAGTCCGTGCGCTGCTGTGCGCGCAAGCCATCGAGCGTACGACGTAGCGCCGGCGTCACGGGGCGCGTGGTATCGCCACGCACGGTCATGATGGAATCTTCCCACTTCATATACTGCGCACGATAGTTCGGCTTCTGCAGCGCAGTGCGCTGGCCCTCAGAGACGATGTAGCGGCCCATGTTGCCGCCCTGCGAGGTCCCGTAGATGATGTTCGCGTTGGTCGGGTCCTGGTTGGTGACGAAGCCGTCGCCGCCGTTGAACGTGAACCACATCGCGTTCGTGATCGGGCCCTGACGACGACGCGAGGGACCGCACCATGAACCGTTGTCCTGCAGGCCACCGCACACGCGGTAGGGCACGGCCATGTCATACGAGATGTTGTAGAACTGCCCGATTGCGAAGGTGTTCGGGAAGATGTAGTTGCCACCGTTATCGAAGGTGATGCCGATGCCACCGTCGTTACCGACGATGTGGCGATCCGGATCCTTCGGGTCAATCCATTGCGCGTGATGGTCCACGTGCAGACCGACCGTCGCGTTTCGCGCGTTCTTGCCGCCCTCATCCGAGACCTTCACCGGCGTGGACGAGAACCACACGCGGTTGGGGTTGGTCGGATGCACACGCACCTGCGAGTAATAGAAGGGGCGAACGTTGTCCGTCGCCGTGCGCTCCCACGTCTTGCCACCATCAGCGGAACGATACAAACCGCTGTTGCTCGTCTGCGCGCGTGAGCCAGCCGCCGGACGAGGATTCGGATTCGTATCCGCTTCCACCATCACATACACGACGTCGCCATTGCTCGGCGCAATCGCAATCTCCATACGACCCTTCATCTGCGTCGGGAAACCACCGCCCGTCACTTCCGTCCAGGTCTCGCCACCGTCTTCCGAGCGCCAGAGCGCCGACCCACGGCCACCCGACTGCAAGAAGTAGGGGCCGCGCAGACGATGATAGCTCGTCGCCATCAACACGTTCGGATTCGACGGATGAATATCAATGTCCACGAAGCCCGTGGTGTCATTGATGAACTTCTTCAGCGTCCACGTCGTGCCGCCGTCGGTGGTCTTGTACAGTCCACGCTCACGGCTCGGGCGCCACGCGGCGCCAAGTGCAGCCACCCACGCCACGTTCGGATTGGTCGGGTGCACGATGATGCGGCCTACGTGCTCCGTCTCTTTCAGACCCATGAAGTTCCAGGTTAGGCCGCCGTCCGTGGACTTAAAGACGCCGCCGCCCGGGGAGATGGAGTTACGCGAGTTGGGCTCGCCGGTGCCGAGGTAGATGACATTGGTGTCGCTCGGCGCAATTGCGAGATCGCCCAGCGAGGCCACTCCGTAATTGTCGAACACCGGGCGGAAGGTCACGCCGTTGTTCGTCGTCTTCCACACACCGCCCGCGGCGGCTGCGACGAAGAAGGTCTTGCTGGGCGAGGGAATACCCTCGACGTCAGCAATGCGGCCAGACATGTTGGCCGGGCCAACCTGGCGCCAGCGGAGGCCGTCAATGACCGACTGGTCGACGGTTTGAGCCCCGAGCTGAGTAATGCCAGCGAGGCTGAGTGTGGCTACGAGCTTGAGTGCGCGCATGGGGGTGGGTTTGGGACGGATGACGGATGCTAACCGCTACGGCAACTCAGAATGTACGCTGGCCACGGGCGCACCGTTGGCGGCCTCGAGAAGCGCGTTGCAGGGCCTAGTCCCTTCCCCCGCCGACGCACTCCTTCGCACATTCCCCTCCTCCCCTTCCCCCTTCCCCTCCTCGCTCTTCAATGCGAAGCCGCTTTTCAGTATCGCTCTTCGCTCTTCTCCTCCTCGCCTGCGGTCCTGAGCGTCTCGAAAAGACCGAAGCCAATCTTCAGCAGGCAGTGGCCAAGGCCCTCACCCGCGGGGACACCGCCACGCTTTGGCTCTTTATAGAAGTGCCCTTCGCGTATGACAGTTTTTATATCGCGGGCCCACGCACGCCGGCGGCCCAGATTGCCGACGTGTTCAAGTCAGACGATTGGATTCCAGAGCTCACGCGCGACATCGAGAATCAGGATCACTTTCACCTGCTGCTCTTTGAAGTGCGCGGCGAGTTGATTCCCGCCACGCTGCTCAAGAGCGTGGCGGACTTTGACCCCGCGTTGGTGGGACGGGTGTACGGACCGGACGACCGCTTCCGCCTCCGCAGGGCATCGGGGCCGGGCACGGGGGCGCCAATGATTGTGGCACTCCAAGAGACGCCGGCTCCGGCAGCTTCTTCTCGCGAGTGAAGCGGCGGCGCGCGGCGTCCATCGCGTTGGTGCGCTCCACCCAACGCGCGATCTCCACGTCATACCGCGCCAGGTTGTTCTGTAGCCAGTAGGGTCGGTTCTCGGCCACGTACGAACGCTCAAACAGTTCGCGCGTGAGCACGAAGCCGTCGCGCATGTCTTGGAGCTTGCCGTTGATGCCCGTAAACTCGGCGAACTCCTTCCACGTCACCGTATCGAGCGTGGCGAGCGCGAGTACCCCTTGCGCCACTTCGTCGGCGATCTGGAACTTCATCGCTAGCCAATCAATGCGGCGGGCGCCGAGCTCCATGGCATCAACAGCGCTTGTTTCGCGCAGATGGCGCTGCGTGCGCGCGCGGGCGATTTGTACGAGCGCGCTTTCCGCGTGCACGCGCACTGCGGCCAAGTGCGGACGCAACTTGATTGTCTCAATGACACCTTCCTCGCTCCATGGATCGAGGAAGAACAGGTAGCTACCCGCGTCTCCGGAACCGGCGCGCTGCAGCGCCGCGTGCGCGGCCATCAAGTGTTGCTGCGCGGCATCAATGGCGCCGAGTGTGTCACCGTGGAAGGTGATGCCATAGGCGCGCTGGAAGTTCGGGATGCTCGACTCGCCGTTCTGCCACGACGCCGCGGCGCCGAAGACGAGACCGTACCACACCTGCTCAAAGATCGCATCGCCCCAATCGTCCCACGTCGTGTTGATCACACCGGTTGAGCCGCCGCGCTGACCGTCGCGCACGAAGCCTTGGATGTTGGGCAGCGCGGTGTTGCTGTTGGGATACACGCCATTCCAGTTGCTCACGCCCGGCGCGACCCATGTTTCCATGCCCGCGTCGCGAAACGGCTTGAGATAGCGATCGAAGTTGCTGCGCGACCAATAGTCCCAACCCACCGCGATGAGATCCTTGGGCAGGCGCGAAACCAGATTGGGCGAGTTCATCGCGATGTCGCCCCAGAACAGGTAGCGCTTGCCTGGCTTGCGTACCGTCGCGACGATATCACGCAGATAGTTGATGTACGCGCGGCCAATGCCGGAGTCGGCGACGGTTGCAGCGGTGCGGCCCTTGCCGAGTTCAAAGGTCTCGTCGGCGCCCAAGTGCACGAACGGCGACGGGAACATCGAGTCAATCTCCGCGAACACGCCGCGCGTGAATGCCAGCGTCCCGCTCTGGCCCGGTGCGAGCACGTGCCCGTGCGGCGTCTCGGCGAGATCAGCGTAGAGCTCCAGCTTGAGCGCGTGATGCAGATGCCCAAAGGTCTGCTGCTGCGGAATCACCGTGATGTGGTAGCGCCGCGCGTAAGCCACCAACTCGGCCACGTCCTCGCGGCTCATTGATCCGCCCGGCGGTGCAATCACCGGCTGCGAGGCAAACTGCAGCGTGTGTTCAAAGTACAGCGTGAACGTGTTGATCTTGTATGCCGCGAGACGGCGCACTTGGGATTTTTGGTATGCGAGCGTCGGCACCGGGCCACGCGAGAGATCGTCCTGCACACCGCGCCAACGCATGGCCGGCCAATCGCGGATCACGACGCGCTCAAGGCGTGCAGAGTTGCCAGCGCCGATGATCAACTGCTTAATCGTTTGCAGGCCGTAGAACACGCCCGCATTTGAGTGCGCGACAATCGTCGCTCCGGCGGTGTCTGTGACGAGGATGTAGCCCTCGTCATTCATCGCGTTGTCCCAACGCAGACGCGCTTGGTCGAGAAAGCGTCGCGCGGGCTCGGAGCCGTTACGTAGCACGCTCACGTGCCAGCCGTGTGCACTCGCGTGGACGGAAGCGCTGAAGCCGCGTTCGCGCATGGACTCGGCGAATTCTCGTGCCGCGTCGGCGTCGGTGGCGTCGCTGCCGGGGCTGACGGAGATCTGCGCGCGGAAGAGTGCGGAGCCGTCGTGGCGAACGAGTTCGCGGGGGGCCGGGAGCAGGCGAAGGGCCGAAGCGGCGGTCGCGGGGGCTGCTGGGGTCGCGGTCGGCCGGGACTGGCCGATCAGCGCTGCGGGCATCAACAGCGCGAGGAGGGCGAATTGGCGCATGGGCAGAATGTAATGATTGTGAGTGCCACCGAGCCCGGCGTTACCCTGCGGCATGATCGAGCGCCGCCGAGGGGGATCAGACGACCTTGTCGAAGTAGCTACTAGTAGCTACATTTCCGAAATGAAGACCGTCGGTATCAAAGAGCTCAAGAACAAGCTGAGCGAATACGTGCAGTTGGCGAAGTCCGGCGAGGTCGTGATGATTACTCACCGCGGCGAGGTCGTGGCGGAGTTGCGCGCGCCGAAGCGGTCGGACGATCCGCTCATGGACGATCCGTGGTTTGCCGAGCAGGTGCGTTTGGGCCTCATCACACCTGCCAAGGTGCCGCCGGGCACGCCGCTCAAGCTCACGCGTGACTATCCGCTCGTTCCCCTCGAGGAAATCTTACGCGACCTTGACGAGATGGGTGAGGACCGCATTTGATCTACGTGGACGCGTCAGTCGTTCTCGCGTCGTTATTTGGCGAGGCTCAGCGGCCGAGTGATCTCTTCTGGGATGGACCGCGGCTAGCGAGTCGGCTGACCGATCTCGAAGTGCGTGTTCGGACCGCGTCTCGTTTGCCTCAGGGTCAGAGCGTCATCGGCATGCAGCACATCCTGTCCCGGGTGCGGTTCGTGGAGATTTCAGAGCGGTCAGTGGAGCTGCTCTACACCGCCCCACCACGGTCGCTGCGCACGCTCGATGCGATTCATCTGGCGACACTCGCACATTTGAACCGCGGACCGCGCCACATCGCACTCGCCACCTACGACCGTCGCCTCGCCACCGCCGCTCAAGCAATGGGCTTCACCGTGATCACCCCATGAGCCGCCGCGAATATTGGCGTCGAGTCATCTTCGACCACGACACGTCGGCCGGCCGTCGCTTCGACGTCCTGCTCATCATCGCCATCGTCAGCAGCGTTGCGACGATGATCCTCGACAGCGTCGCCGGCCTTCCCGACTGGCTGCACGACACGCTGTTCTGGCTCGAGTGGACGTTCACCGTGCTGTTCACCATCGAGTACGCGGCGCGGCTCTGGTGCGCGGCTAATCGCGTATCCTACGCGCGCGGATTCTTCGGCGTCGTCGATCTGCTCGCCATCCTGCCCTCGTGGATTGGCCTGCTCTTTCCCGAGACGCGCTTCCTAGGCGTGGTCCGTGTGCTGCGCGTCCTGCGCATCTTCCGCATCCTCAAGCTCACGCAGTACGTAGCCGAGGCTAGCGTAATTACGCGGGCGCTGGTGGCGGCACGCTACAAGATCATCGTGTTCATGTTCAGCATCGTCACGGCGGTGAGCGTGGTGGGGTCCCTGATGTTCGTGATCGAAGGCCCCGAGCACGGTTTCACAAGCATTCCCGTTTCCATGTATTGGGCTATCGTGACCATGACCACCGTGGGCTACGGGGACATCTCACCGGTGACAACGGCGGGCCGTATGCTTGCGAGCGTACTGATGATCATGGGCTACGGGATTATCGCGGTGCCTACGGGCATCGTGACAATGGAGCTACAGCGCGCGCAGAACAATCTGCCGCGCGCGGTGACCTGCCCTGTCTGTGGGCGGGATGGACATGACTTGGATGCGCACTTCTGCAAAGGCTGCGGGGCGAAGCTTCCGCTGGCGGGAGTGCTTTAACGCGGCGCGAGGCCCGTGATGCGTTGCCAATGCTCCCAGATCAGCACCATCGCGAGCGTGTCGAGTTTGCAGTACTCCAGGAGTAGTTGCGACCACTGTTGTTTGGCGAGCGAATCCTCGCGCTCCAAGCCGTACGCCATCGCGAAGTACGCGCGCACAGCGCCCGTGCCTTCTACTACCTCCTGCAACTCACCGTTGATTTCCAGCGGCGGCAGCGCCGCGTAGGGGCCGAGCTCCGCGTCACCCTCGCGCTCCGCCAACTCGGCGAATCGCGCACGCGCCTCAGGCGACTGCTTCCACACCGCGTCTAGCACCCATTTAATTGAGTTGCTACCCTGCATCCGCGGATGGTAGTAGCGCGAGCGGCAAAGCTTGAGCATATCGAGCTGCCGGCCGCCTTCATTTGTGAGCGGCAGAGCCGCCGCGCGCAGCCAGTTCGCCATCTCTACATCGCCAGAGCCCAGCGACGACATCTCGTCGGCCACGGTGCTCAGCACCGATTTCTCAAATGGCGACCACACCAACAGTGTGCCGTCGTCTCCCACCGTATCGCGTAGCGAACGCGCGAACATCTCATTAGGCCACAGCGGGTCTATGTTCAGAAACTCGCGGTGCAGCATTGGCGCGCCAGGCTCTGGCTGCGTGTGACAACTCCACTGGAATGCCAGCAAGCCGTATGGCGTCATGCCTTTGTGATGCGGAATCGCGATGCGGGCGGCTTCGAAGTCAATGAAGTGCAGCGGCCAACGCGCGGCTGACATCTCGTGGGCGAGCGCGGAGTCTACCCACTCCTTATTGGCTTGCGACTGTTCAATCTGCACGCGCTGCCTCGAGCCGTAGCTGCCCTTGAGCTTTGCAACCTCATCGCCGGGAATCTCAGTGACACGATTCACACCGCGCTCAATCATCGTATCAATCAACTCGCCACCTCGATACAACTGCAGCACGTGCGGCGTTTCATCAGCGCGGGCACCCCAGCACTCGCGGAACCCACTCGGCTCCGTCGCACCGTTCACGCGGAACTCGCAATCGCGGCACTTCCGACTAAGCTGCGGCGGGATGCGCGTGAGCGCCGGCGTCAGCGACGCCACCAACTCCTCAGCGTACTCCCGAACCTCAGGCTCCAGCTCTTCGACTTCTGCCGTGCAGTCCAATGCGATTGTCAGCCCAGACTCGCGCGCTAGCGCCGCATCACCCACAAACTCTGCCGTCGCCAAGTGCCCGTCCGTGCCGCGTACGATGGTGAACCACTTTGGCATAGCATCGAACGGGGCCGACTTCCGCTTGTCTATCAAGATGAGATGTGCGCGAATCGGCACGCCTGGGTACAAATCGCGCAACAGCGCCACTTGGAAGGTCACGTCCTCCAAGTACTCGCGCCAATCGCTAGCGATGCCAAAGGGTGAGCGCATTGAGCGGAACGCCGAGCCCGTCCTCTCCTGCCGCTTCGCTGCGTCTTCCACATCAATAGAAGAGGACTTCACCTCATAGAGATCAAAGCCCTGCGGACCGCGACGCAGCACGTCTACCCGTGCTTGGCGGAAACCGTCGAATAGCGTGGCTTCAAACAGCGTCACATGCTCCTTCTCGCCGTGCGCTAGGTGCTGCGTGGTATCACTGGCGGCATCCTTGAGCGGACGCGAGCCATATGAGAGCGTGATGCCTTCGGGGAACAGTTGCTTGGCCAGCAGCTCCACCATGTAGCCACCCTCCGCGAGCAGCTGCATGTACTCGTTCTCCTGCATTGTGTCCGGGTACTTCAGCTCACGGTAGTACAGCTTGGTCGCGCAGCTACGCGAGGCTTTGAAGTCGGATTTGGAGAGTGTGTGAGGCATTCGAGCGGAGTCAGTGGGATGCGGAGAAGGCTAGCGCGGGGGTCTGACAGTGGCGCGTTTACTTTGTGCGAACCTGGGCTAGGTGGAGCAGTTGCCCCAGTGCGCCCACGCCGATAAGTCGGTTGCGCAGCGCAATCACCGCTGCACGATCCAACGCGCCGCCATGCGCTGCCGGATTTCTCAGCTCAGTCAGCTCATTGAGAATCGCCGGCAATGAAGCCGTGAACCACTCACCGAGCTTCTGCTTGAGATACTGGTTCCGCTCCTGGTCTTCGCCAATCACCCGCGCCAGTTGCCCGAGCGAGATCGGTCCTTGGCGGCCGAGGTCGAGAGTCTTGCCTTCAACGTTGGCGAAGCGGATGTGATCATGCGCGCCGCGCAGGCCCGACTGCAACAACTGATTCACCTGCACTTCCACCGCATTCGCAAAGTCCGTCACCACGCCGTGCAGGTTGAACGAGGCATCATCGCGATGTCGGCGAAACACTTCCTCCGCCGAGGCAATGAAGGCGCGCGCTGCTGGGTCGAGGTTCTCCCAAGCCGCATTGCCAAAGCGATTCTCTCGCAACTCGCGCTGCATCGCCGCTGAACCGGATCTCTCTGCATCGTACTCCGCCCAGAAGCGGTCGCCAATCAAGCGCTGGCGCGTATCCGGATCAAACCAGCGAGACTCATCCTCGCGCGTGACGATGAGCGGGAGATCCACCATCCCGCCGTATATGGAAACCGGCCGATCGTTGTAGCGCGTGTTCCGAAGCTTCATGAGCTCACGCACCACGCTCGGCGTATCGTCGTGCACGAGGCGGCGAATGTCCCAGAGCCTGAACCAGCAGTCGCAGTTGAGCTTGCGCTCCGCATAGTAGGCCGGCACCGCGGCGGCGTCTTCGGCCAGCACATCATCCCGCGTGATCTCGCTGACGTGGGCCACGTAGAGCGAGCGATAGTCCGTGAGGTAGAGATGGAACTCAGGCGCAGTGGCGTCCGGTTCTGCCGGCGGGTCCAGTGCGATCACATCGGCCAAGTGCGGAAGCGGCGCTTGGCGATTGCTCGAGCGCACCTTGCCCCACCACACGTAGGCGTGGTCTTCGTCGGAGTCTCCGGCGCGGAACTCGGCCATCCGGCGCAGCAGCACCTCGAGGTGCAGCTGCAGGGCGTCGGTTTCGTACGAGGGGTTCCAGACGGTCAGGAGATGTTTGGGCACGGGCGGATAGTCGCGCTCGGCGGCGGGCTTGGCAACAGCCTAGGCCTCGGCTGTCAGAGCGAGCTATGATAATGCCGGTGTGCACGATTCTATCCGACGCCGTATCTACACGATCCTCACTGCGGCCGCGTCGGGTCCGTCCACTTAAGCCGCGGGAAGCGCGCGAAGTCGGTATCACTCGAGACGACCTCGGCGCCATTCTCCACCGCTAGGGCAGCGAGATGCGCGTTGGGGTACAGGTCACCGCGGACATCTCCCGCCGCCGTCAGCTCACCTAGAATGCTCCAGTGCCGCGGCCCAGGCGAGACGAGCACGACGTTTGGATGCGCCAAGAGCCGCGAAACGAACTGTTCGGCGAGCTCCCGACTCACCAACGAGCGTCCGGCGATGCGCCGCGTGACGATGCGAAGGAAGCCGACGATGGTGAGCCAAGGGAGACCGACCACTTCGGACGATGCGAGGGCGCGATCGATGTACTCACGGACGGGCGCGTGACGTTCGTCAGTCGGGTCGCTGAGGTATATCAGGACATTGACGTCAAGAATCTTCACTCGTGCCCTCTAGCAGTCCCATTGAACGAAGGATGCGCTCGTCCTCGAGCTGACTGATCAGCTTTCCGACCTTGTCGACGTCGAAATACTGTGCGAAGCCAACCGAGAACGTCGGGAGGTCGAGTCGTGGCACCGGCGCGCGCGCGGGCGCGGCGAGTCCGCGCGTAATGACGCGGCTCAGGGCCTCCTTGAAGGAGACGCCTTCTTCGTCTGCGAGTTTGCGGACTCGCTCGAGGAGGTCTGGATTGATGTCCACGGTGGTGCGCATATAATGATGCTAGCGCATCAACTGTGTGATGTCAAATCATCACCAGAGACATCTAATCGTTTCGACCTATCGCGAGCGTTACGGCTTCGTTCGCCGAGCCCAGGCGACCGCGTCCTTTACGTCCGACTCGCTCACTCCCGCCGCAGCGACGCGTTCACGAAGGCTATCGCTAATGGCGGAAAATTGATTGATCCGCACACTGCCGTCGGGAAAGCGCGCGATGATGTCCAATTCGCCCCCCATCGATTCGATGTACCGCCGTAGCGTGCTCACGAACACATCTTCGCGACGCTCAAGCTTAGAGATCGAGGACTGGGAGGACTCAAGCGTATCGGCGAGTTCCTCCTGCGAAAGCTGGCGCGACAGCCGCAGCTCATTGAGCGACATCTCGCGTAGCAACTCGGCGGTGCGCTCCGCCGCGCGCACTTGGTCCTCCAACGGCATCTTCGCTCGTAGATCTGAGAACTTATTTGCCATCTGTCAGCCCCTCCCTGTTGAGTTCGGCGATGTGCTCGTCGTAAAGTCGGTCCGCAAGCGGCACAAACGTCTCGTACCACCGATCATTCCCCGTCTTGTCCCCACCGATTAGCAGGATTGCTGTCCGGCGTGGGTCGAAGGCATAAAGGACGCGATACGGGCGCCCTTTGTGCTGAACACGGAGTTCGCGCAGACGGGAATGCCTCGACCTGTGAATTCCCGAGGAATGGGGGAATGACAACGCTGGACCCTTCTCTTCCAGGAGCGAGACTGACCCGGAGATTGAGACTCGCTCTTCCCGAGAAAGGGATTCCCACCACTCGAAGAACTCATCCGTGTACTCCACTTCCCACACCATAACTATTCACTCCGAGAACTATTCCGTCAAGGTAATACCTCCGGCGACACCTCACTGCCGGCCGCCCAGATTACCATCTGGAAGCACCCGACCGAGCGTCACTTCTTTGCGTGGATGACCTAAACCTGCCGCGAGCTAACTCTCAAACAGCGCCACATACGGATCATACCGGAACCGCCGATTCCGCCTCTGTCCCGTGATCTCTCGCAGCAATCCAAGCTCAGTCAGCCGAGCCACCACGTCATTCGCCGCAGCCTTCGTGAGCTGCAAGCGTTCGGCGAGCTCCTGCACGCTCACAATCGGCTTCGCATACAGCGATTCCAGAACGCGAGTCGCAGTCGCCGAGCCGCGACCGAGCTTGTCCGTCACCAGTTGGCGATGTTCTTCACGAAGCTCAATGATGTTGCGTGCCGTCTGCCGCGCCTCGGCGCTGACTTCTGCTACGCCACGTAGAAAGAACTCAAGCCAGGCCTCCCAAGCACCGTCATCGCGAACAGCCTGCAAGCGCTCGTAGTACTCGCTCCGGTTTCGCTTAAGGAAAATCGAGAGATACAGCACCGGCTGCGCGAGCGTACCGTGCTCACAGAGCAAGAGCGTGATAAGCAAGCGCCCAATGCGCCCGTTGCCGTCGAGAAATGGGTGAATCGTCTCGAACTGCGCGTGCGCGAGGCCCACCTTCACAAGGAAGGGATAGCGATCGTCTCCGTGTAGGTACTGCTCTAGATCAGACAGACAGCGCGGCACTTCGTGAGGTGGCGGCGGCACAAAGGCCGCGTCAACAAGAGATACGCCCGTGGGTCCAATCCAATTTTGCGACGTGCGAATCTCGCCAGGTGTGAGGCGTCCGCCGCGAGTCCCCTGCATCAGCTCGGCGTGAATCTCCCGGATGAGCCGAGTGGAAAGCGGCAGGGACTTGAGGCGCGCGAGCCCGTGTCGCATCGCCTTCACGTAGTTCACTACTTCATCTACATCCCGCGCAATGCGGTCAGTCCCCAACGCTTGCGCCTCGGCGGCAAGCAGATCGTGCAGTGAACTCTGCGTGCCTTCGATCTGGCTCGAGAGCACCGCCTCCTTCCGGACATACATAAGAACGAACAGGTCCGGGTTCGGCAGCGTTTGCACGGATCCGTCCAACCTGCCGAGTGCCGTGTCGGCCTCGGAGAGCAGACGCTGCAGATTGCCGTCCAAACGCAGGTCAGCCGGTGGTAGCGGGGCGGGAATGAAGGCCCGGTAGCCGGTCGGTTGGGCTTGGTATGTCCCTGCTCTTCCCATGGCGCGCCCTTTGATATAGTCGGGTTTACTATATACTGATTTTGTGGCTTTTAGTCAAGTCGGCTTTATTAAGAGTGCCGAGATGGGTCTGTAGTAAAGTCAGCCATTCAAGGTGGATGATAGCTTGCCTGGCATGACCACCCCCCAAACCCCCACCCAAGCCCTCCTCGCCGAGCTCGAAGCCGACACAACCTTCGAGTCCGGCGCCAAGTTTTTGAAGATCGCCTCCGACTACTTCGCCGAGACCAGGAAGGGCGAGGGCCCAGTCTCCACGCGGTTGGATAAGGCCACACTCGCCGCGCGGTTCAACGAGCCGCTGCCGATGGGGATGCAGCCGCTCGACGCGGTGGTTCGCCGGCTCGAGACGGACGTGATGCCCGACGTGAACCGTCTCATGCATCCCATGTACATGGGCCACCAGGTCTCGGCGCCGCTCGCCGCCGCGGTGTGGACCGAAGTCGTGATCAGCGCCGTCAACAACTCCATGGCCGTGTGGGAGATGAGTCCCGTGGCGACGGTGATTGAGGAGCAGGTGATTCGTTGGATGACCGATCTCGCCGGCTTGGGCCCGCGCGCATCGGGCACGTTCACCTCGGGCGGCACGGAGGCCACGTTCACGGCACTGCTCGCGGCGCGCGCTGCTTTGCGTCCCCGTGCGTGGGAAGACGGATGGGGCGATGGTCCGATGCCGGTGCTGCTGCACGGCGAGCACGCGCACTACGCGGTGAAGCGCGCGGCGGGTGCGATGGGGCTGGGGACGCGGAACTGTGTGGCGGTGGCGAGCACGCCGGAGTTCAGGATGGATCCGCTGGCTCTCGCTCGAGAACTGGAACGGCTACGCGCGGAGAAGCGCGAGGTGCTGGCGGTGGTGGCGACGGCTGGGTGTACGGCCGTGGGTGCGTTTGATGATTTGTCAGCGATTGCTGATCTGTGCGAGCGCTATGGTGTGTGGCTGCACGTGGATGGGGCGCATGGGGCTTCGGCTTTGCTATCGGAGAAGCACAAGTGGCGGCTGAATGGGATCTCGCGGGCGAATTCGGTGGCTTGGGATCCGCATAAGATGATGCTCATGCCTTTGTCTGCCGGCATGGTGCTCGTGCGCGAGGGGAAGGATTTGGAGCGGGCGTTTGCTCAGTCGGCGCCTTATCTGTTTCATGGATCCGACTCCGAGACCGAGTTGAGTGCGGATTTGGGGAAGCGGAGTTTTCAGTGTTCGCGACGGGCGGATGTGTTGAAGGTTTGGGTGGGGTTGCAGCGGATCGGGGCGGCTGGGATTGGGCAGCTGTACGACTCTCTGTGCACGGGTGCTGAGGAGCTCCTAGTGGCTCTTCTCGATCAGTCCGCAGGCCACGTTCAGCTCCATCGACCAGAGTCAAACATTGTCTGTTGGAGACGAGTGGATAGCGGAGGCGGCGAGACTAGAGGCCTTAGGAGCGCCATCAATCGCACGGGAGCGGTCTGGATAACGGAATCCATCCTCGGTGGGCACCAAGCACTGCGCGCTACCATCATGAATCCAAGGTGGAGATCGGAGTGTCTAACACGGCTGGCGAGACTATCTCAAGAGGTGAGTGGGCCGGTCACTGGCAGGAAATAGATGCACTCCCTCATTCGGATCTAGCACTCGCGCGGCGCGCGCCCGTAAGTTCTCGGTCGTGACTTGCTCGGCAAGAACACCCCACGGAGCGAAATCGGCGTGAGTGAAGCAGCGTGGTATTTCGGTAGCCGCCAGGATTTCTTGGCCGAGACAAGCACTGCCATCGCAAATAAGCTTGCGGGACGGGCCGCTACCGAAGGATTGGGAATCATGGCGGAGCAGGCGAAGGAGTGGGATCGATCAGTTGGCATACTTCAAAAAAGCATGCAACGAGCAGCCGTCTTGCGAGCTGCTCTCAGCACTGCCGCGGGAGAGACTGTTCAGTCCGTGATCCTCGAGTACGACTTTCGAAGAAGGGGACTCCGCATAGACTGTGTCCTCCTCGCGAACGGCATCATATTCGTCGTGGAGTTCAAGCGATCGAAAGCGAATGCCTCCGCTCGAGAGCAGGCAATGACATATGCGATCAACCTGCTTGAGTTTCACGAGGAGACGCAGCGATGCTGTTCCGACAATGGCGTCATTGTTGTTCCCGTCGTCGTACAAACTGATGGCGCCCTCCACCGAAAGCCTGAGTGGCCCGGGATGCGAAAAGGGCGATGGGGAAGCGTTCTGGACCGGCCTGTCGTCTGCGATCGCACAACATTCGCTGATGTTCTGCGTTTGGCGGCCGCGAACGTTAAGGGCCACAGCTGCCCTGAACTGAAAAAGTGGCTTACATCTGCATTCCGGCCATCCTCGTCAATACTTGACGCGGCTGTTTCGCTCTACGGAGCGCACGACGTCAGCGCCATTCGCGATCATGCTTCGTCAATGGAATCGATCCAGCAGTGCGTAGAGGAGATTGAAGGCATGATCGAAGACGCGCTCGCAAGAAAGCAACGAATGGTAGTCTTTCTTTCTGGAGCACCTGGAGCCGGAAAGACGCTTGTGGGGCTAGACCTCACGCTCCGCCGCAAGCATGCAGCACAAACGTCATTCGTGACCGGAAATCTGCCGCTGGTTAAAGTGCTAAACGCCGCACTGGCGCGGTCCTATGCAAAGAATAGGGCCGCGATGGCGTCGTGCGCACAGGGCGGTTACACGACGAGAGACGCTCGGATTCTAGCGGAGGCGGCCACCTTCAAGATTGTCAGTGCTCACGGGTTTCTTGGCACAAGAGGTAGCGCGCACCAGCAGAAGGACGGCTCGGTCCTAGTTTTTGATGAGGCTCAGCGCACTTATCGAAAGGGAAAGGTTGTCGGGGACACACCACTCGAGGAGAACGAAGCTGAACTGATCTTAGCTGCCCAGCAAGAATCGTATGCAGGCGAGGGGATGGTCGTACTCGCGCTGATAGGACAGAACCAGGCCATAAACAGAGATGAACTCGGCATTGGAGCTTGGTTTACTGCTGCTGACAAACTCGGCTGGCACTTTGCGGTCGCAGACAAGACTCTCGACAACGCTGAACTCGGTGACGAAGCGCGCTGGCGCAATCATGTGAATCGGCGGAAGATGCAGCACGGTCATCTTGCCCACTCGCTACGGTTCTACAGGAACGCTGTCTTGGAAACGTGGGCTGATCTATGCCTTAAAGGTGACGTCACGAAAGCTCGAAACACTGCCTCTGAAAAGATGAAAGAGCACCCTGTCTTACTGACGCGAAGCCTTACGGATGCTCGCGCATGGATCCGCTCAGAAGTGACCCTCGGCGAGCGCGCGGGTTTAATCGCTTCCGGGCAAGGCCGCCGGCTCGCAGCAGAAGGTATGTTCGTCGATCAGAAGCCGGACATCGTGAACTGGATGCTGGCTCCGAGCGACGATATCCGTGCTTCATCATCCCTTGAAACTGTTCAGAACCAGTACCAGATCCAGGGTCTCGAGCTTGACTATTCGCTAGTCTGTTGGGACCTCGACCTTCGCCGAGAGGACCGTGAGTGGAAGGCCTGGAAGCTGCACGGCGCTAAGTGGATAAAAGACAATGAACTAGAAATCGCCAAGAATGGTTATCGCGTTCTTCTAACGCGCGCGCGGAAAGGGATGATTGTCTTTGTTCCTCGAGGTGATCTTGACGGCCGAGATATGACGCGAGAACCCAGCGACTACGACGCCATCGCGGAGTATCTGTTGGAATGTGGTGCCCGTGCGTTGCCATCCAACAATGCAGACTGAATACTCGAGCCACAATTTGATAGACAATCCCAACATACGCGACAATGTCGAACCTTGACGACTTCATTCAGCATCAAGTGGTACAGAAGGGAAAGTCAATCGATGCGGCGGTTATGGCTGCAGCAGAGCTTGTTCCCTTAGATGCTGCTCGAGCTGCCGGTGACAGGGTGCGAGCTCAAATCGAGCACGTTAGTTCGATGCCGGATCCGTTCTACATAGCAAGCGCGGAGAGATCGGACTGGTACCCAGGCCCGCGCGCGGACGATCGGTTCTGGCCTCCATACCATAACAGTCTCGCCGGGAAAGGCTGGGCTCTAGAAGACATCAAGAATCTCGACCGAGCAAGCTCTCGTGTCATCCAATTGATGCGCTCCCCTGGTGCTTCAGCAATCTCAACGCGGGGACTAGTTGTAGGCTACGTCCAATCTGGCAAGACAGCAAATTATGCTGCGTCAATCGCGAAGGCAGCCGATACGGGCTATCGCTTGATCATTGTGCTTGCGGGCGGAACCAATGTGCTACGCCGTCAAACACAGGAGCGACTTCATGCAGATCTCGTAAGTCATCGACCTCAAGATTGGGTCCTGTTGACAACGGACACTGACGATTTCGGTGGCAATCCCAATGCGGCCGCCGCGCTCTCGGAGAAGTCCGGCCAGAGAACCCTCGCTGTGATTAAGAAGAACAAGACTCGGATCAAGCGGTTGACCGCTTGGCTCAAGTCGGCGGGGTCCATAACTATGGCAAACTGCCCAATCTTGATTGTTGATGACGAGGCCGATCAGGCGAGCCCAAATTCGGCGATGCCAGATGCCGAGCGTACGAAGATCAACGAAGCTCTTCTGGCGCTGCTCGCCGCTGGACCGAAGGTAGCATACGTGGGATACACAGCGACGCCATTCGCCAATCTGTTGATTGATCCGTCCGATGAACATGATCTTTATCCAAGAAGCTTCGTAGTAGATCTTCCGCGTCCAGACTCGTACTTCGGTCCGGAGAAAATTTTTGGACGCGCTCCTCTTTCAAGCGAGGATGCAGAAGCGCCGCCCGATGGTCTCGATATGATTCGTCTGATCAGTCAGCTCGACCAACAGCAACTACTGGCTGTGAATACAGGAGGCAGTAGAGACCTCCCAGCATCGCTCCGTAGGTCGCTACACTACTTCTTACTTGTTACCGCCGAGCGATATCGCCGTGGGCAGCACGATCGGCATTCCTCGATGCTTGTCCATACGAGCCAAAAGATCTCATCTCACCAGAACATGGTGGCTCCGCTCGAACGGTGTATTAACGAGATCCGCCTCGCGCTGAAACACTCGTCGGTCGCATTGATCGAAGAGCTTAAGGACCTCTGGGAACATGAAGCGGCTCGCGTGGCTACTGAGCGCGACGGTGACCTGGGTTCCTTCGATGACATTTTGCCTCACTTTAACGCCGTGTTGTCAAAGGCGCGAGTCGTTGTCGAGAACTCCGCGTCGACGTCTCGCTTGAACTACTCGGGAAAGGGGCAGGTTGTAGTGGCTGTCGGCGGGAATGTCCTAGCGCGGGGTCTCACGCTTGAGGGGCTGAGTGTGAGCTACTTTATTCGGGCGGCATCTGCGTACGACACTTTGCTTCAAATGGGGCGATGGTTTGGATATCGCCCGGGGTACGCCGACCTGCCAAGAATTTGGATGACGGACGAGTTGCGAGGTTACTTCTTCGACCTCGGTACGGTGGAGGCTGAGATTCGCAAGGAGATCGCGCAGTACGAGCGAGTCCCGGGCATGAATCCTCTGAGCGCTGGCGTACGAATTCGCACGCACCCAAAGCTTGCGATTACCGCGAAGGCCAAGATGAGCGCAGCCGTAAAGTCGTCCATGTCGTTCCGCGGTCGTCGCTTCCAGACTACGATAATGCTGAACGCGGATCTTACCGCGCTCGAAAGGAACCTGGCTGCCACACGGACACTCGTAGCAGCGGTCTCTGCTCAGGCGCCGTTTTCCTGGAACGGGTCTCGAAGTGCGTATTTAGCTCGAGGCGCTTCGGCCGATGTCGCTATCGCATTCCTCGAACAGTACGACTTCGCCAAGCATCCAGAGCTCGAGAACAAGTCGCTATTGCTCAGTTATATCAAGAAGCAAGTCGAACGAGGACTGCTCGGCACCTGGAATGTGGCCATTGCATCGCGTGCGGCAAACGCGCACGGGGTTCTTGATCTGGCATCAGTCGGCACAGTCAACATGATTCGTCGTACAAAGCATGTTCCACGATCGGGACCACTCGGTGATTCGATCGGCTCCCTCATGTCAGAGCGCGATGTCGCGATTGACTTTGCTGATTCAGTAGACGTTGGGAGCATTAAGGGCGACTTGCTCGCCGAAAGGAATCAATCTGGTACCAAGGAGTGCCTGTTGGTGTTGTATCCAATTGCTCCGAACATTTCCCCCGGAGAGAAATCGCCGGATCGCGAGCCACTGATCGCCGCCGAGGTGGTGATAGGTGTGGCCGTTGTTTTCCCCGACGTAGACGACGGCGAGCCACTCTCGTACGTGACGGTCGACCTTTCGCAGGTACCGCGCGAAAGCATAGCTTCTGCATCCGAACTGGGCATGGAAGATGAAGGCGAGGGCACTCGATGAAGTCCTTCTTAGACGCGCAATGGTCCACGCTGTTGCAGCACCCACAGATGCACGGCAAGCTGCGGACGATTGGGGTCGGAAAGAGCACTAAGTATGGCGACGTACAATTGGCGCTCGATTACTCAGGACGTCGTGCCGTGCTCATTCCCGTTGCGCCGGATGGCCCGCGCGCGCTGGACACGATCAGTCGGGGCATTCATGTACTTGAGTGGGACAATGACGCACCGGAGAGGCGGCGGCGCACCGTACTGATTCGGTGCGAATCTGCTGAGTACTGGGCGGTCTTTAACGACTTTCTCTCCGTACTACTTGATAACCTCTCACAATACGGTGAGCACCCCAGTTCCCTTCTAGCGGAGTGGCGAGCGGCACTCGCTTCGCAAGGAGTTAAGTACTCCCGCGAAGATATCCTCGGTCTGTGGGGAGAACTGAGAATGCTTGTCGAGCTTCAGAAGGCTGGAGAAGTGTCGCTTTCCGCGTGGACAGCGATGGACCGCTCTCTAAAGGACTTCACGTTTCGGAACGCGCTAATTGAGGTAAAGACCACAACAACCACCTCGCCCAGACGCGTACACATTTCAGGAATCGAGCAATTGGAGTCTGTGCCCGGTCGCGAGTTGTTTCTCGCTGTCTTTCTAGTTGACACCGATCCGACTGCCAGTTCAGTACCGGATTTGGTTGCCGAGGTTCTCTCCGGAGGTGCACCGCTAGAACAGCTCAACGCAGCGCTGAATGCAAGAGGGTTTGAACCGGAGGACCTCCGTTCTGAGCCATTCATTTCATTGAAGCTCCGTCTCCGCAATCAGGCGCTCTGGAAAGTCACCAACCAGTTCCCAGCGATCACACGATCTTCATTAGTTGGCGGTCTTCCGACCGGCGTCCTGTCTATGAGTTACGAAGTAAGCTTGGAATCGATCTGGTCCACTCAGGTTGAGCAATCTTTAGTAGCAGACACCCTTCGCGGGATTGTGAATGCGACTTGATCTTCAGTCAGAGCCCTACAGTCCTCTCGGTAACGTCACGGGTCGCGGAGTAACACGCGCGCTCGGCCGGCCAAACCTCCCTCTGCTTGCGGTTCTGGTAAGAGAAACAGTTCAGAATAGTTTGGATGCGCGTAAGCCGCGCTCAAAAGAGATCGAATTCTCAATTGATGCTCGCAGTCATGACAAGGCAACACTTCGCGCATTTCGACAAGTGTTTGCGGCTGCGAAGGACAATGACACCCTTCCGCTTTCTAGCCTGTTCACGGAAAGCACAATCACGACTCTAACGATCGGCGACACTGGGACAAAGGGGCTTGATGGCCCCACAAGAGCAGACAAAGCTTTTGACGAGAGCGAGCGCAACTTCGTCGACTTTTTCCGAAATGTTGGAGAAGCGCCTTCGACACTCGGCACAGGTGGCACGTACGGATATGGAAAGGCAGTGCTCTTCCTGGCGAGCCGCCTGAGTACGGTGCTTGTCTATACGCGAACCGTTTGTGAAGGGATCCCTGAATCTCGCTTGATGGGCATGTCGCTTCACGAGGCGAAGAATGCGCGAGCGCGGGTGGCGGGGCGCCTCACCGGGCGTCACTGGTGGGGAAAGCGCGCAAGAGACGGAGTCGTTGATCCGGTACGAGGGGACGTTGCTGACAAGCTCGCAGCTGAGCTGGGATTCAGATCCTTCGGCGTGGGATCTGGATCCCAAGTAATGATCCTTGAGCCGCGTTTCGACGGTAGTGACCTTCGCACTGAGGTCGAAGCTCTCAATGAGCATGCGCTGCTCTATGCTTGGCCCTGGACCTGCGGACTCGGAAGAAGCAAGGCGAAACTGAAGCTTGTGAGCACGGTTAATAATTTGGAGCTGCAGACTCCGGCAATTGAGGACTACCCTGCTTTGATTGAGATGCGTGAGGCCCTCAAGGTCGCTACCGGACAGGGTGAAGCTACAGCGGGCGCGGGACTCCTTACTCAGCACATTGAATCGCAACGACCCGCGAAACGACTAGGTACGATTTCGCTCCGGAAATTCTTTCGAACCGAACGTGGAAGCTTACCGAAGGCAGCCGCATGGGCAGCTGGTGGTATTTCGCGTCACGTGGCTTGGATGCGTGCAGCCAGGCTTGTAGTACGCTATGCCGAGGGTCCGGAGCCCGCTTCGCCGGATATTGAGTATGCCGGAGTTTTCTGCGTTTCCTCTGATGATGAAGTTGAGCGAGCATTTGCGGACGCGGAGCCACCGACGCACGACGACTGGCATCCCGACTTCGTTGAGGATCGGCGCCAGCAGACGCTGGTGCGGGTGGGCGTTCGTCGAATCGGAGAGGCTGTCGATCAGTACATTCATCCTTCTCGAACAAACAGTGTCTCGAGCTCTGGAGAGTCTGCGGCCTGGTTCTCCGCTGGTCTCGCAGGCCTGTTGCCATCAGTGGCTGGTGAGGGACCTGGTCCACGGGTTCGACAGACTTCTACTTCGCGTGGGTCCGGCGGCGCGGGATCGCGTGTTGCAATTCCACTCGAGTTCACAGGCCAGCAAATCTGGACTGCTTCTGAGCACGGAGCCGATGTCGCGTTGAGGTATAGGCGTACCCGCGGGAGTGAGTCGACGACCGCCGTTGTTGAAGCGCATCCTGCGGTTCTCGTCGGAGAAGGCTCGGACATTGAAACTGATGCCCCCGCACTTTCAGAGAGAGCGGTTGTGCTCGGATGGTACACGGACGCTGTTGAACCGATTTCCGCTTCAGGAAGGCTCGAGCTGGAGCACTTCAGTGATCAGGAGTTTTGGCTAAGAGTTCGCGCGCCTGTTGACGCAGCTGTGACCGTTCGACTCGCTCTGGCGGTGCCCGAGTGAAGACACCTGTCATACGCCCTTATCCAACTCCGGCAGTCGAAACCGTGAGAGCTGATGCGTGGGACGTCTTCATAGACGGAGTCGTTCAAACTGGGGAGTTCTTGACCACCTATACACCAACTTGCACGATCAGCGCGCGTCGACGATTGCGCATTGACATGCAGGATGTCATCTCCGTCTGTGGAATCAATGACGCACGGTCGCTAGCCGTGCTGGTAACGTGGTACTCGTCGGGAACCGCGATACGAGGGCGAAAAATCGAGAACATTGAGTTGACAGAGAATGCCGCGTTGCACGAGGCGAGTTGTGAGTTGGCCGGCTCCGAGGTCGCTGACAAACTTGAACTTCGAACGCGACTTGTTGTTCGAACTGCCATAGCCCCCTTGAATGGTTCTCCAGGGTTCCCTGAGGGAGCTGTTCTTTGGGACGACGTCGTTCGCCTCAATGTAAGTGGAGCCGGCGCTCAGTTCCCAGTCGAGATTATCGACTTTGCAGAAGCTCACTTGCCAGAGCGAGCTGCTTGGTACTTGGATTGGAGCGAGCGTCAATGGGAACGACCGCTTCTAGGTCACGTGCGGTTGCTGGTTAATCGAACCGCAACTAGAGTCGCGACGGCATCTACGTCTCCGGAACCGACCCCTGAAGACAAGATGATACTTCGAATGATTCAGGTGGATGTTGCTCGGACATTGATTGAGAGCGCTTTGGCTGACCCAGAGTTTATCAATCAGCAAGAGTGGGAAGAGGATTCGACTGGCGGAATTGTATCGCTTCTCATCAACGGAATCTTCGGGGATCTTCAAACCGCTTCTCAAATCCGTTCTCGCTCAAACTCGGATCTCGCTGCTGCCATACAGAGCGGCACCGGCGCTAATTGGAGGTTTTAGTGCATCGTTATCCGCAGCTACTCAGGCCGAGTGCGAGAGCTCTAATCTCCGAATTGAGCACGCTCAGCGTGACCGACGCCGCGGCTCGTGCGTCGGTTGAGCACCGCGCGTCGGTGTACTCCCCGCTTGGAAATCCGCGTGTTCCGGCGGACTCGCTTGGGTCATTTCGTCAGCGGATGCTTACTGCCGCGCGAACCCACGGATACCCCGACCGGCATCCGAAACGGAGTTCTGTGCGCGACGTGGACGGTGCTTTGCTCGCCGTGACCGCGACCTCGTTGGCGATGAGTGCGCATGAGTCGACACACCCCGGGGTTTGGGAATTTTTGTCATGTGTTTTACTCCCCGACATTGTGATCTGGCGGTTTGGTGGCGAGTCGGGTGGCGTAAGCCTTGATCGCTTCATGGCGGGGCGCAGGAACGCGATCGAAAGGCTTTGGCGTCGACAGCAATTTCTCGGTAGTAGGATTGGAGACTCTAACGACTATTCTCTCATTCAGGTTCTGTCTGAAGACGAGCTCGTGCAAATCATGGAGCGACCACGGCTCGTCGGCCACAGAGAACTGTTGCGCGCTGTCGTCTCTGCAACTGTTGATAGCCAGGCACGGGACAGATTTGGACGTGACCTGCTTCGCGACGTCCAGAAGCGAGTACTCCGTGCGACTTCAATTGTCTGCGTGGAAGCGCTAAGCGCTCAAGGGGTCTCGGACCTCGCTTCTAACCTGGTGCGATCGTCGATCTCCGCGCTCGAGAAATTGAATGCTGCCAAGACGTGAACGTCGATCGTTGCATTCGAAATGTGTGGTGATGGCTCATGTTGACTGATTGTTTGTTTGGCTTATATTCGGGCTAGGGAATCCACCAGTTAATCCAGCGAGTACCAAAAGTGCGATTTGGAGAGCTCTTTTGCGGTCCAGGCGGAATGAGTCAGGGCCTGAAGGTCGCAGCTCGCGAACTGGGTGTAGCCGTCACGCACTCGTGGGCGGTGGACATTGATGCAGACGCTACTGCCACGTTCAAGCAAAATTTTCCGGCGGCCAAGGTCTTAACTCGGGACATTCGGCGACTCGACTTGTCTGATTTATCAGAAGTCGATGGAATGGCCTTTGGCTTCCCCTGCAACGACTTCAGCTTAGTTGGTCAGCAGCGAGGAACACGCGGTGATTTCGGCCCGCTGTACTCTTACTGCGTCAGTGCCGTCGAGCGTTTTCAGCCAAAGTGGTTCGTTGCAGAAAATGTCGGGGGAATTCGAAGCGCAAACTCTGGAGTGGCTTTCGAGGAGATTCTGGGTTCTTTCGTCGGGCTCGGGTATCGGCTGACTCCGCATCTCTTCAAGTTTGAGAATTACGGTGTGCCTCAGCGGCGGCATCGGGTGTTGATTGTTGGAATTCGAAGCGATCTGGGCATGCGTTTCAAGGTGCCAGCTACGATTCCCGGCTTTCGTTCCGCCCAACAAGCACTTGAGGAGCCACCCATTGCGAGTGATGCACCGAATCACGAACTGACTCGTCAGGCGCCGCACGTCGTGGCACGGCTGGAAGCGCTGGGGCCGGGAGAGAATGCATTCTCTGAGAGCTTGCCCGTTGAGCATCGCCTGAACATCAAGGGTGCGACAATAAGCCAGATCTATCGGCGCTTAAGTCCCGGCGTTCCGGCTTACACGGTCACGGGAAGCGGGGGGGGTGGCACTCACGTATATCACTGGAGCGAACCCAGGGCGCTGACTAATCGGGAGCGCGCACGCCTTCAGTCGTTCGAGGATGACTACGAGTTTATTGGAAGCAAAGAATCGGTGCGTCGCCAGATTGGAATGGCCGTACCGCCTGTGGGGGCAGCGGCAGTTTACAAAGCGCTCCTCATGACGATGCGTGCTGAACCATATGATTTTGTGGAGCCTAGTCTTGGGGCCAAGTACAGCTCTCTAATTGAGCAGTTGGAGATCTGCTATTAGCGAATGGGGTCGCGGTCAGGCGGGAGATATATTAGGGCCTATCCGGAATTCTGTGTGTGAGGCCATACTCACCCTGAAGGAGGGACGATGGCCAGACCGAAAGAGGAGTTCCCCACGTTTGACCCGGCGGCGCTGGACGCGCTGATTGGGGATGCGCGCTCGCCGGAGGATTTCACCGCCGTGATGCGCGCGTTGCAGAAGCGGCTCGCCGAGCGGATGCTGGCCGGCGAGCTGACGGCGCACCTGGGTTACGGGCCCGGCGAGGAGAAGCCCGCGGGGCAGACGAATCATCGCAACGGCGCGACGCCGAAGACGGTGCTGACCGAGACGGGCGCCGTGCCGCTGGAGATCCCGCGCGACCGCGAGGGCACGTTCCGGCCGCAGCTCGTACCGACGGGCGTGCGGCGCCTGCCGCAGTTCGATGCGAATGTGCTGTCGCTCTACGCGCGGGGCGTGAGCGTGCGCGAGATCCAGGCGCATCTGGAGCAGCTGTATCAGGTGGAGATTGCGCCGAGCGTCATCAGCGTCATCACCGACGAGGTGGTGGCCGAGGTGCAGGCGTGGCAGCAGCGGCCGCTCGAGCGGATGTATCCGGTCGTCATCTTCGATGCGCTGCGTGTGAAGATCCGCGACGAGGGCACGGTGCGGAACAAGGCCGTCTACCTCGCGCTCGGCGTGGACCGCGAGGGGCACAAGGAGGTGCTGGGGCTCTGGATCGAGCAGACGGAAGGCGCGGGCTTCTGGTTGCGCGTGATGAGCGAGCTGAAGGCGCGCGGCGTCGACGACATCCTGGTGGCGCTCGTCGATGGGCTCGTCGGCTTCCCGGACGCCATCACGACCGTCTTCCCGCAGGCGCAGGTGCATCACTGCGTGGTGCATCTCGTGCGGCAGAGCCTCGCGTACGCGAACTGGAAGGACCGCAAGGCGGTCAGCGGGACGCTGCGCGCCATCTACCGTGCGCCCACCGAGGCCGCGGCGGGGCAGGCGCTCGACGCCTTCGCGGCGGGCCCGTGGGGCACCAAGTACCCGGCCATCACGGCGCTCTGGCGGCGGCACTGGCCGCACGTCGTGCCGGTCTTCGCGTACCCGCCCGAGATCCGGCGGCTGCTCTACACGACGAACGCCATCGAGAGCCTGCACATGCAGCTCCGGAAGATCGTGAAGACCCGCGGCCACTTCCCGACCGACGAAGCCGCGGCCAAGTTGCTCTATCTCGCGCTGCGCAACATCCAAGCGAAGTGGAAGCGCGGGAATCACGCCTGGAAGGCCGCGATGCCGTATCTCGGGATGCTGTTTGGGACGCGCTTCAGCGATCATGCGTGATCACCACGACGCCTCACACACAGAAATCCGTACAGGCCCATATATTATCTTACTACTAAGATGACTGACCCCACCCCCACCGCCCTCAAACTCTACGTCGTCCTCTCCCGGGCGTCCGAAGCGCTCCACGCCCACACCAAAGCCGACATCGAGTCCCACGGACTCTCCCACACCGAATTCGCCATCCTCGAAGCCCTCTTCCACAAGGGCCCCATGCTCCTCGGCGAAGTCCAGAAGAAGATCCTCGTCTCCTCCGGTGGCATCACCTTCCTTATAGATAAGCTCGAAAAGCGAGGCCTCGTCACACGCCGCCTCTGCGAGACCGACCGCCGCGCCCGCTACGCCGAGCTCACCCCAGAAGGCCAGGCGCTCATCGCCGGCATCTTCCCCGAGCACGCCGAAGTCATCCGCCGCGCCACCGCCGGACTCGGCCTGGCCGACCAACGCAAGCTGATCGAACTCCTCAAAGCCCTGGGCACCGAGGCAGAAGCCCTCGAGCCCCGCCCCACCGGCCTAGCAGCAGCCTCAAAACCCTGACCCGCCACCCCGGAAAACACCCCGGGAACGAAATCTGGACCTAAAGCCTTAGTAGTGAGACGTTCACCAGTAGAGGTACTTATGGCCCGCTCCGCCCCCACAACCCTCGGCTTCCACCACATCACGCTCGTCGCCTCCGACGCGCGACGCACCCTCGCGTTCTATCACGAGGTGCTCGGCCTGGCACTGGTGAAGCAGACCGTCAACTTCGACGACCCGTCCTCGTACCACCTGTACTTCGGCAACGCCGAGGGCGCGCCAGGCACGCTGGTCACCTTCTTCGAGTGGCTCACCGCGCCGCGCGGTCGCTACGGCGTCGGCGGTGTGCATCACCTGGCCTTCTCCACGCCCACGTACGATACCCTGCTCAAGTGGAAGCGTCGCCTGCAGGACTTGGGACTTCCCGTCTCCGGCCCAATGCCGCGCGGCTACTTCAACTCGCTGTACTTCCGCGATCCAGACGGTCAGGTCCTCGAGATCGCGACCGCAGGCCCGGGCTACGACATCGACGAACCCATCGCCGAGTTGGGGCGGCACATCCTCGGTCAGCAGCCACATCAGTTGCCGGGCACGCGTGACGAGATGGCGATCGCTCGCACGACGCATCCGGAACCGGTGCCGTTCATCACGCCCGACATGGCCCTCACCGGCCTGCATCACATCACGGGCATGACGGACGACATCGATCGCACGAGCGACTTCTATGAAGAGGCCCTTGGCCTGAAGCTCGTGAAGAAGACCATCAATCAAGATGACCCAGATACGCCGCACTGGTTCTGGGCCAACTACGATGGCAGTCGCGTGCTCCCTGGGAGCTCGTGGACCCTCTTCGGCTGGTCGCCGCGGCATCCCAAGGCACGCAACGGCACGGGCCAAACGCACCACGTCGCGTTCCGCGCGAAGTCAGATGATGAACAACTCGCCTGGCGCGACCACCTCATGACAATCGGGCTCGATGTCTCGCCCGTGATGGATAGGCAGTACTTCAAGAGCATCTACTTTCAGGCGCCGGATGGGCAGTTGCTAGAGATAGCGACCGATGGACCCGGATTTGCGGTAGATGAAGCCGCACTCGGCGCGGAGCTGAAGCTTCCGTCGTGGCTCGAATCCGAGAGAACGCAGATCGCGGAAGCTCTCGGGCCGCTCAGATAGAGGACGGAAGACGGATGACGGATGCTAACTGCAACCACGCGCGTTGTGAGCATCCGTCATCCGTCATCCGTCCAGTTAACTCACCCCACTAACACTCGAGACAAACTATGATCTGGAACATTGATGCATCGCACACCAACGTTGATTTCGCCGTCAAGCACATGGCGATCTCCACCGTCCGCGGCTCATTCAACGTCTTCTCCGCCACTGGCGAGACGAATGATGCTGGCTTCCCCACCAAGCTCTCGATGGAGATTGACGCAGCCTCGGTGAACACCGCCAATGAGCAGCGCGACGGCCACCTGAAGTCCCCGGACTTCTTCGACGTTGCCGCTTCGCCGAAGATCACCTTCGTCGCCACCAAGATCAGCGGCGTGCCGTCCGAGCTCGTGATCGTCGGCGATCTCACCATCCGCGGCGTGACCAAGTCGGTCACCCTCAACGGCGAGATCTCCGGTGAAGCCAAGGATCCTTGGGGCATGACGCGCCGCTCGCTCGAAGTCTCGGGCAAGATCCTGCGCTCGGAGTTCGGCCTCACCTGGAACGCGGCCCTCGAGATGGGCGGCGTGCTGGTGTCCGACGAAGTGAAGCTCAGCATCTCGGCGCAGGCGATCGTTGCGCAGCCGGTGGCGGCGTAAGCTGATGGTCTAGTCGGGCTCCAAACCGACTGGAGAGAGGGCCACCCTGCGCAGGCGGGGTGGCCCTCTCTCCATTGCACTTTATATCTAAACCAATATAATTCGTGGGTGAAGAAAATCGGAAAGCTCACGTACTACGAAGATGGTTGGGAGGCGCGGAAGCTCCCGCCGGGGAAGGCGGAGAATCTTCGCATGCGCAGCCACGCGATGATTATGCTCCGCGACATTGTCGAAGAGCGCGAACTGACACAAGCGCGTGCGGCGAAGCTTCTGGGCGTCAGTCAGCCGCGTGTGAGTGCCCTGTTGAACGGGCACATCGAGAAGTTCAGTCTCGACGCTCTGGTGCAGATGCTTTCGCACGCGGGGTACTTCGTGAGCATCGCCATCAAGCGCAAGAACTGAGGACGGCGCTAGGGCTTTTGCTTGGGCTGCGGTGCTTCTTCGGCGCCTGAGTCAAGCGCAACAACGGTCACTTCGCTCTCAGCGAAGCGCTTCGCGTACTCGCCGCGCACGCCGCCGCTGAAGTCGTACTCGGGGCGCATATCATCAGCTCCCTCAAGTTCGCGGGCAGTCTTCTTTTTCATATGTAGACGTCGCCAAGTTCGGGTTAGCTGCGCAACGGTCTGATGCTGATATTTACAACGGGTGGCGTTATAACGCTACCCGTGATAGTTTCCTTTGCAGACACCCCCACTGCGGACGTTTTCAACGGCATCGCCTCGGCTGCGGCAAGGCGCTGCTGTCCCACGGCGCTCTGGCCAGTCGCTCGGAGAAAGCTCGACCAAATCCACTGGGTGCGCCGACTCGACGAGCTGCGGGACCCACCCGGAAATCGCCTCGAGCGCCTGCAAGGAAACCGCTTTGGGCAGTACAGCATCCGCGTCAATCGCGAATATCGAATCTGCTTCCGATGGGAGAATGGGAATGCCACGCAAGTTGAACTCACGGACTACCACTAAGAAGAAGCCGAGCCGCCTCGTCAGCCGCCGCTTGCCGTCAAGCAGGCCGCCGACTCACCCCGGCGAGATGCTAATCGAAGAGTTCCTCAAACCACTTGGCATCTCGCAGTCGGCCTTCGCAGTTCGCCTCGGCGTCTCCTTCCCGCGCCTCAACGAGATCGCTCGCGGCAAGCGGGGCGTCACGGCAGACACCGCCCTTCGGCTCGCCCAGGTGTTGGGTATGAGCGCCGACTTCTGGCTCGGCCTTCAGGCTGATTGGGACCTCTGGCACGCGCTTCGCTCAGCGGAGGGAGCCAGGATTCGAGCACTCGTGCCTATGGCGAGAGGTTGAACGCACCTCGGTGGCTTGAGCGAATTTTGCCCCTTCGGCATCGATTCGATTCGCTACTCGCCCAACCCATCCAGTACCCTTGGCGCCATGTCCATCCGACATTTGTCCTCGGGAGCGCGGTGTGTTACAATGTATTACATGAAATCCGCCACGGTCACCATTCGGCTTGACGCCAAGCTTCAGAAAGAACTTGACCGTCTGAGTCGCCAGCTCGGGCGCAGCCGGAGCGAGCTTGTGCGCGACGCGCTCCGGCGCCAGCTCGCGCTCACTCGTTTTGAGCAGGCGCGCCGCGCGATCCTGCCGCTGGCCGAGGCGCAGGGCTTCCTCACGGATGAGGATGTGTTCCGCGACGTGTCGTGAAGGTCTTCCTCGATACGAACGTCTTAATCAGCGCTTTCGCGGCACGAGGGCTCTGCGCAGACCTGATGCGGCTCCTGCTCGCGGAGCACGAGGTACTGACGGGCGAGGTGAATCTGATTGAACTGCGCCGCGTGCTGGTGGACAGGTTCAAAGCACCGCCTACGCAGGTGCGTCTCGTAGAAGATCTTCTTCGCGACCAAACAATCGTTGCCAAACCCGAGGCTCCACTTCTTCTGAAGGTTCGAGACGCCGACGATGCTTGGGTGCTCGCATCAGCGGTAGCGGGTGAAGCCCGTATGCTGGTGACTGGCGATCAAGATCTGCTCGTGCTGGCAGAGCGTGCACCGGTCCCATTTCTCACACCTCGCCAAGCCTGGGAGCAGTTGCGCGGCGTCCGGTAGAGATGTTTGTCTGATTCCCGCTTTTTGTAACTTAAAGATTACTATTGACAATGTGAATTTAAAGTCACATTTTACTTTGTAAGCTTTAAGTTACCAAGGAGCAGCCGTGAGGGTGGCCAACAAACGAGAGATGGGCATCGCGCTCAAAGACCTGCGCCGGCGCAAAAAGCTGACCCAAGCCGCACTCGCCGAGCACTTGGGCGTGAGCCGGCGCTGGGTCAACCAGGTGGAGCAGGCCAAGACCAACGCTGACGTATACACAGTGCTGCGCGCCCTCAAGTTCCTCGGCGCCGAGCTGGCCGTGCTACCGCGCGAGGAGCAGGTAGAAACCGGAGTGCTCGAGTCCGTACTTCGCGGGAAGCGCCCGTGAGCGAGCCGATTCTCTCGGTGGTGATGTACGACGCCCACGTCGCCGACATCTATGCTGATGCGGGAGATCGCATCGAGCTGCGCTACACCGAGGCGTGGCGCGCGAGCGAGAAGGCAATGCCCATCTCGCTCTCGATGCCGCTCGGCGCCGCATCTCACGAGAACAAGATCCTGCGCGCGTTTCTTTGGGGACTGCTACCCGACAACACGGAGACGCTTCGACACTTCGGAACAATCTTCGGCGTGTCGCCACGAAACCCCGTGGCCCTGCTCACGCATATGGGCGAGGACTGCGCAGGCGCGCTGCAATTCGTGTCGCCCGAGCGGCTGAGCGAGTTCGTAGGCAAAGCGCAGACAACGCTGGAGCTTGAGCGGATTGGAGAAGCGGAGATCGCAAGCGATCTGCGCCGCGTGCGCCGCAATGGCGTCGCTGTGCTCGACCGACAGTCGCCCGGACGCTTTAGCCTCTCAGGCGCGCAACCGAAGACTGCGCTCTTCCGCGACGCCGAAGGCTGGGGCCGTGCAATGGGCCGCACTCCCACGACGCACATCCTGAAGCCGCCAGCGAACGGCTTCGAGGGGTTCGCCGAGAACGAGCATTTCTGTTTGGCATTGGCATCTGCACTCGGGCTTCACGCAGCCAAGAGCGAGGTGCGACGCTTCGAAGACGAGTTGGCGATTATCGTCGAGCGCTACGATCGACGCTGGGTGGGAGCCGTACCAACGCGTGTGCATCAAGAGGACAGCTGCCAAGCACTCGCAGTAGCGCCCGAGAAGAAGTACGAAAGCGATGGTGGACCTGGCGTGCGAGCAATCGCGGAGTTGCTGCTTGAATCGTCGAGCGAGCCGTCCACAGACACGCGGCGATTTCTCGATGCGCTCACTCTCAACTGGGCATTGGCCGCGACGGATGCGCACGCCAAGAACTATTCCGTACTTTTGGACGCGGGAAGAGAGGTGCGATTGGCGCCACTCTATGACCTCGCCAGCTATCTCCCCTACGACAGCGGAGATTTGCACCGGGTGAAGCTGGCCATGCGCGTCGGGCGGGAGTACCGCGCCCGCAAGGTGACTCGGGCAGACTGGATCTCGCTCGCGGGAAACCTGCGAGTACCGAAGGACGAGGCACTGGCAAGACTTGCGAGCCTGCTTGAGCAGATTCCCGATGCCGCGGGCAAGGTCGCCGGGACCTGTGTGGCGGAGGGCCTTCCCCAGCAGTTTGTGGATGTTTTGCGAGACAAGGTGCAGGCCAACGCCGCGCGCTGCCTCCAAACGCTGAATGCCTCGTCCGAGCCGACGGACGCCGCATAGCGGTCCCGCCCTCTGGCGCGTAACCTTCGCGGACCCTCCTCCCACTCGGAGTTTTCGCGTCGTGCTCCTCGCCCGCCCGCTCACCGCTCTCGCCGCGGCTCTGCTCCTCGCCGCCCCCATCGCACTCGACGCCCAGGCAGCCGCCAGCGGCGCTAGCCCCACCACGGCGCGCCACAACGTGCGCACCCGCTCGCTGGCCATCCGCAACGCCACTATCGTGGATGGCAACGGCACGCCCGCGCGCGGTCCGGCCGACATCCTGATCGTGAACGACACAATCGCCCAAATCGTCTGGTTGGATCCAGTCGCCCTGCGCGCCGGTCGCGCACGACGCCCGCAGGCGGACGCCGAGATTGATGCCACGGGAAAGTTCGTGCTCCCGGGCCTCATCAATGCCCACGCGCATCTGCAGCACGAACGCGCGGCCTATCCGCAACCATACGAGTACACGCTCAAGCTCTGGCTGGCTTCGGGCATCACGAGCTTCCGCGAAGTGGGAACGGACTCAACCGCAGGCCTACTCGCCGTGCGAGCCGCCGAGCGTGCGGGGACGCTGGTGTCGCCACGCGCGTATGCTTACTTAAGATTTGGCGGCGCTCGCACGCCCGAACAAGCGCGTGGCCGCGTGCGCATGCTGCAGGCACAAGGCGCCGATGGCATCAAGATCACCGGCCTCGATCGCGACATCTTGATGGCGATGCTGGATGAAGCCAAGAAGGTCGGGCTTCGTGTGGCACATCACGTGGGCGTGGAAGAAACCAACGTCTGGGACGACATCGCCGGCGGCACGAATAGCATCGAGCACTGGTACGGCATTCCCGACGCGGCCATTCGCACCAAGCGCCAGAACTTTCCGAGCGATTACAACTACAACGACGAGACCGATCGCTTCCGTTGGGCCGGTCGCCTCTGGCGTGAAGCTGACCCGGCACTGCTCGACACCGTATTGATGGCGATGGTGCGTGCCAACGTGGGTTGGGTGCCGACGCTCGACATCTACGAAGCCTCACGCGACCTGCAGCGCGCCCAGACGCAGCCTTGGTTCCGCGACTATCTGCACCCGGCGCTTGAGGAATACTTCAAGCCCGACCCGGCCAATCACGGCAGCTACTTCGTTGGATGGTCCAGCACCGACGAGACCTTCTGGAAGGAGAACTACCAGATCTGGTTTCGCGCCATGCGCCGCTTTGAAGAGCTCGGCGGCACGCTAGCCTGTGGGGATGACGCAGGGTTCATCTACCAGTTGTATGGCTTTGGCTTGATTCGCGAGATGGAGCTGCATCAGGAAGCGGGCTTCCACCCCGCGAAGGTGATTGAGCATTGCACGGGCAACGCGGCGCGCTTGATGGGCGAGCAGAACCGACTTGGCCGTGTGCGCGCGGGATGGCTCGCGGATCTCATCGTGGTTGACGGAAATCCGCTCGAAGACTTTAAGGTTTTGTATCCCGGCGGGACTACGCGCATCGTGGACGGTGTGTCGCAGCCCACGCTTGGGGTGGAGTGGACGGTGAAGGGTGGGCTGCCGTATCACGGACCGACGCTCATGCGTGAGGTGAAGGCGATGGTTGAGACGGCGCGAAGAGCGAGGAGCGAACAGCGAAATTGAAGAGCGAAGTAGTGAAGAGCGAGGGATGAAGGACAGAAGGGATGAAGGGGAAGACTTCAATCTTGTTGGGCTAACACTCAAACAGTACTGCTGACGATGCGTTCATACCTTGGGGCCTTGAAGTTTCCGATTCGCTTTTCGTTTTTCTCGATCGCTTTTTGCTCTTCGCTCTTTGCCCAGGCTCTGCCGCTGAGACAGTCTCAACTGGATGCGAGTGCGCGCGATGCAAACTTTAGAGTGCATCTGGACTCAACGGTGAATGCTCGCTGGCTGGGCGGTGGTGTGTCTGCCCCGCGTTGGAGTCCTGATGCGCAGTGGGCGTACTTTCAGTATGCCACTTCGCCGTCTCCCGTAATGGAAGGGATGCAGCCGGATGATCCCTGGTGGCGCGTGTCTCGCGATGGGCGACGTGTGGAGACCGTCACGCGTGAGGCGGCGTTGGAGATTCCCGTGCAGATGCGGCATACGAGGGATGCGCGGCGGGCGGTTTGGTTTCATCGCGGATCGCTTTCCTATTGGAAGCGTGGTGCGGCTACGCGCGTGCTTCTGCAGCGCGTGACGGCGATCAATCCGCAGTGGACTCCCGATGAGCGCGCGGTGCGATGGATTGAGGGCAACGATCTCTGGGAAGTTGATCCCGAAATGGGGACCATCCGACAACTGACGCGCGCGATGCAGCGCGACTCTGCGCGCACTGATCGTCTGCGCGCGGAGCTGGTGCGCGAGCAGCTAGAGATTTTTGACTTTACCGCGGCCCAAAAGGCGGCGCGTGACTCGCTCTACCGCCGCCAGGTGACGGAGCGTTGGGCGCAGCCCATCACGGTGCCATTCCGCGAAGGGGAGACCATCTCCTTCCTCGAGGTGCCCTCCGGTGACAAGTACGCCACGTATGTGATCACGCCGCGTGTGACGCCCACGCAGACGACGTTCAGTGATTACGTAAACGATTCGGGCATCGTGGTGCAGCGTACCTCGCGCCCGAAGGTGGGCACGCCGGTACCGGTGCGCCGCGCGATGCTTGTGAAGGTGGATCCGCTCGCTACGCCAGATTCGGTGAAGGCAATCACCGTTGAAGCAGACACCGCAAAGTTCGGCGGCAAGCGAGTGACCGTTGCGAGTACGCTCTGGAACGATCAGGGTACGCGCTTCGTGGTGGAGTTCCAGTCGCTGGACCACAAGGATCGTTGGTTTGTGCTCGTGAACCCAGCGGACGGCAAGCATGAGCGCGTGCTGCACCACATCCACGACGATGCTTGGTTCGGTGGCGCGGGCAATGCGATGGGGTGGTTGAATGCTTCGTGGGCCGAGTTTCTGCCGGATGGTGAGACGCTGGCCATCACGAGTGAGGAGACGGGCTGGGCGCATCTCTACCTTGTAGGTATGGACGGCAGCAAGCGTGCGCTCACGAGCGGCAACTGGGAGATTCGCAACATCTCGCGCTCCAACGATGGCACGAGCTGGTGGATTCAGGCCGGCGTGGAGCATCCCAACGAGTTGCACCTCTACGAACTGCCGCTGCGCGGTGGCACGCTCACGCGTATCAATCCAGCGGGCGAAGGTGAGATGCAGCCTTCGCCGTCGCCGGATGGGCAGACGCTAGCCTACCGTTGGAACACGCCCACGGAGCTTAGCGATCTGTACCTAATGCCCCGCCGCGCTGGTGCACAGGCCACACGCGTCACGCGTTCGGGCACGGACGCCTTCTATAGAATTGCCTGGCCGGAGAGTGAGTATATCTCATTCCCTGACGACCGCGGCCAGCCAGTGTTTGCCCGCGTGTACAAGCCGCTCACACAGATTGCCACGCGTCCGTCAGTGATGGAAATCCACGGCGCCGGCTACGCGCAGGGCGTGCACAAGACCTTTGCCAACTCCGGTGCGCACGGCGGCGCCCTTACCGCGCAGTACCTAGCCGCGCGCGGCGTCACCTACGTAGTGCTCGACTACCGTGGCAGCTCAGGCTACGGTCGCGACATGCGCACGGACATCTACCGCTCCATGGGCGACCGCGACGTGAAGTCGGCCGTAGCCGCGATTCCCGTACTCCAACAGCGCTACGGCGTGAACCCGCAGAAGGTGGGCCTCTTCGGCTGCTCCTATGGCGGATTCTTTACGCTGATGGCGCTCTTTCAACATCCCGGTGTCTTCCAGGGCGGCGTGGCCCAATGCTCCGTCACGGACTGGGCGCATTACAACCACGGCTACACGGCTCGCATCTTGAACGGCGCACCGGCAGACGACACCACCGCGTACCGCGTGAGCAGCCCGATCTACCACGCCGAGGGCCTGAAGGACCGCCTGATCCTCCAGCACGGCCTCGTGGACGGCAACGTGCAGTACCAAGACGCCGCCCGCCTCGTGCAGCGCATGATGGAACTCGGCAAGGACTTTGAGTTCGTCACCTACCCGATTGACGCACACGGCTGGACCACCCGCTGGGCTCGAATCGACTCTCAGCGGCGCGCCATGCGTCTCTGGGAGGAGATACTGCTGAAGTAGTGAAGAGCGAAGAGCGATATTGAAAAGCGAAGTATTCAATATCGAAGACCTAAAGGGACCAAGGTAGGAAATTGAAGCTTCCCCTTCGTACCTTGGTACCTTAACCACTCGCTCTTCACTACTTCGCTCTTCCGTTGTCGCTTTTCGCTCCTCGCTCCTCTCCTCACATGACTTTCTCAAAAGACCTCCTCCTCAAGAAGTCCGCTCTCATCACTGGTGGCGGCACAGGACTCGGCCGCGCGATGGCTGAGCGATTCCTTCAGCTCGGCGCTACCGTCGTCATCTGCGGGCGCCGCGCGGAGGTGCTTGAACAAGCGGCAAAGGAGATGATGGCCGAGCACGGCGGCCGCGTCATTGCGATTCCCTGCGACGTGCGCGATCCGGCGGCGGTGGATGCGCTCGTGGAAAAGGCATGGGCTGAATGTGGCGGGCTCGACATTCTGGTGAACAACGCGGCGGGGAACATTGCCGCGCCAACCGAGAAGCTCTCGCACCGCGCGGTGGACTCCGTACTCGGCATCGTGTTGCATGGCTCGTTTTACTGCACACTGGCTCTCGGCAAGCGCTGGTTGGCTGAGAAGCGCCGCGGCAAGGTGCTGTCCATCGTCACGACCTATGCAGAGGGTGGCTCGGCGTACGTGGTGCCGAGTGCTGCGGCAAAGGCTGGTGTGCTCGCCATGACGCGTTCGCTGGCGGTGGAGTGGGGCGGTCGTGGGATCAGCTGCAACGCCATCGCGCCAGGACCATTTCCAACGAAGGGTGCTTGGGATCGCTTGTTGCCCGACCCTTCGATGCTCGACGCGGCGATTGATCGCATTCCATTGCGGCGGCCGGGCGAGCTCATTGAGCTCGCGGACCTTGCGGTGTTCCTTGTGAGCAATCTCTCCGACTACATCAACGGTGAGTGCATCACCATTGATGGCGGAGAGAAGCTGAAGGGCGCTGGCCAGTTCTCGTGGATGGGCTCGCTCACACCGGAGCAATGGGCCGCGCTAGAAAAGTCCGCACGAGGTACGACGGCCAAGGACAAGACTCAGATGGGCAACTGATCATCGCGGCGCGAAGCATCCGTCATCCGCCATCCATCATCCGTCATCCGTCATTAGCAATCCGTCCAATGCTAACCTCCGAGTATCGCCGCTTCCTCGAAGAACACGCGTTTCCGCTCGAGCGCGAGTTTCTGAGCCGGCCGTTTCGCGACCTGCTGCCTCAGCTGAGTGAGCTTCGCGCGGAAGCGAAGCGCCGGAATCTCTGGGCTCCACATCTGCCCAAGTCCTTAGGCGGGCTCGGATTGTCCTTGCCGGAGTTCGCTGAGATCTCCGCTGTGCTCGGTGAATCGCCAATCGGCCACTATCTGTTCAATTGCAATGCGCCGGATATTGGCAATCAGGAGTTGCTGCACACGCACGGCAGCGCTGAACAAAAGGCGCAGTGGTTTGAGCCCTTGGCGCGCGGTGAGATTCGCAGCTGCTTCGCGATGACGGAGCCGGAGTTTGCGGGCTCCAATCCCGTGTGGATGGCGACGACGGCTATTCGCGAAGGCGATGAGTATGTCATCAGTGGTCACAAGTGGTTCACGTCTTCAGCGGATGGTGCAGCCTTTACCATCGTGATGGCCGTGACGGATGCCAGCGCGCCGCCGCACAAGCGGGCGAGTCAGATCATCGTGCCTATGAATGCCGCGGGTGTGATCTTCGTGCGCAATATCTCCGTGATGGGAGAAAGTGGCTCTGACTACCCGAGTCACGCTGAGCTGCGCTTTGAGAACGTGCGCGTGCCGGTGACGAATCGCATTGGCGACGAGGGCGCAGGCTTTGCGCTTGCGCAAGAGCGGCTGGGGCCGGGTCGCATTCATCACTGCATGCGCTGGCTGGGCATCTCGGAGCGCGCGTTCCGCTTGATGGTGCAGCGTGCGGCTACGCGTGAGCTCTCACCCGGTGAACCACTGGGGATGCAGCAGACGGTGCAACATTGGATCGCCGAGTGCCGGGCGGAGATGGATGCGTCGCGCTTGCTCGTAATGGATGTGGCGCATCGCATTGAGCGCGATGGCGCGCATGCGGCCCGCGATGGCATTTCGCTTATCAAGTTCCATGTGGCCGGTGTGCTGCAGCGCGTGTTGGACCGCGCCATTCAAGTGCATGGAGCACTTGGCATGACCGATGACACACCGTTGGCCTACTGGTACCGGCACGAGCGGGGTGCGCGCATTTATGATGGGCCGGATGAGGTGCATAAGAGCGCGGTGGCGCGACGTATCTTGTCTGCTGCGGGTATGAAGGTGAAACCCAAACGGGACGGATGACGGATGACGGATGCTAAGGACAGCAAAGAGACGGCTTCCGTCCGAGCTGGGGAGGAGTTGCCGCTAGATTCATTGAACACCTGGCTCGCTTCCGCGGCGCCGGAAGTTGGGCGGGTGAACGGTGTGGAACAGTTTCCGGGTGGGTTTTCTAACCTCACCTATCTGCTCAAGACGAGCACTGGGGAATTCGTGTTGCGTCGCGCGCCGCGTGGTGCGCCTGGTGGCTCGGCGCACGACATGCCGCGCGAGGCGCGCATTCTTTCGGTCTGCGAGCTGCGGTTCATCCCGGCGCCTCGCGCCATTGTGACCTGCGAAGATCCTGCGGTTATCGGCGCAGCGTTCTATGTGATGGAACGCGTGCGCGGCGTGATTCTGCGCGGTTCGAAGGCGCCGAGTGGGTATGATGCGGCCGCGTTCGCCGCGCTTGGGGAGAACTTTCTCGATACGCTGGTGGCCATTCACGGTGCGACGCCGTCGGATCCTGTTATCGGTGGGCTGGGGCGTCCGCTGGGGTATGTGTCACGTCAAGTGGAGGGCTGGACTGAGCGTTACGCGAAGTCGCGCACGGATGATGTGGCCAGCATTGCGCAGCTTGCGAGTTGGCTAGCGGAGCATCAGCCGAGCGAGAGCGGCGCGTGCTTGATTCACAACGACTTCAAGTACGACAACTTGGTGCTCGACTCTGAGAAGCCGGGCCGCATCATTGCCGTGCTCGACTGGGAAATGGCCACGCTGGGCGATCCGCTGCTCGACGTCGGCACCTCGCTCGCGTACTGGATTGAGGCCGGCGACCATCCGGCGTTCAAGGCGCTGGGGCTGGGCATCACGGCGCTACCGGGCAATCTCACGCGCGCGCAGCTTTGGGATGGCTATCTCAAGAAGAGCGGGCGTGCATCACGCTCGGCGACTTGGTATCACGCCTTTGGCGTGTTCAAGGTGGCGGTGATTGCGCAGCAGATTTATGCGCGCTACAAGAAGGGGCACACGAGTGACGAGCGATTTGCGCGCTTGGGCGATGTGGTCAAGCTGCTTGGCGAGTTTGGTGGGAGCGTGGTGGCGCGCGGCTAGGAGGCTGGTCGAGCGCTGAACGCGCCGTGCTCGCGCTACTTCGCGCTACTTCGTGCTACTTCCTGTCTGTGAGCCGCAGCAGGTGCGAGGCGATGGCCTCGAACTGTTTTTCTCGTTTGCTACGCCAGCTTGGCAGGCGAGTCAGGCCACTGATAGTCAGCGCGGTACCGATGATACCGACGGGCACGAGGCCGGCGATAAACTCTGGGCCCTGACTTCCCGGCATAATTGCGCTGATGAATGCGAGGAGCGAAGAGACAGCGACCATCGAAACGCCCGCGCTGACCAATCCCCGCGCGTCGCCACGCACGGTCTTAAAGCGCACGCGATGTCCCTTGGGCGTTGGCTCGAGCAGGACCTGGAGATTGCTGTTCGTCCACTGCCGAAACGAGCCCTGCACCTCAACCTTGCCACGGGCCTCGAAGGTTTCGCGCAGCAGCACCACTAACTGGTCCCACTCTTCGTCGCTGAGCTTGCGGTCGAGCTCCACGGTACGCGCGACGCCAATCGTGATGCCCAGTACCGTCGGCGGCGTTGGCGGAGGTGGCTGATCGACCAGTCGCGCCGCTTGCGCCACCATCTCTGGCGAGATGCCCGCTTCGCGACCGATTGTCTGAAGCTCCTCCAGCGACATGCCTTCGCTGCGCGAGAGCGACGTAGACTGCTCGCGCTGCACTTCGGTGGCTTTGGCGAAGATGCGGGCGACTTCGTCGTCGGAGAAGCGGCGTTCAGACATAGGTGAAATCTGGGCGCGGGGCCTAGGGCGCGCGAGTGCGAAGCCGTCTTTGAGAAGTAGTATTTAGACACCTGCTGTACGCTCCAACCAAGGAATTGCCTGTGCGCCTTCACATCATTCCGCTTGTTGTCTTGCTCGCGTTGACGCCTCTGGGCGGTGATGCACAGTGGCGGACGTCCGTTCTGCCGGTGCTCGGCTCCGCGCCCGAGACGGGCGGGCAGTTTGGCGTCGCGGTGTTCCGTACGCGTCAGCCAGATGATTCGCTCGGGACGCGACCCTCGTCGCTCATCGGCAATGCGATTCTGACAAGCAAGGGCCAGCAGCGCGCGTTTGTGGAGTACGATCGTTGGACCGCTGGCAACGAGCGCCGACTCCAAGTACTCGCCATCGCGTCAAAGTTTCCCTTGCCCTTCTATGGCTACGGGGACCAGTCGGCTCGCGACCCAATGGAGTATGAGCCGAGGACGCTGGAGCTGAGCATCACGCGTGCTCGGAAGAGTGGACGAGCCTCCTGGCGCTATGCGGCACTTCGCGTCGTTGACACCAAGGTGAATAGCTTCTCCCCGAATTACCTCGTGGATCCCTTTCCCTGCGACTCGCTGGGTTGCGGGCTCTCGCCTGAGCTCGACGGCGTTCCTCGCGTCACCGATTACCGCCTCACAATGGCGACGCTGGGTTGGATCCGCGATTCGCGCGACAACCTCTTCGCGGCCACCAGCGGCGGCGTATTCGATATCTCGCTCACAGGCGGGCTCGAGTGGGAGCCCGGCGACGCTGGTCCGAGGGACGTGCTCACGCGACTTCGTATGGATTGGCGCAGGTACCGACCGCTACGCAATGGCGGAGTGCTTGCGGGTCAGGTCACGTTTAGCGACGCCTACGGGGAGTTCCCGATTGACCAAGTGGTGCTGGTTGGGCATCACACGCTCAACCGTGGTTACACCATGGGTCGCTTTCGTGATCGTGGGATGCTGGCCGCGCAGCTTGAATGGCGCAGTCCGATGCGCCTCTGGAATGACCGACTCGGATTTGCGTCCTTCGGTGGCGTTGCGCTGCTCAGAGGCGAGTCGCGCAACAATCGCCCGCTTCCGTCCGCAGGCGCCGGCCTCCGCTACCGCCTCGACCCGCGCACGCGCTCAACAATTCGCGTAGACTATGCCATCGGCGCGTCGGGCCAGAAGGGCCTCTACGTCGCCTTCAACGAGGCGTTTTGACGGCGCCTCCGTCCTAGGGGTTCGCGCGATGTCAGACCTCACGCTCGGCAAGATTCAACAGATCGCCCTCGTCCAGCACGACGTGGACGCGGCCGTCCCCTTCTACAGAGACGGGCTCGGCCTCACGCTCCAATTCGCGATGGCCGGCATGGCCTTCTTCGACGCGGGTGGCGTACGCTTGATGCTCAGTAAGCCGAGCAGTCCGGAGTTGGATCATCCTAACTCTGTGCTGTACTTCGAAGTCGCCAATTGCCAAACGGCCTACGAGACTCTCAAGGCCAGAGGCGTCCCCTTCGACGGCGAACCGCACCTCGTAGGAAAAACCGCCACGCACGAATTGTGGATGGCCTTCTGCCGAGATCCTGAGCGGAATCTCATCGCTATCAGCGAGTCGCGACCCCTTTAAAGGTTATTCACCACGGAGGCACGGAGGCACAGAGACTGCTCAAGTAGTCTCCGCGCCTCCGTGTCTCCGTGGTGAACGCAGTTTGTCCTTTGGGAACTACGGACGCCACTGATTGGCGCGTTTACCCTGAGCGGCGAGTGTAGCGGTCTCGAGTATGCGCTTGGCACGCGTCTCCGGCCGCTTGGCGGATGAGATCCACTCAAGGATGCCGCGTTTGATTGATTTAGGAAACGCATCGAAGTTTGCCGCCGAGCCCGGATGAGCACGGAAGGTCTTAATCAAATCGGGTGGCATCTCCAGCGCCTCCACGCGATCAAGCTTCGCCCAAGAGCCGTCTGCTTTGGCCGCGGTAATCTTCGCGAGGCCTGCCGGCTGCATGCGCTTGGCCGCGATCATCTGCTTGATGCGCTGCTTGTTGAGTGCTGACCAGCCCGTTTTGCTCGAGCGTGGCGAGAAGCGCAACATCGTGCGCTCGGCGTCGAGTTTGCGCGGCAGGGAGTCAATCCATCCCCAGCACAGCGCCTCACTCACCGACTCATCGTACGAGAGCCGCGGGCGGCTCGCGCCCTGCTTGTACGTGATGAGCCAAACGCTCGCGGCCCTCGTGTGATTCGCTTGCAACCACGCCCGCCACTCGGCGAGCGTGGTGACTTCGACGGAGTCTGCCGGGCGGGTGCCGGGCATCAGACTCCGTTGAAGCTCACGGCGCCGGCGCGCCAGCGAACAACGTCCCATCCTTGTCGAGGAGGGCGATGAAGCTGCGCACCTGCGTTGGGCCAAACGAACTCACGGCAACACGCTCGCCGGTTTCCGGGTCCTCAATCGTGATGCGACCGTCACCCCAGGCCGTGAGGAGGAATGGTGCTTCCTGGGATTTCCGAGCCATCCGCCGACGGTCCGCCATCGCGCGCAGTGCGCCGCGGATGAAGCCGTTCGTGCCTGGCGGTAGGGTGAGCGCTAGTTCGCCCGTGCTCCCGTCCTTCACGAGGATGCCACCATCAGGTGCGTCTGAGAAGCTCAGTGCGCGCTGCGCAATTGGATTCTCATAGACGTCTGCAAACTTAAAGATGCCAAACTGCGACGCGAGAATCGCCATTGTGAACGTGAGGGCAATCATCGCCAGTGCCACGCGCAGGATTGGCCGCGGCGGCGTGATTTGCGGCATCGCCGACTTGGAGCCCGGCTCCGCTTCAAAATGGATCTCGGCCATTACTTGGTGTCCTCCGGCGGAACATTCAACACGGCTTCACGCAGGATCTCGCCGACCTTCACCGAGTCCGTGAGACCGCGGAGCAAAGGCTCCGGGTTGGTGAACTTCCACGGGCGCACGTGCGGGAAGAGCACAATCCACGCGAGCTTTTCCTTCTCCGTCAGCTGCACGGCGATCTGTCCCGTCTTGTCGGAGAATTGCCGAGCGCTGGCACTCTGCACGTAGCGCAACGGGAGATTCACAGTCATCGGGAAGATGACGCCGAAGTTGAGCACCAAGCGACGGTCGGTGATGGCATAGGTCGTGCCCTTGGCGATGGCGCGGGCAAACAGCAGTGCCGATCCCACGACTCCACCGGAGAGCAGGAGCTGCGTCCCCAGCGTCACCCAGAAGCTGGTCGTGCCGGCCTGCGAGCCGTTCACTGCCACCCACCACAACACCATCACGCTCAGGTATGCGCTGATGGGGCGTATATAGAACAGATGACGCGCGATTGCCCGCGCGTCTGGCGACCCTTCCCACAGCACACGTTCGCCTGCGGGCAACGCTTCGTTCACGCCGCGGATGCGCGCGCGGGAGGATTCGCGCGCGACATCCAAGTCCCCGGGGGGGAGAACTGTGGCGGTCATCAGATGATGGGTTCCGCGCGCGAGGCTGTCGCGTACAGATGACCACCGGCGTAGTAACCCATGATCTTGTCTTCCTCGAGCAGCGTGATGCTGTCATCGCGCTTGGTGACGGGCACATCAGCAAACTGCGCCGACGTGATGGCCTTCACGATGATGTGATCGTTGCCCCAGAGGCCGAAGTGCGGCCACTGCACCAGAGCCGTGGGCAGCAACTTGCGCGCGCCGCCGTTGGCCAGCTGCACTTCGTAGTAGCGCACCTGCGGCTCCGAACGGTCAACCCAGATGTCCACGACGGTTGCGGCGACGACGCCATCGGCCGCCTTCACCGGAAGTCCACGCGGATCGGGGTCGCCAGCGGCCACGGTGTAGCCCGGCGCGATACGCATCGGCACAATCTTCGCCTCACCGCGCGCGGTGAGATCGGGAACGTCCGCACGATTGGCGTAGGCCGCGGGACCGACGCCGTCCACCATCGGATTGCCCGTGGGAATCAACGGCGATCCGTTGTAGTGGTCTACTGGCACTGCTTTAAGCTCGGACATTAGTGCGATCCTCCATCAGCGTGGTTCGTCACGTGCGGAAACTCCTTCTTGGGTGGCACAGTCGGCCAACCCTCACGCTTGCCCTGCGGCGAATCGAGCGGATATCCCTCGCGCTTGTCCTCGCGGCGCAAGTAGAAAATCAACCCGAGGAAAAACGCCCAAAACGTATACAGGGCGATCTGTGCTCCATCGATGTACTCCATCGCTTCCCTCCCCCCGTTCAAGAAACCGTCATGAACCTACAAGACTGCTCGTACATCGCCGCTTCCATCATCCGTCATCCGTCATCCGTCCTATACTGGTAGCTCAGCCAGCCCAAACTCCTTCTCATTCTTTCGTGTAATTCCGCCGGAGCGGACTAAGCGTACGAGTGGCCCCAACGCGATTAGCGCGATGAACAACAAGAACGTCTCGATGTGGTAGACCACGCTGTACGGCACACTCGGATCGGCCATTGGACCGGTCAAGCGTCCGTCCGCTGCGGCTTGGGTCAAGGCATCACGAATCAATCCCGCGCAGGCCATCGAGAGCCCCTCGCTCGTGGCGAAGACCGCGCCCCACGCGCCTAGCGCTATGCCGTGTTGCGTGGCATCGCGGATGCCCATCGCCGTGCTGAGGGTGCCGACCGCGAACAGGCCCTCCCCCATGCCCATTAAGAACGAACCGCTGATGAAGAGGCCCGAGGATTGCAGAGGCGCCGCGAAGATGACGGCCGCGAAACTCACCACGCCAATCGCCACGCCCACCGCAGCCACCCGCACCGGATCGCTACCGCGTTCCAACATCCGCGCGGCAAGAATAAACGCCAGCAGGCCGCCCGCCGCCGCGATGCCCGTGAGCGTCGTCGTCTGCCCCACGCTCCAACGCAGGATCTCGCCACCATATGGCTCGAGCAGCACGTCCTGCATGTTGAATGCAAAGAAGCCGATGCCCGTCGCCACCAAGAGTCGCACCGCGTGCCCACCCGCGACGAACGTTTGCCACGCCTCACGGAATTTCGGCTGACGGACGTCCGCGCCGTAGACGAGCGTGGAGGGCCCACGCGGTTCCTGCTTCCATAGTGCCACGAAGTTGCAGACAATCGTGAACACCGCAGCGCCCTGAATCACTTGAATCAGGCGCATCGGGTTGAAGTCGCGTAGCAAGGTGCCGAGCAGTACGGCACTGATGACCGCACCAAGTAGCATCATTACGTACATGAGCGCGACGACGCGCGGCCGCTTAGCCTCATCCGCGAGATCTGTGGCCAAGGCTAGTCCACTCGTCTGCACCGTATGCGCGCCGGCACCCACCAGGAAGAACGCCAGCGCTGCGCCAAAGTACGGAGCCCAAGCCGGACCTGAGGCCTGTTCCCCCGACAGCAGCAGCAGCGCAAACGGCATAATGGCGAGGCCACCGAACTGCATGAACGAGCCAACATAGATGAATGGAACCCGCTTCCATCCCCAGTAGCTCCGGTGCGTATCTGACTTGAAGCCGATCAGTGCTCGGAACGGCGCCACGAGCAGCGGAATCGCAATCATCACGGCCACGACGAACGACGGCACCTTCAGCTCAACAATCATTACGCGGTTCAGCGTGCCGTAAAACAGTGTCGTCGCCATGCCCACTGTCAGCTGAAATAGGCTCAGCCGCAGGAACCGCGACAGCGGAACGTCCGCGGTCGCGATGTCCGCGAATGGCATGAACCGCGGACCCAACTGCTGAAAGGTCCGCGTCATAATGGACGGCGACTTGCTCATTGCCTCACCACACCGGCTCAAGACGGAAGTTGGCTGGCAATGGCTTGTGCACGGCCGGCAGCATATACAGCCGCAGGAACGTCACACCATTGCTCAACTTGGCGCCAAACGAACTCAGCGCACCGCCGATGCCACCGGCCTTCTGCGCCTTCTCGATGGTCAACATGTTCTGATGCATCTTCTCAAGCAGGGCCCAGAACTGCGGGTTCTCAGTGTCAATCGTCACCGGGAAGCACTGCTGGCTGATCTCGTTAGTGAGCTTGATGACCTTACGATCAAAGTCATCCACGTCAAAACCGAGCGCGTGGAAGAAGGTCGTCCGCGCGTGATCGCGCACGTACATCGTGGCGAACACGGCCAAGAGGAAGAAGCGAATCCATAGCTTGTTGCCACCCTGCAAGAACTGCGGGTTGGCACGCATCAACACGGCAAAGGCCTCGCCGTGCCTGAACTCGTCGTTGCACCACTCCTGGAACCACTTGAAAATGGGGTGGAACCGGAACTCCGGGTGCTTCTCAAGCTGACGGAAAATCGTGATATAGCGCGCGTAGCCAATCTTCTCAGAGAGGTACGTGGCGTAGTAGATGTACTTGGGCTTGAAGTAGGTGTACTTCTTGGCCCGCGTGAGGAACGAGAGGTCCACGGCCACGTTGAAGTCAGCCAACGTGTGGTTGATAAACCCCGCGTGCCGGCCCTCATCGCGGCTCATGAAGCCAAACAGGTCGCGGATGTCCTTGTTCTTCACGCGCTTCTTGATCTCGGCGTACAGGATGCAGCCCGAGAACTCGGCCGTCACTGAACTGACGAGGAACTCGACGAACGCCTTCTGGAGCGTCGGATCCCAACCCGTCCAGTCGAGATTCTCAAACTCAGGCGTGCGCTTGAAGTGGTTCTTATTTGGGTCGCGACGGAACTCGTCCACCAAGTCGTCCCAATCCTTACGGAGGGGCGAGACATCGAGGCGGTCCATCTCGGCAAAGTCCGTCGTGTAAAAACGCGGATTCAGGACGGCGTCGTCCGTGGCGGCCTTAGTAGACTCGTTCACGTCCTTCATCGGAGGCTTCATCGTGGCTTCGTACATGATTAGCCCTCGAATCCGACTTCGTAGAGTTCGGTGATGCCGCTGGTGCCAAGCGTGCGCACCAAAAAGCGGCGCGGCCAGCTGGCCTGCTTCACCGTTGCCGTGGAGTCCACAACAATCTTCTCCACCAAGCCCACTCGGGTCGGCGAGTTGTGCACGAGCACCTCGTCGCCTTCGTGCACGTCGTAGCCCTTCAGCTCGACATGCGCATGCAGGTGCGTGGGGTTGCTCTCGAGGTCAATCGTGCACGGCACGACGCGAGTCCTCCGGTACAGCATCCAGACGCCGAGTACCGCAGCGGCCAGCGTGGTCCATATCCAAACGTTCGTCACGCAATCCTCCGGGGGGTGTACTGCAGTTCCATCACCTGCGAAGTATAAAACGAACTCTTCACTCGCTCGCTACGGGCAGAGGTCCAGTCCGGGAGCGCGTGTTGCAGCGAAGCCCGAAGGGCGCGCTCTGCCGTCGGTACAATGCGCGGCGCACGGTCGCGGCTGGGAATCAGCTTACCCACCGCGTGCAGCGTGGCGAGCAAGGGTGTGCGCGGGGCGAACGTGAAGACGAACCCCGTGCCCACACGGGGCGCCAGTGCGCTTACCGCTGAGACGGCGTCTGCAAGCTCGTAGTGAATCAGAGAATCCATTGCGAACACAAAATCAAATGTGCCAAGCGACGAGTCGAGCATGTCGCCGAAGCGGAAATCGATGCTGCCGCGCAAGTTCGACTGGGCCGATCGCTGCCGCGCCACGTCTACGAGTGTCGGTGAGAGGTCAATGGCGACGACCGCCGCACCACGACGCGCGAGCTCAATTGCGGCGGCACCTGTTCCGCAGCCAGCGTCCAACACCCGCGCGCCCGAAAGATTCGTCGGCAACCACGAGAGCATCAGCCCGCGCATGCGGTCGCGGCCGGCGCGCACCGTGGCGCGCACACCACTCACCGGCGCGTCCGAGGTGAGGGTTTCCCACGACTTCGCCGCGGTCCGATCAAAATACTCGTGTAGCCAGGCACGCGTCTTCGCGTAACCTCCGCTGCCAGAGATCTCGTCGGTCTGCGTTGGCGTTGAAGGCAGCGTCATCAATCGTACCCGAGCAGGTCGAAGATTTCGCGATCCTTGAGCGGATGCCCCGGTTGCGCCGGTACGCCTGCCGCCAGCGTCGCGGCAATCCGCATATACTCGTCCTGCACCATGCGGACTTCTGGCGTGTCTTCCATCTCGAAGATTGTGCACTTCTTCAAGCGGCTCCGACGAATCGCATCCAGATCTGGAAAGCGGCCGGTCAAATGCATGCCCGCCACGTTATTGAAGCGATCAATCTGGTCCGTATCTGCCGAGCGGTTGGCAATCACGCCACCCAAGCGCACGGCATAGTTCTTGGACTTTGCGAGGATGGCCGCCATGATGCGGTTCATCGCAAAGATGGAGTCAAAGTCATTGGCCGTCACAATCAACGCGCGCTGCGCATGCTGGAGCGGGGCCGCGAAGCCACCGCAGACCACGTCGCCGAGCACGTCGAAAATCACGACGTCCGCGTCCTCCAGTAGATGATGCTCCTTGAGGAGCTTCACGGTCTGCCCAACAACGTATCCTCCGCAGCCCGTGCCCGCGGGCGGACCGCCGGCTTCGACGCACATCACGCCGCCGAACCCCTCGTACACGAAGTCTTCGGGCTTCAACTCCTCAGAGTGAAAGTCCACACTTTCGAGCACGTCAATCACGGTCGGCACCATGCGCTTGGTCAGCGTAAAGGTGCTGTCGTGCTTGGGGTCGCAGCCAATCTGCAACACACGCTTTCCGAGCTTGGAAAACGCCGCACTCAGGTTGGATGAGGTTGTCGATTTTCCGATGCCTCCCTTTCCATAGACGGCGAACACCTGAGCACCCGTGATCTTTTGATCATCGTGTACCTGGAGGGAGCCTTCTCCATCCTCTCGGCCCGACAACACCGGCAGTTGCATCGTACCAGCCACGTTCACTCTCCGAAAAAACTTCCTGCACGTTCCGACTCGCACCGGGTCCGTCGCACTGCGTTGCTCCCTTTGCAGATCCTTCCGGGACTACGCTACCGCGCTGACGCCCTCGAGCCGGTCTTCCAATTCCTCCGCAGCATCACGCAGCGCCGCGAGCATCTCCTCGCTTGGCTGCCAATAACCACGGTCATGCGCTTCCATCAGGCGCTGCGCCATACCCGACGCCGCGTTGGGGTTTGCCTTAGCCAACCGTTCACGCATCTCAGGGTCGAGCATGAAAGTGCTCGTGATGTCGGTGTACACCCACTGCGGGACGTTGCCCGCCGTGGCTGACCAGCCCAGCGTTGTGGACACCTTACCCGCGATGTTGCGCGCACCTTCATAGCCCTGCTTGAGCTGCTCTTCGTACCACTTCGGGTTGAGCATACGAGTGCGCGTTTCGAGCGCCACCTGCTCGCTCAGCGTCCGCACCTTGCCGTCCTTGCCTGTGCTGTCGCCGAGGTAGACCGGCACCTCAGCGCCCTTGGCGCGCGTAATCACGCGGTTCATACCACCGAGTGATTCCACATACTGGTCAATGTCCGTAGCGCCGAGTTCCACAGAATCGAGATTTTGGAAGGCAATATCTGCGCCTCCTAGCGCCCGCTGCATCAGCGCTGGCATCGCCTTGGCGCCCGGCTTCACACCGTACGCAAAGCTCTTGCGCTGCACAAACTGCTCGGCGAGCTCGTCCTCTTTTTCCCACTGCCCAGTATCCACGAGCAGATTCACATTCGAGCCGTACGCGCCATCTGCATTGGAGAACACGCGCAGCGCGGCGCTCTCAAAGTCGCAGTTGAACGCCGCTTGATGGTCGAGCGTGTGCTTGCGAATGAAGTTCATCTCTAGCGGCTCGTCGGCCTGCGCAGCGAGCAACGCGGCTTCGGCGATGAGCTTGACCTGCAGCGGCAGCAAGTCGCGGAAGATGCCGGACAGCGTGCAGACCACGTCAATGCGCGGACGGCCCAACGCTTCGAGTGGCACCAAGCGCGCACCAGCCAAACGACCCACCGCGTCAAAGCGCGGCACGGCACCCATCAGCGCCAGTACCTGCGCAATCGGTGCGCCCTCAGACTTCATGTTGTCCGTGCCCCAGAGCACGAAGGCGATGGTCTCGGGGAACGAGTTGCCGTCGGCCAGGTGACGCGCGAGCAGCACATCAGCGCGCTTGCGACCATCAATCAACGCGTACGCGCTCGGGACCTTGTAGGGATCAAAACCGTAGAGGTTGCGGCCCGTGGGCACGACCTTCGGCGTCCGTACGATATCACCACCGGGAGCCGGTGGCACATAGCGCGCATCAAGGGCGCGGAGGATTCCCGGAATCTCGTAGTCTTCAGCAAGCAGGCGATCGAACTCGCGTACTTCGCTGTCCGACATCGGCTCGGGCAAGGACGTCTGAATTGCGTCAATCGTGCTCTTGCGCGCGGCCTCAGGCATTCCTTCGCCGACGATGTGCAGGCCCATCGGAATCAGCGAGTACTCTAGCTCGAGCAGGCGGGCGCGTACTTCGCCCACGCGCTCGTTGGTGTCCCCATTCCACTTGGGATCGGGCTTGCAGAGGTCTAGGGCCACGGCCTGATCCTGGAGCATCGCCGCGAGCTCGTGGTCTGGATCGTCCTGACCTCGGAACGAATCGAGCGCCCCCTTGAGCGCCGCCAAGTCCTTATAGAGACCGGCCTGCGCAATTGGTGGCGTGAGATACGAAATCAGTGCCGCGCCACCACGCCGCTTGGCCAGCGTACCTTCGGACGAGTTGTTCGATGCGTACAGATACACATTCGGCATGTCGCTGATCAACCGCTCAGGCCAGCACTGGTCGGTGAGACCCACCTGCTTGCCGGGCATGAACTCCAGCGCGCCGTGCGTACCAAAGTGCAGCACCACATCTGTCTCAAACTCGTCGCGCATCCATCTATAGAAGGCACAGAAGGCATGCGTCGGCGCAAAGTTGCCCTGGAAGAGCAAGCGCATTGGGTCGCCTTCCCAGCCGAACGCCGGCTGCACGCCCACAAACACATTGCCAAACCGCTCGCCCATAATGAACAGGCTGCGGCCATCGGTGAGCTGGCGGCCCGGTGCCGGACCCCACACCGCTTCAAGTTCCTTGAGATGCGGCTCGCTACGCACATATGAGTCCACGCTGAGCTTGGCGTGCACGTTGGCTGGCGCGCCAGTTGCTGTCGCGTTGCCCTCAGTGACCGCGATGCGCAGCGCGTCTACGCTCTCTGGCACATCAACGGTGTAACCTTCGCGCGCCATCGCCTGGAGCACATTGTATAGCGACTGGAACACTGCGATATACGCCGCGCTGCCCGTGTTGCCCGCATTGGGCGGGAAGTTGAACAACACAATGCTCACCTTGCGCTTGCTGCGTTCGGTACGCTTAAGACGCACCAACTTGGCAACGCGATCCGCGAGCACTTCGACGCGTGTTTCAATCGGCATTGACGCCGAGGCCATGCCTTCGGTGGGCTCACCCTTGCCGCCAAACACCATCGGGTTGATGGCACCGTCGAGTTCGGGGATCGCAACCTGCAACGTCGCCTGCAACGCATTGAGACCGCGCGGATCCCGCTCCCACTCGGCCACCGTCTGGAACTCCAGAGTCTGCAGCGAGATGTACGGCACGTCGAGCGCCGTGAGCACAGCCTGCGCGGCATCGGCGTCGTTGTAGGCCGGACCACCCACCAGCGAGAAGCCGGTCAGCGAGACCATCGCATCAATGGTCGCCTTGGTCTGGCCGCGCAACTGCAGCTTGGGGTCGCAGAAGTAATTCAGAATCGCCGCGCGCGCATCGAGGCCCGACGCATACGCCGCCACCACCGACAATCCGCGCGATTCCAGTTTGCGAATCACGGCATCGTAGTGTGCGGTGTTGCCGGCCAGGAGGTACGAGCGCCCCACCAGCACGCCCACGCGACCCTTCTTGCCCTTGGACGGCAGCTTGTTCACGTCCTCGGTGATGCCGCGTCCGGCGAGATCAGGGTGATAGCAGCCGACATCCGGAAACTCTTCCGGCTCGGCGATCTCCAGCGTGCCCTTCAACACCGCACGCGGGCCAGCCGCATACCGGTTGATGAGCATCTTTACCATGTTCGCGAGATTGGTGTCAGACCCCGCGAGCCAGTACTGCATCGCCAAGAACCAGCTGCGCACATCCTGCGCCGCACCTGGAATAAACTTGAGCAGCTTGGGCAGTTTACGCAGCACGCTCAGCTGGCGCTCGCCCGCTGACTTACCATCCTCGCGAGTGCCGCGAAGCTTCTTCAGCAGGTTGAGCGGCGACCACGGCGAGGGCGAACGATCTTCCTCGGTCATCGAGTACTTGCCCAGGCGCGTGAGCTTCACCACTTCGTTCACGCAGAGCATCGCACAGACAGCGTCGCAGTCTTTACGGCGTGCGGCCATCGCGTCCTTCACCGGGCCAGCCGACTCCTCGGTGAAGAGCTGTCCCGCAATGATGATGTCGGCCGCCGCGATATCAGCGCGGGCCTTGTCGGCGAGCTTGGGATCGGAGTTGTAGTCCGCCGAGACGTGCATGGTGAGCGTCAGTCCCGGCAGCTCCTTCGCCAAGATCGCCCGAGCGCGAGCAAACGCATCAGCGAAGTGCGCATCCAGCGTCACAATCGTGACGCGGATGGGCACCGCCGCTGCTGGCGCTGAGCGCTTACTTGCCATAGTGCGCCTTGGCCTCGTAGAGCGTCTCCACAGAGATGTCGCGAATGCCCATCTCGACGGCAAATCGCTCGGTGTTCAAGCGCGCCTTCTTGCGTACGAAGAACGGAATCTTCTTGAGTTCCTTCTCACCGTCTGCCGTCCACATTGGTACGCCAACTGGCCCAGCAGGCGGAGGCGCACTCGGTCCGTCAACCTCGTCTGACGCCGTGGCCGCTCCCGCTGCCAGGAACATCGGCTCAAGCTCTGGGGCGAGAGATGGCTCCGCTGCAACCTCTTCTTCAGCACGTCGCGCCGGCGCCTTCCCCAAATGCGAACTCACTTCGCCGAACTCAAAGTCTTCGCGGAACATTCCGATAAGGTGCTCCTCGAGCCCCATCATCAGTGGATGCACCCAGGTATCGAAAATCACATTGGCGCCTTCCCATCCCATCTGCGGCGAGTGCCGCGCTGGGACATCCTGCACATGGAAGGGGCCCGAGATTACGGCGCAGGGAATTCCCAAGCGCTTGGCGATATGGCGTTCCATCTGCGAGCCGAGCACCAACTCTGGCGCCGCGGCCGTGATGGCCTCTTCCACAGCGAGATAGTCATCGGCAATGAGCGCTTCTACGCCATACTTAGCCGCGGCTTCGCGCACCTCGCGCGCCATCTCACGAGAGTACGTGCCAAGCCCCACGACCGTGAAGCCCAGTTCATCAGCGGCAATCCGCGCCGCTGCAATCGCGTGGGTGCCATCAGCAAAAATGAAGACCCGCTTGCCCGTGAGGTACGTCGAATCCACGGAACGCGAGTACCACGGCAGCCGGCTCTGTGCCGTGTCGAGGTACTGGCTGACATCAATGCCGGCCACCTCTCCCACTTCCGCGATGAAGTCGCGAGTTGCACCGACACCCAGTGGCACGGTCCGCACCATCGGCATGCCTTGTGTGCGCTGCAACCACGATGCCGTCGTGTGGGCAATCTCTGGATACAGACAGACATTAAAGTCTGCATCCGTGAGCGAGCGGAGCTGGTCCGGATCTGCGCCGAGCGGCGCGACGACGTGCACATCTACGCCGATGCTGTCGAGAATGGCGATGACTTCGCGCACATCGTCGCGGCAGCGGAATCCCAGTGCCGACGGGCCGAGCAGATTGGCCTTCGGGCGCGCGCCATCAGCGCGAGCTGGACGCTCGCGCTTAGCCGTACCGATGAGGGTGCGCACTAGGTGATAGAACGTTTCCGACGCGCCCCAGTTCTCCTTCTTGGAGTAGGCGGGCAGTTCGAGCGCTACGACCGGGATGGGCAAGTTCATGCCCATCGCCAGCGCACCGGACTGGTCTTGAATGAGTTCAGCGGTGCACGAATCTCCGACCAGCATGGCCTTCGGCTTGAAGCGCTCGTATGCGTCGCGCACCGCAGAAATCACGAGATTGGCGGTATCGCCGCCTAAGTCGCGGGCTTGGAACGTCGTGTAGGTGACGGGCGGCCGCTTGCTGCGGCGTTCAATCATCGTGAACAGCAAATCCGCGTAGGTGTCGCCCTGCGGCGCGTGCAGCACGTAGTGCACATCGTTCATCGAGGTGGCAATACGCATCGCGCCCACGTGGGGCGGCCCTTCGTAGGTCCAGAGCGTGAGTTGCATTGTTTACACCTTCAGCCTTGCCACCCGCTCCAGCGGGCGCGCAAAAAGTTCGGCGAGGTCACCGGCTTGGTCGAAGCCATGAATCGGCGTGAACACCAATTCGATACTCCACTTGGTGCGCATGCCCTCGGCTTCCAAAGGATTCGCGAGGCCAAGGCCACAAACGGTCAGGTCGGGCATTTGTGCTTTACAGCGATCGAGCTGCTTTTCCACGTCTTGCCCTTCGGAGAGCACAGTGCGCGGCAAGAGCGCGAGCTCAGCGTCCATGAGCAGGCGGTCGAGGTAGGGCGTGCCAACTTCAAGCAGCTGCACGCCTAGCTCGCGAGCCAGGAAGCGCGCGAGCGGAATTTCCAACTGCGAATCCGGGAAGAAAAACATTCGCTTGCCTTCGAGTGCGGCGCGGTAGCGTTGCAGCGAGGTCCGGGCCCGTTGTGCCGGTGCCGCGATGGCACTCGCGAAACGCTCCGGTGCCACTCCGAAAGCATCAGCCGCGGCGCGAAGCCACGCCGTCGTGCCTTCCACGCCGAGCGGATACGGAGATGGTAGCAGCGTAGCACCACGCGCTTGCAGCGCACGGACGGTCTCGTTCAGGAAGGGCTGCGCGAGTAGCAGTTTGGTGTTCGGGCCAATCGGCGGCAGCTTGCTTGCGCGACGCGGCGGGAAGAACTGCACCGGACCAATGCCGAGCTCTGCGAACAATCGCGCAAACTGATCTTCCACGACGTCGGCCAGCGTACCACACACCAGCAGATTGGCTTCCGTAGTCTGAGGCAGTTCCGGGACCATCGCTCTCAGACAGGCGTCTTCGCCCTGCGTGAACGTGGTCTCGATGCCTGAGCCGTTGTAGCTGAGGATGCGCACCTTGCCCGCGTACTCACGCGAGAGACGCGAGGCGGCCTTGCCGAGATCGAGCTTGATGACTTCGCTCGGACAAGAGCCCACCAGGAACAGCGTCGTGATATCCGGGCGACGGCTCAGCAACTGCGTGACGACGCGGTCGAGCTCGTCATTACAGTCCGCCATGCCCGCCAAGTCGCGATCGCCAAGAATAGCGGTGGCAAAGCGGGGCTCGGCGAAAATCATCACACCGGCCGCGGACTGAATGAGATGGGCGCAGGTGCGCGAGCCAACCACTAGGAAGAATGCGTCCTGCATTTTGCGGTGCAACCACACGATACCCGTGAGGCCGCAGAAGACTTCGCGCTGGCCGCGCTCCTTGAGGACCGGGGCGTCCGTGCAACCAGAGTCCACGACGGGAAGTGCGGTGCCAGTCATGCGAGCGCCTCCTGCATACGCGCTGCACGAAGCTTGAGAATGAACTGGATCGCGTTGACGATATAGGCCGAGTAGGCCACCAGAGCAATCAACATCAACGAGCGGCTGTCGAACAAGCCAAAGAAGAGTCCGGATACATATAGAAGGTGCAGGGCGATCACGCCCATCGAGACCACGTCTTCCCAGAAGAAGGGCTTCGCAAAGAGCCATTCGTCAAACACGACCTTTTCCCAGATGGAGCCGGTGACCATGATCGTGAGTAGCAGCACGGTCTTGAGGAGCACCGATAGGTTGGCGACCCACAGGCCTTCGCCAGTGGAGAGAAAGCGCAGCACTAGACCGGCCGAGATGAGGCAGACTAGGAATTGCACGGGTGCGAGAATCCCTTGCACCAGCGTCCACTTCGTCGCATCGCGCTTGGCGCGCTGCTCCGGAGTGTAGAGTCCGCCTGACGCTTTCTTGCCTGACACAGTCAATAGCTCCATGTTCGGGGGGCCTCCTTGCTACATAGAAGGAAAGAGGCACACGGACCAGCGCACCCAGATATTGGGTTCGCGTCGCCGAGTTGTCAAGGTAAGTTTACGTCAGGCTCTCTTGACAGGTTGGGTGCGCGGCGCAAATATGTACACGTGGTGATGGGACCCCCCCCACCCATTCGCAATAGGAGGCCCACCAAATGTCAGGTCCTCAATCTCGTTCGCAGCCGCTTGGTGAACACGGCACTCCGCTCGGTGGAGTGCAGCATTCACGGGCGTCGGTTCATCAGACGCGATCAAGCGTGTCAACGGATACCACCGGGGCACTGGTGGTCTCTTTCTCCTCTGAAGTTCCGCTCGATGTTCAGCGGTTTATCAGAATCCTGCTCTCTCACGATGATCAGGCGGCCCGCGAGTTCGCCAACGAGCTGATTGAGCGCGGCGTCACTACCGAGCGGCTGTACGAGGGCCTTTTTGCCGAAGCCGCTCGGACGCTCGGGGAGATGTGGGACAACGATGACTGCACCTTCTATGATGTCACCCTCGGAACCGGGCGGATTCAGCGCCTCATTCGCGAGTTCTCGCACCAGTTCCTTGCTGACTACCTGTATCCAGGCTCCACCGGTCGGCTTCTGCTCTCTGCCGCCAGCGACGAACAGCACTCCCTCGGCATTGCGGTTCTCGCCGAGTTTTTTGTTCGGGATGGATGGGACGTGCACGTCGGACCTGGCTTGGGCTCGGAAGCTTTACTAGACAAAGTCCGAGAAAGTGACTACACTTTGCTTGGCTTCTCAATCGCCTGCGCGTCACGTACATCCAAGCTGCAACAGGACATACGCCGCGCTCGGCAAGTGTCACGCAACCGCGACATCAAGGTGATTGTCGGGGGGGCATTGATTACGTCTGACCCCTCCTTGGCCGAGCGAATCGGCGCTGACGGGTATGCAATAGATGCGTCCACGGCGATTGCCGCGGCGCGTCGCATCATTTCTGCCTGAAGCAATGGGCATTCTGCACGTTTTTGACTCGGGGCAACATCAGATGGAAGCCGGCGATCGATTTTCAGACGCCTCACGTCGCGCCCTATCCGACCTAGCACCGGATTGGGCGGCGAAACTCATCACGGCCACGAGCGAAGTTGCGCTCGTTGTGGACCGCGATGGTGTGATTCGTCACGTCTCATTCTCTGGCGCCGAACCGCCCATTGATACCGCTGACGAATGGGTCGGCAAATCATGGGCTGACACCGTAACGGGTGAATCGCGCGGCAAGATTGAACTCCTCCTTAAGGAAGCATCCGCCACCGGCAGCACCCGCCGTCGCCAAGTGAATCATCCGGCGCGCGCAGGTGCTGATATCCCAGTTGCGTACAACGCCGTGCGCGCCGAGAACGGTGCCGTGATTGCCGTTGGCCGCGACCTGCGCACCATCTCGATGCTGCAGCAGCGTCTCGTCGATACGCAGCAGGCCATGGAGCGCGACTACTGGCGCCTGCGCCACGTAGAAACACGCTATCGCCTGCTCTTCCAGCTCTCCACGGATGCCATCATCGTGGTAGACGCCGACACCATGAAGATTGTTGATGCCTCTGGCGCTGCCGCACGACTCTTTGACGTCGCCGCAGACAAGCTCGTGGGCAAGTCGTTCCCGATGGGCATTGCGGCGGACAATCTCCGCGCCGTGGAGGATCTGCTCTCCACCGCACGCACCTCGGGTCACGCCACCGACGTTCGCTTGAAGCTCACCGAAGAGCGCGGCGACGTGCTTGCCTCGGCGTCCTGCTTCCGTCAGGACAACCTCACGCTCCTGCTCGTGCGGCTCTCGCGCCATGCGACGCAGTCAGCCGCGAGCACCACACACAAGCAGCGCCTGCTCGAGTTGGTGGATCGCACACCCGAAGCCATGGTCATCTGCGACAGCGAAGGCGACATCATCACGGCTAACCGCAGCTTCCTTGATCTCGCGCAGCTCGCGAGTGAAGAGCAGGCCAAGGGTCGCTCGCTCGGTAATTGGGTGGGACGTCCTGGTGCAGATCTCGGCGTGTTCGTTTCCACCGTGCGCAAGCATAGCGTGGTGCGAGTAGCGGCGAGTTCTATTCGCGGTGAGCTCGGCCTCGCGACGGAAATTGAACTCTCAGCAGTTTCGCTTCCGAGCGACAACGGCCCACTGGGCATTGGCTTCGTGATGCGCGACGTGGGACGTCGCGTGAACACGGTGCCGCATGGTGCGCGCGATCTCACGAAGGCCGTCGAGGATCTCACCTCGCTCGTGGGCCGCGTGTCGCTCCCGACCTTGGTGCGTGATACCACGGACCTGGTGGAGCGCCACTTCATTGAAGCAGCACTCCAGCTCACCGGCGACAATCGCACCACCGCCGCCGAAGTGCTCGGACTTTCCCGCCAGACGTTGTATGTGAAGTTGCGACGCCACGGATTGTCCGCGGCCGTCGAGTCCGACACCGCAGCAGCGAGCTGATATAAATGCGCTTCGTTCCCGCGGATTCGTCTACCCCTAGTGTCAGGTTAGCGTGACATCTATTGGTGTAAACGAATCGCTACGCGAAGTGCGGGAGTATCCCGCACCGAGTGCCGTGCTCGAGTTGCTGAAGCCAATCACTTGGTTTCCGCCGATGTGGGCATTTGCCTGCGGGGCGATCTCGAGTGGCGTGCCGCTCGGTGGTCGCTGGTCGCAGCTCGCGCTGGGACTCGTCATCACCGGTCCCTTGGTTTGCGCGTCGTCGCAGGCTGCGAACGATTGGTACGATCGCCACGTGGATGCCATCAATGAACCGCATCGCCCGATTCCGTCCGGACGTATGCCGGGGACTTGGGGCTTTAAGGTTGCGGTGCTTTGGACTGCGTTGTCATTGATCGCTTCGATTCCGCTCGGCGTCGCTGGCATAGTCGCCGTGGGCATCGCGCTCGTATTTGCTTGGGCTTACTCCGCCCCGCCACTGCGCTTCAAGCAGAACGGGTGGATTGGCAACGCTGCCGTCGGCATCACGTATGAAGGTCTCGCGTGGGTGACCGGCGCCATCGTGTTGCTTGGCGGTGCGGTGCCCAATTCAAAGATTTTGTTGCTTGCGTTGCTGTACTCCCTCGGCGCGCACGGCATCATGACGCTCAACGATTTCAAGGCGATTGAAGGCGATCTTCAGATGGGCATCAAGTCCCTGCCCGCGCAACTTGGTGTTGATCGCGCGGCGTGGGTGGCCTGCTTAGCGATGCTCATCCCGCAGTTCGTGGTGATGATATTGCTCGCCGCCTGGGACAAGCCCATGCATGGCGCTTCGATTGGCGGCCTCATCGTGGTGCAAATCATGATGATGAGCAGTTTTATCGACGCTCCGCGGGCACGCGCGCTGTTTCTCTCTGGCGCTGGCGTGCCCTTTTACGTAGCCGGCATGATGATCTCCGCGTTTGCACTGCGAGGGATGATCCAGTGACCGCTGCCGCGATGCCGTACACGCCGACGCGCACGTATATGGGATGGGGCGGCATCGCTCGCCTCGGTCTGGCGCAAGTTGCCATTGGTGCAGTGGCGGCGATCATGACCTCTACGCTCAACCGTGTGATGGTTGTAGAGCTCGCGCTGCCCGCGACGATTCCCTCGGTGCTCGTCGCCTTGCACTTCGCGATTCAGATGTCGCGCGCCAAGTTCGGCTTTGACTCCGACAAGTCGGTGTCTCGCGCACCTTGGATCCTTGGCGGTGCCATCGTACTCGCCATCGGTGGCACACTCGCAGCGATCGCCGTATCAGTGGCGAGCGAGCGCCTCATCCTCGGCCTCACCGTGGCATTCTTTGCGTACGCGCTCATTGGCGTGGGCATGAGCGCGGCCGGCACGGCGTTGCTCGCACACGTCGCCGAGCAAGTGGAGCCGCGGAAGTTGGGCGCGGCCGCCGCGCTACTCTGGATCATGATGATTTTTGGGATTGCAGTGACGGCTGGTGTCTCGGGCCAACTGCTGGATCCCTTCTCGTTTGAGCGTCTTGTGGCAGTGACGGCAGCGGTCTGCCTGATCGCTGCGGTGCTGGCTTCGATTGCCGCGTGGGGTTCTTGGGGCATGAAGCGTCCGCCGCTCTCGGCGCCGGCCGTTTCCGACGGCGCGGGCTTCGCGGTGGCGATTCGCGACGCGTTGCGCGATCAAACCACGCGTCGCTTCGCATTCTTTGTGTTTGCCGCGATGCTCGCGTACTCCGCACAGGATCTGATTCTCGAGCCGTTTGCGGGCCGCGTGTTTCTGATGACGGCTGGTGAGAGCACCAAGCTGGGCGGCATCCAGCACGGTGGCGTGATGCTTGGCATGCTTGGCGCAGCGATTCTCTCGGCGCGCTTTGGGTCATTGAGAGTGTGGGCTGCCGCGGGCTGCTTGGCTTCGGCGGGAGCGCTGATCGTGCTCGCCAATTCACCGTGGCTTGGTGGCGTGGTGTTGCTGCAAGGGACAGTGTTCGGCCTCGGCGTGGCCAACGGCGTCTTCGCGGTTGGCGCGATCGGCTCGATGATGGCGATGACCGCAGCCGATACGACGCGCGGCACCGGCATCCGACTGGGTGTGTATGGGGCCGCGCAGGCGATTGCCTACGGCATTGGTTCACTCGGCGGTGGTGTGGCCAGCGACCTCACGATTGCCTCGATGGGCGATGCGGCACGCGGGTACGTGGCCGTGTTCGGCGCCGAGGCTGTGCTGTTCATTGTGGCGGCGTTTATGGCATTGGCCTCGACGCCTTCGGTACGCGGGGGAGTTTTCCGGCGCGCGGATGCGGGTCAGGCGATTCTCGGAGCGATGAGATGACGACGGATGACGGAAGACGGAAGCCACAAGACACTGGAGATATTGCGTGACTGAGCGTACGTACGACGTAGTGATTGTGGGCAGCGGGCCTGCGGGTGCGACGGCGGCGCATGATTTGGCGCGCGCGGGTCGGTCCGTGCTGCTGCTCGACCGCGCGGGGCGCGTGAAGCCCTGCGGAGGGGCGGTGCCGCCGCAGCTGCTCAAGGACTTTGATGTGCCGGAGTCGCTCCTCGTGGCGCGCATCAACGAAGCGCGCATGGTCTCGCCTAAGGGCAAGACAGTGGACATTCCCGTTGGCCAAGGCTTCGTGGGGATGGTGGACCGCGAAGTGTTCGATGAATGGCTGCGCGATCGTGCCGCGAAGGCTGGCGCCACGCGTGTGACTGGGGCCTTCGTGCGTCGCGATCGCGATGCCGATGGTGTGGCCCGCGTGGTCTACACGGATGGCCGCTCGCGTCAGGGTTCTGAGAAGTCGGTTCGGGCTCGCTCCATCATCGGTGCGGACGGTGCGCTCTCTCAGGTGGCTCGTCAGTGCGTGCCGCGGGCCGACGAAGGTAAGTTCGTCTTTGCGTATCACGAGATTATCAAGAGCCCTGAGCACAACACCGAGCTCTTTGCGCACGATCGTTGCGATGTGTACTACCAGAGTCCGCTCTCGCCTGACTTCTACGCCTGGATCTTCCCCCACGGAAAGACCACGAGTGTGGGCACGGGCTCACTGCAGAAGGGCTTTGGTCTCAAGGAGTCGGTGACTCAGCTACGCGCATCCACCGGACTCGACAAGCTCGAGACAATCCGCAAGGAAGGCGCACCGATTCCGCTGCATCCTCTGCCGCGCTGGGACGACGGGCGCGAAGTGGTACTCGCGGGTGATGCTGCAGGCGTCGTCGCTCCGGCGAGTGGCGAGGGCATTTTCTACGCGATGACCGGTGGCCGCTATGCTGCCGACGCGGTGAACGAGTTCCTCTCCACGGCGAACGTCAAGGCGCTGGCCAAGGCACGCCGCCGCTTCCTGTCCGATCACGGCCAGGTGTTCTGGGTGCTCGACATTATGCAGCGCTTTTGGTACTCAAGCGACAATCGCCGCGAGCGCTTTGTGGCCATCTGCCGCGACAAGGACGTCCAGCAGCTCACATTCGACGCATACATGAATAAGAAGTTGGTGCGCGCCAAGCCGCTTTCGCATGTGCGCATCTTCTTCAAGAACCTCGCACATCTTGCTGGCCTTGCGACCGCCTAATGAACGGTCAGCTGTGGGGCCCGATCACCGGGGCCGTTGCCTTTTGGGGCACGGTCGCCGTGGGCGGTGCACTGGTGACCGACATCGGCCCGTGGTACAAGGCATTGCGGCAGCCGTGGTGGAAGCCCCCAGACAAGTTTTTCGGGCTCATCTGGACGACGGTGTTCGTCTGCGCGGGCACGGGCGGCGTGATTGCCTGGCGCGGCGCGGGCACACCCGACGAGCGCACGCTGTTTCTGGTTGCGTCCGTCGTGAACGCGTTGGGCAACACCATGTGGTCGTATCTCTTCTTCCGGCGCAAGCGCCCCGACTGGGCGTTGGTGCAGGTCCTTCCGTTCTTTGCATCCATCGTGTGGATGTACTGGACTTCGCGTCCACTCGCCTACGAGGCCGGGATTTGGTTTGCTCCCTACCTCGCCTGGGTGATGGCCGCGATCAAGCTCAATTGGGACGTCGTGCAGCTCAATCGTCCCTTCTCCGGGTGAACGGCCCATGCTGATCTCCCTCGCCGTCGATTACCGGCACGCCAATGTGGCGACGCGTGAACGCTTCCATCTCTCGGAAGCGCGAATCGCCAAGCTCTATGCGCGTGAACCCAACTCGGTAATCCGCGAAATTGTCTGCGTCTCCACCTGCAACCGCAGCGAGATTTATGCGTGGGCTGGTGGTGCGGATCCGGCCACACCGGCGGGCTTCGATCACGCCATCACAGCGCTGGCCAAGGCGTGGATGGGATCTAAGACCGAAGCGCGCGCCTTGCTCGCGGTGGCCAAGAAGAGTGGTGGCCTCGACGTGGCACGCCGCATCCTGCGGATTTCCTCAGGCCTCGACTCGCAGGTGATGGGCGACGGCCAGATTCTCGGACAATTGCGTGAGGCGTATCGCAAGGCTGACGAAGCCGGCAGTGCAAGCTCAGTCCTGCATCGCCTCTTTGACACCGCCATGCGCACTGGTAAGCGCGTCTCCTCGGAGACGGGCCTGCACTCGGGCCGACGTTCGGTTGGCGCCGAGGCTGCCGCACACGCACATCAGCGCTTTGGCAACTTGGCGCACGCACGCGTCGTCGTGATTGGCTCCGGCAAGACGGGCCAGTCGGTAGCGCGTCAGCTCCAAAAGCTGGGCGCACGCGACATCGTGCTGATCAATCGCTCGCTGCCACGCGCCGTGACGCTCGCCGCAGAAGTTGGCGGCCGCGCCGCACCGTACGAGGCGCTGCACGTTGAAGTCGCGATGTCGGACGTGGCGATTGCCGCCACCGCCGCCACCGAACCGGTGGTGATGTACCAGCAACTGCGCACCTCGCGCGAGAACTGCGGAACATCCACGTATCCACTGTTGCTGCTCGATCTCTCGATGCCGCGCAACGTGGATCCGGCACTCGCCGGCGTCCCGGGCGTGACCATCTCCGACCTCGACGCATTGCACCTGCCGGTGCTCGCCGCCGAGGAACTCCGCAAGGCTGCAGTCCCCGCAGCGGAGGCCATCGTAGAAGCGGAACTCGAGAGCTTTGTGGAATGGGTGTCAGCCGCCGCGGCACGCGACGCGATTCGCCCGCTGGCCGAAGCGCTCACGGAGATTTGCCGTCGCGAGCTCACGTTTGCCGCCGGCGATGCAGTCGCCGAGCACGCAACAAGCCGCATCGTGGCGAAGCTGTTGGCAAGGCCGATGACCAAGCTGCGCACCGCAATGGCGCACGGCGAAGCCCTGCACGCCTTCACGATGACTTTAGATTCCTTGTTCGCTGGCCCCATTCCGGCCCCCGAGCGCACGCGGGTCAAGCGCCGCACTTCGTAAGCAGGATTTTTGCTCAACCAGTAGTACAACAGGCAGTTTCAGAGGCTTTCCCCCGTGAACGATCGTTTTCTCCGCGCCCTCCGGCGCGAGCCCGTTGACCGTCCGCCTGTTTGGATGATGCGCCAAGCTGGTCGCTATCTCCCGGAATACCGCGAGGTTCGCAAAAAGGCCGACTTCCTGACGATGTGCCATACGCCGGAGCTCGCCACCGAGGTGACGCTGCAGCCGGTGGACATCCTCGGCGTTGATGCGGCCATCATCTTCTCCGACATCTTGGTCGTCCCGCACGCCATGGGGATGGATCTCACGGTGGACGAAGGGGTCGGCCCGCAGTTCTCCGATCCGGTCCGCACCATGAAGGACTTGGCGCGCCTCCGTGACGTAGAGCCCGAGGATGGACTCAAGTTCCATCTCGACGCACTGCGCATGACGCGCCGCGAGTTGAACGGCCGCGTGCCATTGATTGGATTCGCCGGCGCGCCGTGGACGCTCTTTGCCTACATGACCGAGGGCAAGGGCACCAAGTCGTTCTCGATAGCCAAGAAGGCGCTGTACGCTGATCCGCTGTTCTCGCACGCGTTGCTCGCGAGGCTCGCGGATAACGTCGGCCGCTTCCTCGTGGCACAGGCGGCTGCCGGTGCACAGGCCTTGCAGATTTTTGATTCATGGGCCGGCTCGCTTGGGCCACGTGAATACCGTGAGTTTGCGCTGCCCTATATGGCGCGCACGGCAAAGATTGCCAAGACTGCTGGTGTGCCGGTGATTTGTTTTGCGCCTGGCGCAGGTTGGGCGCTCGGCGAAATTGCCGATGCCACTGGCTGTGATGTGCTTGGCGTGGACTGGCACACCGACGCGGCGTGGGCGCGCGGCGTGGCTGATGCCACGGGACGCGGCCTGCAGGGCAATCTCGATCCGACGGCGCTGTATGCACCGCCCAGTGATATCAAGGCGCGCACCGAAGCGATGCTTGGTGCGATTGATGGGCCTGGCTACATCGCGAACTTGGGTCACGGGATCCTCCCCGATGTACCGGTTGATCACGCACGGGCATTCATTGACACGGTGCAGGCTTGGGATTCGCGGGCTGCCAACTCGGCGTCGCAGGCGGCTGAGGCAGGGCGATGAGCTTGGCGCCCGAGGGAATCGGGCGCGCCAACCGCCAGGCGATGGCGCATTGGACGGCTGGTCTCCACAATGTGGTGACCGAGATGTTCGAGCGGCTCGACGGTAGTCGCTTGGTCGAGGCATCTTGGGAGCGCGAGGGCGGCGGCGGTGGACAGTCGCGCTTGCTCACTGAGGGAAAGGTTTTTGAGAAGGCCGGCGTAAATCGCGCCTTGGTTGAGGGTATCTTGCCTGCCGACGCCGCGGCGCGACTCGGTGGCAACATTCCCGCTGGCACGACGCCGCATTTCTTTGCAACCGGCGTAAGTGTCGTGGCACATCCTCGCTCACCGATGGTGCCCACCGTGCACCTGAACGTGCGCTACTTCGAATTGTGCGATGAAGACGGCAATCGTCACGACGCGTGGTTTGGCGGCGGGACCGATCTTACGCCTACGCATCCATTTCTGGATGACGCGCGGCATTTCCATAAAGTGCTGCACAGAACCTGTAATGTCTTTCATCCGGGCATCTATCCCGCCTACAAAGACTTGTGCGACCAGTATTTCCGAAATGCGCACCGCGATAACGAGGCGCGTGGGGTAGGCGGCGTGTTCTTCGATCACGTCCGACCAACAGACGTGCCCTTTGGGATGAATGCTGAGCGCTTGCACAGCTTTGTGGATTCCATCGGTCGCGTCCTCACGGACGCGTATGGTCCCATTGTGGAGCGTCGGAAGGATCTTCCGTTTAACCAGCGCGACAAGGCATTACAGCTGCTAAGGCGTGCGCGCTATGTGGAGTTCAATCTCCTCCACGATCGTGGAACACTGTTTGGCCTGCAAACCGGCGCGCGCACCGAGAGCGTGCTCATGAGCATGCCACCGGTTGCGGCCTGGCCGGCTCCGAGTACACCGGAGGCCGGGAGCATCGAGGCGCAACTGGAGTCGATGTTGCTCCCTCAGGACTGGTCAGTCGGTAGCTAAGATGCATGTTGCAGTCATTGGCGCGGGCGTGACGGGTCTCTCCGCTGCCGTGGAGCTACGCGACCGCGGAGCGCAGGTGACGGTGATTGAAGCAGCTCCACGAGTGGGCGGCGTCATCACCACGGTGCACCGAGACGGCTTCCTCGTAGAGGCGGGCCCGACCTCGATGACCGCGACGGCTCCGCTTGAGCGACTCATTGACCGACTCGGCATCACGGCGTCGCGCATTGGCACGGAGGCCGCGGCCACGCGACGATACATCGTGCGCGGGGGCCGCCTTGTAGCACTGCCCGATGGCCCTGGCTCGCTGGCGAGTACCGACGCGATCTCGGCGAGTGCGAAGTTCGCCTTGCTCCGGGAGCCTTTTGTGCGTGCGCGGCATGACGACGACGAAGAGTCACTAGCCGCGCTCGTGCGACGCCGCCTCGACTCCGAGATTCTCGATTACCTCGTGAATCCTCTCATCTCCGGTATTTACGCGGGTGACCCCGAACGCCTGTCCGTGAAGTACGCGATGCCGATGCTGCATTACGGCGAACGGAAGCACGGATCGTTGATTGTTGGCGCCATGAAGGAGATGAAGTCGAAGCGTGGCGGGGTGCGGCACAAGGGCATTACCTCGTTCACGACGGGCCTGCACATCCTGCCTGATGCCATGGCGTCGGTGCTCGGTGATGGCGTACGCACGGCAACACGGCTCACGGGTCTAGAGCGCCTAGGTACGCGGTGGCGTTTGCACCTCGAAGGAGCGCAGGGCGGAACTTTGGACGTTGATGCCGTGGTATCATCAGTCCCGTCGTACGCTCTCTCTAGCATCGCAATGCCAGCGGAGATTGGCGCAGCGCTGGGTCCTATCGCTCGCTTGCATCATCCGCCCGTCGCCACGCTCGCGCTGGGATTCCGCCGCGAAGATGTCGAACATCCGCTCGATGGCTTTGGCGTGCTGATGCCAGCTGTGGAACGTCGCACGGTGCTCGGTGTAATTTTTTCGTCATCGGTGTTTGCCGCACGTGCGCCTACCGGGCATGTACTGCTTACGTGTTTCCTTGGTGGCATGCGCTCGCCAGCAGATGGCAACGCGAATCTCGAGGCCATCCTGCCTGCGGTCATGAAGGATTTACGGCCATTGTTTGGCCTTCGCGCTGACCCAGTGTTCACCCACCACCAGCGGTGGTCGCAAGCCATTCCACAGTACGAGCTCGGACACGGCGAAGTGCTAGACGCTGCCTCGCGTATAGAAGCCACTCTCCCAAGCTTCTATCTCTGTGGTCAGTGGCGCCACGGCGTGGCGCTCGGTGACTGCATCGCGCAGGGCCAAGAAACGGCCGGCCGGGTACTCACCAAACCATGACCATACCTCCCTCGCTCTGCGAAGCACTCCGCGCCGGCACCCGAAGCCTGCACACGGAAGCCGAGCGCACTGGCGTGATGGCAGCCCTGTTGCGCGGACAGCTCGACCTCACAGGCTACGCTCGGCTCTTGGCTGCCTTGCGGGTAATCTATGCGGCGCTCGAAGCGGAGCTCGAGGCCCACGCGGACGATGCCGTGCTCGCGCATGTGCGTCATTCCGGATTTGCGCGGCGTGCTGCTCTGGAGAGTGATCTCGGCGTGCTCGTGAGGCTCGGCGTTGCACCGGCAGAGGTGGCAACGGAAGCGTCTGACTATGCAGAGCACCTGCACCGCGTTGGCCGCGATCAGCCTTCGTTACTCGTCGCGCACGCGTGGCTCCGATACCTAGGCGATCTCAACGGCGGACGCGTACTCGAGCGCATCGTCCGCGAAAAAATTGGCGTGCCAACCGATGCGATGTCGTTCTATCGTTTCCCCGCGCTCGCCGACCCGATGGCTGCAGCGGTCTCTTGGAGACTCGCCCTCGATACCGCACCCGTCAGCGCAGAGCTACAGCTTGCCTTGGTCGCCGAAGCGAGTCGTGGATTCGAACGACACATCGCCCTCTTCCGCGCACTCGCGCCCGCGACTCAAGACGCCGCGGACGAATCTTCCGCGGCGTAACGACCCAACAGCGCCGAGAGCCGCGCAGCGTGACGCGTGGCGGCCTCGACTTCCTGCAACAAGGGCGCAATCGTAACAGTGTCGGCTGAGTCGGCAATCTCGCTGACGGCTACGCCCGCATTTGCCCACACCGCTGCGACGAGTGCCTGGACTTCCGGCGAGAGCGGGCCGAGAGCACCGAGTTCCTCTAGATTGGTCGGGCGCTGCGCTGCGTAAGCGGCGCGCTGCAGCCGTTCGCGCGCGAAATCCGCAGCGTGGCGTGCCGTGAGGTCCGTGAAGACCAAGATGCAGCCAAACAGGCCCCCGCGTGAATCGGGAATCGCATCGGCGCGAACGGCCAATGGCGTTGGTGATCCACCAGAGCCGCGGGCAAGTCGGAGTTCGCCGCGCCAAGGGACGCGCTCGGAACGCAGCTTGCCAAACAACTCCAAAATGCGGCTCGGCTGCTCGAAGTGCGAAGAGAGATCGTTCAGTGTTTCGATGGCGCGGAAGGGACCGCCCAACAGACGTGCCAGCGCATCGTTTGCCAACAACACGCGCCCGCTTTCATCGGCGATGACAATTGGCTCGGCGGCCCCAACCACGGAGGCCCTCATCCGATTCAACTGCGCTTCCGCGAGCAACACGCGCACCGCGCGAATCTGCAAGATGATGTCACCGAGCGACTGCCCGATGGCTTTTGCGATAGAGCTATCGCGAGGTGTCCACGGATTGGATGTATCGCGCACTTGTTCGTGCCAAGCTGCAAACGACGCACGGGGCGTGAGTTGCGTCGCGCCATCAAGCGAGAACGCCTTGCGCGGATCCCCGCCCCAGGTGATGTCCTGCAACTGCTCCTTCCGGAACCAGACGAGGTACTCGCCACTCGCCGTGCCGAAGCGTACCGCAAGCACACCCGCTGCGACCGGAGTGAGTGCAGCAAGTTTTGGTTCGAGCTTCGCCATGGACGAGCACGCGAAAATCGGATTGCTGCCTTGCGAATCGAGAAAGGCAAACAGCGCGCGGAGGTCAGGCGTGGACGGCACATCCCCTGTGGTCTGCACCTCGCCATCGAACAGTAGTGCCGCACCCGTCGCGCCCACCGGCTGTAACAGTTGCCGCGGCGTGTCAAAGAGTGCGTGTCGCCAATCGCCGTCGGTGGCCGTGGCCTCAATGAGGCGCTGTTCTAACCGACGCACCAACACCTCGGCCTGTGCCTCGGCGAAGTGCTCAAGCGCTGAGATACGGGTAGACACAACCTCGGCGATCAGCTCAACCGCAGCGCGGAGGTCGTAGGGCACGACCTTCGTGGAGAGGTGGTGACAGGAAATCAGTCCCCAGAGCCGGCCTTCGTGAATCAGCGACGCCACCAAGGTGCCCTTCACGCCCATGTTCGTGAGGTACTGCACATGCATCGGCGAGACGCTGCGCAGCGTGGACATCGAGAGATCGAGGTCGTCGCCCGTGATGGGGTTCAGACGAGGGACTAAGGGGACCGGCGTATAGGCCAGATCCACCAGCACGCGAACCTTGTTGCGCAGGTAGAGTTCGCGTGCGCGCTGCGGAATGTCCGTCGAGGGATAGTGTCGGTTGAGATACGACTCCAGCGACTTCTGCTTGTCCTCGGCGATGATGGCGCCGTGCCCATCGGCGTCAAACCGGTAGAACATCACGCGATCGTAGCCGAGCAGCTCACGCATCTCGCGCACCACCAGATCTGCAAGCGCCGGAATGGAGTGCGCCGTGGACAGCTGCGTGACCATCTTCGTGAGCCGGTCCGCCATGTGCGGCGTGGGCCGCCGGTGGGGCGCCTCACTGACTTCTTCCATTTCGACAACGATTCCGCCCGCTGGAGGACGGTGCAGCAGCGCGGTGGCGGTGAACTGACGGCCGTCCACGGCAAGTCGCGTACGTAACGGGAGGAGGTTCGCGAGATGCTGACCTTCTGCAGCGCCTCGGAGCGCGTCCGCAAAGTCGGCGCCCAAGATTTCGATTGATTGTCCGAGCAATGCCTCTGGCGGACACCCCAACAGCGTCGAGACGTTCGCGCTGACTTGGGCAATCACCATGCGAGGCTCGGCCAGCACCATCAACAACCCGTGCGGCTGAATGCTGCCGCTCAGGTGGATGAGCTCGCGCTCGCAGTTCGAAAGATCGGCTTCTCCGAAGCGGGGGGATTCGGAAGACACAGCCATTGGCTCGTGATATCGGGCCGCGGGACCGACGGCCCTAGGGGTTGAGTGACCCTTATGTTACAACTACTCTCGCCGCGGCGCACTAGGGGGCAACCCTGATATTGAGTGTCAGGATTGCTTGACAAGATGGCCTGACAGCGGCGGATGCGCTCTATAGATTGTCCCCTCAGCTACCCCCTTTCAATATCTAGGAGGCGCGCTGGTGCAGTCCAAGCAGGTCGTTATCGGTACGCGGGCCAGCAAGCTCGCGCTTTGGCAGTCCAATCACGTGCGGGACCGGCTCTTAGCGCTCCACCCGGACCTTGAGATCTCGCTGGAGCGGATTTCCACCCGCGGCGACGAGATTCAGGACCGACCGCTCGCTGCCATCGGTCGCAACTCGCTTTTTGTAGCCGAGATCGAAGATGCACTGCGTTCGGGGCGCATTCGGCTCGCGGTGCACAGCGCCAAGGACCTGCCCTCCACACTCCCTCCGGAGTTTGCGATTGTGGCGTTCACCACTCGCGCTGACCCGCGGGACGTGCTGGTGTCCAAGCACGGCACCCTGATGCAGCTGCCCCAGGGTGCGCGCATCGGCACCAGCTCGCCACGGCGCACTTGCCAACTCAAGGCCGCCCGTCCCGATGTGGTCTGTCTCGATATCCGTGGCAATGTGGACACGCGCTTGGCCAAGCTTGAGCGCGGCGACTACGATGCGATTGTGCTCGCCGCAGCTGGGCTCGATCGCCTCGAGTGGGGTCACGTGGTGACCGAGCGCCTCGAACCATCCGTGATGTTGCCAGCCGTTGCGCAGGGAATTCTCGCCATCGAAGCGCGGGCCGAAGACGAACAAATGGCGAAGCTCTGCGCTTCGCTTGACGATGCGACGGCCCGCGCCTGTGCTGTGGCTGAGCGCTCATTTCTCGCGGCGATGGGTGCCGGCTGCAACGCGCCGCTTGCCGGCTTTGCCACACTCGAGCGCGAGACGCTCACGCTGTCCGCACTTCTCGGCTCGCCCGATGGCCGCCACGTGAAGGTCACGCGCTCAGCGCCGCGGGCCCAAGCCGCTACACTCGGCCAAGAGGTGGCGACCGCGCTTGTGGCCGACGGTGGCGCAGAGTTGCTCGCTGCCGCGATTGCTGCTACGAGTGCCGCCCACGCGAATGGCTGACGCACGTCCCCTCCTCGCCAAGCGAATTGTCGTTACGCGGGCCGCTGCACAGGCGGCTCCGTTGCTCGAGAAGCTGCGCGCGGAGGGGGCCATTCCTGTTGCGACACCGGCCATCCGTATACTCCCGCCGGATGATCCGACCACGCTACGCGATGCTGCCAACGCAATTGAGAAGTTTGACTGGGCCGTTTTCACGAGCGCGAACGGCGTGCGCGCGCTGCTCTCGGCGCGAGACGAAGCCGGAGACTGGCCGAGCAAGGTTCGCGTGGCCGCCGTGGGCAATGCCACCGCGCGTGCGCTTACCGAGGCGGGCATTCATGTGCACTTCCAACCCTCTGCAGCGGTAGCCGAAGCGCTGGGCCGTGAACTTCCCGTAGCAGAGGGCAATGCCCTGCTCTGGCCACGCGGTGATTTGGCTGGTGTGGAGCTGGCCGCGGCGCTCAGCGCGCGCGGCGTGCGCGTCACAGACATCGTGGCCTACCGCACGGTGGCCGACGTGGAGTTGTTAGGGATTGTGGATGCGCTTCGAGACCGACGCGTGGACGCCATCACTTTCTCGTCCGCCTCAACGGTGCGCCACGTTGTTGAAGGTCTCGCTGCCGCCGGTGTGCGCATTGAGCGCCTGCCCGCCGAGTCGCGGCCCCTCATCGTGTGCATTGGTCCTGTAAGCGCCGCCGCCGCCCGCGAGTGCGGCTTGTCCGTAGATGGTATTGCCGACCCCAGCGACGACGACGGACTGCTCGCCGCACTGATTCGCAGCTTCGTTAACCGCACGGCCCCCGCCTAAGAGGTTCTGCACTATGTACGAGGACGCCATCGAAGCATCTACGTCCGTTACTCCTCCCGAGCGGCCGCGGCGTACGCGCCGTACGGCGGCGCTACGTAGCTTTGTGCGCGAGACGCAACTGCACGTGCGCGATTTTATCCATCCGCTGTTTATCGTCGAAGGGAGCAACATCTCTAAGGCGATTGAGACCATGCCTGGCCACTCGCAGCTGAGCGTGGACAAGCTGGCCGACGAAATCGCAGAAATTCAGAAGCTCGGCATCACGTCGGTACTGCTGTTCGGCATTCCCAAGCACAAGGACGCCACGGGCACCGGTGCGTGGAATAAGGATGGCCCCGTGCCACGCGCCATTCGCGAGATCAAGCGACTCGCACCCAACATGTTGATTATCGCCGACGTGTGCTTGTGCGAATACACCTCGCATGGACACTGCGGCGTGGTGCGCGACGAATCTGGCATCGTCATCAACGACGAGACCATTCCCCTGCTCGGCAAGGCCGCTGTGTGCTACGCAGAGGCTGGCGTGGACATCGTGGCCCCCAGCGCGATGATGGACGGGCAGGTGGCGGCCATCAGGCATGCGCTCGACGAAGCTGGCCAAATTGATATGCCCATCCTGAGCTACGCGGCCAAGCATGCGTCGGCGTTCTATGGCCCGTTTCGCGATGCGGCCGAAAGCCCGCCCAGCTTTGGGGATCGCCGTGCGTACCAGATGGATCCCGCCAACTCGCGCGAGGCGCTTCGCGAAGTGCAGCTCGATGTAGACGAAGGCGCCGATCTCCTGATGGTCAAGCCCGCCGGTTCAGCGCTCGATATCATCTTTCAGGTGCGCGCGCACTTTCCGCATCCGCTCGTGGCGTATCAAGTGAGCGGCGAGTACGCGATGTTGAAGGCCGCCGCGCAGCGCGGTTGGCTCGAAGAGCCGCGCGCCGCTCTTGAGTCCCTCCTCGCCATTAAGCGCGCGGGAGCAGAACGCATCATTACCTACTACGCCAAAGAGGCTGCACGATGGCTGTCCACGGCGGGTTGACCCCCGCTCCCATGAAGACCTCCCCGAGCGCTGAGTCTGAAGCGCTGTTCGCCCGCGCACGTGATGTGATGCCTGGTGGCGTGAGCTCGCCGGTACGTGCCTTTCGTTCTGTGGGCGGTACGCCGCGCTTCATGACCAAGGCCAAGGGCCCGTACATGTGGGACGCCGACGGCACCCGCTACGTGGACTACGTGCTGTCCTGGGGCCCAATGATTTTGGGCCACTGCCATCCAGAAGTTGTGGAAGCGGTGCGCGAGCAGGTTGGCGTTGCCATGAGTTTCGGCGCGCCATCTCCGTTGGAGGCCCAGCTCGCGGAGAAGGTGATTTCCATGGTCCCAAGCGTGGAGATGGTGCGCTTTGTCTCCAGTGGTACCGAAGCCACGATGAGCGCCATCCGTTTGGCGCGCGCCGTCACCGGGCGCAACAAGATCATCAAGTTCGCCGGCTGCTATCACGGCCACGGGGATTCTTTCCTCGTGCAAGCGGGTTCAGGCGTTGCGACGCTCGGCCTTCCCGATTCACCAGGCGTCACGCCCGCGACCGTGGCGGATACCTTAACCGCGCCCTACAACAGTGTGGCCGCCGTTGAGCAGTTGATTGACGCGCACCGCGATCAGGTTGCGGCCGTGATTGTGGAACCCGTGGTCGGCAACGCGGGATTCATCTTGCCGCAACCTGGCTTCCTCGAGGGACTGCGTGCGCTCTGCACCAAGACCGGCGCTCTGCTCATCTTTGACGAGGTGATGACGGGGTTCCGCGTTTCACTCGGCGGCGCACAGCACAAGTTCAATGTCATGCCAGACATCACCACGCTCGGCAAGGTGATTGGCGGCGGTATGCCCTGCGGCGCCTACGCGGGTCGCAAAGACATCATGGAGCACGTGGCGCCTGCGGGCAGCATGTATCAGGCGGGCACGCTGAGCGGCAATCCCGTTGCGATGGTGAGCGGGCTCAAGACGTTGGAGATTCTTTCGCGCCCAGGCGTGTTTGAAAAGGCCGAGCGCGCAGCCTCGCAGACCGTGAAGATGTTGACCGCGTGGGCTCGAGGGCACGGCATTCCCTTCCAAGCCGCGCACGCCGGCACGATGTGGGGCAGCTTCTTCACCAACACACCGGTGGTGGACTACGAAACCGCCAAGACCGCGGACACCGCACGCTACGGCCGCTTCTTTCACGCGATGCTCGCGGAAGGTGTGTATTTGGCGCCGAGCCAGTTTGAGGCGGCGTTCACTTCGGCTGAGCACGATGATTTGGTGCTTGGGCAGGTCACCGCGGCGCTCTCGCGAATCAGCGTGTGAGCTGCGCATCCGTCATCCGTCATCCGTCGAGTTCAGAGGCGCCGGTCGGAATCGAACCGACGAATAGGAGATTTGCAGTCTCCCGCCTTACCACTTGGCCACGGCGCCGTGAGGGAGAAAGCTAGCCGGGGGCAGGCTCTATCTCAACCGAAAAGCGCCTGCGGATGGCAAAATCGGCCCGCCGCCCAAACGTTCGGCAGGGGGCTGGCGTCCTATTGGATGTCCTCGATCCCACCCCTATGCGCTCCGTAACACCTGCCGCGGGCTTTCTCCTTGCCCTTGCCCTCGCCCTCGGCCTTAGCCCCGCCCTGCTTCCCGCCCAGACGGGAAATGGGACCGAGATCATTGTTGGCCGCGTTCTCGACACCCAAGGCCAGCCGATTGTCGGCGCCAGGGTGGATGCGACATCTATAGAGACGCAGACTACGCGGGGCCGCACGACAAACGACCGCGGGCAATTCACGATTCTCTTTCCCGACGGGAGCGGTCAGTACCGCGTGACCGCGCGCGCCATCGGCTACGCGCCGGCCACGCAGACCGTCATCCGCCAGTCCGACGAGGACCGGCTGGAGGTGACCCTGCGTTTGCAGAAGTCCGCGCAGACCCTCCAGCAGTTCGTGGTCTCGGCGAATCGTGGTCCATTGCAGAGCAACGCCGACCGCCCCACGCCTGGTACAACCGAGCGCGTGCTCTCGGGCGATCAGTTGTACCGCCTGCCGGTCGATGCCTCGGATCCAAGCGCACTCGCCGGACTTTCAGCGGGCGTCGTGACATTGGGCGGCACGGATTCCTCGTCCTCCGCCTTCTCTGTTGCTGGTCAGCGCGTGGATCAGAACCAAGTGACGCTGGATGGCTTGAGTTTCGGCACCGGTAGCGTTCCGCAGGAGGCCGTGCGTACGAGCCGTGTGGTCACTTCCACGTACGACGTTGCACGCGGGCAATTCACTGGCGGCCAAGTCTCGAGCACGACTCGCAGCGGCAGCAACGTGATTCAGGGGTCGCTTGGGTACGATCTGCGCACACCCGAGATGCAGTTCTACGACGACGAGGCCGTGCAGTTTGGCCAGCCGTACACGCAGAACCAATACTCGTTTGGTTTGGGTGGGCCAATCGTGAAGGACAAGGTGTTTTGGTTTGGCTCGGCGCAGTTTCGCACGCGTTCGGATGGCCTGCAGAGTTTGCTCACCGGCAACGAGGTGGTGTTCCAGCGCTTCGGCGTCTCTGAAGACTCCGCGCAGCGCTTTCTCGATCTCGTGACAGGGTACGGACTGCCTCCGCGCGTGGACGGCATTCCCTCGCGCCGCCTGTCAGAGAATCTCTCCACGCTTGCTCGCCTCGACTGGGTGCTGAGCGACAAGCACACCGTCACACTCCGCGGCGACTGGCGTTTTGGTGTGCAAGATGGCCAGCGCATCTCGGCCTTGAGCGTGCCGCACTATGGCGGCGATCTCAATTCGCTGGGTGGCGGTGTGCTCGCCTCGCTCATCTCGCAGTTCGACAACGGACTCATCAATGAGTTCCGACTCTACGGCGCCATTGATGAGCGCGACACGCGTCCCTATCTCGTAGCGCCTGCCGGGCGCGTGCTGGTGATTTCTGATTTCACGGACGGCACGAGCAGTGTCGCCGCTCTGTCGTTTGGCGGAAACGGTGCGCTGCCGCAGGACGTGGCCAACGACCAGCTCGAGGCCACCAACGAACTGTCATGGATTTCCAATGATGGCGCCCATCGCGTGAAGCTTGGCGGCCTCGTGAATCTCAGTAACTACAACCAAGACTACGCGACCAACCGCAGCGGCACCTTCGTCTTCAACTCGCTTGCTGATCTCGAGGCCAATACCCCGTCGCAGTTCACGCGCACCTTGGCGCCGTCGGAGCGCAATGGTGGCATCACGAACAGCGCGCTCTACCTAGGGGATACTTGGCGCGTGTCGCGGGCATTTCAGATGACCTACGGTGCACGGCTCGAGCACTCGAGCTACCAAGGGGCGCCCGCGTACAATCCTGCCGTGGACGCCGATTTTGGTCGGCGCACCGATCGCTTTCCGAGTGAAGTGCATCTGAGTCCACGTGCTGGATTCACGTGGACGCTTGGCCTGCCGCCGCAGGGCCAGCCCGGCGCGGCACCCGCGGGCGGAACGGTAGGCGGCCCAGGAGGTGGCTTCCCGGGAGGAGGCGGTGGTGGCCGCGGCGGGATGGGAGGAGGAATGGGTGGCGGGCCTGGCGGCGCAGGAGGCATGGGCGGCGCGGGCGGTCCGTTTGCAGGACTCGCCACCACCATCATTCGCGGCGGGATTGGTGAGTTCCGTGGCCGCGCACCCAACGGATTGTTCACGGGAGCGATTGACGCCACCGGTTTGCCGAGCGGCGAGTCGCAGTTGATTTGCGTCGGATCACAGGTACCAACACCTGACTGGTCGCAGTATCTGGCGGATCCCACTTCGATTCCCAGCACCTGCATCAATGGCGGCGGTGGCGGGCCCGTGTTCACGCAGCGCCCCAACGTGACAACCTTCGACGACAATTTCGTTGCGCCCCGTTCTTGGCGCGCTTCCCTTGGCGTGCAGCGCCGCTTCTTTCAGCGGCTCAACGTCACCTTTGATGTGTCGTACGCGCTGGGGACGGCATTGTACGGCGTGCGGGATCTCAACTTCGACGCGAATCCGCAATTCACACTCGCAGATGAAGACAACCGCCCCGTGTTTGTGCGGCCCATCTTCATTGTGCCCGCATCCGGCATCGTGAACAATCTCGCGTCGCGCGCGAACATCAATTACGGCAGCGTGTTCGCGGTGGGCTCCAACCTCGGGTCCGACACACGGCAAGCTACGCTCGGAGTCAATGGCTTCTTGCGCAACGGCATGCTGCTCAGCGCCAGCTACACGTATGCGCGCTCGCGAGATCAGTCCTCATTCTCCTGTTGCAACGCGCAGCAAGCCTTCGGCTCACCCACGACTGCCGGCAATCCCAACGAAACGCCGTGGGGCACCAGCGACCTTGAGCGCCGCCATGTCATCGTGACCACTCTGACGATGCCGCTGCATCCGTCGCTCGAGTTCACGATGATAGGCCGCGCCACGTCGGGGCAGCCGTATACGCCGCGCGTAGCCAATGACATCAACGGCGACGGCGCACGCAACGACCGCGCCTTCATTTTTGATCCCGCAACGGCAGCGGATCCCGCACTTGCCGCGGCCATGCAGAACCTGCTCGATGGTGCCACGCCGGGCGTCCGCGACTGCTTGGCTTCACAACTCGGCCAACTCGCAGCACGCAACAGCTGCTTTGCGCCGTGGTTCCCCTCGTTGGACCTTCGCGTCAATTATCGCCCTGACCGACTCGGACTCAAGCGCAACCTGATGATTTCGCTACAGCTGGTGAATCCGCTTGCTGGCTTGGACCGAATCGTAAACGGCAACGAGGAGGAAGGCTGGGGTCAGCCGCGACGTATTGATCCCAACCTCCTGTATGTGACGAGCTTTGATCAGGCGCAGCAGCGCTTTGTGTACACGGTGAACGAGCGCTTCGGCGATGCCACTGGATCGCTCAGCGGCGGCCGTGGCGTGGGACAGCAGTTGAATCCCTTTCAGGTGGCGCTGCAGTTTCGCTACACGGTAGGCCCAGACCGCACGCGTGACGCGATGCTCGCGGCGCAGGCGGCGGCGCGCGGTGGGCGCGGGGGAGCGGGCGGGGCTGGTGGCGGTGATATGAGCGCGCTCGTGCGCCGGTTCGCTCAGAATCCCTTCCAGCAGACGCTCGCACTCAAGGATTCGCTCGCACTCGATAGCGCGCAGGTCGTACGACTTGACGCGTTCCGCGAGGCTTTCGATGGCCGTGTGAATACCTTGGCCGCAAATGTACAGGAACGCTTGCAGCGCATTGGCAATAACGCCGACCCGCAGGCCGCAATGCAGCAGCTCCAGGGCCCGCTTGCTGACGCACAACGAATTCGCGCCGAAGCCCTGACCGCGCTACAGGGCCTGCTCACGCCGGAGCAGTGGGCCAAGTTGCCACCACGGATTAAGAATCCGCAGCAGGGGTTCCCGGGCGGTACAGGCCAGGGCGGCACGGGTCCTGGCGGTGGACAAAGACCGGCCGGCCGCGTGCCGTGAACTCCGCGGCCGCTCGGATGCGCTGCAGGGAGAATTGCTCGACGTGCTCGAGGCCGCCAAGGGCGTGATGGCTGCGCATCCCGTGCTCGGTCCGCTGTCCTTCAGCTTGCTATGAGCGCTCTCCGCACTGCTGGCCGCGGTGTCGAGCCCGGTGCTCGTACCATCGGCCATCTATAACATGGGGAGCGCCACTCACCGTGCTGATGCTCTGGATTGGCTGGTCGCTTGGCGGACTGCTGTCCTACACGATTGCCCTAACGTTCGGCCGACGCGTGCTTCGCTGGATGGTCTCCGAAAAACGCTAGCGCGGGGCCAGCATCTCCTCGACAAGCGTCCACGATTTCTGTCGGTGCTGCTGCATCTCACCTTGCCCTCCGAGATTCCTGGCCACCCCCTTGGGCTCGCGCGGGTCATCCGAGCGCGGGATGCTTGAGGTGAAAATCTGTCGCCTGCTGATACGCGTTCGCCACACGAAGTAGCGTGGCTTCATCAAAGAGCCGACCCACGAAGGTCAATGACACGGGCGTACCGTTCTCGCGGAAACCGTGCGGCAGGATGACGGCGGGATGGCCCGTGAGATTGGTGGCCAAGAGTTGTCCCGAGTTTGTTGGCGCGACGATGACATCCACGCGGTCCATCAATGACTCCCAGCTGCGCATGACCTGAGTGCGCACACGGTTGGCGTTGATGTAGTCCACCGCCGGAATGAAGCGCGACTCACGGAACGTCTGTGGCCAGGAGTTGGGGCCCTGCCCTGCGAGCTCCGCGACGCGACCAGAACGCGTGAGGTCGTCAAACGCAGCTCCCGCTTCCGCCGTCAGGATGATGCGCAACGCGGCATACGGATGCTCGGGGACCTCCACGTCAATGAGCGAAACGCCGAGTCCGGCCATCACCTGCAACGCGGCCGTGTCGAAGGGCTTCGTCGCCGTCTGCCGCTCGAAGTCCGCGCGCATCACGCCCACCCGCACTCCTCTCACGCTGGCATTGCCGTCCCAGCTGTAGGGCGCGGCGTGCACGGTGGAGTCTTGATCGTCCGGGCCGTGCAGCGCGCTGAACACCACGGCGCAATCCTCCACCGAGCGTGCCAGCGGTCCCAGCTTGTCCATCGTCCAACTCAGTGCCATCGCCCCGGTCCGCGGCACGCGACCAAACGTGGGACGCAAGCCCGTCGCGCCACAGCGCGTGCTCGGCGACGAGATGGAGCCCAATGTTTCGGAGCCAATGGCGAAGCCCACCGCGCCTGCGGCGGCGGCAGAAGCGGAGCCAGCCGAAGAACCGCTCGAGCCCTGCGTCAAATCCCACGGATTGCGCGTCATGCCGCCAAACCACACATCACCTTGCGCAAGCTCGCCCAACGTGAGCTTGGCGATGAGCACCGCGCCGGCTTCATCAAGACGCTTCACGACGGTGGCGTCGGTGTCGAAGCGCTGCTCGCGGTACGGCGCCGCGCCCCAGGTCGTGGGTGCACCGGCCACCGCGAGCAGATCCTTGGCGCCCCACGGGATGCCATGCAACGGACCCTTGTAGCGTCCCCGTGCGATTTCTGCGTCGGCGGCGCGCGCCTTCGTCAGTGCACGCTCGCGCAACACCGTGGTGGCGAACATGAGTTGCGGATTCAGTCGCTCGAGGCGGTCCAGATACATCGTCGTGAGTCGCTCTGAGGTCACCACCCGGCGACGCACGAGATTCGCCAAAGTCGTGAGCGGTGCGTAGGCCAACTCCGCATCCGTCGGCGGTAGTACCGCGTTCGGACGCTGCGTAAGCACTGGCGGCCGGCTCTCACCTTTGGGCAGCGCACTGGGACGCGGCAGCGCCGAGAAGCTGATGGCCGGCGCGACGTCGTTTGGCAGCGTCACCTCATGCAGCGCGGCCAGGCCCGTGGCTTGGCGACGCAGCCCGTTCACAAGCGCTTCTCGCTGGGCTTCGGTGAACTGAACGCCAGCAATCTCCTCGGCGGCAGCCACTGATGCCGTGGTGATCTCGGCGCCTTCCGCGACCTTGGCCCAGAGCACGCCAGGCAACAGGGAACCGGCCACGCCGAGCGCCGAGAAGTGGGTGAGGAAGTTGCGGCGAGTTTCGGCGAGCGATGACGACATGAGGGTAGCCTGGTGAAGGTTCGTGACGAGTGTAATGTGTCGCGATGGGGCGCCGAGCGCGATATTGTATGATGTCAATTTTTCGCCTACTTGCCCTGTTGCTTTTGATGCTGCCGCCTGCACTCCAAGCGCAGGGGTCGGCGGTCACGCGCCGCGATCTCGCGGACGCGTACCTCATGATTGATCGCATCGCGATGACGCGCGGGCTTCCCGTGGCCCAGCGTGCGGATTGGAACCGTGATTTCGACCGCACAACGCTGGCCTTCTTTGGCGGCGACTTTCCGCGTGTGTTGCGCCAGATGCACGACCTTACCGCACGCATGTTGGGCGATTCTGCGCTGGCGAGCCCGACTCGCCAATTGCTGGCCCTGCGGCTGCGCACGACTCCTCGAGTCTTCACTCCCCGTGACTCTACGCTTCAGCTCACGGTCAAAGTGATGTATGCCGATACATCTATACAGACCGCTCGTGCGTTGATGCTACGCATTGTGCGTCAGGACGGAACCGTCGCGCTGACTCGGGAACTCGTGATTCCCGCCGGTGCCGCCGCCGGAAGCGAGTACGCCGTGAGCCTGCCCACATCGGGCCTCATACTCGACCGCGGCCGCTTCATCGCTGAAGCCACATTGGCTGGTGCACAGATGACTCTCCGCGCCCAGCTGTTTGCTATGAGTATGAGCGCGGACTCGGCCCGAGCTGAACTCGGACGCATGGCCGGGCTTGTCGAAGCCAAAGCCGACCCGCAGCTGCGCGCCTCGCTTCGTGCGAGACTTACCCTCCTTGCAGACCGACCGGACGAGAGCAGCTCTGCGCAGTTTCTCGCTGACCCTGTCGCAATCTCGGATGCCATTCTGCAGGAGATCGAAGCCGTTGATGCCGGCCGCGATCCGTACCGGCGCACCGGTGATGTGTGGCGCGTACTCAAGATGCCCAACGGGGAAGTGCCGCTTCGACTCTACGTACCGCCGCAGGCGCGCACGGGCCGCGCAATGCCCGTCGTGATTGCGCTCCATGGGGCAGGCGCAGATGAAAACATGTTTCTCGAGGGATACGGAGCTGGCCGCCTCCGTGATCTCGCGGACTCTGCGGGATTCGTCCTCCTCTCACCACTGACCACGGCATTCGTGCGAGAGCCCGGCACGCTCGATTCTGCGCTCGCATTGATTGCACGCTCCGCAACAATCGATCGCCAGCGCGTGTATCTCATTGGGCATTCGATGGGTGGCGCCGCAACCATTCGCATCGCGACCGAGTCACGCGATCAGATTCGTGCTGCGGTAGTACTAGCTGGTACGGGTGCGCTTCCTCCTGGCGGTCGCATTGCACCCACGCTGTTCATCGGTGCGGAAACAGATTTGGTGATTCCCGTCACGCGCGTGCGTGTGACCTATGACCAGTTCCTCGCTGCGGGTGCGCCGGTAGAATATGAGCAGGCGAATGGATGGGGTCACACTCTGATAGTTGGGGCACGTTTAGAGCGCGCAGTGCATTGGTTATTGCAACGCTAGATGCACTGAAAATCCTCCCCACTTTTTATTGGAGTCTGTGTCGTGTCTATTCGCTCAACCTCGCTCATTGCTGTTGCTCTCGCTTCCGTGGCTTGCTCGCGCAAGGCACCAGAGACGCCGGCACCCGCCATCAGCGACGCCAACATCGCCGCCATCGTGGTGACGGCCAACACCATTGATATCCAGTACGCAGACCTCGCCCTCGCTAAGAGCCAGGATGCGGACGTTCGGGAGTTCGCAACCATGGTCAAGCGCGATCACCAGTCCGTGAATGAAGCCGCTGGTGCGCTCGTCACGCGCCTAGGCGTGACCCCCGAGATGAACAGCGTTGCATTTGACCTTCGCGATAATGCTGAGACCAAGCGCCTCACGCTGCGCGACTTCGAAGGCGCGGCTTTTGATTCCGCCTATGCGGCCAATGAAGTGGCATATCACACCACCGTGCTCGGCGCGATCGACGGCGCCTTGATTCCGTCCGCGCAAAACGCGGAACTGAAGGCACTGCTCGTCGCGGTACGTCCCGCGGTGGCGGCGCACCTTCAGCACGCACGCGAACTCGCATCCAAGAAGTCGCGCCGCTAATGCGCTCTTTCGCGGTGGGCGCGGCGCTTCTTGGAGTGGTCGTGGCCTGCGGCGCTACCGCAGCCAAGTCCAACACCTCGCGCCTTGAGATTGCGATGCGCGGCAACTCCTATGGGCCGCGACGCGCCGAAGTCACGCTCGGCGACACCATCGTTTGGATCAACCGCGACATTGTGCGGCACGATGCGGTGAAGCCGGGACTGTTCAATTCCGGCGAACTCATTGGTGGCGAGAGCTTCCAGTGGATTCCCTCTGACACAGGTGTGGTGGAGTATCGCTGCACCATCCACCAGCGGATGCGCGGCGAAATCCGGATTGTTCCCAAGAGCTAAGTCGTTGCATTAAATGGGGTTATGTGCAAGGCGGGGGTCATCTGACCCCCGCCTTTCTTACACTCTGTAGGAAGTCGCGTATTCAGACTTCTGCAGTATCTGCACGTGAGCCGATCCAATACGGCCAAAAGTCTTTGAAAAATGCAAAAGTGCGCTTAAAATTGTGCATCACTTGCAGTATCCGTAACACACCTACCGCCATCTCCAATGTCTGCCTCCGATACCCCTCGCCTTGCCGCGATGCGCGCCATCGCGACGCGCACGCCTATCGTGCCGAACGTGCCCTCCATGCACATCGATCCGAAGCCCACGTCCTCCTACTTCGGGAGCCACACCTTCGGCGCCAAGCAGATGCGCGACAAGCTGCCGAAGGACGTGCATGCCCGGCTCGTCGAAGCCATTCGCTTGGGAAGGAAGCTCGATCCGAGCATCGCGCCCGCCGTCGCCTCCGCCGTCAAGGAGTGGGCAATCACCCAAGGCGTGACGCACTTCTGCCACTGGTTCCAGCCGCAGACTGGCCTCACCGCTGAAAAGCACGATGCCTTCCTCACGCTCGACAACAACGGCAACGCAATTGAGAAGTTCACCGCCGAGCAGCTGATTCAGTCGGAGCCGGATGCCTCGTCATTTCCGTCGGGCGGTCTTCGCGCGACTTGGGAAGCGCGCGGCTACACCGCGTGGAATCCGGCCTCGCCGCTCTTCATCATGGAAGCGGCCGGCACCAAGACTCTGTGCATCCCCTCGGTCTTCATCGGCTATAACGGGGAAGCCCTCGACGAAGTCGCCCCGCTCTTCCGCTCGAGCGAGGTGCTCTCCAAGGCCGCGCGTGAGTTGCTCGACACCATCGGCGATACGGGCGCGCTGCGCGTCTACACCACGATGGGCACCGAGCAGGAGTTCTTCGTCATCGACCGCACGCACTTCGCAATGCGCCCGGACCTTGTGATGGGTGGCCGCACACTCGTCGGTGCTGCTCCGCCACGCGGCCAGCAGCTCGAAGACCACTACTTCGGTGGTATCCCCGAGCGCGTGCAGGCCATGCTCGCCGAAGTCGAGTTCGAGCTCTACAAGCTCGGCGTGCCGATCGTCACGCGTCACAACGAAGTCGCGCCCTGCCAGTTCGAAATGGCGCCGATGTTCGAAGAGACCGACATCGCCACCGACCACAATCAGCTCGTCATGAGCATCCTCAAGGACGTGGCCCTGCGCCATGGCCTCCAGGTCCTGCTTAACGAGAAGCCCTTCGCCGGCATCAACGGCTCAGGCAAGCACTGCAACTGGTCGCTGTCCATCGCGTCGGACAACGAGCTCAATGGCATCAACCTGCTCAAGCCGGGCAAGACGCCGCACCAGAACATGCGCTTCTTGATGTTCTTGGCCGCCGTCTTGAAGGGTGTGCACAAGCACCAGGGTCTCCTGCGTGCCGGTATCGGTACCTCAGGCAACGAGCATCGCCTCGGCGCCAACGAGGCGCCGCCGGCCATCATCTCCGTGTTCATGGGCGCTGCCCTCACGAAGATGATTGAAGACATCATCGCGGGCCGCGCCGGCACCAAGGCCGAGCAGGCCATGCTACAGCTCGGCGTTGCCAAGCTGCCGGAGATTGAGCAGGACAACACCGACCGCAATCGCACCTCGCCCTTCGCGTTCACGGGCGCCAAGTTCGAGTTCCGCGCGGTGGGCTCGTCGCAGTCCATCGCCTTCCCGGTGATGATGGTCAACACCGTGGTGGCCGAGGCCATCATCGATATCGTGGCAGCGCTCAAGGCCGAGCTCGCCAAGGGTGGCTCGGTGGACGACGCCGCGCTCAAGGTGGTGCGCAAGGCATTCAAGGATACCAGCGCCATCCGCTTCGAAGGCAATGGTTACTCCGACGCCTGGGTGAAGGAAGCCAAGAAGCGCGGCCTGCTCAACCTGCGTCGCGCCCCGGAGGCGCTCGCGCAGCTCGAGACCAAGGGCGCCAAGGATCTGTTTAAGAAGACGGGGATCCTCACCGCCGCCGAACTCGAGAGCCGCTACCACATCCGTGTGGAGCGCTACGTGAAGGACGTACTCATCGAGATGGAAACGCTGGCCGAGATGCTCGACACGCAGATCCTTCCAGCTGGCTACGCCTATCTTGGCGCCTTGGCCGAAGGCGCTGCCAAGACCAAGCAGGCTGGCGTGCGCGTGATTCCGCAGAAGGCGGCGCTCGATTCAACTGGCAAGTTGGTTGCCTCGCTGCAGACGAAGACCGCGGCCCTGCACGCCGCCATCAAGCGGGCGCACGCGTTGCACGAGGACATCGCCAAGTGTGCGGCCTTCTTGACCAGCACGGGCGCGACCTCGATGCTGGCCTGCCGCGAGATCTCGGACAAGCTCGAAGTGTCCATTGGTGACGCGTACTGGCCGCTGCCGCGGTATCGGGTGATGCTGTTCCCGGTGTGAGCTGTGACGTGAGTTGTGTGACGTGTGAAGCGGGGCGCGGACATTGTCCGCGCCCCGCTTTGCTTTCGCATCACCGAAAAGTGCTATCGGCCGCTCTTGAGCGGCTGGCCACCCTTCGCCTTGTTTGCCTCTCGCTGTGCATCGCTGCGCTGCTTGGCCTTGTTGAGCTTGGCAATCTGCTCGGTTGCGGGTTTTGCTTGCTTTTCCGCACGCTGCTTCTGCTTGCTCAACAGAACGTCCGCTAGTGTCTTCTTCATTCGCTCTCCAGTAGAACCTGAATGATAGCTACCCTCTTCTCGCGCGTTCCCGCACCGTCACCGAGTTACCCGGCGTCCCAATCGCGCGTCCTCGGCACGCCGCAGCCCCACAGGCGCAATCAAACGGCTCCGCCGTCTCATCTAAGAACTGCGCATAGTCCAGCGTAAGTTCTTCGCCCGCAGCTATTGGGCGTGCCGCCACCACATTCAATCCGTCGTACCGCGTGTTCGGCTCGCAGGAATGATTCTGCGGCGCCCACGCAGAAGGATCACTGTCCCAAATGCCGTAGACCTCGTTGCTGATCGGATACGCGTAGCGACGGAACGTCTCCTGCTCCTCGGCGGCCCAATGCGCATCCACATGCCGAAGTGTGACAAGACGCATCGGGCGCTCCTCACCACGAAACACGATGTCGTTTTCGTTCAGCGGCCGCACCGCCACGATGCCATAGCCGTCAATGGCGTCACCGCGCATTGCATAGGCCGGCCGGCGCCGCGCAAAACGCGCCCGCCCCTCGGCGATGATGCGCTCAAGGAATCCCGCCTGCCCCAAGCCGTCAAGCTTCAGGATGTGGTCCGCAGAGCCTTCCCACCCCTCCGGATAGAACACTGAGCAGGTGAAGTTGATCTCCAGAAAATAGATCTTCCCCGCGGCATCCATACGAAAGTCCATCCGCGCGTATCCGGTGGCATCGAAACCGCGGAACACCGTGCAGGCCGCATCCGTGAGACGCTTGGCGAGCGCCGCATCCTGCACCGGTACATTGGCGTCTGGATGCAGTTCCGAGGTCTTGAGCGCGTAGCTCTTGTAGCTGCGTCCTTCCGGAAAGCGGTACTCCACCGGGGTCAGCGCCGTGCTGCGGCCGTGACCTTCGGCGTCGCCAATCACGAGCACCGTGAACTCGCGGCCCTCGATGAACTCCTCGACCAGCAGTTCCGGATACGTGGCCTGAATGCTCTCCACTTGGAGGCGCAGGGCCTCGGCATCGGCAATGCGGGCGTTCTCGTCCACGCCCAGCGAATCGCCGGCCTTGGCGGGCTTCACGAACAGCGGGTATCGCAGCTTCGCACGCGCCACCGCGGCCACCGCGGCCACCGCGTCGTCACCCGGGGCCAAGAGCACATGCCGGGGGGTGGCGACCCCAGCCGAATGTGCGAGGTACTTCATCAGCGGCTTCGGGGGATCGTACAGCAGCGGCGTGGGGCCCGTGTACGGCAGCTGCAGCTGCTCCAGCGCGTGAATCACATCAACGCTGGGTACGTCCCACTCCAGATAGCCTTCGCAAAGATTGACGAAGATATCGAAGCCCTGCGAGCTCAGCGCCTTCAACTGCGCATAGGTGCTGAGCTTGTGCAGGAACTCGTGATGCACCGTATGCGCCGGGGCTAAGGGGGCGAGGTCACGCGGCGGATCGTAGTGCCGGTAGTCCACCGTCGAGGTGGAGTAATCCGGCTGCAGGACGCAGATCTTCACGCCGCGCGTCGAGCGGCCAGGCGGACTCGTTGACGCGAGGCAGCAAGGATGGCCGCCACGGCGTGCGCGAATGGACGGCCCGCAAAGCGCAGGATGGCGCCGATGCTCGTGTGCAACTCGTCCTCTGACAAGCCACACTGCGCGTTCACCTCGAGGACGACAAGCTCACCGGTCGCCTGGTCCTGCCGGAGGTCCACGCGGCCGTAGCCCCGTCCGCCCACGGCAGCGTATGCCGCCCAGCTCACATCGCGGATACGCGCGAGTTCGCTGCGCCCCACCGGTGCGTAGCGCCAGAGATCTTCATCGGCTTCGCCGCCGATTGGCGTCTCCACTTCGTACATGCCCCACAGACGGTCAAACGAGAGGAAGCGCTCTTCGGCGGGGAGGCGCTCATTGAAGCGACGCTCAACCGGCGGATAGACCAGCCGCCGCGACGCGGCATCGTGATTGCCGACGATGAAGGTCGTGAACTCCCTGCCCATCACAAAGCGCTCGGCAATCACGCCGCCCTTGGTGAGGTCCCATCCGTGATAACCCATGCGGAGGCGTTGCATCTGTTCGCGCAGCTCAGCGGCCGAGCGCACGACGGACTTGGTCGTCACCCCCATGCTGCCGGCGGACACCGCAGGCTTCACGATGAGCGGACCACCGCCGAGCTTGGCAAAGATGGCGCCAGCCCCACGCGCATCCGGCGCCACCTCCTCCCATAGCGCGGTCGGCACGCCCGCCCGATCAAATGCGCGCTTCATATCAATCTTGGAGGTGGTGCCGTCGTAGAATGGCACATCCGAACCCGTGTAGCGGAGCCCGTACCGCTCCAGCGCGCGAATGATGGAGAGACCCGGCACGCCGTTGGCCTCATCGCCGTCGCAGAGGTTGAACACCGTGACGTCGCGCCGCTCGGTGCTACGCGCGATTCGCGCGATCACTGCCTCGTGGTCGGCCAGCGTGATCTTCTGCCAGCGCCACGGAATGCCTAGGACCGCGAAGGCTCGGCGGAACTCAGCGCGGCTCTGCGTGAAGTCGCAGTACCAGGCGAGATTCTCGTCCGATGTCTCGAGGTGAGGCACCAAGACCCACACGAGCGGTTCGCGCGTGCGGGGGGAAGTTGGTCGCGGCGCCCGGACGCTCGCGGCCGTACTCATCGCTGGAATACATGGAGCATGCACCAGCAATGTAGTACTTCTTTTGAAAAAGGAACATACGGCACCTTAAACCGAATGTTCTTCGTGCGTCCTATGCGGTCGGGGCAACGTCAATCGTCCGCCATGCGCCACGACGGAAGCGCCACACGCTCAGCACCGACCGCGTGATATGTCCGCAGAGAATGGCGAGCCAGATATCCGATGCCTCGAGCGGACGCATGCTCTGCAGGAGGAAGAGCAGCCCAAGCGGCACGCCGATCTGTGAGACGATGGAGATATAGAGCGGACCCTTGGTATCGCCCGTGCCCTGTAATCCGCCGGAAAAAGTCAGCGCGACGGTAATGAACAGGCCCGAGAACGCGAGCCAACGCAGTAACTCCGTGCCCAGCGAGAGAACCAGCGGATCGTCCATACCGAACAAACCCAGCAGCACCTCGGGAATGAGCAGGAACAGTGCGCCGACAAATGCCGCGATGCCCACGCCGTATCCCGCCGCTACACGCACGGCCTGCGCCGAACGATCCGGCTTTCCAGCGCCGAGGTTTTGGCCTGCCACCGCCGCCGCGGCTCCCATCAGGCCAACCGAGGTCCACGTCACCAGCGAGAAGAGTTCCGTGTATCCAAGGACGTATGCCGCCTGCGCCTCAGCGCTGTGCTCCAGCGATCCAATGAACCGCAACAGGAGCACGCCCGCCACGTTCATCGCGATGCCCTGCAGGCCCGCCGGCAGACCAAAGCGAAACAACTGACGTATCGTTGCCCAGTCGGGGCGCCGCGACTGCGTGGTCGGCCAATGCACGACCAGCTTCCCGCTCGTCAGCATCCAGAGGCCAATGCCGCTCGCCGTGATAGCCGCGATGATGGTGCCATACGCCGCACCGTCCACGCCGAGCGCAGGGATCGGGCCCAAGCCGCGAATCAGCACAATGTTAAGCAGGACGTTGAGCACGGTCATGAAGACGCCGAGCCTGAGTGGCGTTTTGGCGTCACCGGCCGCGCGGAGGGCCCCACCCAACAGGAAGAAGGTCATCATGCCGACGTTGCCGACCAGCATGATGCGCAGGTAGCTGATGGCCTCGACCTTCACGGCGGGCGCCGCGCGCACGATATCGAGCAAGTAGGGTGCGGCAAACCAGCCGATGGGCGCGAGCACGATGATGGCCAGCATCATCGTGGCCACGAAGGCCTGGTACACAGCGTGATTCACCTTGTCAGGCTCATTCGCGCCGGCATGCCGCGCCACGAGCACGCCCATCCCCGTGTACAAGGACATCACGAAGACGATAATCACAATGAAGATCTGCAACGAGACGCCAACGGCGGCATTGCCCGTGTAGCCCACGTAGTGCCCAACCATCGCGTGGTCCACCACGCCTTGCAGGCCGCCAATCACGTTTTGCAGTACCGTGGGCCACGCAAGCTTCCAGACAGCCCCGCTCACGGGACCTTCTACGATGGAGCGGTCGAATCCCTTGCCACCGACGTTCGCCATGCGCTACTCGACCCTGACGAGACGCACAATCATCACCAGCGTGGCATTGGCTGGCACCTTTCCTCGTCCGCGCGATCCGTACGCGAGATTGGGTGGCACCACGAGCTGGCGTACCCCGCCAACCTTCATGCTGCGCAGCGTCACCTCGAGTGCGGGAATGGATTGCCGCTCGCCGAGCTTAAAGCGCAACGGCCGCTCCGGTTCCGCACGATCCACCTCGCTTCCGTCCGGCAGTCTCACCACGTACCCGATGTGAACCGTGAGTCCCGTATACGCTTGGCGCCCCGTCCCCACGATGATGTCGTGGAAGTAGAAGCCCCGTTCATGCAGGGACATCTGCGCAAGATCTACTTCGGCTTCCGCAGCAAACATGTCCTGCGTGATCGGCCGCAGGGGCGCTGCAGCCGACGCCGAAGCGCAGGCCGCGGCCAGAATGCACAGCGCGACAAGTGCGAGCCGTCGCATCAATACTTTGCGAGGTAGCGTTCAAGCTCCCAAGCCGAGACCTGTGAGATGTAGTCGCGCCATTCCTCACGCTTAGCGGCGAGGAAGTGCTGGGTCACGTGTGGACCGAGTGCCTCGCAGATTTCCGTACTCTTCTCGAGTTCGTCGCAGGCCTCGTTGAGATCGCGCGGCAAATCGTCAATGCGCAGGCGACGACGCTCCCTGAAGCTCATCTCCCAGATATTCTCGTTGACCGGCTCGCGCGAGGTGGCTTCCGTATGGATGCCGTCGAGTCCCGCCGCGAGCATCACTGCGAGGGCGAGATAGGGATTGGCCGCCGGATCCGGCGAGCGCAGCTCCACGCGCGTACCAGTACCACGACGCGACGGTACCCGGATGAGCGGTGAGCGATTGTGGAGGGACCACGCCACGTTCACGGGCGCTTCGTAGCCGGGAACCAAGCGCTTGTAGGAATTCACCAGCGGATTGGTGATGGCGCTCATGCCGCGCGCGTGCTTCAGCAGGCCACCGATGTAATGGTGCGCCACCTTGGAGAGTTCGTACTCTGCCTGTGGATCGAAGAACGCATTCTCGCCGTTGCGAAACAACGACTGGTGGGTGTGCATGCCGCTGCCGTTCTGCCCAAACACCGGTTTCGGCATGAACGATGCCACCAAACCGAACTGCTGGGCCACGTGCTTCACCACAAAGCGGAAGGTCGCGATGTTGTCCGCGGTAGTGAGAGCGTCGGCGTAGCGAAAATCAATCTCATGCTGACCATGCGCCACCTCGTGGTGAGCGGCCTCTACTTCAAATCCCATCTGCTCGAGCGTGGCGACGATGGCTCGGCGGGCATCCTCGCCACGATCCATCGGGGCGAGGTCGAAGTAGCCCCCCACGTCGTGCGTGAGGGTCGCGGCGCCGCCGTCCGTCGCCGGACGGAACAGAAAGAACTCGGCTTCCATGCCCGCGTTCATCACGTAGCCCTGTTCCGCCGCACGCGCGACCTGACGCTTGAGCACGTGACGCGGATCGCCAGCAAACGGCGTGCCATCGGGCATCACGACGTCGCAGATCACGCGCGCCACGCGCTGCGCGGCGTCGCCCCAAGGGAATACGCGGTAGGTCGCGAAGTCCGGGCGCAGCAGCATGTCCGATTCTTCCACGCGCACGAAGCCTTCGATGGACGAGCCGTCAAACATGATGTCGCCAGCCAAGGCCTTGGCGAACTGCGAGGCCGGTACCTCGACGTTCTTGTTGATGCCGAGGATATCCGTGAACTGCAAACGTAGAAAACGCACCCCCTGTGACTCCGAGAGTGCGAGGAGGTCCTTGGCGGTCGCGCCAGCGAAGTCGGCGGGCACGGTCGTGGGCTTGGGCATCAGGGGAATATCGGCGTTCCCATAGGGCCCGCGCCATTGCCGCAGAGAGCCTGATTAACTTTTCCTCATGGCTAAGCATTGCGCGAATTGTGGAGCGGCGCTCGGTGAGCGCGGCAAGTTCTGTCACCGCTGTGGTTCCGCTCGCGACGGCGGGAGCCCACAGCCCGTCGCTACAAACCCAAGCGGCGTCACTTCGGTCCTGCCGTGGGCCATTGCCGCCATCGCAGTGCTCGCACTCGTAGCCTTCATCGCCGGCCAGAAGTTCGGTGGCGGAACCGCTCGGACCGCTGCAGCGCCGCCAAGTGCGGGACCAAGCGCGGGACCAAGCGCGGCGCCAACCGGCGCGCGCGCCGTGGACATCGCGTCAATGTCTCCGCAGGAGCGAGCCGACCGATTGTTTGATCGCGTCATGAACCTCGTGTCGCAGGGCAAGGGTGATTCGGTGCAGTTCTTCGCGCCGATGGCCATTCAAAGTTTCGAAGCGCTCGCGCCGCTCGACGCGCACGGACGCTACGATCTCGGTCTGCTCGGCGTCGTGAGCGGTGATGCCACGCTCGCACGCGCGCAGGCCGACACGATTCTCGCGAGCCAGCCGTCACACTTGCTCGGCCTCACCCTCGCGATGCGCGCGGCCGGTCTGCAGGGCGACACCGCACAGCGCGCGCAGTTTGCCCAACGCCTGAGGACGGCCTTGGTGAGCGAGCGCGCGAAGGGACTCACGGAATACACAGATCACGGCCCCGACATTGATGCGGCGGTACGAGAGGCGGACGGCAAAACCCCTCTCCCGCGCTAGTTTTTAGCAGTATTTTGAGCCACTAAATCCACAGTATAGCGACACCAAAGAGCCACAGATTTAGTTCGTTTAGACTCGTGCTCCCGCCGCATTTTGCTCCATGATGTTTTCGGAGCCGATACTGTGGCGTTCGCGCTCGCTGATGCGCACATTCTGTATGTCCACCAACCTATTAAGACGGAATGACTGCTCCGCACCCCTCCTCTTCAGGTCGTTTGACGACAGCCATGCGCGCGGTCGTCGAAGCGCCGTCGCGGCGCGTCTTGGTTGTGGATGATGAAGAGGTGATTCGCACTGCGCTCGCTCGCTTTCTTCGCGCACGCGGCTTCGATGTCACCACGGCGGAATCCGGACGCGCCGCGCTCGCGGCGATGCAGCAGGAGAAATTCGTCGCGATGCTCTCCGACATTCGTATGCCGGAGATGACCGGTCTCGAACTTGTGCCGCACGCGCATGCGGCTGATCCAGACCTCGCCATCATCATGCTCACGGCCGTCAACGACGCGCCGACCGCCACCGAGGCGCTGGGAATGGGCGCGATGGACTACTTGATGAAGCCCGTCGAGCTCGGTGACCTCGCCACGGCGCTCGAGCGTGCTCTCCACAAGCGGACCTTGGCCATCGACCAGCGCAAGGTGGAGCGGCTCATTCGCGAGGAAGTCGCCGCGCAGACGCAGGAACTGCAACTCGAACGCGAGCGCCTGCATTCCACGGTTATCGCTACGGTCCAGGCTCTCGTACGGGCCCAAGAGACCAAGGACCCCTTTCTGCGCGGCCACTCCGACCGCGTCGCCGATCTCGCCGGCTCGATCGCCTCGGCGATGGGACTCGAGGACGACGACGTTGATGCGATTCGTATGGCCGCCCACGTCATGGACGTGGGGAAGATTGGTATCCGTGAATCGGTGCTCAATAAGCCCGGCGCGCTCAGCGCCGAGGAGTTTGAGCACGTCAAAACTCACGTGACGATGAGCTTGGAGATTCTCTCGCCCGTCAAGCCCCTGCACCAGTCCCTCGATCCGGTGCGGCACCACCACGAGCATTTCGACGGAACCGGCTACCCGGCCGGCTTGGTCGGCGAGGAAATTTCATTGGGTGGCCGCATCCTTGCCGCCGCGGACACCTACGACGCGCTGACCTCCAGCCGCCCTTGGCGCGCGCCAATGTCGCCGCCGGATGCGGTCGCTTTTCTTGAGGAGCGCAGCGGAAGCCTGCTCGACCCGCAGGTCTTCGCGGCACTCCGCGGCATCGTGACTCGCCGCAAGACCCTCTCGTTTCTCGACCCCGATCAAGGCTGAGCATCGGTGGCGCGGGACTGAACGATGGGCGCGCCCCGCGCGTACATCTTCTGATGCTTTCGCACACAATTCGCGGCGCCGTCTCTGGGCTGGCCGCCGCCCTCATTTTTTTTCCCGCCGCGCTCGCGGCGCAGGCGAGCGATACGCTACGGCTCTCGCTCGCGGATGCCGTCGGCCGCATTCTGCGTACCTCCGATGAGACTCGACTCGCCGACGCCCAGGTAGCGGTCGCGGACGCGCAGATCCTCTCGGCCCGCGCCGCTGGATTGCCGCAGGTACGACTCAACGGCAGCTACCAGCAGGTGCTGAAGAACGCGCGCGCCCAGATCGTCGGTGCGCTGTTCAACCAGAATTACGTCTACACGTCAAACCTCAACGTCCAGCAAGCGCTGTTCCAAGGTGGCCGCATCGTCGCGGCCTCCCAGGCGGCGGCGCGGGTTGAGCAAGCGGCAACGCTGACGCGCGAGGAAACGCGTGCCCAACTCGCGGTGGACATTCAGCGCGTATACCTGAACACCGTCTTCACGGCGCGCATCGCGGAGATTCAGGCCACCAATCTCCGCATCGCCGACCAACGACTCGCCCAAGCAGAACAGCTTGAGCGCGCGGGCCGCGCCTCGCGCTACGACGTCCTTCGGGCGCGCGTCGAGCGCGCCAACCTCGAGCCCTTGCTACGCCAAGCCGAGAACGAGCGTACGCTGGCTGAACTTGAACTGCGTCGCTTGCTCAACCTTCCGGCGGGCCAGCCCCTCCACCTTGTCACGGCCTTAGATGGAACCGCTGTCCGCGCGCTCGCCATGGCGGTCCCTACGGGTCGAGCCGGCGTGCGAGCCTCCGTCCAAGCCGCTGAATTGACGGCAAGTGCGCGCCGCGCCGGTATTCGCGTGGCCCGCGCCGACCTCTTGCCGAGCATCAACGCCGGATTCACCTTCGGCTACCTCGCACTGCCAACGAGCCCAGCGTTCCCGACGGTCGCGGGCGCCCGTGCCAACGAGTTCTGCGTGGGAGATACCACGGGCACACGCCTCTGCCAAAACAATGGCTGGTTCCCAGACCGGAATTTCAATATCACGATGAGCTGGCCGCTCTTCGACGGACTGCGCGCCAAAGGACAGATTGATTTCGCGCAGGCACAGTCCCGCGTCGCCGATCTGCAGGCGCTGCAGGCCAAGGAAGACGCCAGCATCGACGTAGAACGTGCACAGGCCGAGCTCGCGCGAGCGCTCGCCATCGCCTCGGCCCGTGAGACCACCGTGCGCGAAGCCGAAGAGGCGTACGAACTCGCCTCGTTGCGCCTTGCACGAGGAATCGGTACGCAACTCGAAGTCTCTGATGCCCAGCTTGCCCTGCTCACCGCCCGTTCCACCGATGCGCGTGCGGTGTTCGATCTCTACCTCGCGGTGGCTGAACTCGCGCGTGTGCGCGCTGAGCCCATCCCACTCCCCGACGGGACCACCGTCTCCACTCGACTGACCCGCTGATGCGTCGCATCTCGCTCGTTCTTCCCTTCGTTGCCTCGGTTGCATTGGCCTGCGGCAAGTCGGACGCCGCCCCGTCCGGCGGCCCCGCAGGCGCCCCTGGAGCCGCACCTCGTGGCGGACCTGGCGCCTCCGCGCGCAGCGTCAGTTCCGTCGTGCTCTCGGGCGCGGATGTGCACACCGTGAACCAGGGCCTCATCGAGATTGGTGTCGCGGTGTCCGGCGGCCTTCGTCCCATTGAAACGCTTGTCATCCGCGCGCGCCTCGAGGGGGACGTCATCGAAGTCGCCGTTCGCGAGGGTGACCGCGTGGCGCAGGGTGCTTTGCTCGCACGCTTCGAAAGCACCGAGCAAGAGGCCGGACTGCAGTCCGCTCAGGCAGACAAGGTCGCGGCGGAGACAGAAGCCAAGACCGCAACGTGGAACTTCGAACAGACGCGCGATCTGTTTCAGGCCGGCGCCATTCCCGAACGTGATTATCGCGCCGCCGAACAGGTGGCCACGAATGCGGCAGCACGGCTGGCGGCGTCCGAAGCGCGCTTGCGCGCGGCCACACTCCTCGCCCGCGACACGCGGGTCACCGCGCCTGTCTCGGGCATCGTCGAGCGCCGCGTGATTGAGCGCGGCGTGCGCGCGCTGCGGGGGAGCGAGCTCTTCACGCTCGTGCGCACCGACGTGCTCGAACTCACCGCAGCCGTCCCCGCCCGTCTGGCCGACGGCGTGCGCCCCGGTCAGCCCGTGCGCTTCTCTGCCGATGGTCGCGCGCTGGAAGGGCGCGTGGCGCGCGTGAGCCCCACCATTGATCCCGCCTCGCAGTCGGTCACCGTGTACGTACAGGTGCCCAACGCCAACGGCGAGTTGAAGGGCAACACCTTCGCCACTGGGCGAATCATCGAACGCGCGTTGGAGAACCAACTGCTCGTGCCGCAATCGGCCATCCGCCAACCGGCCGCAGGCTCCACGGCCGGCCCGTTCGTCTGGCGCCTCGCTGGTGGCGTGCTCGAACGCGCGAGCGTCACGTTGGGCGTGGTCGATGAATCACGCGGCATCGTGCAGGTCGTCGAGGGCCTCGCGGTGGGCGATCAAGTCGTGGTCGGCAACGTTGGCATGCTCGGCGCCGGCATGCAGGTACAGCTCATTGGCGGTGAAAACCGCCCCGCAACCGGAGCCCGCTAATGTTTCTCTCCGACATCTCCATTAAGCGCCCCGTCTTCGCCACAATGATGATGGTTTTGCTCATCGTCATTGGCGCCGTGGGATTCTCGCGGCTTTCGGTGGACGAGTACCCCGACGTCACGTACCCAATCATCATCGCGCAGACGACCTATCCCGGTGCCTCGCCCGAGGTGGTGGAGCGCGAAGTCTCCAAGCCGCTCGAGGAAGCGCTCAACACTACGGAAGGCCTAAAGGAGATCTCCTCCACGAGCACTGAAGGCGCTTCGCTGGTGCGCCTGCAGTTCAATCTCGGGGTGGATGTCTCGAAGATGCAGCCCGAGGTGCAGGGCAAGATTGGTCGCATCCGTCGTCAGCTCCCGCGGGACATCGAAGAGCCGGTGATTATCCGCTTCGACCCGAACGATCGTCCGATCATGAGCATCGCGCTGCAGTCCGACGCGCGTCCCATGCGCGAAGTGACGGACCTGGGCCGCGAGGTGATCAAGCCGCGCATGGAGGCCATCCCGGGCGTCGGCGGCGTCACGCTCGTGGGTGGAGCCACGCGTGAGATTCGCGTTGAGCTCGATCCCAATGCGCTACGGGCCTACGGGCTCTCACCCGTGAATGTGGTGAGCGCACTCGAACGTGAGAACCAAGAGGTGCCGGCGGGGCGCATCCAACGCGGCGACTCTGAGCGCTTGGTACGTATCACGGGCCGCATCCTCGATCCGATGGCCTTCGGCGATGTCACAGTGGCCGTGCGCAACGGCGCACCCATCCGCGTGAAGGATGTCGCCAATGTGCGTGATGGCGTGGCCGAGGCGCGCAGCGCCTCCTTCATGGGTACCGCACCGGCGCTCTCGCTCGACGTCCTCAAGATTTCCGGTGCCAACACCGTGGAGGTCGCCGATCAGGTGCGTGTGGTAGTGGAGGAACTGACACGCCAGCTCCCCGGCGACATCAAGCTCACAATCATCCGTGATGACTCCAGCAAGATTCGTGAGGCGCTATGGGACGTCGAGCTCACGCTCGTACTCGGCGCCATCCTCACCATCATCATCATCTATTTCTTTCTCGCGTCTTGGCGCTCCACGGTCATCACCGGCCTTACGCTCCCGGTGGCGATCGTCTCGAGCTTCTTTGCGATGTGGGCCTTTGGCTTCACGCTGAACACGATGACGTTGCTGGCGCTTTCGTTGTCCATCGGCTTGCTGATTGACGACGCCATCGTGGTCCGCGAGAACATCGTGCGTCACGTGGCGATGGGCAAAGATCATTACACCGCCGCGCGCGAGGGCACGAGTGAGATTGGACTCGCCGTGTTCGCCACCACGCTGGCGGTAATTGCTGTGTTCATTCCGGTAGCCTTCATGGGCGGTATGATTGGCAAGATTTTCTTTCAGTTCGGTGTGACGGTCGCCTTTGCGGTGACCGTGTCGCTCTTCGTGAGCTTCACGCTCGACCCGATGCTCTCCTCCATCTGGCACGACCCCGAAGCCGAACACCACAATGCCGCGGCGCGCGCCAAGAGTGGTCCGCTGCGTCGGATGGCCTTGGCGTTTGACGGGTGGTTTGAGCGGATGGCGGATAAGTATCCGCCGCTCCTTCTGAAGGCGCTGAAGTACCGTTGGTTGGTGCTGGCGGGCGGCGGCGTGTCGGTGGTGCTGGCGCTGCTCATCGCCGCCAAGGTCGGCTTTACCTGGATGCCAGACTACGACGCGGGTGAATTCAGCGTGTCGTATCGCATTCCGCCCGGAGCACGGGTGGATTACACCGTGTCCAAAGGACAGGCGCTCGACACGATTGTACGACGCATCCCCGAGGTGGAGTTCACCTATCTCACCGTCGGCTCGGGCTTCCGTGGTGGCGTCTCCAACGGCCAGCTCTTCGTGAAGCTGAAGCCCGCGCACGACCGCACGCGCTCGATGGCGGAGATTCAGAACGCCCTGCGTCCGCAGTTGCGCAATGTGTCCGGTACCCGCGCCAGCATCGATGGTACGCGTTCCATCTTCGGTGGGTATCGCCAGCCAATCGTCGTGAACGTGCAGGGGCCGGAACCCGCGCGCCTCAAGCTCATCGCCAGCCAGGTGAACGACATCATGCGTGCCGTGCCGGGAATGGCAGAACCGTTCTCGAGCGACGAGGGTGACATCCCCCAGCTCGACGTGCGTGTGGACCGCCAGCAGGCGTGGGCCGCAGGCTTAGGGATAGGCTCGATTGCCGGCACCCTGCAACCACTGTTCTCCGGCACACGTGCTACCCGCTGGCAGGACGAGCAGGGCTATTCGCACGACGTGCGCGTCGTGTATCCTGACTCGTTGCGCACCTCGGCGGAGGACGTGGCCAACATTCCCGTGTCAGTCCCAGGCGCGGACTCGCGCGGTCAGTCCATCGCCATTCCCTTGGCCCAAGTGGCCGAAGTGCGGGCTGGTGTGGGACCACAACAGATTGAACGCCGCCAGCTCGAGCGGCAGATCTCCATTTCCGCTGGCGTACTTCCAGGCGCGGCCGTCGGTGACGTGGCGAACGCCACGCTCGTGGCCTTGGATTCGCTGGTCCTGCCGGCCGGCTACCGCACCGCGTTCACCGGCGACGTGCAGAATCTCAACGAGACCAAGGGCTTCGTGCTCGAGGCCATCGTGCTCGCCGTGGTCTTCATCTACCTGATTCTCGCCTCGCTCTTCGGCTCGTTCCTGCAGCCGCTGGCCATCATGTTTTCCCTGCCGCTCTCACTGCTTGGCGTGTCGCTCGCCCTGTGGTGGACCAAGGGCACCATCAACGTGATGTCCATGATTGGCATCATCATGCTCATGGGGCTCGTGACCAAGAACGGCATCCTGCTCATTGACTTCGTCAATCAGGCGCGCGGCGAGGGCAAGGACCGACTCACCGCCATCCTCGAGGCGGGTCGCATCCGCCTGCGTCCCATCATCATGACCACCGCCGCGATGATTTTCGGCATGGTGCCTCTCGCCCTTGCCATCGGCGAGGGCGCCGAGCAGCGCTCCCCGATGGCGCACGCGGTGATTGGCGGCTTGATCACGTCCACCATCCTGACGCTGTTCGTGGTGCCTGCGGTGTACACCATTCTCGACGATTTCTCGAGCGGAATCGCGCGCCGTCGGGCGGCGCGGGCCACCGCCGTGGAGGTCGAGATCCCCGAGGTTCCGGTGCTGGCGCAGGACAGCTTCGCGAACCCCGCTTGACGGCGGGGGGGTGCCCAGTGTATTCAGCGGTCATCGCGTAGCGCGCAAATTGATCTTAGGAGGCACTTATGCCTGGTAGGGAGCTGTTCGACCGCCTGTTCTCGGACCGAGACGAGGACGAGGATTCCGGGTTCAGTGGAGGCGGTGGTGGTGGCGCCTCATATGACGAAGATGAAGACGAGGACGGAGGGTGGTCCGCCAACAAAGACAACTCCGACTCGCTGTGGGATTCCACCGAGGAATCCGACGAAGAAGAAGAGGAGGGCGGAATCGCCCCGCTCGCCGCTGAAGAAGAGGAAGAGGACGCCGACATGTTCGGTGAGTCCATGGCGCCGCGTCGTCGTGGCCGTAAGCCCGCGCCGAAGCCCATCGTCCGCAGCATTTTCGAGGTAACGGGTGAGATGCCTATCCCGGACATCGCCGCGGCGGCGGCGCCTGCCGTGAAGGCGGCCAAGGAAGCCCCCGCAAAGGCGGCCGCGGTGGTGAAGGAAGTGGTGGCCAAGGCCAAGGCCGTTGCGACCAAGAACGTGAAGGTCGTCGAAAAGAAGGCGAAAGTTGCGGCAAAAGTCGCGACCAAGGCCGTGAAGAAGGAGGCCGCATCCGCCAAGAAGTCGGCGAGCAAGGTCCTCAAGACCGCGGTCAAGAAAGTCGCCACCAAGGCCAATGCCGTGAAGAAGTCGGGCAAGACCGCGGCCAAGAAGGTCGTGAAGAAGGCCACCTCCAAGGCCAAGGCCGTGAAGAAGTCCATTTCGAAAGTCGCGAAGAAGGCGACCAAGGCCGCAAAAAAGAAGTAAGGTTTTTGTTGTAGCGGTAGCGGGCGAGCTATCCGCGCCGGACGTTCCGCGTTAGTCTTTGCGGACGATGTCGGACTCGCCCGTTGCCCTGCTCCGCGCCCACGCGCGGCACGCCCCGTGGAATGCGCGGGGTTTGGCCTCCCACGCCACCGCCTTGGTGGATGCCGCAGGGATGCGCCCCACCAATTCCTCCGCCCGCGCCACTCCATCGGCGCGTGCCATTCGCTTTTACGTCGCCAACGGTCTCCTCGATCACCCCGAGGGAAAAGGCACCGCCGCCACGTATCACTACAAGCATCTCCTGCAGTTGCTCGCCATCAAGATTCGGCAGCGCGAAGGGCAAACGCTGGATGTAATCAAGGTGGAACTTGCCGAGATGCAGGGCGATCAACTCGAGAGGCGCGTCTCGGCATCGCTCGCGCCAGCGCTCGGCACTGGCCTGAGCGCCGCTGGTCCCGCAAATGACGAGATGGGTCCTGCTTCATGGCGGCGCGTCGCGGTAGCCGATGGAATTGAGCTGCATGTGCGCGACGATTCCTCCGCCGCTCGCGAGTCCACCTTGATTGCCCTGCGCGAAGCCATGCGCGCCGCACTGGGTCGCGAAGACCGCGACTAGTCGCTGCTTCGTCCCTCTTGCCCGCATTCACGAGCGGGACGACATTGATGTCAGATGGTTCCCTCCCCTCGACGCCGGCCTCCGTCGCGCACGGTGTTGCTGGATCGCGCGATCGAGGCGCTTCCGCTCTTCCGACTCTCTGATAGCTCGGAAGATGTTGCCGTCGCCTGCACCACCGCTGACGGTGGGAGGTGGCGCGTCCTGCCGACGCCGGGCGAGCGGCTTCCTGGCACCTTCGACCAAGACGTGTACGTCGAGCTAATGCGACGCTTCCAAGAAGCGGAACTGCCCGCGGACGGTACACTCTCGTTCACCTTGCACGCGTTTCTGCGATCGATGAGCCGACGCGTGGACGGACGAACCTATGAGCAGCTCCGCGGGGCCCTCGCCCGGCTGGAACGCACGGTGCTTGAGAGTGACGGCGCTTGGCATGACGCGAGCAGCAACACACGCCCGCAGACACGCTTCACGCTGCTGTCAGCCGTGGCCATTGACCGCCGACGCTTCACCGACCGCAATCAGCTGGCGCTCTTTCCGGCCCTCGCCAGCAACGAACCAGGCGATGCGCGCGTGACCATCGCGGCGCAACTCCGTGGAAACATCGCGGCCGGCTACCACATCACGCTTAACGCCCAGATCTACACAGCACTCTCCTCCCCGGTGGCCCGGCGCCTCTATCGCCTGCTTGAGTCCGAACGTGCGTCCACCGGCGGCGAGCCCTGGCGGGTGACGCTCGAACATCTCGCCGAACGCCTGCCGCTTACCCAACGCTATCCCTCGCACCTCCAGCGCGTGGTGCAGCCCGCGCACGAGATGCTGCTCGCCGCGGGTATCGTCCGCGGGGCAAAGTTCCTCCAAGAAGGCAAACTTTGGTTCGTGGAGTACCGCTGGTAACAGAGCCCCGCGCAGTGCACCACAATGTCATGGCTTCCTGACGGAACCCAGAGTAGCCCTCGGCGTATTGCCTGTGTACGTTCCGAGACCATTTCGCCCGGGCTTCCAGATGCTCCGTCGTCGCACAGTCGCAATCCTCGCCGTCCTCGCCCTGCCATTCGCTGCAGGAGCTTTTGTCGTGCAGGAGCGCGCCTCGACAGCCTCTGCTGCGCTGTTTGACCAAGTGCTCTCGCTCGTTGGCGAGCGCTACGTGGATTCCATCGGGACGCGCGAACTCTACGAACGCGCCGCTCGCGGTCTCGTCGAAGAGCTCCGCGATCCGTACTCCGAGCTCTACACGCCTGCCCAGCTCGAGGCCTTCAACACCACCACCGGCGGCTTCTACGGTGGCGTGGGCATGCTGATTGAAGATCAGGAAGGCACCATCATCATCAGTCGCGTCTATCCCCACACACCCGCCGAGGAAGCCGGAATCCGTGAGGGTGACCGCATCGTTGGCGTTGATACCAGCTCCACGCGCGGCTGGCGGCTCGATCAAGTCTCGGGCGGATTGCGCGGGGCGCCGGGCTCAAAGGTGAAGGCGCGCTTCCAGCGCCCCGGCGTAGCCCAAGCCTTCGAAGTCGAATTCACGCGCCGTACCATTCGCATTCCCGCCATCCCCTTTGGCTTGTTGCTCGACAAGGAGATTGGCTACATCCCAGTGCAGCAGTTCAACGAGACCACCACGCGCGAGTTTGCGGAGATCTATCGCCGCCTCACGAGCGAAGGTGCCAAGAGCCTCGTCATTGACCTGCGCGGCAACTCCGGCGGCTATCTCGATCAAGCGCTTGAGATGACCAACTTCTTCCTGCCCCGTGGCCGCGAGTTGGCCAGCGTGCGTGGGCGTCAGGGTCAGATTGAGCGCTACACCTCCGAAGGCACCGCACTCGCACCAAGCATTCCAGTGGTCGTCCTCACCGACGGCTTCTCCGCCTCAGCGTCCGAGATCGTCGCCGGTGCGCTGCAGGACCACGACCGCGCGCTTATCGTCGGCGTCACCTCGTTCGGCAAGGGACTCGTGCAGTCGGTGTTCCGCCTTGACGGTGGCTACGCCATCAAGCTCACCACCGGCAAGTGGTACACGCCAAGCGGGCGCTCCATCCAAAAGGAGCGCGTGCTCGACGAGAACGGCCGCCTTGTAGAAGTCGCGCCCGACTCCGGCAGCGAGTCCGACAGCGCGCGCGCCGCGCGTCCCATTTTCCGCTCCACCGGTGGACGCCCCGTGTACGGCGGTGGCGCCATCACACCTGACGTCGTGGTGCCGTACGACACGATGTCCACGGCTGAACTCCGCCTCGCACGCGCACTCGTGCCACGGTCACAGGATGTGTACCTCGCGCTCTACGATTACGCCTTCGGCTTGAAGGATCAGGTCAGTGCCGACTTCGAGGTTACCACGGCCATGCGCGACGGGTTCCGCCAGCGCTTGGAGGCGAAGGGCGTCACCATCGACCGCGCCGAGTGGGACGCGGGACGCGCATACGTGGAACGCCTGCTCGACAACCGCATTTCACGCTTGGCCTTCGGCGACTCCACGGCCAAGCGCCGTGAGATTCCGCAAGATCTTCAGCTGCTTCGCGCAATGGATCTCCTCCGCCGCTCACGCACCACGGCGGAACTGCTCGCGCTCGCCCCGACGCCGACCACCGCCACCGCGCAGGGCGCTGATTCCGTGCGCGGACGCTCGGCCGTGCGCGCGGGCACCCCGGCGCCGGCCATCCGGCGCCCTAAGTAATCACCGCTTCACCCAACCATTTCCGATGTACAAGCGAATCCTGATCGCCGCCGCGCTCGTGAGCGCGGCGGCCTGCGAACGCTCTCCAATCGTGGCCCGCACGCCGGAACCACAGGAAGGCCGCCTCTCCAACCTCCGCCAAATCACCTTCGGTGGCGAAAACGCCGAAGCGTATTGGAGCCCCGACGGTGACTGGATCACCTTCCAGTCCACCCGCGACGGCCGCACCTGCGACCAGCAGTACGTGATCCGCGCCAATGGCACGGACATGCGCCGCATCTCCGATGGCCGCGGCAAGACCACCTGCGGCTGGTTCTTCCCGGGCGGCGAGCGCCTGTTCTACGCATCCTCGACGGCGCACGACTCCAGCTGCCCCGTGAAGCCCGATCCTTCCCAGGGCTACGTGTGGCCGCTCGACCGCTACGACATCTACACGTCAAACCGCGACGGCTCCGACGTGCGTCGTCTCACCAACTACGACGTGTACACGGCCGAGGGCATCCTCTCGCCCGACGGGAAGAAGATTGTCTTCACGTCGCTCAAGGACGGCGATCTCGAGATCTACACGATGAACGCCGACGGCACCGACGTGCGCCGGCTCACCACGACTCCGGGATACGACGGTGGCCCTTGGTGGTCCCCCGACGGCACCAAGATCGTGTACCGCGCGCACCATCCGCGTGATTCCACGGAGCTCGCGCAGTATCGCAGCCTGCTCGCGCAAGGCCTGATTCGCCCGAGCAAGGTCGAACTCTTCGTGATGAACGCCGATGGCAGCAACCAGCGCCAAGTCACGGCGCTCGGCGGCGCCAATTTCGGCCCCTCGTGGAGCCCAGACGGCAGGAAGATCATCTTCTCCACCAACTTCGTGGCGCCACGCTCGGGCAACTTCGACCTCTACCTCGTAGATGCCAACGCCTCGATGGCCGGCCCGGGTGATCTCGAGCAGGTTACCTTCCAGGGCACCTTCGACGGATTCCCCATGTTCCATCCCAACGGCAAGCAACTGCTCTGGGCGAGCAACCGACACGCCGCCAAGACGGGCGAAACCAACCTCTTCGTTGCCGATTTCCGATGGTAGATTTCTAGGGTCTCTCCCCGGAGGAGTCCCTTGGAAGTCGTGTTTGGTGTCATCCTGATTGGCCTCGGCATCGTGCTCGCCAAGAGCATTCGCATCATTGGGCAAGCCGAGGTGATGGTCGTCGAGCGGCTGGGGCGGTTCAACCGCCTCGCCCGCTCCGGCCTCAACATCCTGATTCCTTTCGTTGAGCGGCCCCGCACGATCGACGTCCGCTACTTCGAGAGCGACGTCTCCGGCCTCAAAAAGATGACGGCGAGCAGCACCGCGCGCATCGATTTGCGCGAGCAGGTGCTGAACTTCCCTTCGCAGCCTGTCATCACCAAGGACAACGTCACCATCGACATCGATGCCGTGATGTACTACCGCGTTGCCGATCCGCAGAAGGCGACCTACGCGGTGCAGAACCTCCCGTACGCGCTCGAAACGCTGACGCGCACCACGTTGCGCAACATCGTCGGCGACATCGAGCTCGACCAGACGCTCGCTTCACGCGACATGATCAACCGTCGCATGCGCGAAGTCATCGAGGAAGCGTCCATCGGTTGGGGCGTGGATGTGACGCGCGTGGAATTGCAGAGCATCGAACCGCCGCGCGACATTCAGCAGTCCATGGAACTGCAGATGCGCGCCGAGCGTGAGCGTCGTGCCGCCGTCACAAATGCCGAAGCGTCCAAGCGCGCGGCCATTCTCGAGTCCGAAGGCCAAAAGGAAGCACAGATCCGGAAGGCTGAAGGTGAAAAGGGTGCCGCGATTCTACGCGCCGAGGGTCTCGCGACTGCACGGTTGGCCATGGCTGACGCCGAGGCGGAGGCCGTGAAGCGCATCGCCGGCGCACTGCCGCCTGGCGAGGCCGCGACCTATCTGCTCGGCCTCAAGTACATCGAGGCATTGCCGCAGATTGCGCAGGGCAAGGGCACGAGCATCTTCCTGCCCAGCGAGGCCACCGGTGTGCTTGGGGCTATTGGCGGCATCAAGGAGATGCTCCGCGGTAGCGGTGGCATCGCAGGGCAGGAGCGCGCACCGCTCTTGGGCGCCGGTCCGCTGGATCACACGGACAAATAGTGGCCAAGCTTTCTAAAGAGCGGGCGGAGCGTATTGCTAGAGGGCACGCCTGCTCGCACTGCAAGGAATACACGTACCGACGCCTCACCGTGAAGGCGGCTACCGCCGCCATCACCGAGGAGTTGGGCGCCGTGTGGATTGCCACCAAGACCTGCGGGGTTTGCGACTACAAGGAAGAAATTGGTATCGCTGAGGATGGCGATGTGGTGTATTCTGGCTGATGGCACGCATAGACATCCCCAAGCTCGCGGTCGGCGATCGCGTGCAGCACGAACTCCTCGTGCGCGAACGTGAGGACCGCACCACCAAGTCCGGCGATCCCTACATCGTACTCAAGCTCGGCAACGCCACCGGCGTGCTCAGCGCGAATGTGTGGAAGGAGCAGGTGCCGTTGGTGCAAGGTGTGCGCGCAGGCCAGGTGGTGCAGACCATCGGCGTGATCGAGGAGTATCAAGGGCGTCGTCAGCTCAAGCTCACCGCCCCTCCGCGCGTGGTTCCGGCGGGCGCCGCGACGATCGAAGAGTTCTTGCCGCGCATCACCCAACCAGAATCCGAACTGTGGAACAAGGTGGACGCGTGGCGCGCCGAGATGCGCGGCTCGCTCCGGCGCGCGATTGACCTGTTCTTTGCTGACGAGAGCTTCCGTGCCGATTTTGCGCGCACGCCAGGGGCTACGCGCGGACATCACGCCGTGGTCGGTGGCTTGCTGCTGCATTCCTGTGAAGTCGCGGAGATCGCCCGTGCGTCGGCGAAGACAATGGGCGGCAACGTCACGCTGGTTACTGCAGGCGCGTTGCTGCATGACATCGGCAAGACGCAGGCGTATTCCGTGGACCTCGCTGGCTTCGATTTCACGCGCGCCGGCATGTTGCTTGGGCACATTGTGCTGGGCTCGCTCATGCTCGACGAACGCCTCGCCACGTTAAAGGTCAGCGAGCGCTTAACCGATGAGCAACGCCTAGAGCTCCACCACTTCATCCAGTCGCATCACGGCGTCCCCGAGTGGGGTGCCGCGGTGCGTCCGATGACGATGGAAGCCGAGATCTTGTTCTTCGCCGACAACACGTCCGCCAAGAGCAACGACTTCAACGAGGCCATGGAAGACAGCGAGCTGTTTCCGAACGCGGAGCAGGAATTCTCGGCCAAGCGGAGTTGGCGTCTTGAGCGTCGTGTCTGGAAGCGTCACCACAAATGGGATTTATGACCACGATCCGGCAGGACGACTTCATCCAGTCCATCGCGGACGCTCTTCAGCACATCTCGTACTACCATCCACTGGACTACATCCGTGCGCTCGCCGATGCCTACGAGCTTGAGCAGGGGCCGGCCGCTAAAGATGCCATCGCGCAGATCCTGACGAATTCTCGGATGTGCGCCGAGGGTCACCGCCCCATCTGCCAAGACACCGGCATCGTGGTGGTCTTCCTCAAGATCGGCATGGACGTGCACTGGGATGCCAAGCTCTCGATCCAAGAGATGGTGAACGAAGGCGTGCGCCGTGCCTACCTGCACCCCGACAATACGCTGCGTGCGTCCATCGTGTCGGACCCTGCGTTCTCACGCAAGAATACGCGCGACAACACGCCGGCCGTCGTTCACTACGAGATCGTCCCCGGTCATCATGTGGAAGTGAAGCTCGCCGCCAAGGGTGGTGGCTCCGAGAACAAGTCTAAGTTCGCCATGCTCAATCCCAGCGATTCCGTTGTGGACTGGGTGATGAAGACCGTTCCGACCATGGGCGCGGGCTGGTGCCCGCCAGGCATGCTTGGCATTGGCATCGGTGGGACGGCGGAGAAAGCGATGGTGATGGCCAAAGAGTCGTTGATGGAGCCGATTGACATGGCGCAGCTCAAGAAGCGCGGCCCCGAGAACAAGCTCGAGGAACTGCGCATCGAACTCTGCGACAAGATCAACGCGCTTGGCATCGGCGCGCAGGGACTCGGCGGGCTCTCCACCGTGCTCGACGTGAAAATTTGGGATTATCCCACACACGCGGCGTCCAAGCCCATCGCGCTGATCCCGAATTGCGCGGCCACGCGGCACGCGCACTTCCATCTCGATGGCTCCGGCGTCGCCAAGTTGCCCGTGCCGTCGCTCGCCGATTGGCCAAACGTCACCTGGGCGCCAGATGTCAACGCGAAGCGGGTTGATCTCGACGCGCTCACGCCGGAAATCGTCGCATCCTGGAAGGCAGGCGATCGCTTGCTGCTCAACGGCAAGCTCCTCACGGGGCGCGACGCCGCACACAAGCGCATCGCCGACATCTTCGCCAAGGGCGAAAAGCTGCCCAGTGGAGTGGATTTCACCAACCGCGTCATCTACTACGTTGGTCCCGTAGATCCCGTACGCGACGAGGCTGTAGGTCCGGCTGGACCGACGACGGCCACGCGCATGGACAAGTTCACCGAGATGATGCTCGCGCAAACTGGCCTCATCGCCATGATTGGCAAGGCCGAGCGAGGTCCAGCCGGGCTAGAGGCCATTCGCAAGCATCGGGCGGCGTATTTGATGGCCGTCGGCGGAGCAGCATACCTCGTGTCCAAGGCTATTCGCTCCTCGCGCGTCGTTGCGTTTGAAGATCTCGGCATGGAAGCCATCTACGAGTTCGAGGTCGAGGAAATGCCGGTGACCGTCGCGGTGGACTCTGCCGGCAACAACGTGCACGAGTCGGGGCCGAAGGAATGGGCGGAGCGCATCCGGAACCTTCCGGTCTTGCAGTCGTAGTGAAAACTGTGATTCGCCACCTCCTCGTCGCTGCTAGCCTTCTGTGCGCAACCGTTCCATCGCTTCGCGCACAGGAGCCCCTGTTTCCCGCACGGCCTATTGGCTTCGTCAGTGACTTTGCGGATGTCCTCGCGCCAGATGCTGAGGCGCGCATGCTACGCCTCATCGAGACCGTGCAAGCCGGTTCGCAGGGTGAAATCGCCATCGTCACGCTGCGCGACATTGGCGCGCGCGAGGCCGGTGACATCGCGCTACAGATTGGCCGTGCGTGGGGCGTTGGCGCCCGCTCCAGCATCGGCGATCGCACACGCAATGCTGGCATCGTCGTACTGCTTATTCCCAAGGAGACGGCCAGCGACGGCAGCGGGCAGATCTACATCGCCGTGGGCCAAGGGGCGGAAGGATTCATCACCGATGCCATCGCCGGAGACATCCGTCGAGAGGCCACACCCCTCCTCGCTCAAGGCGCGTACGGTGAAGGACTCGCGCTCATTACCGCGCGGCTTTCCGAGCGGTACGCGGCTGAGTTCGGTTTCGCGCTCGACTCCACGCTCGTGCCGCCCAAGCGGGCTGCGCGTCGAACCCGCATTCCCCCAGGCGCCATCATCATCGCAATCTTCATCCTCATCTCGATCATCAACTCGGGACGCGGTGGACGGGGAGGTCGCGGGGGACGTGGCGGACTGATTCTGCCGTTTCCGATGGGTGGTGGCGGGTTCGGTGGCGGAGGCTTCGGTGGTGGCGGATTCGGTGGATTCGGTGGCGGTGGTGGCTTCTCTGGCGGTGGTTCAGGAGGAAGGTTCTAGATGAGCAAGATGACCGTTCAGGAGTTCGCAACGCAGCTCGCCGCCGATTTCGCCGGCGAGTGCCGAGCCGTCGTGGTGTATGGGTCGGGCGCCACGGCCAGCGCGCCAGAGAAAGGCTCGGATTTGAATTTGCTCGTGATTGTGAAGTCCTTGCCTCCCGACTCCCTGCAGCGAGCCGCACCGACCGTGCGCCGCTGGCAGGAGGCGGGCCATCGCGCACCACTCATCCTCACGGAAGCGGAGTGGCGTTCCAGCCGTGACGTGTTCGCCATGGAGCACGCCGACATCTTGGCGCGTCACCACGTGCTGCACGGCGCGCTACCGGCGCTACCGGCCGTGGCTATTGACGACCTGCGCCATCAACTCGAGTACGAGGCCTTGGGCGCCTTGCTACACGTGCGGCGCGGGATGCTCGCGGTTGGTGCAGATCCCCTGCGTTGCCTCGAACTCCTTGTCAGTGCCAAGGGTACCGTACTCGCCTTGCTGCGCTCGCTGCTGCGCGTACACGGCGACCCCGTGCCGGACGACGCGCTCGAGGTGCTCCGGGCTGCCACTGCGCGCAGCGGTGTGGCCACCGGGCCGCTCGAGGAAATACTCGCCCACACCAAGGGCCAGCGTTCTATCCCGCCCGCTCGTGCCGCCGAGGTATTGAGTGGGGTGCACGTCGCACTGAAGCAACTCGTGGCGCACGTGGACTCGATGCTGCATCCCGATGCTCCCGCAATCGACTGACACCGGCCATCTGCCGGTACGTATTGAAACTGAAAGCTGACCCTCTCACGGAGTTTGCAATGAAGGCCAAGTGGTTTGCTCCCCTCGTTGTCCTGTTTTTTACCGCCTGCGGCTACAACTCTATCCAGTCTATGGACGAGACCGCCGCGGCTGCCCAGCAGCAGATTGAAGTGCAATTGCAGCGGCGTGCCGATCTCGTGCCCAACCTTGTCGAGACCGTGAAGGGCTACGCGTCCCAGGAAGAGCGTATCTTCACCGAAGTCGCCCAGGCTCGCTCGGCGCTACTTGGCGCACGCACCGGCGGCAACCTCGGCGAGATGGCGAATGCCAATCAGGAACTCACAGGATCGCTCGGCCGTCTGCTCGCAATCTCCGAGAACTATCCGCAGTTAAAGAGCGATCAGACCTTCCTGCGTCTGCAAGATGAGTTGACGGGAACGGAAAATCGCATTGCGGTCTCGCGCACCGACTACAACAACGCCGTGCGTGATTACAACGCGTACATCCGGCGCTTTCCGGCGGTGCTAACCGCCAAGGTTACGGGCGCCAAGTCGCGCGAGTACTTCGAAGTGACCAACGCCGCCAACCGCGAAGCACCCAAGGTGACGTTCTAATGCGCCGGCTTTGTGTTGTCGCTCTGGCCCTGCTGCTGTCGCCAGCGATGTCCGCGGCACAAACGGCAGATCACGATGCCGCGTACGCCGTCGTCACCAAGCTCTTTGACGGCATGCGTAGCCGCGACACTGCCGCGATGCGCGCGGCGTTCGCACCTGGGGCGCGTTTGCAGAGCGTCGGCGCGAATGGGATTAGGAACGATGAGATTGGTGCGTGGCTCAACTCCGTCGGGACGGCCGCGGCTGGCCTCGTGCTCGACGAACGGTTGGGGAAGCCCGTCGTCCAGGTGAGCGGCGACATAGCAAGCGTGTGGGTGGATTACTGGTTCTTCGCTGGCGATCGCTTCTCGCACTGCGGTGTGGATGCGTTCGTGCTCGCACGCCAGTCCGGGAGCTGGAAGATTCTCTCGGTCGCCGACACGCGTCAGCGCGATGGATGTCCGCCGGCCCCAGCCCGTTAGCGTCACGACGCGCCAGACTGCATCGCCAATGCCCCCGCCGGTCGCCGCTCCGCGACCTGCGGGGGCACTGCATTGGGGCGCAATACTGTCCTTTTCCCGCTTGGACCGAACGGCCTAGGCCGTTTCACGAAATCTACGCCGGGCAACGAGTTAGGGCTGGTCAGAATACTGGACCGATTGGTCCTTTACTCGTCCGTTACCCTTAAACTCTTGTGCCACTTTGATTTACAGCCTTTTCCGTTAAGTTTGATGTAACGGCAACGGCGCGCCGGCCCACCGGCCAGTCCGCCCGAGCACACAGACGGAGACCGTATGCGGAAACCAAGACCCAATTCGTACAACCCCGCGCAGGCCCTCCACCTGATTGCGAGCGATCGTAATGGCGATGCGCTCAGCTGCCCATCATGCTCAGGATCAATCGAGCGGGATCCAGGCGAGGCACCTCCGCCACCGCGGACGCATGTCACGCTCAAGTGCGTGGGATGTGGACGAGTGGCGCGGTACATCGCTGGCGCAGCCTGATCAGCCCCTTTCACCCAGGAGAAGGCTTCAGATGGCTCGCATCACAGGCACGGTGAAGTGGTTCAACGACGCGAAGGGCTTCGGATTCATCCAGCGCGAGGGTGGTCCCGATGTTTTCGTCCACTTCAGCGCCATTCAGTCCAGCGGCTTTAAGTCGTTGGTCGAGGGCGACAAGGTCGAGTTCGAGGTCGTGGATGGACAGAAGGGCCCGCAGGCCGCGAACGTCTCGAAGGCCTGAGTAGTTTCGCAGATGCAGATGTAGCGAAGCCCCCGACCGGATTCGGTCGGGGGCTTCGTCTTTACGTCTGGCCGCCGTTAGGCGGAAAGCGGCAGTTCCATCTGCTGCAGCCGATGAACGCGCCGCGTCCGCGCGGCGCTCGGCACCACGGGACGCGCTGGCTCTGTCGCGGCGCGTGGCTCAGGCTGGTCCGCAGCGAGCGGTGCATCCCGCAGGAGTTCGGCGGTCTGGTAGCGCAGCTGCATGACTCGCAAGGGAGCGGCGAGAGCATCGCGGACACCAGCAGAGAAAGCGGACGCTTCCGTGATCACATCTTCAGGGAGCAGCCGCGCGAGCGGGTGCGCCAAGAGACGCTGGGCTTCGGCGCTGTCGCGCACCGAGAGGGCTGCAATGAGCGCATCAAGGTAACCGAGCAAGGAGCCTCCTTTCGCTATTAAGTACACCTTGCAACTAAAACGTTCCGCAGGCAAGTCCACCGCCTGTCACCATCCTGTCGCAAAAGAGACCCGTTTAGCCCAAGAGTTCGAAGCGGACCGCCCGTTGGACGCCCCGGCGACGTCGCGGCGAGAAGCGGAATAGCTGGGCGGGCCGGCCACGCCCCTCCGAGCGCCAGGCGTCGGTTGGCTCCACCACGTGGGCCGCCAACAGCGTGCGGCGAAAGCTCGCTTTGTGGAGTCGGCGCTCCAGCAGAATCTCATAGACCGATTGCAGGTCTGAGAGCGTGAACGTCGGCCCTAGCAGCCGAAACGCCACGGGCTCGCGGTCTAGACGATCCCGCAAGTGTGAGACCGCCGCTCGCACGGTCGCCGAGCCGCCTCCACGTGGCACCGTCTGCCACGCGTGACCGCGCGGCGCGGTGGAGCCGGCGGGCAAGATGGCCGCGTAGGTGATGTTCAGGTGCGCCCCCTCGACCAAGGCGCCCACCTGACCGCGCCAAGCTGGGCTGCGCTCCAGCAGCTTTCGGGCGAGCGCATCAATCACAACATCAGGGGCCTCGCCCGCCTGCAACTGGACGTGAGGCCACGAGGTGGCGCGAGACGAGGCCGTCGCGGGCATTAACACCGCCAAGCCACCGTCAACCAACGAAAAACAGACGAGCGCCACCTGCGGCGCGGGACGAGCAACCATGTACCTAATTAGTAGCGAGTTGACAATAAAGTCAACCGACGCGTCGCCGCTCAGTGCGCGATGGTGCCCAGCTTCGAGGTGTCAACCTCGTCCTGCTGGCCCGTCTTGAACAGAAACGCTTCCATGTTCCGTGTAAGGAACTGCCGCGCCTGTGGGTCCATCACGTTCAAGCCGTAATGATTGATGAGCATCGTCTGCTGCTTAAGCCACTGGCCCCAACAATCGGGGCAGGTGCCCTCGAGGATGCGCGCGCCGATTGCGCCAGGGAATGGGGCGCGTTCGAAACCAGGCTTCGTGCCGCCGCAGCGCGCACAGGTGATGTCGGCCATACAAACTCCGCAGGTGAACTGAAGATTGAATCCGAAATCTAGTTGATGTGCGGCGCTCTGCGCCCTGGTTGCGGCCACCGAGCATCCAGCCAGTCCGCCACGAAATCAGCGAGCGCTGGCCATCCGTAGTCCACCGTCAGCACGTGTCCCGCGCCGCTCACCCAGTGCGAGGATTTGTCGGCGCTGCCGATGCGCGCGTAGGCGTGTCGGCTTTGGTCCTCGGGCAGCCGATTGTCCTCGCGCGACTGGCATACGAGGACCGGCGCCTTCACAAATCCGAGCCGAGGAATCGCGCCCTGCGCGATGGTCTCGAGCGCCTCGAGCGAACGCCGCGTGCTGCATCCGTAACTCACCGCGCGGCGCTGCGCTTCGGGATCCCAAATGGAGCGGCCTCCGCCGCCGCTGATGTACCGCGTCACTAAACCCCACATGCGCGCGGTACTGACGGCCACTTGCATCGAGCGCGGCACGAAGAGCATCGGCGCGAACAGCAGCACCCCGTCCACGTCTGCCTCCGCACCAAGCCAGCAGGCCAGTGCGCCGCCCATCGAAAGTCCGCCGATGACGACCGTCGAATACTGCATGCGCAGAGCCGCGTACTCCTCGCGCACTAAATTCACGGCCTGGTCCGCCCGCCACTCATCCCAGGCTTCGAGGGACCGACCGTGACCCGGCAGTAGCGGTAAGCGCACCGTCCAACCGCGCGCTTGGAGTCTTCGCGCAACGTCATCGACCGACGCCGGCGAGTCGTTGTACCCGTGCACCAGCAAGAGCGCCCGCCCCGACTGCGCGGTATACGTCCTCGCCTCTGCCCCAATCACCACACCGTCGGGGCTGGCGGGGAAGCGCCGACGGAAGCGCTGCTCCGATCGCACGGCGCGCCACTGCCGCTGCGCCCAGATCCCAGCGGCTATCAGAAGCGCCCAGCCCAAGGGCGTCAGCAAGCTCAGTACCGCGGCAAGGCAGAGTCTACATCAACGCTCCAGCGATCAATCCCGCCAGTCACGTTGAGTACCTGTTGGTGCCCCGCCGTGCGCAAATAGTCCGCGACCATCGCCGAACGCATGCCGTGATGACACAGCACGGCGATGGGACGGTCGCGCGGCAAGGTGGCCTGCTGGGCGGGAATCGTTCCCATGGGCACATGCCGCGCGCCGGGAACGGCAACCGTCGCCAATTCCCATTCCTCGCGAACGTCAAGCACGAGAATCTCGCCGCGGGCCAGTGCCGCAGCCGCATCGCGTGGACTAATGTCACGCGCCTCGTCATTCAGTGTCACCACACTCTCCTCACCGCAGAACGCGGCGTAGTTCCCGAGCAACTCGTGTTCGCTGCGCTGGGCACACCAGGCACACGAAGGATCGCGTTCAAACTGCACCTGCTCGAATCGCATTGCCAATGCATCCACCGCCAACAGACGCCCAATCAAGGGCGTACCGATACCGACAATCCACTTGATGGCCTCCGTCGCCTGCAGGGTACCCAGCAACCCTGGAAGCACACCCAGCACCCCGCCCTCCGCGCAGTTGGGCACAGAGCCCGCGGGAGGCGGCTCAGGATGCAGGCAACGATAGCAGGGACCGTCTGGCGTGGAGAACACCGAGAGCTGCCCTTCGAAGCGATGCACACTAGCCTGTACCAGTGGCTTCCGCTCCAACACACAGGCGTCGTTCAAGAGGTAGCGCGTCGTAAAACTATCCGTCCCATCGAGCACGATGTCGTAATCACCGATGATGCCACGCGCGTTTTCCCGCGTCAGCGCCACGTGCCAAGTGTCGAGCCGCAGCGCGGGGTTCAGCGCGGCCAAGCGTGCGTGCGCCGAGTCTGTCTTTGGGCGTCCGATACTCGGGGTGTCGTGCAGGATCTGGCGCTGCAGATTGTGCACGGCAACCACGTCGTGATCAAGCAAGCCGAGCCGCCCCACGCCAGCGGCTGCCAGGTATAGCGCCGCCGGTGAACCGAGTCCGCCGAGTCCCACAATCAGCGCACTCGCGTCGCGAAGTTTCTCTTGCCCCACAGCGCCGACCTGCGGCAAGCTGAGATGGCGCGCGTAGCGTTCGCGATCGTCGGCAGACAGCGTCATGGTCGGAATATACGTGAAGGGGCATCGCCACTCGGCGATGCCCCTTCACTCGGCGGGAGTGGTCCCGGAACCACCCCCGCCGGCGTTCGCGGCTGTGCCTTACTGCCCTCGCACCGCACGCGTCGCACGTTCAATCGCGGCCGTCGCGGCATCAAAACGCCCGACGAGATCCTGCAACTCCGCCGCGAATACCGCCTCGGTGCCGTAGCGAATTGCTTCGTTCACCGATGGGAACACCATCGTCCCATAGCCGTTATCCACGTCGGCTACGTATATGAGATTCCTATACCAAGGCCGAGAACGCAAGCCCTCCGGCCTCGTCATCGCGCGCTCGACTTCGCGGAGCGCGGCGTTCGTCGGGACCTGACGCGCGCGCGAAATGCCCGTCGCCAGAGCGGAATCGCGCGTTGCATTGAACGTTTGCGCCGCGCGTTCCATGCGGTCGATTGCCGCCGCGAGCGGCGCCGATGACCCACGCCACGAGCGTTCTCGCAGCGCGCGGTCAACTGGGGCCAGATAGCGCCGCATGGTGCGCGCGAACTCGGCGTAGTCGTACGGGAGCACGTCGGCATTCGCGAGTCGCATCATCATCAGCGTCCCCACACGTGCCGCCGCCGCGTGATACCGATACCCCGGATCGCCAAAGCGCTCCATGAACGTGTAGGAGTCGTAGTTCGAGTGGTAAATCCCGTTGCCGCCGCCAAACCCCCAGTCACTATGCGGAATCCCGAGGTGATTGTAGAAGCCAGCAAAGTCGGAGCCACCACCAGGATCGCCCATCGCCGGTTCCTCTCCCTCGGGCACGCGCGACCGGCCCCGCCACACCTCGTATACGGAGCCCGCGCCGCTGGGATCGGGCACGCTGCGTGCCACGTCGCGCAGGAGCGCGCGCAAGCTCGGACTGCCACCGCCACCGAACGAAGGTCCGCTCGCGGACACATCTTGATTGAGATAGGCCACCGCACCGCGCATCAAGCGCAGCGAATCGTCCTCCACGTATTCGGTGGAGCCAACCAAGCCCCATTCCTCGGCGTCCCATGTCGCGAAGACCAAGGTACGCCTTGGCCGCCAGCCTGCGCGCATCTGTTCGGCCACCGCGCGCGCGGCTTCAACCACACTCACCGTGCCAGACACATTGTCCACAGCGCCGGGGCTCCACGCGTCGCGGTGTGCACCGATGATGACGAGTTCATCGGGGAAGTCCGTGCCGCGGATAATGCCGTAGGTGTTCCAGATCGGCTTGAGAGCCGCCGTCGCCGAGTCACTGAACACGCGTACGCGAGCCACCACTGGACCGGGGCCAACGTGATAGCGGAATGACAAGCCCCCCTGCCAGGTGGCCGGAATGTCGCGGCCACGCACATCACGCAGGAGTTCAATAGCGTTGCCGTACGACAGCGGTAGCACGGGAATACGCGGCACCGGCATTTGGTCGAGCGGAATGCGCGGCGCGCCCGCCTTCGACGCATAGCCAGGCGTGGACGGATCACCCGCACCATTCATGACGCTGCCGCGCTGCACGCCGCGGTCATTGCGATACGCACCCTCGGGGTAGACGTCACCACGCACATAGCCGTCGTCCTGCGGGTCCGAGTACATGAGGAGCGCGAGCGCGCCGCGCTTTTCTGCTTCGCGAGCCTTGATCCCACGAAAGCTGCCGCCGTAGCGTGCGATGACCACCTTGCCGCGCACGCTCACGCCGATGGAATCCAGCTGCGCGTAGTCTTCGATAAGACCGTAGTTCACATACACCACTTCGCCTGTGACGTCACCGGTGCCGCTGTAGCCGTTCACGGTGGGGTACTCGTCGTGCTGCATCGTCGTGGGATCTTCCGGCACACGCCCTTCGCGCAACTCGAGTTGTCGCGGCGTCGGACTGATGCGCCACACGCCGTAATCCACCGTGTGCGGCAACCACACGTGATATTCGCCAACTTCGGCGTTGAGACCAGCCTCGCGCATGGCCTGAATCACGAGGTCGCGCGTGCGCGCCTGCGCGGCCGTACCCGCGATGTGGGGGCGATCAGCGAGCGCACGCGCCAATGCCTGTGCTCGCGCGGTGTCGGGGCGTGCCATTGCGGCGCGCTCCGCCGTTCGCTGCTCTTCAGTTGTTTGGCGCGAGAATCCCGGAATGCTCCTCTGTTGAGCGGAAAGCGCTGCAGGGACGAGCAAGGTGAGCGCCACGCCGATGGCGCAGCGCGAAAGTGAAACGGACATTGTTGGGGGAATCAGGGTCAGTAGCCGTGTACCGCGAGGCCTGCCGCGGAGTCGAACTCTAGGGTGGTCTTGTAGCGCTCAAAGCGACCGTCACCGGCCATCGGACGTGCCTTCGTCCGTACCGCATCCATCTCGCCCGCGTGGAACGGCTTGTAGGTCGCGGCGGCCTTCAGGGTCTTCTTGAGGATTGGGGAAGCATCACAGCCCACAAGAACGGAGCTCACGGGCAATGACCAAGCATAACGGAACGCATCGTCCACCTTCACCACCTTGCAACCATTTACGGCACCGCCGGCCAAGAGCTTGGTCCCAATCACCGAACCGCCGCGCTTGATTACTTCCGGCAATACCTGTTTCTCAAATGAACGAAACGATCCGTCAAACGGGTTGAGCGGCATCAAGCCGACGTCCCAGCGAAATCCGCGCGCTAGCAGCTTCAGTGCGATGTGCGGAGATTTTTCGCTATGAAACCCAATCCAGCGCGTTCGGCCTTGCTCGCGAGCCTCCTGCGCGGCGTCGAGCCCTCCGTGATCGTAGAGCCAGTCGGGATCGTTGTCGTAATTCATCTGATGAAAGGAGAACACCTCCACACGGTCGGTGCGCAGCGCCGTCAGCGTTGACTCCAGCTGCGCCATCGATGTCTTGTAGTCGCGTAGGTACGCAGCGCACTGCCACACCAGCGCAACCTTCTCGCGATACCCATCCTTGAGTGCCAGCGCGATCCACTTCTCGGCGCGCCCCCCGGCAAAGCCCGGCGAGACCTCGAGCACGTTGACGCCGGCATCGATTGCCTCGCGCACCACGCGTATGGTGGCTTGCTGACCAGCCTCGGCGAGGCGGCGAGTGCCGAGTCCGAGAATGGTGGTCGCCGCGGTGCGGCCAAAACTGCGAAGCTCGAGCTGTGGCGGAGCGCGCATACGAATCAGGGGGCCAAGGGAGAACGGCTCCGTATGTTGCGCACGGATGTCGCGTCCCACCAGAGGGGGAGGCCACATCCGGGTGCACGGGTCAACCGATGGCGCGCTCCAAGCTGCCAAGCCCCTCACCTAACTCCTGCCGGTTGATGACCAGCGGCGGGAGCAGGCGCAGCGTGTGGTCGCCGGCGCCGACGAGCAAGAGGCCGAGGTCGAGTGCGCGGGCCACCACGTCCTTTGCTGGGTCGGTGATGTCCACGCCCCACATCAAGCCGCGACCACGAATCGCGCGGACTTTTGGCAGGCGTGCGGCCATGGCGAGCAACTGGTCACCCAACCACTCCCCTTCCCGCTTCACGTGCTCGAGCATGGACGGCGCATGGAGGCGGTCAAATACGTGGTTCGCCACGTGCGCCACGAATGGGCCACCCCCGAAGGTGGTCCCGTGGTCACCCGGCACGATGGCGTCTGCCACCTGCTGCGTCAGGAGCACGGCGCCCATCGGCAGTCCGTTGGCCATTGGCTTTGCCATCGTGAGCACGTCCGGTGTGATGCCGTACTGCTCATACGCGAAGAAAGTCCCTGTGCGGCCGTAGCCGCACTGAATTTCGTCCAAGATGAGGAGCACGTTGCGCTCCTTGGTGAGCGCACGCAGTTCACGTACAAAGCCGTGATCGAGCACGCGTACGCCGCCCTCCCCTTGGATGGGTTCCGCGATGACCGCAGCCGTTTGCGCGTCAGAGATGACGCGTGAGAGTTCCTCGATGCTCCGCTCGTGAATGTGAATGCCACCGGCCAGCGGCCGGAACTGGTTGCGATATTGCGGACGGTCCGTAGCGGCTACCGTGCCGAAGAGGCGGCCGTGGAAGGCGCCGCGCAGCGAGATGATCTCGTGCTTGGCGGGTCCCCCCACACCTCTCGCCCAACGCCGCGCAAACTTGAACGCACCCTCGTTGGCCTCTGCGCCAGAGTTGCAGAAAAACACCCGGTCGGCGAACGACGCCGCAACCAGCTTGTCCGCGAGCAGTTCGCCCGGTGCGGTGCGATACAGATTGGACGTATGGAGGAGTCCCGTTGCGGCGGCCTCGGCGATGGCCGCATTCACCCCGGCGTCGTTGTAGCCCAGCGCATTGACGGCGATGCCGGACGTGAAGTCGAGATACGACTTGCCGTCGGCGTCGAACAGGCGAACGCCGTCGGCGCGCACAAACTCCATCGGAGAACGGCGGTAGGTACCAAGCAGGGCGTCAGTCATCGGCAGAGCGGCAGCGGTCACGGAAGGATCCTTAAGGAACGGAAACGGTTGAAGCGATAGTGGTGCCGGCCTTCGGGTCGCGAATGACATCGAGTGTTCCGATGCGTACGGCACCCACGCCGGCTTGAAGCGCTGCCACCGCGGCTTCGAGCTTTGCGAGCATCCCTCCCTGCACCACGCCGCGCGCCGCGAGGTCTTGGATGCCACGGGAATCAAGCCGCGCTATCGGTGCACCATTTTCAAGCACACCCTCCACGTCGGCCACGAAGCAGAGTTCATCGGCGCCGAGGGCGACCGCGATTGCGGTGGCCGCATCATCGCCATTCACATTCAAACCGGCTCCGGAAGCTGACTCTCGGTCCCGCGCGAGCGGGGAAACCACCGGAAGCCAGTTGTTGCGGAGCAAGTCGTGCAGGATTGCAACGTCAGCTTTCACATCACGACCGACGCGTCCAAAGGTTTCGTCGGTCACTCGGGCCGTCAGCAGATTGGCGTCCTCGCCGCTGACGCCCACGGCCCGTGCGCCAGCGGTGAGCAACTGCGCCACGAGCCGCTTGTTGACGCTGCCCGAGAGTAGCATCCGCACGATTTCGAGATCCGCGTCACTCGTCACTCGTCGACCACCAACAAACTGCGGCTCCATGCCCAGGCGGCGCTGCATAGCGCTCACTTCATCGCCGCCGCCATGGACCACGACCACCGAGTTGCCTGACTCGTTCGCCACGTGCGCCAGAAGGGACGGCAGCTCGAGCGTGCCTTGGGCGCGGCCGCCGAACTTGAACACGCGGGTACTCACAGCGGCAAACCCAACCACTCGTCGAGTCCGAGCATGAGATTGGCATTCTGCAGCGCTTGGCCCGCGGCGCCTTTCACGAGGTTGTCTATGGCGCTAAAGATCTGAAGCGTTGGGACGCGGACATGCTCCACGTGGCGCACCGCGATGCGCGCGACGTTTCTGCGCTGAACCTGGCGAAGCTCGGGCAAGGCCTCAACCATTTCGATGAAGCGCTCGCCCGCGTAGCGCTTGTGCCAGAGCGCCAGTGGGTCGGCTGGCGACGTGCGCAATGGCACCGTAATCGTCGAGAGAATACCGCGCGCCGTCGGGAGCAGGTGCGGCGTGAAGAGCAAATCGCAGTTCGCGCCGGTCATGGCGACAGCGGCACGCATCTCGTTCAAGTGCCGATGCGTGTTGCCGACGCCGTAGGCGCGAAAGTTTTCCGTCACTTCACCAAAGAGCAGATCAATGCGCGGATTGAGTCCCGCTCCGGTCACGCCGCTGGCGGAGTGCACCGACACCGTCGCACCTGGGGCAATCAGATCCGCCTCGAGCAACGGGAGCAACGCGAGCAACGCCGAGGTGGGATAACAACCGGGGTTCGCCACCACCTGCGCACCGCGCACCGCGTCACGTTGCCACTCGGTGAGGCCATAAGGGACGGTCTCCACCGCATCGTTGCCGATTCGCAGGTCGGTGGAGAGGTCCACAACGCGGGCACCGGCGGCGCGTGCGCGCGCGACCCATTGCGCGCTCGCACCATGCGGGAGAGACGAGAACACGAGCGCCGCCGCTGCGAGAGGCGCGTCTTCAGTGGCAACAAACGTGACCACTCCACCCGGCAATTCCAGTTGCTCGCCGCGCTGCGCGTTGGCGGTGGCGAAGGCGAGATGGAGGCGTGGGTGCTGGGCGATGAACGCACACAGCTCGCGTCCGGCGTAACCTGAAGCGCCGAGGACGCCTACTGGAATCTTATGCACCTTTAATGCATAATAATGCTGGAGCGGATAGTCAATCTCCTTTCCGACCCCGCTTGCCCAGTGCTACACTCCGCCATCCCCCACCTGCACCCAGTGACCGCCAGCAAGCGCGAGCGCCAACATGCCATTCTTGAGCTCATAGGCACCCGAGAGATCGGGAGCCAGGAGGAGCTGCGCCAGCTCTTGCATAAACAGGGGTGGGAAGTCACACAGTCCACGCTCTCCCGTGACCTACGCGATCTCCGTGTTGCGCGGGTGCCTTCGCCTGAGGGGACTCGGTATATCGCGGGCGACGCGAGCGGCGACGATGGCTCCCGTGCACCGCTCGCGGCTATTCTCCCGCAGCTCTTTCTCTCCCTTGACGGAGTGGGTCCGCTCCTCGTCCTCAGGACCGTGATCGGAGGGGCGCAACCCGTGGCCTCAGCCATCGATTCCGAATCAGCGAACGATATTTTGGGCACCATTGCCGGCGACGACACCATCCTGATGATTTGCCGGTCCGAAGCCGCTCGCGAGCGCCTCGCTCGCCGTCTCGGTGGGCTCGCCAAGCAGAACCGATAGTTTTCCTGTCCCTGATTTTTCCATTCATCGCATAGTTATGCGCTATCTTCTGCGGCGTCGCTCTCCTCGGCGTCGTGAGTGGCGCGGGAGTTTTTCGTGAGTAGCACTGACGGCTCTCATAAGCTGTGGGGTGGCCGCTTCGCGGGTGGGCCGGCTCCTGAACTCGAGGCGGTAAACCGCTCCATCGGCACCGACCTTCGACTCTGGCCATTCGATGTCCGGCTGTCCAAAGCGTGGGCGTCGGCGCTTTCGTCCGCCGGTGTGTACACCGCCGAAGACGCGCGAATCGTACGCGAAGGTCTTGATCGTGTTGCCGATCGCATCGCCGCGGGAGAAGCACCCATCGCCTCCGACGAGGATGTGCATACCTTCGTTGATCGCCTCCTGCACCTCGAGGTGGCTGGGCCAGCCGGACGCTTGCATACCGGACGCAGTCGAAACGACCAAGTAGCGACGGACACACGCATGTGGAGCATGGCCGCCCTCGATCGTGTGGATGTTCTCGTGCGCCAGGTGCAGGAAGCCATTCTGCTTCAGGCGGAGACGCATCGCGAGGCCATCATGCCTGCCTACACCCACCTGCAGCGCGCGCAACCCGTCTCGGTGGCGCATTGGTTGCTTTCGCACTTCTGGGCTCTGGGACGGGACCGTCAGCGCATCGCGGCGGCCCGCCGTGCGGCCGCCGTTCTTCCACTCGGCTCTGGCGCTATCGCTGGCTCGGCGTTCCCGATCCCTCGGGATCAACTACGTGATGAGCTCGGCTTTGAGCGCATCTCCGCAAATTCCATCGACGCCGTTGGTGATCGCGATTTTATCGCCGAAGCCCTGTTCGCCCTCACGATGCTGGGCACGCACTGCTCCCGAATTGCCGAGGACCTGATTCTCTTTGGGTCCAGTGAATTTGGATTTGTCCGCTACGGTGACGCGTACTCGACGGGATCCTCGATGATGCCGCAGAAGCGGAATCCCGACGCACTCGAGCTGGCGCGTGGATCAGGCGCGCGGATGCTCGGGGACTTGGTTGCACTGGTGGGCACCCTTAAGGGACTGCCGAGTGGCTACAACAAGGACCTACAGGAAGACAAGCGCGCCCTCTTTGATGCCGTGGACGGGATGGAGTTGCTGCTGCCAGCGGTCGCTGGTTCGATTGCGACGTTGCGCTTTGAGATCAAACGGATGCGCGAGGCCGTCAGTGGAGCGATGATGGCCACGGATCTTGCGGACTACCTGGTGCGAAAGTCGGTCAGCTTCCGCGAGGCGCACGGTGCGGTGGGGCGTTTGGTGCGCGAGGCTGAGGAGGCTGGCGTGGACCTCGCTGCGTTACCGTTTGGCTCGTTCGCGGCTGCGCACGCATCTTTTGAGACGGATGTTTTGGTCGAGTTGACGCCTGAGCGCTCACTGGAGCACCGAAACATCGCCGGAGGCACTGGTCCGGCATCGGTAGCCGCGCAGCTTGTTGACGCACGCGTTTCAATTAGCGCATCGCTTTGAATTTTATGGATTTAAGCCAATAGAAACTTTATAGAAAGTTGTATTCATATAGCGTTTGCACAGCTCACGGTTTAGGATATGATATCCTAAACCGTGAGTTTATTTTGCGAGCTGTCACAGGGGCAACCGCTGCGGACATTTTAGAGATTGAGCAGAAGTCATTCGACAACCTGCTCCTGCGGATTGGATCGGATGCAATCGCGCCGGGACGTCAGGGCGTTGAACGCCGCATTCCGGTTGCCCTGATCGAGGACTTGCTTCTGTCCTTGGAGCTCTCGAGAGGTCTGTCCATACCGACCACACAAGCCTTCCAGCTCGCCAGGCGTTTGCTGGGGCGAAGTCCAGAGTCTGGTCGTCCAGATCTGGAGGCCGCATTTGTGGGGAGTCTGCACGTCGGCGCCTACATCCAGATTGGCGTCGATGTCAACGCGGTTCGCCGACAAGTTCAGGAGCGCTTGGAGGCCGCCGTTGAGACCGTGGTGAGGCGGAGGCGCGGAAGACCGCCGCGCAACGCGATGCCAGAACGAGCCTAGGAAATCAAACGGGGCCCGGAGCTTTCGCTCCGGGCCCCGCCCGATTGTGCCGGCTCGTGGTTACGAAACCTTAGAGACGTTCTCGGCAGCCGGACCCTTGGCCCCCTGCACGATGTCAAACTCTACGGTGTCACCCTCGGCGAGCGACTTGAAGCCGGAACCCTGGATCGCGCTGTAGTGCACGAAGCAATCCTTGGTGCCGTTGTCGGGCGTGATGAACCCGAAACCCTTCGCATCGTTGAACCACTTCACCTTGCCGGTCGTACGCATTCCCTACTCCTGATGATGTTGATTGATGCTGGGAGCGGAACGCGCCGCACCTGCACAATCGTACTCGCGAGACTCTATGGTCCCTCGCGCTGGACCATCTCCCAGAAAGTCTGAGAGACGTAGTAAAGCTAGGGTGGACGGGAACGCACCGCAATAGCTAGGCGTTGCCGGCCGCTACCAAGTTGGCCTCCGGGACACGTGACCCCGAGCAGGGTTCGCGCGTCCGGCGGGACCGTTGGGATAGCCCCCGTGCGTTGCTACCATTGTATGGAGCAATACGCCGGCGCCGGGACCTTCCCCGCCCCGTCCTCATCATTTTTTCGCCGATTTTCCGTGCCGTCGCCATTCAAGCCCCGCCGCAAGTCCGTAACTGCCTCCGTAGGCTCCGTGAAGGTGGGGTCGGACCATCCGATTGTTGTGCAGTCCATGACCAACACCGACACCGCTGACGCGGAAGGCACCGCAACGCAGGTGGCGGCGCTGTGGCGCGCCGGCTCGCAGATCGTGCGCATCACGGTAAACAACGATGAAGCCGCCGCCGCGGTCCCAGAGCTGATGCAGCGTCTCGCCGACAAGGGCATTGATGTACCCATCGTCGGCGACTTCCACTACAACGGCCACTTACTTCTCAGGAAGTATCCGAAGACCGCGGAGCTGTTGGCGAAGTACCGCATCAATCCGGGCAACGTTGGGACTAAGCATCGCGACGACAACTTCCGCACGATCGTGCAAGTCGCCGTGGACAACGACAAGCCCGTGCGCATCGGTGTGAACTGGGGATCGCTCGACCAGGATTTGCTTACGCAGATGATGGACGAGAACGCCAAACTGACGAACCCGCTCGAGGCGAAGGAAGTGTACTTCGAGGCGATGTTGGAGTCGGCGCTCCGCTCGGCGGCGCTCGCCGAGGAGACGGGTTTACGCCACGACCAGATTCTTATTTCTGCGAAGATCTCGCAGGTGCAGGATCTGCTGACAGTGTATCGCCGTCTCGCCACGCGCTGCGACTATCCATTGCACCTCGGACTGACCGAGGCCGGACTGGGCACCAAGGGCGTGGTCGCCACCACGGCCGCGCTCTCGCTGATTCTTGCGGAAGGCATCGGCGACACCATACGTGTGTCGCTCACCCCGCGTCCCGGTGGCGATCGCACCGAGGAAGTTCTCGTGGCGCAGCAGGTGCTCCAATCGCTGGAGCTTCGCTCGTTCACGCCGCAGGTCACCTCCTGCCCGGGCTGCGGTCGCACCACCTCGACCTTCTTCCAGAAGATGGCTGAGGACATTCAGAACTACTTGCGCGACCAAATGCCGCTCTGGCGCGACTCGCACCCGGGCGTCGAAGAGATGAAGGTTGCTGTGATGGGTTGCGTGGTGAATGGGCCGGGCGAGTCCAAGCACGCGAACCTCGGCATTTCCTTGCCCGGCACCTTCGAGGAACCGAAGGCTCCCGTCTACGTAGATGGCAAACTGCGGGTGACGCTCAAGGGCGACAACATCGTACCCGAGTTCCTCGTCATTCTGAATGAGTACGTGGAGCGGACGTATCCGGCCACGAGCGGGGCGGGGCGCTAGGGCCCGACTAACGCTTCTCGAGTTCAGCGACCAGATCGCCGAGTTCACGCGCGATGGGCGCGTCGAAGCCGACGGCCTCTAGGCGGTTTCGTACGTCGCGGTACCATTGTAGGCTGCCGACGCGTCCGCCTCCGAAACGCCCCCAGACGCTCTCGGGATCGATGGTGCGACGCAGGTCAGCCAGGATGCTCCCGGCGTTGTGCACTTTATCGGCCGCGCAGACCCAGCGGGCAGTGTCGCTCGCCGTGGCGAGACGCTCGAGATAGTCGCGCCGAATGTCCTCGCGCGAAAGCTCAACGCCCTCATCATCGAATTTGCGCTTGGTGACCGCGAGTACAGCCTCAAGCACGGGCGGGCCGAACTTTGCCGCGATTCGTTCTTCCAGCATCTCGCGCGTCCAACCGTCGCGCACACAATCCTCAACGACATCGTGCAGGATGCCCGCGATCACCGTGTCCTCGTCGCGATCGTATCGCGTGAGAATCAGCGCCACGTTGGCCGGATGCGTGAGATAGGGCAGGCGAGTGCCCTTCCGCACTTGGCGGTCGTGATGCTTCGCCGCGAAGGCGAAGGCGTGATTGATGCGATCAGAGTAGCCAGTCATCTGTGTTGCGGGAACTTAGTGCGAGGTCAGAGCTAACGCACGATGTACGCGCTCAGTTGCGCATCGAGAATTGCGAGCGCCGCACCTTGGGCGACGATCGCCGCGCCCGCACCGATGAGTCCGGGGCGACGGGGGGCGCTAAACCCAAATGCCATCAGAGTGATCCCCAGCATCGCATAGCCGACATCAAGCCCGATGTTGAGCCAAAGAAAACGATCGAGGGCTATGGCCCCCGCGAGGTCTCGCGCTGCGATGCCTCTCCAGGCTGCCGCGACAATCAACAGGTCCACGACGCCCCAGGCGCCGCTTTGAATTCCAAGGTGCCGCCAAAAGCTCTGCTGCGCGGGCTTCATGCGACGGGCCAGCAGAACGGCGAGCAGGCCCCCGGCGATGGACCCGACGGCCCAGATGCACAATCTCCCTAGGTGACCGCGCTCAAGATTGGCAAGCGCATCTCCGACCAAATAGTCCATTGTGTTCCGATAGATGTCTTATTGTGGCTTTTTGATGGCTTCTTGAACCGCTTTGAATGAGCCGCCAGGTGTTCTCCCTTTTCGCTTTGACAGCCAGGCCGCAAGCTCCGCGCGCGAGGGAAGATCTGGGACCGGGGCGTCCCACAGCACCAAGCTATGCACCGGGTCATGCCCGACTTCGACCACTTGCGTAGCGCGCTGCAACGCGGCGAGCGGTGTCTCGCCCACGAGGGCGACCAACACCACCGGCGCGCCGGGAAGCATGGCGCGCGCTTCCACGAGATCACGCAGGGCGACGGCGACAATGGAGAACTCAAAGTTCTCACGAAAGCGATGGAAGTCCGCGAGTGCTTCGGCACGACGCTCAGGCTCCGCCGCATCACGCGTTGTGCCGGCGGGCAACATCGCAATGGAAAGGCCGTCACTTGAGCCCACGTTGCGCGCGACTTCGCGCCACGTGAATGCGCCTGCCAATGCGTCGCTGACGCCTGGCTCTGGATGATCTCGAAAGACTCGCGCCAGGGCGATCTGTTCGGTGTCGCACTCCGCGACGAGCGTGGTGCGGTGATCCGCCGCGGCAGCGATTGCGAGTCGCGCTCCGACAGCCGCGACCACCACTCCGTCCTCACCGGTGACAATTACCGCGCGTGTGCGAGTTCCCGTGGAGGTCAATTGCAAATACAGCACGCGGAATGGATCTACGCCGCTGGGGCGAAAGCGGAGTGGACCTTCGGGCAAGCCATCGCGGACCAACGAGAGCGCCGGTGCACCCACGGCCCGCTCGGCCTCAAGCGGGTGTGCGACACGCGGCTCACCCAACTCACGAAGTAAGGCGGCACCAATCCGCACGAGCAGGCCAATCAACACCAACGCGAGCATAGCGAGCCCGGGCGATACCACCGGCACGCTGGACCGCGCGGCCGCAACGCCCTCGAGCTCCGCGTTCAATGCGCGCACGGCGTCGTCGTACGCACGCTGCGCCGCGGCGAGCGTATCGCGCTCCGCTCTCATGATAGCTGCTATGACGGCGGTGTCGAACACTGCGGGCGGCACGATACGTTCGGACTGCACGGTCGGGGTTCTCGCTTCCCCAAGTGTGCGTAGTCGGTACTCTGCCATCGCGATAATCACACCAGCGAGTCGTGTTGACTCCGAAGCTGACTGAGCAGTACGAAACGAGTCGGCAGTCGCGCGCATTCTTGGGCCGGTAGCTACGGCAGGGTGTCCAGCGACGGCGAGAACCAGATCACGCGCACGCGCGACGTTGGCCGCCGCAATCGCTCGAGCCAGAGAGCGTGGTGGTGTTGCCCTCACGGCAGGGCGGCGAGCGACGGGCGCGGGCGTGGTGACAACCGCGAGCGCCGCGCTCAGGCTCGAGTCCGCGGCCGCGGCGCGCTGTCGTGCACGGGCGAGCGCGGCGGAGGTGCGCAACGTGTCGGCTGCCGCCCGCTCCATCTGCAGCTGCAGCTCAGCTTGCGGATCGCCCATCGCAACAGGTATCAGCAATGCAATCACCGCGGCCGTGCCACCGACGGCCAACCACCAACGCACAAAGCGACGGGTGCGTCGTAGCGCCAACGTCAGTCGCGCGCCAAGCCAAAGCATCCCGGTGAGTGGACGCTGGGGTGGACGAGAGCGTGTTGTGGCCGGTGGCATGTTGTGACTAGTAGCAGAGAAGTGGGACCAACGCAAACGGGCGGCGGCGAGTTAGACTCGCCACCGCCCGTTTTATGAGGTCCGCGCCTCGCGGCGCGGCGACTCAATCCTTACTGCACCGTGATCACGCCCTTCATGTTCATGGCGAGGTGCGGGGTGCAATTATAGTCGTACGTGCCGGCCGGGATGTTGGCGAACGAGAGGGTGAAGCCCTCGTTGGCGGCCAGATACATCTGCGACGACAGCTCGGCCATGCGCGAGGTGCCGAAGTTCGCGTCGAGCTGCGACTTCACAGCCGGAGCCAGCGCGGCGCCAGTGAACGCAACGTTGTGCGGGAAGCCAGAGACCGCGACGAACTTCACGGCGTCACCCGACTTGATCGTCAGGTTGGCTGGCTCAAAGCGATAGCCCTTGTCATCACCGACCATCTTGATCTCGTGCACGGTGCCCGTGGCGGGCGCCATGGTCACGGCACCAGCAGCCGGAGCGGCCTCAGCAGCCGGGGTGGCGGCCGGGGTCTCGGTCGCCGGGGTGGTCTCGGAACCGCCGCCGCAGGCGGCGAACATGATCGCGCTCGCGACGAGCGCCACGGACTTGAACTGCATTGAGAAATGGCCTCCAGGCCGAACAGATAAAAATGTGAGGAGTTGTGGTATCCGCGGAGTCATCCGCAGGTTGTGAAAAATATCACAATCACTGTTGTGATGCCAAGTCGAACTCCCACAACGGCTTCCCAGTTCCCGTTCGGGGTAGCTGGACAAGGCTTGCTCGGGAGGTCTCGTCCAACTATGCTTCCGCCCATGCTGCTGAACCGCCACCATCATGTGCATCATCGCCACGGCCCGACGGGTCGAGGACGGACGTGCATGGCCGGGAGCCGGTAGAACAGGCTTCACGCGCAGCCGCCAAGCCCCTCGACCCGCCCGGACCGCCCGGACGGGTCTTTTCGTTTGTCCTTACTTCGTCTCTCGCTCAACCGCCGATGCTTCGTCTTGCCATTCCTAACAAGGGCCGCCTCCATGACGAGGCCCGGTCGCTACTCTCCGACGCCGGACTTGAGGTGCGCGCCTCATCCGAACGCGCGCTCGTTGCCTCCCTCGGCGGCGAGTTCGAAGCCATCTTCGTCCGCGCGCAGGACATTCCCGAGTTCGTCGCGGACGGCGCTGCCGACGCCGGCATCACGGGTTGGGATTTGGTCAACGAGTCCGCGCGTTCGCTGGAGTCTCGTCTCGACCTCGGATTTGGTCGTTGCCGCTTAGTGGTCGCGGCTAAGGAGGAGTCCACTGTTCGCAGTCTCGCGGACGTTGCCGACGGGACGCGCGTGGCCTCGGTGTTTCCCCAGTTGACCGCGCGCTTCTTTGCAGAGCTCGGAAAGCGCGTCGAGCTGGTGCCCGTGTCGGGGGCTGTGGAAATCGCGCCGCACTTGGGGATCGCCGACGTTATCGTGGATTTGACCTCCACCGGTTCCACGCTCCGCGTGAATGGCTTGCGTGAGATTGCGACTGTGCTGGAGTCCACGGCGCGGCTCATCGTCGCTGGACCGGCGAGCGGCCGTGCGCCCGTTGGCGATCGTGATCGTACGCTGCGCGAACTCGTGGATGCCTTATCGTCGGTGCTTGCCGCCCGTGGCCAGCGTTACCTAATGGCCAACGTGCCTCGCGCCCAGCTTGAGGAAGTGAAGCGCATTCTTCCGGGCATCTCTGGTCCCACCGTGATTGATGTCATGAACGGCGGCTCCAAGGTGGCCGTGCACGCGGTGTGCCCAGCCTCGGGCATCTATCGCACCATCAACGCATTGAAGGCGATTGGCGCCGAGGGCATCTTGGTCACCCGCATCGAACGGTTGCTCGCGTGAACACTCTCTCGTTTGCGGCGCTCGGGACACTCGCGACGCTCGATGAGTCGGCGCGCCGCGCGTTATTTAATCGTAGTACGTCGAATGACGAGGGTGTGCGTACCCGAACCGCCGACATCATTGCCCGTGTGCGACGCGACGGCGACGCCGCGTTGCTCGCGTTCGCGCGTGAGTTTGATGGGGCATCACTCTCGGCCCTTGAAGTCCCGCGTGCGCGCTGGGACGCCGCCTTGGATGCATTGGACCCCTCGCTTCGGCGTGCGCTTGAGCGCGCGGCGACAAACATTCGAGCGGTTCATGAGGCGTTTCGCCCCACTGCGCGTGAAGTGACGACGGTGGATGGAGCGGTAATTGGTCGCCGACCCGACCCGCTCGCTCGAGTCGGCGTGTACGCGCCCGGTGGGCGCGCGACGTATCCGAGTTCATTACTGATGGGCGCCATTCCGGCCCGCGTCGCCGGCGTGCGGGAGGTCATCGTCTGTTCGCCGCCGGACGCTTCGGGATCGCCCAGCGCTGTGCTGCTGGCCGCCGCGGCCATCGCGGGGGTCGACCGCATGTTCGCCGTCGGTGGAGCCGGTGCGGTGGCGGCCATGGCCTATGGGAGCGAATCGATTCCCGCAGTGGATCGCATCGTGGGACCTGGGAACGCGTACGTGGCCGAGGCCAAGTTGCAAGTCTCCGGAATGGTGGGCATTGATTCACCAGCTGGGCCGAGCGAGTTGCTGGTTGTGGCGGATGCCTCCGCGAGTCCGTCCGTGGTGGCGCGTGAAATGCTTGCGCAGGCCGAGCATGATCCGGTGGCCGCCGTGGTGTTGGTAACGGATTCACCGACTCTCGCCGCAGATGTTGAGCGTGAGCTCGAGACGCGCGTCGCGGCTGAGCCGCGCGCAACGGTCATTCGCCAGGCCTTTGCGACCCGCGGTGGCATTGTTGTCGTGGACTCACTTGTTGACGCTGTCGAGTTCGCCAATCGTTGGGCAGCAGAACATTTGCTGCTGGCGGTCGCACCCTCTGTGCAGGATCGCATGCTTGCTGAGCTACGCAGTGCCGGCACCATCTTTGTTGGCGAGACGGCAAGCGTGGCCTTTGGCGATTACATGAGTGGTGCCAATCACGTGCTGCCCACGGGTGGCCTCTCGCGCATTTGGTCTGGACTCTCCACGCTCGACTTCGTGCGCTGGACCACCTGGCAGCGCATTGATCGCGATGCGGCGCGTGCACTCGCTCGCGACGTGGACGTCTTTGCCACGGCCGAGGGCCTGCCCGCGCACGCCGCTGCCGCGCGTCAGTGGGAGGCGACGCCATGACATTCCGCGAAGACCTCTCGCAGATCCCACTCTACGCGCCGTCGGTACTTGCCGACGTCACGCTCGACCTGCGCGACAACGTGAACCTCTGGGGCACGCCGCCAGCCGCATTACGTGCGGTGCAGGGCAGTGAGCTCGCCACAGTGCGCGAGTATCCCGCCGTGAGTGCTGGCGGATTGACGTCCGTACTTGCCTCGCAACTGGGATTGTCGCCCGCGAACATCGTCGGAGGCTGTGGGAGCGACGACGTGATTGACGCGTGTCTGCGCGCGGTTGGCGGCGTGGATGGCAAGGTGGCGCACGCCGATCCGTCGTTTTCGATGGTGCCCACGTTTTCGCGACTGAACAAGCTGCGTCCCATAGCCGTGCCGCTGCGACGTGATGGCGCGATGGACGTGGATGGACTCTTGGCGACGGGCGCGCCATTCATCTATGCTTGCTCGCCGAACAATCCAACCGGTACCGTGACGCCACGCGACGAACTGCTGCGATTGTTCGATCAGGCGCCTGGCGTGGTCTTGCTCGACGAGGCGTACGCCGAGTTCACCGATGCGCACGATTTGCGCGTTGAGGCCGCCGGACGAGAGAACGTGTTGGTCACGCGCACCTTCTCAAAGGCTTGGGGTCTCGCTGGCTTGCGCATCGGTTATGGTGTTGGCGGAGCCGCGCTCGTCGCCGCGGTGACCAAGGCGCGCGGCCCCTACAAGGTGAATAGCGTGGCGGAGCGCGCAGCGGTTGCGGCGTTGACCTCGGATGCGGACTGGGTGCGCGACAAGGCGACAGAGGCGCGCGCTTTGCGCGCGCGCCTCGCGGACGCGCTGCGTGGTCGGGTCGGTGTGAAGGTGTGGCCCTCGGAAGGAAATTTCGTGTTTCTTGAAGTCGCGGATTCTGCGTCAGCCATCGCCGAGCGATTCCGTGCACAGGGCATCGGTGTGCGCGCCTTTTCCGGCCTACCGGGAATCGGCGAAGCGCTCCGCATCGGGCTTGCACCGTGGGCCGACTTGGAGCGCGTGCTGGCAGTAGCCAATGAGGTGTGGCCGTGATGCGCGTAACTGTCTTCGATTACGGCGCCGGGAATCTGCATTCGCTCGTCAAGACACTCGCGGGACCTGTCCGGAGTGTACGCGTGGAGACCAACGCGAGCACGGCCGTGCTTGATACCGATGTGTTGGTACTGCCCGGAGTCGGGGCATTCGCGCCGGCGGCGGCGCGCTTGGCCGTGGGGCGGCTTGCGATGCGGGACGCGATACTCGGAGGCTTGCCGACGCTCGGCATCTGCCTCGGTATGCAGTTGCTGTTCGACGACAGCGAGGAAGGCGATGGACTTGGGCTCGGCGTGATCAAAGGGCGCGTGACCAAGCTGAGCGCGGCGCGATTGCCGCAGATTGGCTGGAATGCGCTGGAGTCGGCGACGGACCCGCTGTTCGCGACGAGCGGCCTGGATATCGCATACTATGCCAACAGCTTTGCCTGTCGCGCGCTGGATGCGTCGGCCGTGACGGCGTGGTCCGAACATGGTGGCGATCGCTTTCCCGCTGCCGTGCGGCATGGTAACTGTGTAGGCGTGCAGTTTCATCCTGAAAAGAGCTCAACACCTGGCCTGCGCTTCGTTAATGCCTTTCTTGACGAAGCGGGGCGCACTTTGAACCGACCTGAGAACAACTGATGCTAGCGATTCCAGCAATTGATCTGCGCGATGGCCACTGTGTGCAGTTGGTAGGCGGTGACTATGCCAAGGAAGCAGTTCGGCTCGACGAACCACTGCTCGTGGCCCAACGATGGGTCGCGGCGGGTTTCAGTCGTCTGCACTTGGTAGACCTCGACGCAGCCACCGGCCGTGGCAACAACCGGGATTTGATTCGCGAGATTCTCACGCGCAGCGGTGTCCCTGCGCAGGTAGGTGGCGGCATCCGCGACGAGGAGGCCTTGGCCACCCTGCTCGACGATGGTGCTGAGTACGTGGTGGTCGGCACGCGTGGCGTAGAAGATCCGGAGTGGTTGGCGGAGCAGACTGAGCGCTTTCCGCAGCGCATCGTCCTCGCGGCGGATGTGAATCTCCGCACGGTCGTCACGCGTGGGTGGGCCAAGGAGACCTCGCGCGAGGTGCTGGACTTGATCCGTGAGCTTGAGCACTTGTCACTCGCTGGTCTGCTGGTGACCGCCGTCCACAAGGAAGGCAAGATGCAGGGTACGGATCTGGCCTTGATGGCCGATGTCGTGGACGCCGCGCCTTGGCCGGTCATTGCCTCCGGCGGCGTGAGCTCGATGCTGGACCTCCAGGCGCTGGAAGATCGCGGCGTGGCTGCGGCGGTGCTCGGAATGGCCCTTTATACAGATGCGCTCGACGCTCGCGTCGTCGCCGAGGAGTTTGCCGAATGAGCAAGGCGAGTAAAACCGAGAAGCCGATTGTTGTGGAGCGCTCCACCAAAGAGACACAGATTCGCGTGGAGGCCAAGCTCGGTACGGGAGTCGCGGTGGTGGACACCTCCGTGCCCTTTCTCGACCACATGATGACGGCGCTCGCCAAGTACAGCGGCGTGGATCTCACAATCCATGCGCGCGGTGACATGCGGCATCACCTCATTGAGGATGTGGCGCTCACCGTTGGCCCGGCGATGGCCAAGGTGATGCCCGCCACAGCGGCGCGTTATGGCGATTGTACGGTGCCAATGGATGAAGCCCTGGTGCAGGCGGTGCTTGATGTGGGCGGGCGCCCCTTCTACGAAGGGCCGATTCCGAGTTCGCTTTACGATCACTGGATGCGTTCGTTCTGCGATGCCGCCAAGTTCACTTTGCATATCCGCGTGCTGCGGGGCGAGGATCGCCACCACATTGTGGAAGCCGCATTCAAGGCCCTCGGCTTTGCCATTCGGGATGCCGCGCGCGATAGTGGCGCGGTGTTCTCGACCAAGGGCGCCATCGCGCTGGAGGTCGAGTGAGTCTGACGCGACGGCTTATCGTGTGCCTCGACGTTGACCAAGGCCGCGTGGTGAAGGGCACACAGTTCGTTGGCCTTCGTGATGTGGGTGATCCCGTTGAGCTTGCCATGCGCTACGAATCCGAGGGTGCGGACGAGATCGTGTTCCTCGACATCACCGCGACGCACGAGCAGCGCAGCACCACGCTTGCGCTCGCGCGCCGCACTGCGGAGCGCCTGTTTATTCCGTTGACGATCGGGGGAGGCATCGATTCTGTGACGGCGATGTCTGCCGCCTTACGTGCCGGTGCCGACAAGGTCGGCGTAAACAGCGCAGCGGTGCGACGTCCGGAATTGATTACGGAAGGCGCCGAGCGCTTTGGCGCGCAGTGCATCGTGGCGAGCATAGATGCCAAGCGCGATGGTGATCGCTGGCGGGTCTACGTGGCAGGCGGGCGGACGCCAACGGAGCTCGATGCCGTGGAATGGGCCGTGCGCTGCGCCGCGCTGGGAGCCGGCGAGATTCTGCTCACGAGCATTGATCGGGATGGTGCACGTACTGGTTACGACCTCGATCTGACGCGGGCGGTTTCCGCGGCGGTGAGCGTGCCGGTCATTGCGTCGGGTGGCGCCGGCCACGCTTCGCACGTGTGCGCCGCTATTACGGAGGGTGGAGCAGACGCCGCGCTGGTGGCGGGCATCCTCCACGACGGCACGACCAGTGTAGGCACGCTCAAGCGGGCGATGCGGGCGGCTCGAGTGCCCGTGCGCAATGTGCCCGTGCCCGAGGTGGCCGCGTGAGCAACGAACTCCTCAACGCGGCATCGGAACTGGCGCGCCATATCGGCGCGGTGGCGCTCACGCATTACCGCTCCTTGTTGACGGTGGAAACCAAACCGGATGGATCTCCAGTGACAATTGCTGACCGGGAGTCCGAGCAGGCCGCGCGCGATTGGCTCGCGACGCGATACCCAAACGATGCCATCCTCGGCGAGGAGATGGGCGAAAAGCCGGGAACGAGTGGGCGGAAATGGGTGATCGACCCAATTGATGGCACGAAGTCTTTTGTTCGCGGTGTTCCGCTCTGGGGATCGCTTGTGGCGCTGGTGGAAGGCGAGCGTGTGTTGGCTGGCGCGGCATTTTTTCCTGCCGTTGATGAACTGGTTGCGGCAGCACCTGGCGAGGGCTGTTGGTGGAATGGTCAGCGCGCGCGTGTGAGTGACTGCTCGACGCTGGCCGGTGCCACCGTGCTCATTACGGACGAGCGTACCTTCAGGCAGCGAAGCAAGCTCGATGGCTGGCGCACGCTGATTGGTGAAGCATCCATCGCTCGCACCTGGGGCGACTGCTACGGGTATTTGCTTGTTGCGACTGGCCGGGCGGAAGCCATGGTGGACCCAATCGTGAATCCCTGGGATGCGGCCTGCTTCCAGCCCATCATCGAGGAAGCTGGCGGTGTGTTCACGGACCTGAACGGCGTGCACTCCGCCTTCAGAGGCTCCGCGATTGCGAGCAATGCGGCGCTCGCTCCTACCATTCGAGACTATTTCGATGATTGATATTGGGACGCTGGATTTTGCGAAGGGCAATGGCCTCATCACGGTCCTGGCGCAGGATGTGCGCACCGGAGGGGTGTTGATGGTGGCCTTCGCGGATCGTGAGGCGATGGAACGCACGGTGGCGAGTGGCGAGTTGCATCTGTTCAGTCGGTCACGCGGGCCCTGGCACAAGGGTGCAACGAGCGGCAACGTGTTGCGCGTGCGCGCGCTGAGGGCTGACTGCGACGCCGACACCGTGCTCGCTCACGTGGAGCCGGCGGGCCCGGCCTGCCACACCGGAACACGCAGCTGCTTCGGCGAGATTCCCCTTGGTGATGCTCTTAGTGCGCTCGACGCCACAATTGCGGCACGCATGTCATCGGAGGCGCCGGTGGGAACGGGCTACACGCAGCGTCTGCTCGCTGACCGCAATTTGCGGCTCAAGAAAATCGGCGAAGAGGCGAGTGAACTCGTGACGGCGTGCGCTGACGGAGACAGAGCGCGCGCTACGGAAGAGGCGGCGGACCTCATCTACCACGCACTCGTGGCGCTGCGTGCCGTGGGCGGAACGCTTGATGGGGTGCGCACCGTGCTCGACGCACGCGCGCGCTGACCCCTGCGCTGCGCTAGAAGCCCATCATGCGAAAGCGATTCACCTGCTGCGGGTTTCCGATGTACGCGAAGCGAATATCCCGCATGTAGCGGCGTGCCACGCGCTGCACATCCTCGCCCGTGACCGCGCGCAAGTCGGCCACAAAGCGTTCTGCGGCGCGGAAGTCCCCTCGGTACAGCTCTGCGCGCGCGAGAAAGTCGGCCTGCGCGCCCGAGGTCTCATTATCCATGAAGTATTCCGTGAGGAACTGTTGGATAAGCGGACGCAGGTTCTCCGTAGGAATGGTGAAACTCTGCAGGTTGCGAATCTCGACCTTCATCAGGCCCAGCGTCGTGTCTGGGCGTGTGGTGGTGACGTAGAGGCCGCCCGAAGTCAGGGCCTGGTCCCGGAACCTCGCCTCAACCGCGTAGGTCAGATTGCGGCGCGAACGAATCTCGCTGAATAGTCGGCCGGAGAGAATGGCATTCGCGACTCGGAAGGCGGGCACATCCGGATGATTCGCCGGCGGGCCCTCGTACCATCCCAAGATGTAGTTCGTGGGCAATCGACGCGGCTCAATGTAGACGTTGGGTCCGACGCGTACCGCGCCCGCGGGGGGTGCCGCCCAGCGATAGTCACCTCGCGGCAGTGTGGCCAACGTCCCGCGCACCATCGTCTGTAGCTTGGCACGCGGGATGTTGCCCACCACCACCAACATCATGCGCGAACGCACGAACTGCTCGCGGTGAAAGGCGAGCATCTGCTCGCGCGTGATGGCGCGCACGGACGCCGAGGTCCCAACGGGAGAGAGGCCGTACGGCTGTCCGACGAAGGCCACGCTATCCGCGAGATACTCCAAAAGCGCATCAGGGGAATCCACGCGCTGATCGAGACCCGACGCGCGAGTGTCGCGTATGAATTCGACGTCTGCCGCCAAGAGGGATGGCTGCAAGAGACGATCGGTATAGATGCTCCACGTGGAGTCGAGTTGGTCCGTGGTGGTTCGAAGACCAAAAATGGTCCAGTCCGGATGCGGAATCACGCCTATCTCGCTACCGGTGCGGGCCATCGCGCGGCGCAGTTGATCGCCCGGGTATCGTTGCGTACCGCGCTCGCTGACTTCGAGCAGCATGGTCTCAAGGCCAGCGGTGCGCGGCGTTGCGAGTTGCACGCCACCGAGCATATACAGGTTTGCGACGACGAGATTGTTATTGGTCTGCCGATGGATCACGCGGACACCGTCCACGTCGAAGCGGATAGTGCCGGTATCGGGCAATGATTGCGCTGACAGCGTGCCGGCGACGAATGCGAGCAGGAGGAGCAATCGCATCAGCGGTCACCCCCGATATTGGCGAGTTCAGTCTCGGTGAGATTGAGCGCGCGCATGGTACCGCGCGGCAGCATCACGCCTGTGATGTGCGGCTTTCCGATGATAAAGCTGCGGGCATAGTTCTGCAGGTCCGCGGGCGTTTGCCCCGCCATCTCATCGATATAGCGCAGGTGATACTCCAGACCCACCACACCCCACCAGAATCCGATGGTGTGAGAATTCTCCGTGGCGCGCTCTTGACCAAACGCGGTAGACACCGCGCGATGCGCCTTCACGGCCTCAAGTTCCTCGGCCACGAAGTAGTTGGGTTCCAGCGTCGCGCGAAGTTCTCGGTGGAGCGCGGCGAGTGCCTCACGCAGCTGTTCCGGCGAGGTTTGACCGCTGACGGTGATGGGACCGACGTGATTGAGCGTGTAATAGTTGACCACGATGCCCTGCCAGAGCCCGCTCTCGACTAGGCGCTCCTGGAAGCGGGAGGTGGGCTGGTTGAGCACATCGGAATACACGTCTGCGGCAAAGGTGGCCGCTTCGTCCTTGGACGCGCTTGGACCATGCCATTGGATTTGCACGGTCACTGCGTTCACGTCCTCCTCGACGATGATTCCCGCGTTCTCGCGCAATGGGGGGACATTGGGAACCGGCGCACTGGCGAAGGGATCGGGGCCACGCGGCCAATCGCCAAACACGCGCTCCGCGAGAGCGAACATAGCCGCGGCCTGGACATCACCTGCAACGATGACGGCGGAGTTGTTGGGGACATAGTAGATGTTGCGGATGGTCCGCATCTGCTCAGGCGTCACGTTCTGCAGGACGGTTCGATCACCGATCGTATTCTTCCGACTCCAGAAGCTGCCCCAGAGGCGACGCCCGATTGTCTCATCCAAACGAAAGAAGGGTGAGGACTCCGCGCGATCGTACTCCCCGAGTACTACTTGTTTCTCGCGCGCGAGTTCGTCGGCGCGGAACTGGGCACCCCGAAGCGCTGCGTTGAGGAAGCGCATGCCCCCTTCCACGGAATCCGAGACCACCGTCACGTAATAGTTGACGAGCTCTTCCCGCGTCGTGGCGTTAAACAGCGCACCCAAGTCGGCGGCGCGGTCAATGAAAGCGTCCGGCTCCGGGTAGGTGTCGTTCGCCTTGAAAAACATGTGCTCAAAGAGGTGCGCGAGCCCGGCATACTCTGGCGGCTGTGTGAAGGCCCCGTTCTTCACGACAAGTTCAACCGTAGCGAGTGGCACGCCGCCGCTGGGCACCACGATGATTTCCAACCCGTTCGGCAGGACCTTTCGGCTGATTGTGCGCTCGAGTTCGGCGCGCTGCGCCGTGGCCTCGGCTGGCCATAGCGCCACCAGCATGAGCGCGGCAGCGCTAGCGATGCGCACGAGGCGCGCGTTGATTTCCCTCATCCTATGCATTCATCCCCGTCTGTTCATCCAGTTCCGAGCGCCGCGGAAATCGCCGCGCTACTTGCGCCTGCCCTCGGCGCCGACCGACTCCGTCGCGAAGCGCCACTGGCTCCATACACCACGTTCCGCATCGGCGGTCCCGCTGATGTGCTGTACGATGCCACGACGGCCGACGAACTCGCTAGCGCTATCACGGCGGCGCGCGCGGGAGGCATCCCCGTCTTCGTGCTCGGCCTTGGCGCCAATATCCTGGTGGGCGATGGCGGCGTGCGGGGACTGGTTGTGCGTAATCGCGCCGATGCCATTGGAATGGACGAGGAAGGCCGAGTGCACGCCGAGAGTGGTGCGACGGTAGCCGAGTTGATTCGCCGCACTGTCGCCGCGGGTTGGTCGGGACTCGAGCACTACGTCGGCATTCCGAGCAGCGTGGGCGGGGCCGTCTGGCAGAACCTGCATTTTCTCTCGCCGGCACCTGAGCGGGAACGGACCATGTTTATTGCCGAGGTCGTGAGGGCGGTTGAGCTGCTGCTGCCGTCGGGTGCAAGGACTATCGTGGACGCGGATGAAATGGCTTTCGGCTATGACATCTCACGGCTACATGGCAGTGGCGAGATTGCATTGGCGGTGGACTTTCAACTGACCAAGGGCGACTCGTTCGCCCTGCACCGCATTCTGCAGGAGAATCTCTCTTGGCGCGGGGCGCGGCATCCCTGGCTCGAGGTGCATCCGAGTGCCGGGTCAATCTTCAAGAAAATTGAAGGCGTAGGCGCGGGCCGCTTGGTGGATCAGTGCGGGCTCAAGGGGTTTCGCATTGGCGATGCCCAGATCTCACACATCCATGCCAACATCATGGTCAACCTTGGCCATGCTCGCGCTGCCGATGTGCGCGCCCTGATCGCCCACGCACAGGCCGCCGTCTTCGAGAAGTTCGGTCAGCGTCTGGAGCCGGAGATTGGCTTCATCGGCGAGTTTCCGGCGGCGTAACAGCCGCCGAGTCTGGTTCGAGCTCGCAGGGCAGCAGCATGAGCTGACGGCCCAGCGCGCGCAGGGCGCGAGGGACGGGTCCGCCGCGGGGTATTTCTCCGCGCTCCACGCGGCGAGACAGTCCCCACGTGGTCTCCGTCCACCACGTGGATGTGGTGCGGTCCCGCTCCGCATCCCAGATGAGTCCGCGCTGGCCGAGACCTGAGAGTCGGCGAATGTACTCCACTCGCCCAATGCTCCCCGATGAATCCTCAGCCACGACGTAGAGCACGGCCGAGGCACCGTCGTCGAAGCGCAGGCGTACTCTCCGACGCAGTTCGTGTTCGTGCCGCGCCGGCAGGACGAAGCAGCCCGGCTGGTTCTCGGGGATGGTCGCGAGCGCCTGGCGCACGTCAAGGAAGCTGCTCAAGGGTTGCGGCAGGGTGGCGAAGGCCGCGGAATCGCCGGCCGCGGAATCAGCCACCAGTTGCTCGAATGGCGTGAGTGCGGCTTCGGCACGCGGCAACCCCTCGCAACCCATCGCCGCGAGGACGAAGGCCGCGCACATCAGCGGCGCTAGAATCGCTGGCCGAATTCGAGGATCCATCGCCATTCTGCAGGATAGTCCAAGGGACGGGCCATTCCCACCCCAATCGCTTGGCCAAAGAAGCGCAGCGTCACCGCAGCAGACGAGCGCACGTGTCCGGTGGGCTGAGAGCCCAGCAGTTGTACCGTGTTCAGAGCCGCTGCGGTGCTCGCTCGCGCATACCCGGCCTGCACTCCGACTGCGAGACCTGGCGAGATCGGCGGTAACCAGACGCGCTGTGTGATACGGATCGGCGCACCCAGTAGGCCAAAGCTGTGGAAGGCCTGGCCGCGCAGCACCGCCGCTTGATCTCCAGCAAACTGCTTGTAGTCGTAACCCGGAAGGTTCTGATTGCTGCCGATTTCAAAGAACTGTTGGGGCGGCCCGTCTGGCGTTACCGCGCCGACATCCAGCCGCGCGCCAAAGACGAGACCTCGAAGGTTGACGCGTGACGTGAACCGTGCCTCCACGCGTTGATAGCGCAGCTGGCCATCGGCACGCTCGTAGATGAGTCGGGTACCGACTCCGGGGCGCAAAAATTCGAGTGCAACGTCGGGACGCCATTCCAGCGTGAGGACCGATCGCGCGTAGTCGCCGGCGGTGACGGCGCGATTCGGGCGAAACGGTTGGCCAAGTCCAATTGGACTTTCGAGCATGGTCACGCGTGCGGCGCGGTCTTGCGCGGCGGCCAACTCAACGCGCACGAGTCCGTCTCGGTCACGGCCGATGAATCGTTGCGCGAGGATACCGGCGCTTCGACGATCCACATAGTCGTACCAGTCGCTACCCCAGAAGGCTGCGGTAGTTGACCCGGAATCGTAGGGGCTGCGGAAATCGTTGGTAAGATCGAGCGAACGCACAGCGCGAAGCTGCGTGAGGTTACGTCCGCGGCGGTGCTCCACAATGGCGCGGCCGCGCAGGGTGCGCTCGCCCCAGGAGTATCCAAGGGCACCGCGGAGGGCTAAGCCCGGCGCCGCATCGCGGTAGCGATACACCGCGCCGAGTCCCGTGAATAGGCCTTGGATCCGATCCATGCGCACCACGTCGAGCAAACGTTCCGTCTCGATGGAGAAGCGCGGCGGCCCCTCGCTGCTCCACTGATCAGGCGCGATGTCGTCGAAATCCTCGGCGCGCACCTCAGCGTTTTCCGATCCGAGCTCCCGACGCCACTTGGTGAAGCGCGAGAGCGTATCTGGCGCTTCAACCCTCAGACGAAAAGGTCGCACGGAAAGCGAGTCGTCCCCCGCACCGACGATGACGCCCTCGGGCGCGGGGAGTATTTCGCGATCCCGGTATCGGGTGATGATGCGGAAGATGGCGCGGCTGTCGCCGACCGTGTTGGACGTGGCGTGCGCTTCAAATCGCTGGTACGCGGGCAGCCAGAAGTTGCCGTCTACCTCTGCGTTGACGGCTTCCACAAATGCGATGCCCTGCAAGCGGGCTTCGCGCAGGATATCGAAGCGAGGCTTCGGGCCACCGACCACCGCAAAGTAGCCGCGCATTCGCACGAGCTGTTTGCGCGTCGCATCGAGATCGAGTTCGCCAACGAAGACCACGCTGCGGTTCGGCACGTCGTCGCGCAGTTGTACATCCAACCGCACGATGGGGATTTCCCGACCGTCTACGCGCATCGTGAAAATGGTATCTCCGCCGCTAAAGCGATAATACGCGTCGCGGTCGGCGGCGAGCGGATGGATTGCGTACTGCGGGTCGCCCCCGCGGCGGTCGCGACGGCGTCTTGTGGATTGGGTCGTGTCGCGACCAAAGAGCAAGGCAAGGCGATTGCCGTACAGCGATGGAATGGCCCAGCCGGCGCGGAAAAATCCAAGCGTTGCGATGCTCGTGCCAACAGACTGCGAGCGATAGCCGATCACCGTTTGCTCGTACTGGCCGGTGCGATCCCAACTCAGGCGACTGGCTATCTGCTCGAGCTGCACGGACATCTCCATGCGCTCGGATCGGCGATTGCCGATCGAGATTTCGGTTTCCAGATCCGCGGTATAGCCACCAAGCTGCGCGGGAACGCGGCGGTTTGCTTCGGCGGCTTCCGCGACGAGTGCGCGCAGCGCTGCATTTTCGTAACACGCGGTGTCCTGCACCACTGGCGTGGTGTCGGCGAGCGCGGCGAGGAGGGCGAGAAGCGGAAGCAAGCGACGGTTGGGGTGCAGAGGAGGAAACAGGACAATACGTCAGCGACCGCGAATTCTGGAGTGCGCTTGTGCTTACCCCTGAGACGGCACAATCTTGCCGCCGTGTCTAGCACCTCTTCTTCCGCCGCCGCCCCGCCCCGGACACTGCCCCTGCTTGCAGGGCCAGTCGCCTTCGTGTTTTTCCGTCTCTTGGCCCCCGGGGAACTGGACGCGGCACAGGCCACCGTGCTGGGAGTCGGCGCGTGGATGGCCATCTGGTGGATCAGCGAGTGTCTTCCGCTTGCGGTGACCGCGCTCTTGCCGATTGCGCTCTTCCCAGCCCTTGGCGCGACGACGGCGCGCGAAGCGACGGCGCCGTTCGCCAACGATGTCGTGTTCTTGTATCTCGGTGGGTTTCTTCTCGCCGAAGCCCTGCAGTTCTGGCGCGCGCACGAGCGGATTGCCTTTGGCGTAATTCTGCGCGTGGGCACCGATTCGCGGCGTCTCGTGCTCGGCGTGATGATTGCGACCGCGTTTATCTCGATGTGGATCTCCAACACCGCCACGGCCGCGATGATGTATCCAATTGCGCTCGCGATTGGAGCGCGCTTTGGCGACAGTGAGGCGGCGCGGAGTCAGCGCGTAGCGCTGCTCTTGGGCGTGGCCTTTTCGGCAAGCATCGGCGGTATGGCGACGCTCATCGGCACCCCGCCGAACCTTATTCTTGCTGGTGCGGCCCGCGAACTGATTGGCGTCGAACTAGGATTTTTTAGCTTCCTTAAGTTCGGCTTGCCGATTGCGTTGATTTTGCTGCCCGCCTGCTGGTTTTTGTTGGTATTCGTATTTCATCGGGAGCGCCTTTCGCTTGGCGCCGACGGCGTCTCCTCCCTGCGTGACCAGCAACGGGCACTCGGCGCGATGTCACCGGGCGAGCGTCGGGTGCTCATGGTTTTTGTTGGCATGGCTTTGGCGTGGTTCTTTCGCGAGCCGAAGGCGATTGGCAGCTTGCACGTGTTCGGGCTGACCAGCTTGGTGCCGGGTCTCACCGACGCCGGCATCGCCATCATCGGCGGAATTTCCCTTTTTCTTGTCCAGGGACGTAGCTCCCACGCGGAGGCATCGAGGCCCTTGTTGACGTGGCGGGAAGCTCGCGAGATTCCCTGGGATGTTCTGCTGCTCTTCGGCGGCGGTCTCTCGCTCGCCGCAGCAATGGAGTCGAGCGGACTCGCGACCCGCATCGGTGAGTGGATGAGCGGGCTCGCGGGCTTGCCGCTTCCGCTCGTTTTGCTTGGCGTGGCTACGGTGACGGTGATTGTCTCTGAGCTCGCGTCAAACGCGGCAACCGCGTCCATGGGGATGCCGATCGCCGTTGCCTTGGCCGCCGCGCTCGGCCAGCCGCCCATGCTCATGATGCTCACCATCGGCTTGGCGGCGTCCGTGGGCTTTGCGCTACCGATGGCAACGCCTCCGAATGCCATTGTTTTCGGGAGCGGCGCCGTGACGGTTCGGCAAATGGCTCGTGCGGGCCTGGCGCTCGACCTCGTGGCAATTCTCACTGTAGTTGGTGTGCTTCTTGTGGTCTTTTAGATGAGTGAGCTGCGGACGTACTCATTTATTGCGGACACCGATTCCCTCGAGGCGCTCCGGCGCCTGCGAGGAGGCTGGGCCGCTTGGGAGATGGCCGAGGGTGAGTTTCGGGTCCGGCTGCGGGATGGGGGCACGGTCCGAGCGCATGTGGATCGCGCGGAGATTGAACCGGATTTTGAGGTGTCCTGCCTCGTGGCTGATTTCTTTGCCAACGAGGAGGCGCTTCCTGCGCGCGATTCCGCGTTCACCTCGCACGGGAATGATGTCGTCGTGTTTCGCGGAGTCACCTGGGTGGAGCCACGCCCGGATCTCGGTCCCAGCCACAGCATTCAGTTCAGCGGCATTCCCGGCATTGAGGTCCCCGACTCGGCCGTTGCACGATGCGACTTCACTGATGCCTTCGCGGTCGCCTCTGACCAAGGCGCGATTGTTGTGCGAATTGCTCTGCGTCCAGGCTGGTTAGAGCTAGTTGACGATCCGGAGGAGGTGACGAAGTTTTTTGCTCTCCGGGGTTACACATGACTCTGGGTAACAAAGACTTACAGACCGATGATGTCGGTATAAAGCGCTGTTGGTGGTGCGGTGATGACCCACTTTATGTTCGTTATCACGACATGGAGTGGGGTGTACCTGTGACAGACGACAGACGTCTTTTTGAAAAACTTGCGCTTGAGGGTTTTCAATCGGGCCTGTCCTGGATCACCATTCTGCGGAAACGTGAGAGGTTTCGTGAGGTTTTCGCGGATTTTCACCCGCTTGCGGTTGCCGACTTCAATGCGAAGGACGTGGCAAGGCTACTTGCTGATCCTGGCATCATTAGGCATCGAGGCAAGATCGAGGCGGTAATCTCAAACGCCCGTGCGTTTGCCGAGCTTGTAGCCCGCGAGGGTTCGCTCGGCAATTTCGTTTGGCAGCACGCGCCAAGTAGACTGGCGGCCCCCAAGCGGCGGACCGACGTACCAAGTCAGACCGCCGAGTCGCTCGCCTTCTCGCGCGAACTCAAGCGACGTGGTTGGCGTTTTGTCGGTCCGACCACGGCTTATGCTTTCTTTCAATCCATGGGCATCGTCAACGATCACCTGGTTGGATGCCAGCGTCGCAAGGATGTCGGGGAATTACGTGCGGCAGCCCTTAAAAACTCAGCCGCTGACTAGAATTTCTAGCGCTTCCTTGGCGTGTTGCCGGAGCCGGAGATCGCCCAGCCGCAGCGCATCAATGACCGTGAGCACCCGGTAGGTCACGGGGTCATGCTCCCTGAGTAGCGAGGCTCTGGGAAACAATGGCGTGAGGCTGAAGCCGCGGACGCCGTCCGTGACTTTTGGTGCCGGCCACACAACGACATCAACGGCGTCAACCACGGAGCTCAGCGGAGCCGCTGAGTAGGCGGTGGGCACGCCGGTTGTGAGAGGGCCTCGCTGCGCAGGGAATGCGTACCGGATTCCGCCCATCAGAAATTCGAGTAAAGCCCGTGGATTCGTGGCTCTTTTCTCAGTCTTCATGAGGCCAGCAAGCTCCAGCCTGCCCAAGGCCGCATGCACCTGGCTCGGCGCGGACGCTAGGTCATCTGCGATGGACGCAAGTGTGCCTGCCGGCCGTAACAGTCGCACGGCAACCACTACATCAAAGGGTTTTGTTTGCGCGGCTCTTGGCACCCTGTATTCTGGTTTCAGGAATAACGAAAGTCAATGTAATGAAAAGCGCTAGTTAGCGCTCTTCGTCTCCGCCTTATCGGCTGCCCAGCTCGCGATTCCGCCGCCAATGAGAACCGCAAAAATGATCCCGAGCAACCAGAAGTTCGTGTCATCGCCAAGCCATTCTTTAATCCACTTCATTGTAAGCATTTTTACGCCAACGATTCCGAGTACCAATGCGAGCGAGACTTTGAGGTACCGGAACTTCTCAATCAGCCCGGCAAGGCCGAAGTAGAGGCTGCGTAGGCACAGGATTGCAAATACGTTCGAAGTGAAGACCAGAAACGGGTCAGCTGTGATGGCAAAGATTGCAGGAATTGAGTCCACAGCGAAAATCAGGTCCGTGGTCTCCACCAACACCAAGGCCACTGCCAGCGGCGTCAAAAAGGTTCGGCCATTCATCTCCACGAGGAAGTGGCTGTCGTGGTAACGGTCGGTCACTGGGAAGTGCTTACGAAGCCAGCGGACAACAACGCTCTCCATTTCGGCCTCGGCTTCCTCCTCCTTACGCCAAAGCATCCGCAAGGCAGTGATGACCAAGAAAGCACCGAAGAGGTAAAGCACCCAGTGGTAGCGTGCCACAAGCTGGGCCCCAATTCCAATCATCAAACCGCGCATACCGAGCGCGCCGAGAATGCCCCAGAACAGCACGCGGTGCTGGTAGACCGCCGGCACCTTCAGGTGCTGGAAGATCAGGGCAATGACAAAGACGTTGTCCATGCTTAGGGACAACTCCACCACATAGCCCGTCAGGAACTTGATGGACGCGAGGCGTCCATCGTTCACTTGTTTATCTACGGCGTCCACGGCTGCGCCGAGGCCAAGCCAGTGGCCATCGTAGGCGAACTTGATGAATACCGTGAACAGGAGCGCCATCACCACCGTCCCGGCGGTGAATAGCAGCGCTTCTTTTAATGAAGGGGCGTGCGCTTTGCGGTTGAACACCCCAAGGTCCAGGGCCAGCACGACTCCCACAAACAACAGGAACCCAATCCACATCCAAATCACGCGTTACGCTCCGAGGCCAACCAGGCCTTCCACTCGTCTTCGGCAAGTCCTACAGTGAGCTTCGTACCCCAGCGAGTCAGCGGCTGCACGAGCACTAGGGGTTCATCCACCAAAATCTCCGTCCAGCGCTCGTCTCCGTAGCGCGACGCGCCGAGTCCGAGGGCCTGATAACGCTTTGAGGCTTTATCGATCAGAGCCGTCAAGCCAAACTTCTGCACGAAGCGTTGCAACTCTCCCTTGCTCGCGCCGCGTTCATTAAAGTCTACGAAGTGCACTTTTACGCGGCGTTCGCTCCAGAACCGCAGAGCTCGACGCGTGTCTTGGTTCTTGTTGGTCCCAAAAACCTGCACTTCCACGAGATATCCCCCTGATATTCCAAGCGCGAACCAGATCGGTTCGCGCGTCGGTTCGCGTAATCTACCGGTTCAGTAGTGTCAGACCAATTGCCGTTTCGTCCCGCGTGGTGGCTTCCGGGCCCGCACTTGCCGACCGTCTTTGGCAAGTTGATGCGCCGTATTCCGCCCGCACACCAGCGCCTCGAGCGTTGGACCACCCCAGATGGCGATTCGGTAGCCGTGGCGCGTCTCGACTCAGCGCGCCCCGACGCGCCCATTCTCACGGTGTTTCATGGGCTCGAGGGCAGCGTCCACTCAAACTACGCACAAGGGCTGATGCACCATGCTCGTGCGCGTGGCTGGGGTGCCGCCATGCTCATCTGGCGCAGTTGTGACGGGCGAGTTCCGTCTATGCCACGGATGTATCACTCCGGCGAGACCAGCGACGCAGATTTTTTCTTTCGGAAGCTCGCCGCCGAACACCCACGCTCGCCTCTGTTGGCCACCGGTTTCTCGCTCGGCGGGAACGTGCTGCTCAAATGGCTGGGAGAGCAGGGATCTTCGGTTCCGACGACCCTGCGAGCCGCCGCCGCTGTCTCCACGCCGTTCGACCTAGCCGCTGGTGCTCGGCACCTCGAGCAGGGATTCTCGCGCGCCTACGTGTGGCACTTTGTCCGCGCCCTTCGAAGGAAGGCGCGTTTGGCTCTGGCGAGTCACCCCAATCTTCCGGTGGACCGCGCTCGGCTTGAGGCTGCCCGCTCATTCTGGGATTTTGATGACTGTTTCACTGCTCCGGTGCATGGTTTCCGCGACGCCGAGGATTACTACTCCCGATCGAGTTCCTTGACCTACCTCGGGAACGTTCGGGTGCCAGCTCTCCTTTACTCTGCTGTTGATGATCCCTTCCTACCGGCAGCAGTACTGGACAAGGTCCGACTAACAGCGCTTTCCAATCCGGCCCTCCAACCGCAGTTTACCCCGCGGGGTGGGCACGTGGGCTGGGTGAGCGGAAGCCCCCTCTCGCCCGTATATCATATGGAAGCGTTTGTGGCCTCTTGGCTCAGTCGCTTCTTGTAGTTGCGATTAAGATTCCATGTTCTCCACCAACACAGGGACAGCGTTGAGCCAGGCCGCCGAGTACCACGACGACATCATTTATCCGAACACGATTGCGTTCATCTTTGTCCACCTCGCGCCGTTTGCCGCGATCTGGACGGGGGTGACCAGCACTTCCGTGGTGCTCGCGGTCGTTTTGTACGTGGTGCGTATGTTCGGCATCACTGCCGGGTATCACCGCTTCTTCTCGCACCGCTCGTTCAAAACGTCGCGCGCAGGCCAGTTCGTCTTCGCACTACTGGCCATGAGCTCCACGCAGAAGTCCGTGCTCTGGTGGGCGGCGCTCCATCGCCACCATCATCGGCATTCCGATCAGGAAGACGATGTGCATTCGCCCTTGCACCGCGGCTTTTTCTACTCGCACGTGGGTTGGATCTTCGACAAGAAGCACGAGACGACCCGAGTAGATGAAGTCCCGGATTTGGCCAAGTATCCGGAGCTCCGCTTCCTTGACCGTCATCAGCTGTTGCCGGCAATTGCGCTCGCCGTTCTCTGCTTCGCGATTGATGGTTGGTCAGGACTGCTTATCGGTTTCTTTGCCAGCACTGCGGTCCTTTACCACGGCACCTTTTTCATCAATTCGCTGGCGCACGTGCACGGGGACCAGCGCTACGTCACCGGCGACACCTCGCGCAACAACTGGTGGCTCGCGGTGATCACGCTGGGCGAGGGCTGGCACAACAATCATCACGCGTATCAGCGCTCCACACGGCAGGGTTTCCGTTGGTATGAGTTTGACCCCACGTACTATGCCCTGAAGGCGATGTCGTGGGTTGGGCTCGTGTGGGATCTCGGTGAGCCGCCGCGCGAGGTGGTGCGCAATGAGCGTCGTGTGGGAACTCAGGTGCTAGAGCGTGTCTCGCGTCAGCTCGCGGAACAGTATGCCGCCAAGCGGGCCGAGGCTCTGTCGGCGGTTCAGCATGCCCGCGAGCACTTTGATGCGCATCCTCGTGTGCTTGAGGTCCGCGCGCGCTTGGCCGCCGGACAGATTCGAGCCGAGGAGTCCTGGCTTGAGCTTCAGGAGCATCTTCCGCATTTGCCGCATCTGCCCACCGCTGCAGAAGTCCGCGCCCGGCTGCTGCAAGCGTACGCCGACTCGCCGTCTACGGACGAGATTGTGGCCCGCGCACGACAGCTGGTGGCCGAGCGCATGAGCGCGGAGCTGTTCCCGGAGCTTCGCCCCACGGCAGCGTAGCTGGGCGAACGGTATCGAAGGGCTGTACGTTGATGCGGGGGCGGCTCTTGCCGCCCCCGTTTTCGTTCTGACTTCTTTGGAGAGTTCTCGATGCGCGCCATGATCCTCGCCTTAGTGCCGCTCGTGCTCGCCGTGAGTGCTTGCTCCGTTCAGTCCGTGTCTGCCGAGCAGCAGCAAGGCACGGCGATACCTGCCGGCGCCGCCGACGTCGCGACGCGTCTACAGAACAGCCCACGCCACGCCGAGTGGGCGATGATTCCGACCGCCCCTGGCTCGCGCGATTCGATTGCCGCGTGGGTGGTGTTTCCCGAGCGCCGTGACAACGCCCCAGTGATTGTGGTCGTCCACGAGATCTTTGGCTTGTCGAGCTGGGTGAAGGGCGTGGCCGACCAGCTGGCCGCCGATGGGTTCATCGCCATTGCTCCGGATTTGCTTTCCGTTGAGCGCGGCGGTGCCACCACTGACTCGATGGCCTACGCAGATGCCCGTGCCATGATCCAGCGCGTAACACCCGACAAGATGAATGCGATGGTCGCCGCCGTGGGCCAGTGGGGCATCGCCTTGCCGGCCGCCAAGAAGGCTTACGGTGTGGTGGGCTACTGCTGGGGTGGTTCGGCGTCGTTCAACCATGCCGTGTTTAACGCCCCGGGCCACAAGGCCTCAGTTGTGTACTATGGATCCTCGCCCGCCGCGGAAGACATCGCGAAGGTTCGCATCCCGGTCCTGGGGCTGTATGGCGAGAACGATCAGCGCGTGAACGCAACGATCACCCGCGCTGACTCCACGATGAAGGCGATCAACGGCACTTTTGAGCAGCGCACTTATGCCGGTGCGGGCCATGGCTTCCTGCGCGCTCAGGAGCAGCCCGCCAATTTGGAAGCCAGCCGCCGCGCCTGGCCTGAGACGGTGGCGTGGTTCCGCCGTTACCTCAACTGAGCACGGGGCTCAGCCTCGCGGGGCCATCGCGAGAAGCTGCATCCACTCCGGCCAGTTCCCGCTGAGTTCAAAGAAGTCGTCGTAGTACACCAGGCCCTTGTCCTCCAGTGCGGAGACGAGGGCCTGAAGTGCTTCAACATCAAACACAGGGCCAATCACGACCAACGCCCCCTCCACGCGGAATTCCTCGTCCGTGAGTGTGAGCCACTGGTCGATGGCCGCACGGGAGAGTTGGGCGCGCTCGAATGCTTCTTTGTGGAGGAGCAGGGTGGACGCGCTGGACGACAGAGGGATAGGCATTGGGCAAATTTCTGGTAGGTGATGGCGCTTCTGTAGATTAGACGGATGAACGCGCTACTGCACGAGGTGGATGTCTGCGTCATCGGTGGCGGGCACGCCGGCACGGAGGCTGCGATGGCCGCGGCTCGCCGTGGCGCTCGGACCGTGCTACTCACAACCTCGCTCGACACCATCGGGCAACTGTCGTGCAACCCCGCGATGGGCGGCATCGCGAAGGGCACCGTGATTCGCGAAATCGACGCGCTGGGCGGTGTCATGGCGCGCGCGACCGACTTAGCCACGCTGCAGTTTCGGATGCTCAACCGCGGTAAGGGACCCGCGGTCTGGGCGCCGCGAGCGCAGGCAGACCGAGGGCTGTATCGCCGGGCTGTGCGCTCGCTGCTCGAGGCCGAGCCTCGCATCATCCCGGTGCAAGGGACGGCCGCACGGTTGCTGCTCGATTCAGCGGGACGCATCTGCGGAGTGGAGACGACGGACGGTCGCCAGCTACGAGCGCGCGCCGTGGTGATTACGACCGGCACGTTCTTGCGCGGACGCATTCACATTGGCACGGGCAGCGCACTCAGCGGGGGGCGAGCCGGCGAGGCCGCGACCACCGCGCTGGCCGAACAGTTCGCCGACGTCGGACTGAAGACCGGGCGCTTCAAGACCGGTACGCCACCGCGCGTGGATGGACGCTCCCTCGATCTGCATCGCATGCAGCGTCAGGACAGCGAGATTGAGGCCTTCGACTATTCCTGGTCTGCCTTCTGGCCGACGCCTCGACGTAGCGCCGACCGCACCCGGCATCCGGAGCAGATGCCCTGCTTCATCACGTACGTAGAGGATGCTGCAAAGGCGCTTGTGCAAGAGCGAATCGCCGAGAGCGCGATGTATGGTGGAGCCATCGCCTCACTCGGCCCGCGTTACTGCCCCAGCATCGAAGACAAAGTCGTCCGCTTCGCCGAGCGCGAATCCCACACGATCTTCCTCGAGCCCGAATCCCTCCGAGATGACTGGATCTACTGCAACGGCATCTCGACGTCCCTCCCCGCCGACGTGCAGGACCAGATCGTCCACTCCATGCCCGGCTGCGAAAAGGCCCACATCTACCGCTACGGCTACGCCGTCGAATACGACATGGTCCGCCCCCACCAGATCCACACCACCGGCATGACCAAGCTGGTCGATGGCCTCTTCCTCGCCGGCCAGATCAACGGCACCAGCGGCTATGAAGAAGCCGGGGCCCAGGGCCTGATCGCCGGCATCAACGCCGCCCGCTACTCGCTGAAGCAACCCGAGTTCATCCTCCGCCGCGATCAGGCCTACATCGGCGTGCTTATGGATGACCTGGTCACCAAAACGCCCGTCGAGCCCTACCGCATGTTCACGAGCCGCGCCGAGCACCGCCTCCTCCTCCGCCCCGACAACGCCCCCGATCGCCTCACCCCCATCGCCGAGGAACTCGGCCTGCTTTCCGGCGATGGCCTCGGCAAGTCTCGCCGCGACTACATGGCCGCCCGCACCGAACAACTCTCACGCCTCAACCAAGCCGTCGATTCCGCCCGCGTAGACAACACGCCCCTCCCCGCAGTTCTCCGCCGCCCCGAGTTCACCGTCGAAGACCTCAAGCGAACCCTTCCCGACCTGGCCAACATCCCCGACGCCATCTGGTCCACCGTCCACGCCAACCGCAAGTACGCCGCTTACGTCGAGCGCCAACACCACGAGGTCCGCCGCGCAGTCGAACTCGAAACCAAGCGCCTCCCTGACCGCGTTGACTACAACATCTTCACCGCCCTCCGCCCCGAGGCCCGCCAGGCCCTCACCCGCTTCCGCCCCGCAACCTTCGGGCAGGCCAGTCGGTTGGAGGGCATCACCCCCGCGGACCTGACGCTTCTCGCCGTGCTCGTTAAAAAGCACGGTTAATCGCCGCCAGAGCTTGCCGCATTTCGACTAACATAGGCCCTTGCTCACATTTGCTCTTCAACTCGCTTCATCCGCCCACGCCGATCACGGCCTAGCGGTTGACCTTTTAGCCATTCTGTCCGCCGCAGGTCTTGTCGCGCTGTTGGCGCGAAAGGTCAACCTCGCGACCATCCCGTGCTATCTCATTGCCGGATCCATCATCGGGCCGCACGCACTGGCGGCCGCGGGTGGGGGTGAGGGTGGCGCAGGGTCGATCACATCGCTCGCCACCATCCTCCTGATGTTCACCATCGGCCTGCACCTGGACATCGGTGGATTGCGGGGCGGGCTGGTCTCGATCGCGCTCGTGACTGTCATCAGCTCGGTCTTGTGCATCCTCATCGGTTGGCCGGTCGGCCTCCTGTTTGGACTCTCATCGCCCGCTTCGATCGCCGTTGCCATGGCCATCGCGATCTCATCCACAGCCGTCGTGCTCCGTGTGATGGAGCAAAAGCGAGAGCTTCATTTGGTCCAAGGCCGAACGACCATGGCGGTCCTGGTGCTTCAGGACATGGTGGCGCTCCTGCTGATGGCCGCGATCCCGCTTCTGGCTCTTTGGGCGAGGGCAGACGGTCCTCCGGCTCCCGATGCCGTGCGACCGAGCATCGGCCGTCTCGCCGGGGATGCGGGCATCGCTCTGGGTGGTATCGCAGCACTGGTCATCGTCGGACGGTTGGCCCTTCCGAGGCTTTTGAAGGCCGCGGCCTTCTCGCAAGAAGTTCTGCTTGTCGTGTCCGCGGCTGTGGCGCTGGCATCCGCCGTTGCGACGGCAGCGCTGAACTTCAGCCCGGAACTGGGCGCCTTCCTCGCAGGATTCTTGCTGGCTTCAACACCGTTCCGCTACCAGTTGGCCGGCATGCTTGCGCCGCTGCGCGACTTGTTCCTGGCGATCTTCTTCACGGCCATTGGCCTGGACTTGTCCTGGAACACGCTGATTGGCGGGTGGTGGATTGTGCTCTTGTCGGTGCTGGCAACGGTCGGTATCAAGTCCGTGTTGACCGCCGGCACCGCATGGGCGGCCGGAGCGTCGGGGCCGGTGGCGGTTTACCTGGGTCTTGCGATGGCCCAGGGCGGAGAGTTTTCACTCGTGCTCCTCGCCCAGGCGAAAGTGGCCGGGATTCTCACTGAGAACCAGACCGCCCTCGCCATTGCGTGTGTCGTTCTCTCCCTCATCATTACGCCCAACCTCATGGATCTGGCCCGAAAGTTGATGCCCGCGGCCCGCAAACTCCCCCCCGCCTGGTGGATCCAAAAATCGATGCTCCGCGATGCAACCGCGCACCCGCAGGTGGAAGCCCAACCCGGCGAATCCGACGGCACCGCCGGCCCCGCGCTGGGGTCGTTGGCCATCGTCGCGGGCTTCGGACCGGTCGGACGCGCTGTGGCGGATAATCTCGAAAAACGAGGCGTCATCGTCACGGTCATCGAGCTCAACCCCCGCACGGTCGAAAAGCAGCACGCCCTTGGCCGCTCGATCGTCTACGGCGATGCCTCCAACCCCGAAGTGCTTGAAAAAGCCGGCCTGCACCGGGCCGAAGCGGTCGTCCTGACCATGCCCGATGAAGAGGCGGTTCTGCGGGCCTGCCGAGTCGTGCGGCAGAGCAAGCCCGACGTCTTCATCGCCGCACGGCTCAACGTGCTGAGCAAGGCCCTGCAGGCCATGCAGCAAGGCGCAGATCACACGGTCGTAGAAGAACTCGCGACCGCCGAAGCGATGGCCGGACAGGTCATTTTGAAGCTGGAAAAACGGGCCGCTGGTGAGGATGATGGACCGAAGCTGTATGAGTTGTCGCGGTTGAATCTGTAATA
>JANNVQ010000050.1:0-4315 GCA_031414535.1 Gemmatimonas sp.
CGCTCGGGCCAAGGTCGGGCGAGTCATCGAGTCGATCTACCCGACGGAGCCGCACAGCTGGTATGGATATCTCGAGGTGGAGTACCGCCGCTAGGCCCGCCGGCCAAGGATGAACATCCGGACGTAGTTCGCGACCGTCACCACAACGCCCGCCGACCAGATCGCGGCTGCACCCGCGGCGCCGGGGCCGCTGCCCTGGTCGAGCGCCACCGGGAGCGTCAGGGACCCCACGCTGAGCAGGCCCCACGAGGCCAGCATCCAATCGGCCCGAAGCAGCCGGTTCGGATTGCCGACTCGGGCGAAACCTGGCATCGTCCGAAAAAGATGCTGATAACTCAAGTGAGACACGATCTTGGCCATCACGCCGAGCACCAGCAGCACCAGCCATCCGAACAGGGCGGCCGCCACCATCGCCCCCCAGCGGGGCAAGTCGTAAGGATCGGTCACGGCCAGGGCCACTCCCCACGCGAGCGTTGCCGCGAGGCCAACGAACGCCATCGCGACGTGTCGGAGCGACGGATCGAGCACCCGATTCCCGCGTGTGAACCAGCGCCAGCCAAGTTCGAGGATGGCGAGGATCGACGCGCCGAGCAGAGCCGCCCCGGCCCGGGTCACCCCGCTCCATCCGCCCAGAGCCCCAGCCGGAAACACGATCAAGCCGGCGGTCGCGAGAATCAGAATCAGATGAAGCCGGCGCCGGTCATCGCCATGGGCCTGGAGAAAGGTCGGGACCATCCGGCTGCCGACCCCAACCGCCGTGAGGGTGCCGAAGCCGATGACCCCAAGCGCCAAATGCGCGGCGATGGCGCCGAGCCGGTCGAACCGCCACCAGCCTAACGTCTCGCCGATCCGCGCCAGGGCGATGGCCATCCCGGCCCCAAGCGCCGAGTGGGCCACGCTCAGGTAGAGTCCGACCAGTTTGCCGTGAATCGAGCGCCGCCGAGCCGGGAGGACGTTGACGGAGACGGCCCCGACCGCGCCGAAAATCAGGATCCATCCCCCGAATTGCAGCCAGCCCCGCCACCACCAGAATCCGGCAACCAGCGCGACCGTCCCGGCCTGCAGGAGCCAGAAGCCGGCGTGACCGAGGCGGACGCTCTTGAGCGGGACCTCGAGCCCGCCCGGAACAAACTGCAACAGGGCACCGAAGATCGCCGAGGTGAGCACGCCGAGCACTGTGATGTGAACCAACGCGAGCACGGCCGGATCGAGTACTTGGCCCTCGGCGAGGCGGGGCGCGAGCCAGGGAAGGAGGCTCGCGGCCACGACCAGCCAGACCAGCGCGGCCGCGAAGTGCTCAGCGGGCAGCCGAAACGGCGGTGGTGCCGCGAGCGGAACCTGCGGAAGCTCGCGGCGACGGGGGCCGGCGGCGGTCAGTTCGCGCCGTGGTATCGGCGGCCCGCAACCGGCGTCGCCGGCGCTTGCGGTTTCCACCGACCCGACTCCACGTCCATCCAGCGCTGAAACAATCGGTCGCTAAACCCCTTGACCAGCGAATCACCCTGGGCCTGGCCCAGGGCCCCTCGCAGAGTCTCGGGGTAGAGTCTGGAGTACGACTGACTGGCGACCCCGACCAACGCCACGAGTCCGTCATAGACGGCCCCGAAATCCTTGGCGGTAAATTCCACCGTATTGTCGTGGTACGTGACGCCTGGCACTCCGTCCATGAGTTCGAGACTGGCCGGCGGCACCGCCCGGAGCGCTGCGCGAATCGGACCCCGCAACGTCATGGCTTTGGCCCGGCCCCGGTTGTCGACCGCCAGCTTGGCGGCGGCCCGCATCTCGGCGTGAACGTCGGTAACCGGACGGAGGCGGGCCGAGTCGGCGGCGGTGGCGTATTTGGTCACCACGTACTGGAGCCACGGCATCGTCGCGAGGTCCTTCTGAAGCCGATCGTCGCCGGTGACCATGATGACCGGCACGCCCACCCGCCCCCAGCTATACCCGACCAGTTCCGACTCGGTGATCGTCTTCCCGTTGATCTGGAACTCGATCCCGAGGGTATAGGTGTGCGAGGCAAAGCCCCGGCTCCCGGTCTTGGCATGCATGCCGACCGCCACCACCGCATCGTACCGGTTCGGCGCCACCAGGTCGACGTATTGGCGAAATGGTTGGTCCCGAAACACCTGCTTGGCCCGCGGGTCGAGCTTCGAGGTCATCACGTCCGGCTCGGGATTGCCGCTGCCGTGGGCATCGACGACGTCGACTTGGGTGGCCCCGCCGTCGAAGAGCCCCGCGATGACCGCGTTCAGATCGGCCACCAGATATTCGCGGTCTTCGGGATACCGTTCTTGGTGATTGAACCGGAAGGTGGTCGGATTGTCCTGACCCGCCAGTCCTTCCATGTCATGGTAGACCAGCACTCGGACCGGTGCGTTGGCTCGCGGCAATTCGTCGTACGTCAGGGCCCCGAGGGTGAGGACCGCCAACGCTCCGGCCGCCAGAAAGATTCGTGTCGCGATCATCAACAATCCTTGTGAAAGAGGTTACTTCCGGACCCAGCCGCGGGCCCGGTACTCCCACCAACCGAGAAACTCGTAGAGCCATTGGCCAAACGCCCGGGCCCGGTCGGTCCCGGCCGTCATCCGTTCGAGGGCGAAGTCGCGCTCGGGACTGGGCCGGCAGACCACCTCGAACCCGACCGCTTCGAACGCCGCGCACGCCCGCCTGGTGTGCACCGCCGAGGTCACCACCACAATCCGGTGCCACCCGCGAGGTTCCGCCAGTTCCGCCATTCGAACCGCCTCGATCCGGGTATTGCCGACCGGACTCAAGACATGAAGCTCGGGGGTCACCCCGGCGGCCCGAAGGATCGCCCGCTGATCGGGATCCGAATCAACCGGGTGCTCGGCGCTGCCAGCGCTGACTCTGGAGACCACGAGCCGCAGCGCGGCCCCGGCGCGGAACAGGCGGGCCCCTTCGAGGAGCCGCGCGGCGGCGATCGGACTCAGCACACCGTCATTGGTCAGCGACGCCGAGAGGACGACAATGGCGTCCGCCGGCGTCTGAGGCAACGGATCGGTGCGGACCAAGCCGCGGGCGAGGTTCCCGGGCCACGGGGTCCACTGGACCAGCAGGAGGGCCGTGAATGCGACACCGCCGGCGGCGAGGGGCCACCGGAGCCGTCCGAACCAGCCGAAGACCGCACCCAGAACGGCCAGAACCGGCATCGCCTCATCGGGTTCGACTTGGAGCGTGTCGCCAAGGCCCACCTCGACCAGCGCCAGCCAAGCGCCGGCCGCTGCCAGGGCCCCGATGGCGCACCCGACCCCACGAGAAGGCATCGACATTCATCAAATGTATCGACATCTTTACCGGGACGGGCGCCCGTAGCTCAGTTGGATAGAGCAACAGCCTTCTAAGCTGTGGGTCGCAGGTTCGATTCCTGCCGGGCGCGTTCTCCTAACTCCAAGCCCCCCAACGAACACGGCCACCGTCATCGGGTGGCCGTTGGTCGTCTCCGCAATCTACTCGCAGCCCACTGCTTCATCTCCTTGTTATGCGCCCGCGTTGGCGCGCCGAAGCTCTGGAAAGGGTGCCTCAACGCGGAGCCCGGGCACCAGTCGACGGATCCGCTGGAAATCGGCATCCCGGGTCAGCACCGTCAACCCACGCTCGCGACACGACACGCCGATCAAAAGGTCATTCACGAACGACCGACTCGGCAACGCTTTTCCATGCGCGGTCAGGCCGCTGAGCAGGCGGCCAACGGTCAGCAGCGCCCCGGCCGACGGCTCGAAGATCCGGCCGCGGCGCTGGAACGGGCCGAGCAATTCAGACTCCAAGGCGAGCGCGTGGGCGCCCGAGCGGGCGCCCGCGAGGAGCTCCATACCGACAACCGCGCTCACGTAGGTCAGGGCCAGTCCGTGATGGAGAAACCGCTCGTACGCCTGCCGGTCGGCCGCGAAGCGCAAGACGTCGATGAGGACGTTCGTGTCGACTACATACTTAGGCACGGTTACCGGCGGAACACATCCCGAATTGGTCCATACGAGGCCACGGCCTCGATACCGCGTAAGACCTCGGCCTGAAACGCCACCAGGTCGAGCGCTGCGTCAACTGCCTCGGTTTCGGTCTGGACGCCGAGAAACCCCTTGGCGGCGGCGAGCTTCTTCGGGTCCATGGCCATGTTCTTTCGGACCCAGCCGCGCCGGCTAGCCGGCCGGCCCTCGGGACGGGACACCGGCATCAGAATCTCCAGGAACTGTACATCACGCAAGCTAGAACTGTATGCCGGAATCGGCAAGCGCGCCGAGTAGCCGCGACATTACCAACCAAGGGTCGAGCCTAACCCGGTTGCCCCCTGGCATTACCA
>JANNVQ010000051.1:0-3526 GCA_031414535.1 Gemmatimonas sp.
TATCGACCGTGGAGCGGTCTAGCGGCCGCCCCGCAACTGCGTCTTATTGAAGCGTTCACAGCAGAAGCCCACGTTATGCGGATAGGCCATCATCACATTGAGGCGAGGACTCTGTGAAAGCTCCGTTGCTCCCGAACCTCACGCTCGCACTCGCGGCCATCGGCACGCTCTTGCAGGCGGGAGCGCAGCTCTTCGCGGTCCTCGTGATTGTGGGAACCGTCACCCAAGCTCCGCCGCGCTCGCTCGCGATGTACGCCGGCGAGTACGGATACAATAGCGCGCCATTCTGGGAGCGCGTGCCCCCGATCATCTTGTTGCTCCTGCTCGTCGCCCTCGCCGCAAACTGGCGGACGCCTCGGCGGCGGTTCGTCCTTGGCGCGGTCGGCGCGTTTGTACTCGCGGGGCTGTTCGCCGGCTTTGTGGCGGGTCCACTCCAAGGCGAACTGATCGCGACCGAGTTCGCGGACGCGGTGGATCCGGCGCTCCTGGCGCTCGCGACGCGTTGGCACCGCCTGGACTGGATTGCATGGGCCTTGGCACTCGTGCCTGGCGTGCTCCTCGTGTCCGCTATGTTTGTCTCCCCGACGGCGCCGACGCGGCCGAGTAGCTCGACGTAGCATCGGCGCGTGACCGCATAACGACGCTTGCTGACTGACAGCCGCGGGTAAGGATGCAGTTGTGGGGCGCCCGCGCTATTGTAATGGGACGTCCTGCGGCCGCCCCACAACTGCTTTTTATGGAAGCGGCTGCAGCAGAAGCACACGTTATCTCGTCAACGCGCGCATATGACCCGACTCACGCTTGGCGATCTGCTCAACTCATTCTCCGCTCCGGACCTCGCGAAGGCGCTCGTCCGCGCGGGGCTGCCGGGTAGCGGCACGCGCATTGAGCGCATCGAGCGGTTCCGCGCGGCCGCCGTCCGACAACAGGTACCCACCGCTCACGTCTTAGAGTACTTCTCTGCCGAGGCGCTCCGAAGCGTTGCGCTGCGCTACGGCGTTCGGGCGTCCGCGAAGGCCGAGCTCATTGGGGCGCTCAGCGCCGCCGTCGCGCCAGCATCAGCCGAGCGAGAACTCGGTCCCGCCACCTTCGACCAGATCCGTGCGTTCGTGCAGTCTCTGTCAGGCGCACGTCGTCGGCTCCGCTCGGAATCCGAGGCTGAAGTGTTTCTCGCGTCCGCGCTGGCCGACCGGTTCGACGAGGTCCGGACCCAAGCGCATGTCCCCGGTCACTTCGGCCATCGCATCGATATCGATATTCAGAATGGGCGGTTCGGCGTCGAGGTGAAGTTTGCGCCTGGGCTCGTTGAGTCTTCGAGCGAGGCGTATCGGCTGCTCGGTCAGGCGTTTTACTATGACCGGCGACGCTACGCAGGACGTCTGCTGGTGGTCATCGTGGGCCCCTCCTCGCTGGCCGTTCATCCCATTATTGCCGAGCTCGCTGATCTTCTGGGTGCGCTCGGTGTGGCGAGTCTGTACCTGAGCGTAGACTAACGGCAGCGTCGCCGGACGGGTTGCGAGATAACGACGCTTGCTGCCGATGGCCGCGGGTAAGGATGGGTTTGGCGGGGCGTTCGTGATGACCATTGTTGGTTGCGAACGCCCCGCCAAACCCTTTTTATATGAGCGTCCACAGCAGAAGCACACGTTATGTTGGCCACACGATCTTGGGCTGCGACACATGGGTTTCCTTTCACGCGTTTTCGACAGCCGGAAGCGAAGATCCTACCTGCTAGCACGAGCGATCGTGGGTAGCTCTCATCAATCTCGCCTCCAGTTTATCTCGCTCCACAAGGGGCCCTCGTTCCCGGAAGCAGACTCCGAACTGTTCTTCGCCTTTTGCCTTGTAGGCACGCATTGGGTTGATCGGTATGCTCGATCAATCTCACCATCCGAGGCTCGCTTGTTCGTCGCTCAGGTTTGGTCCGACGTGGTCGAACTGCTCGTGGCACACGCGGCAAGCGGAGGCGCCGGCAAAGCCTTCGGAGAGATTGTAAGCACGGGCTTGCACGACGCCTTCGAGAAGTCGCAGTCCGTCTTCTGGCGAGTCGAGCCACAACTTGAGAAGAAGTTGGTTGAGGGCAGTTTGCAGTGGGCGATGGGGCAGCGTCTCGCCTCTTGTACGTCATCGCACCCCGCGGAAGAGTCGGTGCGCCTCGGCGCGATACTAGCCGTTGAGCTGGCCAATGAGCTGAAGCTCATGCAGAGCGTCAGGTTTTAGGCGCGCATTCGCAGTACCGACTGCGCACAACTAGTAGCGGTCGCGCTGCCGTGCTGCTCTGACAATCGCGATTGGCTCACCTTTTTCCGCACGTCATTCAACACTTCGCGCGCCGCAACATAACGACGCTTGCTGCCGATGAACGCGGTGCGGATTGCAGTTGTGGGGCGGCCGCCCTGTCGAGCATGGGACGGCCTAGCGGCCGCCCCACAACTGCTTCTTATTGAAGCGTTCACAGCAGAAGCACACGTTATGCGGCAGCGCTCATCCGAACGAAGCATCCACGGCTTACGCACGTTTCCTCAGGATGAAACGTGCGGGTCCCCACTGCGAACTTCGGGGGGTGAGCGCCATGAGTTGTGCGCGCAGTCCGCGGCGACTGGCCTCGGCATATTCGGTGAGGCACGAATCGCTGCGCGATCCGATGCTCCGCATAACGACGCTTGCTGCCGTCAGCCACGCTATTGAGGCGGGCGCTGCGCGCCCGCATCTTATGGAAGTGGCTGCAGCAGAAGCTAACGTTATAGCGACCGGCAGAGATTGCTTGACAGAGTCCGACTCGCGCATTAAGTAAGTGCCGCGTCCCTCTCCCGGAGGCTCTATGCGCCAGTGCATGCTCGTCGGTCTCGCCGCCCTCGCGTTTCTCCCCGCGGCGGTCAAGGCCCAGGGCACTCTTGTCGTCCAGCAGAATAAGTGCGCCCTCGAGAAGCAAGAGCAGATTAGGCAGATGAGCGACTCAATGTGGTTACCAGTCGCGCAAGAGTTGGTGAACGAGGGCAAGCTGCTGGGCGCCGGCTCCGCGTACCACGCTTGGGGAGACGAGTGGAACGTCGTCTTCTGGTACACGGCCAGCGATCTCAACTCGTTTCACACTGCTTTCGCCGACATGGTCCGACGGGTCAACCAACGCCACCCAACGTTTTTCTCCACCGCGTTCACGTGGTGCTCGGAGCACAAAGACAACATCTACAGTATGGCAAAGTCGACAGTCCCTGCAGCTACTGCGCGTCGCCCGTAGCACAGCGACGAACGGTTCCACAGGCGGACCTGCCTCCACCGAGCTCGCTGGAAGGCACGAATGTGAATCACGCCGACACACCGCACGAAACGTTCGTCCTCGCACTTTGCTACTGGATGCACGCCTGTAGGATGAGCTCGGAGCGAAGGCGCTATAACGACGCTTGCTGCCGACGAGCGCAGGTGCGGTAGCGGGTGTTGGGGCGCCGCGGGCACGTAATGGGGGGTTTGGGGGGGGCCCCCCCCCCCCGGTTTTGGGGGGCGGCGCGCCCCAACACACCGGATGGCG
>JANNVQ010000052.1:0-3362 GCA_031414535.1 Gemmatimonas sp.
CGCGTTCATCGGCAGCAAGCGTCGTTAGCAAGCGCGCTACGATTCATTCTCAGAGCGCGCAATGTCCTCGAAGGTGATTAGCAGCGCACCGAGAACGGCATCAAGCATCGCCTTCTCCGCCACCTCGTTGCCCTCGGTGGGATTCAATCGGAAGTATCCCTCCGTGACAGCCCCGAGCAGACACATGTGAACAACCATCTTTGCGTGGCGCTCCGCGAGCAAGCCCGAGTCCGCATTCAGGATCGATGCGTAGTCGGGGAACGGAGCTGTGATCTCGCGCAAGAAGTTGCTGAGCTCAGTTGGCCCAAGGGACCGAATGTGAGCTTCGAAAGTGAAATCAAGATTCTCGACCCGGTGCACCACCGAGTTTCGCAACGTAGTGAATGCACGTGCAAACCGAACTGAAGGCTTATCCAGGAGCCCAAGTGCTTCTACAAACGCCAGCTTCCCGGTTCGGCCGCCGAGTGGCATCGCGGCGAGCACGTCCTCGAGGCGCGGGTCGAGCTTCTGGACCAGAAGGTGCACGCAGAACGCCTCCAGGAAGGCGTGGCCCTTGATGACAAAAGACCAGTCTCCCTCGGCGAGCAAGTCGTCGAAGAAACAGTCGGGCGCTCCGATGGCCTCCTCGAGCCGCCGAATGTGTTCGTCTGCACTCTTGTCGCCGAAAAGACCCATAGTTGTCTTGCTAACGTGTGCTTCTGCTGTGAACGCTTCAATAGAAAGCAGTGGTGGGGCGGCCGCTAGGCCGTCCCATGTACCATAAGGCGGCCGCCCCACCACTGCATCCTTCGCCGCGTTCATCGGCAGCAAGCATCGTTAGCTGGCGTCACACGCGACTTCGATAGAACACCGATCCGCCGACGATCCCAGCGGGCACTGTGAAGAGGAGCCAGCCGACCTCCACTTCGTTCGTGAGCAGGGCGCCGACGATCGTCAGGATCGCCGCCGCGCCCAGCCCGACGAGCTGACAGGTGCGCAGCGATTGCCCGACGAGCGAAAGGCCAAGCGTCCGCATCCCGAGCGCGATGAGGAGTGCACCGAGGTACGCGCCAAGAAAGACCCACGGGCCGATCGCGACGGCTACCAAGCCAGTGAAGCCAAGTGCGAGGCCCACACTCGCTGATCCCAGTGCCACGACGACGGCCATCGCGGCCGGGACCGCGAAGAACGCCGCGGTGGCCGCGAGCGAAGCCAGGAACAGCGCGCGATGAACGGAGGGAGTCCTCACGCGGCGCACTGACTCAGGAAGCGCTGGACGGCGTCGGGAACGGGCCGCGGCCATCGCGCGGATCCTATGGCACGACCTTGTACTCGGCGTAAAGCATCGGGACACGACCGCGACGCGCGACCGGTGCGGTGCGGGCGAAGCCGAACTTCTCAACGCGTTGGCCCGCCTGCCTGGGGAAGACGGTGTAGAGGTCGTCGGAGCCGAATGCTGTCGGCATAGGATCGAGAACGCCCGAGGCGATGAGCTTGCCGTCGGCATCCTGCGCGACCCACAGTCCCGCGTCAGACGTGCGTGCGAGGGCAGCGGCGTGTTGCTCGGTGGCCTGCACGACAGCAGGCGTCGCGAGTGTTGGCAAGCCGTCCCACTGCGGCGTGGTCGGTCGCGCACATGCGCCGAGCAGGGTGATCGAAACGGCAAGGACAAGACGAACGCGCATCTTTGGCTCCGGTTCGAAAGTGGTCGTCGTCCGGCTAACGTTCGCTTCTGCTGCAGCCGCTTCAATAAGAAGCAGTTGTGGGGCGGCCGCGAGGGCGTCCCATGTACCATAAGGCGGCCGCCCCACAACTGCATCCTTCGCCGCGGCTGTCGGCAGCAAGCGTCGTTATGCCGTGTCGGGATAAATCTCGGTGAGGGCTTGGTTGAGCGCGTCGAAGCGCGCCTGCTGCTCGTCCGGAAGTGGGTTCATGCCGAACGCGCGAAGCGCATCCGCGGCGGCATCCGCCTCACTGGGCTCCTCGCCAACCTGAGGCAGCTCCACGAGTAAGCGAATGGCCAAGACCGCCGCATCGAGTGACCCGCGTCCTTCCACATACTTCAAGACGACGGCAAGCGCGAGGCGTGCGAGTGCGCCGGGGACATGCGGGTCCTCAGGCATTTCGGGAGTCTCGTTACGCGAAGCCATTCAGAGCGCGCGCCGCAGCGCATCGAGCCGGTCTTGGTAACCCGGCGGCAGGAGATTCGGCTGCAGTCCGCGCGCGGCGTCGCCGTCGACGTAAGCGTTGTCGGCGAACTCGACCGTTGCATGGCCGAGCCAGGGACCGCGCACAGCGCGCAATGCGATGATGGCCGCCTCGAGTGAGGCGTTGCCCGCGAGGTAGTGGGCGACGACCTCAAACGCTTCGGACTCAGCCGCACTCGGCTCCATCGGGTCGTCAGACATTATGAACGCGCGGAAGTTGGCGTCATCGGCATAACGTTTGCTTCTGCTGCAGACGCTCATATAAAAAGGGTTGGGCGGGGCGTCCGCAACCAACCTAGGTCATCACGGACGCCCCGCCCAACCCAATCCGCACCCGCGGCTGTCGGCAGCAAGCGTCGTTATGCCGTGTCGGGCGAATCATCTTGAAGCGCGCGCAGGAGCGCGTCGAGGCGCTCCCGCTGGCCAGGCGGCATCACGCTGCGGTCGACGCCGAGCACTGCATCCGGCGCCTCGCCGAATGTGTCGTCGGTGTACTCCGCAGATGTGTCAGTGGCATCGAGCGCGCGGAGTTCGCGGACCGCCGACTCCAGCGACGCGTGCCCCGCCAAGTAATCCGAAATGACGTGGAGGGCGCGGACATCGTCGTCACCCGAAGCGTTGGGATCGTCAAGCATTTCGTATGCGAGAAGGGTGATCCAGCGACCGCGACCGCCGCTGCACGTGTTGGCAGCAAGCATCGCTACGGCGTGTCGGGATACGCCGCTTCGATCGCGCGCACGAACGCGGCGTGGCGTTCCTGCTGGTCGGGCGGGAGGGGCGTGAGGTCGATGTTGAGCAAGTCGTCGATCTCAGCGTCCGCTGCATCCGCTTCGTCACCAGAGGGTGCCATCGGCGGGACGTCGACGAGTGTGCGCATCGCGGTGAGGGCGTCTGCCAACGACGCGTCACCCGCCAAGTAGGCGAGGTAGGTGTCGAGCGCGTGGCGCTCGATTTCGTTGGAATAGTTCGGGTCGTCAAACATTCCGAATGCGCGGATGGTGGCCCTTCATCGGCATAACGTGTGCTTCTGCTGTGAACGCTTCAATAAGAAGCAGTTGTGGGGCGGCCGCGAGGCCGGCCCACATACAACAACCCGCCGCCCCCCAACAGCATCCCCCCCCCCGTTCAACAGCACCCAACGGCGTTATGCCCCGCCCGGCGGGGTGCGCCCCCGCG
>JANNVQ010000053.1:0-115996 GCA_031414535.1 Gemmatimonas sp.
CGGCAAGCCGACGAAGGTCGCGCTCACCGCGTGCATGCGCCGCCTACTCATCATCCTCAACGCCATGGTCCGCAAGCAGGAACGGTGGCAGGCCATCACGCCCACCACCGCTTGACTTCCAACACAGCCTCTTCGTGGTGAGAGTCGTTCGCCCGCAAATCACAAATATTGAGGCGGGGTTGGCGGGGTGGATTTCGCCGCGCCGCCCCGTTCGTTTCCAGAGTGGACTGTGGGTCGTCAAGCGCCTGTAGGGCTGGCTAGATGGGTTATATTTTCCCCTCGAGTCGCCGGCTCGCGGTCCTTGCAGCTTCCGTCTTCCGTCATCCGCCATATGTCCATCTTTGAGTTCGAAGAGTCCATCGCGCAGCACGCCAAGATGAAGGTTGTGGGCGTTGGCGGCGGTGGTGGAAATGCGGTCAACCGAATGATTGAAGAGCAGCTCGAAGGCGTCGAGTTTATTTCGGTGAACACAGACGCGCAGGCGCTGCTCAACTCGAAGTCCGACGTCAAGATCCAGATTGGTAAGAAGCTTACGCGGGGACTCGGCGCCGGCGCTCGCCCGGAAATCGGGCGTCAGGCGATCGAGGAGAACCGCGACGAGGTCGCGCGCGCCATCGCGGGTGCAGACCTCGTGTTCATCACCTGCGGCATGGGTGGTGGCACTGGAACCGGAGCTGCTCCAATCGTCTGTGAGCTGGCGCGCGAGCAGGGCTCCCTGACCGTTGGCATCGTCACCAAGCCCTTCCTGTTCGAGGGCCGCAAGCGCATGCGCCAGGCCGACGAAGGCATCGCTGAGATGGCGAAGCACGTGGATACGATGATTGTCGTCCCGAACGAGCGCCTGCTTGCGGTCGTGGGCAAGGGCATTCCGTTTCAGGACGCCCTCAAGAAGGCCGACGAAGTACTCTTGCAGGCGACGGGTGGCATCTCGGGCATCATCACGAAGGCTGGCTTGGTGAACGTGGACTTTGCCGACGTGCGCACCGTGATGAAGGACGGCGGTTCGGCCATCATGGGCTCTGGCGTCGGTCGCGGTGAGAACCGTGCCGTTGATGCCGCTAAGATGGCCATCGAGAGCCCGCTGCTCGACAATGTCTCCATCGCCGGTGCACGCGGCGTGCTCATCAACATCGCGAGCGGACTCGACACCACGCTCGACGAAGTCACGGCAATCGCCAGCACCATCAAGGAAGCGGTCGGCGAGGACGCCGAAATCATCTTTGGCTCGGTCACTGAGCCGGCGATGCAGGGCGAAGTGCGCGTAACGGTGATCGCCACGGGCTTCACTAAGCGTGCGGCGTCGCAGCCGCTCGTGATTGGGAGCCGCGCCTCCTCGGGCTCCACTCCGGTGATTCCGCTCGATCCCGCGGCGCGTGCGCCGCGTCCGGTGGTACCGGGCGTCTCATCTGGCGGTAACGCGTTGCCGGCGGCCAAGCCGCGGCCTTCGTCTTCGCGTCCCATGGAAGACCTCAGCGATCTCGAGATTCCGACGTTTATTCGTCGGCAGATGGATTGAGCGTGCGCGCAACGCGGTTCCTGTTAGGCGCGGCGGTCGCTGGATTAGCGATTGCCGCGCTTCGCCTACCCGCTCCTAAGTTCGGTGATCCGCGCGTCCTCTTCTCGCAGTATGAGGAGCCAGATCTCCAGCCCTGGACGCAGCACGACACGCTCGGACGCGGTGAGACACTCACCGGATTTCTCGCGCGGCGCGGCATTGAGAACACCGAGGCGATGAATATCGTGCGCGCGGCCACTCCGCTGAATCCGCGCCGCATTCCCGCTGGCATGCCAATTGAACTGCGTGGCGATACCACGGACAATCGCCCGCAGGAAATCCGCTTCCGCCTCGCGGTGGACCGCATCGTGCGCATCGCCCGCAACGGCGACGCCTGGGCGGCCACCGAAGAGGTCCTGCCTTGGACCATTGATACCGTTCTTGTGCGCGGCACGGTGCGCGAGCATCTGTATCAAGCCATCGGCGAAGGCAGCGATAGCATCCTCGTCGGACGTGCGCGCGATGAGCTCGCTTGGGCCATCGCCGACATCTACGAGTACAAGATTGATATGTCGCGCGAGTTGCAGCAGGGCGATCAAGTCCGCGCCTTGTTTGAACGCGTGATTGCACCTGACGGCACCATGCGCATTGGTACTGTGATTGCCGCGGGCCTCCAGCGCGCGGGCACCGAGATCCAAGCCTTCCGCATCGTGAAAGACGACGGGCGCGTGCGCTACTACGACGAACGCGGCCGCTCGCTGGCCGCCACCTTCCTGCGCGCGCCGCTGCAGTTCCGTCGCATCTCCAGCAACTTTGGGCGCCGTCGCCATCCGATTCTCGGCACCATGCGCGCGCATCAGGGCATGGACTACGCCGCCAATGCTGGCACGCCAGTGCGCGCGATTGGCGACGGCACGGTCATCTTTGCCGGCGTGCGCGGCGGCTACGGCAATGTGGTGGAACTGCGCCACCCCAACGGCATGGTGTCGCGCTACGCACATTTGCGTGGATTTGCGAAGGGTATTCGTCGCGGCATCCGCGTAAGCATCGCCGAGACCGTCGCCTATGTTGGCTCCACGGGACTCTCCACGGCGCCGCATCTGCACTTTGAAGTGCTCGTGGGCGGTGTGCATCGTGACCCGCGCCGCGCACTGGCGAGCGCCGAAGCTGGGCCCTCGTTGACGGGCACCGCGCTGGCGCAGTTTGAGGCCGTGCGGGATGGCGTGTCATTCGCGCTTGAGCAGCCGGCTGGTATCGTTCGCGCGCTCGGTAACTGACTCGGCAACTGATTGGGCCACGAATTCGGCAGCTGATATAGGCCCGGATGGGGCGCGCCCGAGGCCGCTCCAGTTTACTCTTTTATAGATGCTCACCTGGGCCCTTGCACTCGCGCTTGGATGCGTCCTCGCGCTTGCCACCTATGCCCGCGGGGGCCGACTTCCGCGGGCCATGTTCGCGTTGCGCGCCTTTGGCGTGACCATCGTGCTAGCGCTCCTCTTGAACGCCCCCATTGGCCCCACGCGCCGCTTGGCACCGCGTATCGCACTCGATGCCTCGGCGAGTTGGGCGGCTGCGGCTGACCCGGCTGCGTGGACCGCCGCGCGCATGGCCGCAGACTCGGCCCTCGAGGCGGGTGGCGACTCCTTGGTGATTTTCGGCAACGCGCTCCGCTCTGCCGCATTGATGCCTGAGCGGCCAGAGGATCCAAGCTCGCGAATCGGCCCGGTCGTGGAGCAGGCGCGGGCATCCGGCCGTCCGGTTGTCATTGTGACCGACGGAAAGATTGACGATCCCGAACGTCTGGCAGAGTTGCCGGTGGGGTCCTACGTGGTGACGCCGCCCGCCGGTGGTGCAGCTGACCTCGGTGTGGCGCCGCTTGAGGCACCTGGCGCAGTGCTCATCGGCGATACCATCGACTTGCGCGTGCTCATCAAAGCCGGTGCGGTCGTGGATGCCGCCCCGCGCACCCTGACCGTCACGCTCGGTGGTCGTAGCCTTGCCACGCCCACCGTCAGCGCGCTCGATCCCTATGGCGAGCGCGAGATTACCCTGCGTGTGGTCGTCCCGGCCGTTGATGGAGAGCAGGCCTTGGTCGCAGCGCTAAACGGCGCTGACTATCTGGCCGCCAACGACACCGCCCGCTCGAGTATCTCGGTGGTGGGGTCGGCCTCCGTGGCGCTGATCAGTACGTCGCCCGATCAAGACGCACGCTTCACGCTCTCGGTGCTGCGGCAATCTCAGCGCGGTGCTGTGCGCGGGTACTGGCGCGTGGCCCCCGGTCAGTGGCGCGAGGGCGATGCGCTGCGCCCCGTAACTGAAGATGCGGTGCGTCGCGCGTTGGGCACAGCATCGCTTGTGGTGTTGCACGGAGACACCGCGCTGTTCGGGCCCGCGCGGCAGCGCGCCCGCGGGGCATTGGTGTTGATGCCGACGCCAGACGCCAGCGATGAGTACTACGCCACCGGCGCGGGTGACTCACCGCTTCGTGCCGCACTGTCAGATCTGCCTTGGGACGCATTGCCGCCGCTCAGCGTAGGCGCGCCGGAGCGCGGTGGCATGAATGCCTTGCTCGCCCGCCGTGCGCGGCGCACGGACGAGCGGGGCATTGTCACGCTTCGCGAAGGCACTCCGCGCACGGTCGTGGTGACAGCCGCAGGATTTTGGCGCTGGCGTACGCGTGGCGGGCGCATCTCTGAGTCATTCGACGCACTGTGGGGCAGTATATTCGACTGGGTTGTTGGTCCGGACGCTGCCTCTCGGCGTTCGTTGAGCGCCAACGGCCTCGCCAATGAGTTGGTCCCTCGCGCCCCGACCGTGCAGGCTGGTCCCGTCGGGACGGCCGCGGCACGCGATCTCACACCACGAGCGCGCTCGGCATGGTGGCTCGCCATGCTTGCGCTCGTCGCCTTCAGCGTGGAATGGATGCTGCGTAGGAGAATTGGATGGCGTTGAACCTGCTGGGTAAGCGCTCGCTCTGGGAGCGCATCAAGGAGATTGCGCTCACCGACGTCGGCGTGCTCGCGCGCGGCGGTGTGGACGGACTCACGCTCGAACAGCTGGAGCAGACCCTGCTCGAAGCCGATCTCGGCGTACCCGTGACCATGCGCTTGGTGGAAGAAGTGCGTCGCCGCGCGGCGGCGGGGCGCATCAAGACCTCCGATGATTTTCGCGCGACGATTGTGGAGCTGATTACCGCCGCGATGCGTGCCGGTCATTCTGATGCGGCGCTGCGGATGGCGCCCGCGAAGCCTACCGTGATTCTCGTGCTCGGCGTGAACGGCGCGGGCAAAACTACGAGCATCGGCAAGCTCGCGGCGCGCTTGCGCGCTGAAGGTAAGACGGTGCTGCTCGGAGCAGGGGACACCTTCCGCGCGGGTGCCATCGAGCAGCTCAAGCTCTGGTCCGAGCGCACAGGCGCGGAGTTCGTGGGCGCGCAGCCCGGTGCCGATCCCGCGGCCGTCGCCTTCCAATCCATTGATGCGGGCATCGCGCGTGGCGTTGACGTCATCATCATTGACACCGCGGGCCGCCTGCACACCAGCGGCGCCTTGATGGAAGAACTTCGAAAGGTGCAGCGCGTGGTGGCGAAGCGGCTTGAGGGCGCGCCGCACGAAGCCTTGCTGGTGCTCGACGGCACAGTGGGCCAGAACGCGGTGCAACAGGCCAAGCAGTTTGCTGCGGTCGTGCCGCTCACCGGCATCATCGTGACCAAGCTCGATGGCACGGCCCGCGGCGGCGTGGTCGTGGCTGTGCACGAGGCCGTGAACGTGCCCGTGAAGTTCCTTGGCTACGGCGAGCAGTCCGGCGACCTGCAGCCCTTTGACGCGGCCGTCTTCGCCACGGAACTCCTCGCGGGATGACACCCGCCGCCGCAGGCCCGCGGCGCACGCTCGAGACGCCGGTGGAGTTCCTCACCGGCGTCGGCCCACGCCGCGCCGAGGCGCTCAGGCGGCTCAATATTTTTACGGCGCGCGACCTACTGTTTCACATCCCGTTTCGCTACGAGGATGCGAGCACGGTGGCGCCGATCAATCGCCTGAAGGTTGGTGACGACGCCACCATCATCGGGACAGTCGTCTCCAAGGGGATTCTTCCTACGCGCAAAGGCCTGAGAATCTTTCAGGCCGTCGTGCGCGATGCCACGGGACTCATCGAAGTCTCTTGGCCTGGCCAGCCGTGGTTAGATCGTGCCATCCAGAAGGACGACCAGTTGCTCCTGAGCGGCCCCGTGCGCTTCTACCACGGCCGACAATTTGCGCCGCGTGAGTTCGTGAATCTCGGGCCTGAAGGTGACGCCACGCAGGCCGGCCGAGTGCTGGCGGTGTATCGCGCTACCGAAGGGCTCTCGTTCAAGATCATTCGCGGGCTGTTGGAGAAGCATCTCGATTCGCTGCTGCCCTTGGTCAAGGAGTATCTGCCGGCGGAGCTGCTCGCCGAGGCGGGAGTGCCGCAACTGCCAGATGCGATGCGCGCCTTGCATCGGCCCACGTCCGTGGCCGAGGCACACGCGGCGCGCGCTCGGCTCGCGTTTGAGGAGCTGCTCTTTGTGCACCTCCTGCAGCGTCGTGCCCATGAGCTGGCCAAGCAGGCCCGCGATGGCATTCGCTTTGTGAATCGTAAAGAACTCACCTCGCAATTCCGCGAGGTTCTGCCGTTTGAGCTCACCAAAGCCCAAGTGCGTGCGGTGCGGGAGATCGTGTCAGACATGTGCGCACCTGAGCGCATGCATCGCCTGTTGCAGGGCGATGTGGGGTCGGGCAAGACGGTGGTCGCCGTGTTCGCGTCCTTGCTCGCGCTGGAGAACGGCTATCAGGCCGCAGTCATGGCGCCCACGGAGCTCTTGGCCGAACAGCACGCCCGTACCTTCGAGAAGTTGCTCGCGCCGCTGGGGATTGTGCCGGTGCTCATCACAGGTTCTCACTCGGCTAAAGAACGAAAGCTCGCGGCATCGCGGCTGATGAGTGGCGAACCGGTGATTGCCATCGGTACCCATGCGCTCCAGGTGGAGGGCACGCAGTTCTCGAAGCTCGGCCTCGCCATCATTGACGAACAACATCGTTTTGGCGTGGAGCATCGCCGCGCGCTGGTGGAGCGCGGCCCAAAGGGTGAGAAGCCAGACGTGCTGCTGATGAGCGCCACGCCCATTCCGCGCTCACTCGCTCTGACGATGTATGGCGATCTGGATGTCAGCATTCTTGATGAACGGCCACCGGGTCGGCAGCCGGTGACCACCGCCCTCAGGCCTGAGAGTGGACGAGAGAAGGTCTGGAGCTTCATCTCGCGCCAGCTGGAGCAGGGGCGCCAGGCGTATTTGGTGTATCCGCTCATCGAAGAGTCCGAGAAGTCCGCGCTGAAAGCGGCGACCAAGGCCTTCGAGGAGTTGCAGGCGGGTCCCTTTGCCACGCGTAAGCTCGCCTTGCTGCACGGCCGCATGAAGGCCGATGAGAAGGATGCGGTGATGCGCGCCTTCCGCGACGGCAGCATTGATGTGCTGGTTGCGACTACGGTCATCGAAGTCGGTATTGATGTGCCCAATGCCACCGTGATGGTGGTGGAGCACCCCGAGCGCTTTGGGCTCTCGCAGTTGCACCAGTTGCGCGGCCGCGTGGGCCGCGGCGTGGCCGAGAGCTATTGCATCCTGCTCGGCGATGTGGGTCCGGAAGTCGCCGAGCGCCTAAGTCCATTCTTGGAGACAGAGGACGGCTTTGAGATTGCCCGGGCCGACCTCGAGCAGCGCGGCATGGGTGACCTCTTTGGCGAGCGGCAGAGCGGCGTGCCCATGTTCAAGGTCGCGGACCCGCTACGCGATGAGGCGCTGAGCGAGGTCGCGCGGCACTGCGCCATCAATCTCTTGGAGCGGGATCCTGATTTACGCCGCCCCGAGCACGCCGGGATGCAGGAAACGCTGAAGCGGCAATACGGCCGAGCGATGGAGCTCTTCCGTGTCGGCTAGCCCAGTCGGCTATTCTTGGCGCAGGTACTCGGCCAGGTAGCCCTGCAGGCGCTCGCGGGCGCTTGCTTCCAGGTGCTTGTATCCCCGCACGCTACCAACACAGGCCGCCGTGCCGCAGTGGCAATCAAACGGCGAAGCCATGTCCCATTCGGTGGTGTTGTAGTCGAAGGTCACCCCTTCGCCCGCCTTGATATCGTGCAGCGCCCGGATTGATAGGCCCTTCACCCATGCGCTGGGCTGGCAGGAGTGGTTCAAGTACATCCAGTACCGCTCGCTCACTCGCTCAGCATCTGTGGCAAGGTCGTCGGAGTCGAGATGCATCTCCGGCCCGACTTGGATGGAGTAGCGGGTGGCAACACGCGTCTCACGTCCCACGAGGGAAAAGATGGTTTCCCCAGCGTGGATGTCGCGCACGGCGATGAGGCGTCGCTGTTCTGACTCGACGAGCACCCCCACGGCGGCGGCGGAGGTGACTAGGACGGTCCCGACAGGGTACGATTGGGGCGCGGAATCAGCGCTCGCGCGAAGTGGGGTGGCAGACATTGGCATACAAGCTGTACTACCGGCGATCAGTTCGCCACTGCTCCATCGTCGGCACCATCACTATCATCCATCAATGCGCCTCTTCATCGCTGCTGCTGCGCTCATGATTGCGTCGGCCTTGCCGGCCCAGATTCCTGGTGGCATCCCCTGGGAAGAAGAACCCGAACGCCGGATGACGGTGAAGAAGCCGATCAATGGCGAGTGGATGGTTGGCGCTGACGGCGGGATTTCGAACTACGGACAGCCAGAGTTTCGGCGGAAGTCCACTCGCTTTGCGGTGTTCGCCGAGCGCAACATCCTGCCCTGGCTCGGACTGCAGGCCGATGTGAATTGCGGCAAGGGTACGGTCAACGCGACCGGGTTCACTGCCGCGTCGTTCATCGGCGTGTGCACCACCGGAGTGTCGGCGGTCGTGCCGATCCCGGTTGCGTACTCCTTCTGGCCCTACGTGCGCATCGGGGGTGGCTTGTCCCTCTGGGACGAGGATGCCCGCGAGGGCTTCTGGGACACGGATGACACGTCGCCCACATTCGTCGCCGCGGTGGGGACCCGCTACTTCCCATTCGGCAACGACAAGATCGCCATCCGCGTGGACATCCAGCGGACACAGACGACGCTGCGAAGCCTCAGCGTGTCTCAACTGGGCTTCGGCTTCGGGGTCAGTGTCCGCATCCCCTGAGTGGGGACGCGCCTTTCCTATCCCGTTGAGCATCCGTAGCTTACAGGGATGACGCGCAGCGCTGAACCCACCAGAATTTCTGACCTTCCTGGCCTCGTTGGCCAGACCGCTACCCTCAGCGGCTGGGTCACACACACTCGTTCGTCCGGCAAGGTGGCCTTTGTCACCGTGCGTGACGGCACGGGCCTCTTGCAGGCCGTTGTGGTGAAGCCGCAGGTGAGCGCCGAGACCTGGGAGGCGTTCCAGCAACTCTCGCTCGAGTGTTCGCTCACCGTGACTGGCGAAGTGAAGGCCGATGCGCGCGCGCCTGGTGGCGTTGAGCTCGGCGTCAGCGAACTCAAGCTGCTCGGCGCCTCGTCGGCGGATTATCCGATTCAGCCAAAGGAACACGGCGTGGATTTCCTGCTCGACAATCGCCACTTCTGGCTGCGCACGCCGCGCCAAGTGGCCATCATGCGCATTCGCAATGAGATTGAGCAGGCCATCCACGATTTCTTTTACGAGCGTGGATTTTTGCGCACCGACACGCCGATTTTGACGGCCGCCATTGGCGAGCGCTCAGGTCTGTTTGCCACCGAGTACTTCGAAGAAGGCAACGCCTATCTCGCGCAGACAGGCCAGTTGTATGGCGAGGCTTTGGCTGCGGCCTTCGGCAAGATCTACACCTTTGGCCCGACCTTCCGCGCCGAGAAGTCCAAGACGCGCCGTCACCTCACCGAATTCTGGATGATTGAACCTGAGGTGGCGTTCAACGACACGCACGCGAACATGGACCTGCAGGAGGACTTTGTGTCATTCCTCGTGCAGCGCGTGCTGGAGCGTCGTCCGGCCGAGCTGAAGGAGCTTGAGCGCGACGTGACCAAGCTGGAGAAGGTGAAGGCACCGTTTCCACGCATTGATTACACGGATGCAGTGGCCACGCTGCAGAAGAAGGGCAGCGACGTGAAGTGGGGCGACGACTTAGGCGCGGAAGACGAAGCGTTGCTCGTCGCGGACTATGAGACGCCCATCTTCGTCTGCAATTACCCGAAGGAAGCCAAAGCTTTCTATATGAAGGAAAACCCGGCTGACCCGCGCACGGTGCTCTGCGACGATATGCTCGCACCCGAAGGCTATGGTGAGATTATTGGTGGCTCGCAGCGCGAGGATGACTACGACAAGCTGCTGCACCGCATTAAGGAAGAGAATCTTCCGCTCGACGCGTACTCTTGGTATTTGGACCTGCGGAAGTACGGCACGTTTGTGCACTCGGGCTTCGGACTTGGCCTTGAACGCACCGTAGCGTGGATCTGTGGCTCGCAGCATATCCGTGAGTGCATCCCATTCCCGCGTCTGATGACGCGTCTACATCCGTAATGATGCGCGATACCGTCCCGCCAACCACGTGAGCGCATTTCAGTGAGCGCTTTCGAGCTCCCTCGTAATCCCGGCGCGCCGCTGGATCTCGACGTCGTGCGTGCGCTCCGTGTGAACAAGAGCGCGGCGGAACGCCGGGCCGCGACCATCGGCACGCGCCGTACGGTGAAGAAGGAGTATCAAGCGGCTTGGCTGGTGAAGGCCATCACGCTGATGGATCTCACCACGCTCTCCGGCGATGACACGGCGAGCAACGTGAAGCGGCTCTGCGCCAAGGCGCGTCGTCCGCTCCGTGATGATTTGGTGGAGAAGCTCAAGGTCGCCGATCTCAACATCACGGTTGGCGCGGTCTGCGTGTACCACCAGTGGGTGTCCACTGCCGTCGAAGCGCTTGAGGGCTCAGGGATTCCGGTTGCGGCGGTGAGTACAGGATTCCCAGCTGGCCTCTCGCCGTTTGAGCAGCGCGTGGAGGAGATCTACAAGAGTGTTGCCGCTGGCGCCAAGGAAATTGATATCGTCATCACGCGCGGCCACGTGCTCACGGGCAACTGGCAGGCGCTGTACGATGAAGTGAAAGCATTCCGCGCCGCCTGCGGTGATGCGCACTTAAAGGCCATTCTCGCCACGGGCGAACTCGCCACGTTGACCAACGTGGCGCGCGCCAGCTGGGTGGCGATGCAGGCCGGCGCCGATTTCATCAAGACCAGCACCGGCAAGGAAGCCACCAACGCCACGCTGCCGTTCTCACTCGTGATGGTGCGCCAAATCCGCGAGTACGAAGCCGCGACGGGCTTCAAGGTGGGCTACAAGCCCGCCGGCGGCATTCGCACGTCCAAGCAGGCGCTGGAGTACTTGCTTTTGATGAAGGAAGAACTCGGCACTCGTTGGCTGCAGCCTGATCTCTTCCGCTTTGGCGCCTCGAGTCTGCTCACCGACATCGAACGCCAGCTCGAACATTTCGTGACGGGTCGCTATGCGGCGGCCCATCGCCACCCGATGCCTTGAGGCCCGCACCAATGGCCAGCGTAGCTGAGATCTTCCAGACGATGGACTACGGCCCCGCTCCCGAGAGCGATTCCGAGGCGCGAGCCTGGCTTGCCAGGCACGGTGGCAAGTTTGGCCACTTTGTGAATGGCGCGTGGACAAAAGCGGGCTCCACCTTTGATGTCTTCGATCCGAGCACTAACGGTTTGCTCGCGAAGGTATCGCAGGCGAGTGCAAAGGATGTGGATGCGGCCGTTGCGGCTGCGCGGAAGGCGTACACCAAGTGGAGCAAGCTCAGCGGCCACGAGCGAGCACGGCACTTGTACGCGTTGGCTCGCATGGTGCAGAAGCACTCCCGCCTGTTCGCCGTGCTCGAGACACTGGACAACGGCAAGAGCATCCGCGAGACGCGTGATCTCGACATCCCGTTGGTCGCGCGCCACTTCTATCATCACGCCGGTTGGGCCCAGCTCACCGAGCAGGAGTTCGCGGGCTACGGCTCCGTGGGTGTGGTGGGGCAGATTATTCCGTGGAACTTCCCGCTGCTGATGCTGGCTTGGAAGGTGGCGCCGGCACTCGCGGCAGGAAACACCGTGGTGATGAAGCCCGCCGAGTTTACACCGCTGTCGGCACTGCTCTTTGCCGAACTCGCGCACGAGGCAGGGTTACCGCCGGGCGTGCTCAACATCATCACCGGCGACGGCAAGACCGGCGCGGCGATGGTGGAGCACAAGGGCATAGATAAGATTGCGTTCACGGGCTCCACCGAAGTCGGTAAGATTATTCGCCGCGCCACGGCTGGCAGCGGCAAGAAGCTTTCGCTCGAGCTCGGTGGGAAGTCGCCGTTCATCGTGTACGAGGATGCGGACCTCGACGCCGTGGTGGAAGGCGTGGTGGATGCGATTTGGTTTAATCAGGGCCAGGTCTGCTGCGCGGGCTCGCGTCTGCTCGTGCAGGAAGGCATTCACGATCGCTTGATTGAGAAGCTCCGCGCGCGCATGGAGACCCTGCGCGTGGGTAAGCCGCTCGATAAGGCCGTGGATATGGGCGCGATTGTCGCACCCGAGCAACTGGAGCGTATCACCGCTCTTGTGAAGCAGGGCAAGGACGAAGGCGCCACGATGTGGCAGCCGAGTTGGAGCGTGCCCAAGAACGGCTGCTTCTATCCGCCCACGTTGTTTACCAACGTCGAGCCAGCCAGCACGATTGCGCAGGTGGAGATCTTCGGCCCCGTGCTCGTGACGATGACCTTCCGCACGCCCGAAGAGTCCGTCGCACTGGCCAACAACACGCCCTATGGCCTCGCGGCGAGTGTGTGGAGCGAGAATATCAATCTTGCGCTGGATATCGCGCCCAAGCTGAAGGCCGGCGTGGTCTGGATCAACGCGACGAATCTGTTTGATGCGGCCGCTGGCTTCGGTGGGTACCGCGAGAGCGGGTTCGGCCGAGAAGGTGGGCGTGAGGGGATGTATGAATACCTGCGAAAAGTGGACGGAAGACGGATGACGGACGCGAAGAGCGTCCGCGCTACGAAGTCCGTTCGCGCGCCAAAGGTAGAAGCATCCGTCATCCGCCATCCGTCCGAAATCGACCGCACCCCCAAGCTCTTCATCGCAGGCAAGCAGACCCGCCCCGACAGCGGCTACTCGCGTATCATCACTGACGCCCGCGGGCGGCGCGTTGGTGAAGTTGGCGAAGGAAACCGAAAGGACATCCGCAACGCTGTGGAGGCTGCGCACGCTGCGGCAAAGGGATGGAGTAAGGCTACGGGCCACCTGCGCGCGCAAATTCTTTTCTATATTGCCGAGAATTTGAGTGCGCGGGGTGATGAGTTCGCGGCGCGCTTGCGTGCCAGCACCGGCGCAACGCCTGCGCACGCGAAGGCTGAGGTGAATGCCGCTGTTGCGCGTCTGTTTAGCTATGGCGCCTGGGCAGATAAGTGGGATGGCGCCGTGCATAACGTGCCCATTCGCGGCGTAGCGCTACAGATGAACGAGCCGATCGGAGTCGTAGCCGTTGCTGCCCCGGATGAAGCACCGCTGCTCGGCTTCATCTCCAGCATTGCGCCGCTCATCGCAACGGGCAACGCCGTCGTCGCCGTGCCGAGCGAAGCGCATCCGCTCTCGGCGACGGATCTCTACACCGTCTTCGAAAGCTCCGATCTTCCTGGCGGCGTGGTGAACATCGTCACGGGCGGCAAGGAGTCGCTGGCCAAGACGCTCGCCGAGCACGATGACGTGGAGGGCATGTGGTACTGGGGCGCGCGCGAGGGCGTGAAGGCCGTGGAGCTCGCAAGCGCGCACAACATGAAGCGCACGTGGTGCCACGCGGGTGCTACCGATTGGTACGACGTGGCCGAGGGCGAGGGCCGAGAGTTCCTACGCGAGGCCACGCAGGTGAAGAACATCTGGATTCCTTACGGGGAGTGACGGCATCGCCCTCGCGATGCCGCCGGAACTCATACTGCGGTACCGAGAAGTAGCAGCCCGTGGCACGGCACCCTAAACGTCAAAAGCCCCGCGAAACCCACGCGCCGCATAGTACGACTGCGCGCCGTTGTGATACGTGAACACCTGCCCGTAGCGGCGGTCGCAGAACAGTGCGCCGCCTTGCCTGCGAATCTCGCTGGGCGTGGCAATCCAGCTCGACGTCTTGAGGTCAAACTCACCGAGCGCCTGTAGCGCGCGATACTCATTGTCGCTCAGCAAGCGGATGCCCACCTTCGTGGCCATCTCCATCGCGCTGCCGGAGGGCTTGGCTTCCTTCCTCGCGTCGAGCGCCTCGCGGTCGAAGCAGAGACTGCGCCGTCCCGCAGGACTCTCGGCGGAGCAATCGGTGAAGGTGAGGCGTCCGGACTTCTTGTCGAAGCCAGTGACATCGGGCTCTCCGCCGCTGTCCTCCATGGCTTGGAGCACCCTGAGCGCGGCGCTGTTCGTCTCAAGGCGCTTCGTCACGTCGGCCCATCGAAGGCCGGGATGCCGAGTAGAATACGCCGTGAATCGCGCTTCGAGCACGCCGATCAGGCCTGAGGCCGCCTTCGGTTTTGGCATCGGTCAACCCCTGGGCAGAGAGTTCAATTGCGCATTTGGCTGCGCCGGAGCCGATAGAGCTCGAGCAGCGGAACACCCGCCTCGTTGTCTACACGTCGGCCGAGGACGTAGTCTGCTCCAATCTCGTAGACCTCTAAAGCGCTGGGCAGCGTGATTGTCGCGCGCAGCCGATCTTCGGCGTCGAATACCTGCCACGTGACCGATGAGGCGCTCGCTCTCGGTGGCGGCTGTATCCACACAAATCCATCGCTGTCCACGAGGAGCGCGCTCACATTGCTCTTCGTCGTGGGGTAGGTGATCTCACCATACTCGCGCTCGATGGCGCGTCGCCGTGACTCGCCGTCATTGAGCACTTCGTTCTCAATGATCACCCGGATGTCGTCCGACGTGACGGGCGGCGCGCTGTCGGCGAGTGTGATGCGACCGAGCGAATCGCCATTGAGGTCGAGGACTCGCACGCCGGCCACATCACCCGTGGCGATGTATATGCGGGTTGCGCTGATGCCGAGCACTGGTTGCTTGCCGAATGGGAGCGGACGTGAGCCGACGACCTGGCCTTCCATAACACGTCCCCACCGTTCAGACCCTGCCACATCGCCAATCAACGTTGGCGAAGAATCCGGTGCCGCCGTGATCCACGCGGGGACAGTATCGCGATGATACTCCGGCCGTGTCCCTCCGCTCGTACTCCAGCCCAAGTGGACGAAGCGGCCGCTAGCATTGCAGGCTGAAGCGTACGGCGCCTGCTGCGTTGCGGGCACCACGAAGCGGAACTCGCGCTGGTGCTCGCCGTTGAGCGACCACTGCAAGACGCGCCATCCATCGATATCGAGCGTGTAGACGGCGTCGCCACAACGAAAGAGGCGAGCGAGATACGTAATCTCCGTCGGTCCCTGTCCCTTGCGCGTGACTCGTTGCTGAAAGCCGCCGTCGGCCGTGAACAACTTGAGCGGCGCATCCCCAAGGTCCGCAACGAGAATGCGCCCATCCGGCAATCGCGTCGCGCCGGTGATGCGCTCAAAGGCTGCGTCGAGGTTCTCCGCATCACTCAAGCCAATAGACAACGCGGGCGCAGCATCAACCGACCAGACCTCGGCGGCGCCTTCGCGCGAAACATTCTCTCCGCCGCAACCGGATGCGATGACAAGGCCACTAGCCCAAACACCAGGGCGTCTCAGTGTGCGAAGCATTCAAAGAAAATGCAGTCTGCACCACCCCGCCGCCAGCAGTGGCCGCGGTAGCCTCTGTACTGCTCCGAGCCTCCGTGCCTCCGTGGTGAAAAGCCGTTCAGCCTTTCTTAAACGCCCGCCCATTCGCGCGATACCGCGCGAGATACGCCGTCGCCCACGATTCAAAAGAGCCCGCCTGCAACTGCACCCGCGCCTCCCGCATCAACCCCACGAGATAATGCACGTTGTGCAGCGAGAGCAGTCGCAAGCCGAGCATCTCTTCGGCCGCAAACAGATGGCGCAGATACGCCCGGTCATAGTGCGTGCACACGTGGCAGTCACACTCCTCCACCAGCGGCCGCTTATCAAAGCGATGCTCGGCCCGCTTGATCTGCACTGTTCCGTCTGGCGTAAACGCCGTCCCGTGACGCCCCATGCGCGTTGGCACCACGCAGTCAAACACATCCACACCGCGGCGCACGCTTTCCACGAGGTCATCGGGGAAACCGACACCCATGAGGTAGCGCGGCTTGTCGCGCGGGAGCTCTGGATCACAGACTTCAATGGTGGCGTACATGTCCGGTTTCGCCTCGCCCACCGACAATCCACCGATTGCGATGCCGTGCCAATGTCCGGCCTGGCGAATGCCACGCACGGATTCCCGACGCAACTCTGGATGAATGCCACCCTGCACGATGGGGAACAGCGCCTGCGGTGGCGACACTCGTTCGGCTTCTGCATCGGCGAACAGCGCTGGCGCACCCGGGGGCAAGTCCATTGGAACGAGAGGCTCACGCCCCTCACGCCCCAAGCGCTCAAACTCAACACGGCAGCGCTCCAGCCAGCGTAGCGAGCGCTGCATCGCCGCGCCCGACGCCGCATAGTCCGACTTGCCCTCAATCAATTCATCGAGCTGCATGATCACATCCGCACCGATGTTGCGCTCAATGCGCATCACGGCTTCGGGCGTATAGTCGTGCTTGCTGCCATCAATGTGCGACTGGAACTCAATGCCTTTCTCGCGCACCGTGCGCATCTTGGCGAGTGAGAATACCTGAAAGCCACCGGAGTCGGTGAGCATCGGGCCTTTCCAACGCGCGAAGGCGTGCAATCCACCGAGCGCGCGGACGGCCTTATCGCCAGGCCGCAGGTACAGATGATAGGCGTTGGAGAGAATCATCTGCGCACCGGTCTCGGCCACTTCCTGTACACTCAGGCCTTTGATCGTCGCATTGGTGCCCACCGGCATGAATGCTGGCGTCTCCACCACGCCGTGCGGCGTACGGAACCAGCCGCGGCGCGCCGAGCCTTGCTCGTCAGCGGTGTGAAACCCGAACTCGGGAAGTCCTGCGACCGCGGCGGGAGTATGCAGCGGGGCGGCGGCGTGAGGCGCGGCGCGTGGAATCCCAGTGTTCGCGCTTTCGCTCACGCCTTGGCCTCGCCGAGTTTGACTTCGTCCCAGAGTTTATCGAGCACGTCGAGCCCTGCCGTGCGCACATCAATATTCCGCACGGCCGCCAATTGCTCTATCCCCTCAAAACGCCGCTGGAACTTGGCATTGGCCGTATCCAGCGCGAGCGCGGGATGCACGCCAGACTTGCGGCAGAGATTCACCACCGCGAACAGCAGATCCCCAAGCTCCTCCGCCAGCGCCGCGTGACGCGGATCGTTACTTGGCACACCGTGCGTATCAAACTCCGCGCCGTTCTTCTCGATCTGCTCGTGCACCTCAGCCAACTCTTCGGCCACCTTTTCGAGCGGGCCTTCAACGTTCGGCCAATCGAAGCCCACGCCGGCGGCGCGTTCCTGCAGCCGATGCGCGCGGTGCAGGGCAGGCAGCCCCGTCGGCAGCCCTTCGGCCAGTGAGCGCCGATTCTTGGCCTTCATCTGCTCCCAGGGCGTGCGCTCAGTGTCCGAGCCGTAGAGCCACGGATGCCGCACCGTCATCTTCCGCACCAGCGAGCCCGCCACGTGCTCCGGCCCAAACGCGCCGCGTTCCTCGGCGATTACCGAGTGAAACAGCACCTGCAGGAGCACGTCCCCGAGCTCGCTGCACATGGCCGCGTCGTCCCCCTCGCGGAGGGCGTCGTCGAGCTCGTGCATCTCCTCATTGAGGTAGGGACGGAGCGAATCGTGGGTCTGGGCTTTGTCCCAGTTATCGCGCTCTCGCAGGTCGCGCATGATGGCGAGCGCATCTTCAAGCGTGGCTTTGTCTTGCATCGCTTTCTGGGGTCCGGTAATCTTGAGGGTTCGATGCCCAATGAATCTAGTCTCGCGGCCGTACCACGCGCTTGGGTCGAGGTTGATCTCGACGCCTTGGTCCGTAACGCGCGGGCCTTAGAGCGGCACGCCCAGACTCGCCTCCTGCCGATGGTCAAAGCCGACGCCTACGGACTTGGCGCGGTACCTGTGGCAGGCGCGCTGGAGAAGCTCAATCCCATCGCGTTTGGCGTGTCGTCCATCGTTGAGGGCGAAGAGCTGCGCGGCGCGGGATTTGCGCGCCCCATCGTAGTGTTCACGCCCACCCTGCCTCGTGACCTCGAGCGCCTGAAGCAGGCGAATCTCACTCCGTCGTTGGCGTCCAACGAGGGCATCCATCAATGGCAGGGCCTGGGTGGCGGCGCCTGGCATCTCGCCATCGAGACGGGCATGCAGCGCGCCGGTATCGATTGGCTGGCTGTGCCGAGTCTGCACGAGGCTATCCGCGCTTGCCCGCCCGAGGGAGCGTTTACGCATTTCCACTCGGCCGAACTCGACAACGGCTCGCTCGAGGAGCAGGAACGGCGCTTCCGGTCTGCGGTGGACGCGCTCCCAGCAAAACCGAAGCTCCTGCACACCGAGAACTCGGCGGCAATCGTACGCCGGCAGACGTCACCGTGGGACTGCATGCGCCCCGGCGTGTTTCTCTACGGCGTGGGGTCCGGCACCACGGCGGCGCTACAGCCGGAGCCGGTGGTGCACCTGCGCGCGCAAATTGTCGAGATTCGCGAAATCAGCAGGGGTGACACGGTCAGCTATGACGCCACCTGGACCGCAGCGGGCCCGCGGACCATCGCAACCATCGCCGTGGGGTATGGTGACGGATACCGGCGGCACCTGAGCAATGTGGGGCGTGCAATCCTGCGCGATGTGTTGGCGCCTGTGGCCGGCATCGTGACGATGGACATGACCATGCTCGACGTCACCGGGCTGAATGCGAAAGAGGGCGATGTTGTCACCTTGCTCGGCCGCGATGGCGCTCAGGTGCTCAGCGCAGAGACCGTGGCGGACTTGGCAAAGATGTCGGCCTATGAACTGTTGGCGGGGCTGCGGCAGCGCTTGCAACGCGTGTACACCGGAGAGCAGTGATGGCACGTCGGGCAATCATCCTCGTATTGGACGGAGTGGGCATCGGTGAGGCCCACGATGTGGCGGCGTATGGCGATGAGGGATCGCACACGCTGGGGAACGTGGCGCGCGCCGTGGGTGGTCTGCAGGTCCCGAACCTCGCGGCCGCCGGACTCGGCAACATCACACCGCTCGTCGGCGTGATTCCAGCCAGCACGCCCACGGGCGCCTATGGCATGATGGAGCCGCAGTCCGCTGGCAAGGACAGCACCACTGGCCATTGGGAGATTGCGGGCGTGCATCTGCTCAAGCCATTCCCCACGTATCCCGCGGGCTTCCCGCCTGAGGTAATCGCGGAGTTCGAGCGTCGCACGGGCCGCGGTGTGATTGGCAACGTGGTGGGCTCGGGCACGAAGGTGCTCGATGATTTCGGCGAGGAACACCAGCGAACCGGAAAGTGGATTGTGTACACCTCGGCGGATTCTGTGTTTCAGATTGCCGCCCACGAGGAGACCATCCCGCTCGAGGAGCTATACGCCGCCTGCGAGACTGCTCGTGCGATGCTGGTAGCGCCGCACAATCCTTCACGCGTCATCGCGCGCCCTTTCCTCGGGCAGCCGGGCGATTGGGCGCGCACCGGCAACCGCCGCGACTATTCCATCGCCCCCACGGAGGAAACGCTTCTCGATGCCCTTGAGGCGGCGGGCATACCGCGCACCGGGGTAGGGAAGGTGGACGACCTATTTGCCTGCCGCGGACTGAAGGGCGGGCACACCTCGGGCAACCCCGACGGAATCGCCAAGATTTTAGAGTGGATTTCCCGCGGACCGGATGGGTTGTTGTTCGCCAACCTTGTAGATTTCGACCAAGCCTATGGGCACCGGAACGACGTTCCGGGGTTCCACCAAGCATTGCGCGACTTTGACGCCGCGCTCCCGAACATCATTGCCGCCCTCCGCGAGGACGACCTGCTCTTCATTACCGCCGATCACGGCAACGACCCGACCACGCCGTCCACGGACCATTCAAGGGAGAACGTCCCCTTGCTGGTGCTCGGGCGATGCGTGCGTCCGCAGTCGTTGGGCGTACGTGGCACGTTCTCCGACTTGGGCGCCACCGTGGCCGAGTGGTTGGGCGTGGCGTTTCGCGGCAAGGGTAGCTCCTTCTGCTCCACCCTCGTCGCATGAGCCTCAGCCCAGCGCAGGAACAGTTGCTCACTGAGCGCGCCCGCGCGGCCAAGGGTCGTGCGTATGCGCCGTATTCCAAGTTTTACGTCGGGGCGGCCTTGCTCTGCGCCGACGGCTCAATTGTTGATGGCTGCAACGTCGAGAACGCCTCGTATCCGGCCGGCACCTGCGCCGAACGCGTGGCTCTTGGCGCAGCCGTTGTCGCCGGACACCGGGAGTTCACGGCTGTGGCCATTGCCACGGACGCTCCCTCGGCGACTCCCCCTTGTGGGATCTGCCGGCAGGCGTTGGCTGAGTTTGCACCGGGCATTGCGGTGGTCGCGCTAGACGCGAGCGGCCGCACCACTCGGTGGACGCTTAGCGAACTGCTGCCGAATCCCTTCACGCCCGCCTCGCTCCACAACTGATGTCTCGACGTCTCCGTGCTTTTTGGTTGGTCCTTGCTATCCCGATGGTGGCTGCGGTTGGTGCCTGCACCGAGGATTTGCAGACGGGTAGGTCCTGCCCGCTCCTCTGCCCAGGTCAGGAAATCGAGGTCAGGGACACGATCATCGACAATATCGTGGTGCTCGACAGCAGTTTGGTCGGGTTCCCGTTCCAGGGTAGCGAAGAGCCGCTGCTGATGGCTCGGCTCGGCGACTCGCTGGACGTGCGTCCGGTTGTGCGCTTTGACACCTTGACGCGCACCTTCTTGCCTACCGGCTCGTCGATTCCCGAGGCTATTACCGATCTCGATTCGGCGTTCGTCAACGTGTTTCTCACCGCCTCCACGGTCCCAACGCCGGCCCAGTGGTTCATCGACATCTACAATGTGTGGGATTCCACGCTCGTTGATACCGTGCCGGGGCAACTGATCCCGCTGTTTAACCCCGCTAATCGCATCGGGACCTATCAGGGCGATACGGTGTTCACGGACACCTTACGCATCAAGATTCCGATTGACACCGCGTACCTGCGTACCTTGCTAGGGACCTTCGATCAGCGCCTGCGCATCGGCTTTCAGGTCCGCGCGGCCGTGCCGGTGATGTTCCTGATGAACTCGTTCGAGGCTGGGAACGGCGCCACCTTGCAGTACAAGATCATCACGGCAGACTCCACGGTGCCGCCACTTCGTACTGCACAGCCCACCTCGCTGACGCCGGTCGCTCCGCTGCAGCTCGCGGGCGACTTGCTGGATTTTCAGATTGTCGTCGCCGCGCCCAATCACGCGCTGGCCAACACCTTCTATGCAGGCGGCCTGCCGGGCTCGCGCGCGTATCTTCGCTTTGAGCTACCGGCGTGGGTGACGGACTCGGTCGGTCTCCTACGCGCGGAACTCCTGCTCTCGCAGTCGCCGATCAGCGGACCGGCGTCTAACGACTCCTTGCTGGTGGACGCGCACCTCATCGTTGCCAACGCGACGATTCCGAACCTATTCCGCGCCGCCACTCTGCTCTCACCAGCCGGAATCTTTGCGCCGAGCTTCCGCGTGCTGCCTTCTGAAGTGCGGACGATTCGCCTCAACATCAATACTCTCGTGCGGCAGTGGAACACCACCAACACAGCCCGCGCACTTCCAACGGCAATCCTGCTTCGCGTCAACCGTGAAGGCGGGACGCCCGCGGCGGCGCGCTTCTTCAGCAACGAATCTCCGAACCCAGCGTTGCGGCCGCGTTTGCGCTTGAGCTACACGCCGACCACCATCCTGGGGCGCCCATGATGCGCCGTCTCGCTCCTGTGGTCCTCCTGCTGCTGCCTGCGGTCCTCTCCGCGCAGGGTAGTTTGAGCAATCAAGGCTTCGGCTATCCATTGGGTGGCCTCTCGGGTGCTGCCGCGGCACTCGCGGGATCCAACGGGGAAGTTGATCCCAACTCGACCATCAATCCGGCCGCCATCACGCGCAGCAACCGCTTTTCGGTGATGCTGCGGTTTGAGCCCGAGTTCCGCGAGACCACCATCGGCGCTAGCAGCGTCCCGTCGACGGTGATGCGATTTCCCGCGTTCCAGGTGACGGGAGGTTTTGGGCGCTGGGTTGGTTCTGCGGGTGTGTCAACGATGCTCGACCGCAGCTGGCGAAATCAGTACGTGGACACCATCTCGATTGGCGGTGAACCAACGGAATCGCAGTTGCAGATTGGCAGCGAAGGTGCGATGAGCGACGCCCGCGTCGGCGTGGGCTACGTTGTGAACCCGCGCCTGCAGGTCGGTGTGGCGCTGCACGCGCTCACCGGTGAGAACCGCACGCTCTTCCTCCGGCGCTTTGCGCAAACGTCCGGAGTTTCCGCAGTCACGCAGAACAATTCCTTCGGCTTCACGGGGACGGCGTTGTCCGTGGGTGTGGTGGCGGAGCCGCTCTCAAATTTCTTGCTCGCCGCGTCCGCACGCTTGGGCCGCGACATGAGTCTCGAACTTCTCGGTGACGAACTCAGCAGCGCGAAGGTGCCATCACGGTTTGGCCTTGGCGTCACCTACTTTGGCATCGGTGGACTGTCGGTGTATGGACGCGTAGACCAAACCAACTGGACCGACATGGAAGGGCTCGGCAGTGATTCGCTCACGATCGCGGATGCCACGGAGCTTTCTGCGGGACTAGAAGCGCTTGGGCCCAAGCTCTTCGGCACCAACACGGCACTGCGCGTCGGCATTCGTAGCCGCACCTTGCCCTTCGGTGTGAGCGGCAACAGCGTGGACGAAAAGGGATACGCCTTTGGCATCGGTCTGCCCCTGTCTCGCGGTCGAGGCCAAATTGACATCGGCGCGCAGCGCATGACGCGCAGCATCCCCGGCGCCGAAGAGCAGGCTTGGCATCTCAGCCTCGGATTTGGCATCCGGCCGTAAGCCGTGGAGTCTGCCGCCTGCGTCCTCGTGGCCGATGACGTCGAGGCCAACGTTGAGCTGCTGAAGGACCAGCTTGCTCCGCTAGCGCTGCGCATCGTGCACGCGAGCGATGCGCCCTCTGCGCTCGCGATGGCGATGGAACAGCGGCCAGACCTCTGTATCCTCGATATCTCCATGCCAGCAGGCGCGCTCGGCGTGCCAGACCGCGATGCCGGCTTCGAGGTCTGCCGACGCTTGAAGCGCGACCCGCGCACGGCACGCATCCCGGTCATATTCGTGTCCGCGCTCAACGACGCGGCCGATCGGCTGAAGGCGATCGAGTCGGGCGGCGACGACTTCTTGGTGAAGCCGCACAATCGACACGTACTGGGCGCCCGTGTGCGCTCGCTGCTCAAGCTCAAGGGCGCTACAGATGCGCTCGAGGAATCGCTGCGCCGCCTGCGCGAGGTGCAGAAGGCGCGTGACGATCTCACGCGGATGGTCGTGCATGACCTGAAGACGCCGCTGACATCCATGTTGGCCACACTCGAGATGCTCCGCGACGGCGACTTCGGCACGCTCGGTGACCGGGCCGGCCGTGCGCTCTCGGATGTGGAGGGCAAGGCCGAGGACCTACTCGCGCTCATTCACAACTTGCTCGACGTTGCGCGAGCGGAAGAGAAGCCGCTCGTGCTCTCCACGGAGCCGGTGGCACCCGCGGCGTTCCTCGCGGAGTTGGAGTACGACTGGGCGCTGCGATTCAGGCAGGAGCAGACCAGTGCCATGACGGAGGTCGCGGACGACGCGCCAATCTTCCATGCCGACAAAGCCATCCTCAAGCGCGTGTTCTCCAACCTGATTCAGAATGCCATCACGCACTCACCGATGCCGGTGACGCTCACGCTTACCGCGCGGCGCGAAGGCGCTGGCATCCTGTTTACCGTGGGCGACGATGGTCCGGGGATTCCCACGGAGTATCAGGAGACGATCTTTGCGCAGTTCACGCAGTTGAGCGTGCCCAATGCACCGCGGGTGTTCTCGAGCGGGCTCGGGTTGGCCTTTTGCCGGGTTGCGCTGGAGAACCACGGCGGCCGCATCTGGGTGAAGAGCACGGAAGGGCAGGGCAGCACCTTTTCGATGTGGCTGCCAGTGGGCGCGGCGGCCTAACTCCACTGCGTTAGATTTCGCCGATGCAGAAGCCCGCCCCCACCGTCTATATCGAGACCTACGGCTGCCAGATGAACGTCAGCGATTCTGAGCTGATGTACGGGCGCCTGGCGGCCGAGGGCTATGTGGCGGTGGACTCTCCGACGGACGCGGACGTGGTGTTGGTCAACACATGCGCCATCCGCGACAATGCCGAGCAGCGCGTGCTCGGCCGGATTGGAGAGATTCGGCGCGAGCTCAAGTCCAATGCCGTGCTCGGCGTGACGGGGTGCATGGCCCAGCGCCTTGGCCAGCGCCTGCTCGACAGCAACACGCGCGTGCAACTCGTGGTCGGACCCGATGGTTACCGCTCGTTGCCCACGCTCATTGACGGCGCGCGCAATGGCGAGCGCTTCAATGCCACGGATTTTGATCTCGAAGAGCACTACGAGGATTTCACCGCGCGCCGCTTCGAAGGCGTGAAGGCTTGGATCCCCGTGCAGCGCGGCTGCGACTATCGCTGCACGTATTGCATCGTGCCCACCACGCGCGGCCCCGAGCGCTCACGCAAGCTGGCCGATGTGGTGCGCGAGACGGCCGAAGTCGTGGAGCGTGGCATCACCGAGGTGGTGCTACTGGGCCAGACGGTGAACAGCTACAATGACGGGACGCACGACTTCGCGGATCTCCTGCGTGCCGTAGGCAAGGTGGATGGCATCCGCCGCGTGCGCTACACGAGTCCGCACCCCAACGATTTCTCCGATCGCGTTATTGCCGCGATGGCCGAGACGCCGACGGTTTGCGAGCACGTGCACCTGCCGATGCAGTCTGGGTCCACCTCAATGCTGAAGCGTATGCTGCGCCGCTACTCGCGCGAGGATTACCTCGATTGCGTGGCGCGTCTGCGTGCGGCAATGCCCAATCTTGGCCTCACCACAGATATCATCGTCGGGTTCCCAGGCGAGACGGACGAGGAATTCGCCGACACACTCTCGATGTGCCGCGAAGTGCGCTTCGACGACGCGTTCACGTTCAAGTTCTCGATGCGCGAGGGCACGCCGGCCACGCGCATGCCTGCCGAGTGGGCCATCTCCGACGAGGTGATGGATGCGCGCTATACCGCATTGCTCAACACAGTGCGCGGTATTTCACGAGAGAAGAACCTTGGCCGGCTCGGCGAACGCATGGAAGTGCTCGTCGAGAAGGAAGCACGCAAGGGCGATCTGTTTCAGGCGCGTTCGCGGGACTTCAAGACCGTGCTCGTGCCCGGCTCGCCGGAGTTGATTGGGAGCTACCTCACCGTAGAACTCACCGGCACCACGGGCGCAACGTTCACGGGGACACCGGTGAAGAATCGTCAGCCGCTTCCGATGGCGGGGTAATCCCGCGTAGGAATCGCGATGCCCGCAACGGCGTGATGTAATGAGAGGCACGTGCGCAGCGAAGCTTGCTGAGCCATGCCTCTCATCTTTTTGGCCGGCTGCGTGTGGGTGGCTGGCACGGCACTTGGCCTCGCCGAGGGTTTCGTCGGTGGGCTGATCCTGCTCTGCGCTCTCGCGCGGAGTCAAAACAGAGTAGCCTTGGCGCTGCTATTCTCCGCCGCCTTTTCGCTCGGCCTCGAGCTACGTGATCGCGATGCGCGCTGCCTCGAAGAAGCGCGCGCGGCCAAGGGCTGGGAGCTCCACCTCCTTGGTGACGCAGCGCCGGGTTCCTTCACCATGGCCACGATGCACGGCCGTGACTGCGCGATTCGCGTCGCGCTCGCAGTCCGGAGTGGCTCGGCCGCCGCGGGTAGCCTTGTCAGCGTGACGGGTGCGGAGCCCGTGATCGGCGAGCGCGGCTTGATGCTACGCGACGGGCGAGTGACGCTGCGTCGCGGACCAAGCCTGCTTGCGCGCTGGCGCAATCACGTGGCGGCGGGCATTGATCGCCGCTTTGGTGCGGACGCCGGGCTCGCGCGAGCCCTGCTCATTGCGGATACCCATGGCCTCTCGCCCGAGTTGCGCGAGCGATACACGGACGCGGGTTTGGTGCACATCCTTTCTATTTCCGGATTGCACGTGGGCATCATCGGCGGCGCACTCTTGCTGGCGGTGGAGGCGCTGCGACTGCCCGCCGTGGGCGGCCGAGTGGCGGCGATGGCCTTGGTCCTTTGCTATGTGCTCGCGATTGGCGCTCCCGCGGCGGCCATGCGTAGTGCGGCGCTGTTCGCCGCCGTCACGATGACGCGCCTCTTGCAGCGCCCGACGCATCCATGGGCACCCTTTGCCATCGCGGCGCTCGTTCCTTTGTTTGAGCCTCGCACGGTTCTTGATCTCGGTTGGCAACTCTCGGTGAGTGGGTACGCCGGCGTGCTGGCGGCCGGGCGGGCGGCCCGTCGCCTGCTGCCCGAGCGCTGGCGCGGATGGCGTGCGCACATCTCGCGCGAGCTGATTGCTGGCCTGCTCACGACGCTCGCCACGGCGCCGCTCGTGGCGTGGCACTTTGGGCGCCTCAGTCTCGTGGGCGTGGTGAGCAATCTCGCGGCAGGGCCCGTGGTGGCCGTGTTGCAACCGACGCTCTTCGTCGCCATGCTCGCCCCTGGCGATGCACTAGGCCGCTTCGTCGCCGATGCCGCGCGTCCAATGATGCGGGCCTTAGATGCAGTCGCGGGCACAGCGGCCGCGATACCGGGCGCCACGTTGGCTTTCGCGCCGACGATGCTGGCTGCAGGCATCGCGAGCATCGGAGTGACGGCCTTGATTGCGGCCAGTTGGAGCCGTGATTGGCCTCGATGGGCTGCGACGGCGCTTACGGCATTCGCGCTGCTCGCGTGGGTACCCGCGCCGCGACTCGTGCACGACGGGCGATTTGAAGTGCACGTGCTGGACGTCGGCCAAGGCGATGCGGTGGCGCTGCGCACGCCGCGAGGCCGTTGGATTCTTGTGGATGCGGGGCGCGCCTGGGCCAACGGCGACGCGGGCCGCAGCACCGTGTTGCCATACCTGCGTCGGCGCGGCGGCGAGCTCGCCCTCTTTGTGCTCACACATCCGCACGCAGATCACGTAGGCGGCGCCGCGTCGGTCATTCGCGCACTCCGCCCCGCCGCCGTGCGCGACGCGGCATTCGTCGCGGGCTCCGAACCCTACGCGCAGATGCTCCAAGCAACGCGTGAGGTGCAGGCGTCTTGGGCCCGCGTGCGCCCACACGAGATCATGGAAATTGACGGCCTGCAACTTGAGTTTCTGGCCCCCGACTCGGCATGGACCGTCTCGCTCGACGATCCCAACGAGGCCAGCAGCATCCTGCGGGTGAACTACGGTGAGCGGAGCCTCTTACTCACGGGAGACGCCGAAGCAGGTCTTGAGTCCTGGCTGCTCACGCACGCGGCAGACCGCCTCGACGTGGACGTGCTCAAAGTTGGCCACCACGGCTCAAGCACCAGCTCCTCGCAGGCCTTTATTGACGCGGTCAGCCCGCGCGTGGCGCTGGTCTCCGTTGGGTTAGCGAACACGTACGGCCATCCATCGCCGGACGTCATGCGACGCCTCTTGGACGCCGGCGCCAGCGTACTCCGCACCGACCAACTCGGCAGTCTCATCCTGCGTAGCGATGGCAGCACTTGGGAGGCCCAGGCCGCAGGCCGTCGCTGGCCAGTCGCACTCTCCCAAACGCTATTGCCGTAACCTGACGGATGCGAGACCTTTCGTAGGCGAGCTCCTTCCGTCATCCGTCATCCGTCCTAAGCCATCCCTCGTGGTCAAGCATACTGATACCAGCGTCGTCACCATCGACCGCTACATCATCGAGCAGGAGCGCAAGTTCCCGGCGGCCACGGGTGAGCTCTCCGGCATCCTTTACGACCTCGCGCTGGCGAGCAAGATGATTGCCAATAAGGTCCGCCTCGCGGGCCTCGTGGACATCCTCGGCGCTGAGGGCACGGACAACGTGCAGGGTGAGGCGCAGCAAAAGCTCGACGTGATCGCGGACAACATCATCATCAAGGCGCTCGACCACGGTGGCCGCCTCTGCGCGATGGCGTCCGAGGAGCAGGAGACTCTGATTCCCATCCCGCCGCAGTTCAAGCGCGGCAAGTACCTGTTGCTGTTCGATCCGCTCGACGGGTCGTCCAACATTGACGTGAACGTTCCTGTGGGCACGATCTTCTCGGTGCTGAAGAAGATCACGCCCGGCCCCGAAGGCACGATGGAAGACGCCTTACAACCCGGACACCAGCAGGTCGCGGCCGGTTACGTGATCTATGGCAGCAGCACCATGCTCGTCTACACCACGGGCCACGGCGTACACGGCTTCACGCTCGATCCCTCAATTGGTGAGTTCTTGCTCTCTCATCCGGATATGAAGATTCCGGAGCACGGACGTTACCTCAGTGTCAACGATGCCTACGAGCAGGTGTGGGACGAGAACGTCCGCGCGCTCATGCGACGCTACCGGGGCCTCGATGGCAAGCGCGCAGCCATGAATGTGCGCTACGTGGGCTCGCTCGTCGCGGATTTCCATCGCAATCTTCTCGGCGGCGGCTTGTTTGCGTATCCCGCCAACACCAAGAGCCCTGAGGGAAAACTGCGCTTGCAGTACGAGTGCAATCCGCTGGCCTTTATTTGCGAATCAGCAGGCGGCGCCGCCATCGATGGGCATCAGCGCATCCTCGACGTGAAGCCCCGCGGCCTACATCAGCGCACGCCATTCTACGTGGGCTCCAAGGCTGACGTCGCGATTGCGGCAGAAATGCTCAGCCAGGACTGATGGCCGTGAGCGATAAGCAGTCCAGCAGGAACGACACGACGAGAAAGAAGTCGGCTGCGGCGGCGGAGTTCATCTCGCCGAGTGGGATTCCCATCGCGCCGGTGTATCGCCCGGCCGAGCCCGATGCGCAGTACGCCGAGCAGCTCGGGGAGCCGGGACAATTCCCATTCACGCGTGGCGTCCAGCCCAACATGTACCGCGGTCGCTTTTGGACCATGCGGCAGTACGCCGGGTTCGGCACGGCGCAGGAAACCAACGCCCGCTTCAAGCTCCTGCTTGCGGCTGGGCAAACGGGTCTCTCGACAGCCTTCGATCTGCCGACGCAGATGGGCCTCGACTCCGACTCGCCTCGCTCGCTCGGTGAGGTGGGGCGCGTCGGCGTAGCGATCGACACGGTGGAGGACATGCATCTCCTCCTCGCCGACTTGCCGCTCGACAAAGTCTCCACCTCCATGACCATCAACGCCACGGCCTCCGTGCTCCTGGCGATGTACATCGTGGCGGCCGAGGAGCGGGGCATCTCGCGTGACAAGCTCTCCGGCACGATTCAGAACGACATCCTGAAGGAGTACATCGCGCGCGGGACCTATGTGTTCCCGCCCGAGCCTTCGTTGGCGCTCATCGCCGAGACCTTCCGCTTTTGTGCGACGGAGGTGCCGAGCTGGAATCCCATTTCCATCTCGGGATACCACATCCGCGAGGCCGGTGCGACCGCCGTGCAGGAGTTGGCCTTCACGTTTGCCAATGCTCTGGCCTATGTGCAGCGTGCGGTGGATGCGGGGCTCAAGGTTGATGACTTCGCGCCGCGGCTGAGCTTCTTCTTTGCCTGCCACAACGATCTGTTTGAGGAAGTGGCAAAGTTCCGTGCCGCGCGTCGTATCTGGGCGCGCCTCATGCGCGAGCGCTTTGGTGCCAACGACGTCTCCTGCAAGCTGCGCTTCCACACCCAGACCGGCGGCGTCACGCTGATGGCGCAGCAGCCGCTCAATAATGTGGTGCGCGTGGCTGTGCAGACACTCGCCGCCACGCTCGGTGGCACGCAGTCGCTACACACCAACGGGTACGACGAAGCCTTGGCGCTTCCCACCGCCGAGGCGGCAACGCTCGCGCTGCGCACGCAGCAGATCGTGGCGTACGAGAGCGGGGTGGCGCAGACGGTCGATCCGCTGGCCGGCAGCTACTACGTCGAGTCGCTCACCGACGAAGTCGAGGCCCGTGCGCTCGAGCTGCTCGGCAAGGTCGAGGCGCTCGGCGGCTCGGCGCCGGCCATCGAGGCGCGCTTCTTCCAAGAGGAGATTGGGCGCTCAGCCTACGAGTTCCAACTCTCGGTGGAGCGGGGCAGCACGGTAATCGTTGGTGTGAACAAGTTCGCTGATGGCGAGGATCCGCCAATCATTCTCGCGCCGAACTTCGTGGAGCTTGAGCGTGGGCAACAGGAGCGCCTCGCGGCCGTGCGTGCCTCGCGCGACGCGGCGAAGCTCGCGACCGCGATGGATGCACTGAAGGCCGCAGCACCTGCGTACGCAGAACCTGGCGCGGCGCGCGTCCCGTTGATGCCGCTGATTATTGATGCGGTGCGGGCGCGTGGAACGGTCGGGGAGATTTCGGATCTGCTGCGCGACATTTGGGGCGAGTACCGGCCGAGCTAGTGTATTCCACGTGCACGTTCTGCCACGCGGCGCTTGGTAAGAATGAGGCGCTGGAGTTGTTCCCCGTGGGCATGCGCCTCGCCTTCGATCAAGCGCGCGGCCGCTTGTGGGTTGTATGTCCGGCGTGCCGCCAGTGGAACCTGTCTCCTTTGGAGGAGCGCTGGGAAGCAATCGAGGCGGCGGAAAAGCTTTACCGTGATTCAGTGAAGCGCGTGGCCACAGACCACATCGGGCTGGCGCGTCTGAGCGACGGCACCGACCTCATCCGCATTGGCCAGCCCATGCGACCTGAGTTCGCCGCCTGGCGCTATGGCGACCGATTCCAGCGGCGCTGGCGCCGCAAGCTCTGGTTCGGGGGAGCTGGAGTCGCGGCCGCAGCTGGCTACATGATTGCCGGTCCCGCGCTTGGGCTGGCTGTGGGCGGCATCTCGTCGCTGCCATTTCACATGTTTTCAATGGCGAAGAACACCTACGACGACCGCAAGGTCGTCGTGCGGCACCGCGACGCAGCGGGCTCGTTTATCGTGACGCGCGCGCATGTCGGGGCGGCACGCCTCGTTCGCGACGAGGCCACCGAACTGGGCTGGGCCATGCGTGTGATGAGCCGCGACGGCGACACGCCGAGCGGACGCTTTGCGCCGGCATCGCAGGTGAAGTGGACGGGGGTCGTGAAGCCCACACCTCGCTTGATTCATGGCCCGGCAGCGCTCCAGGCGATGCGGGCCATGCTGCCGGTTCTGAACGCCAGCGGAGGCCGCGCCAGTGTTGTTGAAGACGCGGTATGGCTGCTCGAGCGGGTGAAGTCTCCCGACCGAGTATTCTTGGATGGCGTGAAGTGGTCGGGCCTCGCAGAATCGAGGGGTCAGAGCTGGGAGCTCAACGAACTGGATCGTCCAATCCGCCTCGCTTTGGAAATGGCCGCGCACGAGGAAACCGAGCGCCAGGCATTGCAGGGCGAACTCGCTGCGTTGGAGGCCATCTGGCGCGAAGCAGAGGAGATTGCAGCCATCGCCGACGAGCTCACGCTGCCAGAACGCATCACGAAGCGTCTTGAACGCCTAGTCGAAGGCCGCTAAGTTTAACAGGCTACACACCTTACGCGCCGTCCAGCCCGTCAAATGCCGACCTACGAGTACCGCTGCCCGGAAGGGCACGAGTCCGAGGACTTCGTCCTCAAGATCAGTGCTGCCAAAGATCAGATTCCGTGCCCCGTCTGCGGAGCGACGGCCGCACGTCGTATGAGCGCGGGGTCGGGCCTGCTCTTTAAGGGATCGGGCTTCTACATCACAGATTACGGCAAGGACGGCAAGAAGGATCAGCAGAAGCCGGCCGCGTCCACGAAGCCTTTGAGCGGCACGGCAACGGGCACCCCAGCAAGCGCGCCCGCATCCGGTGGGTCATCCGGTGGGTCAGCCGGTGGGTCATCCGGTGGTGCATCGGCGCCCGCCGCAGCTGCTCCTGCCGCGCCGTCCAGCAGCACAACACCGAAGAGCGGACCCTCCACAGGCGGCAGCTCGAGCGGTTCGCAGTGAGCGGCATCGAATCGCTGCGCGACGCACTCGCGCAGGCCGCCATCGCCCTCGGTGCGCCCGCTGATGTGAAGGTCGTCCTCGAGCGCCCGCGCGATCCCTCGCACGGCGATTGGGCCACCAACCTCGCGATGACACTCGCCAAGCCGCTGGGCATGAAGCCCCGCGACGTGGCCGACAAGCTCGTGGAGACGCTCGATCGCAAAGCCGCAGGCGTCAGCGACGTGAGCGTTGCGGGCCCAGGCTTCATCAACATTCGTCTCGATACCGCTGACCTCGCGTCAGGACTCGAGCGCGTGCTCGCCGCCGGCGAGAGCTGGGGCCGTGGCACAGGCGGGGCAGGGAAGGTCGCGAACGTGGAATTCGTCTCCGCGAACCCGACTGGCCCGCTTCACGTCGGTCACGGGCGTCAGGCCGCACTCGGGGACTCCATTGCCGCGCTGTTGAGCTCGCAGGGCTACAAAGTCACGCGGGAGTTTTACTACAACGACGCCGGCGTGCAAATCGCGAACCTCGCGAAGAGCACGCAGGCGCGTCTGCGTGAGCGCGCCGGCCAGGCACTCGAGATTCCCGAGGGCGGCTACCACGGCGCCTACATTAAGGACATCGCCGACACCTACGCGGCGGAGTTCCCCAACGACGCGCTGGGCGAGAACTTCGAGCAGGTGCGCGCCGTTGCCGTGCGCGAACTCCGTAAGGAACAGGATCTCGATCTCCGCGCCTTCGGCGTGAAGTTTGATGTGTACTACCTCGAGAGTTCGCTCTATACGGACGGCTTTGTCGAGAAGACCGTCGCCGCGCTACAGGAGAAGGGCCACACCTTTGAGGACGATGGCGCGCTGTACCTGCGCACCACCGACTACGGCGACGACAAGGACCGCGTGATGCGTAAGCGCGATGGCACGATGACCTACTTCGTGCCCGACGTCGCCTACCACGTGACCAAGTTCCAGCGCGGATTCACTCGTGCCATCAACGTGCAGGGTGCTGACCACCATGGCACCACGGCCCGCGTGCGTGCTGGTTTGCAGGCTTTGGAGATGGGCATCCCCAAGGGCTACCCCGAGTATGTGCTGCACCAGATGGTGACCGTGATGCGCAGCGGCGAGGAAGTGAAGATCTCCAAGCGTGCCGGCAGCTACGTCACCGTGCGCGATCTCATTGACGAAGTGGGCCGCGACGCGGTGCGCTACTTCTTCCTGATGCGAAAGGGCGATAGCCAACTGGTGTTCGACGTGGATCTCGCGCGCTCGCAGAGCGAAGAGAATCCGGTCTACTACATCCAGATGGCGCACGCGCGCGTGTGTGGCATCTTCCGCGTCGGAGAAGTGGACGCGGCGACGGTCACCGGGAAGGACGTGAACTGGTCCGTTCTGGAGTCGGTTGAGGAGCGCGAACTGGTGAAGGCGATTCTCGACTGGCCGGCGTTTGTCGCGAGTGCGGCCGAGAACCTCGAGCCACATCGCGTGGCCAACTGGCTACTCGAGACCGCGCGTCTCACGCACACGTGGTATCACAAGCATCACGTCCTCGGCGAAGCCCCCGAGGTCATGCAGGCCCGCCTCGCCCTCGCTAAGGCAGTGCGCATCACCCTCGCCAACGGACTCGGTCTGATTGGTATCGCCGCGCCCGAGCGGATGTAGTTTCTTCTTGTTCGATTAACGGCATTCACCACGGAGGCACGGAGGCACGGAGACACAGAGACTGCTTGAGGATGCCAATAGTTGAAACGTGCAGCCTTGCCGTTGTAGTCTCCGAGCCTCCGTGCCTCCGTGGTGAACAGCAGTAGCGGTTCTCTCCCGTCTCCCGTCTCACGTCCAAGCCCCTCATATGAGCGTCCTCGTTGTAGGCTCCGTCGCCCTCGATTCCGTTGAGACTCCCTTCGGCAAGGCCGATGAAGTCCTCGGCGGCTCGGCCAACTACTTCGCCACCTCCGCGTCGCACCAGACGGCCGTGCAGCTCGTCGGCGTGGTGGGCAGCGATTACCCGATGCAGAAACTTGAGCCGCTGAAGGCCCGTGGTATTGACTTCGCTGGCCTCGAGACCGCCGAGGGCGAGTCCTTCCGCTGGCGCGGCCGCTATCGCCACGACTTGAACTCCGCCGAGACGCTGGAGACGCGTCTCGGCGTGTTCTCGCACTTCCAGCCAAAGATTCCGGCGCAGTTTAAGAGCGCCGAGTATGTGTTCCTCGCCAATATCGATCCACGGCTTCAGTTGCAGGTGCTGGCCCAGGTGGACAAACCAAAGCTTGTTGCCTGCGACACGATGAACTTCTGGATCGAATCGCGCCGGCCCGACTTGCTCACGCTGCTCGGCAAGGTGGACTTGATCACGCTCAACGACGCCGAGGCGCGTCAGTTGACGGAGAAGGCCAACTTGGTGCACGCCGCCAAGTGGATTCTTGAGCGCGGCCCCAAGACCGTCCTCATCAAGAAGGGCGAGCACGGGGCCTTCATGTTCACCAAGGACAGCGTGTTCTTCGCGCCGGCCTATCCGCTTGAGAGCGTGTTTGATCCCACGGGCGCAGGCGATTCATTCGCCGGCGGCTTCATGGGTTGGCTCGCACGCACGGGCGATTTGAGCGAGGCCAACATGCGCCGCGCCGTCATCGTGGGCAGCGCGATGGGTTCCTTCGTGGTGGAAGATTTCTCTCTGCAGCGCTTGCTTGAGGTTACGCGCGAGGACATCGAGCGTCGCGTCGGTGAGTTTTACTCGCTGGTTAACTTCGATCGGGCGCTGAACGCGTGAGCGGCAACGAGAAGCTCACCTACGCCAGTGCTGGCGTCGACATCGACGCGGCGGATGATTCCAAACATCGCATCAAGCGCTTGGTGGAGAGCACCTTCACGGCGGGCGCGCGCGGGGCCTTCGGTGGCTTCGGCGGCATGTTCCGGGTGCCCGAGGGCGCGAAGAAGCCGCTGCTCGTCGCGAGCGCGGACGGCGTCGGCACCAAGATCAAGACGGCCATCGAAGCGGACCGGCACGATACCATCGGCCACTGCCTCGTGAACCACTGCGTGAACGACATCCTGGTGCAGGGCGCGACGCCGATGTTCTTCTTGGATTACGTCGCCTTCGGCAAGCTCATTCCGTCAGTGGTGGAAGGCGTGGTGGCGGGTGTGAGCGCCGGCTGCCGTGAGAACGGCGCCTCGCTTATTGGCGGAGAGACGGCCGAGATGCCGGGCGTGTACACGCCGCCAGATTACGATTTGGCAGGCTTCATCGTCGGTTGGGTAGAGGAGGATCAGGTCATCACCTCCGCCGGTGTAAAGGAGGGCGATGTGCTCGTCGGCCTCGCATCCACTGGTTGCCACACCAATGGGTATTCGCTGGCGCGGCGCATCATCAGCGAACGCTTGAAGCTCGGACCGCACGACGCATTTCCCGAGCACGGCGGCAAGTCTGTTGCCGACGTCATGCTCGCGGTGCATCGCTCGTACTTGCCGGTGCTGGGACGTGAGCTAGGTCGCATTCACGCCATGGCCCACATCACAGGCGGCGGCATTCCGGGTAATCTCGACCGGGCCTTGCCGTCACATCTTGACGCCGTGGTGGATACCAAGGCGTGGGAAATTCCAGCTTTATTCCGGGTATTAGAAGAGGCCGGGCAGGTTGATCGCGCGGAAATGTACCGGGCGTTCAACATGGGCGTTGGCATGATTGTGATTACTGATACAGCTGGCGCGTCTGTAATTCGAGATGTTGCGTCAAAGGCCGGTGTCGCCAATTGGAACATCGGTTACGTCCGCGCCGGGACCGGGCGGGTCCACCTCGTTTAGCCACGGAGCTGAACTGTATGCGTCGTATCCTGGTTGCCTCTGTCGCAGCTGTAGCGCTCTCTCTCGCTGCGCCCGCTTCCGCCTCGGCGCAGCAGGCCTGCGCTCCCGGTAGCGATGCTGCCGCCGCCGATGCCTGCGCCACCGGCGCTGACTTCCTCCGGTACATGGCCCCGCAGCTTGGCACCGCGTTGGTGGGCGGTAGCCACACGCTTGGCATTGGTAGCAACCTCGGCGGCTTTCCGCACTTTGCCATCGCGCTTCGCGGCAATGCCGTGATGGGATCCTTGCCCCAGCTCGGCAACCTGGCTGTTGGACCTGCCACCTCGCGCAACTACGCCGTGAAGAATCAGGTGCTCGGTCTGCCCGCTCTGGACTTCTCCATCGGCGTCACCGAGGGCTTCAGCCTTGGCGTAACGAAGATTGGCGGCATCGACATCATCGGTGGGGCCACCTTCGTGCCCGAGGTCAGCGGGTCTGACTTCAGCTTGTCGGCGCCCGACGGTTCGCTGTCCATCGCTTACGGACTTCGCGTGGGCCTGCTGCAACAGTCGGTGCTCGTTCCGGGTGTGGCATTCTCGTGGATGAAGCGCGACATGCCGACGCTCAACCTCGTGACCAGCCCCAGCGCTGGCGATGAGATCGCGGTCAATAATCTCTCCCTCAACACCACCTCGTGGCGTTTGTCGGCGCAGAAGAATCTCCTGCTGTTCCAGTTTGGCGCCGGCGTCGGCCAGGATAGCTACGACTTTGATGCTGACGTGGCGGTCCGAGTGACTCAGGGCCCGGCCACTCTCAACGGCGCATTCAATGCTGCGCAGTCGATGACCCGCACCTCCATGTACGGCACCGTGGCGATGAATATCCTGCTCATTAAAATCGTTGGCGAAGTGGGTCAGGTGAGTGGCGGCGACGCGCCGACTTTTCACACCTACGATAAGGCGGCCAATGCGAGCCGTCTGTACGGCACCCTCGGTGCGCGCTTCAGCTTCTGAGTTCTGAAGATTTTGTGACCCCAGCTACGGCCCCGCAGGATGGGGCCCACATGCGCCGCGCGCTTGAACTCGCGCGGCGCGGCTGGGGGCAGACGGCGCCGAACCCTTTGGTCGGCGCCGTCGTCGTTCGTGATGGTGAAATCATCGCTGAGGGCTGGCATGCGCGCTTCGGCGGACCGCACGCGGAGGTAGCCGCGTTAGCCGGGTTGCCGAAGAAGGGCGCCCGCGACGCCGACGTGTATGTCACGCTCGAGCCGTGTGCGCATCACGGGAAGACGCCGCCCTGTGCCGATGCGTTGATCAAGGCCAAGGTACGTCGCGTGATCATCGCCACCCGCGATCCAAATCCGCTGGCCGCTGGCGGCGTGGAGAAGCTCCGTGCGGCCGGCATCGAAGTGGTGGTCGGTGTCGAGCAAGCGGCCGCCGAGGAACTCAACGCGCCCTTTTTGTTCGCGGCGCGCCGTGCGGATCGCCCATTTGTGACGCTCAAACTCGCCCTCTCGGCTGAGGGCGCCTTGGCGCCCGCCGGCGGGGGACAGCAGTGGCTCACTGGGCCAGAGGCGAGGCGCTACGTGCATGAACTCCGCGCTGGTGCAGATGCCGTCCTCGTTGGGATTGGAACGGTCTTGGCCGATGATCCGGCGTTGACGGTGCGGGAGTTCCCCGAGCCCCGTGTGCCGCCGAAGCGGCTCGTGCTCGACCGCGGCGCAAGGCTGCCACTCAGCTCCACACTGGTGAGAACGGCCCGGGAAGTGCCCGTGGGTGTGCTCGCGGAGCGGCCCGACACTTCGCGGATGGCCGCGCTCACGGCCGTCGGCGTGGAGGTCTCGGTCTCAAGTGACCTGCAGGGCCATCTTCAGGCCCTCCGAACCCGGGGCATTCGGCACCTGCTGGCCGAACCCGGGGACCAGGTGGCCCAAGCCCTTTTGGGGGGCGGATTTGTGGACCGGCTGATTATCTTTCGGACGTCAGTCCCCTTGGGGCCTGACGCCCTCGCCGGAGTCGGGAAGTTCCTGCCGCCGGAGGAGGGGGGCGCGGGGTGGTGGGTGCTGACGCAGCAGTCTGTTGGCGTCGATCATCTGACCATCTACAAGCGGGTCGCGCCTCGCTGATTCCACCCACGCTCGTGCGATGTTCACTGGCTTGATCACAGCGGTAGGCGAAATTGTCGCGGTCTCCACCACGGAGGCCGGACGTGAACTCGTCGTTGCCGCGCCTTACGAGGGGTTAGATCTCGGTGAATCCATCGCCTGCGGCGGTGTCTGCCTCACCGTGCGTGAGTTCGGCCCCGGTCGTTTCACCGTCGGCGCCGTGGTGACGACGCTAGACCGCACGGTCATCGGCGATTGGCAGGTCGGCACCAAACTCAATCTCGAGCGCGCCATGGCCCTCGGCGACAAGCTCGGTGGCCACATCGTGCAGGGCCACGTGGATGGCGTCGGCGAAATCATCGCGGCGCATCAGCGCGACGACGCGTGGATCCTCGACGTCCGTGTGCCTGACGACGTTGACGAACTCCTTGTGCCGCGCGGCTCGATTGCCGTGGATGGCGTGAGCCTGACCGTTGTTGAGTTGCCGGCAACAAACGTGATGCGACTCAGCATCATCGAACACACCATGCGTCATACCACGCTTGGGAGCCTGCGGGTCGGTCACCGCGTTCATCTCGAGGGCGATATTCTCGCCAAGCACCTCAAGCGCCTCGCGGCGCCACTTCTCAAATCGTGAATATGTTTGGAACCATCGAACAGGCCCTGGACGATCTCAAGGCCGGCAAGTTCATCGTCGTCGCGGACGACGAGGATCGCGAGAACGAAGGCGATCTCATCGGTGCGGCGGAGTTCATCACGCCGCAGATGGTGAATTTCCTCATGAATGCCAAGGGCATGATCTGCGTGGCGCTGTCGCCGGCGCGCGTCGAGCAGCTCAATCTCGAGATGATGGGCTCCGAGAACACCGACGCCCTGCGCACGGCCTACACCGTCACGGTAGATGCCGCGCCACGCCACGGCGTGACCACCGGCATCAGCGCCAGCGATCAAGCCACCACCATTCGCTTGCTCGCGGGCGGTACGAGTGCCCCGAGCGACCTGCGTCGGCCCGGGCATGTGCATCCTCTGCGCGCGCGCGAAGGCGGCGTGCTGCAGCGCGTGGGGCACACCGAGGCCGCGGTCGATCTCATGCGCCTCGCCGGTCTCGAGCCCGCCGGCGTGATTTGCGAAATCCTCAACTCCGACGGTTCCACCGCGAAGCGCCCCGACCTCGAGGCCTTCTCCAAAGAACACGGCCTCACCTTCATCACGGTGGCGCAGTTGGTGGCGTACCGCTTGCAGAACGAGCGGCTCGTGCATCGGGAAGCGGAAGCGCGCCTGCCCACCGAGTTCGGTGAGTTCAAGCTCGTCGGCTATCGCAACGATGTGGACCATCGCGAGCACGTAGCCTTGGTCTATGGCGACGTCGAGGGCGCCGAGCATGTGCTGGTCCGCATGCATTCCAAGTGTCTGACCGGCGACACCTTCCACTCCATGCGTTGCGATTGCCATTGGCAACTGCACGAGGCCATGCGCCTCGTAGTGGAATCGGGTAAGGGTGTAATCGTGTATCTCGATCAAGAGGGACGCGGCATCGGCCTCCTCAACAAGCTCAAGGCGTATCAGCTGCAGGATCAAGGTGCCGATACCGTCGAGGCCAACGAGAAGCTCGGATTCGCGCCGGACTTGAGAAACTACGGCATCGGTGCGCAGATCCTGCTCGACCTCGGGCTCAAGTCCATTCGTCCGATCACCAACAATCCCAAGAAGCTCGTGGGCCTCGAAGGCTACGGTATCACCCTGGGCGCGCGCGTGCCCATCATCTCGCCATCCAATGGCGAAAACGCCGATTACCTCGAAACCAAGCGCACCAAGCTCGGCCACCTGAGAGCCATGTAATGGCCGAGTTCATTGGAGTGCCGAGCGCCGAGGGCCGGCGCGTTTTGGTAGTGGCGAGCCGGTTCAACGAGCACATCACGCAGAAGTTGGCCGATGGCGCGGTTGAGTGCTGTCTCAAGCACGACGGCAAGCTCGACGACATTGACGTCATCTGGGTTCCGGGCGCGTGGGAGATCCCGCCCGCGCTGATGAAAGCCTTGCAGTCTGAACGCTACGATTGCGCGGTGGCCGTTGGCGCTGTGATTCGCGGCGAGACCCCGCACTTTGAATTCGTGGCGGGCGAGGCCAATCGCGGCGTGGCGCTCTTGCAGGGGGAGTTCGGCGTGCCTATCGGCATGGGTATTCTGACCACGGACACGATGGCGCAGGCCGAAGCGCGTGCTGGTGGCGCGCACGGCAACAAGGGATGGGACGCGGCACTCGCCGCATTGGAGATGACCGACTTGTTCGGCCGTCTCGATCTGATGAACGATCCGGACGTCTGATGGCTCGAGTCGAGACCCGAGGGCGCGCGCGCGCGCTCCAAGCGTTGTACGCCTGGGACGTTCGGAAAGACGATGTGCCGCTCACCCGCGTGGCCCAGCTCGTGTGGGACGACCTCGCGATTGCCGCAGAGGAGCGCGCCTTCGCCTCGGCCTTGGTGCAACTCATCGTCGCCGACCAGAAGGCGATGGATGCCGAGCTCGCGGAAGTCACCACCAATTGGCGGCTAGATCGCTTGGGTCACATCGAACGCTGTGTCCTGCGCCTTGGTGCGGCCGAGCTCACACAGGGCGGTACCCCGCCACGCGTCGTGATTCAGGAGTGCGTGCATCTCGCTGAGCGCTTTGGATCGGGGCAGAGTGCTCGCTTCGTGAATGGAGTGCTCGATGCCTTGGCGCGTCGGATGGGCCGGCTCTCTTGAAGCTCGTGGCCGTGAACTGGCAAGACTTAGAGAACCCACTCGGCGGCGGTGCGGAAACGCACTTGCACGAGATTCTCGAGCGGCTCGCCAGTTACGGCCATGAGGTGGTGTTGCTCTGCGGAGGCTGGCCAGGCTGTCCGCCGCGGGTGACGCGGAAGGGAGTGGAGATTCATCGCGTGGGCACGCGACAGACGTTCGCCGTGCTCGCTCGGACGTACTGGGAGCGGCATCTGGCAGCGCGCAATTTTGATGCGCTGTACGAAGACATCAACAAGATGCCGCTGTTCACCACGCGGTGGAGCGGCCCGCAGCGTGTGGTAGTCGTGGTGCCGCATCTTTTTGGCGCCGCTGCGTTCCAGGAACTGAATCCCATCCTCGCCTCGGCGGTGTGGCTCTCCGAGCGCCCCATTCCGTGGATGTACCGCGGCGTGCCGTTCCAGGCCATCAGCGAGAGCACCGCCGATGACCTCGTGGCACGCGGCATTCCGCGCGAGCTCGTGAAGGTGATTCCGCCGGGCGTCAGCTTTGACCACTACACGCCCGAAGCGTCAAGCCGCGCCGCCGCGCCGACCATCGCGTACTTGGGGCGCCTCAAGAAGTACAAAGGCGTGGATTTGGTCATCAAGGCCTTTGCCGCCATGACCCATTCGGGGGCCAAGCTCGAGATTGCTGGGGCGGGGGATTTTCGCCCCGCGCTCGAACGCCTCGTGGACTCGCTTGCCCTTCGGGAGCGCGTGCGCTTTCTTGGCTTTGTGACCGAAGCCGAGAAGCTGGCGCTGCTGCGCCGTGCGTGGGTGGTCTCGCTGGCCTCGCCGAAGGAAGGCTGGGGCTTGACCAACGTGGAGGCTGAGGCCTGCGGTACGCCTGTGGTGGCGTCTGATTCGCCCGGTATTCGCGAATCAGTGCGCCATGGCGAAACAGGATTTTTGGTGACGCACGGAGACATCCCTGCGATGGCGGCGGCGTTTGATCGCCTCGCCGCGGCGCCGGCATTGGTGGCAGAGATGGGCGTGAAGGCTCGAGCCTTCGCGGAATCCTTCACCTGGGATCGCTGCGCCCGTAGCACAGAAGCGCACCTGCTCTCGGTGATCCAACAAGGAGGAAGGGCCTAGTGGACATTGTCATCCATTCGCACCACGCCGAAGTGTCCGAGTATATGCGCAAGCGCGCCATCCGAGCCGTCGAAAGTGCCGCCGCGCGCATTCCGCGCACGGTCGAGGGCATCATTCGCTTTGAGGAGGATGGCCCTACGCGTCGCGTCACGGTGACCCTGCGTGCGCCCAAGCATCATGATCTTATGGGCAAGGGAGAGGGCCGCTTCTTTGGACCCGCCCTCGTAGCGGCGGTCGCGAAGGTCAACGCGCAGGCGAGCCGCGAAAAGCGCTCGCACGGTCGCGCCGGTGGCAAGCGCGAATCTTGGATCCGCGAGTAGATGATGGCTCCGCTGACCGTCGGCGCGCTGTACGAGAGACTGAAGGACAGCCTTCAGCTTCAGCTCTTGGGCTCTGCCGACGGCCTGAAGCGCCCAGTTGAATCCGACGACGCATCGGGGCCTGGCCTCGTGCTCGCCGGGTACACGGGGCGTTTCGTGCACCAACGGCTGCAAGTGCTCGGCGAGACCGAGGTGAGCTATCTCAAGTCGCTCGGCGCAGCGGAACGCCAACGGAATCTCGAGGCCTTCTTCTCGTATCCTATTCCCTGCGTGATGGTCACCAAGGGACAGACACTCCCCGAGGGAATGGAGGAGCTCGCGAGCAAGGCCGGCATCGCCATTCTGGTGTCGCAACTGAAGACGCAGGAGTTCTACCACCGGCTTGGGCCGTTCATTGAAGACGCCTTCGCGCCCAGCACGAACCTGCACGGTTCACTCGCGGATGTGTACGGCGTCGGCCTGCTCTTCACCGGCGCGAGCGGCATCGGCAAGTCCGAATGCGTGCTCGATCTCGTGGAGCGCGGGCATCGCCTCGTGGCGGACGATGTGGTGATTGCCCGTCGCAAGGGTGCCGACATCGTTCTTGGCGCTGGGCATCCGTTGCAACGGCACTTCATGGAGATTCGCGGCGTCGGCCTGATTGACGTGCGCGCCATCTTCGGCATTCGCGCCGTGCGCCAGCAGAAGCGCATCGAAGTCATCGTGAACCTCCAGCAGTGGAAGGAGGGGATGCCGGTGGAGCGCACCGGTCTCGACACGGATATGACGAGCATCCTCGATGTCGAAATTCCGCGCGTGTCCATTGCCATGAATCCCGGCAAAAACATCACGGTAGTGGCCGAGGTCATCGCAATGAATCATCTGCAGCGCTACAGCGGCGACGATCCGGCGCACAACTTCAACGAACGCCTGAAGGGGCACATGCGGCAGAAGGCCGATGTGCAGCGCTATCTGCTTGATGACGATGAGTGAGGGGCCGCGCGCCGTAGTCGCCGGACACGGCAAGTTTGCCGAAGGTATCATCTCCGCGGTGCAGCAGATCACCGGGATGGGGCATTTGCTCACGCCGGTGAGCAACACGGGGCTTACGCCTGCCGCCATAGAAACGGCGATTCGTGAGGCGATGGTCGTGGCCAATGCGCGCGTGGTGTTTACCGACTTGCCGGCTGGCAGTTGCACGGCGATTGTGCGCCGCGTGAGCAAGTCTTCGCCGGACATTACGCTCGTGACTGGCGTGACGCTTCCCACCTTGCTCGCCTATGTCATGGGCGCGAGTATCGAGGAGTCCGTGGCGAAGGGACGTGAAGCGCTGGGTGCCGTGGAGCCCCCGCGTGGCGCTTGAGTACTTCCGCATTGACGACCGACTGATTCACGGTCAGGTCGTCGTCGGCTGGGGCCAGCCCTGCAATCTCGGCTTCCTGGTGCTCGTGGACGACGCCGTCGTGGATTCCGAGTGGGAGCAGGAACTGTACAAGATGGGCGCGCCGCCGGAGATGGATCTCTACTTCGATTCGATTGAGAGCGCGGCGCGACGCATCGCCGAATATCGAGCAGACTCGCGCAACGGCTTGCTGCTCACCGGTGATGTGACCACGATGGCCGCGTTGCAGGCGCTGGTGCCGCAGGTGCAGGTCGTCACCATTGGCGGCATCCACCATAAAGAGGGCCGCACCGCGCGCTTGCGCTATGTGTTTCTCACGCCAACCGAGGAGCAGGAACTCCGCGCGCTCGCCGCGCGTGGCGTCACCGTCGTGGCGCAGGATCTGCCCAACACACCGGCCGTGCCTCTTGAGGACGTGCTCATCGGAGACGGCACCGGATGATGCCCGAGTTGGCCGTGGACCTCTTGGCATTTGTGCCGTTGGCCGTGCTCGGCGCGGTCCTCGGGCTCGATGTCGTGAGTTTTCCGCAGGCCATGATTTCGCGGCCCATCGTCGCGGCGACGCTCGCGGGCGCGATGCTCGGCCATCCGCTCCGCGGGCTCGCGATGGGCGCGGCGTTGGAATTCTTTGCCCTCGAATCCATGCCCTTCGGTGCCTCACGCTACCCCGAGTGGGGCTCGGCATCGGTGGTGGGTGGTTCGCTCTTTGCGCTGACTCCCGACGGCACGCCCGCGGCGATGGCCCTCGCCGTCCTCTCAGCGCTTGTGACGGCACAGGTGGGTGGACTCTCGATGGTCGCCTTGCGGCGTTGGAACGCCCAATGGGCGCGGCGGCAGCAGGCGGGCATCGCGCGAGGCTCGGGCAACGCGGTGGTAGGTCTGCAACTTGCCGGCATGAGCGTCGATCTGCTGCGCGGTGGCCTGCTCACCTTCCTCGCGCTCGCGGTGTTTGAACCGCTGCGCATCGCGGTGCTCGCGACCTTTACGTTTCCCGGCACGCTCTCGCGCGCCGTCGTGGTGTCCACTGCCTCTGCCGTTGGTCTCGCAGCCATTTGGAAGGTCACGGCAAGCACGCCCGGTGCGCGATGGTGGTTAGCCGGGGGATTGTTGCTGGGTTTTGCGCTCGCCGGAGGTCTGGGATGAGCACCTCGTATCTGCCCCTCACCACGCGCGCCGCGATGCTCCTGCGCATGCTCGGCATTCAAGGCGTGTGGAACTACGAGACGATGATGGGCAACGGCATCGCATTCGCGATGGAGCCGGCGCTACGCCTGCTGCCCGGTGGGCGCGGGGGCGACGCCTATCGCGCCGCCATGACGCGGCACAGCGGCTACTTTAACGCCCATCCCTATCTGGCGGCCTTGGCCGTGGGTGCGCTCTCGCGCGCCGAGTTGGATGGCGTACCGGCCGAGCAGATTGAGCGTTTTCGCGTGGCTGCTCCGGGACCGCTTGGCTCCGTGGGCGATCGACTGATTTGGGCCGGCTGGCTGCCCTTGTGCTCGGCCCTCGCCCTGTTGGGTTATGGTCTAGGTCTGTCTCCCGCTAGCGTGGTGCTCCTGTTTCTGGTTTCGTACAACGTAGGCCATGTAGGTCTGCGCGTCTGGGGCCTCCAGGCCGGCTGGCGTGAGGGGCTGCGGATGGCTCACGCGCTTGGGAATCCCGTACTCCGCAACGGTCCGCCGCACCTCGCTCGGGCGACGGCCTTTGTGGCGGGAATTGCGCTACCGGTGGCCGCGCAGGCCCTCTTGGGTGAAGGGCGCGTCCTCCTGGGCGGCGTGCTTCTCGCTGTGACGGTCGGAGCCTTGCTCCTTACCCGTCTCGCTGGAAAGTTCGAGGGGTGGCGTTTGGCCATCTACGTACTGGCGGTATTCATCCTCTACTCCGTGGTGCGCTGATGTTGCAACGAGACGTCGAGGTAGTGAACTCGCTCGGGATTCACGCGCGGCCGTCGTCCGAGATTGTGAAGCTCGCGGCCAAGTTCAGTTCGCACATCATGCTCGCGCGCGATGGCATGGAGGTGAATGCCAAGAGCATCATGGGCGTGATGATGCTCGCGGCCGAGTGTGGAGCCGTCGTCACGGTCACGGCGGAAGGTGCAGACGCCGAGGCCGCGCTCGATGCGCTGGCCACGCTGATTGCCTCACGCTTCGAGGAGCATTAGTGCCAGCAGAACTCACAGGCGTCCCGGCATCGCCCGGGATTGTCGTTGGCCCGGCGCATCTGCTGCGCTGGGAGGTCCCTGACGTACCCGCGCGCGTGTTGCGAGATGACCAGATCGAAGGCGAACTCGCCAAGTTCCGCGCCGCACTCGAGAAGGCCAAGGACCGCCTGCGTGCGGTGAAGACGCGCGCGGCCGAAAAGGCCGGGAAGGCCGAGTCGGCGATATTCGATGTGCAGATTTCCATTCTTGAAGACGCCTCGCTGCTCGATCAAGTGGAGCAGTTGGTGCGGCAGAATCTCGCACCGGAAAAGGCCTTCGACATCGTGATGCTCGATTGGCGCGATCACTTCGGGCGCAGCACGAACCCGATGATGCGCGAGCGGTCCGGTGATCTCGTGGATATCCACATCCGCATGCTCACCATCCTGCTTGGGCTACCGGATCATGATCCGGTTGACCTCGCGCCTGGTGCGAATGCGATTGTCGTGACGCACGACCTCACGCCCAGTCTCACCATCCAGTTGGATCGCCGCGCCATCGTCGGCATCGCGACCGATGCGGGGACGCGTACCTCGCACGTGGCGATTCTCGCACGCTCGCTCGGCCTGCCCGCCGTGGTCGGTTTAATTGACGCCACCAGCCGTATCACATCTGGCGAGCGCGTCATCCTCGATGGGACCAACGGGCGGCTGGTGGTGAAGCCCACGGCGGCGGAGCTCGCGCAGTTCGCGGACCGAGCACGTCGTGAGGCCAAGGCCCAGGCGGAATTGGCGACCCTCGTCGGCGTTGAGGCGCTGACCACCGACAACGTCCACATTACGTTGCGCGCCAACGTGGACTTGCCGGACGAGGCGAGCGCCGCGGCCGCCCAGGGTGCGGAAGGTGTCGGCTTGATGCGTACCGAGTTCCTCGTGGTTGGCCGCACGGCCATGCCCTCGGAAGAGGAGCAGTACGAGGCCTACAAGAAGGTCGTCGAGACCTTTAAGGGTCACCCCGTCGTTATTCGCACCTATGACGTGGGCGGCGACAAGCTGCCCATCGGCGGCTTTCCCCACGAGCCTAATCCCTTCTTGGGATGGCGCGCCATTCGCATGTGCCTCGACGAGCCCGAACTCTTCAAGGTGCAGTTGAAGGCCCTGATGCGCGCGGCTGTCCACGGCGATTTGCAAGTGATGCTGCCACTGGTGGTCAGCGTCGAGGAAGTGCGTCAGACTCGCCAGATTATGCAGGATGCCTCGGCGGAACTCACGGCCAAGGGTGTCACGCATCGTGCCGATGTGCCGCTCGGCGTGATGGTGGAGACGCCTGCGGCGGCCGTGAGCGTGGACTCCTTCGTGAAGGACGTCAGCTTCCTGAGCATTGGCACCAACGATCTGGTGCAGTACACGCTGGCGGTGGATCGAGGCAACGCCTCGTTGGTGACACGGTTCACGCCGCTACATCCGGCTGTGCTACGATTGATTTCGCGCACCGTGGAGGAAGGTCATAAGGCCGGGCTCTCGGTGAGTGTCTGCGGCGAGATGGCCTCGCAACCACTGATGGCCTACGCGCTCATCGGCCTCGGCGTGCGCCAGCTCTCGGTGGCGGCGGTTGGGCTTCCGGCGGTGAAACGCATCATCCGCGGCGTGAGCACCGCCACGGCGGCCACTGCGGCGCGGGCGGCACTCAATGCGGCCACGGCCCGGGAGTCTGGCGACATCCTCCGCGCGAGCCTCGAAAGCGAGCTTGGCGAAGAGCTGCTCGACGGCTTGCTCGGCCTCGGCCAAGGCCGTTAATCTTCGGTCTTCCCATTACCCAATCCCACTCGATGCTGCATCGTCATCTTTTCACTTCGGAGTCGGTCTCCGAAGGACATCCGGACAAGATCGCGGACCAGATCTCCGACGCCGTGCTCGACAATCTGCTCGCCAAGGATTCACGCTCCCGCGTGGCCTGCGAAACGATGGTCACCACTGGCCTCGCGACAATCTTTGGCGAAGTGACGACCGATGCGTGGGTAGATCTGCGCGGCATCGTGCGGCAGACCATCAAGGAGATTGGGTACACGGAGTCTGGCATTGGCTTTGACGCCGATTCCTGCGCCGTGCTTAATGCACTGGGGCAGCAGTCACGCGACATCGGGCAGGGTGTCGATACCGGTGGCGCCGGTGACCAAGGCATGATGTTTGGCTTTGCCTGCGACGAGACGCCGGAGCTGATGCCCCTGCCGATCACGATGGCGCATAAGCTCGTGAAGCAGCTCGCCGACCGTCGCAAGGACGGCACGTTGCCGTGGCTGCGTCCGGACTCCAAGTCTCAGGTCTCGGTCGTGTATGACAACGGCCGCCCAGTTGAAGTGGACACCGTGGTCATTTCCACGCAGCACGCGGATACGGTCAAGAACAAGACCATCCACGAGGCCGTGAAGCGCGACATCATCAATGAGATTATCCCCCAGGAGCTGCGCTCCAAGCGGATGAAGATTCATATCAACCCCACCGGCCGTTTTGTCATCGGGGGTCCACACGGCGACGCCGGCCTCACGGGCCGCAAGATCATCGTGGACACCTACGGCGGCATGGGCCGTCACGGCGGGGGCGCCTTCTCGGGGAAGGATCCGTCCAAGGTTGATCGCTCGGCGGCATATGCCGCGCGGTGGGTGGCCAAGAACATCGTGGCTGCTAAGCTGGCGTCGAAGTGCGAAGTGCAGGTGGCCTACGCCATTGGCGTGGCCAAGCCTGTGTCGGTGATGGTGGATACCTTCGGCACCAACACCGTGGATGAGCAGTCCATCATTCGCGCGGTGAGTGAAGTGTTCGACCTGACGCCCAAGGGCATCATTGAGGCGCTCGACCTGCGCAGGCCGATCTACGGCCCGACGGCGGCCTACGGCCACTTTGGTCGTGAGCCCGAGAAGGCCGTGCGGCTCGGACAGAAGGTGACGCTGTTTACTTGGGAGCGCACCGACAAGGTTGCCGAGCTTAAGCGCGCGGTGCGCAAGGGCTGAGGGCCCGCGCAACGGACGTGATCGAAGTCATCGTCAATCGCATCGGCCTCGACGCGCAGTCGCAGGCGTATGTCGTGATCCTCGAGGAGCGCGCGGGTAACCGCGCGCTTCCTATTTGGATAGGTCGTCCCGAAGCGGAGGCCATTGCGGCGCACCTCAACGAGGTGCGTCGTGAACGCCCGATGACGCACGACCTCGCCGCTGACCTCGTGAAGGGGCTCGGTGGATTGCTGCGGCGGGTCCAGATCACCAAGGTGGTGCAGGGCACCTTCATCGCCGAACTGCATCTGAACCGCGCAGGCAGCAACCTGCTCGTCGATGCCCGGCCTTCTGACGCCATCGCCATCGCCCTTCGCTTGGGCGCGCCCATCTTCGTGGCGGAATCCTTGCTCAATGACGACGATTCCGCGAGCGAAACCGATAGCCCCAGTGAGGGAAACCAACTTTCTGCCGAGGAACTGCAGCGGCATCTCGCCCAGCTGCGGCCCGAGGATTTCGGACGATTCGCGCCGTGATGAGACCTTCGGTTTTGCGACTGCTGATCGCCGTCGTGCTCTGCCTGCCCCTGCTACTCGAGGCGCAGGGCGCCGAGCGTTCGCTTGCCGGTCGCATCACTCGGCCCGGGACAGGGAACACGGTGCGCCCCGTGGCGGGTGAGTGGGTGGTGTTGCACCGCGTGGGCGTGGACAATGCCGCGCCACTCGATTCGCAGCGCACGCGGGCTGACGGCTCTTACTCGTTTCGCTATCGCGCCACCGGCGACTCCAACGCCGTGTACTTCACGAGCACCTCGCGCGGTGGCGTGGCCTACTTCACGCCGCCCACGCGTGAGGGCCGTGTGCAAGGTGGCTTCGCCGATCTCCTCGTCTTCGATACCACATCCGCTCCCGTTCGCATCACGGTGCGCGGGCGCCATTTGATCGTCACGGCGCCAGATAGCACCGCGCCGGTGCGAACGATTATCGAAGTCTTTGAGCTCTCCAATGACTCGACGGTGACCGCCGTTCCGGGCGCCGCGCAACGTCCGACCTTCGAGGTCGCGCTGCCGGTGGGCGTGACGCAGGTGCTCGGTGGCCAAGGCGACATCTCGCCAGAGGCCGTGCGCGCCGACGAAGGTCGCGTGCGCGTGTGGGCTCCGATCGCACCTGGACTCAAGCAGTTCTCGTTCTCCTACGATTTGCCGCTCACGCAGACTGAGCTCAGCGTCACGCTCAATGACAGCGTCCCGGTCATGGAAGTGCTCGTGGAAGACCCGCGCGGCATTGCCATTGGCGCGGGACTTACCGAAGTCGATCCCGTGCAGGTGGATGGTCGGCCATTCAAGCGCTTCCTCGCGCAGGACGTCGCGCCGCCAGCCACCATCAGTGTCTCAGCCCCGGGCCAGCTCGACGACCCTAACAACATGCGCGTCGTCCTTGTCGTGATCGCCGTAGGCGCCGCCATGTTGCTCGGGCTGGGCATGGCCTTCATGCGCAAGGGGCCGCAGGCGTTTGCAAGGCAACGCCGGGTGAATCCCGAGGCCTTGGCGCTCGAGATCGCGGCGTTCGATGCGGCGTATGAGAAGATCGAATCGCCGACGGAGCAGCAGAAGGCTGAGCACTACCTCAAGCGCGCGCACCTGAAGGGGCGTTTGAGCAACGAGCTTGCTAAGCGGGATGGACTGGCGTAGGATTCTGTTCAACAACTGAAGAGCGAACGCGGGAAACGGAAGTCGGTTTGATGCCGACGCGGCCCCGCCACTGTATCGGGCAGTACCACACGTCCACTCGAGCACAGCCACTGCGACTTGCGAGTCGCGGGAAGGTGAGTGAGACGGCCCGGAGCCAGGAGACGACCCACGTTCGCGCCACATTGTCACCCTCGGGGGAGGGTCCGTGGCGTTTGCGTGGGTCCGCTGATGGTCGACGGACGCGCTGACGTGCATCTGGGCTTCTTCCTCAATCAGGAAGGAGCCTTTTTTTGTCGGAATTTGTCCGTCGTTTCGCCAATCGCCGATGGACCCTGTTCGCACTTCTGCTCGGCCTAGCGGCATGCGCAGCTGGTGAGCGCGCGGCCTCAGCAGGCGGCCCTGGCGCCGGCGTCGCGGATGACTTCGGCGACACGCTACGGCTCGCGGTGCCTGCAGTACGCATTGTTTCGCTCAATCCGGTGACCACCGAGCTCGTCTTCGCACTCGGTGTCGGTGACAGGCTGGTGGGCCGCACGAGCTGGGATCTTTTTCCCGAAGCCGCCAAGGCCGTGCCCGACTTAGGCGCTGGCATGGGCCCGAACGTGGAAGCCATCATTGGCCAGCGGCCGGATCTTGTGCTCCTGTACGCCAGTGACATGAACCGCACGGCCGTGCAGCAGTTGCGCGCCGCCGGCATCGCGACGCTCACGCATCGCACGGACAAGGTGGCGGACTTGCAGCGTGTAATTCCCATCATCGCCGCGGCGCTTGGACGTGACTCGATTGGCCGAATCGTCGCCGACTCAGTACGCCTAAGCCTCGATCAGGTCGCGGCACTGCGGCGTCCCAGCGAGCCCCTGCGCGCGTTCTGGCACATTTGGGACGCACCGTTGATGACGATCGGGGGCGGCAGCTATCTCAGCGAGTTGCTGACCATCGCCGGTGCAATCAATGTGTTTGACGACATCGCGATGCCCGCGCCGCAGGTCTCGCTCGAGGAAGTCGCACGCCGCAATCCCGACGTGATTCTCGCGGGGCCCAACACAGCGCAAAAGATTCTCGCGAATCCGCGGTGGCAGTCGGTGCCCGCGGTGCGCGCGGGCCGCGTGATTGTGATTGATACCACCATCGTCGGCCGCCCCGGAGTCAGAATGGGCGAGGCAGCGCGTTTCCTACGCCGTGTGCTCGTGGATTCGCTTGCCAACGCTGGCGCCGGCGTTCCGTGAAGTCGCAGCACTGGCTCCTCCTCGTTGCTGCCGTCCTCGTGGCGGTGGCCTTCGGCGTGGCCGGTGGTGCAGTCCCGATTCCGGTGGGAAGTGTCCTGCGTGCGCTTGCCGGTGAAGGCGATGCCACAACGCTCGCCATCGTGCAGAACCTCCGTTTGCCGCGCGTGGTGCTCGGGCTGGCCGTCGGTGCCGGGCTCGCGGTGAGTGGCACCGCACTACAGACCACGCTGCGCAATCCACTCGCTGAGCCCTACTTGTTGGGCGTGTCTGGGGGCGCGGCGGCTGGTGCGGTTCTCGCCGTCACACTCGGTGTGGCGTCCTCGGCATTCTTGCCTCTCGCGGCCTTCGCCGGCGCAATGGTGGCCGTGGTCGTGGTGCTCTTGGTGGCGCGGGCCGTGGCGGGGCACGCGGACCCGCGCGTGCTCCTCATGGCCGGCGTCGTCGTCGGTGCCTTCTGTACCGCCCTCATCATGGTGGCTCTCGCTACGGCGCCGGAGAATACCGTGCGCGGTGCCCTCTGGTGGATGATGGGCTCCTTGGGCGACGCGCAGTGGCGCAACGTGCGCTGGGTGATGCTCTACGTGTTGATTGGTATTGCGCTCCTCTTTGTGTGGGCCCGTGATGTGGATGTACTCGCACTCGGTGAGGAGGCGGCCGCGTCGCTGGGACTGCCGGTTGAGAAGGTGACGCGCCGCATCTACTTCGCCGCCTCCCTTCTTGCGGCCGCAACCGTTGCTGGCGCGGGGCTCATTGGCTTCGTCGGACTGATTGTGCCGGCCATTGGCCGCGCACTTGGTGCGCGCAATACGCGCGAGTCCATCGTCGCAGCCGCGCTCGCTGGCGCGGCACTCGTCGTCGGGGCCGACTTACTCGCGCGCACCGTGCTGCGTCCTGCCGAGTTGCCGCTGGGTGCCGTAACGGCGCTCATCGGCGTGCCCTTCTTCCTCTGGCGCCTGCGGAGGATGCGATGATTCGCTTTGAGGACGTGGTACTCCGATATCCGCACGCGCCGGCGCCAGCGGTGAACGGCATCTCGCTTGAGAGCGCGCCGGGCAAGATCACCGCAGTCGTCGGACCAAATGGGAGCGGCAAGAGCACGCTCGTTCGCGCTCTGCTTGGTCGTATCCCTTTGGAGCGCGGGCGCATTACGTGGCAGGGCGCATCGCTCGAAAAGGCGGATCGTCGCCATCTCGCCACGGAATTAGCGGTCGTGCCTCAGCGAGAAGAGCCTGCCTTCCCGCTGCGCGTGCGCGATTACATCGCGCTAGGCCGGCATCCGCATGGAGGACCGTTTGCGGGCCGCAACGCTGCCGATCGCGACGCGATTGCCACCGCCATCACGCGTGCCGACGTCGCCGAGTTTGCGGAACGGAACACGGACGAGCTGTCGGGTGGAGAGTGGCAGCGCGTGCGAATCGCGCGTGCCCTTGCACAGGGCGCTCGGGCGCTGGTGCTCGATGAGCCCACCACGTTCTTGGACATCGCGCACGAAATGTCTGTGTTCGAACTGCTCGACGCCTTGGCTCGCGAAGGGCAGGGCATCCTGCTTGTGAGTCATCAGCTCAACCTCGTGGCTCGCTTCGCGGACCACATCGTGCTTCTGCATCGTGGCCAAGTGGCTGCGGCAGGCGCCCCCAGCGATGTGATGCGCGGCGAAATCCTCGAGCGTGTCTACGAGTGGCCACTCGTCGTTTCGCGTGACCCCGCCGTCGGTGCACCCGTGCTCGTTCCGCTCCGCGGCCGCGGCACGCGCTAGTCGCTCGTCCTTCGTCCTTCGTCATCCGTCATCCGTCCTCTGTCCTCCGTCCTCCCTCATCACTCACATGCGCAATCTCCTCGTACTCCTTTCGCTTCCGAGCCTCGTACTCGCTCAGGACACGCTTGCTCCCACAGTTATCACCGCTACGCGCCTGCCTACGCCGCTCTCGGCGCAGACGGCTACCGTCACGGTGCTCGAAGGCTCCGCGCTCCGCGCCGAAGGCATCACGCACGTCGGTGACGCGTTGCGCCGAGTGCCGGGCATTGCGATGGCACGTTCCTCGGGCATTGGCTCCCAGCACACGGTGTTCATGCGCGGCGCGCAGGGCAATTACGTGCGGGTGCTCGTGGACGGTGTGGCCATCAACGAGCCAGGCGGTACACTCGACTTGGGCCGTCTCACGCTCGACGACGTAGAACGCATCGAAGTCGTGCGTGGCCCCGCCAGCGTCCTGTACGGGTCAGAGGCCGTGGCCGGCGTGATCCAAATCATCACCCGAAGTGGCGGTGCGCGCCGCGTGAGTGCGGAGCTTGGCGGTGGTTCATTCGGCACCGTGCGCGGGTCGCTCGGCGCGAGCGGTACGCTCGGCAATCTCGGCTGGTCGCTGCAGGGTGACCGGCATGCCATGGATGGCGTGCTGGCCTTTAACAATGCGTATCGCAACGACGGCATCAGTGCCGCCCTGCGCTTCGCACCTGACGACCGCACGGACCTGAAGCTCACCACCCGCTACAACAGCTCGATGTACGAGTATCCCACTGGCTCCTCGGGTACTCTCGTTGATCGTAACGCCGAGCGCACGGAGCATCGGGTGTTGGCCGGCCTTGAGGCTGGCCGTCGCTGGACCTCGCGCATTGAGACGCGCGCGCAGTATACCTGGATGGATCTCCTGCCACGCACCAACGATGGTTCGGACACGCCCGGCGACACGCTTGGCTTCTACGGCTACTTCGCGCGCGGCGCGGTGAAGCGTCGCATGGCGGACGCACGTACCATCATTCGCCTCGCCGATGCGCAGTTCGTCACGCTCGGCGCGGAGTGGGCGCGCGATCAAGAACGCACCTCATCGGTGAGCCAGAGTCAGTTCGGCGATTTCCCCGATGAACTTCGCGCAGCGCGCGAGAATCGCTCCTTGTACGCACAGGGGCAGGGTGAGGCTGGTCGCTTCAGCTACACAGCCGGTGCACGGCTCGACGAGAACTCTGCATTCGGCAGTTTCCGCACCGCCCGGGTCGGCGCCGGTTGGCGCGTGAACCCAGCGCTGCGTATCCGCAGCTCAGCCGGCACCGCATTTAAGGCGCCGAACTTCTTTGAGAACTTTGCCGGCGGCTTCACGGTCGGCAACCCGGATTTGAAGCCCGAGGAGTCGCGCTCGGCGGATCTGGGCTTGGAGGTCACGCTCGGCGCTGGTGCCAGCCTCTCCGTCACCGGGTTCGCGCAGGAGTTCACGAATCTCATTCAGTACAATGGCAGTGTCCCGCCAGGCGATCCGAACTACGAGAACATCGTCGCAGCAAATGCAGGCGGCGTGGAGTTCTCCGCCACCCTGCCGCGCGTTGGCGGCGTGGAGTCCGTCTTCGGTCACACATGGACGCGCACTAGGGTGGAACAAGCGGGCTTCGATAACACACCCAGCGCAACGTTTGTCGCGGGAGGCCGCCTGCTGCGCCGACCCACGCACCTGACCACACTCCAACTGCGCCGCGCGGTTGAGGGACTCGGTCAGTTCTCGGCGCTCGTTGTTCGCACTGGCGAGCGGGAAGATCGCGACTTCTCGACCTTCCCAGCCGGTGTCGTGACGCTCGGTGGCTTCACCACCATCGATCTCTCGGCGGAGCTCCAACTCCCCTCTGCGCTCGGGACCGCTGCGCGGCTTATTCTGCGCGCCGACAACGTGACGGATGTGCAGTTCACACAGATCTCGGGCTTCCAGAGCCCAGGTCGCATCATTTACGCGGGACTTAGATTGCAACGGTGATCGAGACCGCCGCCATCGTCCTGCATAGCTTCGACTACCGGGAGACGAGCCGCATTGTGCGGCTCGCCACCCGAGAGTCCGGAGTGGTCTCGGCGATCGCGCGCGGCTCGCGGCGCCCCAAGAGCCGTTTTGGGCAGGGGCTAGACCTTTTCACCAGCGGTACGGCCCAGCTCATTATGCATCCGAGCCGGGACCTGCACACCTTGGCTGGCTTCGACGCGTCCCGCTCGCGGCCAGCCTTGGCGGAATCTCTTGAGCGATTCGGCGCGGCGGCCGCGCTCTCGGAACTTTGTCTGCGCTTTGGTACGGAGGCGACCGCCGGAGTCCATGACGCGCTCAGTGACGGCCTCGAACGTCTTGCCGTGAGCGCCGATCATGAAGTCGCCGCCGCTACCCTCGCCACCGGCTGGCGCATTGTGGCCGAGTTAGGCTTCGCGCCCTCATTGGATGCGTGCGCCTTCTGTCATCGCGAGATTGCGCCCGATGAGGACACGCGATTCGCGAATCGCGCCGGTGGCGCCATTTGCTCCAGTTGTCGCAGTCTCGCACCGGCGGCCCGAACCCTGCCCGCGGCCCCACGCAACACGCTACTCGGCTGGCTCGCCGGCCAGGAGATTCCCCTATCGGATCTCCCCACGGCCAGGGCACATCAACGCCTGCTTCGCGAGTTCCTAGAGGAGCATTTGAGCGACGGGCGTCCCTTCAAGGCATTCCAGAGTTGGGAACGGCAGAGCGCCTAGCGGTGGAGTCTGCCGAAACGGCGTAGCTTTAACGGCGTAGGGATTGCACAAGCATGAAGTACTGCCTGTGCTGTTCCTTCCGTCCTCCGTCTTCCGTCCCAAGTCCTGTGCTAAACCCCGACCGCCTCACTGTCAAATCAAGCGAAGCCATCACCGACGCGGTCACCATCGCGCGTTTGGCCGGCAACCCGCTTGTGCACGACACGCACCTCTTGCTCGCGTTGCTGCGGCAAGACGAGGGCATCGTTGTCCCCATCTTACAGAAGCTCGGCGTCGCGATTCCCGCACTCACGCAGTCAATTGAGCGCGAGACCGCACGCTATCCTAAGCAGAGCGACGCGCAGCCCTCGTTGGCGCGCGAAGTCAGCGCCGTGCTCGACGCCGCTGAGGCCGAGGCCAAGAAGCTCGGCGACGAATACATCTCCATCGAGCACCTGCTATTGGGTCTCATGTCTGCCAAGGGCTCCGATAGCGCCAACTTGCTTAAGGCTCAGCGTGTCTCGCTTGATGGCCTGAAGGACGCGTTAGCGTCCGTGCGTGGTACCCACCGCGTCACCGACCAGACGCCGGAGAATCAGTACCAGGCGCTGCAGAAATTCACCCGCGACCTCACCGAGGATGCCCGGAAGGGCAAGCTCGATCCCGTGATTGGACGTGACGAGGAAGTGCGCCGCGTGATGCAAGTATTGTCGCGCCGCACCAAGAATAACCCCGTCCTCATCGGTGAGCCCGGTGTGGGCAAGACCGCTATTGCCGAAGGGCTCGCGCAGCGCATCGTCAACGGCGATGTGCCAGAGTCGTTGCGCAACAAGCGCCTCATCTCATTGGACCTCGGCGCATTGATTGCCGGTGCCAAGTTCCGAGGGGAGTTCGAGGAGCGATTGAAGGCAGTCCTCAAGGAGATTGTGTCGAGCGAAGGTAAATTCGTCGTGTTCATTGACGAGTTGCACACCTTGGTTGGGGCAGGCAAGGCCGAGGGCTCGATGGACGCTGGCAACATGCTCAAGCCCATGCTTGCGCGTGGTGAACTTCGCGTGGTTGGCGCCACAACGCTGGATGAGTACCGCAAGCACGTGGAGAAGGATCCGGCCCTTGAGCGTCGCTTTCAGCCTGTGTTCGTGGGCGAGCCGACCGTGGAGAACACCATCGCGATCCTGCGCGGCCTGAAGGAACGCTACGAGTCGCACCACGGCGTGCGCATCACCGACGGAGCCGTCGTTGCCGCAGCGACGCTGTCCAATCGCTACATCGGCGATCGGTTTTTGCCGGACAAGGCCATCGACCTCATGGACGAGGCCGCGTCACGCATGCGTATCGAGATAGACTCGCTGCCGCAGGAGATTGACGAGGTTGATCGCAAGGTTGTGCAGCTCGAGATTGAACGTCAGGCCCTGTCTAAGGAAAAGGATGCCGCGTCCGTAGAGCGTCGCGCTGCCATTGAACATCAACTCGCCGAGCTCAAGGAGCAGGGCGCGGGGATGAAGGCGCAATGGCAGCTCGAGAAGGACGCGCTCAGCGAAGTGGGCACGCTCAAGACCAAGATTGAAGAACAGCGCACGCTCGTGGAAAAGGCCACGCGCGAGGGCGACTTGCAGAAGGCCGCCGAGATTCAGTACGGCAGCGTGCCCAAGCTTGAGCAGGAACTGAAGGCCGTCGAAGCGCGGCTCGCCGAACACGCGGGCACGGCGCGCTACCTCAAGGAGGAGGTCACTGCCGACGACATCGCCGAAATCGTGGCGCGGTGGACGGGGATCCCCGTCACGCGCATGCTCGAAGGCGAGCGTGAGCGCTTAGCGCGCCTCGATAAGGAACTCGCGAAGCGCGTGGTGGGACAAGTCGAGGCCGTAGAGGCGGTGGCCAATGCGGTGCGCCGTTCGCGCGCCGGACTGCAGGATCCCAATCGTCCCATTGGTTCTTTCATCTTTCTCGGCCCTACGGGCGTGGGCAAGACCGAGACCGCGCGCGCGCTCGCCGAGTTCCTGTTTGATGACGAGCAGGCGATGGTGCGCATTGACATGTCGGAGTACATGGAGAAGCACGCCGTCTCGCGGCTCATCGGCGCGCCTCCAGGCTACGTCGGCTACGACGAGGGCGGCCAGCTCACCGAGGCCGTGCGGCGGCGCCCGTACTCGGTTGTACTCTTTGACGAGATTGAAAAGGCGCATCCGGACGTGTTCAACATCCTGCTGCAGATTCTCGATGACGGGCGCCTCACCGACTCGCAGGGGCGCACGGTGGACTTCCGCAACGTCGTCATCATTATGACGAGCAACGTGGGGTCGAGCTGGATTCTCGAACACGCGGGCAGCGACTGGGCGCTCGTGGAGACACAGGTGACGAGCGCCTTGCGCAGCCAGTTCAAGCCGGAGTTTCTCAACCGTGTGGACGACATCGTCATCTTCCGGCCGCTCGGGCAGGAACAGATCACGCATATCGTTGGCCTGCAGCTGAAGCGCCTCGACCAACTCCTTGCGGACCGGAAGATCACGCTCACGCTTAGCGATGCAGCGCAGGCCTTGCTGGCCACCGAGGGCTACGAGCCCGCATTCGGCGCACGGCCACTCAAGCGTGCCATCCAACGCATGTTGCAGAATCCACTCGCGATTGCCTTGCTCGAGGGCAAGTTCAAGGACGGCGATGCAATCGTGGCGAGTGTCGAAGGCGATCACATCGTGTTCGCCACCGCGTGAGTCGAGCCCGCGTAACGCTCGTCGCCGGACGCGTCCTCGCGCTCGCGTGCTCGGGATCAGGTGGCAGAAAAGTGGATACCATCCAACGTGTACGCCACCTCCTGTGGAGCTTGCCAGCATGAGATCTGGTCCCGTCACATTCGCCACGCGTGCCGAAGAAGATGCGTTCTGGATGCGCGAGGCGCTCTCCGAAGCCGCGAAGGCGGCCAAGGCTGGCGAGGTCCCCGTGGGCGCGGTGCTTGTGCACAACGGGCAAGTGATGGCGCGCGCGGGGAACGCGATGATTGCGGCGAAGGACGCCACCCAGCACGCCGAAATGCGTGCGCTGAAAGCCGCGGCCTACGCCATCGGCGACACGCGACTGACGACTGCCACGCTGTATGTGACCCTCGAGCCCTGCGCCATGTGTGCCGGCGCAATCGTCCACACGAGACTCGCGCGCGTGGTGTTCGGGGCGTGGGACGAAAAGGCTGGGATGGTCGGATCTATCTATGACCTGCTCCGGCACCCGCGGCTGAATCACCGGCCCGAGGTCCAGGCCGGGGTGATGGAATCAGAATGCGCCGCTTTGCTGACTCAGTTCTTCCAGGCCAAGCGCGGCTGAACCGCGGCTGAACCGCGGCTGACGCGACGATGACGCGAACACCCTAGCGGCAGCGCGCCGCGAGCAAGCTCGAGCGCACGGCCGCCGCGCTCGCAAGGCGAGCCGTTGGAGCTGGCGCACGGAAGATCGCGAGGTATGCCCCGTCCGCTAACGCGTCGCGGCGCACAAAGCGGTAGCCCATCGCCTCGAACTCGCAACGCAGCAAGCGCGGTGGCGTGCCGTGCCCGTCAGTCGGTGCGTCCACGTCAAGCACGCCCACGAGTCCGTCCGATTTAAGCGCGCTCGCTAAGTGATACAGCACGCCAAACGGCTGCTCAATCTCGTGATACATGTGAATCATCAAGGCCACGTCCACGCGAGCATCGGGCAGCGTCGGATCATGTGGCGCACCTTCAATCACTTGCACGTTCCTCCAGCCCGCGTCCGACACTCGGCGGCGTAGCATCGCCAGATACCGCGGCTCGATGTCCACCGCGAGAACACGGCCGCTGTCTCCCAAGACCGGCGAGAGTTTCGCGACGTAGTAGCCGTCGCCGGCACCGATGTCCGCTACCGTCTGCCCGCGGCGGATGCGCAGCGCGCGAATCACGGCCTCGGTCTCACCAAAGGCATCGCGGCGGTCCTCAGCGATCCACCGCGGCGCGACGATGCTCGAAATGGGACGCGACGGGGCAGGGAAGCTATCCGCGGGGAGCTTGCGCTGGCCGCTGGCCACCGCAGGCAGCAGCCAACAGAGGGCCGCAAGACGGGTCAGGTAGGTAGTCACGAGAGTGAAGCGCCTGAAAAAGCCCACGGGTTCCCACTGCAATTCCCACACGCCCGTTGAACCCCGTCCCGCACCAGACTAACTTCCGCAGTCTGTTGGACAGGTGGCCGAGTGGTTGAAGGCACCGGTCTCGAAAACCGGCGTACCGGCAACGGTATCGAGAGTTCGAATCTCTCCCTGTCCGTGTTCCATCAGACGCGCTGGAGCTCCCGGCGCGTTGTCGTTTGCGGGACCGTTTTGACCGTTATGCCCGAGCTGTTCCCGCAGTGTTCCTAGGGACGGGTGGCCGAGTGGTTTAAGGCGCACGCCTGGAAAGTGTGTGTACGTTAATAGCGTACCGTGGGTTCGAATCCCACCCCGTCCGTGACTCACCTGTTGCGCGGCAGTCCTCGAAAAGAGGCCTGCCGCGCAAACCTTTCTGGGGTACCGAGTGTCTGAATCAGTGAACACAGGAGCCACCCATGGAAACCACAGTGAAGCGCACAACAGAAGCACGCATCGAACTCTTTGACGCCAACGGCCGTCTGATCGGCACCATCACCCGTCCCTTGGAGCCAGAAGTCCTAGGCCGCGGCCGTGAAAAGGTGTATCTCGCCCGCCGCGTCCCAAATCAGGCCTCGCAAGCGGCATAAATCGTCAGAGGCCGCTCCCGCCAACAGGTGAGCGCGGCCATATTTCAGGGCAATGTCATCTGCCCCCGTCGTCCTTCTGAATGCGCGCGCCGTCGCGCGGACGATTTCGCGCATGGCCGACGAGATTCTCGAGCGCAATGATGGCCACGAGCGCCTCATGCTCGTCGGCATTCAGCGCCGCGGCGTGCAAATCGCCGAACGCCTTGCCCAGGTCATCAAGGAACGTGAGGGCGCCACGGTCCCGCTCGGCGCGCTCGACATCACGCTCTATCGCGATGACCTGCAGACCGTCGGCCCGCGCCCAGTCGTCGGTCAAACGCATCTGCCCATGGCCCTCGAAGGCCAAGTCGTCGTCATTGTAGACGACGTGCTCTTCACTGGCCGCACCATTCGTGCGGCACTCGATGAACTCGCGGACTTCGGTCGCCCAGCGCGCATCATGCTGGCCGTGCTCGTGGACCGCGGGGGACGCGAACTGCCGATTCACGCAGACGTGGTGGGCCACACCGTCACCGTACAACCGGGCGGACGCGTGGACGTCTTCGTACCGCAACTCGATGACCGCGACGAAGTGACCATGGTGGGAGGCGGCACGTGACCTCGCCGCTCGGGAAGGATCTGATCGGACTCGCCGGACTCACGCGCGAACAGATCACCACCATCCTCGATGTCGCGGAGCCGTTGCGAGAAGTCTCCGAACGAGCCATCAAGAAGGTTCCGACCCTCCGCGGCATGACGGTCGTGAACCTCTTTTTTGAGGCCTCCACGCGTACGCGCATCTCGTTTGAGTTCGCCGAGAAGCGAATGAGCGCGGACACGGTGAATGTTGCCCCGGGTAGTTCCTCCGTCTCGAAGGGCGAGACGCTTGTGGACACGGCGCGCAATCTCGAGGCCATGCGCATTGATATGGTCGTCATCCGCCACGGCAGCTCCGGAGCCGCGCGCTTTCTCGCGGAGCGGATTGAATCCAACGTCATCAACGCCGGTGATGGTACGCACGAGCACCCCACGCAGGGGTTACTCGACCTCCTGACGCTACGCCAACGCTTTGGCTCGCTTGAAGGTCGCCGCATCTGCATCTGCGGCGATGTGTTGCATTCGCGCGTCGCGCGTTCCAACATCTGGGGACTCAAAGCGCTTGGGGCCGAGGTCGCGGTGTGTGGCCCGCGCTCGCTGCTGCCCAACGCCATCCACGAGATGGGTGTCGTGGTCTTCAATCGCATTGAAGAAGCCATCGAATGGGCCGAGGCGCTCAACGTGTTGCGCCTGCAGCTCGAGCGCATGCAGATGGGATACATCCCATCGCTACGCGAGTACAACCGTGTGTTTGGTGTCACCCGCGCGCGCCTCGATAAGGCGCCGCGCGACATTCTCATCCTTCATCCTGGGCCCATGAATCGCGGCGTGGAGATTGACTCCGACGTTGCCGATGGCCCGCACTCCGTGATCCTCGACCAAGTAACCAACGGCGTGGCCGTACGCATGGCCGTGCTCTATCTCCTCGCGGGCCAGAAGGCCTCGCTCGCCGACGTCGCCAAGGGTGGTGCCCAGTGAACACGCTTCTCATCAAGGGCGGTCGCCTGATTGACCCCTCGCAGCAACTCGACGCTGTGGGCGATCTGCTCCTCGTCGATGGAAAAGTTGCGCAGGTTGGCGGAAGCATCGCCGCACCCGCCGGCGCCGAGACGTATGACGCCAAGGGCCTCGTGGTCGCACCGGGCATGATTGACGTGCACGTGCACCTGCGTGAGCCGGGCAGGGAAGACGTGGAGACCGTCGCCACCGGCGCGCACTCTGCCGTCGCGGGCGGCTTCACCGCCGTCTGCGCGATGCCCAATACCAAGCCGGTCACCGACAATCAGGCCACGGTGGGCTTCGTGAAGCGTCAAGGTGAGGCCGCCGGCTTCGCTCGCGTGTATCCCTACGGCGCCATCTCCGTTGGCCAAAAGGGCGAAACGCTCGCAGAGTTCGGTGAGATGGTCGCCGCCGGTGCCGTCGCCTTCTCGGATGATGGCAAGCCAGTCGAGAATTCGCATCTCATGCGAACGGCGCTTGAGTACGCCATGACCTTCGGCGTGCCCGTGGTGGAGCACTGCGAGGTGATGTCGCTCGCGCACGGTGGTTCGATGAACGAAGGCATCGTGTCGGCGCGCCTAGGTCTCAAGGGCATTCCCGGCGAAGCCGAGGAGATTGACGTCATCCGCTGCATCCTCCTCGCCAAGCGCACCGGCGGCCACGTGCATCTCTGCCACCTCTCCACCAAGGGCTCCGTGGACTTGGTGCGCTGGGGCAAGTCGCAGGGCGTCAACGTCACGTCGGAGGTCTGCTCGCACCATATCTCCCTCACGGAAGATGCGGTGGAAGGCTACAACACCAACGCCAAAATGAATCCGCCGCTCCGCACCAAGGCGGACGTTGAAGCACTGCAGCAGGGCTTGAAGGACGGCACAATCGACCTGCTGGTGACGGATCACGCCCCGCATCATTACGACGAAAAGGAACGCGAGTTCGCCGACGCGCCCAATGGCATCGTCGGTTTGGAGACGGCCCTCGGGGTGAACATTACCTACCTCGTGGAGACGGGAATTCTCTCGCTCAACGATTTGGTCCTGCGCATGAGTTGCCTCCCGGCCCAGATTTTCCATCTGCCCGGGGGTACACTCACGACGGGCGGTATTGCCGACGTCACCGTTTTTGACCCCAAGAAGAAGTGGGTCGTGGACCCCAAAGCCTTCAAGTCCAAGGGGCGCAACACCCCCTACGGCGGGCACCAATTGACGGGGCAGGCGATCTGTACCGTCGTGGGCGGGAAGATCGTCCATCAGGTGTCGTGACCCCCAACTATGAATCGATGAAGAAGGCTGACCTCTCGCGTTTGGAAACTCTCGAGGCCCTGATTGCGGAAAAGCGCAAACAGGAGACCTTCCTGGCGAAGCTCCAAGAGCGTCGCGCAGGAACGCCCGAGCATGTCTTCAAGCGCTTAGAGGACGAGTATCTCACCAAGCTGACTGACGCGCAGGTGAAGGCGGCCGCAGAAGCGGAATCGCTCTCGGGAGGTCTCGAGGATGACGACGCGGCCGTGGCCGAAGTCCGCGCGAAGCTCGAGCAACTCGAGGAAGAGCGCGTGGAGATGCAGTTGCGGGCCGAAGTCGAGGAATGGGACGCAAAGGAAACGCAGAAGAAGCTCACCGCGCTCGGCGCGGCCATTTCGATGGCCGAGAAGGAGCGCGATGCGCGCACGGCGGTCGCCGAGCGTACGCGCTCCTTGCTCGCGGAAGCTCGCGGGGGCACTCCTGCCAGTGGGCAGCCCGCAGTGTCTGGCGGTGGCGCCCGCCCCCCGATGCGTCCGACCACCGCGACATTAACCGGTGGCCCCAATTTCGATGAGCTGGCCTTCTTGAACTCGGTTGTGGGCCGCGCAAGCACGCCATTGCCTGCGATTCGCGATGCCAAACCGGCTGCGCCCACCGACGAAACCAAGGAATCGGCCTCCGCGGTGCCCCCGAAGCCCGTAGAATCGCCCCGATCCCCGACTTCGGCGGTGCCCGCGCCGTCCGTCGCGCCGTCCGTCGCGCCGTCCGTCGCGGAGTCCGTAGCCGAGTCTGTCGCCGAGTCTGTCGCGGCTCCGATGGTTCCACCCTCTCCTGCGCCGCCTCCACCGCCAGTGGTTGTGCCGGCCGTGGTGCCGGCTGTTCTGCCCACTCTGCAGCCGCCAGCCCAGCCTTCGCTTGAGCTAGAGTCCCCTGCGCCGGCCGCCCCGGCGTCAGTTGCGCCCGCTCCTGCGGTAGACGAAGAGGACGACGAGCCCCCGAGCGCACTTGGCCGACCCACCCCGCGCACGTCCCAGGCGATCAAGACACTCAAGTGCGCCGAGTGCGGCTCGATGAACTATCCCACCGAGTGGTACTGCGAACGCTGTGGTGGAGAACTGGCGGCACTCTGAGTCAGTGACGAGTGAAAGAGACAGACAGAGGGCACCCCGATTGTTCGAGGCGCCCTCTTTTTGCATCCATCATCCGCCTTTCGTCCAGTCCTACGAAAAGCGCCGGCCACTCGCCATGAGTGCCCGGCGCTCGCCCAAATGCGCTTCGGCTTACTTCGCCTTCGCCAACTTCGACTTCTGACGGGCCGCAGCGTTCTTATGAATGAGCCCCTTGCGCGCAGCGCGGTCGAGGAGCTTCACGGCAGTCAGCTTGTCCGTGGCGGACGAGGCATCAGCCTTGGCGGTCTTCAGCGCCGTCCGGAGCGTCGAACGCTGCGCACGGTTGCGCGCGGTCGCCGTCTTGGTCTTGCGCATATTCTTCTTCGCGGACGCGATTCTCGGCACTGGAACTAGACTCTCTGCAAGTGTGATGGCGTGTGTTACCGAGGAGAGCGGACACGCCCTCCCTTAGCCACCGAAGTCTAGTCGCCACGCCAGTTTACGTCAAGCGACTCCGCGCTTGGAGACGGGGCGCCCGAAGTGTAGCTTTACGCCCGACTGCCCGTGACGGGCCTCACTCCGACTGCGCCGCCTTTGCTTCCTTCCGCCCCCAACGATCCGCAGGGCACCTCGACGCCCTTCATCGTTGACCTTTCGGGCTTCAATGGCCCCCTCGACCTGCTCCTCTCGCTCATCCGCGACGAGCAGTTCGACATCTACGACATCCCGGTCGCCAAGGTCTGCGAGCAGTTCCTCTCGAAGATGCACGAACTGCAGCTGAACGAAGCCGCAGAGTATCTCGAGATGGCCGCTCGCCTGATTCGCATCAAGGCGCAAATGCTGTTGCCCCGCAAGCACGGCGGCGACGACTTCGAGGATCCGCGCGCAGAACTCGTGCGTCGTCTCCTTGAGTACCAACAGATGCGCGAGGTGGTGGACCTGCTTGAGCGCCTCGGTGATGACCGGCGCTCGCGCTTTGCCCGAACCTACATGGGCCAGCCGGCCGCACCGCCGCCGGCACCGCTCGCACTCTCCCTCGGCGACTTGCTGGTGGCCGTGGACCGCGTGCTGCGCACCGCCAAGCGGCCTACCATCCACGAGGTCATCCCTCGTGCGCTCGACGTAGATGGCTACATGCAGACCGTGCGCACCATCCTTGGCCTGCGCGCCCACACGCGATTCCGTGAACTCGTGCGCGACGACGCCGAGCCCTGGGAAGTGCTCAGCGCACTGCTCGGCCTGCTCGAACTCGGCAAGCGCAACGAAGTCCATCTGACCCAACCCCGACCGTTTGCAGACGTGGAGATCCGCCGTGAATCCGCTGGCGAAGCTGCTTGAGGCCGCGCTGTTCGCGAGCCCACGCCCGATTACAACTGATGAACTCGCTGCTCTAGACCCGGAGGCTTCACCGGCCGGCTTGCAGAGTGCGCTCGATGAACTGCGTGAGCACTACGACGTGGATGGACACGGCGTGGAACTCGTGGAAGTTGGGGCCGGCTGGCAGGTCCTCACTCGGCCCGAATACACGGAGGCTATCGAGCGCGCCCAGATGGCCGTGCGTCCTACCAAGCTCTCGCCAGCGGCGCTGGAGACGCTCGCGATCATCGCGTATCGTCAGCCGATTGGTCGCGCCGAAGTCGCGGAGATTCGCGGCGTTGACGTGGGTGCCGTGATCAAGTCGCTGCACGAGCGTGGTCTTATTGATGTGGTGGGCCGTGCCGAAGGACTCGGGCGTCCGCTGCTCTACGGCACGACGACGATGTTCTTAGAGCAGTTCGCGCTGCGCCATTTGGGAGAGTTGCCGCGCGTGGATGAGCTCGCCATCGCGCTGCGCAAGAACGGGCAGCCGCCAATCCTTGCCGCCGATCAACTCGACGCCGCCGATTCCGCCGCCGCTGATGCCGCCGCCGAGGCCGCGAAGGCCGCGGCGGATGCAGCACTCGCCAGCGCGGAGGCTGCGACCGCCGCTGCCGTTGCCACCGAGGCCGCCGTCGAGGGCGTTTCCGCCTCGTGAGTGATACCGCGATGCGCATTCAACGCGCCTTGGCGCGCGCCGGAATCGCGTCGCGGCGCAAGGCGGAAGAACTAGTGGCCGCCGGCCGCGTGCGTGTGAATGGCGAAGTGGCTCGCACGGGCCAAAGCGTCGAGCCCGGTCGCGACACCATCACCGTGGACGGCAAACCCGTGGCGCTACCACCAGCAGCCAAGTGGCTGGTGCTCCATAAGCCGCCGGGCGTGCTCACCACGCGGAGCGATCCCCAGGGCCGCCGCACGGTGTTCGATCTTGTGAAGGATGAGCCGGGCCTCACCTACGTGGGACGCCTCGACTATATGACGGAGGGTGTGCTGCTGCTCACCACAGACGGCGATGCGGCACACTTGCTCACGCATCCGTCCACCGAAGTACCGCGCACCTACGTCGCCACCGTCCGCGGCTCCGTAAAGGCCGCCGCCGCAGAGATTCGCGGTGGTGTGGAACTCGAGGATGGTCCGGTGCGTCCTGAGTCGGTGGATGTGGCCCCTGGGGAGATGCCCCGCACCTGGGACCTGACGCTCACCATTCGCGAAGGCCGCACGCGCGAGGTGCGTCGCCTGTGCGAACACGTGGGACTCGAAGTGCTCCGCCTTGTACGCACATCCTTCGGCCCCGTGCAACTTGGCAGCCTTGCAGCGGGTACCACCCGTACCTTGACGACCAAGGAGCGCACGCTACTCGATGCGCTCGTTCACCCCTGAGTTCACTGTTCAGTTCACTGCGTAGCTCACCCATCGCTTCACCCTCGACTAACCTGATGTCTGCTTCCTCTGAGCTCCCGAAAGCGATCCTCGGTCAGGTGTCCCAGCGCGTTGTCGGCCAACAACACATGGTCGAGCGACTGCTCATTGCGCTGCTCACGGGTGGACATGTGCTGCTCGAAGGCGTACCAGGCCTCGCGAAGACGCTCACCGTGCGCACGCTCGCCGAGACGGTGCGTACCAGCTTCAGTCGCATTCAGTTCACGCCAGACCTCCTGCCCGCCGACGTCATTGGCACGCAGGTCTTCGATCAAACCACGGGACAGTTCTCGGTGAAGACGGGGCCAATCTTCGCCAACATCGTCCTCGCCGATGAAATCAATCGTGCACCAGCCAAGGTGCAGGCCGCGCTACTCGAGGCCATGCAAGAGAAGCAGGTGACGATTGGCGGGACGAGCTTCCGACTCGAGGAGCCTTTCCTCGTGCTCGCCACGCAGAATCCCATCGAGCAGGAAGGCACCTATCCGCTGCCCGAAGCGCAGGTTGACCGCTTCATGCTCAAGCTGCGCGTGGGTTATCCGACGCGTGAGGAAGAGCGCGAGATTATGCGCCGCATGGCTGGTGGCGTTGATATCCCCGTGCAGGCGGTGGCCGGGCCCGAAGAACTGATGGCCGCACGTCGTGAGATTGCCGCCCTGCATTTGGACGAGCGCTTGGTGGATTACATCGTGAACATCGTGCACGCCACGCGCGCGCCCAAGGAAGCAGGGCTCGACGACATCGCGCCGCTGGTGGAGTACGGGGCATCGCCGCGCGCCACGATTGCGCTCGCCCAAGCGGGCCGAGCCCACGCCTGGCTTCGCGGACGAAGCTTCGTCTCGCCCGACGACGTGAAGGCGATCGCGCCCGACGTGTTGCGCCACCGCGTCCTGATGACCTTCGAGGCCGAAGCCGAAAACGTCACGAGCGACGCCGTCATCACGCGCATCCTCGAGCGCATCGCCGCCCCGTGACGCGCGCCGCGGCCGACCACGGCCGCGTGGCGGCCGTTCCCCCGGAAGTCCTCCGGCAGGTCAAGCGCATCGAACTGCGCACCCGCGGTCTCGTGAACTCAAGCTTCACCGGCGAATACCACTCCGTGTTCAAAGGCATGGGGATGGAGTTCGCCGAAGTGCGCGAGTACCAGCCCGGCGATGAGGTACGCAGCATCGACTGGAACGTGAGCGCGCGTATGCGGAAGCTCTTCGTGAAGCGGTACGTGGAAGAGCGCGAACTGACCGTGCTTTTGCTGGTCGATACCTCGGGATCCGCACGCGGTGGCGCCGCGGTGCAAGACAAACAGGGCATGGCGGCCGAGATGGCGGCGGTACTTGCACTCACCGCCACGCGCAACAACGATCGCGTCGGCCTGCTCTTGCATTCCGATCGCGTGGAGCACGTGGTGCCGCCCAAGAAGGGACGTCGCCACGCGCTGCGCCTCGTGCGCGACGTGCTCGCCGCCCGCGCCTTGCCGCGCGCCACCAATCTCGGCGCCGCCTGCGACTACGCATCGCGCCTGCTGCCACATCGCAGCATCGTGTTCGTGGTGTCAGACTTCGTGTCGCCGGACTACGAGCGCCCGCTCACGCATTTAGCGCGCCGCCACGATGTCATTGCCGTGGTGCTCGACGATCCCGGGGAGCGCGAGTTGCCCAACATCGGCGTGGCGCGACTTGTGGACACGGAATCTGAGGTGTTGGCGGAGGTGGATACCTCCGACCCCACCGTTCGGTCGCGATACGCCGCGCTGTTGCGCGCCGAGCGTGAGGCTCGGCAGGGCCTGCTGCGCCGCCTTGGCGTGGACGAAGTGATTGTGCCGCTCGAAGATGGCTACGTGGATGCGATGCGTCGCTTCTTCCGGACGCGAGCGACGCGAGCGCGCCGGCGATGATGGCGCGTCTTGCACTCGTGCTGCTGTTGCAGGGCGGGGGAGAGCCGCAACGCGCTCCCACCGTCAGTGCACGCGTGACACCCGCATCGCCGGCCGTCGGCGAGCCCATCACGATTGAACTGCGCGTGCGCGCGCCGCGCGGCACCCTCGTACGCTTCCCGGTGTTGCCTGACACCGGTACCCGCATCGAACCCTTGGACCCACGCAGCGTTTCGGCCGCCGCCGCCGGCGAGGTGGATCAGACGGCCACCTATCGTCTGATTGCTTGGGACACGGGGAGCGTGAATCTGCAGTTCGGTGATGTCACGCTTGAACGCGCAGGCCTCGCCATACGCTACCCCGTGCGCATCGGCGATCTGCGCATTCGTTCAATGCTGCCGCGTGACACCGCCGCTCGCGCCCCGAAGCCGGCTCGCGCCCCACTCGACGCCCCGACAATGCCGTGGCGCTGGCTCGTGGCGCTGGTGGTCATCGCGGGGCTCGGCTGGTGGGGTTGGCGGCGACTGCGCCGGCGTCGGCTGGAGCAGGCGAGCTTCGACCCCGGTGCCGCCGTGCGCGCGAGGCAGGGGTTCGCGCACGTGCGCGCACTCGAGCTACTAAGCGCGGGAGAGGTGGGCCGTCACGCGCTGGTGCACGTGCAGGTGTTGCGCCGGTATCTCGCGGAGCGTTGGCCGGAGTTGCCCGCGTCGCTCACGGCACGCGAAATCGAGTTGACGCTCAAGAACACTGAGTTTCCCATTCTACCGGATCGCGTGGTTGCGGCCGTGGCAACATGCGAGCAGGTGGCCTACGCCGGAGTTCCCATCGGCGCAGAAGCCTCGGAGCGCCTAGCCGTCGAGGTCACGGGCGTGGTGGAAGACCTCGAGAAGGCGTGGCGCGCCCGTCAGGCCAAGTCACTCGAAGAATCGCGCATTCGGCGGAAGAAGCTCCGGTGAACATCTTCGGAGTGAACTTCGCGGCGCCTTGGGCACTCGTGTTTGTGCTGCCACTGTTTGCATGGCTGCTGTGGCGGAGGCGTCGCAAGCCGCCTGCGCTGCTGTACGCTCGCGCCGGCCTGCTGGCCGACGGTCCGCGTCGCGGAGGGTGGACGGCGCGCCTGCTCGTCTCCCTGCGCGTCCTCGCACTCCTCGCACTCGTGGTCGCGCTGGCGCGTCCACGCACGGGCGCACGGACCGAGACGCTGCGTGGGGATGGCATCAGCATCGTCATCGCGATGGATATCTCGAGTTCGATGCTCGCCGAGGATTTTCAGCCGGCCAACCGTCTTGAAGTCGCGAAGGAGACCGCGAAGGAATTCATCGCCGCACGCGACGCCGACCAAGTGGGCATGGTCGCCTTTGCTGGCGAGGCGCTCACGCAGGTGCCGCTCACGCTGGACTATCCCGTGCTTCTCGCGGCCGTGGATAATCTCCAGCCCGGTCAGCTCGAGGATGGCACGGCGATTGGCACAGCCTTGGTCACCGCCACGAATCGTTTGCGCGACGCCGACGGACGCTCGCGCGTGGTCATCCTGCTCACCGATGGCGAGAACAATCGTGGAGCCATTGACCCGCGTACGGCGGCTCAAGCGGCGGCCGCCATGGGCATCCGTGTGCACACGGTCGGTATCGGCAGTGAGGGTGTAGCTCCAGTGCCTGTGGGCCGCGGGGTCTTCGGGTTGCGCTATGAGAATCGCCCCGTGCGCATTGACGAGCCTCTGCTCGAGGACATCGCGAAGACCACGGGCGGCCGCTATCAGCGCGCGCGAGACGCCGAGGCCCTGCGGCGCACATATCAGCAGATTGACGCGCTAGAGCGCGCGCCGATGCGTGAGGCGCGGCTGGTGCGCTTTCAGGACTGGTATCTTTGGCCGCTCGGCATCGCGCTTACTGCCCTTATGCTGGAACTCGCCATTCTGTGGCGACGAGGGCCTCTGCCATGATGCGCTTCGTGGATTACCCATGGATGGCGCTCTCGGCAATCGTCATTGCTCTGGTCGCATTTGTGTTGGTGCTGGCCGGACACGCCCGTCGTCGGAAGCGCCTCGCGCGCTTCGGTACGGCCGAAGCCATCGCGCGGCTCGCGCCCGCCGATGCAGCTATCCCGCCGCGCGCGCGCGCCTGGCGGCTTGCCCTCGCGGCGCTCTGCTTGGCCATTGCCATCGCCGGTCCGCGCTGGGGACGAAGTGATCAAACCCTCGAAGTCGAAGGCGTGGATGTCGCCATCGCGCTCGATCTCTCCCTTTCGATGATGGCCGAGGATGAGCGACCGAGTCGCTTGGAACGCATGAAGCAGGAAGTCCGTCGTCTGCGTGCGTCCGCGCCCGGAGACCGCTTTGCGCTCATTGGTTTTGCGGGGCGCAGCTATATCCTCTCGCCGCTCACCTCCGATGACGGCGCGATTGACCTGTTTCTTGATAACCTGAGTCCGAGTATCGTTGGCCAAGCGGGCTCAGCGATGGCGCCGCCACTACGCCAGGGCATCGACCTCTTGCTGGCCAGTCGAGGCGATGCAGACCGCGCGCTCGTCATCATGAGCGATGGCGAAGCCTTTGATGATCATCAGGAAGCGCTCGCGCTCGCGGCGGAGGTCAAGGAGGCGGGCTTGCATCTGATCACCGTCGGCTTCGGTACGCCCACTGGTGGCACCATTCCTGTGAATGGCCCCAACGGCCGCGATGTGAAGCGTGATGAGAACGGGGAAGTGGTGCAGACGATGTACGATCCCACGCTGCTGGAAGCGCTCGCCACCGCCGCAGGCGGGGAGTTCATCGCCGCGGAGGCGACGGACAAGGGCAATCGCATTCGGCGCGCGCTGGCCGGGCTCGAGACCGCATCGCGCGAGGAGGCCCAGCGCCTGAATCGTCCGGCGCAATATCACTGGTTCGCGCTCGTCGCACTCGTCGTGTTGCTGCTTGACGCGTGGTTCGCTGATGGGGGCCGCCTGCCGGGTTGGCTGGCGCGTTGGCTGCCGCGTTGGCTGCCGCGTTGGTTGAATCGTCGCTCTCGCACTGTATCCGCCGCTTTGCTGACGTTCATTCTCTGTTCTGCCACCGATCTTCAAGGGCAGGCCTCGCTGGAAGATGCTTTGCGCGCCCAGCGCGATGGCCGCACGGCTGAGGCCATTCGGCAGTACCGCACGATTCTCGGCGAGGGCGACAAGCGTCCGGTGCTGATGTACAATCTCGGCACCGCGTTGCTGGCGGCGGACTCACTGGACGGCGCGGTTGAGGCCCTTGAGCGTGCCCTGTTCACATCGGACGAGGAACTGCGCACGCGCGCGCGCTACAATCTTGGTCTGGCGTATCTGAAGCGCGGTCTGCGGCTTGATGGCGATGCGCGGAGCGCTGCGCTGCAAAGCGCGCGACGCGCTTTCCGCACCGTGCTACTCGAGCGCCCTGGTAATCCCGAGGCGCAATGGAACTACGAGCTCGCCTTGCGTGCGCCGACTGGTGGGGGTGGTGGTTCGTCCAACAATCAGCAGAACCAAAGTCAGTCGCCAGCACCCACGCCTCAGCAACAGGGCGCGATGTCGAAGCAGCAGGCGGAAATCCTGCTCGACGCTGCCGCACGTGAAGAGCGCGAAACGCAGGCTCGCCGGCAGCGCGGCAACACGCCGCTGCGCTCCGCGGGGCAGAAGGACTGGTGATGCGTCGCCTCGCACTCGCGTTGGCCCTCGGGGCAGCGCTTCCGCTCGCCGCGCAGAATCCAGATGGTGTGGCGTTGCGCGCGTCGGTGAGCGCCGACACCGTTTTTGTCGGCCAGCAGGTGACGTATACGCTTTCGGTGAGCATCCCCACGGCCGTGCGTCAGCGCCTGAGGCGTAATCCGGAGTTCGTGCCGCCCGATCCGCGTTCGATGCTCGCGTACGATCTGCCCCTCTCGCGGGTGGGAGACGCGTCGTCAGAGCAGGAAGTGCACACGTTTCGGCGCGCGCTCTTCGTGCTCACGCCGGGTAGATACTCCCTCGGGCCCGCGCGCCTCACGTACTCGCTTCCGCAAAGCGCGAGCTTCTTCAGTCGCGAGGACGAGCGCACGCTGCGTGCCGACGGCGTCAGCTTCATCGCGGTGGAGCCGCCCGCACGGGGGCGTCCCAGCGATTGGCTCGGCGCCGTTGGGCGCTGGAGCGCCACGCTGCGCGCCGACCCTAGCTCCACCCGCGTTGGTGATCCTTTTGTCCTCGTGCTGCGGCTCGAGGGCACCGGAAACGCCACCTTATTGCCCCGCCCACCGCTGAGCATTCCGTGGGCCGACGTTGTGCCGCAGGACGAGCGCGTGGTGCTGGACTCCACCCCCGCGCTCTTCGGCGGCACCAAGGAGTTCGCGTGGTTGGTGACGCCGCGCGAGCCCGGCTCGCGCGTGGTATCGCCCATTGATTACCAGGTCTTCAATCCAAACGACCGTCGGTATGAGACGATTAGTACGGCCTCGGTCACGGTGAATGTCCGACCTGGCGCGCTGGTGGCCGTGCCCACGCGCGCCGCGGCTCGTGGCGACACCGCGACGCTTGCGCTGCGAGCCACGCTGCGTGGCACTTCATTCGTTGGACTGCCGTATCGCGTTCCCCTGACGTGGCTGGCCCTGCTTGCGCCCCTGCCTTGGTTCGTCGCGCGCCTCCGGCCACGATTCAAGCGCCGGCGCGACGCGGTCCCCAGTGGTGACGCACCTCGCAGCGTGCGCGCCTTCCTTGAGCAGTCGCTTAACGCCCGCACCGGCGTAGATCTCGCCGCTTACACCACACCCGGCACGCTGACCTCCGCGCTGCGGCTCGAAGGCGTGACGCCAGAAACTGCCGCCGAGGTTGAGGCGGTTCGCGATGCCTGTGATGCACAGGGCTTCGAGCGTATGCGTCGCTCCGGTTCACAGGAAGCCATCACCGAATCCGTGGCGCATTCGGTGCGCGCTCGCGCCGCATCCGTGCTCGCCAAGGTGCATGCGGAAGCGCGAAGCCGCGTTCTGCTTGTCTTGCTTTCGCTCGGCCTCCTCGGCGGCTGCATGCGCATTGCCGACAGCGCCGAGGCCTTGCAGCACTTTACGGAAGGACGCACGGCGTACGCAGGGCGCGACTTCGTGCGGGCTCGCGAGTCGTTCCGCCGAGCTGCCTCACTCGCGCCGCGCGATGCGTCTGCCTGGGCCAACCTCGGCAGCGCCGCTTGGGCCGCGCGCGATACAGCCAACGCCGTGTTCGCTTGGCAGCGCGCGCTGCGCCTGGACCCCACCGCGAGTGACGTGCGCGAGCGCTTGGCCCGCGTGCCGGCGCCTCAGCATCGCGGCGCGGCGCGCGTGTGGCGGGTCTCGCCGCTGCCTGTCCTCGCGCTCGGCCTGTTGCTGTGGTTCGTTGGCTGGTGGTGGTCCTATGCGCAGGCCCGCGCCAATCGCTCCACGCGTTGGCCACTCTTGGCACTTCTGCCAGCCATGCTCTGCATCGGCACGGGGGCTTGGCTCGATAGCATCTTGGCCGCGCGTGACCTTGTGGTGCTCGCCAGTCCCGCGCCGCTCCGTGCGTTGCCGGCCCTCGGCGCCGACCCGGGTGCGATGCCCATCACGGGCGAGATTGCCCGCGTGATGGAGCGTCGCGGTGTTTGGTTGCGGCTTGAGCTCGATGGGGGCCGTGAGGGCTGGTATCCGGCCGCGCGTGTGCTCCCGCTCGCGCGCAATTGATTCCGACCTGTCGCTCCCGGAGATTGCAGGCATGACCGCATCGCGGATTGCCATTCTTGCGCCAGACGTAGCCGACCGCATTGCCGCCGGCGAGGTAGTGGAGCGTCCGGCGTCCGTGGTGAAGGAACTGCTGGAGAATGCGCTCGATGCCGGCGCCACGCACATCGAGCTTGAACTCCGAGACGGCGGCCGCGCACTCATTCGTGTGAGCGACGACGGTGGTGGGATGACGCGCGAGGAGGCTCAGCTGGCCATCGCTCGCCACGCCACCAGCAAGATTCGCGATGCCGAGGACCTCGTGGGCGTATCCAGTTTCGGATTTCGCGGCGAGGCGCTACCGGCCATTGGATCGGTGGCGCATCTGCACATCGAGACCGCCACCGACGATGGGGCGGGCACTCGCGTAGAGGTCAGCGGCGGGACTCTTGTCGCCGTGAAGGATGCGACCCGACGTCGTGGCACCACCGTCAGTGTCGAGTCGCTGTTCTATAACACGCCGGCCCGACAGAAGTTCTTGCGCGGAACGCGCTCCGAGTGGCGTGCGGTGCTCGACTTGCTGCACACTATTGCTTTGCTGAGACGTGATCTGCGACTCAGCGTGACGCACGATGGCAAGGAACAGTTAACGCTCGCGCCCGCGCGCAGCCTCTCGGAACGCGTCGCCGCGCTCTGGGGACCCGATGCCGCGGACCGGATGGTGGCCGTGAACGACATTCAGGGCTCCATCCGTGTGAGTGGGCTCGCTGAGCGTCCCAGTGAGGTGGGCCTCGGCACGCGGCGTGTCCTCGTGACTGTCAATGGCCGCGCCGTGCGTGACACCGGGGTCATTCGCGCGGCCGAGGCGGCGTATCGCTCCACCATTCCATCCGGCGTGCGGCCGTCCTTGCTGCTGCAACTCGAGTTGCCCGGTGGAGATGTTGATGTGAACGTGCATCCCGCCAAGGCTGAGGTGCGCTTCCGCGATCGCTGGACCCTTGAGCGCGCGGTGGAACGCGCCGTGCGCCAAGCGCTCGGTACCGAGGATGCCGTCGCCGCCGTTGGCATTGTGCGCGGTGTCCCCGAGGGGCCGGAACTCGGGCGCGCGCTTGGTGTTGAGGTGCTGCGTCAGGCTCCCGTGGCGACGCCCGCGCCGCTCTTTGACCAAGCGCACGCCCCTCACGCGCACGCACGCTCCGAGGTCGAGGCAGCGGAAGCGCCCGCCGACGAGATCATCGTACCGCCGCTCTTCCAGTTCCATCGCACGTACATTGCCTTCGAACGTCACGACGCCCTCGTACTCATTGACCAGCACTCGGCGCACGAGCGTGTGTTGTACGAGCGTTTCTTGCAGGCTTTCGAAGGCGGGCAGATGCCGAGCCAACGCTTGCTGTTTCCGCTCACGTTGCATTTGTCGCCCGCGGAGGCGGAAGTTTTCGAGGCGGAGCGCGAATCGCTAGGCAAGCTGGGCTTCGAGGGTGAGGCCTTTGGAGGCAGTTCTGTGGTGGTGCACAGCGTCCCCTCGCCGCATCCGCGCTTTGACGCGGAACGTTGCCTGCGCGATACCTTGGCCGCGCTGACGGGAGACCGCGAGCCTAGCGCGCACGCACGGCACACCCGGCTCGTCGCGACGATTGCCTGTAAGGCGGCCGTCAAGAGTGGCGATCTACTCGCGCCGGACGAGATGCGTGGGCTCTATGTAGCGCTTGCGCGCACCACCTTGCCCGCGCACGACGTGCACGGGCGCGCGACCATCCTGCAGTTGGGGTGGGGCGAGATTGATCGGCGGTTTGGACGTGCCTGAGCTACGAATCATTACGGGACCAACAGGGGCAGGGAAGTCTGCCCTCGCGCTTGAGTTGGCGGGGCGCCACGGCGCGCGGATTATCTCGGCGGACTCGCGTCAGATTTATCGCGGCTTCGACATCGGTACCGCTAAACCCGGTAGTGCTGAGCAGGCGCGTGTCGCGCACGCTGGAATTGATGTCGCCGAGCCAAGCGAGCGATGGAACGCCGCGAAGTGGGCTGATGCGGCACGAGAATGGCTTGCCGAGGACGCAGGTGGTGGTCGCCCCTCCATCATCGTTGGAGGGACCGGCCTCTGGCTGCAGGCGCTGGTGAAGCCGCTCGCGGATGAGCCGCCGATGGATCCGGAGCGTCGCGCCCTCGTCCAACGCGAACTGGATGCGCTCGACCTCACAGCGCTTCGGGAGTTGGTGCAGCAGCTCGACCCTGCCCGCGCGCACTTGGGGCGCGCGCAGTTGCTGCGCGCTGCGGAAGTCGCTCGCGTGACGGGGGAGAAGCTGAGCGACTGGCACGCTCGAGGGAGCACGAAGCCGCGCTTGAGCGCTCGCTGGCTCGTGGTGGATCCCGGCCCTAAGCTCGCCCTGCAGCTCGAGGCGCGTCGCACCGTCATGTTGGAGGCGGGCTGGCTTCACGAAGTCCGGGCGTTGAGCGCTGTCGTTCCAGACGAGGCCCCCGCGTGGAACGCTTGCGGGTATCGCGAGATTCGTGAGGTGGTGCGGGGAACGCGTGCGCTCGACGATGCTTTGCTCGCCGTGAGTATTAGTACGCGGCAGTACGCTAAACGCCAGCGCACCTGGTTCCGTAATCAATTGGACAACGTGGGGCCGGTAACGCGGCTCGATCCCCAAGCGGCCAATGCGGCCGACTTAGCCGAACGATGGTTCTCCGAGGACAAATCGTGAAGGTTGGTATCACCTGCTATCCCACCTACGGCGGATCTGGCGCCGTGGCGACTGAACTCGGCATCGCGCTCGCGGCCCGCGGCCACGACGTGCACTTCATCACCTACGAGCATCCGTTTCGGCTACCGCACTTTTTGCCGCGCGTCACCTTTCACGAGGTGAACATTGGCAACTATCCGTTGTTCGAGTATCCGCCCTACGATTTGGCGCTCGCGGTACGCATGCGCGAGGTGGTACTCTCGCAGGGACTCGATCTCCTGCACGTGCACTATGCCATCCCCCACGCCACCAGCGCCTGGATTGCCAAGGAGATGCTGGCGACGGAGGGCCGCAAGCTGCCCGTTGTGACCACCCTTCACGGCACCGACATCACCATCGTCGGCCGAGATCACTCGTACCAGGCCATCACGCGGTTCAGCATTGATCGGTCCGATCGCGTGACCAGCGTGTCGCAGTGGCTGAAGGACGAGACCATCAAGGCCTTCGGCTGCGAGAACACGCGCATCGAAGTCATTCCGAATTTTGTGGATCCTGTTGCCTTCGACCGTGCGAAGCACGGCCACACGCTGCGCGATGAGCTGGGACACGGCCAGCCGGTCTTGATGCACATCTCAAACTTCAGACCCGTCAAGCGCGTCCGCGATGTCGTGCGCACATTTGCCCTCGTGCGCGCCCAACGGCCGTGCACGCTCGTGATGGTCGGTGATGGACCCGATCGCGGGGCAGCCGAAGATGAGGCGCGGACGCTGGGGGTCGCGAACGATGTGCGCTTCTTGGGACGCATTGATGACGTCGCTCCCTTGCTCGCGGCAGCGGACATCTACCTCTTTCCCTCCGAGACCGAGAGCTTCGGCCTCAGTGCCCTCGAAGCCTTAGCCAGCGGTGTGCCCGTCATCGCCTCGCATGTCGGCGGCATCTCCGATGTGGTGAAGCCAGGAATCACAGGCGAAATGCTTCCGCTCGGCGATGTTGAGGGGATGGCCGCCGCCGCACTCGCTTACTTGGAACCCACTAGATGGGCCGCGGCATCGGTCGCCGCCGCCGCGGATGCCCGCCTGCGCTTCTCCACCGCGGATGTCGTCGCGCGCTACGAGAAGCTCTACACAGAGGCGCTGGCGGCAGTCCGCTAACGAGCTGCCGCGCTTACCTTTCGCGTCATGCAGGAACCCTCGCTCTGGCAAGCCATCATCCTCGGCACCCTTCAAGGGCTGACCGAGTTCCTTCCCGTTTCCAGTTCCGCGCACCTCTCCCTGACTCCATGGGTCATGGGATGGCAGCCCGCCGGACTCGGTTTCGATGTGGCGCTGCACATCGGGACCTTGATCGCCTTGGTCTGGTACTTCCGTTCTGAATGGGCGCGCCTCATTCGCGGCGGCATCACCCTGCTTGTCAATCGTGGGCCCGTCGATGACGGCTCGCGTCAGGCGCTCTTCATCATAATTGCGACGATCCCCGCGGGCATCGCGGGGCTGCTGCTTGAAGAACTCGCCGAGACCGTCTTTCGCGCTCCGATCATCACGGCCATCATGCTTATCGTCATGGGTGCGGTGCTCTGGATTGTGGATGCCAAGGCCGCGACGAATCGCACGCGCCAGGAGATGACCTGGCGCGACGCCGTGCTCGTGGGGCTGGCGCAGTGTCTCGCCTTGGTGCCCGGTGTCTCGCGCTCCGGCAGCACGATGACGGCGGGGCGCGCCCTCGGGTTCGATCGCAGCAACGCGGCCGTCTTCTCGTTCTTGATGTCGCTGCCGATCATCTCGGCCGCCATCATTTTCAAGGTGCCTGACGCGCTGCGGGAGGGTGTCAGCGTGCCGCTCCTGGCGGGCATTGCCGCCGCCGCGGTCAGCAGTTGGCTCGCGATTTCTGTGTTGCTGCGCTTTGTGAAGACGCAGAGCTATGCCGTCTTCGCTGTCTATCGCTTCGTTCTCGGCGCCGTCATTCTTGGGCTGATCGCCACGCGGGGCGGCTGGTGAGCTGGTTTGGATTCTCTGGCGATGCGCTCGCGCGCGCGCTGGAGCTTCCGCGGGTGGAAGCCCACGCCTCGCTGTCTTCGACCATGGATGAGGCACATGCGCTCGCTGCTGGTGGAGCGCCGGCGGGGACGCTCGTACTCGCCGAACTGCAGACGGCGGGGCGGGGACGGGGCGGCAAGCGTTGGACCTCCGAGCCACGCGCCGGGATCTGGGCCACCTTGATCGAACGCCCACGCGACGCCAGTGGCATCGAGGTGCTCTCCCTGCGCGTGGGACTCGCACTCGCTCGCGTGCTCACGCGCTGGGCGGAACGCGACATCCAGCTGAAGTGGCCAAACGATCTGTTTGTTGATTCTCGCAAGCTTGCCGGTGTTCTTATCGAGGCGCGCTGGCGCGATCAGCGCCCAGATTGGGTCGCGATTGGCATCGGCATCAACCTCCGCGTGCCCGCCGACCAGCCCGACGCCACCGCCCTCGCTGGCGCCGAAGCTGACACCGAAGCTGACACCGAAGCTGACGCCGTGCTTGGCGAGATCGTACCGGCCCTGCGAGCCGCCGCCTTCGCCTCGGGCCCGCTCTCGGATGTAGAATTGCGCGAGTTCGCCGCTCGGGACTTCGCCCGAGACCGGGTACTCGTGGCGCCAGCGGCCGGTTGGGCCCGCGGCATCACCGCCGATGGCGCCCTGCTGATAGAATCCTCCAACGGCGCGCTGTCATCGTATCGCGCTGGATCGCTCGTCCTCTCTTCCTGAGGCATCTGCCTGTGCTGCTGGTCGCTGACGTTGGCAACACCGAAACAACCTTGGGCCTCGCCGAGGGCGAGACGATTGTCGCGCACTGGCGCGTGACCACCGAAGCGGCGCGCACGCCCGACGAGGTTCACCTGCTGTTGCACAATCTGCTGAGCGCGTCGGGGCGCGCTGGTGTGAAGCTTCGCGGTGCTGCTATTGGCTCGGTGGTGCCCGGCGTCACACAGGCACTCGCGGAAGCCGCGTCGCGCATCAGCGATACGCCGGCCGTCATCGTGGATGCGACATCCAAGCTCGGCATCACACTCGCCGTCGACGAGCCGATGACCGTTGGCGCCGATCGCATCATCAATACCTTGGCCGCGAGCCGCATCTACCGCTCCGATTGCATCGTCGTGGATCTCGGCACTGCCACCACCTACGACTGCATCACCAAGGAGGGCGTGTTCCTTGGCGGTGTCATCCAGCCGGGCGTGAAGACCTCAGCGGAGACCCTGTTCCGCCGCACGGCCAAGCTCACGGCGACCGAGCTTTCCGCCCCGACGAAAGTGATTGGGACGCGGACGGAAGAGTGCATCAGAGCCGGCGTGGTGTTTGGCGCGGCCGACAGCGTGACGGGCATCGTGAACCGCATCATCGCCGCGTGGCCCAACAGTGGTCGCCCGAAGGTGGTCGCGACCGGCGGCCTCGCCGTGGTGATCAAAGCGCATTGCCCCGTGATTGAACTCGTGGACACGGACCTCACCTTACAGGGGTTGCGCATGGCCCACGAGATTCTGACCGCCTAGCCTAGGCGCTTCCGGTACAGCAGGCCCCAACCGCGCAGCGCCTCGATGGCGGGCAGGGCCGTGCGCCCGAGCGCGGTGATGGCGTAGTCCACGTGCGGCGGGACCACCGGATGCACCGTCCGCGTGAGAAGGTTCGCGTCCTCGAGTTCGCGCAACTGTTGCGTCAGCATCTTGTGGGACACGCTCTTCAAGTCGCGATGCAGCTCATTGTAGCGCCAGCTGCGCTGGTTGAGGCGCCAGAGGATGGGCATCTTCCACTTGCCGCCGATGGCGTGCAGTGCGAGCTCCACCGGGCTCTGGAATCGTTGGCCACGAAACTCAAACTCTGGCATCGCACTCTCCGGATAGTAGGTGCCCGACAAAAAGTACATACGGGTGGAAATGGGAGCGATTGGCGGCGCCTGGGTCGCTTGGCATCTGCCAAATGTGGCGAACGATGCGCCAAAAATGTGCGAGAGATTCGGTCAATATGACAGAACTATCGCCTGCTAAGCTGTTTATTTGTAAGGGGTTGCGCCAGCTTGAGGTTCAATCTTCACTGTTTGACTGGCCCGGTGTTTGCAAGTAATATTCGGTGTTGTTAGCACTCACCATCCGTGAGTGCCAATATCATCACCACCATTCACACCTAGCAGGAGATCGGATACTTATGGCAGCAAAGACTGCGTCCGCGCAGAAGGTCGCGCCGCTGGCCGACCGTGTCGTCATCAAGGCGACGGAGGAGTCCGAGCAGATGCGTGGCGGCCTCTACATCCCGGACACCGCGAAGGAAAAGCCCCAGCAGGGTGAAGTGATTGCCGTGGGCCCTGGCCGTACCGAAGACGGCAAGCGCGTAGCGATGGAAGTGAAGGCCGGCGACAAGGTCCTGTACGGCAAGTACAGCGGCACCGAGGTCACCATCGACGGCGAGCAGCTCCTGATCCTCCGCGAGAGCGACATCCTCGCGATCGTCACCAACTAATTACTGAGAACTGACTCCATATGGCCGCAAAGGAACTGCATTTCAATACTGAGGCCCGTGCCGCGCTCAAGCGTGGTGTGGACCAGCTCGCCGAGGCGGTGAAGGTCACCCTCGGCCCCAAGGGTCGCAATGTCGTGATCGACAAGAAGTTCGGCGCCCCGACCGTGACCAAGGACGGCGTCACGGTTGCGAAGGAAGTCGAGCTCGCCGATCCGATCGAGAACATGGGCGCGCAGATGGTGAAGGAAGTCGCGACCAAGACGTCTGACCTCGCTGGCGACGGCACGACGACCGCCACCGTGCTCGCGCAGGCGATCTTCCGCGAAGGCCTCAAGAACGTGACGGCCGGCGCCAACCCGATGGCCATCAAGCGCGGCATCGACAAGGCCGTGGCCGCGATCGTCGAAGAGCTCAAGAAGCTCTCCGTTCCGACCTCGGGCAAGAAGGAAATCGCGCAGGTTGGTAGCATCTCCGCCAACAACGACAAGGAGATCGGCGACCTGATCGCCGACGCGATGGAAAAGGTCGGCAAGGACGGCGTCATCACCGTTGAAGAGGCCAAGGGCCTCGAGACGACGCTGGAGACCGTGGACGGCATGCAGTTCGACCGCGGCTACCTCTCGCCGTACTTCATCACGGATCCGGACAAGATGGAAGCTTCCCTCGAGGACGCCTTCATCCTGATCCACGACAAGAAGGTCGCGTCGATGAAGGAGCTGCTCCCGGTCCTCGAGAAGGTTGCGCAGACGGGCAAGCCCCTCCTCATCATCGCCGAGGACATTGAAGGTGAGGCCCTCGCCACGCTCGTGGTGAACAAGATGCGCGGCACGCTCCGCGTCGCGGCCGTGAAGGCCCCGGGCTTCGGCGATCGTCGCAAGGCGATGCTCGAAGACATCGCGAAGCTCACCAAGGGCAACGTGATCTCCGAAGAAGTCGGCTTCAAGCTTGAGAACGCGGTCCTCACGGACCTCGGCCGCGCCAAGCGCATCGTGATCGATAAGGACAACACGACGATCATCGACGGCGCCGGCGATGTGGTGGAGATCCAAGCCCGTATCAAGGAAATCGAAGTCGCCATCGAGAAGTCCACGAGCGACTACGACAAGGAGAAGCTCCAGGAGCGCAAGGCGAAGCTCGCGGGCGGTGTGGCCGTGATCAACGTCGGTGCTGCCACCGAGAGCGAAATGAAGGAGAAGAAGGCTCGCGTTGAGGACGCGTTGCACGCGACCCGCGCTGCCGTCGAAGAGGGCATCGTCCCGGGCGGCGGCGTCGCGCTCATCCGCGCGCAGAGTGCGCTCAAGACGCTCAAGCTCGATCACGACGAGCAGATCGGCGTTGACATCATCCGTCGTGCCGTCGAAGAGCCGATCCGCATGATCGTGCAGAACGCCGGTGGCGAAGGCTCCATCGTCGTCGAGAAGGTGCGTGCGTCGAAGGACAAGAACTTCGGCTACAACGCCTTCTCTGACACCTACGAGGACCTCGTTCTCGCCGGCGTCATTGACCCGACCAAGGTGACGCGCACGGCACTGCAGAACGCCGCGTCCATCGCCTCGCTCCTGCTCACGACGGAATGCCTCATCGTTGAGCGTCGGGAAGACAAGCCAGCCGCTGCTCCGCAGGGCGGTGGCATGGGCGGGATGTACTAAATCGACGGAAGACGGATGACGGAAGCAAATGGGGGCGGCCCGAAAGGTCCGCCCCCATTTGTGCCTCTAGCATCCGTCATCCGTCAATTATTCGGTAGCACCCGTTCCGCCATCTCCGTCGAATCAATCTGATCTGCCGCAATGCGAATCAGTCCTGACGCGATGTCGTACACCCAGCCGTGAAGCATCGGGCGCTTGCCGCGATCCCAGGCATCGCGGATGACCGGCGTGCGCGAGAGGATGCCCAGCTGCTGCAGCACATTGAGCTCCGCGACCTTCGCGAGCTTGGCCCTTGGGTCCGCGATGGCTTCAAGCTCATCCTTATGCCACCGCAGCGTGTTGCGGATGTCCGAGAGCCAATGGTCCACAACGCCGTTTGAGGCGGGGCCCATCGCGGCCTTCAAGGCACCGCAGTTGTCGTGGCCGCAGACAATGACGTGCGGGATGTCCAACACGTTGATGGCGTAATGCAACACGGAGAGCACGTTGACGTCGGTGCTCCACACTTGGTTGCCGATGTTGCGATGCACGAACATGTCGCCTGGCAGCGCACCAGTCATCCGCTCAAGCGGCACTCGGCTGTCCGAGCACCCAATCATCAGAAAGTGCGGCGTCTGGCCTAGGTCGGTGCGCTTGAAGAACTCAGGATCCTGCGCCAGCATGTCGGCGGCCCAAGCCTTGTTGTTCGCAAGCAGGGTCTTAAATGTTTCCACAGCGTCGTCCTCGGGGGTGGCCGTGATTACTTGGCGGTGGTCTCGAGGGCAGGTACGCCCACGAGACGGAAGTCGATGTTGCGAACGGGTGCCAGCTGCTGGAAGTTGCCCAGCACCTCCAGCACGTCCGGATCAAGGCGCCGGGTGCGGCGCGCGTCAATCTCAATGCGACAGCCTTCCGGCAGCTTCTCCAACATGGTCATCAACGCGGCCTTGTGAAGGAAGTTCACATTGTCGTGCAACTGCAGCCGCTTGAGTACTGCGCCCGGCGGGCTGATTTCCGTGTAGGGAGGGCTGTCCACATGGTCGCGCAGGATCACCACGATGCCAACAGCGAGGCCCACGAGGATGCCGCGTAGCAGGTCGGTGGCAAGGATCGCCACCACGGTGACGCCAAACGAGAAGGCATAGGCGCGCCCGCGTGCGGCAGCGGCCTTGAACAGCGCAGGACTCGCCAGCTTGTAGCCAACATGAATCAACACTGCAGCCAAGGCGGCCAGCGGGATGGTGTTGAGAAACGCGGGGAAGGCCAAGGCCGCGACCAGCAGCCACACTCCGTGCAGGACCGCCGACCAACGCGTTTTGGCCCCCGCGGAGATGTTCGTCGCTGAGCGCACAATTACGCCGGTGACCGGCAGCCCGCCGATGAGTCCCGACGCGAGATTTCCCACGCCCTGAGCGATCAACTCGCGATCCGTTGATGCTTCGCGATGGTAGGGATCCATGTCATCGGTGGCTTGCAGCGACAACAAGCTCTCCAGGGAGGCGACGACGGCCAGCACCACAGCCACCTTCCACACGGCGGGATTGCCGATAGACTCCCAAGCCGGCATCGAGAACTGGCCGAAGAATCCTGCGAGCGAGTCGGGCACTGGTAGCGAGACAAGGTGCGTCGCGGCGATGGTCAACTCGGGTGCGAACTTCGTGAAGAGCGCATTCAAGCCGACGCCGAGGATCACGACCACCAGCGGCGCCGGTATGGCTTTCACGCGCGAAAGTGGGCCTTTGCCCCATCCGAAGAGCAGGGGAAGGGCAAGCGCCGCCACAATCAGGGCACCCCATTCCACGTGACGAATCGCCTCGCCGAGCCCTTCCAACGTGGTCTCCGCGTTGGACTGCATGAACGCGTCGTCACCCATCGCATCGGCGTCGTAACCAATCGCGTGCGGTATCTGCTTGAGGATGAGCATGAGGCCGATTGCGGTCAGCATGCCCTTGATGACGGCCGACGGGAAGTAGTAGCCGATGACCCCGGCCCGTAGTACTCCCAGTAGCACTTGGATCGCGCCCGCCAGTACCACCGCCATCAAGAAGATGTCGAATGCGCCGAGTTCCGTGATGGCCGTCAAGACAATCACGGTTAGCCCGGCAGCCGGCCCGCTGACCATCAACTCCGAGTCCGAGACAATGCCGACGACGATACCGCCGACGATTCCGGAAATGACGCCCGCGAACAAGGGCGCTCCCGATGCCAGAGCAATGCCAAGGCACAATGGCACGGCCACGAGGAACACTACCAGCGAGGCCAGTGAGTCCTGGCGCCATGAGATTGTTGCGTTCATTTATGCAATCTCGCCACAGTTGCGCGCGGGCGTAAGTCCGTGCCCGACGCGCATCGCTGCCGTTAAAGCTCGAGTGAAAACTGCGCCGCGCTCGCCGCGGTCTCGCGAGCGCCCATTGAAATAGGATGCGGGGCGCGCACATTCTCCTCAAGCGCGAACAAGGCCTCCGGAACGCGTCCGGCGGCAGCCCGCGCCACGAGCGGCGATGTCGAGTGGCGCAGGGCGGCCGACACCGTGTCACTCGCAAGCGAGGGCGTGTTGTTCGTCTCGCTCAGGTGCAAAAGGCCGACGCCCCGCAGTCCCGCGTGCGCCACCTGTGCGGCGAACGCCCCCGCCTGCGCATTGCTAATGTGCCCACGCCCTCCGCGGATGCGTTGTTGGAGCGCAGCCGGGTAGGGGCCACTGGCTAACATCTCAGGATCGTGGTTGGCCTCAATCAAGAGGAGGTCACAGCGCGCGAAGAGCCGTGCGAGCGCATCGGGAACCGACCCGAGGTCGTGCGCTAGACCCACCCGCGCGCCCGACGCCGTGGCGGTGATGGCCATCGCGAGTGGCTCGTTCGCATCGTGCGGAATCGCGGCGGATTCCACCGTGAAGTCCCCTACCCGACACGGCGCGCCGGGCTGGAGCGTCACGCGGTACTTGGCAGGGATCTCGCGCAAGGCGCGCTGCGTGCCCGCGCTCGCATACACCGGCCAGCGATACTTGTGATGCACCTTGCTCACACCGTCCGCGTGATCCTGGTGTTCGTGCGTGATGAGCATCGCGCTGATCATCTCGGGCACTAAGCCGAGCTTCTTCATGCGCAGCGCCAAGGCGCGCGGGCCGAAGCCGCAGTCAACGAGAATGGCCTGCTCACCGCTCGCGATCACGATCGCATTGCCGCGACTGCCGCTTCCCAGCGACCAGATTCTCACGCCCCGTTGCGGAGCGCGAAGATGCGGGCCCAGTGCGCAGGGCCTGCGTGTGGCATCTCTACCTTGCGACGCCCCATCACACGCGTGGCCACGGTAAGAAATCGGTCCAATGCGAAGGTTTCCCACGGCTCGCCATCACCCCAAGCGAACGGGGCCACGTACTTCGGAGGCATGCGCGTGCCAAACACATTCGCCGCCGCGCCAATCACGCTGCCCGTGCTTAGGCGCGTGCCGATGCCGGTCTTGGCATGATCGCCGATCAGCGAGCCAAGAAACTGCTGCCCTGTTCGCGCGCTGCCCTTCGGCGTCCACATCGTGACTTCGCCATACGAGTTCTTGAGATTACTCGTGATGGTGCCCGCACCGAGGTTGGCCCAGCGTCCGATCACGCTGTGTCCAACGAATCCATCGTGTCCCTTGTTGGCCTGGCCAATCATAATGGTCACGCTCATCTCGCCACTGACCTTCACGTGCGGGCCAATGCTGCAGGTGGCCAGCCGCCCTCCCATCACGGTGCTGTCTTCGCCGATGACGCAGGGCCCTACGAGACGCGTGAACGCCATCACATGCGCGCCGCGACGTACGATGACGGGACCGCCGCTCGTGTCGGCCACGACGAAGGGCTCCACCCGCGCGCCGGGCGCCACGTGCACCGCGTGATTGCCAATGACGGTGATGCCCTGAGCCTGCGCATCCACGGGCACAAGCGAGAGCGCATCGGCGAGCAGCATCGCGGGCAAAAGACCAACGAGGTCCCACACCTGCTCAATCCACCAGCCAGTCACGTCCATCGCGTCGCCATTAGCGAGCGTCGCGAGATCGAGCGCGCCGTCGCCGAGATCAACGAGGGGGAGGTCGCGCGTCAGCTTCACGGCGGCAACACGCCCGGCGACGCGGATGCACCCGTGTTGATCCGACAGCGCGAGTGAGGCCATCGCCGGGGCACAGCGCGCATTGACAAGCCAGCTTCCGGCGGCCACGTGCGACACGCAGGTGCCCGGCGCGCCAATCTCCGCGAAGTCGTCGAGGTGCGGCGCGCTGACGAAGCCCAGCGCGTCGCCACCGAGGACCTGGGCCCAACGCTCGCGAGTCAGAAACGCGCCCGCGCGTAGCTCACCCGCCGGTCGCGTCAACGCGAACGGCGCAAAGTCCCGTGCGGCGCGGTCATCATACAGCACGAATCCGCTCATGAGCGGTCTCGCACCGCGAGCGGCAGTTGGTCCAGCATCGTCTTGAGTTGATCAGCGTGCGCGACCGTCGTAACCATCGTCAGGCCGTTTTGCACCACGACCACGAGATCCTGCACGCCGTACAACACCACGCGACCTGACTCCGCGTACACCACGTTGTCCCTCGCGTGTACGAGGTTTGCATCACCGTGCACGGCGTTGCCCATCGCGTCGGTCTCGCGCACGCGACGCAAGGCGCCCCAAGTGCCTACGTCATCCCACCCGAAGTCGCCGCGCACGACGGCCACCGAAGCACTGCGCTCGAGGACGCCCACGTCAACACTCACAGTGTCGTGCACCGCAGCGAAGAAGGCCTCGCGACCCTGCACGGCCGCGGCGAGCGCCGCCGTGAGTTCAGGGGTGTGCGCCGCAAGCGCGTCAAGAAACGTCTGGGCTCGCCAAGCGAAGATACCCGAGTTCCAGAGGCAACCCGCCGCCACCAGTCGCTCGGCCTTGGCACGATCTGGCTTCTCCAAGAACTTCGCCACCTTCCAGCAGGCCGCGCCTAGCGCCGCGCCCGGTTCGATGTACCCGAGGCCGGGGTTAGGGTCCGTAGGCACGATGCCCACGGTGACCAGCGCATCATGCTCCTCCGCTGAGCGCGCCGCCAGAGCCAGCACCTCGCGGAACCGCGCCTCGTCGCCGATGGCGGCATCCGCGTGCACCGAGAGCATACCGGCGTCGGCTCCTCCACGGCGGCGCACTTCGAGCGCCGCCCAAGCAAGGGCAGCGGCCGTACCGGCAGCGCGCGGTTCCTCGAGGACTTGATCCGCCGCCATCCACGGCAAAGTGCGGCGGATGGCTGGCGCCAATTGCGCGCTGGTCAAAATCAGAATTTGTGAGCGCTCCACAAGGCCTTCGAGGCGCTGGACCGTGTCTTCCAGCATGCTCTGCCCACTCACCAACGGTAAGAGTTGCTTGGGCTGTTCCGGCGTTGACAGGGGCCAGAACCGCGAGCCCACGCCGCCCGCCAAGACGACAGCATACAGCGTGCTCTTCATCGTGTCGCCTCAACCATCTCAGTGACACGGGCCAGCAATCGCTTCGGGCTGAATGGCTTGGTCATAAACTCGTCCGCACCCCGGCGGCGCGCGTCCTGCTCTTGGTGGTCTTGACCCGCTGCCGTCAAAATCAGGCAGGGGAGATGGCGGAATCGAGCGTCGCCTCTCACACAGTCGAGCACCTCGAGTCCGCTCACCCGCGGCATCATCAAATCGAGAATCATCAAGGCCACTGGCGGATCCTGCTCTAGAGCTTCCAAAGCCTCCGCACCATCGTAGGCGAGGTCCACGTTGAACGGACCCTGCTCAAGCTTGGTCTTGATGATGCGGCCGATGTGTGGCTCGTCGTCGGCGACGAGAATGCGAGCGCGGAAGGCGTCGGCCACGGCCTGGCTCAAACGAGCGTGGCGAGACCCGCACGGTGGCGGCGGATGTCGTACACGAGGGCGCCCAAGTTCGCGTCCGAACGAACAATCACAAGCAACACCACCTCGGCAGACATCGCGGAGAGGACCACCGTGGCCTCTTGGTGCTCAAGAATGGCCATCTGCAGGGTCCCCGCGGCGGCCGCGGAACCGAGTTCGTCGGCGAACTGTAGAATGGAGGGGACGTGCGCCGCAATCTGCTCGCAGTCCACGCCCGCATTGGCGTCGTTGTCAATCAGCAGCCCGTCGCGGCCGAGAACGGCAGCGGCCATGACGCCGTCAAAGCGGCGAAGGGTCGCAACGAGGTCACGAATCGTGGCCAACCAAGGCTCCGGGAAGGGGTCCAGCGAAGTGTACGTCCAGCTACATCCAAGTCAAGCGCACATCGCTTGATGCGAAGCCGTTGCGGTCGCTATCTTTCACCTGTGCACATTATGCCGTTTGCCCATCGCGCGCTTCGTCGCGCGGGTCTCGTCGTCGCCGTCTCGGCTGCCGCCCTCGTCGCCTGCGGCCCGGACCCCTTCGCCGTGCGGCCCGACGGCCCCAACCTCGATACCAACTTCCAAATTTGGGCGATGACCGGTACACCGGTGCCGTACCCGACCGCTTTTGCCGTGCCGCAGCGCGCAACAGTGCGCCTCGAACCCACCGGGACCTTCGACATCGCGTTTGACATCACACCCAGTGGCGCGTTGCAGGTGCTCCCGGTGGGGAAGGTGATCAGTTCGCTGACGGGTTCTCGCCCCATCGGAATCATCGTCTCGGCCACGCCATACTCGCAGATTGAGTCGGCACCGCGCTCGGGCTGGGCCGTGGATTCAATCGTCAACCTGCAGGTGGGTTCGGTATTCGTCCTTCAGGTCACCACGCAGTTCTGCTCTGGACAATCGCGTCAGGTGATCTACGGCAAATTCCGCGTGGATTCGATTCTCCCCGCCGAGCGACGCGCGCGTCTGAGTGGCCGCGTGAACCCGAATTGTGGCTTCCGTTCCTTCGCGGACGGCACACCGGAGTTTTAGCACGTGCTCGACCATAAGATCATCCGTGACGATGTCGCGGCGCTGCGGGATGCTATGCAGCGACGTGAGAAACTCGACATCTACGGTCCGCTGATTGACGAAGCTGAAGCGCTCGACCGTACACGTCGGGCGTCCATTGGTCGTGTCGAAGAGCGTAAAGCTGAGCGCAACCGCGTGACGCAGGAAGTCGGCAAGAAGAAGAAGGCCGGCGAAGATGCGAGCGAGATGCAGGCCAGCGCCCGCGCCATCGGCGAGGAAATCGCGGCGCTGGAGTCCCAGCTCGAGATCACGCAGTCTCGCCTCGACGAGCTCTTACTCCACATCCCCAACCTGACGCTGCCCGACGTCCCCGCCGGCGACGAGTCGCACAACGTCATCGTGCGCAACTGGGGCACTCCACGCGCCGCCGAGAGCGTCGTGCCGCACTGGGAAGTTGGAGAGACGCTCGGGCTCTTCGATCTGCCGCGCGGTGCTAAGATCTCGGGCTCTGGCTTTATCGTGTATCGCGGCGCGGGAGCCCGCCTCGTGCGCTCGCTGATGAACATGATGCTCGACCTGCACACAACCGAGTTCGGCTACGAAGAGACCTGGGTTCCGGTCGCGGTGAACCGCGCGTCGATGACCGGCACCGGACAGTTGCCCAAGTTCGAGCATGACATGTACGCGTTGAAGGATGAAGACATGTTTCTCATCCCCACGGCCGAGGTGCCGGTCACCAATCTCTACCGCGACGAGATCCTCGGTGCCGACGAATTGCCCAAGGCCCTCTGCGCCTACTCACCCTGCTTCCGTCGGGAAGCGGGCTCGGCCGGTAAGGACACGCGCGGCCTGTTGCGCGTGCACGAATTCGACAAGGTCGAACTCGTGCGGTACTGCGCGCCCGAAGACGGTGAATCTCAGCTCCAACTGCTGCTTTCCCATGCGGAAGCCGTGCTGCAGCGACTCGGTTTGCCGTATCGCGTGCTCTTGCTCGCGGCCGGCGATACGGGCTTCGCCAGCGCCAAGACCTACGATCTCGAGGTCTTTGCGCCGGGCGTTGGTAAGTGGCTTGAAGTGTCGTCCTGCTCGCTGTTCACGGATTTTCAGGGGCGTCGCGCCAACATTCGCTTCCGCCCTGCGCCGGGTGAGAAGCCGCGCTTCGTGTACACCCTGAACGCCTCGGGTCTGGCCTTCCCGCGCATCATCGCGGCCATCCTTGAGCATTACCAGCAGCCAGACGGATCGGTCATCCTCCCCGAGTCGCTGGCCAGCGTCTTCGGGAAGGAGCGCATCGGGTGAACGGCGCCTCGCCGTTCCCCTCGCTCAATCCCGCGCAGCGCGAAGCCGTCGAACACGAAGACGGACCGCTGCTCGTCGTCGCAGGCGCTGGTTCAGGCAAGACGCGGGTGCTCACGGCACGCATCGCCCGTCTCATTGCCGAGCGCGGTGTGCTCCCGCAAGAAATTCTCGCCGTCACCTTCACCAACAAGGCTGCTGGTGAGATGCGGGAGCGCGTCGGGCGCGCGCTCGGTGAGGACCCGCGGGGAATGTGGATTGGTACCTTCCACGGCATCGGCGCCCGGTTGCTGCGGGCCAATGCCGAGTTGGTGGGGCGCACGCCGGAGTACACGATTTACGACCAAGCCGATCTGTTGGTCGTCATCAAGCGCCTGATGAAGAAGCACGGCATTTCCACCGATGAGTTCGAGCCGAAGGGAATCGCCAACGAGATTGGCTCGGCCAAGAACGCGCTCGTGGAGGTGGCCGAGTTTGAGCAGCTCGCGCGTACCACCAAGGCACAGGCCGCCGCGAAGGTTTATCGCGACCTCGAGGAGACGCTGCGCGCGGCGAATGCCGTCAGTTTCGATGACCTGCTCGTGCTGCCAGTGCGCATCCTGCGCGAGCATGAAGCGGTGCGTACGCGACTCGCGCGGCGCTTCCGTCACGTGTTGGTGGACGAGTATCAAGACACCAATCACGCGCAATACGAGTTCGTGCGTCTCGTCGCCGCCGAGCATCGCAACGTCCTCGTGGTGGGCGACGACGACCAAGCGATTTACGGCTGGCGCGGCGCCGACATCCGCAACATCCTCGACTTTGAGCGCGACTACCCCAACGCCAAGGTCGTGCGGCTTGAGGAGAACTATCGTTCCACGGCCAGCATCCTCGAACTCGCCAATACGGTGATCTCGGCGAACCTCGCTCGGCGTGGTAAGACGTTGCGGGCCACGCGCGGCGGCGGCGAGAAGGTCGTCGTGCTCGAAGCGGCCGATGACCGCGACGAGGCCGAGGCCATCGCTGAGGCGATGCAGGATTGGCGGCGCATGGGTCGCAAGTATTCCGATGCGGCCGTGCTATATCGCACCAATGCGCAGAGTCGCGGCATGGAAGACGCGATGCGCCGTGCAGGCATTCCGTATCGCCTCGTCGGAGCCACGCGCTTCTATGACCGGCAGGAAATTCGCGATCTCGTGTCGTGGCTCCGCCTTGTCGCCAATCCGCAGGACGACGAAGCGTTTCGTCGGGCGGTCAGCGCACCAAAGCGGGGCATTGGCGACACCAGCGTGGAGTTGCTAGCCTCGGAAGCCGCGAGCGCGGGCGTCCCGTTGCTCGAGATTTCGCGCCGCGCTGCCCAAGGGCTGATTCCTGGATTGCGGGCCGCGCTCAAGGATGCGCTCGCGATCTTCGTCGCGCTCGTGGACCGGTTACGCGTCGCTGCGACGGACACGAGCGTCAATCGCCTGCTCCTGTTGATTGTCGAGGAGTCTGGCTATGCGGTGGCCCTGCGGAAGGAGGGCCCGGAGGGAGAAGAGCGGCTCGCGAACGTCGGTGAGCTTGTGAACTCCGCGGCGGAAGTCGTCATCGATGACGGTGGCGAAGTCGGCATGCGACCGCTTGATCACTTCCTGCAGAACGTCACGCTCGTGACGGCACTCGACCAGCTCGGGCCTGACGCAGACGCCATCACCATGATGACGGTGCACACCGCCAAGGGTCTTGAGTATGGATTCATCTGCGTCACGGGACTTGAAGACCGCCTCTTCCCACTCATTCGCTATGCCGATGAGTTTGATGGCGGCGATGGCAACGAGGCGATGGAAGAAGAGCGACGCCTGCTCTACGTGGCAATCACGCGCGCCGGTGAGCGGCTCCATCTGAGTTGGGCCAGGCAGCGCCTGCGCGAAGGCCGGTTTATCCAGTCCGAACGCTCGCGGCTCTTGAGCGGCGTTGACGAATCGACCATCGAGCTGCGCCGCACCATTCGCCTGCGCTCCACTTCACGCCTCGCGGCACCTTCTCGCGAGCCCGTTTGGCGCAAGACCACGCGCGAGGACTCCGCCGCTGCATTCCCGCGCGCGCCCAAGGCCGAATGGTCCGCCCGCGAAACGGATGTCCCGAGCTTCGTCGCCGACGAAGAGGCGTCGCAGGACTCGCCGCAGTTCATCAAAGGCGAGCGCGTCACCCACGGTCGGTTCGGCTCCGGCACCATTGCAGAAGTCGGCGGATCGGGGAAGGATGCCAAAGTCACCGTGGACTTCGATGACGAAGCGGTGGGGCGCAAGCGCTTAGTCATTGCCTTCGCCGGCCTGCAACGTGGCTTCGATTGAGCGGTGTACCCTGAGCGCGTGAAGGCGCTCGGGAGGTGTTAGACCAGCGCGTCTGCATTAGGGACGAACAAGGGCTTGGGCAGCTTCGTCACCCACTCTGAGTGCACGCTCGGCAGGGCGAATCGGTCCGCAGCATCCTTGCGCGCCGCACGTTCTCCTCCGCGCTCGAGTGCGCCTTTGCGAATAGATTTTGCCTCGCGCAGCGCCTCCTCTCCGCTCGGGTCCGCCTGGCGCGCCACCGCGCGCGCTCCAGTGACCAAGAGGTCCACGATGTGGTCGAATGCCCGGTCCAGATGTGCGGAGACCGCGGCGCCGCGCAGTGGCCAGCGGCTATTCGCGGCCACCAACGAGAGCACGCGCTGGTAGGGCGAAAGATCCGAGGCGTGCACCATGCCGCGGAAGATCCGCCGATTGGTTGAGGTGCTGAATATTGTCGGCGACAGAATGCGGTCGAGGTGCTCGTCGGCTTGCCCGTGATCGAGCAGAATCACTTCGCGCGCACGCCGCGACCACTGCTCCCCAAGTTCGCTTTCGAAGCGCGCTTCCCAATACGCGTGGCCAGCACCGCTGGTCGCCGACGAAATGGCGAGTTGATGGGGCACGAAGTGGTTGTGCGCCACCACGTCGGCGGCGAGATGCGAGAGGTAGCCGTAACCGAAGGCGCGCAACGAGTCGTCGCGGGCGCGGTCGAGGATGTCGTCACCCACCGGCCAGTGATGGCAGTGCCGTCCCACGCGGGCGTAGCGCTTCGCGAAGCTGGTATCGGCCGCGATGCTGCCATACAGGAACTCAAATGGGTGCGCTTTCAGGAGCCCAGCAAGCGCCGTCGGTAGCAAGACGTCGGCGGAGCGGAGCAGGGCCTCACCGAGCAGTATGTGCGTGCCGGGAGTCCACGCGAGCGCATCCGTGGGAAACAAGCTGAGCAAGAGGAGCGCGCCGCACGCGCTCCAAACGAAGCGGGCCACCGTGCATGGCCTCAGCGACGGCGTCGCAGGCGCGGTCGCTCGTCGGGCTCGCTGAGGTCCAGGTCTCGAGCCGTGCTCGACTTCTTCTTGCGACCGATCCCAAAGATTCGCGCGCCGGCCTTGAGTCCGCCCACGGTTGTGGCATAGATGCTCGCCACGCGCATCGCCGCGCGCGACGCCTTGCTGATAATCCCACTCAGTTCGTTGACGCGCGTCGTCAACTCGGTGACGGACTCGCGCACCTTCTCGTTGGCCATCGTGACGGTCGCGCGCGACTCGGCCACCATTTCCTTCGCCATTGCGGCCGCTTCACGCACATCCACGGACGCTGCGTTGGCATTCTGTGTGAGGGGTCGCAACTCCTGCAACACTTCGTCCAGCTTGCCGTGCAAGGCCTGTGCGGCCGCCCGCATGCCCAGCAGCATCAAGAGAATCACCAGCACGAGCAGCAGCGTGAGGATGGACGTCAGTCCAGACGCCACGAAGACCAGCTGTTCGAACGCCGTGCGCAACGGCGGGACCTCTCGGACCAAGACCGTATCCGCCGCAGCGGCCAACTGGTAGAAGTACATAAAGCAAGCTCTACAGACGCGTACGTGGCGTCAAGCATATATTCACTCGCTATGTCAACGCCCCAGTTCATCGTTGAGGGGGGCCGCCCCCTCGCCGGCGCCATTCGGCCCACCGGCAACAAGAACGCCGCTTTGCCCATCGTCTGTGCCGCGCTGCTCACACCTGAGGCGGTCACGCTCGACAATGTGCCGCGCATCCGCGACATCGAGAGCCTCCTCGGGCTCGTGCGTGCGACAGGCGCCAGCGCCGAGTGGACAGGCGACAACACCTTGGTGATTCACGCCGAAACGGTCCGTGGCGACACGCTACCTCCGGAGCTGTGTGCTCGCATCCGCGCCTCGGTGCTCTTGGCGGGCCCGCTGCTCGCCCGCTGCGGCGAGGTCATTCTCGCCCCGCCGGGCGGTGATGTCATTGGCCGCCGCCGCCTCGACACGCACGTCCTCGCGCTCGAGGCACTGGGGGCCACGCACGAGTTCGGTGAACGCATCGTGTTCCGCGCCAAGCGTCTGAGAGGCGCGGACATCTTTCTCGACGAACCCTCCGTCACGGGCACCGAGAACGCCATCATGGCTGCCGTCGCCGCCGATGGTACGACGACGCTGCACAATGCGGCCTCCGAGCCACACGTGCAGGATCTGTGTCACATGCTCCTCACGTTGGGTGCCAAAATTGATGGCATTGGCTCCAACGTGTTGACCATCCAAGGCGGTCGGCCGCTGCACGGTGGACGCTTCCGCATCGGTCCCGATCACATCGAAGTCGGGTCCTTCATCGGGCTCGCCGCCGTCACGCGGTCGCGCATCGTCATTGAGGACGCAGGCGTGCAACACCTGCGCTCCGTGCGGCTCGGTTTCGACCGCCTCGGGGTCGCCACGCAGATCGACGGCGACAATCTCATCGTGCCCGCCAACCAAGAACTGCGCATTCGCTCGGATTTGGGTGGTGCCGTGCCGAAGCTCGAAGATCAGCCCTGGCCCGCCTTCCCGGCCGACGTGATGTCCATCGCCATTGTCACGGCTACACAGTGCGAAGGCATCATCCTCATTCACGAGAAGATGTTCGAGTCGCGCATGTTCTTCGTGGACAAGCTCGTGGGCATGGGCGCGCGCATCGTGCTCTGCGATCCGCATCGCGCACTGGTGAGTGGTCCCACGCAGTTGCGCGGCGCGCAGGTGGAGAGCCCCGATATTCGCGCTGGCATGGCGATGCTGATCGCCGCGCTCTGCGCGAAGGGCACGAGCGTCATCAATAACATCGGGCAAATCGAGCGTGGGTACGAACGCATTGACGAACGCTTGAACGCTTTGGGCGCCGGCATCAAGCGAGTGCAGTGACGTGAGCGACGTGCCACTGCCCGCGCGCCTCGATATTCCGACCTTCGAGCGCTTCGGCGTGCGCGCGTTCATCACCACGCGCGCGGCCGGCGATTTCAACCTGAGTGTCGAGACCCCCGGTGCGCGCGAGCGTTGGCACCTCGTGCAGCAGGCCCTTGCGGCGCAGGGCGCACCACGGCTCGCGTCAGCGGTGCAGGTACACGGCACGAAGGTGTTGGTGCATGATGCGCCATTTGACGGATGGATTCGCGTCGAGGGCGCGGACGGCCACATTGTGATCGGTGCCGGGGCCGCCGCCGTCACCATCGCGGATTGCGTCCCCGTCTTCATTGCGCACCCCAGCGGTACAGTCGGCATCGTGCACGCCGGCTGGCGGGGCGTCGCGGGAGGAATCCTGCCCGAGGCCCTGCGCCTGTTTGCCCAGTTGGGTTTCCCGGCTGACGAATGCGTGGTGCACCTCGGCCCATCCATCTGCGGGCGCTGCTACGAGGTCGGCACGGATGTTTACGAACAACTCACGGGTTGGGAGACGAAGCGTGCTCGCCACGTGGACTTGCGGGCATTGCTGGCGGAGCAAGCCTCCCAGTTTCGTGTGGCGCGCTGGTCGGCGAGTGGCGAGTGCACCAAGTGTGACAACGACCAGTTGTTTTCGCACAGGGCTGGCGATGCGGGACGCCAGATTGCCTGCATCTATAACGTACCTGCCTTGACGGAGTAGCGGCGGAGGGGTATTCTCCGGTGTTGGAGACATTCCCGTTGCAAGCCGCGGAGTGTGGGGGAAGGTCTCCCCGCACTTTTTTTGTTCTCTATGAGGCCGTAGGAATTGTGAAGCAGGCGCTCGAAGTCCTTATCAGTGAAGAACTTGCGTCGTTGAGTCTGGAGCTCGTCGAGCTCAAGCTTGGCGGCTCGAAGGGGCGCCCGGTGCTTGATGTTCGGGTGGACCGCTTGGACCTGCAAAAGGTACAGGTGGGTGATTGCGAGAAGGCGTCGCGGGCGATTGAGGCCAAGTTGGATGCTCAGCCTGACCTCATCAATTCGCGCTACGTGCTCGAAGTCTCGTCGCCAGGAATGGAGCGCCCGCTGCGTCATGAGCGGGATTGGCGGCGCTTTGTAGGTCGCAAGGCCAGCGTGAACAGCCTTGTGCTGCACGGTCGGCAGGAAGTGGAAATCGTCGCGGTAGATGGACCAGAAGGAGCAGCACTGCTCCATCTCCGAGACGCGAAGGGCACCGAGCATGTGGTCGCGCTTGCGGACGTCACGGACGCTCGCCTCGCGTTCCACTGGAAGCCATAGATCCTTTTTTCGAACGGAGTTGGGGATGGCGGGTTCAGCCGAAATTCTCTTGGCGCTGCGCGAGCTGGCAGACAGCAAGCAGATCCAGCGTCAGGAATTGCACGATTTGCTCAAGGACGGCATTCTCGCCGCCTTGGCCAAGAAGCACGGCCCGTCCGTGCAGGCCGAGGTGGAGATTGACGATTCCAAGGGCGACATTCGCATCGTCATCCTCAAGAAGGTCGTCGAGGAAGTCGCGGATTCGGTAATCGAGATTGATCTCGAGGAAGCGCGATACGAGGATCCCGACTATCAGCCGGGTGACTTGATGGAAATTCCGGTCGCCTTCGAGGAGTTCGGCCGTTCCGCTGTGCAGGCCGCCAAGCAACGCATTGTGCAGCGCGTCCGTGAGGGCGAGCGCACCAAGATTCGCGACGAGTTCGCGGGTCGAGTCGGCGACCTGCTGTCTGGCGAGATCCAGCAAATCGAGCGTGGCAAGATCGTCATCATGCTCAACAAGTTCCGGGAAGCCGAAGCCATCATCCCGTATCGCGAGCAGAATCACCGCGAGACGTATTCGCAGGGCGAGCCCGTGCGCGCCGTGCTGAAGCGCATTGAGGAGACGCCGAAGGGTCCGCGTCTCATTCTTTCGCGCGCCGATGCGCTCTTCGTGCAGGCCTTGTTCCGCTTGGAAGTGCCCGAGATTCAGGGCGGCATCGTCGAGATCCGTGCGGCGTCCCGCGAAGTGGGATCGCGCACCAAGATTGCGGTGGTCTCACGCGATGACGCGATTGATCCGGTGGGCGCCTGCGTGGGCCTCAAGGGCTCGCGTGTGCAGGCCGTCGTGCAGGAGCTCGGCGGTGAGCGCATTGACATCGTGCCCTGGTCCAACGACCCGGAGCGCTTCGCCAAGCTCGCGCTCGCACCTGCGAAGGTTGCCCGCGTGTTCAGCGATCCGACCGCCAAGACCATTCAGGCCGTCGTGGATGAGGATCAGCTCTCGCTGGCCATCGGACGCAACGGCCAGAATGTACGCCTCGCCTCGGAACTCACAGGCTGGAAGATTGATCTCTACTCGAGCCGCGAATGGCTGGAGCGTGGCGGTGACATCCCACTCTTCGCGCCGCTCCCGGACGAGGACGCCGCTGACGTGCCGCTGTCCGACATCGAAGGCCTCGCGACCGCGACGGTCGCCGTGCTTGAGGCGGGTGGCTATCGCACGCTGAACGACATTATTGACTTGGACCGCGACGATCTGCTCAAGCTTCCGGGCATCGCGCCCGAAGAGGCCGATCGTATCATGGCTATCCTCGACGAGCTCACCGAAGAGGGTGGCGAGTCAGAGGCGAAGGCGGCGGCGGAGTAAGGCGGAATGCGCTTGAACGAGGCCCAAGAGAAGAAGGTGCTTGGGCTCCTCGGGCTAGGCGTGCGGGGAAGGCTCGCACTGGTGGGAGTTGACCGAGTGCGAGAGGCCGTGAAGAAGGGACAGGTGCACGTCGCGGTGGTTGCGGCAGACGCTGCTCCCAATTCGCGGCAGAAGGTGGATGGCTTGCTCGCCGGACGTGAAGTGCCCACGCTAGAAGTGGCGTCGGCGGCGGAACTCGGACGAGTGGCAGGGAAGGAATCCACGGCGATCATCGGCGTGGTGGACGACAAGTTGGCAGCGGGAGTCCTGGCAGCCGCCAAGCCGGCGGATGCGGGACGTGAGGCCTAACGGAGGCAGGTTGAACAAAGTTCGGGTGAGTGAGTTGGCCGCAGAGTTCGGAATCGGTGCCGATGAGGTGCTGTCGATGCTGCGCGCGATGGAAATCAGTGCACGGACGCCAGCGTCGCCGCTGACGGACGAGCAGGTTGCGCGCGCGCGCGTCCGCTGGGAGCGCGAGAAGCGCCACCGCACAGACAAGGCCGCCGCCGACGCTGCTCCCGCCAAGAAGAAGGCTTCCGCCAAGAAGACGGCGGAGCCCTCCACCGTTTCCGAGACGCTGGCGGCGAAGAAGAAGGTCTCCGCTAAGAAGGTCGTCGCGCCTGAGCCGGACCCCGAGCCCGCCACGGAAGAGAAGGTGACGCGCCGTCGTCGCGCCGCGGACGTGCAGAAGGCCGAGGAAGAAGCAGCGGCCGTACAGGCCGTGGCGGACGCTGCTGCCGCCGCCGCAGAAGTGGAGCGTGCGGCCCAAGCCGCCCGCGACGCGGAAGAAGCGGCGAAGTCCGCGAAGCTCGCGGAAGAGCAGGCGGCTGCCCGCGCGCGTGCCGCAGAAGCGGAGCGCCAGCGCCAAGCGGACGCTGAGGCCCTGGCTGCCCTCTCAGCTCCCGCTGCAGCAAGTACGCCAACAGTGCCGCCGACAGCGGCACCGACCGCGACGGTTGCGCCGTCGCGTCCCTCTGCTCCCGAGCCCGCACGTCCGCGCCCAATTGCACCGGCACCCCCACGTCCGCGCCCCGTGAGCGGCTCGGGCATGTCCCCGCGTCCTGTCGCCTCGGCGAGTCCTGGCGGCGGACTTGGTGGTGGTCGTCGCGAAGATCGCGGTGGCAGTGGTGGGAGCGGTGGAGGGCGCCCCGGCGCCCCGGCGGGCAACAATTTCGGTCCGAACGCCGCGCCGTCCTCAGGTCCACGCCGTGGGAAGAAGGGCAAGCGCGTAGACCAGGAGCAGGTGACGGCCAACATCTCGCGCACCATGCGCCAGATGGGCGGTGGCGCGGGCACCAAGCGCCGCGGCGGTCGCGACGACTCGGCCGCGCGTGAAGAGCTTGCGGCCATTCGCGCCGAGATCGCTGAGCGCGAGAAGACAACAATTCGCGTCAACGAGTTCATCACAGTCAGCGAACTCGCGGAGACCATGAAGGTCGCCGCCACGCAAATCGTCTCGTTCGCCTTCAAGCACCTCGGGTTGATGGTCACCATCAACCAGCGCATGGACTTCGACCAAATCGAGCTCATCGCGAGCGAGTTCGGCTTCATCGCCGTGCGCGAAGAGGACTACGCCGCTGCCCCCACGGAAGAAGTGGTGGTGGAGGAAGAGGGCACGCTCAAGTCGCGTCCGCCGGTGGTCACCATCATGGGTCACGTGGACCATGGTAAGACCTCCTTGCTCGACTACATCCGCAAGGCCACTGTTGTCGCCGGCGAAGCCGGTGGCATCACGCAGCACATCGGCGCATATCACGTCACCTTGCCGGACGGTCGTCAGATCACCTTCCTCGACACCCCTGGCCACGAAGCCTTCACCGCTATGCGCGCCCGCGGTGCACAGGTCACGGACATCGTCGTGCTTGTGGTCGCGGCCGATGACGCCGTGATGCCGCAGACGGTAGAAGCCATCTCGCATGCCAAGAACGCCGGCGTGCCGATGATTGTCGCCATCAACAAGATTGATCTCCCCGCCGCCAATGCCATGAAGGTCCGTCAGGACCTCCTGCAGCATGGCGTCGTGCTCGAAGACTTCGGTGGCAGTACGCTGGCGTCCGAGATCTCGGCAAAGAAGGGCACCGGCGTGCCGGCGCTCTTGGATCAGATTCTCCTCCAGGCCGAAATTCTCGACCTAAAGGCCAACCCCGACCGTCGCGCCACCGGATCGGTGGTGGAAGCCCAACTCGATGCCGGCAAGGGCGCCGTGGCGACCATCCTCGTGCAGAGCGGCACATTGAACGTGGGCGATGACTTCATCTGCGGATTGCACTCCGGTCGCGTGCGTGCGCTGCTGGATGAGCGTGGCAAGCCCGTGAAGTCCGCAGGCCCGGCGATTCCCGTGCAGGTGCTCGGTCTCACCGGCGTGCCGATGGCCGGCGATCAGTTCATCTGCGTGGCTGACGCGCAGGAAGCGCGCGAGATTGCGCAGCGTCGCGAACGTCTCGACCGTGAAGCCAAGAGCCGTCGCACCGCGAAGGGTGCGGTGTCGCTCGAAGACTTCATGGCCAACGCCGCCTCCGGCGAGAAGCGCCAGCTCAAGCTGCTCATCAAGGCGGACCAGGGCGGTCCGGCGGAAGCACTCGCCGACGCACTCGGTCAGCTCAGCAACGAAGAAGTGCAGGTCGAAGTGGTCGCGCGTGCGGTTGGCGCCGTCACCGAGTCCGACATTCTCCTCGCCAAGGCTTCTGGTGCCATCATCATCGGCTTCCACGTGCGCCCGGATACCAAGGCGCGCGCTGCCGCCGATCGCGAAGGCGTAGAGATCAAGCTCTATCGCATCATCTACGAGGCTGTGGCCGACGTGAAGGCTGCACTCGAAGGCTTGCTGCGTCCCGAGGAGAAGGAAGTCATCGTCGGCGAGGCGCAGGTCCGCGAGACCTTCAAGGTGCCGAAGATCGGCCTCATCGCCGGTTGCATCGTGCGCTCGGGCGTTATCAACCGTCAGGGCCGTGCGCGCGTCATCCGCGACGGCGTCGAAGTCTTCGCTGGCACGCTCGGCTCACTGCGTCGCTTCAAGGACGATGTGAAGGAAGTGAAGGAAGGTTATGAGTGCGGTATCGGGGTCGAGAACTTCAACGACATTAAGGTCGGTGACCTCATCGAGATTTACCGCACCGAAAACGTCGCGCGCACGCTTCAGCCGGCCTCGGCCAGCTGAGCGCGCCGCGTAGCGGAGGTCGCTGATGCCCCCACGGGATCCGCGTCGTGCTGAACGCGTTGGCGAAGCGGTGCGCGAGGAAGTCGCGGCGTTCTTGACCCGCGACGCCAAAGATCCGCGCCTCACCGGGCTCGTGACGGTGACCGCGGTGGAGATGGCGCGCGACCTCCGCCATGCCATGATCTACGTCTCCGTACTCGGGGACGAAGAAGCCAAGACGAGCACCCTCGCGGCGCTCACGGGCATGGCGCCGCATCTCCGCGGCCGCGTCGGTCGTGCGCTACGTCTGCAGTTCGCGCCGGAAATCACGTTTCGTCTTGACGAGTCCGTGCAGCGCGCGGCTCGCATCGAGACCTTGCTCGCCGAGATCAAGCGCGCCGAGCAGCCAGGCGCAGATCAGCTGGGTGGCGAGCAGTCCAGCGCTGAGCCCTCGGGTGACGACAGCGCCGACGCCTGACGGACTTCTGCTGGTGGATAAGCCAGCAGGCGTTTCGTCGCACGACATCGTGGCCGCCGCGCGGCGTGCCTTGGGCGAAAAACGCATTGGCCACGCGGGGACCTTGGATCCCTTTGCGACCGGGCTCCTCGTCCTCCTCGTGGGGCGCGCCACGCGTTTGCTGCCGCACATTCCCGATGAGCCCAAGCTCTACGAGGCGCGCGTCAAGTTTGGGACGGAGACCGACACCGAGGATTTGTTGGGTGCCGTTTCGCGCGAGGCTCCATTGCCGTCACGTGGGGACTTGCTCGAGAATCTGCGCCAGGTCCAAGGTCAGATTCTCCAGACGCCTCCCGCCTATTCCGCGAAACGAGTGGACGGGAAGCGCGCCTACGAACTGGCGCGGGCGGGGGAAGTCGTTGAGCTTAAGCCCGTCCTCATTCACGTGCATCGCATTGACGTGAGCGATCTCCTGCTCGATGCTGACGGGCGCGTGGTCGAGGCGACGATGCGCGTGGTGTGTGGGGGCGGGACGTACGTGCGCTCGCTGGCCCGCGATTGGGCGCGCGCGTCCTCGTCAGCGGCGCACCTGATCGCCTTGCGGCGCCTTGCCACGGGACCTTTTCGGGTTGAGGACGCGGTCACGCTCGAGGATCTGCGCGAGCGTCGCGCCGTGCTGCGCCCGGCACTCGACGCGTTGCCGGGCTTCCCCGTGCAACGACTAAGCGACGAGGACCTGGCGAGAATCGTCCGCGGTATTGATGTCCCCGCGATCGTGCCGGGCCCGTGGGGCGCCTTGGTGCGCGGTGACCGTGATGCGCTCGTCGCACTCTGCGAGCGGCGCGGGTTTGCGTCCGACGAGAACGGCGAACGCTGGCAGCCGCGCGTGGTAATGCGTGAGGCCTGACCCGGCCTTCGGCTTGCCGCCTGAAGTGCGCGGCACCGTCTGCACAGTGGGCACCTTCGATGGTGTGCATCGCGGGCATCAGCTCGTGCTGGAGCGTCTTGCGGCGCGTGCGCGTCTGCGTGGATTGCCCGCGGTGCTCGTCACCTTCGAGCCCCATCCGCTGGAAGTCGTGAATCCGGCAGCCGCTCCTCCCTTGCTCACGCTCGGCGATGAGAAGAGTGAAGTCCTCGCCGAGAGCCCGTTGGACTACGTGGTGGTGTTGCCGTTCACCGCGACGCTCGCGCGCTACGAGGCGCCGGACTTCGTAGACCACGTCCTGATGGCGAGGCTTGGCGTGCGCGAGTTGCTGATCGGTTACGACCACGGCTTCGGACGGGCCCGCTCAGGCGACGCCGAGGTCCTGAAGTCGCTTGGGGAGTCACGGGGCTTTGATGTGGCGGTGGTGGAGGCGGTGCAGGGCACCGACAATCGCCCCATCTCGAGCACAACAATTCGTCGCGCCATTGCCGGAGGCGATTTAGTGCGCGCGGCTGACGGCCTCGGGCGCGCGTACAGCATTAGCGGCATCGTGCAGAAGGGTGAACAGCGGGGTCGCACGATGGGATTCCCCACGCTCAACCTTGGCGCACCATCGCCGCGCAAACTGTTGCCGCCGGAAGGTGTGTACGCGGTTCGTGTACAGACATCGCGGGGGACATTCGGCGGCATGATGAACCTTGGTCCCCGTCCGACCTTCGGTGATACGTCGAGCAGTCTCGAGGTGCACTGCTTTGAATTGACCGGTGATTTGTATGGCCTGCGCGTGCGAGTGGACGTGCTGGCTCGCCTGCGCGAGACGCAGAAGTTTGACGGTCCGGACGCGCTTCGTGCGCAGCTGGCGAGAGACGAATCGGCAGCCCGCGCCACCCTCGCGAGCACGAGCCCAACGGGCCGTCTGCGCTAGGGATGCGCGAGAGCGTCCAAGCTATTGTCTCTGATTGACTTGGCAGTCTCCGGCGGGTACTCTTCGAGGTTCTAGTTTCCCCCGGCTCACTTCCTTCCTGCTCGAGATGAATTCCCTGAAGGCACGCCTCTTCGCGATCGCCGCAATGGTGCTCGCGTCGGCCTGGGCGCTGTTCCCGCGGACCATTGAGGACCGCTTCCAGCGCGACGGCGTCATGGTGGACACCACCTACACGCGCGTTCCCCTGAAGTACGGGCTCGACCTCCGCGGAGGTATGCACCTTTCGCTCGAGATCGACGAGTCCCAGCAGCAGGTCGCCGACGTCAACGACGCGCTTGAGCGTGCGTTGCGCGTTGTGCGCTCGCGCATTGACGAGTTCGGCGTGGCCGAGCCCATCGTGCAGCGTGTGGGCGATCGCCGCATCGAGGTGGAACTTCCCGGTATTGATGATCGCGAACGCGCTACAGCCGTCGTGCAGCGCTCCGCGTTCCTCCGGTTCCAGATCACGGATAAGACCAACGCCTTCGAACGAGTGGCGCCGCGTCTCGACGCCATCGTGAAGGCGCGCGGGCTTGAGACGGCCGCGACGACTACGGCCGCTGGTGACACCGCGCGCTCTGGCATCGCCGGCATCTTCGAGGCGCCGTCTGACTCGGCCTCGGCCGATTCGGCGCCGACTGCCACCGACGGACCGTTCCGCCGCCTCGTCGCACCGGGCAGCATCCCGGGCCAGTACTACGTCGCGATGACGGATGTGCGGACTATCGAACGCTTCCTGAGTGATTCTGCGGTGCGCGCCGCCCTGCCTCCGGGCAAGGTCGTGCGCTGGGGCTCTGACTCCGTGTCGCTCTCCGCGCAGTGGTACCGCCCGATTTATGTCCTCGAGAATCGTGACATCATCACGGGTGAGTATCTCGTGGACGCCAAGCCGGAGCAGGATCCGATGGAAGGTGCCAAGGTGACCTTCCAGCTCAACAACGAAGGTGGTCGTCGCTTCCGCAACGAGACCGGCAAGAACATCGGCAACAACATGGCCATTGTCCTTGATGACAAGGTGATGAGTGCGCCGGTGATTCAGGGTGCCATCGGCACCCGTGGCCAGATCACGATGGGCGGACGCGACATTCAGCCGGCGCAGGATCTGGCGCTCGTGCTACGCGCCGGTGCGCTGCCAGTGCCTCTCGTCGTGGTTGAGGCGCGCACTATCGGTGCCTCACTCGGCCAAGACGCCATTCAGCAGGGCATCTACTCCGGCGTCACGGCTGTCGCCCTCGTCATCATCGTAATGATCGGCTACTACCGCTTCTCCGGCTTCCTCGCCGTCTGCGGTCTGGCCTTTTACACAATGATTACGTTGGCCATGCTCGCGGTCTTCGGTGCGACGCTCACGTTGCCTGGCATCGCCGGCTTCGTGCTCTCTATCGGTATGGCCGTGGACTCCAACTTCCTTGTGTTCGAGCGTATTCGCGAAGAACTCGACGTCGGCAAGTCCGTGAAGACGGCAATTGACGAGGGCTTCGATCACGCGTGGAGCGCCATCGTGGACACGCACGTGACCACGGCACTCACGGCGGCAATTCTCTACCAGTTCGGTGACGGTCCCGTGCGCGGCTTCGCCGTCACGCTGATGGCCGGCATCATCGCCTCGCTCGCCTCCGCGATCTTCTTTGTGCGGACTCTCTTCTATGTCTGGCTGGCGCAGCGCAAGCAGGCGCCCACGACCCTGAGCATCTGATGTTCCGCATCCTACATGGCACGTCCTACGATTTTGTCCGTCAGTGGAAACTGGCGTTCATCACCATCATCATCTTCGTCGTCCCGGCGATTGTGTTGATTCCACTCTCCGGTTTCAACTACAGCATCGAGTTCACCGGTGGCACGGAGATTCGCCTCGAGTTCCCGACGGCTCCTGACATCGCGGAAGTGCGCTCGGCCATCGCCGATGCTGGACTTGGCGAGGCGGAAATCACGACGTTCGGTTCGCCCAACGAAATCCGCATCCGCGCGCAGGAAGCGGAGCAGGTGGAGCAGCAGGCCGCTGGTGCGACCAACGTCGCCACAAAGATCGAGGCCGCGCTGGCCGCCAAGTTCGGTCCCGACGGCTTCAAGCGCTTGGGCTCCGAAGGCATCGGACCGCGCGTCGGCGAAGAGCTCCGTCGCAACGCCATCGTCGCCACGCTCATCGCCTTCGCGCTGACGCTGGTGTACATCTCGTGGCGCTTCGAATGGCGCTTCGCGGTGGCCGCCATCCTCGGTACGCTACACGACACGCTCGCCACGATGGTCTTCATCAAGTACGCCAACATCGAAATTTCGCTCTTCGTTGTCGGTGGCATCCTGACGGTCATCGGTTACTCGATGAACGACACCGTGGTGGTGTTCGATCGCGTGCGCGAAAATCTGCGCTCCAACAAGAAGAAGCCGCTACGTGAGGTCATCAACAATTCGGTGAATGAGACGCTCCCGCGGACCATTATGACCGGTACGACCACGCTCGGCGCCTTGATCGCGATGATCTTCCTGGGCGGAGACGTCATTCGTCCGTTTGCGCTCATCTTGGCATTCGGCATCGTGGTCGGCACCTTCAGTTCCATCTTCGTCGCGGCACCGTTGGTGTTGTGGATTGAGAAGAAGTGGCCGCACGAGACCGACGCCACGCCGCACTCGCGCGTTCCGTCGGCACCCCGCGTCTGAGCGATTCTGTGCACGAGACTGGGCCCCGGCTTGCCACTGCGCACGCCGGGGCCTCGTCCGTTCCAGCGGCTCCATGGATTGATTCGCACTGCCATCTGGGCGACCCCGGCTTTGCCGACGACATGTCGCTTGTCCTCGATCGCGTTCGGGCCGCCGGCGGCGAGGGGGTGGTGTGCATCGGCGAGTCTCTGGAATCGGCGGCACGCGCCAAACGCATCGCTGAGGCCAATGCAGGTTTTGTGTGGTGGACCATCGGCGTGCATCCCCACGACGCTGCCGGTTTTGACCCGCAACACGATGCCGACGCCATCGCCTTGGGCCTCCAGCAGGGCGCTGTGGCCGTCGGAGAGTGCGGGCTAGACTACCACTATGACCACTCCCCGCGCGCCCTCCAGCGGCGAGCCTTCGCAGCGCAGCTCGCGCTGGCCGCCCAGCACCACAAGCCCGTGGTTGTCCATACCCGCGAAGCCGAAGCGGATACTATCTCCATGGTGCGCGAGGCGGGGCAGGCCGGCATTCGCGGTGTCTTGCATTGTTTTGGCGGGTCCGCGGACCTCGCGGAGGCCGGACTCGCCGCCGGCTGGTACCTCTCGTATGCCGGCGTCGTGACCTTCAAGAAATGGTTCGGCGACGAGATCATTCGTGCCGCGCCGGCGGACCGCTTGCTTGTGGAGAGCGATGCGCCCTTCTTGGCGCCAGTGCCAAATCGCGGCAAGCGCAACGAGCCAGCCTGGTGTGCGTACACATTGGCGAGGCTTGCTGCCGTGCGCGATGCAGATCCAAGTGCTCTCGGCAAGCAGCTAAGCGCCAACGCGAGACGCTTGTTCAGCCTTACCTAACCCCCCCATTGAGGTGTAAGAGCTTCCGATGAGCGTTCCGTCTGACATTGAGATCGCGCAGGCCGCGAAACTCCGCCCGATTATTGACGTGGCCGCCGAGATTGGGCTTGGCCCCGACGACCTCGACCTGTACGGCAAGTACAAGGCCAAGGTGACGCTTGAACTCACCACCCGCGCGCCTAAGGGCAAGCTCGTGATTGTGACCGCGATTAACCCCACCGCCGCTGGTGAGGGCAAGACCACGACGTCCGTGGGCCTCGCGCAGGCCTTCCGGAAGCTTGGCAAGAATGCGGTGCTCTGCATCCGCGAGCCGTCACTGGGCCCGGTATTTGGCGTGAAGGGTGGCGCGGCCGGCGGTGGCTACTCGCAGGTGCTCCCGATGGACGACATCAACCTGCACTTCACCGGTGATTTCCACGCCATCAGTTCAGCTCACGCCCTGCTCTCGGCGCTGCTCGACAATCACCTGCAACAGGGCAACCTGCTCAATATCGATCCGCGTCGCATCACCTGGCCGCGGACGATTGACATGAACGACCGTGCGCTTCGGAAGGTCATCATCGGGCTCGGTGGCCCTGCGGAAGGTGTGGTGCGTGAAGAGCGCTTCGTCATCATTCCCGCGTCGGAAGTCATGGCCATCGTCGCGCTCGCGACGAGCGCGGCGGACCTCGAGGAGCGCCTCGGCAACATCATCGTTGGCTCCACGTATGGCGCCGACCGCAAGCCCGTCTATGCGCGAGATCTCCACGCGCACGGCGCCATGGCGATGTTGCTCAAGGATGCCATTCGGCCCAACCTCGTGCAGACGCTCGAGGGTGGCCCAGCCTTCGTCCACGCGGGCCCCTTCGGGAACATCGCGCACGGGTGCAACTCCATTCTCGCCACGCGCGCCGCCCTCGCCGTGGGTGACATCGTCGTCACCGAGGCCGGGTTCGGTTCTGACCTCGGCGCCGAGAAGTTCTTTGACATCAAGTGCCGCTTCGGTGGCCTCAAGCCCGATGCGGCGGTCCTCGTCGCAACCGTTCGCGCCCTCAAAATGAACGGCGGAGCGAAGAAGACCGAGTTGGCCAAGGAAGATCTCGCCGCCCTCGAGAAGGGCGTTGTGAACCTTGAGCACCACATTCAGAACGTGCGCCAGTTCGGGATGGAATTGGTAGTCGCGCTGAATCGCTTCCACACGGACAGCGACGCCGAGATTGCGATGGTCACCGAGGCGGCGCGGAAGGCGGGCGCGCGCGTCGCGCTGAGCGAAGTGTTCGCCAATGGCGGGGCGGGCGGCATCGCCGTCGCCAACGAGGTGCTCGACATCCTCGCGAAGGGTGGCAGCAAGTTCGCGCCTATCTACGACGCCAAGGCGCCAATCAGACAGAAGATCGACACCATCGTGAAGAAGGTGTACGGCGGCGATGGCGCGGACTACAGCGCCAAGGCCGAGCGGGCCATCGCGTATCTTGAGAGCATCGGGCTTGGCGAGACGCCCGTGTGCATGGCCAAGACGCAGTACTCGCTGTCCGACGACGCCACGAAGCTCGGGCGCCCGACGGGATTCCGCGTCACCGTCAACGACGTGTATCCTGTGGCAGGTGCAGGGTTCATTGTCGCGCAGTGCGGCGAGATTATGACAATGCCCGGCCTGCCCAAACAGCCCGCGGCTGAAAAGATGCGCATTCACCCAGATGGCTCCATCTCCGGCCTTTTTTAGGATTCATTGCAATGCCGAATTCCGTGAAGACACTTGCCACCGCCGAAGCTCCTGCGGCGATCGGACCCTATTCCCAAGCCACAGTCGCCGGCGGCTTTCTGTTTACCGCGGGACAGATTCCGCTCGATCCCAAGACCGGTGAGATCGTGGCCGGGGATGTGGTGGAGCAGTCCAAGCAGGTGCTCGCCAATCTCGCCGCCGTGCTCAAGGCGGAACGCTGCACCTGGACCGACGTGGTGAAGACCACCGTGTTCCTTACGGACCTGGCAGACTTTCCGCGCTTTAACGAGGTGTACGCTGCCGCGCTCGGTGAGGCGCGTCCGGCGCGATCCACCGTGCAGGTCTCCGCGCTACCGCGCGGGGTCTGCGTAGAGGTCGAACTCGTCGCCAAGTTGCCGGCCTAATCGCCGTGCGGCTGCCACTCTGCCTCCTGCTGGGAGCGATTCTCCTCTTTGGGGGAGACGCGCTCCACGCGCAGGTCGTCGGTGGGACGCGCGTGGGCGTGGTGCGCACGCCGCGGGATCTGCCGGTGCTCAACGATACTATCGTCGGTCAAATCATCGAGCCGGGTGCGCCCATTACGCCGCGTCGGGCATTTTTCTCCTCGCTGTTGGTGCCGGGTACCGGACAGGCCGCGCTCGATCGCCCCTACGCCGGCGGGGTGTTCATGCTCGTCGAGGCGATTGCACTCACGATGATGCACCGCTCCGCCGAGGACGCGCGGCTAGCTAGGAGTTTTTCTCGCGACTCGACGCCGCTCACATACCAGACCGACCCTGTCACCGGCGTCGTCGCGCGGGATACACTCGGCCATCCAGTCGTGACCGCGTGGGAACAGTCCCGCTACAGTCTTGGCATCGGGCGGGCGCGGCGTTTGCACCTCGAAGATTGGGTCGCCGTGCTCTTCTTCAATCACCTCTTCTCAGGCGCCGACGCCTACGTCGCGGCGCTGCTTTGGGACCTGCCCGATAAGGTCTCGCTGGTCCGGACGCCTCTGGGTCCAGCCCTGACCACGCGTGTCCGGTTCGGCCGACCGCCGCGCCGCTAGAGCTTCCGGAGCGACTGCTCCTCGACCATCCCGCCTCCAGTCCAGCGACAGAGCGCGACGCGATCCGACGTAATGCGCAGGAACTGCGGCGCGTCGAGCCAGGCCCCGGGATTGGCGAACACGCCGCGCGAGGGGCGCTCGAGAGTGGCCACATGGGAGTGGCCGAACACAAGCAAATCTGGCGCGACGGCGGCACTGAGGCGCGCATGCGCCACCTTACGCAATCCCTCGCCCCCATCGCGGGGACGCATGTTCCGACTCGTGTGCGAACTGCGCAGCGCGAGCGCCGTGCCCCAGTCGGGATGCAGCCACGCGTAGGCACGCACGGCCCAGGGATGCCGCAGGACGCGGCGCAGACGGCGGTAGGGCGCATCCTCCTCCTCACGCAGGCCGTCGCCGTGCTCAATTGTCGTGTTCCACCCGGCAAGCTCGCCGGTCCACGGTCCCACGTGGTAGTTCACGCCCACGTCGCGCCGCAACGCGTCTCCGCCCCAGCAGTCGTGATTGCCGGCAATCCACAGCACCGGCAGTCCCATATCCACCAGGCGGGCGAGTTCGCCCATCACGCGCAGGCCCGCACGCGGGAGCACGTGCTTCCACTCGAACCAGAAGTCGAACAGGTCGCCGTTGATGACCAAGGCCCCCGCGTCTCCCGGCAACGAGCGCAGGAACGACACCAGTTCGCGCTCGGCGTGCTCCGGAGCGACGCCGATGTGCGCATCGGACAACAGGTAAACGGGGCCGGGGAGCATCGGAGAATGCTACGCAGGAACGCGAGCCTTTACAAAGGGCCGCGCCCCTCGGTAGACTCGCCGCTATGGAGAGTCGTTCTGAGATTCGAGTCCGCTACGCCGAATCCGACCAGATGGGGGTCGCGTACCACGCCAATTACTTGGTCTGGTGCGAGGTCGGGCGCACCGATCTCATCCGGCAGTTGGGCATGAGCTACGCCGAGATGGAGCGGAGCGGCGTACTGCTCGCCGTGGCCGACGTGCAGCTGCGCTACCACGCCTCGGCGCGCTATGACGACCTCGTGAGGATCGTCACCCACCTGACGGGGGTACGTTCCCGTATGGTCACTTTCACGTACGAACTCTTCAAGGTCCGCGACGACGGCTCTGCCGGCGAGCGCCTCGCCACGGCGGCTACCACTCTCGTCTCGCTCGACCGAGAGGGAAAGCCGGCGGCCCTTCCTCCGGAGATGCGGGATTTGCTGGCGGCCGCGTTGCCGCACTCATCCGGAGTGCCGCAGTGAAGCGACTTTTCGTCCTCTGCCTGCTCGCACTCTCGGGCTGCTACGGCTTCGCCGGTGGCGGGTTGCCTCCACACGTGCGCACCGTGGCCGTTCTGCCATTCGACAACGAGACCACGAGCCCCGAGCTTCCTCGTGAACTGCAGGAGGGCCTTCGTGATGGTCTCCAGTCCCGGCTCGGCCTGCGGGACGCCACCGAGGAGCGCGCGACGGCCGTCGTCCGCGGTCGCATTACCCAGTACTCGTTCGATGAACCCGTCGCCTTCTCCGCGGATCCCACGCAAGCCACCTCAGCTCGGCGTCGGCTCCGTGTCCAAGTGAATATTGAGATCGTCGATCAAGTGACCGGGCGAGTGCTGTGGTCGAAGAGTGGAATGACGGCCGAAGGCGAGTACGCCGAACGCAATGAGATTGCGGGACGACGGCAAGCCATCGACCGCATCGTGAACGACGTCATCGAGGGAGCACAGTCGCAATGGTAAGTCGCCTGCACGCGCGTCCTGGCAAGGGCACCATAGGCTGCCTGTTTTCAATTTTTATCGTGATTGCGCTTGGCTATTTCGGTCTCAATACTGGACGCCATTTCTGGCTCAATTACCAGTACGAAGATCGGATGAAGCAGGAGGCGCGGTTCGCCGCGAAGCGTAGCGACCAGACCATCCAACGTCGTCTGAGCAGCTATGCCGATTCGCTCGGGCTTCCCGAGACCGCGCAGCGCGCGCGCGTGCGTCGTCGCGCCGGTACCATCGAAATCTGGGCCGACTACTACGTGATCATTGAGTTCCCGGGGATCGTGCGCGAGGTGCACTTCGAACCCCGAGCGGTGGGCACCTTTTGAGCGCGGTCGGGCCAGCTGCCATCAAGGTCATGACCCGTGCCGAGGCCTTGGCTTGGCGCGCGCGGTGCGAGGGGCCCGTGGTGTTCACCAATGGCGTCTTTGACCTGTTGCATCCCGGGCACGTAGACGTGCTCGAGGGTGCGCATGCTGAAGGCGCGCATTTGATTGTTGGCGTGAACAGCGATGCCTCGGTCCGTCGTCTGGGCAAGGGGCCCGAGCGTCCCATCCGCAGCGAGCGTGAGCGTGCGTATGTGCTCGCCGCGTTGGCCGCAGTGGACTGCGTTGTGGTGTTCGACGAAGACACGCCAGCGGAACTCGTGGCGTCGTTGCAGCCCGACGTCATCGTCAAAGGCGGCGACTACCGCCCCGAAGATGTAGCCGGCGCTGCAACCGTGCGTGCCCGCGGCGGCCGCGTTGTCATCATTCCCATCACGCCGGGGCATTCCACCACGGCCACCGTCAACCAACTGCGATCCAATGGCTGATCTCCGTCCCAATGGCCGCGCGCTCGACGCGTTGCGCCCCATGCACATCGAACGACACGCCGCTCCTAACGCCGAGGGCTCCTGTCTGATTTCGTTCGGCAACACGCGCGTCCTCTGTGCGGTGTCGGTCGAAGACGGCGTTCCCGGATGGAAGAAGGGCAAGGGTGAAGGTTGGCTCACCGCCGAGTACGCGATGCTCCCTCGCGCCACGCACACGCGCTCGCCGCGCGAGCGAGGGCAGGTGGGAGGGCGCACGCAGGAGATTCAGCGCCTCATCGGCCGGAGCGTGCGTGCCATGCTCGACGATTTCAAGTGGGGTGAGTACACGTTGAAGGTGGACTGCGATGTGCTGCAGGCCGACGGGGGCACGCGCACGGCGGCAATCACTGGCGCTGCAGTGGCCGTGGTGGATGCTTTCGAGTGGATGCAACGCACGGGTCGCGTGAAGGTCTCCCCGGTGAAGCGTCGTGTAGCAGCGGTGAGTGTAGGCGTCGTGGATGGACGTCCCGTGCTGGACCTCGAGTACAGCGAAGACGTACGCGCCGATGTTGATGCGAACGTGGTGATGGCGAGTGCGGAGCGCTTTGTTGAGGTGCAGGGCACGGGCGAGCACGGCACCTTCTCGCGTGCGGAGCTCGACGCATTGCTCGATCTCGCGCAGGCGGGAATTCGTGTGCTCGACGCCGCACAGGCGACGGCGCTGGCCTCGCGCTGACGCACTGTCCGCGATGCCGATGCGCACGCCACTTCCGCTTGTGCTGGCCACGCGTTCAGCAGGCAAGATTCGCGAACTGCGCGCGCTCAGTGCTGCCCTCGGCTACGCCAGCGACACGCTCGACGCGCTTGGCGTCGCGGAGACGTCCGCTGAGGACGGCATCGAATGTTTTGAAACGTTTGCCGAGAACGCCGAGGCGAAGGCACGCTACTTCGCGGCGCTGCTGCCGGGGCGAGTCATCTTCGCCGAGGACTCTGGCTTGGAGGTGGATGCCCTCGGTGGAGCGCCGGGCGTACGAAGCAAGCGGTGGGCGGGGAGTCCCGCGTTGGGCGCGCAATTGGATGCAGATAACAACGCCGCGTTGCTGCACGCACTTCGGCGAGCGGACGCCCGTGCTGTAGGGGCTGCAGCCGTTGTGCGGACGGCGCGCTATCGCTGCGTGGCGGTGTGCGTGAGCGAGGCGAACACGTGGCGCGGCGAGGGGCAGGTGGACGGCGTGATTACGATGGCGCCCCGCGGAAGTGGTGGCTTCGGATATGATCCGTACTTTGAGAGCACCGAGCTGGGTAAGACCTTTGCTGAGGCTCTCCCCGAGGAGAAATCGCGCGTGAGTCATCGCGCGCGCGCGCTGCGGGTGTTGTTTGCAGAGGCAAATGCGGCGTTGCAAGAGCGAGTGCAACGTGTCAGTTGACCTTGGGACGATGTGTGACTATCCTTGGAGTCTGTTTTGCGGGGCGTAGCGTAGCCCGGTATCGCGCCTGCTTTGGGAGCAGGAGGTCGCCGGTTCGAATCCGGCCGCCCCGATTGCAGAGCTCTACGGGTAGTGCGCGAGAGTGGGGACTCGCGGTAGGATCGTCCGGACATTGCCGGTGAAGCGCCAGTAGCTCAGGTGGATAGAGCAACAGCCTTCTAAGCTGTGGGTCGGGGGTTCGAGTCCCTCCTGGCGCGTGTGGTTGGAGATGTGGTAGTGAGCAGAGTGTTTTGCGCCGTTAGCTCAATTGGCAGAGCAAGTGACTCTTAATTACTAGGTTGTAGGTTCGATTCCTACACGGCGCATGCGGTATGAAGTTGTTGGTGGAGCGGGGCTTGCGCGAGTGAGGAAAGCCCACTATCTTCATCGTCCCTTCGGCATTTGGTCGTCGAGGGGTCACGGGTTCGAAACGGACTTGTGAGTCGAGGCAAGAAAGTTTTTTGAAGGCCTTGACGAACGTTGATTGATTAGGTATGCTTAGAGGCTGTCGCGGAAACGCGGCGAGCACACGAAAAGCTGATTGAAAACTGAGACGAGAGAAATCGCAAAGTGTGTGGGGCGAACTCGATGATGTGAGAGCTAACAGGCACTCACGGAGAGATTTGACCTGTAATTATTTTTGTGATTCCGAATAACGCTGTCATGCCATCGGCAACGACAGCGTGACAGCGATTCGGGAGAGCCTATTGGATTCTCATTGGAGAGTTTGATCCTGGCTCAGGACGAACGCTGGCGGCGTGCTTAACACATGCAAGTCACGGGGGCCCGCAAGGGCAACCGGCGAACGGGTGCGTAACACGTGAGCAAGCTTCCGATTAGTGGGGGATAGCCGGCCTAACGGCCGGGTAATACCGCATACGTTCACTGGACGGCATCGTCTGGTGAGGAAACCTCCGGGGCTAATCGAGGCGCTCGCGGCCTATCAGCTAGTTGGCGGGGTAATGGCCCACCAAGGCTA
>JANNVQ010000054.1:0-182839 GCA_031414535.1 Gemmatimonas sp.
CAGCACCCGGGTGGGGCGTTGGGTTACCGGTTCAAGTCTTCCGGCCAGCGCGACGGGGGGCTGGTGTATGTGTCCGACAGCGAACTCGCGCCGCACCCGCGGTACGACTCGCCGCCGGACTGGCGGGAACAGATGGTGGAGTTTGTGCGTGGCGCGCAGGTGCTGATCCACGATACGACCTACACCACCGAGGAGTACGACCACCACCGCGGTTGGGGGCACTCGACCTACGCAGAGGCGGTGGAGTTAGCGCTTGAGGCGAAGGTGGGGACGCTCGTGCTCTACCATCACGAACCCCGTCGCACCGACGACGACCTCGACCAGCAGCTGGCCCGGTGCCGGCAGACGGTGAAGGACCGTGGGGCCACGCTTCAGGTGGTGGCCGCCGCAGAAGGTTTGACCCTGACTCTCTAACCTCCCCAGGAGGCTGTGATGTTGAAGCAAATCGTACGTGCCACTGCAGTGTTGGCCTTGGCGACCACGTCGTTGTTCGCCCAAGACGACATGCGCCCCACCGTGGCCGTGCTGCCGTTCGTGAACAGCGCCATCGGCGATGCGCAGACCGAACTCGCTCCGCTGTCCAAGGGCATCGCGGACCTCCTCATCATCGAGCTCGGCCAGAACACCGGCATCCGTCTTGTGGAGCGCGAGAACATCTCGCGCATCCTTGAGGAGCAGAACCTCGCCCGCGATGGCCGCGTAGACGATGCGACGGCTGCGCGCATCGGCCGCCTCCTGGGTGCCAAGCACATCATCACAGGGTCCTTCGTGACCGACCGCTCCGGCACAATGGTGGTGACGCTCAAGACCATTGACGTCGAGACCTCGCGCATCTCGTGGACGCACATGGACCGCGACCGCACCGATAACTTTCTTTCGTTGGTGAGCAAGGTTGGCCAAGCCGCGAACCGTGGATTGAACCTGCCCGCTCTGACGCCGCAGGCCCGCCAGACCAGCGAGGCCCGCACGCAGACGCAGGCTCGCGTGCCATTCCGTGCGGTGATGCTGTACTCGCGCGCCATCAGCGCGCAGGACTCCGGCAACCGCGACGAAGCCATGACCCTCTTCAATCAGGTGGTCCGGGACTTCCCAGACTTCAAGGACGCCGAGACCGCCCGCAATCGCCTGCAGGGCGGCGGCGGCAACTAATACTGGCGGGTAGGGCCATCGCCATCACAACTTTGAACCGCCGACGCTCATCCAGAGCGTCGGCGGTTCATCGTTAACCCTCCTTCGTCACCCCGTGCAGCCACTCGTCCTGGTTCCCGAAGGTCGTAGCTTCGCCTCACTGCCCACGCTGGGCGCAGATGACCGCACGCTGGAAGTGCAACGCCTGCGCACGCTTCCCACCGCCACCGAATTGCCCGCAGACAGGCCGGTGGTGGTCTTTGTGGATGCGGCCTTCGCCCACGGCTCGGCAGCACACCTTGCTCCGCTTGCCGAACGCGCGGCGCTCATTGGCGTGGGCGAAGCCGGCGAAGTGGGCCCAAGCGGAGCTCTGGCCGACGCGGCCCTCGTCGGTTGGATTGCCAGCGATGCGCATCCGGCCGCCGCGCGGACAACGTTTCAGGGCGCGCTCCGTCATGCCGCCACGCTCGTCGCCGCAGCTCGCGCGTCGGCCTTGCAGCAGTCATCGGCCTCCGACCTACGCGAGCTCTCGCGTGTGGGCGCCGCGCTCGCCACTGAGCGTGACCTCGATACGCTGCTTGGGATGATTCTCACACAGGCGCGACGGCTCTCCGATGCCGACGCTGGATCCCTCTATCTCGTGGAACAGGACGAGAGCGGAAATCCGAGCAACCTGCGCTTCAAGCTTTCACAGAATACGACGCTGCCGGAGCTCCCCTTCTCCGAGTTTACGATCCCGATCGATCACGCTTCGCTCTCGGGCTACGTGGCCGCAACGGGTGAGCGCTTGATGATTGGCGACGTGTACTTACTGCCGGAGCACGTGACCTACAGGCAAAATCGCTCCTTCGACGACAAGTTCGGATATCGCACGAAGTCCATGTTGGTGTTGCCGATGTTCACCTTGAAGGACGAGGTGATCGGCGTGCTCCAGTTGATCAACAAGAAGCGCGAATTCGAGTCAGTGCTCTCCTCGGCGGAGGTCGTGGAGCGCCAGGTTATTCCATTCGACCAGTACTCGGCAGACATGGTGTCGGCGCTGGCCGCGCAGGCAGCGGTGGCCATCGAGAACTCACATCTCTACGAAGACATCGAGCGGCTGTTTGAGGGCTTCGTCACCGCGGCCGTCACCGCAATTGAATCACGAGATCCCACGACCTCGGGTCACTCCTTCCGCGTCGCGACGCTCACCACAGGGCTCGCCGAGTCGGTGGACCGCGCCGGCGAGGGCCCGTACAAGGGCGTCACCTTCTCCAAGGACCAGCTCCGCGAGCTGCGCTACGCGGGCCTGCTGCACGACTTCGGCAAGGTTGGCGTCCGCGAGCAGGTGCTGGTGAAGCAGAAGAAGCTCTACGGCGCCGATCTCGCACTCGTGCGTGGACGCTTCCAGTTCCTGATGCAACAGGCAGATTTGGAGTACGAGCGCGAACGCGCGGAGTACCTGGCCGAGCATGGGCAGCGGGATTACGCCGAGGCCGCGGCGCGGCTCGACCTCATGCGTCGCGAGCAACGGGACCAGTTATTGCGCTGGCAGGACGCCATCATTCGCGCGAACGAACCGACGATCCTGCCCGAGGGCACCTTCACTGAGCTCGAGGAAATTCACCGCCACACCTACGTGGACTTCGATGGCGCGGTGCGTCCGCTGCTGAACGACGACGAGTTGCGCTTCCTAATGATCAACAAAGGCAACCTCGACGGACGCGAGCGTCGCGAAATTGAATCGCACGTCACGCACACGTATCGCTTTTTGCAACAGATTCCTTGGACGCGCGAATTGCGTGGCATTCCGGACATTGCCTACGGCCACCACGAGAAGCTGAACGGCATGGGTTATCCGAGAGGCGTGAAGGAGCCGGAGATTCCCGTGCAGACGCGGATGATGACCATCGCCGACATCTACGACGCGCTGACGGCCACGGATCGGCCGTACAAGCGTGCGGTCCCGGTGGAGCGTGCGCTCGACATTCTGCACGCCGAAGCGAAAGGCGGATTAGTTGATGCGGATCTGCTCGCGACCTTCACGGCGTCCCAAGTGTGGAAGCGCGTGACGCCCTCAGAAGGGACTAAGCGACGCTCGGGTCAAACAGGAACCTTTCAAGTTCCCTAGTCTGCTGACAGGCGCCTCAGGACTGGCTACTCAACGCCCCAACCGCCGCCGCCCGGCGTACGAAGCTCGAGCACATCGCCGGCTTTGAGTTGGCGGCGGCATTTCGCGGGAAGCGGCTCGCCGTTGAGGAGGTTCTCGCCCTTCGCGCCGTCGCCACCACCCTGCGCGCCTTTGGGCGCCACGGCGCGACGCTCAGTGAGCAGCGTAACCGTGCACGCCTCGAGTACTCGGTAACGCCGGATGACGCCTTCGCCACCGCGATACTTACCACGGCCTGCGCTGTCATCCCGCAGCGCGTAGCGTTCAATCACGATTGGGTACGCGTGCTCCAGCGATTCAATAGGCGTGTTACGCGTGTTGCTCATTCCTACGTGCACCGCGCTCGGGCCATCCCCGCGCGCACTCGCGCCCTGGCCACCGCCAAGGGTTTCGTAGAACGTCCAGCCAGCGCCACCAAAGGTGACGTTGTTCATTGTGCCCTGCCCCTGCGCCGGCACCGCAACACCTGCAGCCGCCAGCGCGGCAAACAACAGGTCGGTGAGGCGCTGACTCATCTCCACGTTTCCCGCCGCCACGGCCGCCGGGCTCCTCGCAGCGATGCAGCAGTTATCCGGTGTGCTGATATGAATGGCGCGAGCGATCCCATCGTTGGTGGGCACATCGTCATCGAGCAGGGACCGCAACACAAACAGTGCGGCCGCTCTCGTGACTTGGATGGGACAGTTCACGTTCCCGCGCACCATCGGCGAGGTCCCGGCGAAGTCCAGATTGAGAGCGCCGTCCCGGACCGAGAGCGCGACGCGCAGCGGTACAGGATCCTCCGTGACACCGTCACCTTCGAGCACGTCCTCCGCGACGCTGCTGGCGCCCTCAAGGAGCCGCAACCGCGCCACCGCTCGGCGCTCCGCGTATTCGAGGAGTGCGGCGCCGGCATCTTCGACGACAGCGAGTCCGTGCCGCGCGATGAGTGCGCACCAGCCGGCCGCGCCCGCCGCACACGCAGCGCGCTGCGCCGCGAGGTCGCCGCGGCGCTCGTCTGGCGTGCGCACATTGGCGAGCACCATGGCGAGCAACTCCTCGTCCTGCACACCGCCGCGAATCAAACGCACTGGCGGCAGGATGAGTCCCTCTTGCACCAACTCAGTAGCGCCCTGCGGCATGCTGCCAGGGCTCATGCCGCCAACGTCGGCGTGATGCGCCCGTACGACGGCGTATCCCACAATCGTGCCACTGATGGCGATGGCCTCGACCATCGTGAGGTCCGGGAGATGCGAGCCACCGGCCCACGGCGAGTTGAGCAGGAATACGTCACCGGGATTGGGGCCCAGCGCTCGCACGGCACGCACAGACTCTGGAAGCGCGCCGAGGTGTACGGGAATGTGCGCCGCTTGGGCAATCATCTGGCCCTTGGCATCGAAGAGCGCACAGCTCGCGTCACGACGCTCGCGGATGTTTGGCGAGAGCGAACCGCGAATGAGCACGGAGCCCATTTCCTCCGCGATGGTCGCGAAGGCCGAACCCCACACGGCGAGGGAGAGCGCACTGGTCATGACGCCGCTCCCGGAGACTCACGGGTAACACGCCAGCCTCCGATACCGAGTGCCTCGGCGCGCCAGCCATCGGCCACGAAGAGCGTAGCATCGGGCAATGCAATCGTGGTGGGGCCCACTACGTGAATGCCATCGGCCAAGCCGCCAGCGTCCACGCGCTTCACCGCATCGTATGACGGCAGCGCAGCGTCGCGAGTGAAGCGTGCCGTGCGCGCAGGCTCACCCGCCTCGTGCCTTAGCGCCACAACCTCGACGTCAGCGGGCAAGGTGAATCCGTAGCGCGCGGCGTGCGCCGCAGCGAATCGTTGCGCGATGCTACGGCCGTCTTCCCCACTGCTCGGCTCAGCCAAGGCAATCTCAAGCTCATGGCCTTGGCCGCGGTATCGGACCCGTGCCAGAGTGCGGCGCGTATTGCCCTCAACCTTGGACGCCAGCGCGGAAACGGCTTCAGCCAACCGAGGAGCCGACAGTTCATTGCAGAGCACGAGCAAGCTCGCAGCCGCTTCGTGGCGCTCCGGTGCCAGTGCAAGCCCAACGGCGCTCAGCACGCCGGCGAATGGCGGCACGATGATGCTCGGCATATCGAGGGCATCCGCCAATGCGCAGGCGTGGAGCGGCCCGCCACCACCGAAGGCCACCAGTGCACAGCTGCGGGGATCTACGCCGCGTTCCACGCTCACTCGACGCAGTGCGCGCGCCATTTCCGCATCAGCAATGGCAACGATGGCCGCTGCCGTGCGCGTGACATCGCTGTTGAGTCTTGCCGCGAGTGAAGCGATGGCTTGCGTCGCGGCCTCTGTGCTAAGCGCCACACCGCCGCTCATGGCCCGAGCGCTGATACGGCCAAGCACGAGCTGCGCATCCGTCACCGTGGGTTCCGTACCACCGCGGCCGAATGCGACGGGGCCGGGCCGCGCGCCCGCGGAGCGAGGGCCAACGCGCAAGGCGCCGCCATCGTCACACCAGGCAATGCTTCCACCGCCAGCCGAGACGGTTTCCACGAGTACGCGCGGTAGTGCGATGGGTGCGCCTGCGACTTCGCCGCCGGCTTCGACCAGCGGCTCCGCGTCGAGAATGAGCCCCGCGTCCGCACTGGTTCCACCTATGTCCATCGTGAGTGCGTTGCTCACGCCCAAGGCACGCATCACGGCCGCGGCGCCTACGACGCCGCCGGCGGGTCCGGAGAGCGCGAGCGAGGCGGCGTGTCGCGCGGCGGTGGCAGAGGGGCGCATGCCTCCTCCGCTGGTCATCACGGAAGGCGCGGGGTGGCCGGCACTCGCCAATCGCCCTGCGAGCCGCTCCAAATAGCGCACCACCGCCGGACGCGCATAGGCCTCGGCTGCCGCCGTCGCGAAGCGCTCGTACTCGCGAATCTCCGGTAGCACTTCCGCGCTCGTGACCACTTCAAGCCCGGGGCGAGCAGCCTTGAGCGCTTCAGCTAGCCGCTGCTCGTGGCGAGCATCGGCGTAGGAGTGCAGCAGCGCCACAACGATAATTTCGGGCTCGCGCTGTAGCACAGCATCTACGACTTTGCGTACCGCCAATTCAGTGAGCGCACGCTCTACGCCCTGCGGGGTGACGCGCTCCGGTACCGAGACGACGTCGCCGCGTTGCACCAGCGCAGGCGGGTGATGCCGAGCGAGATCGTAGAGTGCCGCGCGGTCTTGGCGCCGCAAAAACAATACATCCTCGGCGCCTTCCGTTGCGCAGAGCACAACACGCGCACCGGCTCGCTCCAGAAGCAGGTTGGTGACGACCGTGGTGCCGTGGATAATTGCCTCGGCGTGCCCATCCAATTGCTGCAAGGAATCGGCGACGCCTTCATCCTGCTTGCCCGGTGTGGACAGCACTTTCCGTGCGACGACGCGGCCATCAACTGCTAGCGCTGCACGATCGGTGAACGTGCCGCCTACATCGATGCCCACGCGCCAGGCGGTGCCGCTCAGGAGTGGGCCTCAGCTAGCGGGCGGGTGTGCCGCCAGATGGCGATGGCGAGTCCAAGGTGCGCCGGAAGCAGAATGAGTAGCGGCCCGCCGAGTTTCTGAGTCACAAAGGGTGCGAGCACTAGGGCGAGCACCGCCTGCGCGACTACGGCCGCGAGAACGATCTGCGTGGATCTACCCATTGTTCCGCGCAGCACCGCGCGGGCGCCGAGCACCGCGGCAAACAAGGCCAAAGGTGAACAGAGCAGCAGCGTGAGGTTGTGGTACCAGAAAACGTGCGCGGAGCCGAGCCACATACCCAGCAAGACCACTCCGAGCGTGCCAGTGAGTCCGTAGAAAAGCGCTGCCATGACCGCAGCCGGAATGCGCCGCGTGCGGCGACTGGCTGGCGCGACGGGCACGAGCATGAGCATCCACGCGCCGAGCACTGGACCCAGTGCGCCAAGCACCAACCCACGCGATTCCTTTGGCTCTGGCTTCCTCGCCTTTACCACGTGCAGCACGCGCTCTTCCTGCACGAGTGGCATTGTGCCGCCCTGAGGTGCCGGCACGGTGACTTCGCGCAGGTAGTCGCGTAAGCGCATGGGAATGAACATCGCTTCCCACGCTGAGAGGGGAAGATCCGCCCGGCGGCCAAGTGCGAGGTCTATGCCGAGTTGCGAGTACTGTGTGGCGGCCGTGAGGCGAACGGACTCACTGCGGTAGCTCCACTCCGTGCGAATGGGCACAAAGCGCCGCTCGAGCGATCCGCCGAGCACAAGATTCAGCGCGTCGCGGATGCGCGTGGAGCAGTTGTCGCGAAAGTACTCGTAGCGATAGTAGCGATTGGCCTCGAGCGCGTTGTTCGCCGCGAACTGGGCCAACTGCGCCTTCTCGGCGTCCGAGAGATTGAGTACTTGCTCAATGGACTCGCGATCCATTGACGCGTAGTAGTCTACGAGGCGCTGGGTGGGGAAGGCCTCAACCCAGTACTTGGTGTCGCCAGAGAGGAAGCGCCCGAGGAAGTTTGGCTGATTGAAGTCAAACATGCCCCAGTTGTACGCGATATCGAGTCCGGTCGCACTGTTCTGCACGCGTAGCGCGTTGTGGCCGAAGCGTTCGAAGACGAGGTCGCCGGGGCCCCAGGTGATGACGGAGATATGGAGATTAGACTGGGCGGACACCGGACGGATGACGGATGACGGAAGCAGCAAGCCAAACGCTAGCGCGAGCGCCGTCGCGGCGCATCGAAGCGTCGCCGCCCTTACCCCTAGCATCCGTCCTCCGTCATCCGTCCGAGCGTGGCCGCTCGCCTCACAGCCTGATCTCTTTCGCGTCGTCCGCCGCCTTGTAAATCATGTCCAACAGTTTGTAGACGCGGACCGAATCCTTGGACGCCTCGTACGAAGTATCGCCGCGCAGGACGGCCGCAAAATGCGCGAGTTCCGACCGATAGCTCTGGATAGTGACGGTATCACGCTGTGCCGCACCGCTGGGCGAAACGTCCACGGGCCGGCCGTGCAATTCCTTGGTGATGCGCAATGGCGAGAGGCGGGCAGAGCCCTGGGTGCCGAAAATCTCAAACCACCAGCGGTCCTCATCGCTCACGTAGTTCCAACGCGTATCAATGGACACGGTGAAATTGCCCTGGCACTCGATGGTCACGAGCGCGGCATCTTCCACCGCATTGGCGCCGCGACCGCGCTCCATGGTGGCGGACACGCGCGTCACGCGCGGGAAGTCGGTCAGCCACCCCGCGAGATCGAGCAGGGGCAGGCCCAACTCAAGGAAGGAGCCGCCGCCGGCTTCCTGACGACGCTGCCGCCACGGTGCCGTCGGCCCCATGCGACGATACGCACCCGCGCGCACCGCTAAGAGCTTGCCCAGTTCACCGCCGCGCAGGAAGGAGTCAAGCGTTTGCGCGTCGTGCCGGAAGCGATGGTTGTTGGCCACCATCGCGATGCGATCGGCCTTCTCTGCCGCCGCGACGATGCGCTCGGCGCCGCGTGCGCTCAGGGCGAAGGGGCGCTCGACCAGCACGTGCATCCCCGCCTTGAGCGCCGAGAGCGCGTGCACTTCGTGCGCGTGGTTGGGTGAGCAGATGACGATGGCGTCGAGATCGGGCGTCTCCAGCAAGTCGTCGATGTCCGTGCACCACGTTTTGACGCCGAAGCGCTGGGCGATACCGCGAGCTTTGGCGGCGTCGTTATCGCAGAGCGCGACAATCTCAGCACCGCGCATCTTGGACAGCACGGGCAAATGCGCGGTCTGCGCGATGGCCCCGAGGCCGAGGACGCCGAAGCGGATGGGGCCGGACTTCGGAGAGGATACGGTGGGCACGGTGGGCTTCGGTGGCGTGAATGCTACGTGAGCTATAACGAAGGAATCGACCCGAGGGTCGTTCCGGGAAAATACGTCCGAAGAATGGTCCGGGCACTCTGCCCCGCCCGGGCTCTGCCGATGGCACCCCACTGGCACATCCCCACGCCGTGTCCGTAACCGTTTCCTTGCAGCACGACGCGCGTGATGTTGGCCGAGGTGCCCTCGACGCTGACTGAAAAATAGGAGCTCGGCAGAGCCTCGCCACTGGGCGTCCGGAGAACGTTGCGGGCGTCGTTGCCACCCACGTCAAAGGTTCCGCGGCTGCTGCGCAGCTCGAGGACCTTCACCCGGCCGCTGGGGAAACGTTCCGCCACGCGGAGGGCCTGGACCTCGCCCGGGCCGCCGCTGGGCACCCGCGTGATACTGCCCAGATAGCGCGAGACCACCTGATTTAGCTCGGCGCCGCTCAGATTTCGCTCCCAGAAAAAGCGCGGAGCGATGTCGCAGTAGAAGCGCTCGCTGCGGCCCGGGATGCGGTCGGACACCCGTTGGAGATAGGGCTCGCCTGCAGACCGCCAGGCTTCCTGTGCGAGGGCCGTTTCACCGCCGCAGGCCGAGGAGTACGGCGCGGTGATGACCCGATTGCCGTAGCGCAGCACGACGCCCCGCGTCACCTCTACGGCCGCGGAGGCATTGGGGCGTTCGGCATCGGCGCCGCCGTAGACTTGATCCGCGGTGGAAGGCACGAGGTCAAAATGCTCGCTGCGCCCTCGGCCAGCCTTCGCGGCGATGAGGCGCGAAACCGCGTACGAGCGTGCCGCGATGGCCTGCGCCTCAAGGGCCGCGCGCTCTGCAGAGGGTCGCTCACCTAACTCGAGCGGCACCACACCCTTCAAGTACTGGTCCAGGGGTAGGACGTTCACCACAAGAACCCCAGAATCGGTGTTCACGGCGCGCAGGATGCCGCGGTAGCGCTTGTTCTTGAACCGTACGAGGTTCGAGCCCTCAGGCATCAGCCGCTCGGGGACCTCACTGCGCGGCACCACGCCGAGGGCGACGCGCACGGCGGGGTCAGTGCGGGAGCTTCCGCGAGGTGAGGGGCCGAAGCAGCCCGCCACGAGCGCGACGAGCAGGGCGGCCCAAGGGAGCGCCGCCGAGCGTTTCACCGACCGAAGCTCCCCATGGTGCTGCTCATCATGGGGAGAGCGCGCGCGCGCGCGGCAGCAGCAGGCGGCGTGGCGACGGGGATCAGCACGCGCTTGAAGGAGGCCGTGAAGTCGTAGTCATCCACCACTTCCTCGACCAAGACCTCGACGATGGTCCCGGCGGGCTCGTCGGTGTCAATCCAAGTCACGCCATCAATGTCATCGGCCTGCCACGGGAGCCGCGCGCGGGCCGGCGAGTCCGCCGTCGCCGATGCCTCAATGAGCGCAGGAGCAACCGTACCGATGCGCGATTCGTAACGCTCGGCCGTAATGTGGCGCTGAAGTTCCTGCAGAATCTCCAGGCGCTGAAGCTTGACGCTCTCGGGCACATCATCCTCGAGCAAAGCGCCGCGCGTGCCTTCTTGCGGGGAGTACGTGAAGACCCCGACGCGCTCGAACTGAATCTCCTGCAGAAAATCCACGAGTTGCTGGAAATCCTCTTCCGTCTCGCCCGGGAATCCGACGATGCAGGTGGTGCGAATCGCCACACCCGGAACAGCGTCGCGGAACTTCGCGACCTTCTCCCGAATGGTCTTCTGGCGCTCCGGCCGTCGCATGCGCTCGAGCACGGAATCGCTAGCGTGCTGAATGGGCATGTCGAGATACGGCAGGATGCGCGGTTCCCGCGCAATGACCTCCAACAGCCGCGGCGAGATGCCGGACGAGTAGAGGTACATATTGCGAATCCACGGAATGGATGTCTCGCGCACTAAGGCCTCGAGCAGCTCCGGCAAGCGCACGGACGCATCGCGCAGATCGCGACCGTAGTGCGCGAGGTCCTGGGCCACGAGGTTCACCTCACGCGCGCCCTGCAACTCGAGCAGCTGTGCTTCCTTGACAATCTCATCGGGCGCGAACGAGCGGTGCTTTCCGCGCATGAGAGGAATCGCGCAAAACGCGCAGCCGTGATCGCAGCCTTCACTGACCTTCAAGTAGCGCACGTGCGGCGTGTCGCCCGCGTGAATGCGGACGCCCGGATGCTGTACGATGGGATCGCCGAGGAGGCCGCGCTCGCGCAGCTTGGGCACGAGCTGTTCAGTCTCGGATGCGCCGAGGAAGAAGTCCACTTCCGGCAACGCGGCGATGAGTTCGTCCTTGTGCCTCTCCACCATGCAACCCACCGCCACCACGGCTTGCGCGGCACCATCGCTCTTCAAGCGTCCTGCGGCGACGATGGCATCGATGCTCTCCGCCTTGGCCGCGTCAATGAATCCGCAGGTGTTGACGATGATGAGTTCTGCCAACTCGGCGTCGTCCACCTGCTCCGCACCGTGGTCTAGGAGCTGCGCGAGATAGCGCTCCGAGTCCACCGTGTTCTTGTCGCAGCCCAGCGTGACGAGCTTCACTCTCATCGATAGTTGCCGAAAGAAAGGGCCACCTTGAAGTCCTCGGTACGGAGGAAAGCCATGACGGACTGCAGTTCATCACGATCGGGAGCGGCCACGCGCACCGTATCGCCTTGGATGGAGGCCTGCACCTTCTTGAACTTCTGCTCCTTGATGGCCGCGACGACCTTCTTGCAGGTCTCGGCGTCGAGGGCCTGCTTGAGCTTGATGTCGCGGTGCCAAGTATCGCCGCCGCCGGGAATCGGCTCACCGGCGTCGAGATTCTGTACGGGCACACCGCGCTTGATAAGCTTGGATTGCAGGATGTCCCACATGGCACGCAGGCGCATGTCGGTGTCGCTTGAGAGCTTCACGAGCCCGTCCGTGCGCTTGAACTCCACGGTCGCCAGCTTGGCGTCCTTGAAGTCATAGCGCTGCGCGATCTCCTTGGACGCCTGGTTGACGGCGTTGTCCACTTCTTGGAGGTCAACGTTTGTGGTGATGTCGAAGCTGGCGTCTTTGGCCATGGGATCGGACGGATGACGGATGACGGATGCTAGGGCATCCGGCTAGCCTGAAATCTCGCCTGTTTCGCGGGCCGAAACCACCTCAAAACGCAGAGTGGCGCGCTGGGTTCAGCCCCTGCGCGCCACAAGCATCCATCCTCCGTCCTCCGTCATCCGTCATCCGTCCAGAACTCACTCCCCCAGGTAGCTCTCCAGAGCTCGGGCCCTCGAAACGTGCCGCAATCGCGACAACGCCTTCTCCTTAATCTGCCGCACGCGCTCGCGCGTGATGTTCAGCACCGCACCAATCTGCTCGAGCGTCATTGGCTCGGAGCCATCGAGCCCGAAATACAAGCGGAGAATCTTGCTCTCACGCTCCTTCAAGCCGGCCAGCGCCTGGTGCACCGATTCCGCGAGTGCCTTCTCAAAGGTCTCCTCATCGGGTGACGCGCTTTCGGTATCGGGGATGTAATCGAGGAGGCGATTGTCCTCGCCGGGCGCCATCGGCGCGTCGAGGGACACGTGGATCTGGGAGATCGCCATCGTCTTGGCGACTTCCTCCTCGGTAATCTCCATGCCTTCGGCAATCTCAGCGTGCGTGGCCTCACGGCCGAGTTCCTGGAGCAAGGCGCTCGCGCGCTTGCCAATTTTATGCAGGGTCCCGGCGCGATTCAGCGGCACGCGCACGATGCGGCTTTGCTCGGCCAAGGCCTGCAGGATGGCCTGACGGATCCACCACACGGCGTAGGAAATGAACTTGATGCCCTTGGTCTCGTCGAACTTGTGCGCGGCGCGGATGAGGCCGAGGTTGCCCTCGTTGATGAGGTCCGAGAGGTTCACACCCTGATTCTGGTACTTCTTGGCCACGCTCACGACGAAGCGCAGGTTGCTACGCACAAGAGTATCGAGCGCTTCTTGATCGCTGGTGCGAATGCGCTGGGCGAGGCGGACCTCTTCCTCCCGGGAAATCAGCGGAAACACGCTGATGTCGCGGAGGTACTGATCGAGCGACCCCTCGTCATACCCGATCTTCTTCTTGTTGTGATGCGATGCGCCAGCCATCCATCGTCTCCCGGGGGTGATGCGGTCCAACGGCTACGCGCAGAATGTGTAGTGCGGACTGCGCGGAGGGAAGCACCCCTCAGCACTGCTCTCAGTGGATCACGTCACCCAAGCGCTGCCAACGGACGCGGCGCAGCCAATCGAAGGTTTGGGCGCTGTCTGGCTCATAGCTGTAATACACGAACAGGGGACTTCCCCGCATGAGCGAATCGGGAACAAAACCCCAGTAGCGGCTGTCGAGGGAGTTGTCGCGATTATCGCCGAGTACGAAGTAGTGCTCGCGAGGGACACAGAGTGGTCCCCAATCATTGCGGGTGGGATTATATCCCCGCGCGCCGGCATCCGCGGTGAGATAATCACGCTGCCAGCGGAATTCATCGCTCGACGGTTCGCGCGCCGGAATACTGCGGAGCGCAAAGGGCTCCAACTGTTCGGCGCCGTTGCGCCACAGCACGCCGCCGCGCATCTCGAGGGTGTCGCCAGGAAGGCCGACGAGGCGTTTCACGAAATGCTTTTGCTGATCTTCGGGCCACTGAAATACCACAACATCGCCGAGGCCCGGGGGGCGCACAGCCGGAAGCCGCTTCTCGAGCAGCGGCACCTCGGCGCCGTAGACCAATTTGTTCACGAGGAGGAAGTCGCCCACGAGCAGCGTGCCTTCCATTGATCCACTGGGAATCTTGAACGCCTCGACGAGGAAGGCGCGGACCAAGAGAAAGAGGATGATGGCCAACTGCAAGGACTTGGCCCATTCCCACGTGGCACGCAACATGCGAAAGCGCGCCTTGTACACGGGAGCCGGAGCTGGCTCGGTGGAGACGGCGATGGGCTGCGCCTCCGGCGAGGCCTCGTAGGCTCCAGACGCATCGTTATCGTGCGAGTCGAGTTCCGTCATTGCGCATCCCCCCTAGACGGATTGAAGTACGCCTGACGGCCTCGCAAGGGCAAGGAGCGAGGAGCGAAAAGCGAGGTTGAAAAGCGAAGTACTGAAGCGCGAGGGGCAAAGGTGCGAAGGACCGAAATGGAATTCTCCTTCGTCCCTTCTTCCCTTGTCCCCTCGCTCTTCACGACTTCGCTCTTCGCTTTTTCGCTCTTCGCTCTTCGTTATTCAATAGTTATCAATTTGGGCCCGCTGAAGAGCCCCACTGTAGTCCACATAGCCCACCTTGGTCTCGGAGTAGAACTCGTAGACTTCCCAGCCGCCTTCGCGGTGGCCGTTGCCGGTTTGCTTCACGCCGCCGAAGGGCAGGTGCGCCTCGGCACCAATGGTGGGCGCGTTGATGTAGGTGATGCCGTTGTCCAGCGATTGCAGGGCTTGGAACGCGAGGTTCACATCCTGCGTGTACAGCGAGCTGGAGAGGCCGTACTTCACCCCGTTGTTCACCTGGAAGGCCTCGGCGGCGTCCTTCACGCGAATCACCGAGAGCACCGGGCCGAAGATTTCTTCCTGATCGAGACGCGAGCCTGCCTTCACGCCGGTGAAAATGGTCGGCTCGAAGAAGAATCCCTTGGACAGGTCGCCGCCGGTGGCACGACGGCCACCGAGCGCCAGGGTGGCGCCTTCGGTGAGCCCGATCTCTACGTAGCGTTCGATTTTGGCAATCGAGTCGGCGTGAATTACGGGCCCCACATCGGTGCCGGCCTTGCGACCGTCGCCAAGCTTTAAGGTCTTCGCGCGCGCGACGAGCATCGCAATGAACTTGTCGTGAATGCCGTCTTGCAGGATGAGGCGGCTCGTTGCGGTGCAACGCTGACCCGTGGTGCCGAAGGCCCCCCAGAGCACGCCGTCCAGCGCGAGCTCGAGCTTGGCATCGTCGAGGACGATCTGCGCATTCTTCCCGCCCATTTCCAGCGAGAGACGCTTGTGCATGCGGCCGCAGGTCTCGCCAACCTTGCTACCGGTCTCGGTGGAGCCCGTGAAGGACACGAGCGCAACGTCCGGATGCTCAACGATTGCCGCGCCTACGGCTCCGTCGCCGTGTACGAGCTGAATCACCTCGGGCGGCAGGCCGGCTTCGAGCAAAATCTCGACGAACACGTGCCCAGTGTGCGGCACATCCTCGGCGGGCTTGAACACTACCGCGTTACCGCACACAAGCGCAGGGAAAATCTTCCACGTGGGAATCGCCAGCGGGAAATTGAACGGCGTGATAATGCCGGCTACGCCGATGGGGCGCCGGAAGGACATCGCCCACTTGTTCTTGAGCTCGCTGGGCACCGTGTGGCCGAAGAGACGACGGCCCTCCGTGGCGGCGTAGAAGGCCGTATCAATGCCCTCCTGCACGTCACCACGGGTCTCGGCGAGGGGCTTGCCCATCTCGCGGGTCATCAGGTCCGCGAGTTCTTCCTTACGGGCAATCATAATCTCGCCGACACGGCGCAGTACGTCGCCGCGAGCCGGCGCCGGCATACGCGTCCAGAGTTCGAAGCCACGCTTTGCCGATTCCACGGCCTTCGTGACGTCTGCTGCGGCAGAAAGCGGAAAGCGGCCAACGATATCGCTGGTGTCGGCCGGATTGACGTTATCGAAGTGCTTGCCGGTGGACGGATCCACCCACGCCCCGGCGATGAAATTCTGGAAGGTCTTCATCTTGGGAAATCTAAGCTCAGCTACAGGTCCAAGCCGCCGGGTGCTCGAGTGTGGGCTTGGCGTATCCGATCCTCGGCAGCACGTCGAGCGCCGCGAGCACGAGGCCCCAGAGCACGAGCAGGAGGGCCAGTGTGTGGGCCCTGCCCGCGCGATGCTTGAACGTCCACGCGGCGCTCCACGCGCCCGAGACGATGACGGCGGATACGGCGCCCAGGTAGCCCGCGAGTCCCATGCCGCAGCGATTCGCGTAGGGCCAGAAGATGATCCCAACGCCAACCGCCACGGCCAACGTGAGGCGGGCATAGACGCCGAAGTTGGTGGTGGCCGGCGCTGGCATCCCCATCGGCGCGGCAGATGGTGCGACGCCAGGCGCGAGGCTGGGCGCGGCGCTTAGGCGTGGCGCCGGAGCGACGGGACGGCTCGTCGACTTCGCCATCTCGGCGTCAATCTTTGCCAATTCCTTATCCCAGTCGCGATCGCTCATGCCTGCTCCCGCGCCAGTCCGTGGCGCTCCAGTTTCTTGTAAAGGTTAGACCGCGGCATATCAATCGCGCGAGCGGTCTCGGCCACATTCCAATCGTGCTGCGCAAGCTTGGCGGTGAGAAAGGCACGTTCCGCCGCCAGCTTGAACTCCTCGTACGTCGCAAACTGCTCGAGAGTGCCAAGTCCGCTCGAATCTGCAGATGAATCGCCCACACGCGAGCCGACGAGACGATCCACATCGCTGCGCACGATCTTGGGGCCGGCGGCAAGAATGAGCAAGCGCTCTACTGTGTTGCGCAGCTCGCGCACGTTGCCCGGCCACTCCAGAGCACAGAGCCGGTCCATCGCGGTGGCGTCTACGATGCGCGGCGGCACCCCGCTTTCTTTGTGCAGGCGCTCAATGAAGTGCTGCACGAGCATCGGGATGTCCTCGCGGCGCTCACGCAATGCAGGCACCACCATCGGCACGACGTTCAGCCGATAATAGAGATCCTCGCGGAATCGGCCCGATGCAATCTCTGCCTCAACGTGCTTATTCGTCGCGGCGAGCACGCGCACGTCCACTTTGCGTACTTTGTTGCCGCCAATGCGAGTGACTTCACCTTCCTGAAGCACGCGCAGCACCTTGGCCTGCGCGGCCAAGGACATATCGCCGATTTCATCGAGGAACAGCGTGCCACCGTCGGCCTGCTCGAACTTCCCAGCGCGGTCCTGCACCGCACCCGTGAACGAGCCCTTCATATGGCCAAACAACTCGCTCTCGATGAGCTCAGACGGAATCGCGGCGCAGTTCACTTCAATGAACGGCTGCTTGGCGCGCGGCGACTGCGCATGCAGGGCCCGCGCGACGAGTTCCTTGCCCGTACCATTCTCGCCCGTGATAAGCACGCGCGCGCCAGTGGGCGCCACTCGCTCAATCTGCACCACAAGATTTCTCACGTTGCTCGACGCGCCGACAATCTCGCCGTGACGTTCCACTGTTTGTCGTAGCCGCGCATTCTCTTCGCGCAGATCCAAATGCCCAATCGCGTTGCGCAGCGTGACGAGAATGCGGTCCGTGTCGAGCGGCTTTTCGAGAATGTCGTAGGCGCCAAGGTGCGTGGCCCCTACAGCGTCCTGGATGGTGGCGTGGCCGGAGATCATTACCACCACGGCCGCGGGGTCGAGCGTGCGGATGCGCTTCAGCGTCTCGAGGCCATCAATACCCTCCATCTTCACGTCGAGGAAGGTGAGCTGCGGACTCCAACTCTCGTACGCCGCGATGCCATCGAGTCCGCTCGCGACGGCCTTCACGTCGTAGCCCTCGAACTCCAGCAGTTGCGCCAGCGCAGCGCGGATGCCAGGCTCGTCGTCTACGATGAGCACACGACGGCTCACAGCACTCTCTGAATGATGGGCGGCAAATGCGGTTTCACCTTGGGAATCCAGTAGTCCTTGGTGGCGAAGCCCACGGCGCCAATCAGGATGAAAAGGATAGCACAGCCAACGCGTCCAATAAGACCGAAGAACATCACAGTGCTCCTGGCACGCCAGCCAAGATGTTGAGGGCGCCGGAGCGGAAGCCCTTGGGATCAATCTCTACGTCCGTGAAGCCAGCCGAACGTACTGCAACTTCAATTTGGGAGCGCTGGGGCTCCGCCATCCACTGCGCGAGCTCGGCGCGTGCCATCTCTACCTTCCCCGTCTCACCAAAGTGCCGCACGCGCAGGTCACCCTGCACACCGAGTACTCGCAAGGCCGCCTCGGCGCGTTCAACCATCGCGAGGCGCTCGGCGGTCACGGCCGTGCCATAGGGCAGTCGCGAGGACAGGCAGGGCGAAGATGGTTGCGCCCAGGTGGGAATGCCGCGTGCCTGGCTCAACGCACGAATCTCCGCCTTGGTGAATCCCAACTCCGCGAGCGGAGACAGCACTCCCTGCTCACGCGCAGCCTTGGCGCCCGGGCGGTGGTCGTGCAGATCATCGGCATTGGTGCCATCAACGATTGCGCTCAAGCCACGCGCGTCGGCGACCGGTGCCAGCTTGGTCCAGAGCTCGCTCTTGCAGAAGTAGCAACGATTGGTGGGATTCGCGGCGTAGCGGGGGTCATTCATCTCATCCGTGTCCACTTCAAACACGGGTACGCCAAAGCGCTCGGCGACACCGCGGGCCATCTCCCACTGCGCAGCCGGATACGAGGCGCTGCGACCGATCACGGCGAGCATGCTACCGGGGCCCAGGGCATCGAGAGCCACGCAAGCGAGATACGCCGAGTCCACCCCGCCAGAAAAACCGACAAGCACGGAGCCGCGGCGACGGAGCCATGCGAGTAGCTGCGCTTCCTTAGCGCGCAGTTCCGCACTGAGCGTGTGGTCGCCCTGTGGCGAGGTGGAGGCGTCAATCATCACGCCAGTAAACTAGCCCCGAGTCAGGGCTGCCTGCGACGCGGAGCGGCGGTGCTGCTGGGGCGAACGGCTGGCGGCGCCGCTGGGCCTGCTGGCCTCGCACTCGGCGATGACCCTGGCGCTGGCGCTGGCGCTGGAGCTACCGCTGCCGTGGCACCCGGCTGATACGCAGGCCCGCGCACCGCGCGACCCGGCTTGGCCCCGGTGTGCTGACCGTTACGCCACACCGCCTTGCCGTTCACAAAGGTCGCCACGACTCCGGTTGACACCTGATGCGGCCGCTCGAAGGTAGCGCGGTCATTGATGGTGTTGGGATCGAACACCACTACGTCGGCGAAGAAGCCTGGCGCGAGCAGACCGCGCTCTTGGATGCCAAGTCGCCGTGCCGTGGCCGACGTCATCTTACGAATGGCGTCCTCCAGCGGGATGACCTGTTGGTCGCGCACGTAGGGGCCGAGCACGCGAGTGAAGGTTCCATACGAACGCGGGTGGACGAGCCCTGAGGCGGCGCGCGGATTCGGGCCACCGGCATCGGAGCCAATCTTCATCCAGGGCCGGCGGAGATTCTCCACCACGTTCCGCTCGTCCATCAGGAAGTAGATGGTTTCGACGCGGCTCCGCTCGCTACGAATGAGCGTGAATGCCGCCTCAATCCAGTCCTGACCGCGAGCCTGGGCAATCTGCGACAAGCGCATGCCAGAGAAGCGACGCAGCGAGTCAGTACCGAGCCGCGAGATGAGCACGCCTTCTGGCCCAGCGAGCTTGCAAAGATTCTCCCAGGTGGAGGTCGGATTCTCAATCTCGGCGCGGATTTTGGCGCGCTCGTCGGCGGAACGCAGTCGCGTGTACAGACTCGCCCCCTGGGCCGAGGGCGGTAGGCAGGAGGTGAGCCCAGTGGCCGCGGCCACGTAGGGGTACATGTTCGCTTCAATATCGAGGCCCGTAGCGCGCGCATCTTCAATGCGCGCGAGTGACTCGGGGCCCTTGTCCCAGTTGTCGCGACCGGCCGCCTTCAGATGCCAGATCTCCACGCGCACGCCGGCCTCGCGCCCAATGCGAATGGCTTCATCGAGACCGTCGAGCAGGCCGTCACCCTCTGAGCGCAGGTGCGTCACGTAGATGCCATCGAGCTCGGCCATCGCGCGGGACACTTCGATGAGTTCCTCCGCGTCGGCGAATGTGCCCGGCGCATAGATGAGAGCCGTGCCTACACCAAACGCGCCGTCTCGCATGGCGCGCTGCAGGGCACCCTGCATTTCGCGCACGGCGGACTCAGACGCGGGGCCGGTGCGCGTCCCCATTCCATATTGGCGCAATGTGTGCCCACCCACGAAGGCACCAACGTTCACCGAGGAACCGCGGCGCTCCATCGTCTCAAGGAAATTGCTGAATCCATTGGACTGAGAAAATCGGCGCGCCAGCGAATCCGGGCGCGCTCCGATGTTGCGCGGGTTGAGCGGTGCGTAGGTGGTGCCCTCGCCAATGATCTCTGTGGTGACACCCTGCGAGACCTTCGAAATCAGGCGGCTGTCGCCGTACAGGAAGTACCAACCGCTCTGGCCAAGGATGTCAATGAAGCCCGGCGATACCACCATGCCCGTGGCATCAATGGTGTCCTTGGCCTGACGGCCTTGCAGGAATCCCGCGGGGCCAACGAGGGCGACGCGGTCCCCGCGGATGGCAAGATCGCCGTCGAACGAAGGGCCACCGCTGCCATCCACGATGCGTCCGTTCAAAATGAGCACGTCGTAGGGTGGCACAGCTTGCTGGGCGTCCACGACAGTGGAAGCGACGAGGGCAAGACAAAAGGCGGCGCCGCGCGCGGAGAGACCGAAGATTTGCACCGGCGTAAACTATCGGATTCACCCGCCCTCTTGGGAGTCACCTCCCCGAAACAACAGTGCCTCGGCGATGGCACTGGGGCTGACTTTCTCTTCTCCCTCCAGATCGGCCGTCGTGCGCGCCACCCGCAACGTGCGGTGAAACGCCCGCGCCGAGAGCCGCAACCGCTCGGCGGCCTCAGCCAAGAGACTGCGCGCCTCCACGGTGAGTTGGCCGTGTTGCTGCAGCCAGCGACCGGGCGCCTCTCCATTCACGCGCACCCCAGGGAGGGAGGCGAAGCGCTTGGCCTGGATCGCGCGCGCCGCCGCCACCCGTAGCCGAATCTCCGCGCTGCTCTCCTCACGTGCCATCTCGCCCAGTGCGGCGAGCTTCACCGCCCCGATGCGAACGTGCAGGTCAATGCGCTCCGCGAGTGGCCCAGAGAGACGCGACCGATAGCGCTGAATTTCCACCGCGGAGCAGCGACATCGAGCGCTCGGTTCACCGTCGTGGCCACAGGGACAAGGGTTCGCGGCACCAACCAGCAGAAAGCGCGCCGGAAACGACACGGCCTGAGACGCGCGCACGATGGTGACGCGCGCGTCCTCCAAGGGCTGCCGCATGGCATCGAGCACGTATCGCGGCAGCTCCAGCAGCTCGTCGAGGAATAGCACGCCCCTGTGGGCGAGAGAGACTTCGCCCGGCCGCGGTCCCGGGCCTCCCCCGATGAGCCCCGGCAAGGAGATGGTGTGATGGGGCGCGCGAAAGGGCGGCACGCGCGTGGGCGCACGATCCGCGGGAAGGATGCCGCCGACGCTGTGCACCGCCACAACCTCGAGCAGCGCATCGTCGTCGAGCGGCGGCAGGATGCTTGGAAGCCGTCGCGCGAGCATGGTCTTTCCGGCGCCGGGCGGGCCCACCAATAGCAGGTTGTGTCCCCCCGCGGCGGCGATCTCCAGCGCGCGCTTGGCAATCGGCTGCCCGACGACCTCACTGAAGCAGGCCTCGCTCGCACTCACGGGCGGCTCCGTGTGTGCAGGCGGGTCGGGCAAGGTACCCGCGCGAAGATGCGCCACCAGCTCGGCGAGTGAGCTGCACGGAACCAAGCGCACATCGCGCAGCAGTGCGGCCTCGGCGGCGTTGGCTGCGGGGAGGACGAGCGCGCGAACGCCCGCGTCCCGGGCGGCACGAGCGAGCGGTAAGGCGCCGCGCACGGGACGGATGCTCCCATCCAGTCCGAGTTCGCCCACGCAGAGGAGTCCCGCCACGCACTCCGGCGTGAGTTGCCCGCTCGCCACGAGTGCTCCTATGGCGACCGGCAAATCAAAGGCGGTCCCATCTTTGCGTACATCGGCGGGCGAGAGGTTTACGGTCCAGCGACGCGGCGGCAATTGGAGGCCGGCGTTGACGAGAGCCGCGCCCACGCGCTCGCGCGCTTCCTTCACAGATCCGCTGGGCAGTCCCACCATCGTCCATCCGGGGAGCCCAGCGGCGGCATCGACCTCAACGGTCACCTCGAAGGCGTCAACGCCGAGCACGGCGGCAGATTGAATGGCAGCGAGCATGGCGCCAATTCTTCGCCTTGCAGGACGGAATTTGACACCGCGTCCTTGCGGACGAGACCACCGCATTCCGCCTGCGCCTGTTGTCCGGCTACCTTACCTCAATGCAATTCCGCGCCTTCTTCGCACTCTTTGCCGCCTGCATCGGCACGAGCATGGGCACGAGCAACGCCGGCGCTCAGGCGGCGCCTCGTGTGAGTGCGGGGACATTCATGGCGAGTCGCATTGATCGCGATTCCTTGCCGCAAACTGATCGTGTGGTTGATGACGATGGCACCACCTACCTGATTGTGTTCGACCGCCTCGTGCTGTCCTTGCGGGCCGACAGGAAGTTCCGGGCGTCCATCCGCTACCGTCGGACGCTCTATGCCTCGGACCCGCGCGGCCGCAATCGTACGATTCCGTTGCAGACGATGACGGTCACTGGCACCTATGAGGTTGTGGGAAGCGAGATTCGATTCCAGCCGGATCCATCCGAAGACACGCGAGGCTTGAGGATGCTTGCTGGCACCATCGTCGGCCCGCGCGAAATCACCCTGCCCTTCCAATACCGCAACGGCACCCGCGAGCGCGATCGTACGCTCGTGATGCGCCGCAACGACAACGTGCTCTAGTCATGCGCCTTTTCTCACTGCTTACCGTCGCCGCAGTCTCTGGACTCGCCGCCTGCGCACCTCAACAGGCCCGCACGAGGCCCGAGCCGGCTCCGCCCTCATACACACCAGGCGTGGTGCCCGACTCGTTCGTGGTGCGCCTTAGCACAAGTAAGGGTGAAGTGGATGCCATCATCCGTAGGAGCTGGGCTCCGCTGGGCGCAGCGCAATTCTACGACGCGGTGTCCACCGGGTACTACGACGGCGCACGGTTCTTCCGCACCATTCGCGGCTTCGTCACCCAATTTGGGATTGCCGCAGATCCTGCAGTGAGCGCGCAGTGGCGCGGCAAGCAGATCGCCGATGATCCCGTAGCGCAAAGCAACCGCCGCGGTGCGCTGGTGTTCGCCACCGGTGGCCCCAACACACGGACCACGCAGATGTTCGTCAATCTGCGCGACAACGCACGCCTCGATGCGATGGGCTTTTCGCCCATTGGCGAGATCATTCGCGGCATTGATGCCATCGACTCACTGTACGTGGGTTACGGTGACGGACCCAATGCTCCGCAGCAAGACAAGATTGGCGTCGAAGGTGAGGCCTACCTGGCGGCCAACTTTCCGCTCTTAGATCGCATCGTCGTGGCGAAGGTCGTCCGGGCTTGGTTCCCCGCGCCTGCTCCGGTGGCTCGTCCCGAAAATGACTGAACTCGGCTTCACGCATCGCTGGGAACCGCGCGAGGGCGCCACCCGCACCCTCCTGCTCCTCCACGGCACGGGCGGCGACGAGAACGATCTTATCCCCGTCGGCGACATGCTCGACCGCGAGGCCAATCTGCTGAGCCCGCGTGGTCAGGTGCTCGAGAACGGCATGCCGCGATTCTTTCGTCGGCTCGCTGAGGGCGTGTTTGACATTCCCGATCTCAAGGCGCGCACGGAATCGCTCGGTGACTTCGTGGCCGCTGCGAGCGCCGCGTACGCGTTTCCCACCAATCGTGTGAGCGCCGTGGGGTTTTCCAATGGCGCCAACATCGCCGCGGCGCTCTTGCTCATGCGCCCAGGGCTCGTGCAGGAAGCCGTGCTGCTCCGCGCGATGGTCCCGCTCGACGTGACGCCCCTCCCATCGCTCGTCGGCACGCGGGTCTTTCTCGCCGCTGGTGAGCACGACCCCATCATCCCGCCTAGCAACACGGAGCGGCTCGCGCAGATGCTGCAGGATGCCGGGGCCGATGTGACGCTCCGCTGGAGCCCCGTCGGCCATCAACTCACGCGCGAAGACGTTTCCGCTTCGCGCGCTTGGTTGCAAGCTCGCGCTGGCGCTTCTTAAAGACGCTCACCGGCTCCATGATTGAGCCGCGGCACTTTGTGGTCCCACACAGGCACTTGTAGCGCTCTTCGTCTTCGGCCGTCTCGTCGCCGCTGCGCTCGTAACCGTAGTCGTAGTTCAGTTCCTCGCCAACGGCGATGTCCTTGATGGCCGAGATGAAGACACGCCCCTTCTCAATCGCTGCTTCGCAGTTGGGGTCGCAGGAGTGATTGATGAACCGCGACTCGTTGCCGTCGTAGGTGGCGTCAATCACCATCCGAGAGGAAATGGTGAACAGAAAAGTGTGGTGTTCATCCATCGTGTCATCGTCGTAGCGCAGATTCGCTTGGGCGTGCGTGACGCGCTCGCCCACGTACTCGATGATTTGCTCACCCGACGTAATCGGGCGAACCGCGAACGCGCCTTTTCCGGCAACGACGGAATTGCGCACTTCAAAGGCTAGGGTCTTCTTGGGCATCCGAGCAAACTAATCGCTACCGCAACGGGCTCAACGGATAATCGGTGCACCGAGCTCGAGACCGAAGTACCAGTTGCGGAGTGGAGCGGATTCATGCACGCGGCCAAACGCCCCATTGAGCGTGACCGCTCCCACATAGGGTGCATCGAGGGCGTTCTGCACCGAGATGAAGGGCTCCGCGCGCATTCCACGCCACAGAGCCGTGTACGAGGCACGAAGGTTCAGTTGGCCGTCTCCCCAACCCTTCACCGGCACCAAGTTGCGATCGTCGCCAAAGATGTCGCTCTGGAAAGTGTGATCCGCGTCGAGGTGGAAGTTCCCGAGCGTGCTCCGAGCCCCGAGACGCAGGGCGCGCTTGGGCACACCGGCAAGTCGGTTCCCGTCGAGCGTGTCGGCCGTGGTGCTTGTCAGCGGCAGGATATAGTCCGCAAAGCGGTAGTCGGCGAGCGTCCACGCGGCCTGCAGATCCAACCAGCGAGCAGCGCGCGCGTTGAGGCCGAGTTCGATTCCACGGCTCCGCGTCTGCCCTGCGTTGCGAAAAAAGGCCCGACCCGCGGTTTCCAAGTACTGCACGATGGCGTCACTGGCATCTACCTGAAACAGCGCGAGTTCGTACGAGAAGCGTTCCAGAAGCGCGCCGCGTGCCCCGACTTCAACCGTGCGAAGCCGCTGCGGACCGAGTTCTGGATTGAATCCACCCTGCCCGTCCGGGCGCACCTGCAATTCCGTGGTCGTGGGCGTCTCAAATGCGGTGGAAATATTGGCGTACGGCGCGAAGGCCGCACTCACGCGGTATACGGCACCCACGTGCCCCGTCACGGCGGTCAACAGACGGCTGCCCGTGTTGTCCGCACCATCGCGCAGGAAGTTGTCGCGCACTTGGAAGCGGAGACGGTCCCAGCGCGCACCAACCGATGTCGTCAGGCGAGAGTTCGGCTCCCACTGCAGTTGGGCAAACGGCCCCACGCTCTGCACGACTTCGTTCTGGTCGACGAGGAGCGTATCCACCGGTGTCGTCGGGCGCCCTCCGGTGGCCGCTTGATTACGACGTACATCAAACGAGCGCTGGTAATCGATGCCCGTGGCGAGCTTGGCGCTCGCGCTCAGTTGCCGGCTCAGGTCCACGCGCAGTCCCGTCACGCGTCGATCCAACGTCGAGTAGGTGCCGCGCGCTGAGGTCGCGGCAGTGGGGGCGCCCGGCGGTGCGACCGCCAATGCGTTGTCTACGAAGCGCCGCTGTCCGTAGATGGCGGTGCTCCATTCCGAGCGCTCCGACGCGCCGCGCAGGCGCAGCGACACATAGCGCTGCGAGACTTCTCGGCTCGCGCCGCGATTCACATTGGCCAGCGCTGCGGTATCGCGGTTGGCGGTGTACTCGGCGAGCGTGAGCGCGCCGGGATTCAGCGCCTTCGGAGTTTCCGCCGTACCCGCACGTAGCTGAAGGGTGAGACTTCCGCCGAGCGCTTGATCAACCGCTGCCATGAGCTGCTCGGTTCGCGCCGCTGAGTATTGACGGAATCCATCGGTACTCGTACGCGACACGCTCAACATTCCTAGGGTGTTGCCCGCGCGCCCCGAAAGCCGCAGTTGCGACTTAGCCAAGCCAAAGCTTCCGTTGGTCTGCCGCAGGGTGAACCCGAGCGGACTCGGGGCCGACAAATCCGTGGTAAACGAGATCACGCCCCCAGACCCGTTGCCGTAGAGCGAAGACGCTGACCCACGGAGCACCTCAACCTTCGAAATGGCGCCGAGGTCCACGTTGGTGAGCTGGCTTTGGCCATCTGGCAAGGACTGCGGGATGCCATCGAGCAGCACCTTCACGCCGCGCAAACCAAAGTTGGCGCGGCTCCCCGCTCCGCGTATGGACACGCGTTGGTCGAGCGCGTAGTTGTACCGATTGGCCACCACCACGCCAGGGATGTTGGCGAGGGCTTCGTCAATGCCAACTGTGGCCTGGCCGCGGCGAATCTGCTCCACGCGCTGACTGCCGACGGCCCAGGGCAGGCGGTCAAGATTCGATTCGGCCCGGGTCACGTTTACGCGAACGGCGGCGAGGCGCTGTGCGGCAGCAGAATCTGTTCTCGCACTGTCCGCGGGCGAAGACTGACCCGCGAGAGGATTCGAAATTGCAAACAGCCCGACGCAGAGCGCGGAGAGGAGGCGAAATGTGCGCGACACGGTTTCTAGAAAGAGGTTGACGTTCCGACGCCCGCACTCCAAACTGGGCAAGTCATCAACGCGGTGAAGTTTTTGCGCCACGCCAGCCCAGACCCTTTGAACGACCCAATCGTCACGGAGCTGTCGCGCTGGCGGCGGGTCCTCAGCGCGGCTGTCCTAACAATAACGGCTGTGCTTCTCATTGCGTTCACCGCTGAGCGCATCACCACGCGATGGGTGTTGCACACCGGAAACGTACTCAGACTCGCCACGACCGCCGAGTCGCAGATTTTGGTCGCCGAGGCGGCCGTACGCGCGCTTCTCCTGCGCCCAGACGTTGACACCGCGAGAGCCCTATTGCGAGCCTCGCGCTCCGACTCGGCTCGCGTGCTACTCGCGGCACTCAAGGATTCTGTGAGCGGCAACGTTGGCCAGCGAGCACGGCTGGACTCCGTACTCGCTGCGCTAGACCGCTGGGAGTCGGCCTTCGCCAAGCCGGTCCGAGAGGGCGGGACGCTCACACGCGCCCTCGCGCTGCAGGGCACGCTGGCCTTCGACGCGCTCGTGCATCCGTTTGAAGACTTCATTAACGAGGAGTCCGCAGTACGCACGAAGCGGCTGAACGCGCAGTCCCTGGTCCTTTGGATATCGTTCCTCGTCTGCATGTTTGGTCTTGCGTTCGCGTTCATCGCTGGTCAGCGCCTCATGAGCGGCCTGCTCGCAAAGGCCGAGGAAGCCTCGGAGCGGCAGCGCACCGTTGAGGAGCAGGCCACCGAGCTCGAGCAGCAGACTGTGGAGCTGGAGCAGCAGACCAGGCAACTCGAGGAGCAGGCCACGTTGCTCGAGGAAAAGATTGCCGAGCGCGATGCAACCGTGTCTCTCTTGGACGAGACTTCGCGGTTCCTCGACTCCGCGATTGACAGTTCACCCTACGGCATCGCGTTCTGTGATCGTGAGCTCCGCTTTCAGCGGATCAACAAAGCACTCGCCGAAGTCAACGGCCAAGCGCCGGAAGCCCACATCGGGAAATCCATCGAGGAAATGCTTCCTACCCTCGCCCCCACGCTGCGCCCTCTGTTCGAGCGGGTGCTGAACTCAGGCGAGACCATCACGAACATGATCGTCGAGGGCGTGACGGCCGCCGCACCCGCTGGGCCGCGACGCTGGGCCTGCACGTACTACCCGATTCCCGCAGCGGGCCATCTGATGGGCGGAGTCGGTTGCATCATCCTCGATGTCACAGAACAACACAAGCTTGAGCAGCAACTGCGCCAAGCCCAGAAGTTGGAGGCGGTGGGACGACTCGCAGGAGGTATCGCCCACGACTTCAATAACGTGCTTACCGTCATCCAGAGTTATGCCGAAGTCCTGAGCATTGAACTCGAAGAACGGCAGCTGGGTCGCGAAGAAGTGGATGCCATTCGTGCGGCGGCGAATCGGGCCGCGGGACTCGCGCGGCAGCTGCTGGCCTTCAGTCGCCGCGATGTCATCATCCCCCGCGACGTGGATGTGCGCGAGGTGATTCTCGGCATCCAACTGATTCTGCGACGGCTCGTGCCCGAATCGGTGACGCTGTCGCTTGAACTCGAGGAGACGCCACTCATCGTCCGGATTGACGCCGGGCAATTCGAGCAGGTGTTGATGAACCTCGCTATCAACGCGGTGGACGCCATGCCGTCCGGTGGGACCCTCAGCATCATCACGCGCCGCGGCCCCAACGCCGAGGATGGCAGCGGTACGATGCTCCTGAGCGTCACTGATTCCGGCACGGGCATGACGTCGGAAGTTCAGGAGCGCCTCTACGAGCCCTTCTTCACCACGAAGCCGGCGGGGCGCGGCACGGGACTCGGGCTCGCTACCTCTTACGCCATCGTGACCGAAGGGGGCGGCCGAATCACCGTCGAGAGCAAGATTGGCGAGGGGAGCCGCTTTGACGTTGTCTTTCCGCTTTCAGCATCCGTCGCCTCGGCGCAAAAGCGACGCTCAAGTCCGCAACGTGGGGTCGACATCAGCACGGCCTCCGAGCGCATCCTTCTAGCCGAAGACGAGCCGGCGATCCGCACGGCGCTCGCGCGCATCTTGCGCAGCGCCGGCTACGAGGTGCTCGAGGCCGAACACGGCGGCGAGGCCTTGCGACTTTCCGAAGCTGAGCCGAGACCCATTGACCTGCTCCTCTCCGACGTGATGATGCCGGGCGTCGGTGGGAAGGAGCTGGTACAGCGTCTCACGGTACTGCGGCCGGAGATTCGCGTCGTGCTCATGAGCGGCTACACGGACGATGAGGCGCTGCGCGCTGATCTCGGCGCGGCGCGCTACGCCTTCCTCCAAAAACCGTTCGCCGCGCGGGACTTGCTGAAGGTGATTCGCGCCGCACTGGACCCAGAGAGCTGAGGAGAGCGAAGGGTCCACGCTCGGTTCCCTCGCGCCGCACCAATCAGGTCGTCCGGGGACGATCCCGAAACACGGCGCCGAGCTGTTTGAAAATCTTCGCCAGCCCGGAATTGGACCGCCGCTCTTCGCGCGAGACGGAGCGTACGACTTCGCGCCATGCGGCGCGCATCGTTTCTGCATCGGCAAAGCGCTTGGCAGGATCTGGCGCGAGCGCGCGTTTGAGCCAAGCGGCGACAATATCGGGAAACGCCGAAAGGTCCACACGGCCGGCCAGTTGCGCGGCGAGAATGGCTCGGCCGTCTTCGCCATCAAAAGGGACCTTGCCCGTGAGCGAAAAAATCACGATGCCTGCCACCGCGAAGAGATCGGTGGCCACGCCCTGCTCCTCACCGAGCAACTGCTCGGGCGCCGCAAAGTTCGGCGTACCCGAGGCTCCAGCTTTCTGCGACCCCAAGGCGTTGGCAATACCAAAGTCGGCGATGCGCCAGCGGCGATAGCGGTCAATCAGAATGTTCTCAGGCTTCAGGTCGCGATGGATGATGCCCGCGCCGTGCGCCACGGCCAGACCATCGAGCACAGCATCCACCTGAGTCGCAATTTCCGCGAACGGCCGCGGACCCGAGCGCTTCACGAGATCCGCCACGGAGCCTTCTTCCTCGAGCTCCATGATGTACCAGTTCACGTCGCCCTTGTTATCCCACGCGAAGATCGGAACGATGGCCGGATGCTGAAGCTGTGCTGCCAACTGGGCCTCGCGCCGGAAGCGCCCCACGGCCGTCGCATTCCGCGCCACCGTCGGGTGCAACATCTTGAGCGCCACTTCACGCTCCAGCGAGAGATCACGCACGCGCCACACGCTACCGTATGTGCCCTGCCCCAAAGGCGCGAGCACTTCGTAATCGTCACCCGTAGCCCACCGCAGGCGGTCCTCTTCGCTCACGGCGGCGTGCTCGCCGCTCGCTTGCTCCGTCCCCGGGAAGGCGAGGGACGCCGTACCGGAAATGCGCTCGATGCGACGCAGCATTCCAGCGATGGAGGAAAAACGCTCCGCTGGATCGTCGTGGAGCATGCGGTCTACAAGATCGGCGACCGTGGCCGGCGTGTCGGGTCGTGCGAGGCGAATCGGTGGCGTGGCGCCAGCCACCGGCACCTCTCCCGTGAGCAAGGCGAAGGCCAAGGCACCCAATTGCCATTGGTCCGCAGCAGGGCTCGGCCTCCAAGCGCCCTTCCACTCGGGGGCGTACGGGCACCACGCCGGATCGGGCACGATGCCAGCCGGTCGCTCATCCGCCGAAACCGCCCACTGCCAACCCAACAACCAGACGCGGCCCGTCGGCGTGAAGTACACGGATCCCGGCGCAATCGCGCCGTGCTGACCACCAGAGTCGTGTAAGTACGCGAGCGTGGAGCCGATGGCGCGTAACATGCGCAGCGCAAAGGGCACGGCCTCTGGACCGCCGGTCCGATGCAGGCGCTCGAGAATCGTCTCGCCGGTAATCCAGCGACGCAGGTACCCTGGCCCGCGACGGCTTCCGGGATGTTGCTGCCAGAAGTGATACGTGGTGGGCACGCTCGGATGGTTTCTGAGCGCCAAGGCACGCGCTTCGTTGAACAACCAGCCGTGATGCGCCGAATCCGGCGCCGTGACCAGCGCCAGCGAACGGCCCAGCGAGTCAATCACCTCATGCGCGTAGCGATGAGGCGTGTACACGCCTCCCACCCCCCAGCGCCAATCAGGGGGCAGTTGCCAATCCGCAAGATGCGGAGGGATTCCGGTAGCGTGGCGGCTCGGGAGCGCGTGCTCGTTGGTATGCATCGCCCCTGCAAGATACTCAGCCGATGCGGGTGCGAGCTAATCGGATATTCAATACCGCGCCGCCCGGGCTTCCTCGCTCGGCGTTGATGCTCCCGCCCCAGCCGTCAATCAGCCGCCTGCTGATGGCGAGGCCTAGGCCACTACCGCTGGTGCGCGTGGAGAAGTGTGGGTCAAAAATGCGCGACAACAAATGCTCGGGAATGCCGCTGCCATTATCCGACACCTGCACGAGGGCTCCCTCCGCGTCCTCCATGACGGCAAGGCGGACGCTGGTGGCCCCAGCGAGGCGGGCGTTCTCCAGAAGGTTCAGCAAGACTTCGCGTAGCTCACGGGCTCGCGCGTTTGCCATGACTGGCGCACTCGGGATGGAAGCCTCCCACGCCACCTCCGCCTGCCCCATGCGCTCGAGCTCCAGAACGTCCCGCGCCACCGCCGCCACGTCCACCACCTCAGCGGGAAGCTCGCGCTCCGGCGCCGAACCGTAGCGACTGAATGCCCGCGCAATCTCGTCCAAGCGGTCAATCTCGGCGAGGATGCGCGTGGTGTTCTCGTCGAGCACGCGGTCAAAGTCTACGCGCGCGTCGTGCCGCGCCCGGCGCAGATGCTGCATGCCCAGACGCATCGGGGTCAGCGGATTCTTAATCTCATGGGCGACCTGCCGCGCCATCTCGCCCCAAGCCAGCACGCGCTCGGCGCGCGCCACTTCCGTCACGTCTTCCATGGTGACCACCGTCCGCCGCGAGCCCGGAGCGATGCGCGTCAGACGCACGCTTAAGCGCCGACCCATATGCTCCAACTCAAACGCGCCATCGTCGCTGGAGTTAGCGCGGAACTCCTCAAGGCGATGACTCAGCAGGGTCATCACGGCTTCAGGTGCCGCTCCTCCAACGGCCAAGGACTCCCCAAGCAGCGCCTCGGCCCGAGGGTTCGCAAACGTGAGTCGGTCACCTTCATCGAGCGCCAAAACGCCGGATGCCACGCTCCGCAGCGTGGCCGCAAGACGACGCTCCGCAGTCTCCAATGCCTCGCGGCTTTCGGCCAAGTCCGTGGTCATTCGGCCAAACGCGCGAAACACAGGCGCGAATTCCACCGGTGGATCTTCACGCAACGGAACCACCGGTCGGCCGCGCGCGAGGGCGAGGGCGTTGTCGCGCAACTCGCGAATGGGACGCGAGAGCTGACGCGACGCGGCGCCGCTGGCCCACAGCGCACCCAAGGCGCCAAGCGCCAGGGCAAACAGCAGGAATACTGCGAGGTCATTGCGACGGCGGTCCAACAGACGATCATCAAGGCGCGCGGGCGCGGCGAGCACATACTGCAGGCCAGCGGAATCCGTCGCGGCGCGATAGCCGAGCCGCACGGCAGCGGCGCCCACTTCTTGCTCACTGCCAGTCGTGACCTCATCGCTCTCCGCCAGCGTCGCCATCACGCTCGGGGGCAAGAGCCGGCCGACGGGAGCCAAAGCATCCAGCAAGGGATCACTCGTGGCGAGGAGCAAACCCTGTGCATAGAGGAACAGCGGCGTCTCGAACCGCGCCGAAGCTTGAGCCAAAGTCACGTCCTGCGCGGCCACGGCGCGCAGGGTCTCACGCACCAAGAGATCGCGCGACTGTCGGTCGTCTGCGTTCAGGCGACGGAACGACCAAAGGCCAAAGAGTAGCGAAGGCACGAGGAAGGCCACGAATAGCGCGGCGGAGAGCCGCGCTCGGTAGCTGCCCAACAGTTCGCGGCGCCGCTGCCGCCACCAGCGAGGCAACGCACCCTCGGCGGCGACGATGAGCAACCAGATGCTACCGAGCACCGCCAGATCCACTAGGACGAGCAGCACCCCGCGCGTCACCAGCGCACCAAACGATCGCAGGTCCACAACGGCGTGCAAGCGCCGTGAAAGTCCAGCGCTGCTCGGCAGTTCCCAGTCCCCATGCAACTCGTTCCCGTTTCGCGTCCAGCGACCGCGGCCCGACGCGTTAGCGCTCCCGACTTCTGGGGCGGCATCGCCAATGCGCAAGGCATACGGTGGCTCCGGCGCAGGGGGAGGCGTGAAGCCCAGTAAGGCGCCGAAAGGATCTTGCGCGACGAGACGTGAGCGCGGTGCCACCACGATGGTGGTAGCCGATCCGTCGGCGTGCGGGAGCGCAAGGATGACGTGCAGTCCTGGATTGCCCTGCGTCTCGGTGAGGATTGGCGTCAGGCGTCGCTGCGCCTCTGCGGCAATGAGATTCACGCCCGGCGTGACGCCAGCGGCGCGACCCACCGTCAGTTCCGCGATCAAAGATCCGTCCGCATCCCAAGTCGCCATCTCGGTGGGATACTCAGCGCGTGCGAGCTCGGTGCGTGCGAGCTGCGCGAGCAGCTCGACGCGGCTCCGGGCCGCGCGGCTCGGGTCCAGAGATTCGGCAAAGCGGTCAAGCAATACCGCGCGATCCCGATCGGGGCGCTCGAGTCCCTGCACGTCACGCACGGCGAGGTCCACGCGCTCGCGCACGGCAGAGAACCAGGTGAGCGTGGTGGCGCCGAACGCCGCCACCAGCGCCACGGGCACCACGATGGCCCGAGCGCGCCGCGTGATGGCGAGCGCAGCAATGGCTGCGGCCCAGAGCACGGTATATGCCTGAGGGAATCGTCCCGGGGCCTCGAGCAGCAGGGGCGCGAGGAAAGCCGCCACCATCGCGAGGGCTGGCGCGCTCCAGAGTGGAAGTCCGCGATCGCCGCCCAGTGCACTCTGACCCGCCGTCACCCCGAGAAGCAGCACAGTGACCGAAGCAAGAAACAGCGTCACCTGCCACGAGAGCCACAGGTCCACGGGCACCCCGACCGCTGGGACCTGCACGCCGCCGGCAAGCTCACGAAGCAGGAAGGGCCCTAAGCCCGCGATGATAATGACGGCGAACGCACCTTGCGTCCGCGAGAGAAAACGTGGACGCGCTCGGCGTAGCGTCAGCAGCGCCAGAAGCATCAAGGCCGCGGTGAGGGCCAATGCCGCCGCGTTGGCCGTGTAGCGGCCACCAGCCGTCACGAGGTAGAACGTCGGGTCAAACACCGTGCTCAGGTTAGAGAACACGCTGAGCGGTAACAGCGTCGGCAACGCCAAACCCGCGGCGATGGCGAGCACCCGAGGCCGATGTCCGAGGTCTCGCCGCCACGCCAAGGCGAGCAAGGCCAAGAGCATGAGAAAGAGCGAGGCACCAAGCCAGGGCAAGCTTCGCTCCCAGGCTGATGCGATGAGGTTTTCGACCGTCGGTGTGTTGGCGCGCGCCGCCAGGATGGGCAGACTGTCCACGGCGAGCAGCACCGCGTCGGACACGCTCGTGACCGCGTCCGGGGACGCATACACGAAACCGTCCACGCCCGTCTCGCGAGCCACGCGGTCCGCGACGGTATGGGTCAGGGCATCAGCGGGGGGTTCGGCGTGAATGACGCTCGTTGCGACGGCAAGGAGCGGCCCGCGTTCGGCAATCGCGTAGGCCACCAAATAGAATGGCGTGCCAATCATCCCAGTCCGCGATGGCAGGGAATCGAGGGCAATCAATAGACGGCCACTCCAAGCTTCGGGTCGCCCACCACGCGCCACGATGACGGCCCGCTCGCCTCCTGGAGGCACAAGATTCGCGAGGGTCGCAAAGGCCACACCCGGCTCCGTAGGCGTAGCCGAGGCCGCCAAGGCAGCCGCCGCGATACGTATCAACGCTTGGCCTTCGGCCCGCACTTCCACGGCCAACGCGGCCGATGCCTCGCGCGCGAGGGCCTCTCGAATGGCGGGCCCTCGACGCTCCAAAGCCGCCACAGCACGGTGGTATTGGATGGCCGTGAATGCGAAAACGGCGGCGGCGAGCGTGAATACGAGCCTCCGCAGGAAAGCCACCCGGCGGTCCCTGAAGACCACGATCGCCAATACGGCGAGGCCCAGCGCCAGCACCAGCGCGAGGATTCCCGAAGGCGCGCGGAGCCAAAGCGCAGCGGCTACGGTGAACGCGGCCGCACCCCAGAGCCAGAGCTCGCCTCCGGCTCTGGCTCCCAACCGAGGTTTCGCAATGACCGGTGTTTGGGCCGTCGAGTCCACGCGGGAGTATACCCGAGAGTCGGGCGTCCAAGACAGGGCGACTAGATTCCCTGTGTGCCGCTACTCCGACTCCTCCTGCTGCTCGCCGTCGTAACGCCTACCCTACCGGCACAGGTGACAATCCTCGACGAGGGCACCTTTTCGCGTTCCGTGAACGGGACGCGAGTGGGCCGTGAGGATTTCAGCATCCGTGCGGCTCGGTCCACGCCGGGCGCAGTGTTCGTTGCACAGGCGAACGTCCTCGAAGGCGAACAGCGCCGAACAGTAGTCCTCAATGCCGACTCACTGGGTGGTCCCGTCCGCTTCCAACTGGAGTCCCGCGAGGCCAATACGGTGGTCGGTAGCGTGGTTGGAGAACGTCAGCGTTCTCTCTGGTCAGGACGTATTCTCACCCAGAGACGGGAATCCGCGCGCGAGCTTCCCCTTCCTGCTGACGTGTTCATCGCGGAAGCGGGGGTCGTACATGCGCTGTGGTTCGTGTTGCGGTTTGGGCAGGATCGAGACGTGGTGCTTTTCGCGCCCAGCGGCCCCTCCCAAGACACGGTCCGCATCAGCAAGGGGAGTACAGACAGCGTGACGGTGGCCGGCCGGGTGCTCGAGGCCGTGCGCTGGACCCTCCACGATGCAGGTGATGGCAGGTTGCTTTGGGAGATTTGGCTGGACGCGGCGGGACGGATTCTGCGGGCTCGACATCCGGCCACGGGGCTGGAGGCCCTCCGCGACGATCCACCGTCTGAAACCACCAGCCGGTAGGGCGCGTACACTGGGCAGAGTCCCTCTTTAATTACGACCAGGAAATCCTCGATGCGTCCGTTTGTATCTCTAATGCTGGTGCTGGTGGCGGCACTGAACGTCGGGGCGCAGGCCGCGCCGACGAGTACGCTGACCCTCGACCAAGCCCTCGAGATCGCCGCGAAGAACAATCCGGCCTATCAGCAGGCTCTCCTCGGTCGGAATCGCGCGCAAGCGCAGGTTCGAGCCGCCTACGGCACCTTGCTGCCAAGTGCAGACGCATCCGGAAGCCTCGGGTTTCGTGAAGGCCGTCCACAGAACTTCGGCGGCTTGTCCTTCGGCGCGAGTTCGGACATCGTCTCGTCCAACTGGAATCTCTCAGCCAACTCGCGGCTCTCCTGGAACACGTTCAACCAGATCCGCCGCGCCAATGCCTCACTGGACGCCGCTGATGCGGACGTGGCAGCGGCTCAGTTCCAGCTCAGCGCCCAAGTACAGCAGCAGTTCCTGCTCGCGCTCCAAACGCAGGCGCGCGCGGATTTTCAAGACACGCTCGTTGTCCAGCAGCGCCTCCAACTCGAACTCACGCAGGCCCGCGCTGGCGTGGGCTCGCTGACCTCGCTTGATGTGAAGCGCGCTGAGGTGGGACTCGGCCAGCAAGAAGTCGCCGCACTGCGTGCCCGTAACACTGCGGACGTTGCCAAGCTGCAGTTGTACCAGCAGCTCGGCGTGACCATGCCGGAGCGCGTGAGTCTCACCGCCAACCTGACGATGGCGCCGGTCACGATGACCGTGACCGACCTCCTCGAGACGGCCCGCCGCGTCAATCCGGCGCTCAAGGCCGTGAATGCCCGCGCCGAGGCGGCGCAGGCCAACGTCAACGCCGCTCGCGGCGAGTACACGCCCACCCTGAGCTTCAGCGCGAATGTCTCGGCCTTCACGCAGAAGCAATTGGATTTCGACACCACTGGGCTGCCCCCGGCCCAGCAGGCGCAAATCCTTGCATCCAACGCGCGCTATCCGTTCGACTTCACGCGCAATCCTTACAATCTCTCAATGGGGCTTTCGATCCCGTTGTTTGACGGCTTCGGTCGCGAGACTCGCCTCCAAGAAGCCAACGCGTTCCGCGAAGACGCCCGTTACAGCATTCGGCGTCAGGAGCTTCAGCTCACGGCCGACGTCACGTCGGCCTTTGTGACGCTACAGGCTGCGTTCCGCGCCGCTGAACTCCAGCAGCGCACCGCCGTCACCGCACGGGAGGCATTGCAGCTGGCCGAGGAGCGTTACCGCGTTGGAGCTTCAACCTTCGTGGACCTTACGACGGCGCGCAGTGAGTTTGAGCGCGCCGAGACGGACCGCATTGATGCCGTATATGAATTCCACCGGGCGTTCGCGGCGTTGGAGAACGCCGTCGGCCGCTCGCTTCGCTGAGGTTTGAGCTCGTCATGACTAAGAAGACCAAGATTGGAATCGCCATCGTCGTCGTCGTTGCCATCGGCGCCGTGGTGGCTTCCGCTGCGGCCAAAGGCAAGAACAAAGGCGCGATGGTGCGCATCGAGGCCGTGGAGGCGCGCGACCTCGTCGCCTCGGTGACGGCTTCGGGACAGGTGCTCCCCACGCGAAAGGCGGATCTCTCCGCCGACATCACCGGACGCATCACGCGCATCTCCGTGAAGGAAGGCGATGAAGTTCGCGAGGGGCAGTTCCTCCTCCAGATTGACCCGCAGCAGTTCTCCGCGCAGGTGCAGCGCGCCGAGGCCTCGTTGGCCAACGCCCGCGCCGGCCTGGCACAGTCGCGCGCGAACCTCTTGCAGGCCCAGCGCAATTACGAGCGGCAGCAGGAGATTCGGAAGACCAACGAGGCGCTCGTCTCCGCCGCAGAACTTGAGCAGTTAGAAACGCAGTTCGAAGTAAACCAAGCGCTCCAGACGGCCGCACAGGAGAACGTGAAGCAGGCCGAGGCCTCGCTCACGGACGCACGTTGGCAGCTCTCGCGGACGACGATTTACGCGCCCATGACCGGCCGCGTGACGCGCTTGAACGTGGAAGTCGGCGAAACGGCCATCATGGGCACCATGAATCGCGACCAGGCCATCTTGCTCACGATCTCGGACATGTCTGTGCTCGAGACCAAGGTGAAGGTGGACGAGACTGACGTTTCGCGCATTAGCCTCGGCGACTCGGCCGTCGTGCAAATCGACGCCTTCCCTGATACGACCTTCATCGGTCGCGTCGTGGAGATTTCGAACAGCTCGGTGCGCGGCGCGACGGCCAGCACCACCGACCAAGCGATTGACTACGAAGTGACCGTCCGCATCCTCAACGCGCCGCCCGAGACTCGCCCGGACTTCTCGTCCACGGCCAAGATTGTCACGGACTCGCGCGCGCAAGTTCTCTCGATTCCGATCATCGCGCTGACCGTCCGTGAAAACGAAGCCTTGGCGACCAATGACGCCGCGCCCAACGCGGCGCAGAGCACCACGCCTCAGGTGGGCAAGCGCGACGTCGAAGGTGTGTTCGTCGTCGGCGCTGACAATAAGGTCACCTTCCGCCCCGTGCGGGTCGGCATCGCCGGTGAGAAGCACTTTGAAGTCCTCGAGGGGCTTGAGGCCGGCACCCGCATTGTTGCAGGTACCTATCAGGCCATCCGCGAGTTGAAGGATGGGCAGGTCATCCGTGAGCAGCCAGCCGCCACCGCGACAGAAACCAAGACCCCGTAAGGAGCCAGCGTGACCACCGAGAACGAGTACGAAGCACCACTGAGCACGACGGCCGAACGAAAGGCGGTCGTGACCTCGGCCGGCGACGCCCCTGGCAAGGAATGGGTCATCGTCACGCGCGGGTTGAAGCGCGAGTACGACATGGGCGGCGAAATCGTCCGCGCGCTTCGCGGCGTGGATCTCGCCGTGAAACGCAATGAATACGTGGCAATCATGGGCCCCTCAGGTTCGGGCAAGTCCACGTTCATGAACATTGTCGGCTGCCTAGATACGCCGAATGAGGGCGAGTACTGGCTCAACGGCCAGCTCGTCTCGACGATGAAAGACGATGAACTCGCTCGCGTGCGCAACAAGGAGATTGGCTTCGTCTTCCAGACGTTTAACCTCCTGCCCCGCGCCTCGGCCTTGCACAACGTGGAACTGCCCTTGGTGTACGCCGGCGTTTCCGCCAGTGAGCGCAAAGAGCGCGCGATGGACGCGCTGACCAAGGTGCAGTTGGGCGAGCGCGTGCATCACCGGCCAAACGAACTCTCCGGCGGTCAGCGCCAGCGCGTGGCCATCGCCCGTGCCCTCGTAAACCGTCCCTCCATCCTGCTCGCCGACGAACCGACCGGCAACCTGGATTCCACAACCTCTGAAGAAATCATGCGCGTATTCGAGAACCTCGCGGACACGGGCCAGACGGTCATCATGGTGACGCACGAGCCAGACATCGCCGCACACGCGCGGCGCGTGGTCGTGCTGCGTGACGGCCAGATCGCCAGCGACGAGCGTCGCGCGGCGTTCACTGAGAAGCTCGGCATCACGCTCTAAGCACAGCAGAACACCTCCGTGCCCATCTTCGAGGCGGTGCGTCTCGCCCTCAATACCATCCGCGTGCAGAAGCTGAAGAGTTTCTTCACGCTGGCCGGTGTCTGCATCGGCGTGATGTTCCTCATCACGGTGGTCAGCATCATCGAGGGCATGGGCCGGTATATGAAGGAGGATTTGGTCGGCAAGCTCATTGCTGTGAATTCCTTTGAGTTGCGCCGCGCGCCGAACATCAATCTCGGCGACGTAGACCAGGCGGAGTGGGACTCGTGGCGTCGCCGTCCGCGACTGTACGTCTCGGATTTGTTGCCAGTGGTGGAGGCGCTGCCCGAAGGCACGCGCTGGGCCCAGGAATCGGAGAGCAACGTCACGGCCGTCACGCGCTTTGCGCGGCCTCGCCAGACCAATGCCATTGGCATTGACGGCGACTGGTTCGCCATCAAGAAACTGGCGTTGCAGGATGGTCGAGAGTTCACCGCGCTGGAACTCTCGCAGGGTGAGAACGTGGTCATTATCGGGCCGGATATGGTTGACCGCGCCTTTCCAGGCCTCGATCCAATCGGCCGAGAGATTCGCATCGGTAGCACGCCCTACCGCGTGATTGGCGTGACGGAGTCACGTGGATCGGCGTTCGGCATCTCGTTTGACAACTTTGTCATCGCGCCGTGGCGCTCGCCGATTCGCAAGCTTTTGAATCCCGCCTCGCAGATGATTGACGCGGTCGTGATCCAGGCGGACAACCAAGCCGTGCTGATGGAGGCGCAGGAGCGGGTCCGCGCCGTCATGCGCACGCGCCACGGGCTGCGGCCGAGTGAGACGGATGACTTCGCCATGCAGACTTCAGAGAGTGCTCTCGAGTTCTGGAACAAGATCGAAGGCTACTTGGTGATTGCCGGAGTGGCCTTGCCCGCGATTGGACTCGTCGTCGGCGCGATTGTCATCATGAACATCATGCTCGTCGCGGTTGCGGAGCGTACACGAGAGATTGGCATTCGTAAGGCGCTCGGTGCGAAGCGCCGAGACATCCTGGCGCAGTTCCTCGTGGAGTCGGCGACGCTGAGCACCCTTGGTGCGCTGATGGGCATCGCGCTGGGCATCGGGCTCGCGGAGGCCATCGCGGCGGTCACGCCGCTGCCGGCAAGTGTCGCGCCCTGGTCCATCGTCGTCGGCGTTGCCGTCGGCATGGGCGTCGGTATCGTGTCTGGCGTGTATCCGGCGAGCCGCGCATCGCGCCTCGATCCCGTCGTCGCACTGCGTCAGGAGTAGCCCGTGAGCCTCAGCGCCCGGATCTACAACATTACGGAAGGCGTGCGCATCGCCGTCGAGAGCATCGTCGGCAACAAGGTGCGGGCGGGCCTGACCATTCTCGGTGTCGCTGTGGGTGTGTTCGTCGTGGTTGTGATCTCGGCGGCGGTGCACGGCATCAACATGAGCGTAGCTAAGGACTTCGAATCCACGGGACCGACAACCTTTTTCGTGTCGCGCTATCCCATCAGCTTCGAGGCCTGCGACGGTACGGAAGACACCTGCGCGTGGCTGCGGAACCCGTCCATCACGTGGGACGAGGTGAACCGCGTGTCCACGCTTGAGAACGCGGCGGCTGTGGGCGTTCGCATGGATTGGAGCGGCGCGTTCAAGTATCGCGATCAACTGCTGCCCTCGGCATCGATTGAAGCCTACACAGCCAACTGGAGCCTCTTCGGCGCTCCGGAGATGCAGCCGGGGGGCCGCGTGTTCACCGATCAGGAGTTCCGCTCGGCGGCGCGCGTGGTCGTCCTCAACACGACGGCCGCCGAACGCTTGTTTGGCGACAGCGATCCGCTCGACAAGACGATGACGGTGAACGGCATCCCGTTCCAGGTTATCGGCATCTACAAGGACAACGCGTCGTTCCTCGCTGGCGGCGATCGCCCCAAGGGCGTGATGCCGGTGACGACGTTGCAGCGCGCCCTCAACGTGCGACGCAGCGATATGGGACTTGTGATTAAGCCACGAGCGGGAGTGGAGCGCGACCTGATGGTGGACGAGGTGACGGCCACCCTTCGTGGTATGCGCGGCCAGCGCCCAACCGAGGAGTCGAGCTTCGCCATCATCACGCAGGACAAGCTCATGGAGACCTACGACAAGATCTTCGGCATGTTCTTTCTCGTGATGATTGCGCTGTCCGCCGTGGGCTTGATTGTGGGCGGGGTGGGCGTGGTCGCCATCATGATGATCTCCGTGACCGAGCGTACCCGTGAGATCGGGGTACGAAAGGCCCTTGGCGCGACGCGCCTGACAATCCTCTGGCAGTTCTTGATTGAAGCGGTCACCCTCACCGGCATCGGGGCCGTCATTGGCCTCGGCGGCGGCTGGTTGGTGGCTTTCCTGATTCGGACCGGCACGAGCATTGAGGCGAGCATCCCGCCGGGTGCGGTGGTGGCATCGCTGTTGGCCAGTGCGGTCACTGGCGTATTGTTCGGTATGATTCCCGCGGCGCGCGCCGCCAAGTTGGATCCAGTGGAAGCCCTTCGACACGAGTGACACATGCCGCTGATTGAAGCGGTTCGGTTAGCGCTGCAGCAGATCAGGGTGCAGAAGCTGAAAAGCTTCTTCACCCTGATTGGCGTGATGATCGGCGTCATGTTCCTGATTGCCGTCGTCTCGATTGTCGAAGGGATGAGCGATTACGTTGAGAACGATTTCGCCGCTAAGATCATTGGCATCAACACCTTCGACTTCCGGCGATTCCCCAACTTCACGCCAAACGAAGATGATGATGAGTGGCGCGCATACCTGCGCCGACCACGCATCTTCCAGCCCGACGCCGATGTCGTCGCCGAGGCCTTGGGCTCGCAGTTCCGCGTGGCCCGCGTGAACGAGACGTTCATGAACGCCTCCGCGCCGGGCTCACGGCCGCAGTCGGTACAGGCCATCGCCACGGACGAGAGCTACTTCGAGATCAAGCGCTTCGCCATCACGTCAGGCCGCGCCTTTAATTCGCAGGATGTCGCTTCCGGCAGCAAAGTGGTCGTCATCGGCGACGAGATCGCGAAGTACTATTGGCCGAACCTCGATCCGGTGGGCCGCGAACTGCGACTGGGCGGCCATGTCTATCAGGTGGTCGGCTTGATTGAGCCGCAGGGCTCGGTGTTTGGGTTCTCGATGGACCGCATGGTCATCGCGCCCTTCAGCGCGCCGCTGTCCCGCACAATCCGACCGCGCGGCGACATCGGGCGCATTACCGTCCAGGCGAGCAACCGTGAGATTCTCGACGACGGGATGGAAGTCTCGCGCGAAGCCCTGCGTGGGTTCCGGCGCCTCGGCCCCGGTGAGAAGGACGACTTTGCGCTCGAGACCTCCGATGCCGCGCTCAGCTTCTTCGATGAGTTGAAGGGCAAGTTGATCCTCTTCGGTACAGCACTTCCGGCCATCGGCCTCGTCGTCGGCGCGATGGTGATTATGAACATCATGCTGGTGGCGGTCTCTGAGCGCACACGTGAGATCGGCGTACGCAAAGCGTTGGGTGCACGGCGCAAGGACATCATCGCGCAGTTCTTGGTGGAGGCCGCCACGCTCTCGGTAATCGGCGCCGCTATCGGGGCCTTGCTGGGGATTGGTATTGCGCAGCTCATCGCAGCCGTCACTCCGCTGCCGGCCTCCGTGGCACCGTGGTCGCTGGTAGCCGCGCTCGTGGTTGGCGCGGGCGTGGGCATCGTCGCCGGCATTTATCCGGCGAGCCGAGCATCACGGCTGGATCCCATCGCCGCGCTGCGGCAGGAATAGGGCATGCGCATCTGGGATCGCTTCGCGATGACCTTCGAGGGCATGCTCATGGCCCTCGAGTCACTCCGCGCCAACAAAGTCCGAGCGGCACTGACGATTTCTGGCGTGGCCATCGGCGTGTTCGTGGTGGTGGCTATGGGCGCCACAGTGCACGGCATCCGGCAATCGTTTCAATCAGATATGGACGAGTTCGGCACGAGCACCTTCCAGGTGCGACGCCGCAACCCCGGCTTCAATAATTGCAATCCGACGCAAGACTGTCCTGACCGCCGCAATCCCGGTGTATCGCTGGCGGAGTGGCGGACGATTCGTGAGCTGCCAGAAGTGGAAAGCGCCATGGCCTGGCTGATGGGCGGCGGCACGGCGACGTATCGCGACCGGATCGTGAAGAACGTGGGCTACGATGCGCAGAGCACGGAGTGGATCCGCACCGACCAAGCCGACATCTTCCCGGGTCGTACCTTTACCGAGAGCGAGCACGACGCCGCGGCGTTGGTGACCTTGGTGAACCAGAAGCTTGCGACCGATTTGTTCGGCGACTCCGACCCCATCGGGAAGGAGATTGATCTCAACGGCACGCGCTTTCAGGTGATTGGCGTATATCAGACGAAGGCCGGCTTCCTGAAGTCGTTGGACGGTCGCGGTCCAGACACGCCGCGCATGGTTCTCCCAATGATGACGGCATACCGACGCCTCGATGTCTGGCGTCTGTCCATGATGCTGATGGTGAAACCGGGCGATGGCGTCACTCGCGACGCGGCGATGGACGCGGTAACCGCCACCCTGCGCGGCATGCGCGGCCTGCGGCCAAGTCAGATTAACTCGTTCTACTTGGTGGGGCAGGACAAGATGATGGAGACCTTCAACTCGCTCTTCGGCGCGATTTTTATGGTTGGCATCGGATTGTCTGCCGTCGGCCTCCTCGTCGGTGGGGTGGGCGTGGTGGCCATTATGATGATCTCGGTGACCGAGCGTACGCGTGAGATTGGTGTGCGAAAGGCGCTGGGCGCAACGCGCGGCACCATTCTCTGGCAGTTCTTGGTGGAGGCGGCGACCCTTACCACGCTGGGTGCCTTGATTGGGTTGATGTTGGGAGGACTGTTAGCCTGGATCATCCGCGCGAACTCGTCCATTCCCGCGTCCATCCCCCTCGGCGCAATCGTCTCCTCGCTGGTTGGCGCGGCGCTCACCGGCGTAGTGTTTGGCATGTTACCGGCCACCCGCGCCTCCAAACTGGACCCTGTTGAGGCCCTGCGGCACGAGTAGTCGTGACCTCTTTAGACGAGATGGGCGCGGCCTTGGGTCGCGCCCATTTAGTTTTCGTAGATGATGCGCCACCGTGACGTCCTTGGAATCGCCATTGCGCAGATCCGCGGCAATCCGCTCCGGACTTTCTTCACGCTGCTAGGCATCATCGTCTCCGTCGCCTTTTTGATTGCGGTGGTGGCCATCATCCAAGGGATGAATGCCTACGTGAAGGAGAACATCGCGGACGCGATGATTGGCGCGAACTCCTTCCAAGTGCGCCGCACGCCGATTCAACTCGGCACCTTCAACGACGATCAGTGGGCGCGGGTGCAGAAGCGCCCGCGCATCACGTCGCGCGATGCCGACGTTGTACGCGCGGCCATTCCCGAAGCGGACGCCATCTCCCTGCAGTCCGGATGGCCGACCCCAAACACCGACGTCGTGTGGCGCAGTCGGACGATTGGCTCCGTGATGGTCTTTGGCATCACGGCCCCGTATCAGATTGTGCAGGACTACAAGCCGATGTTCGGGCGGGCATTGTCAGACCTCGACGTCCAGCGACGCCTTCCCTCTGTCGTACTTGGGGCGGAGGTCGCGGAAAAGCTCTTTGAAGCGGTGGACCCCATCGGCCAAGAAGTGAAGCTGGCGGGCGAGCGCTTCACGGTGATTGGCGTGAATGAGGCCAAGGGGCGTGTGCTTGGGCAATCGTTTGACAACTACGCACTCATTCCCATCTCGCGGTTCGAGATGCTCTACGGACGTCGCCTCACTAATACGGTTTCGGTGAAGGTCCCAGAAGGCGGAGATGTTGCGGCACTGATGCAGCGCGCCGAAGAGGCGATGCGTTTGGCGCATGGGCTGCGCCCGAGCGAGGAGAATGACTTCTCCATCGAGACCTCGGATGCGCTGGTGAGCTTCTGGAAAGATCTCACGCGCATTCTGTTCGCAGTGGTACCGGCCGTGGTGGCAATCGGCATCGTCGTCGGCGGCATCGTGATCATGAACATCATGCTGATGGCCGTCAACGAGCGGACGCGTGAGATTGGGATTCGAAAGGCGGTAGGCGCGCGCGCCCGCGACATCGAACGGCAGTTTCTCGCGGAGACGGTGGCACTGTCGGCGCTCGGCGGCTTGCTAGGCGTGATGGCCGGATGGGCGTTCGCGTTCATCGTCTCCGTGGTGAGCCCGTTACCAGCCAGGATTACTTGGTGGTCGGTGCTCGTGGCGTTGGCACTCGGCGCGGGCGTTGGCGTGATCTTCGGCGTGTACCCTGCCCGCCGCGCTGCGCGGCTGGATCCCGTGGCCGCGATGCGGCAGGAATAGCGCATGCGCATCTTGGTGCTGCTCGATCAGTACAAGGAGAACGTCGGCATCGCCATGGATACGATGCGCGTGGCCAAGCTCCGCTCAGCCCTCACCATTCTCGGCGTGGTGATTGGTGTGGCGACCGTGATGACGATGGCTTCGCTGGTGGAGGGGCTGCGTTCACAGATCATCGCGTCGGTGGAGGTCGCGGGACCGACCACCTTCTATGTGCTTAAGGCGTACTCCAGCACGCCGGTGAACCCCGACAACCCGCCGGCCTACATCCGTATTCGCCCCGACCTCACGAGCGACGAGGCCGATCGCATCAAGCGGCTCCCCGAAGTTGCGTACGCGGGCATCTGGGGACAGACCCTCACACGGCTGTCCTACGGCGCGGAGCGCTCGCAGCCCACGGCGATCTTCGGCGCGGACGACGGGTTCACGCTCGTTCAAGGCGGCGAGCTTACCGAAGGCCGTTGGTTCACGCGCAATGAAGTGGCGAGCGGGGCGTCAGTGGTTGTGCTTGATGACGCGAAGGCGCGTCGGCTCTTTGGGCGAGAGTCCATCGTGGGCAAGACGATGCAGGTCGGTGGTCGTCCGATGGAGGTGATTGGTTTGTACCAACCGCCCGAGAACATCTTTGCACCACCAGGCGCCGAGACCGGGGCCATCATTCCGTTCAAACTATTGGAGGCGCAGTTTCGCTTCGACAAGACGAATGCGCTGTGGATTCCCGTGGTGCCGCGCGAGGGAGTGAGCGTCGCGGATGCGCAGGAGGCAGTGACGATTGCGATGCGCGAGTCGCGTCGTCTGCGTCCGTCGCAGCGCAACAGTTTTGATCTGGTGACGGCCGATCAGATTCTGGAAGTATTCAATCAACTGACCGGCGTCTTCTTCGTGGTGATGCTAGTGCTGGCGTCGGTGGCGCTGCTCGTGGGCGGCATCGGTGTGATGGCAATCATGATGGTGTCCGTGACCGATCGCACGCGCGAGATTGGCATCCGTAAGGCGCTGGGCGCCACACGGGGCGATATCGCGGCGCAGTTCTTGATTGAAGCCGCGACGCTCACGGGCATCGGCGGCATCGTGGGCATCATCGTCGGGCTCGGTGCAGGCGCGTTGGTGACGAAGCTGCTTGGCATCGAGGCGTCGCCTCCGCTCGCACTGACCTTGATTGCGGTGGTGGTGTCGGTCGGCATCGGCGTGGTTTTCGGTGTATTGCCCGCTCGCCGTGCCGCTCGGCTGGACCCCATCGAAGCGCTCAGATACGAGTAAGGCGGGTCACCACGAAGGCACGAAGGGAGCCGAGACAACCTCACGGCCCCGCGACCCCTGAAAGCAGCAATATTTATGAGGAACTGCGGGGCTTCAGGCGTACTGAGCGCCCTTCGTGCCTTCGTGGTGACGCCGTTTAGGTTATCTTTAGGGCTCGCAAGAACCTTGCTTCACTTTCAGTAGATTATTTTGACTTCGTTTGCATCTCTCGGGCTCGCCCCGTCGCTCGTCCGCGCCACCGTAGATCTTGGTTGGACCGTTCCGACGCAGATCCAGCTCGACGCCATCCCCCACGCGCGTGATGGCAAGGACGTCCTCGCCTGCGCAATGACCGGCAGCGGCAAGACCGGCGCCTTCCTACTTCCACTGCTTCACCGCCTCTCGCAGCACCAGACGCGGGCAACGCGCGCGTTGGTGCTCACACCCACGCGTGAGCTCGCCGCGCAGGTGCACTCCGACCTCGTGAACCTCGCCAAGCACAGCGGCATCAAGGGTGCCGCCGTGTTCGGTGGCGTTGGCATGGGCCCGCAGGAGTCGGCGTTCCGCAACAAGGTGGATGTGGTCATCGCGACGCCCGGCCGCTTGCTCGATCACATGGGCCAAGGCGGCAAGTACGTGGACTTCAGCAAGCTCGAAGTCCTCATCCTCGACGAAGCGGACCGCATGCTCGACATGGGCTTCCTGCCCGCCATCAAGCAGGTGCTCCGGCAGATCCCGTCAAAGCGTCAGACGCTGTTCTTCAGCGCCACATTGCCAGCGCCGATTGTTGAGCTCTCAAAGCAGATGCTTCACGAGCCGGTGCGCTTGAACGTGGAGCGCGTGTCCAAGCCTGCCGCGAAGATTGAGCAGGCCGTGTGGGCCGTGAAGGAAACGCTCAAGGCGGATCTCTTCATCGCGCTGCTCCGGGCGAACGTCGTTGGCAACGTGATCTGCTTCACGCGCACCAAACATCGTTCGAATCGCCTCGCGGACATCCTCACGAAGGCTGGCGTGCCCAATGCCCGCATCCACGGCAATCGGTCGCAGGCACAGCGTACGGAAGCCCTCGCGCACTTTAAGGATGGAAAGATTCGCGTGCTCGTCGCCACGGACATCGTGGCCCGTGGCATTGACGTTGAGGCGCTCGAGCATGTCGTGAACTTTGATGTGCCGCACATGCCTGAGGATTACATCCATCGCGTGGGCCGCACAGCGCGCGCTGATGCCTCGGGCGAAGCGTTCACGCTGGTCTCGCCGGAAGAAGAGGCAGATCTGCGCAGCATCGAGAAAGCGATTGCACGCAAGTTGCCGCGGCGCACACTCGAAGGCTTCAACTACGGCCACGTTCCTGTTGAGCGCTTTGAGGTACCAATCGCCGAACGCATCGCGGCGATTCGCGCGCGGAAGGCCGAAGAGCGCGCACGCGCGAAGGCCAAGCTTGAGCGGAAGAATTCGCATGGGGGCGGTGGAGCGCGGAAGAGCACCGAGCCTGCAGGACGGAAGACGTCTGAGCACGCGGGACGGAAGGCGGAAGACGGAAGGAGTGCATCGTCCGGCTCTGGCGCCGCTGGGGCTGGCTCTGGGCCGAGTTCTGGCCCGCGACGCCGACGGGGTGGTGGTGGCGGACGCCCAGGCGGCCCTTCGAGTGGCGGCGGACGGCCGAGCGGCAACAAGCCCAGCGGCAACAAGCCCAGCGGCAGTAAACCCAGCGGTCCGTACCGCGGCCCGCGCTGAACAAACAAAGGGGAGTGAGACATCGAGTCTCGCTCCCCTTTCGTCTTCCGTCTTTCGTCCAGCTACTGCCTGCAGCGCGCCATCGGGTCCGGCTTGGGCACGCTTAGACGCGGCCGATTCGCCCGATTGCCCAATTCCGTGGCCACATCGAATACCAAGTTCGCGACACGCCCCATCTTCTCGTAATCGATGTACTGCGGTTCATCCGTGACTTGATGGTAGTCCGGGTGCAGTCCGGTGTGAAAAAATGTCACGGGCACGCCATAGCGCGCATACATCGCGTGATCTGAGCGGCAGTAAATGTTCTCAGGATGTCCATCGGCATCGAAGGCGTAGTCAAAGCGGAACGGCATCGGCTGCTTCGCGTTGATGGCCTCCACCACATCGCCAAGCTCGCGTGAGAGCCGGCGTGATCCCACAAGTTGGATGTAGCGCGGACCGCCGCCGGCGATGTCCTGCGCGCCACCGCGGCCCACCATGTCAAGGTTGAGCTGTGCGACAATCGAGTCTATCGGCACGGTGGGCTCGCGTGAGTACAGCTCCGCGCCCAGCAAGCCGATTTCTTCTGCGACGTGCCACACAAAGAGCACGGAGCGCTTGGGCTTGGTGCTGGACGTTGCGAACGCCTCCGCAATCTCGAGCAGCGTGACCGTGCCCGACCCATCATCATCGGCGCCATTCTTGATTGAATCCGTGCGAGCTGGCCGGAGCGCGCGCAGGGAATCCATGTTGACCCGCACCGCAGCCAGCTGGGCGGGCGTCGGGCGCCGCGCGCCAGTTTCACGCGCGATGCGGTCGCGGGCCTGGTTGAACGCGCGCAGCGAGTCGTGGTCGAGGCCGCGCGCGAGCAAGGGATCGTGATCTGTGTGCGCCCCCAGCGCAACGTATTGTCCACGAAGCGCGGGGTCGCTGCCCGGCAGCACCGCCACAACGTTGCGCGCAGGAGCACGCGATACGTCATAGCGAAGACTCATCGTAGCCTCGCTTCCCGCTTGGGCGAGCAAGGCCTCAATCATCGCACGAGATGCGATCAAGGTCGGAGGGAGCACGGGGCCACTGAGTTCCAGCCCCTGCGCAAGCGTTGCCGCCGAGAGCTGCGCGCGCGCCGGTGCGGCGAGTTGTTCCCACGCGGGCACCACCACGGCAGCGGCTTCGGCAAAGCGAGTGCCCCGCCCCACCGCGAGAAAGCGCTGATCAAGTTGTAGAAGTCGGTCATTCGGACGGAGCACAACGATCTTGCCGCGCGCTTCATCCGCCGTAATCCACGTGGACGAGTCACCGTGGGTCCCGCCAATGACGATGGAGGCACGGTCGGTGGGGCGCGGCTGAGCACCGCGCGCTAACATCGGGGCGAAGTCCGTGCCTATCGCAAAGCTGCGTCCGGCAAGCGTCACCGAGGAGCCCGCTGCAAAACCGCGCAGCGACATCGGAAGCTCTTGGAAGTAGCTGCCGTTGACGCCTGCGGGTCGTAGACCAAGGCGCCTTGCCTCATCCGCGATGTACTGGGTGACCTTGAGATGTCCCTCAGAGCCTGTGGGCCGCCCCCCCATCGAGTCGTCGGCGATCCTGTAGAGCCGCGTCATCAGGTCTGGTACGGAAATGGGGCCGCTGGTTGGACTCGGCGGCAGTTTTAGTGGTAAGGCATTCCCCTGCGCCAACAGGCCTAGGGGCAGAAATGACAACGCCACCAGCGCAATGCGCGGGCTAGCGAGGCGGGTTCTCGGCACTTCATTCTCCGGGTGGGGGCCCGACAACTTCGTGTTCAATATTAACGTGGCAGGCTCTTGGTACGTTTATGGGGTAGTGAGAGCAATGGTCTCTCGGTTTCTCTCTTGGAGGCAGTGATGCGGAAAATGCGTGCAGTAATGGTTCTGGCGGCAGTGATGACTTCAGCAGTGGCGGCGCCGCTTTCGGCGCAGAGCCAGGGCGGCGGACGACAGGGTGGAATGGGCGACCCAGCCGCGATGCAGGCACGTCAGAACGAGCGCCTGTTTGAGGGCATCACGCTGTCTGCTGAGCAGAAGACACAGGTTGATTCGATACAAACGGCGGCACGCGCATCGCAGCAGGCCGCAATGCAGGCGGGCGGCATGCGTGATCCAGAAGCACGTCAGCGCATGATGGCGCAGCGCCAAGCTACGATGGCGGCGGTTCGCGCGGTGCTCACGGCAGAGCAACAGACGAAGTTCGACAGCAACGTGGCCAACATGCCGGCGATGGGTGCCGGTGGGCGCCCACCGCGGCGCTAGGGCCGCGGGTCGCTCCGTAGTATAGAGTGCAGTTCCAGATCACGAGGGACGCCGTCGCGCCAGACCACTTGGCGCAGGCGTCCCTCGTACTGCATCCCCAGATGACTCATCACAGCGCCCGAGGCCGGATTCTCCACGTAATGATGCGCGTCCATCCGATGTAAGCCGAGCACATCAAACGCATACGCGAGCGCGGCACGCGAAGCTTCCGTGGCGATGCCTTTGCCCCACTCGGCCCTCGCCACCCAGTAGGCGAGCTCGCCGCGGTGATGTACCCGATTGAGGGAGAAACCCACGCCACCGACGAGTCGCCCGTCACCGCGCAAAGTCACGGCCCACGCAATCCCAGTGCCGCTTTCGTGCCGAACTGCCTGTTCGGCTATGAACTCTGCGGCGCGTTCCGACGGGTAGGGATGCGGCACATTGAGCGTACCTTCCGCGACGTCCTTGATGCTGAGTTCGCGAACCACATCCCCCGCATCACGCAAGGCGTAGGGGCGCAGCATCAGCCGCCGCGTCTCAAGGACGGGCTGGGGCGGAAGCGGGGGAAGATGCGGGGCGGAATTAGGGTGCACGGCGTGATGTACGAGGGTGTCTGACAAGTATGCGCAATTCACGGATACAAGACGACTCTCGACGTGCACTTTCGGTGGCTGGCGTGGGGGGCCAGATTGGTGGGATGACCGCCCCCGTGGATGTCCTCGCCATTGCCGCGCACCGCGACGATGTAGAACTGACCTGCGGCGGGGCTCTGATCAAGCACGGGTGGCGAGGCCACCGCACCGCCATCATTGACCTCACCGCCGGCGAGATGGGTACGCGGGGATCCGCCGAGCTGCGCGGAAAGGAAGCCGCCGCCGCCGCCGACGTGATGGGTGTGGCCGTGCGAGAGAACCTCGGACTTCCCGATGCGGGCATCGTCAACACGCCGGACACGAGAACCTTGCTTGCGAAGCGCATCCGCGAGCTCAAGCCGCGCGTGGTGATTGCACCGGCGCCGCGTGGCCGGCATCCCGACCATCGCGTGGCTGCCCAACTCATTCGCGATGCCTGCTTCTTGGCTGGTCTGACCAAACTCGATGCCGCCAGCGCCCCGCATCGCCCGCTGAAGGTGTTGCACGCCATCACGTACCGCGAGGATCACGTAAAGCCGACCTTCGTGATGGACATCTCGGCGGAGTTCGAGACCAAGCTCGATGCCATCAAGTGCTATGGCTCGCAGTTTGACGGTGCCAGCTGGGCCGGTGAGGTGTACCCTAACGGAGAGCCGCTTTACGATTTAGTGCGGCATCAAGCGGCACACTACGGCTCACTCATTCGCTGCCGATACGGCGAACCTTTCTTCACCTTCGAAACAATGCGCGCGGACGATCTTCTCGCGCTTGAGGTCTCCACATTTTGAGCGCATCCGAGATTTCGTACCCAACATATCTTGAGCTCGAAACGCTACTCAAGTTGCAGAAACCACAAAGTACGCCCGAGCATCCCGATGAACTGATCTTCATCGTTGTGCATCAGGCGAGTGAGCTTTGGTTCAAGGTGCTCCTCCATGAGTTCGATCAACTCATCGCGCGGCTCGAAGAGTTTGACCCCGTCGGTTCGCTGACGTCCATGCAGCGCATCAACACGCTAGTGGAATTGGTGTCGCACGAGCTGAGCGCGCTCGATACCCTGCCTCCGCAACGCTTCGCGCAGTTTCGCGGCTACCTTGGTAGCTCCAGCGGATCACAGAGTGCCCAGTTCCGTGCCATCGAAGCCACCAGCGGTTTGCGGGAAGCACATTTCATGGCCGCGCTCAAAGAGCACGGCGACATCCCTGCCGTGGTCCAGCGCGCGTTAGCGCGGCCCACCTTGCAGGAGCTCTACCTCAAGATGCTGGAGCAACACGGCATCACGCTTGACGAGGTGTACACGGATACCAAGCACGCCATGCTACACATGCTCGCCGAGTCATTCTTGGCGTACGAGCAGGGGTTTGGCCGCTGGCGATTTCTACACGTGCAAATGGTGGAGCGCATCATCGGTCCGGATACCGGCGGCACGGGCGGCACGTTGGGTTCGAAGTACCTCATGAAGACCATGGGGCAGCGCTTTTTTCCGGCGCTCTGGGCCGTGCGTGCGCGGCTGTACGGACGCGGGTAAGACGTGAGCGCGTCGGAGCCACTGGACCCCGCTTCACTGATTGACATCTCCATTCCATTTAGCGAGCGCACGCCGCCCTGGCCCGGTGATACGCCGTGGAGTTGTGGTTGGGCGTGGAGCATGGCCGATGGTGCGAGCGTGAATGTGTCCAAGTGGGTGACAAGTCCACACGTGGGGACGCATGCGGATGCGCCGCTGCACGTGATGCGTGACGGATTGGGTGCTGACGCGCTACCACTCGCGCCTTTTGTTGGGCCAGCTCTCGTTGTCGACGTGCGCGGTGTGCGCGGTGCGATTTCGTTGGCGCAGCTCAAAACCGGCGGATGGAAGCCTGGCACGGCGCGCCTGCTACTCCACACGGGGCAGACGACTGCAGGCGGAGTATTCCCCGCAGCCTGGCCCGCGCTCGCCGACGACACCGCTGCGGCGCTCGTGGCAGAGGGTCTCATCCTGCTTGGTGTTGACGCACCCAGCGTAGACGAGCGCGAAAGCAAGACGCTCAGTGTGCACAACGTTCTATTTGGCGCACGCTGTTACCTGCTCGAGAATCTCGATTTGCGCGAGGTCGAGCGTGGCGAGTACCAGCTCCTTGCTCCGCCGCTCAAGGTTGGCGGTGGGGACGCGGCGCCGGTACGGGCGTTCCTCCGGCGCTGAGGCAGTCGCGTTAAAAGCGTTAGCGGGTCGGCAAGCGCAGCCCATCGAGAAAAAACGCGGCCAGCTCGGCCCGGCCGCCCAAGCCGCTCTTGGTGTACACCTCCACCGCGTGCTGGCGCACCGTCCGTTCACTGCGCCCGGTTACGGCCGCGATTTGCTTATGGCCCAGTCCTTTAAGAATGTGGACTGCCACCTCGCGCTCGGTCGGCGTCAACATCCAGGCCGTGAACTGCTCGTCAATCGCATGCCCGAGGCCCAGCAGCGACACCTCCGCCTTGGCTTTCCACTCCGCGGCTGCGGCATGTTGCACCGCCAATTCAGCGCGGGTGTCCTCCAAATCGTCCGCGGAGCGCCGCCAACCGAGAGAGAGGTAGATGGCGGCGCCCAAGCTGAGGGAGACGAGGCTGAGCTCCAGCAGCACGTGAGCGCTTAACCAAGTATCCGGAGAGTCCAAAACAAGATCCGTGACCCCCATTCCCGCAAACGCGATGAGAATGAGAATCACTACGGGTCCGGCAACTGTCTCTTTCGGCCTCATGCCGACAAATGTCGGATAGCCCGCAGGCCGAGGAAAGGGCAACCTGCATCCAGCCGAAGGCACCGGGCCGTCGATTTGCACCCTGACGTCGGAGACTTTATGCAGAATCTGCTCACAGGCATTAGCTCACTCCCCCTGCACCCGCTGGTGGTGCACTTCCCGGTGGTGTTCGCCGTGCTGGCCCCCGCTTTTGCCTTCGGGGCTCTGGTCGCCATCAAGCGCGGCACTCGCCCGCTTGTGGCATGGGGTATGACCGCCGTCCTCGTCGCAGCCCTTAGCGGCAGTAGCTTTCTCGCCCTCGAGACGGGCGAGGATCAGGAAGAAGCTGTCGAAAACATCGTTCCAGGCTCGGCACTCGACACCCACGAGGACGCGGCGAACCGGTTCTTCAGCTTCTCGCTGGTGCTCGTGGGCATCACGGCAGCGGGCTTCCTGCCGCGCCGCGCGGGGACGGCCGCACGCCTCGTCGCTACGGCTGGCACGCTGGTGATGGTCGTGGCTGGCTACCAGGTGGGCCACAGCGGCGGTTCATTGGTGTACGAACACAACGCAGCCTCTGCGTACACCAGAGCCTCGGACGGCAGAAACACGGTGACCGCGGCTCCCGAAGACGACGTAAACTGAGGATATTGAGGGGCGCGCCACGGCAATGTGGCGCGCCTAGATCTTCTCTATTCAGGACGCGTTATGCTGGCACGAAATGGTGGAGTAATGTGGCGGCCCTTGATGGTGATTGCAGCGATGGCTCTGGGAGCCTGCGAATCGAGTGCGTCGAGTGCCGAGCTGCCCGGCGGGCGCGTGCGTCGCCTCGAAGCAGGTGACTCGCTCCCAAACCTCGCGCGCCCCGCCGGATTCGCAGGCACCCTGCCCTGCGATGGCTGCGAGGGCGTTGAAGCCTGGCTCGTACTGAATCCCGACGGCTCGTATCGTCTGCGCGAGCGCAAGCTCGAGGGCAATGCCACGGCCTCCGTATCGCTCGGCCGCTGGCACATCAGTCGCGACACGGTTCCGGTTGTCTCATTGTTCGCGAGCGACTCCACCCCGCGCCGCCTCGCCCTCACCGGAGCGCTCACGCTGCGCGCACTGGCGGCAGACGGCTCGGCAATCGAAAGCGAGTCGCCCCTCGAGCTCGTACGCGTCTCGATGCCCAGCGACTTGAACGCACCGGCAAGATTTCGCGGTGAGTTTCGCTACCTCGCCGACGCCGCCACGCTCGTCTCGTGCAACGGTGGGATCCAGTTCCCCGTGGTCGGGGACTCCGCTTTCCTCAGTCTTCAGCGCGCGCATCGCGAGCAACTCCTGGGTACGGGAGCGGCCATTCTCGTGGATGTGGTAGGGCGCCTGCAGATGCGTCCGGGCACGGAGACGGGCGACACACTCGAAACCTTGGTAGTGGAGTCATTCACCGTCGTCGAGCGTAAGCAGGCCTGCAATGCGACTGCCGTGCACGCGGTCGCAGCGATTGGTGACTGGAATCTCAGTGCACTCGATGGAGTGAAGCTCCCGGAACTCACACGCGAACGTCAGCCCACGCTGCGGTTTGTGCTCAGCGAGCCCTCGATGGCCGGCAACGCTGGTTGCAACCGCTTCACGGGCCGCGCGATACTCCGCGGTTTGACGCTCGTGCCGCAACCGGTGGGCCTCACAAAAATGATGTGCGATGGCGCGGACGTGATGCAACGGGAGTCCCGCTATGCGCAGGTGCTCAGTGCGGGCGGCTGGTTCCGCCTCGAAGCCGGCGACCTCGTGCTCTCGCGCGGCGGCACGGATGTGGCGAGGTTCTACCGCAGGTAGTTCCCACTCGGAGGCAGGATGCAGAGCAAGGCTAAGACCGTCGCGGAGTATCTAAAGTCCATTCCAGCGGAGCGGCGCGACTCCATGGAGCGCGTCATGGCCGTCGTGCGCGCCAACGCCGACCCTTTGCTCGTGGAAGGGATGCAGTACGGCATGATTGGCTGGTACGTACCGCACGCGGTCTTTGGGCCAGGCTACCACTGCGACCCCAAACAGGCCCTGCCCTACGCCTGCCTCGCCTCGCAGAAGAATCACATGTCGCTGTACCTGATGACGGCATACGCCGAGGGTAGCAAAGGCGAAGTGTGGCTGAAGCACGCGTGGCCGAAGACCGCGAAGAAGCTCGATATGGGAAAGAGCTGCATTCGCTTCAAGCACGCGGACGACTTAGCGCTTGATGTCGTGGGCGAAGCGATTCGCCGAGTGTCGGTGGCGGATCATCTCGCGTGGTACGCGGAGCTAGATCCGCGGAACCGGAAGAAGCCGGCGACAAAGAAGGCCGCCGCGAAGAAGCCCGCCGCTAAGAAGGCCACCGCGAAGAAACCCGCCGCGAAGAAGAAGTAGCGGGTCTCGCTACACGCCGAGCTGTTCGAGATCCGGCACGCAGGGCACGGACTTCCCCTTGATCTTTGGTGGCGCGAGCAGCTTCGCGTGATGCCGTGTGTGCGCGTTCAGCAGTACGAGCGTTTGATACGCATTGAGCGCACCGAGGTACGCGTGCGTCAATCGCACACTGGGGCTGCGCTCCGTCGCGTCACGCAACGCCGCAAGCATTGCCGTAGCGGCCGCTTGGACGCGCGCCGTCAACGCGTCGCGTGTGGCGCCGTGCGCCGCTGCCATATCTGGCCGCACTTCGCGGGGAGCAGGTACGCCCTTGGGGAAGCGACCGGTGAGCCTCATCAGCGGAAGCATGACCACGCGGCTTAGCCAGCTGACGAGCGCCGAACGGCGCAACTGCATACCCGGACCACCCCGTAGCGCATCGACGCCAAGCAAATAACTCTGCTCGATGTGAAGCACCATCTGGGCGGGCGACCACCGGCCATCACCCAAGGGCGCGCGCCACTTCTCGTCGGGCACGAGGGACGCGGCCACGAGAAACGCCGCCACGCTTTCCGCGTGCTCGCGCTCCGCATCAATCCACTTTGATGAGCGTCGTTGCATAGGACGTGAACACCTCAGAATGCGACTGCGTTCCGCTCCACCACTCAATACGTCACGGCGTCGTGACCCGGAAGTTAGGCGTCCGGACCTTGCGGAGCGACCTCAAACCGAAAGAGCTGTTCGGCGAGCTGACGCACCGGCCGCTGCCCCACCTTGGCGGGACGGAATCGCATTCCCGGCATCGCCTCGCGCACGGCGCGGTCAAACTCCGGAGCCGTCGCTTCTACGGTCATCACACTGGCCATATCCACACGACCCGTGGAGTCCACCACGAAACGCACAATCACGTAGCCCTCGACGCCTCGGGTCTCCAGTGCCGCGGGATACACCGGCGCCGCAGACGAAGGATCGCGTTCAGCGGCCGAATCCACTTCCACTATTTGATAGGCGTTCGCGAGCAGCGCGTTCATAGCGGCAATTTCCGCGTCGGCGTCCATCGCCGAGCCTGTGGCGACAGCTCCGGTTTGCACCGCGGCGCTTCGCTTACCGGCGCGACGCTCGCCGAAGTCTCCGGGCTTGTCGCCGAGGCTGGTGCCGCCGTCACCGACCTGGGCCGCATAACCCGCAACCTTCTGCGACGGTGCAGGGCTGGTCACTGGAGGGACGAGGAAGCGCAGGCCTTCGGGGAGCTCGCCGAAGGCCTCCCAGGCCACCGTCCCCACCGCAGAACCCACGACGATGGCGCCAATGATTAATCCGTGGGCGCCTGCGCTGACAAGCGCGGCCAGAGGCTCCGGGCGCGCCGTTTGAGTTGAAAGCAGCTTGAGTCGACGAGACATCGTGTTCCCCCGAGGGCAGCGTACCGCCTCTCCTTACAAGAATACTACCCTACGAGGGCGAACCGAGCGCAACTGGGGATAGACCGCCCCTCAGGTGGCCCGGACGCCCACTCACCGCTCGCGAGCGGCTCGTCCCACCGAGCGCGACAGGTCACACGCTCGGTGGCAAGCTTGGACCATGCGCCCATACCATGTCCTACTTCCGCTCGTCGCTGTGGGTTTCTCTGCTTGCCTTGGACTCGTCGCGCCCAAGCCCGAGGTACCGCGACTCACCGGAAATCTACGGGTGTTGTTTGTTGGCAACTCCCATTCCTATGAGCAGGACCTCTCTGGCCTCGTGCAGCTGGTAGCCAGGCAAGCAGGCAATACGGAACTGCTGACCGCTCGCGTGGCCTTCGCAAACTATGCGCTCGAAGACCATGCGTACGAGGGCACGGCCCAAAAGGCACTGGAGGGCTCGCAGTGGGAGTACGTCGTGATGCAGCAGGGGCCGTCGTCGCTCGCCTCGAGCCACTCGCATTTGAGCTATTGGTCACAGTGGTGGCATCCGCGCATCACGGCGGCACAGGCGATGCCGGTGCTCTACCAAATCTGGCCAAGCGCGGGGAGACGGGGCGATGCTGCGAATGCGCTTCTGTCTTACTCGAATGCGGCGGCGCTGGTCGGCGGCTTGCTCGCGCCGGCTGGAGACGCGTTCACCGCGGCGCTCGAGGCGGACGGCGATATTGGCGTCTATGCATGGGATGGGATGCACGCGTCGAGGCGCGGCGCATATCTGGCCGCGCTGGTGATTGTCGGCCGCATTCTCGACGTTGACGTGAGAACGCTACCGCCAGTGATCCCAGGGTCATCCGAACCAGAAGCCATCGTGCGAGCGCTGCAGCAAGCGGCGGCCACCGCACTCGCGCGCAATCCCGCACGGCCAGGCGTTCCGCTGGAGACCAGGCGATGAAGCGCGCACTCGCAGTGCTGGTATTTGCGATTGGTGGGGTGGCGGCCGGACGCTGGAACCCCGCGGAGCAAGCGCAGCTGGGGCGCGACGCGTGGCAACGTGCCATTGCACTGCTACGCGCCGGCGATTCCACTCGAGCACTCGCCCAACTGCGCCGCGCGCACGAGGCCTGGCCCGCGCAGCCCGCATACAGCGAGGCCCTCGTGCGCCTCGCGGCCCGCTTGGGCGATGCCCGCGTAACTACCGGAACGCTGCAACTGCTCGCCCTGCAAGGGCTAGGTGCGGCGGCGGCGGCAGACAGCGTCGTCACGGCGCTCGCCGCGGAACACCCCGCCCTCGCGGCTTCTCGTCGGCACGTGCTTCAATCCGGCACGGGTCCCGACCGCTCCGCGACGCAGGTCGTCAGCACGGATACGCTCTTCTTCCCTGAGGGCCTGAGCGTCGATCCTCGGGACGGGACGCTATTCGTCAGTAGCCTACGCCATCGCAACGTATGGGTGATTCCAGCGACCGGCGCTGCACGCTGGTTGCTGCCAGTTGAGGTGGCTGGCCGCGGTGCGGTCTTCGGCGTGAAGCTCGCAGCGGACGGCAGTACCGTGTGGCTTGCACTTGCACCAACTCCACACATGGGCGCGAGCGTGGCGGACTCGTCGGTGGCGGCCGAGCTGTGGCAGGTGGATCGCGCGTCTGCCGCGGTCATTCTCCGCGTACCGCTTGGCGATGGCACAGGCGTGCCCGGGGAGCTGGCCCTTGGTACCGATGGCTCCGTGCTCGTCAGTGATGCCGTGCTCGGGCGGCTGTATCGCTTACGCGCTGGCGCAACGGCGTTGGACGTGATCGAGAGTCCGCTCCTGCGCTCACCGCAGGGCATCGCAGTGCTCCCCGATGGACACAGCGCCATCGTCGCCGACTGGAGTCACGGTCTACTTCGGTGGGATCTCGCGACGGATGAGATCAGCGCGTTGGAAGCGCCGAGTACGATGGCGTTACTCGGCCTTGACGGTCTGCTGATGGTGAACGGCGCGCTCATCGCCGTGCAGAATGGTGTGAATCCGATGCGCGTGGTACGCGTGCGCCTAGACGCCGATGCGCGACGCGTGCTTGCCGTGGAGACGCTGGATCGGCCGGCGGAGAACGCGGGCGAGTTCACCGTGATTGCAGCACTCGGACGCGACATCCTCTACGTGGCGTCGAGTAGTTGGCCGTTCTGGAACGAGCGCGCGCAGCGAATCCCCACGAGCGGCGCACTCCCGCCAGTCACACTCCGTCGCTTCAGGTTGCCGGAATGAACACCACAGCATCCATGCCGCCCACCTCGCGTGGCCGCAACGTGAGCGTAGCGGTAGGGCCGTAGAGACGCTCCAATCGCGAACGCAGATTCTTCACCGCCATTCCCGCACCCGTGCGCGTGGCGGGCTGCTCGGACGGCGTCCCATCGGGACCATCGTCGCGCACTATGAGGCTGAGGCCGCCATTCTGCGCCCGCGCAATGATGCGCACCACGCCTGGACGGCGCCGCTGCCCCATGGCATGCCGTAGTGCGTTTTCCACCAAGGGCTGTAGCGCGAATGCGGGCACCATCCGAGACGAGAGCCCGGCATCAATTTCCCATTCGACGCTAAGTCGATCGGCGAAGCGCACCTGTTCGATCTCTAAGTAGCGGGCCGTGAGTTCTACTTCCTGCGCCAGCGTGGTCTCTTGCGCGTCACCCGACGTGAGCGTGGCACGCAGCAGCTCAGAGATGCGTACCAACATCTCTCGCGCCTGCGTGGGATCGCGGCCAATAAGCGTGACCACAGCGTTCAGCGCGTTGAACAAAAAGTGCGGATTTACCTGCGCGCGCAGGGCTTGGAGACTTGCTTGGGCCACATCTTCGCGCAGGCGCGCCGCGACCACTGCTTGTTCCTGCCAGCGGTCGTGCCAGCGCATGGACGCATGCGCGCCGACCACCGCCCAGTACACAACCATCAGGAGATCACCGTACTGGCGAATCCCAATGACAATCATGCTCTCGAGGCCACGCGCTTCGTTCATGCCGAAGCCAACCGTCACGCCCCAGATGACAAGAATCTGTAGAGCAATGACGAGCGGAGACAGCAACGCGTGCGCCGCCAACGCGCGCAGCACGGAGCCGCGCTCCAGCGGCACGCGATCGCCGACCACCACTATGAGTTGGGACCAAAGCGCCCAAGGCAGCCAGATGAGCAGCTGGGCAGCGAGGACCTCAACGAAGGTGAGATCAGGATTCAGTCGCGAGGGCACGAGACGCAGGCCCAGCGTGGCCACCGCTGCGGGCAACAACCAGAACCCAACCAAGAGCAGGCGCAGAAAACGTGGCTGCGGCCTCTCGGTGGCGGTCACTACTTTCCTTCCAAGCGCGCCTGCACCGCCTCGCGGCGCGTGCGGGAGACCCGCAGCTTGGTGCCGTCTTTGAGAATCAGTACCTGATCCCCGGCAAACCACGGTTGCAGCTCCTTGATTTGATCGATCGCGACAATCACGCGGCGATGTACGCGCACGAAGCGCGCCGGATCTAGCCGTGATTCAAGATTGCTCAGCGTCTCGCGTAGCGTGTGCTTCCCAGCACTCGAGAACAAATCCACATAATTGCCCTCCGACTGCATCCAGCGCACGTCCTTCAGCGCCAGCGGATACGTCCGCTCCCCATCGCGCACGAGCACACGTTCCGCGAAGGCCGCCGGGCTGGACTCCACCGGAGCGCCATCACCGCTGACGGCGGCGAGTAAGGCGCCGAGGCGTCTGGCTTCTGCCGCAATGGACGCGTGTGCATGGGCCCGGACGAGGCGTTGCCAACTGGTAGCGAAGCGTGCGTCGTCGAACGGCTTGAGCAGATAGTCCACGGCCGCTGCATCGAACGCTTCCAGCGCGTGCGTATCGTACGCGGTCACGAAAACGGTCGCGGGCATCGCCGAGGGGCCAATGGCACTCAGGACCGCGAATCCGTCTCGGCCTGGCATCTGGATGTCGAGAAAGACGCCTTGCGGGGCCCACTGGCGGATGGCCTCCACGGCCGCGTCGCCATCGCCCACTTCCTTGATGGCGGCCGCTGGGGCGAGCTGACGAACCAGCTCACGCACGCGTTCACGAGCCAAGGGCTCGTCGTCGGCAATCAGGATGCGATCAATCACGGGGAGAATGTAGCGTTTTACGAGGCTTCGAGCCGCGCATGGCCGGGACGAGCCGTTCGTATTTGGGGACCAACGGTTCGCTAACTTTCGGGATGCCCGAATCTCCATCGCAATACCAAGTGGTAGTCATCGGCGCCGGTGCGGCGGGCACGATGGCAGCCATCTTCGCTGCGAGCGCGGGAGCAGGCACGCTGTTGATTGAAGGCACCAAGGATGGTGGCCGCAAGATCCTCATCAGTGGTGGCGGGCGCTGCAACGTGCTGCCGCTTGAACTCGACGAGTCCCGATTTGTCACCGACTCGTCGCCCAACACGCTGAGGCGCATTCTCCGCTCTTGGCCGCTCGCCGAGCAGCGGCGCTTCTTTGAGGAGGACGTGGGCATCCCGCTCTCCGAGGAGCCTGAGCTCAAAAAGGTGTTTCCCACGTCACACCGCGCGCGCGATGTGCGCGATGGCTTGCTCACACTCGCCCGCGAGCGCGGCGCGAAGATTCGCTTTGAGACGCGCGTGACCGGCCTCACGCCCATCGAAGGGCGCTGGCGCATCGAGCTCAGCAACGGGCTGCCTATTGAAGCCGATACCGTAATTTTGGCTACCGGCGGACTCTCGGTGCCCAACACCGGAAGCGACGGCGTTGGCTTGGAGATTGCGCGCACGCTCGGGCACACGATGCACGACACCTATGCGGCGCTCACACCACTCACCGACGGCAGCGCGCATTTCTCATCATTGGCCGGCATCTCGCTCCCGGTCACACTGACGGCCCGCGGCGCGGACCGTCGGGCGAGCCACCACGGTGGCTTCCTCTTCACGCATCAGGGTTACAGCGGTCCTGCCGCGCTGAATGTGTCGCACGTCGCGGTACGGACGCGGCAGGAGAACGCTCCGCGCGCTACCGTGCAGGTGCAGTGGACCCCACTCGGCGAAGCAGATTGGGAAACTGCCCTCAAGCCTCAAGGCACACGCACCGTACTCGCCGCGGTGCGCGCACACATGCCAGACCGACTCGCCCTGCACCTTTTGGGAGATGCCAACGTCGACTCGGCGCGCCTGCTCTCGGAGCTTCGTCGCGACGAACGCATCCGGTTGATTGATACGCTCGTACGTGGCGCCCTGCCGTGGACAGGCGACGAAGGCTACAAGAAGGCCGAAGTCATGGGCGGCGGCGTGTCGCTCGCAGACATTGACTCGCGGACGATGGAGAGCCGCAAGCATCCGGGGCTTTACCTCTGCGGCGAGATCCTCGACGCCTTTGGACCCATCGGTGGTTACAACTTCTTTTGGTCTTGGGCCACCGGACGTGCTGCGGGGGCTGCGGCAGCTGGCGCCGCGACGGCAGGCCCAGTGGCGGCTCGCACCGACGAGCCCGGTAAGCGATAGATCGACACTACCGTTTCGTCGAAATCGAGACGCTTGGCGCCGTTGGGCAGCGAATGCGCGCGCTGATGCTCGCACACGAGAATGGCGGAGAAGCGCTTCTCGAACCAAGCGTTAATCACGTGGTCGAGCATCTTGCTGCCGTAGGGCGGGTCTACGAATACCAGATCGTAGGATCCTTCATCGAGCGCGGCAGCAAAGGGAATGGCGTCTTTCTTAAAGACGCGCGTACGCTCCTTCATCCGCAGGGCCGCGATGTTCGCTTTCAGCGCATGCAGGCTGGCCGGTCGCGTCTCCACGAAATCGCAGCGCTTGGCGCCGCGCGAGAGCGCTTCGAGACCCAATGCCCCTGTGCCGGCAAACAAATCGAGACAGCTCGCGCCGTCCAAATCCCGCGCCAGATTGTCCAAGGTTCCCGCGCGGACGTGCTCCGCCGTGGGCCGCACTCGAAAATCGGCCGGAGACGTGAGGTCCCGCCCTTTGAACTTTCCACCGACAATGCGCATCCATGAGAATACACTCCGTTGCCCTCTTCGCGCTCCTGCTCGGCGCCGCGGCTTTGGTATGGCTCACGCTGGCCCTACGACGCTGGTGGAAGGCCCGCCTTCTACATACGCGCATGGACACCGCCTCCCAGGGCGAAGCGCGCGCTGAGGCTTGGCTGGAGGCCCAAGGCTACCGCATCCTCGAGCGGCAGGTCAGCCGTCGCTGCCAGATGCACATCAATGGGCGGGTGGCTGAGTTCGACGTGAGGGCCGACCTGCTCGTGCAGATGGGCCAGGAGAGCGTGGTGGTCGAGGTCAAAACCGGGGAAGCCGCCGACCCCCGCCTGCCTGCCACGAGGCGTCAGCTCCGCGAGTATTGCGAGGTCTTTGGGGTGGACCAGATCTACCTCTTCGACGCCAACGTCAGCCGCCTCCACAAGGTGGAGTTTTCCGCCACCGAGTAGGCTAAAAGCCGATATATTTCAGGTCGTGCCCCCCAAGTCGCCCATCTACCTCGACCACGCTGCCACCACCCCGGTTCGCCCGGAGGTGATGGAGGCGATGATTCCCTTTTTCGGTCCGCGGTTCGGGAATCCGTCGTCCACGCATCGTTGGGGTCGTGAAGCGCGCGCCGCGCTGGATGAAGCCCGCGAACGCGTGGCCCGCTGCTTCAACGCGGCGCCGGACGAGATATGCTTCACTTCCGGTGGCACCGAAGGCGACAACCTCGCCGTGCTCGGCGGCTGGCGCATTCTCAAGGAGCAGGGCAAGAAGGCCGTTGTCACGAGCCCGATTGAACACAAAGCCGTGTTGCAGGCCGTGCACCAGGCCGCCAAGGAAGGCGCTGAGGAGCGCATGCTCTCCGTCCAGCGCAACGGCATGGTGGATATGACCGACGCGCGCTCAAAGATCACGAGCGGCGACACGGCCCTCGTCTCCGTCATGTGGGTCAACAACGAGACGGGCGTCATTCAGCCTATTGAAGCGCTCGCGGCCTTGACCAAGGCGGCTGGCGCGGTCTTCCACACGGATGCCGTGCAGGCCTTTGGCAAAGTCGAAGTGAACGCCAAGACTGTGCCATTTGATTTTGTGGCTCTGAGCGGTCACAAGCTTGGTGCGCCCAAAGGAATCGGCGCATTCTTCATTCGCCGCGGCACGCCGCTGGAGCCGCTGTTCTTTGGCGGCACGCAGGATCGCGGCCGTCGGCCTGGCACCGAGAACGTCGCAGCAGCTGTTGGGCTCGCCCGAGCGATGGAGCTCGCGCTCGAGGAACGTGAATCGCACTGGACCATGCTTGCGGCCATGCGGGATCAGCTCGAGGCGCGGCTTCTGGAGCGCATCCCTGACGCGGTGATTCACGGCCGTGACGCGAAGCGTGCGCCGCACGTGCTGAATATCTCCGTGCCGGGAACGGACTCGGAATCAATGCTCATGGCGCTCGACCTGCAGGGCGTCGCGGCGTCGAGTGGGTCGGCCTGTCAGAGTGGAAGCGTGGCGCCTTCGCACGTGCTGGCCGCGATGGGCGTGCGCGCGGACATCGCGAATGCCGCGATTCGGATGTCGTTCGGTGCGCTGAGTACGCCGGACGATGTGGACCGCGTGGCGGAGCTGTTCCCGGCCTTGATTGCCAAGGCGCGCGGGTTGAGCGGGGTCGCGTGACGTCACACTATTGACAACGACGAAACTGTACCTTAGCCTTCCCTTCGCTTGGGAGTCGCGTCCCGCACGAACGGTTGTCCCCTGTGGACTTCCTGCCGTCACTGACGCGACTCCTTTTTCTTTGCCCCTCAGGTATCCGACCATGACTGTCCAACGCCAATTCCGCCGCGCAGCTCTCGCGAGCCCGATGATTGACATCATCGGACGCTTGGACGCGCGCGCGTTTGCGCCAGTCAATCTCACTCCGAAGACCAACACCGCAGGCGACAGAGGAATCCGCGAGCAGACCTAATGCTCAAGGCCCTCTTGGGTTAGCACCACCACCCCGCCTGCGCTTCCCGAGCCAGGCGGGGTTTCTGTTTCCTGGCAATACAAGACGGCGTTGCGGATCTCCTCGCAGCGAATGAACGGGTGAAAGGCACGCGACTCCCAACACTCGGCTCATTCACCACAGCGTCGGCAACTCCCTCGGGGCGCTCGCGGCGCGCTCGGCCTCGCCTCGAGGGAGAGGCATTCACATTTCTGAAGTGAGCAGTGACCAATGAAAATCTTTGGACAGCACGACGAAAAGACCCTGATCCAGTTCGAATCCGTGCGCGAACGTGCAGTGGACGCCGCCCTCATGGCCGACGGTCACGTGGGCTATGTCATGCCGATTGGTGGCGTGGCGGCGTATCGCAACCAGGTATCGGTGGTGGGCGTCGGCTTCGACATCGCCTGCGGAAACGCCGCGATTCGCACAGACCTCACGCTGCAGTCGCTGGGTGGCACGGCGGAAGCGCAGCACGTGGCCCTGCTTTCGTTCGCCGACGAGATTGCGGATGTGGTGAGCTTCGGCGTCGGCCGGAAGAATCGCGCCGACGATGCGCCCGTGGACCATGAGCTCTTTGCTGCGAGCGAGTGGGATGCGGTCCCAGCGTCGCACCGCGAGGCGCTGCGGAACAAGGCGCGTATCCAGCTCGGCACCGTGGGAAGCGGCAACCACTATGTGGACGTGTTCGAGGACGAAACCGGTCACCTCTGGGTCGGCGTGCACTTCGGCAGCCGTGGCTTTGGGCACACCGTGGCCTCAGGGTTCCTCGCGCTCAGCCAGGGCGAGGCCTGGGATACCCGCGTGCGGGAGATCGAAGTGCTTTTGGATCTCGCCGAGCCCACGGGACACGACTACTGGCACCTGATGTCTCTCGCCGGCCGCTACGCTTACGCGGGCCGTGAGTGGGTGGCTCGGAAAGTGGTCAGCATCATCGGCGGCACGGAACTGGAGCTCGTACATAACCATCACAACTTCGCGTGGAAGGAAGAACACCACGGCGAGGAACTCGTGGTGATTCGGAAGGGTGCCACGCCGGCCTTTCCGGGGCAGCTGGGCTTCATTGGCGGATCGATGGGCGATGACGCCGTGATTGTGCGCGGTACCGCAAGCACCGCCTCGCAGGTGCAAGAGACTCAGCGCGACGCGCTCTACTCCACCGTCCATGGTGCGGGCCGTGTAATGTCACGCACGCGGGCTGCCGGTGGCCGCAAGGGCAAGCAGCGATTTCGGGGCGAGATTTCCGAAGGCATGATGGAGAAGTGGGTGCGGGAGAAGGGCGTGATCCTCCGTGGCGGCGGTGTGGACGAGAGTCCGCATGTGTACCGCCGGCTCCCGGACGTACTCGCCGCGCAGGGCGAGACGGTAGAAGTCCTGCACACCCTGCGGCCGCTGGTGGTCGTGATGGCGGGCGCCAACGAGTTTGACCCGTACAAGGACTGACTCGCTCGGTATATTCCATCTGTGTCCTCACCGGCCAAGAACACCCGCCCCCGAGTCCTCGCCGCCATGTCTGGCGGCGTGGACTCTTCGGTTGCCGCCGCACTCCTTGTGCGGGAAGGCTACGACGTCGTGGGCGTCACCATGAAGCTGTTCAAGGATGGCGGCGACCTTCCCGACCGCCCCTGCTGTTCGCTCGATTCCGTGAACGATGCGCGGCGCGTCTGCGAGTCCTTGGGCATTCCGCACTACGTGTTGAATCTCCAGGACGCGTTCGGTCGCGACGTCGTCAGTGATTTCGTGGCGGAGTATGCGGCAGGTCGCACGCCCATTCCTTGCGTGCGCTGCAACACCTTCACCAAGTTCCGAGACCTGCTCGCCAAGGCCGACGCCATTGATGCGCCGTGGATTGCTACAGGCCATTACGCGCGCGTGGCCGACGGCCGTCTGCAGCGCGGCGTGGATGACAACAAAGACCAGACATACTTCCTCTGGGGCATCGAGCGTGAGGTACTCTCGCGCATGATTCTGCCCGTGGGCGGTCTGACCAAGCCGGAAACACGTGCCGTTGCTCGCGAACTCGGCCTCCTCACTGCCGAGAAGCCCGAGAGCCACGAGATTTGCTTTGTCCCCGATGGTGATTATGTGAAGGTCCTCGAGCGCGAACTCCCGCCTGATGCGCCTGCGCTTACGCCTGGACCCATTGTCACGATGGATGGGACAGTGGTCGGCACGCACGAAGGTTTCGCGCGCTTCACCATTGGCCAGCGCCGTCGGCTGCCCGGTGGCTCGAGCGAGCCAATGTTCGTGGTCGCCTTGCGCCCCGAAGATCGGGCCGTGGTGATTGGGCCGCGGGAGGCCCTGCTCGGACGCGGCCTCGTCGCCAACGAGGCGAACTGGCTCGTGGACCGCATCCCCGACGAGGGCAGCACGGTGCTGGTCCGCATTCGTCATCGCGCGACACCGGTGGCGGCCACGCTTCTGCTTGCAACGCCTGAGCGATTCGAAGTCCTGTTGCACGAACCCGCGTACGCGATCGCACCTGGCCAGAGCGTTGTGCTCTATGATGCCGATGCGATTGTACTCGGCGGCGGCATCATCAGCGCCAGCCGTCGGGTATTGCCGGTTCGCGCGGCCTGACCGTCTCACCGAGCTGGCCGACGCCGAGCTTGCCGAAGTACTCAAGCGAATCCGCCCGCCCCGCTAAGCTCTAACCCCACACAGGGGAACGCGATCACACTGGCCGCGATTCTTAGCCAGAGTCTACCTTAAAAAACATCTCGCTCAGGAGTTCCGATGATCATTCGTAAGTCTTCCGCCAAGTGGGCCGGCGAACTCAAGACCGGCACCGGCCATGTCCGACTCGGCAGCGGCGCCTTCGAAGGCAAGTATTCGTTTACGACGCGATTTGAGGGCGCGCCAGGCACGAATCCCGAAGAGTTGCTCGCCGCCGCTCACGCCGGCTGCTACTCAATGGCCTTCAACCTGATGATGTCCATGGCCGGCTTCACCGCCGAGTACGTAGACACCACGGTCGAGGTGCAGATGGATAAGGTGGGCCCGGGCATGGGCATCATCGGTGCGAGAATTATCACCGCAGCCAAGGTGCCGGGCATCACAGCGGAGAAGTTCCAAGAGATTGCCGAGAACGCCAAGCAGAACTGCATCATCTCCAAGGCATTGAATGTGCCGATGACGCTGGACGCGACGCTGGCCTAAGCGCGGTTCAGGGCGCAGAATAACTCGCAAAGCGACTTACCCTCGCCACGCATCGAATTCTGCGCCATACTTTCCCCACCCCTACCTTGGCCCTCCCTCCTCTCCCACCCGGCTCCGCCGATGGAGATCACGATGTCCAACAGCATTCGCACCGCGCTCGCCGCCGTGGGCTTCGTCCTCGCTGCCGCCGAGCTCCACGCTCAGGCCGCCGCCACAATCCCCGAAGCGGACCGCCCTCGCTACATCCGCGTGTACGCAAAGGACTACGCGTTCGACGCCCCCGCGACCTCGTTTGCAGGCGTCGCCACTATTCACCTGATTAATCAGGGCTCGGACCTCCATCACCTGACGGTTCAGGAACTGCCTGAGGGGCGTACGGTGCGAGAGTACTTGGATGCGGTGCAACGCACGGGGCTTCCGCCGGCGTGGAGCAAGAGCATCGGGCAAACGGCCATGATCCCAAACGGAGGCGAGGCCTTCATTGCATTCCGCATGCCTCCTGGTCGCTATGTGCTCTCCTGCGTCATTCCCGCCGCCGACGGCCGTTCGCACGTGGCCAAAGGGATGTATCAGTTGATCACCGCGACACGAGCGCCCGCGCCGGCAGCAACGCCTCGCACCGCGCCGGCCCCTAACTCGCCCGCCGCGGCCCGTCCCACAGCCACGCCGCGCCCAGCGACACCGCGGCCCTAGCCCTCGAGTGTTGGCGTGCTTGCGCTGACCTCCGGCAAATGAGATTCCTCAGCTGGATTTATGACGCACTTGCCGTCATTGGGGCATCGGCTATTGGGCTGTTGATTGTTGCCGTCGCTGCGGACTTTGCTCAGCAGTGGTATTGGAGAACATTCCGCGAAGATCGAGGCGCTTCAGTTTCGGTCGCGCAGACTACGCCAGCAGCGACACGATCTGCTCGGACTTCATCAGCGGTGAGCCCACCTGCGGCAACCGCACCCGTGGCGACTCCCGTGGAGTCAACTCCACCCGCGGCGACTCCCGTTGCGACGAAGCCCGAGCTTCCGCCGTCTTCTGGGGTGCCGTGGGGACTGGAGGTCGCAGAACCAAACGGGCGCATTCTGTCCCCAGATCTCCGGCTGAGAATCACCGTGGAGGGACGTACGCAACCGGGTTCCAGCAACGCTTGGGTCGAGACTCACTCCCGGAATCTCTACCTGCTCGTTTCGCAGGACTCCACTTTGCTTTCGCGACCGCCGCGCGGCACACGGTGGGCCCTGCGGCTCACTGGCAATCGTAGTACTGGCATTCTCACGTATAGGCGAGCAGACGGTGAACGGTTTGCGTACGTTCGTTTGTGTCGCTTCCCGGATGATCACAACCGTTACGTGACGACGCTGCCGAGCATCTCGGCGGATTCCGCACGCATCGAGCGGAGAGTACAGTGCCACTAGCCAAGTTCATCGCCGCCCTGGTCGGCTTGTTGGTCGTGCTCAGTATGATCGTGCGCCCCGCTCCGAACACACGCGAGAAGATTTATTTCGCCGCGATGAAGGGAGACCTGCGCAATCTGATCACCGCCCAAGAAGCGTTCTTCTCTGACAGCGCGCGCTATGCAATCTCGCTCCAAGAGCTTGGTGACTCCACCCGCTTCTGGACAACGCCGGGAGTGACGGTGTCCATCACAGAAGCCACCGACCGCCTTTTTAGGGCGCGCGCGCGGCATTCCGATCTCACCCCGCCTGGTGGATGCGAAATCGCCGCTGGCTTTGAGAAGGAGATGGGAGACATTCCCGACAACGGAGAGCCCATCTGCAAACCCGATCGGAAGCGGAGAAGCTGGATCTTCGTCTGGGAGCTGTGACTTGTTGAGCACACTCATCCCAGTGCTATAATGCCAGTCGCCAAATTCCTCTTCGCCATTGTAGGCGCACTCTTCATTGCGGCGCTGCTCATCAAGCCCGCCCACCAATCTCCAAAGCTGGGATCGGCTTACGCGTCAATGAAAGCCGATCTGCGGAATCTCGTATTGGCGCAGGACGCTTTCCATGAAGACAGCGCCCGTTACGCCAGCTCACAGCGAGAACTCAGCGACGCACGATACCAGACGTCATCCGGCGTATCCGTCGAGATCACCTCGGGCAGCGACAGTGCGTGGGCGGCCATTGCGACGAACAGCATCGATCCGAAGTACCGCTGCCGCATCGCGGTGTCTATCGCCCACAGCGAGGAGCCCCTAGTGAACGATTCGGAGCCCATCTGCCATCCCGAGTTTCGATCTGGAGGCTGGCGCTGGGTCTGGCAGTAGCGGTTCAACATGTGCCGGAGCGGCCGGACACAGGATGCGCAGACCCTAGTACTCCAACCCCGCCGCCTTCGCGAATTGCTCCATGAGCTTTCGCTGCTCGGCGCTCAACTGTTCCGGCACCGCCACCTGAATCTCTACGATCAGATCACCACGGTGCTCATCCTTGGCGATGCCCTGCCCTCGCACACGAAAGCGCTTGCCGCTCGGCGTCCCCGCAGGGAGCGTGAGCGTCACCGTCTTCTCGTCGAGCGTCTGCACGCTCACCTTGGAGCCCAGCGTGGCCTGCGCGATGTTGACGCGCGCGCGCGCAATCACATCGAGGCCGTCGCGCTCGTAGTCGGCATCATCCTTCACTTGAAAAGTGATGGTGATGTCCCCGTTGGGACCGCCGCGCATGCCGCGACCGCCCTGACCCTTGAGGCGAATCTTGCCACCGCTTTCCGTGCCGCCTGGCACAGAGATCAACACTTTCTTGGACGTGCGCGAGGCACCCGCACCGTTGCACGAGGCGCACTTTTCGGTTGGCACAGTGCCCTTGCCCACGCACATCGGGCAGGGACGATTCACCGCGAAGCCACCCTGCCCGAACGAAATCTCCCCTCGACCGCTGCACTCGGGGCAGGTCTGTAGCTTCGCTCCCTTGGCCGCACCGCTGCCGCCACAGGTGCCGCACTCTTCGTTGAGTTCAAGCGTGATGGGCACCTTGCCACCGAGCGCCGCCACGCGAAACGGAACCTCCAAGGTAGTCTCGACGCTTTGGCCCTGTTCTGGACCACTCGGCCGTTGTTGACGGCCGCCACCAAAGATTGAGCCAAAGAGATCGCCTAGTCCGCCGAGCCCGCCCACATCAAACTCGTCCATCCGCGGGCCGCCCGCCGAGGAACCCGCATTGGCCGGACGCGCTCCACCGGGCCGTGCGCCACCTGGGCGTGGGCCACGCGACACGAATGGATCAAATGCGCCCAGACGACGCATCTCGTCGTACTGCTTTCGCTTCTCGGCGTCACCGAGGACATTGTGCGCTTCAGAAATTTCTTTGAAGCGCTCAGCGGCCTTGGGGTCGCCCGAATTTGAGTCCGGGTGATACTGCTTGGCCAAACGACGATACTGCTTCTTGATCTCGTCTGGTGTGGCCGACGCGCTCACGCCGAGCACGGCGTAGAAGTCTTTCTGCGCCATCACCCGTTCCACTGCTTCACGACGACGCGCGCCGGACGAAGCAGTGTGCCATTGAGGACGTATCCCACCTGATACACAACGGCCACGTGATGATCCTCGTCCGCGTTCGCAGCGGGCGCTGTGGTGATGGCTTCGTGCAAGGCAGGATCGAAGACTGCGCCCGTTGGGTCTACGACCTCGAGACCGTGGCCGGCGAGCGACTTCAGCAGCTTCTTCTCCACCATCGTGAGCCCATCGAGCACTTGGCTTAGATCCGTGCCGTCGGGCGTCATATGCACCACGCGGCCGAGGTCATCGAGCGTCTCGAGCAGCCCCTTCATCACCGCACCCATGCCCATCTTCTCGGCATCCTGCCGGTCGCGCACGCTGCGCTTGCGGAAGTTGTCGTACTCGGCGGCGAGGCGCAGATACTTGTCTTGCTGCTCGGAGAGGGCGCGCTGCACCTCGGCGAGGGCGTCACGGGAATCCACAGCCCCCGCCCCGAGATCGGCGGAAGTCGCGGCAGTCCCTGAGCCGTCGGCGGCCGAATCGTCCGCGGGAGTATCTAGATTGGGAGTTCGTGGGTCAGTCATAGGGGTAAGTTCGCCGTTTCCCACATACATGGGCAACGGGCGTGCCAGCCAGATGCGCCGGAACTGCAGGGTGGCGCGGGGTTACTGGCCCCTACGGCAGGGAGCGGCGGACGTTTCGGCGCGGCGCGAGTAGGCGCGCCAGCCCGACGCCGTGGCGTCGCGGGCGCTCAGTCGAGGACCAACGCAAACAGCGCGGCGACGTCCAACCCAAGCGGCGCGATGGCTTCCGCTGGCTGCCACTCGAGTGTGTCCGAGACGACTTCCGGACGATCTTGCCCGGGTGTCCAGCGCTCGATCAATCGCGCATCCAGATCCACGATCCAGTACTCGCGCACGCCCGCTCGCTGATAGAACTTCCTCTTCAAGACGCGATCGTAGCGAGCGGTTGACGGTGAGAGCACCTCCACGGCGAGCAACAGCGTGCCGATGTCCGACCACGTACGCAGTCGGGAGCCATCGCGAGATACGGCGACGAAGATATCCGGCTGCACGAGTGAGCCCGCTTTAAGCTCCACATCGGCGGGAGAGTGGATGACCTCGCCGACCCCGACTTGCTTCACGAAGGTCCGGATTAGATGCTGGAGCTCGGACAGCATCCGCTGGTGCAGCAGGCGCGGAGCCGGCGTCACGAGCAGCTCCCCGTCAATGCACTCGTAGCGCTTTCCGTCCTCAGGCAGCGCGCGGACTTCGGCCGCCGTCCAATACTGCGATTCAAGGGCTGGCATGGCCATACCATACGCTCGGCGAAGGACAAAAGTAAATAGGGCACGGCGCATCCTACTCGCCTGCCCCAGTATTACCATCGCCACGGCATTGCGTCTTTAATCAGCGTTGTTCGAGCGCCTTCCGCACCATGTTGATTGCCGCCTGCGCCGAGCGCTGGCGAATCTCGTGACGATCGCCCACACTAGTCGTTCGGAAGGAGCGCACGACGCCTCGTACATCCACTGCGCAGCAGTACGTGCCAACTGGCTTCTCTGGCGTACCACCGCCAGGCCCAGCAATGCCGGTGATACTCACGCCGACGTCCACGCCGAACTTCGCTCGCACGCCAGCAGCCATCTCGCGCGCCGTCTCCTCACTCACCGCACCGTGCGCGAGCAAGGTTGATTCCTGCACACCGAGCTCGCGCACCTTTACGGCGTTGGCGTAGGCAATGGTGCCACCATCCACCACATCGCTCGATCCGGCGATGGCCGTGAGCCGCATACCAAGCATGCCGCCGGTGCAGGATTCCGCCACCGCGATCTTCATCCCGCTCGCACGCAGCGCCTTCAAGACCAAATCCGCGAGGTCGTCTTCCTCGCTTCCGTAGATCCACGGCGCGAGCTTCGTGCGGATCGCAGCCTCTGCGTTCGCGAGAAGTTCAATCGCCCGCGCCTCTGGTTCATCCCACACACTCAGCCGCAGGTCTACGCCTTCCCATCCGGGCAGATACGCGAGCCGCGTGCCGTGCGGATCCTTCGCCAGTTCGCCCAGCTCGTCCGCGAGCTTCGATTCCGCAATCCCCGTCGTCCGTAGCGTGCGCGAACGCACCACAAGCGCCGCAGCGTCGCCACGCTTTGCCACGAGCTTCGGAATCAGCTGCTCGCGCGACATCCCGCGAAACTCACGCGGCACGCCGGGCAGCATCGCACACCAACGCCCGCGTTCATCTTCCAGCCAGATGCCGGGTGCGGAGCCATGATCGTTGCGAATGATCTCGCAGCCCTCGGGAATGATGGCCTGCTGATGATTCGCCGCCGGGAGCTCTCCTGGCCAGCCGCGTTTCTTCCAACGCGCCTTCAAGTCCTCAATGATTCCTTCGTCGAGGCGCATGCTGCGGCCAAAAATTGCGGCAATGCTTGGCTTGGTAAGATCATCTGCAGTCGGACCGAGGCCGCCGCTTGTAATCACGGCACCGGTGCGGTCCAAGGCTTCACGCACCGCCTCGGCAATTTCCTCTGGCCCATCGCCCACGGTCGCCCGACGCACCACGCGAATGCCATGCGCCGCAGCCTCGCGCGCGAAGAAGGCGCTGTTGGTATCAATGGTGTAGCCGAGCAAGAGCTCGGTACCGATGCTGACGAGTTCTACGTCCATCCTCGCCTCAGGCGCGCGCGGAGAAAACGCGGCGATGCCGGATGAGATAGTCGCCGAGTGAGATGAGCGTGAGAGCAAGCGCTAACAGCATCGACAGGGCCCCGATGGTGCCCAGCACGCGTGACCAGACATCGGCCGAAGGATTCCCCCACCACGTCTGCCGCTCAATCATTAGCTTCACCGCGAACCACAGATAGGACGCACCCATCCAGGTGTACTGAGACCCGGCCTTCCATTTGCCCAGCTTCTGCGCCGCGATGACGACGCCGCGCTTTTGCGCAAAACTCCGGAACCAGGTCATGAATGCCTCTCGGCCCACGATGGGCAGCAGCACCCACCAAGGGAAGAACACTGGACCCATCCCGAACGTGATGAAGGGGTACATCGCCTTTTCGGCGACGTCCGGGAGCAGCGTCAGCACAGGATCTTGAGGCGGCGCCTGCAGGAGGAACATTGGTACGAAGCAGCCCGCAAGCAGCAGTTTGTCGGCCAGCGGGTCGAGAATCTTCCCGAGGTCCGTAATCAGGCCGCGCGCGCGCGCAATCTTGCCATCAATGTGATCGGAAATTGCCGTGATTAAATACAGCGCGAAGGCAAAGAAGCGCACGCCCACCGACTCCGTGAACGGCAGGAGTGCGAGAAAAGGCGCGGCGACGATTCGGGCCGCGGAAATCAGATTCGGAAGATTCACCTAATCCGCCGCCGCTTACGCGAGCGTCTTCAGGACGAGCTTGGAGACCGCCTTGAGCGTATCGAAGACGCCGTCGCCAGTGACGGCCACTGCCTCGAAGAAATGCGCGCGCTCTACCCACACGCCATCCACGTTCTGCTCGACGATGTTCTCCCCGGGGCGGAACTGATTCGGCGTGATCTTATGGCGCTCCGGCTCCATGACCTCCCAGCCGGGATTTAGCGTGCTCTGCAATTCCTCGAGCGACGAGGCATTAGGCAAGTCACGCTTATTGTACTGGATGATGAAGGGCATCTTCGTGAGGTCATAGCCGTACTCCGCCATGTTGTCGTACAAGTTCTGCATGGCTTCGAGATTGGCTTCCATGCGCTCAACCTGCGAATCGGCGACGAAGACGATGCCGTCCACGCCCTTGAGGATGAGCTTGCGCGAGGCGTTGTAGTACACCTGGCCCGGCACGGTGTAGAGATGGAACCGGGTCTTGAAGCCGCGGATGGTACCAAGGTCCACGGGCAGGAAGTCAAAGAACAGCGTGCGCTCGGTCTCCGTGGCCAGCGAGATGAGCTTGCCACGCGTGTCGGGCTTCACCTTCCCGTACACGTGCTCGAGGTTGGTCGTCTTGCCGCCGAGGCCGGGGCCGTAGTAGACGATTTTGCAGTTGATCTCGCGCGAGGCGTAGTTAATCATCGACATGGCTGTTCTCCTTATCCGAACAGTTGATCGATTTCATCGTCAGCGCCGGCGAGAAGGCCGGGCTGCGGCGTGCCAGTCTTGCCACGCTGGAACACTTCGTGGAACAGCTTGGTCAGTTCAATCACGGTGTCCTTAATCTTCAGGCGGACGAGTCCGAGCGTCGTGCGATTGTCGAACAGCGCCACGAGAATCACGCGCCGCGCGATATCCGCGAGGTACATCGATTCCTTTTCGCCCTGGTGGAACAGCGAATTGAAGTCCGTCTCACCAATCAGCTGCGCGAGCTGATCGTTGGCGGAGAAGTCCGCCGCGGTGAGCGTGGCGAACGCCGTGGGATCGAAGTTCGGCTGCTCGCCAACCGTCGCGACCAACTGGCCTGAACGGTCTACGAGCAACGCGCAGCGCGCGTTGGTTTCGCCCAAGAACTTCTGGAGCGCCTTAGTTATGGCGCCGAAGTCCTCTTCGGTAAATGACCAGCTAGCGGACCCTACTGCCATCGTCCCGTCCTATGCGAGGGCGTTCTCGAAGCGTGTGAGCAGGCGCCGAGCTCGGCGCTGCAATACCGGATTTTGCTCCCAACCAAGATACTCGCGCAACAGCATCACTGACTGCACCGAGGGCTGACCGCTGAGCCACCCCAGCGCCGCCATCCGGCGCAAAGGTTTGGAGCTGTACAGCGCCCGCTGATGCCGTTCCTGTTCCCGCGTCCACCAAGCGTACCCCGCAGCCGCCCCGGCCACGAGCCCAACAACAAACGCCACGCGGGACCGGCTCACATGGCCCGCCGAGCCGCCAGGGCTTGCACGATTGTGACGCCATCGGCGTACTCGAGGTCCCCGCCAATCGGAAGCCCGCGGGCCAACCGGGAGACCGTCACCCCCGCCCCCCGCAACTGCTCCTGAAGATACAACGCGGTCGCCTCACCTTCGAGCTTTGGGTTGGTGGCAATGATGACTTCTGTGACCGCCTCCTCTGTGACGCGCCGCACCAACGCGCCGACGGAGAGGTCGTCCGGGCCAATGCCGTCCAACGGCGCGAGCCGCCCACCCAATACGTGATATAACCCGCGATATTCGCCCGTGCGCTCGATGGACGGGATATCCGAGGCCTCCTCCACCACACAAATCAGACTCCGATCGCGGCGCGGGTCCGCACAGAACGAACAGGGCGAGGCCTCGGTGAGATTCCCGCATTCCGTGCAGGGCTTCACCTTCTCGATCAGGGCAATCAAGGCCGACGCTAGGCGGCGGCTCTGGTCGCCAGGTTGGCGCAGCAGGTGGTAGGTAAGTCGCATCGCCGACTTCCGCCCGATGGTCGGAAGCCGAGAGAGTTCGGTCACGAGATCGTCGATGGCCGACACTGGCGTCTCAGAACGGGAGCTTAAACGGCAGGTTTCCCAGCCCCGGAATCCCGAGGCCGCCAGCCACGGCCTTCATCTCTTCTTCCGCCAGCTCTCGGCCCTTTCGCTGCGCCTCCTGAATAGCCACCGCGAGCAGGTCCTCGAGCATCTCCACGTCGGCGGGGTTCGCCACGGACGGATCAATGGAGACGCGCTTCACTGCCCCCTTTCCGTCGGCTTCCACCTTCACCATGCCACCGCCGGCAGCGCCGATGACCGTGGCCTTGGCGAGCTTATCCTGAACGTCCTGCATCTTGGCCGTCATCTGCTGGGCCTGCTGCATCATCTTCAAGAAGTCAGTCATGATTTAGTCGAGCAGTTCGAGGTCGAGCGCATCCACGGCCGCATCGAGCAGCTTGCTCTGCTTGCGGAGCATCTGCATGCGATCCGCTTTCACCGCCGTCTCGTTGAGACGACGCGGTGCCGCCTTTTCTCCGGGAGCGGCCTGCACGTTCAAGCGCGCCACGCTCTCGAAGCGCTTGCGAATGCTGGCAAGAATCGCCGCTTCTTGTTGCTCGATGAGGTCCGCCTGCGCGGCAACGTCCACCGTGAGCGTCACCACACCAGCCGCCGTCACGGCCGTTGGTGTCGCGTGGCCAAGCGCCGCACCAAGTAGCGCGCGCCCGTCGCGGACGATGCCGTCCACGATGGATTCCCAGTACTCCACTAGGCGGTTGATCTCGAGAGGCTGCAGCGCACTCTTGGCCGGCGCCGCGTCGGCCACGAGCGCCGCGGCCTGCGCGGGGGCGGGGCGTTCGCGCACAACGGGCGGTGGGGCCGCTGGTGACTGCGTGGGCGGCGCGAGGCGCGCGGAAGGGGCGACGTCGCGTACCACCGGCGGCGGCGCCGCACGGACCGGCTCGCGAGTAGCAGCAGGCGCGGGCGCCGCAGCGCCGCCCGACGAGGCCGCGCCACCGCGCAACAACTCTTCGATAGAAATCGTGCGGTCCAGCAGGGCGCACCGCACCAACAGCGTCTCAAACAGCATCTGTTGCTGCCCCGAGCGCTTCATGTGCGGTTCAATCTCCACGAGCAACGAGAGCATGCGGAGCAAGTCGCCAGCCGCAAAGTGTGCCGCGCGCTTGGGCAGCTCCTCACGCAAACGCTCGGACACTTCTGGTAGCTGACCGCCCAGCACCACCGCGAGCTGCGCGCGCAGGACTTCCGCGAACTCAGTGAGGAGCACGGTGAAGTCCACGCCGTGATCAGCCAGCCGGGCCACGGTCCCGAACACGTCGCCGGCGCGCCGCTCGACGATAAGGTCGAGCATGGCGAGATGCTCATCTTCGGGGACGAGCCCCAGAGCATCACGCACGCGCTGCGCGGTCACGCCGCCTTCGCCAAGCGACAGGACTTGGTCGGTGAGCGAGAGCGCATCGCGCATGGAACCGTCGGCCGCGCGCGCGAGCATGCCAAGCGCGTCACCTTCGGCGGCGATGCCTTCCTGCTCGAGCACGTTAGAGAGGCGCAGCTTCACATCGGCAGGGCCAATGCGCTTTAAGTCGAAGCGCTGCACGCGCGAAAGAACCGGCGCAGCCATCTGCTGAATCTTCTGCGGCTCGGTGGTCGCGAAGACAAACACCACGCGTGGCGGCGGCTCCTCGAGAATCTTGAGCAACGCGTTCCAGGCCTCACGCGTGAGCATGTGCGCCTCGTCAATGATGTAGACCTTGTAGCGGTCTTCACCGGAGGGCGCGTACATAGCCCGCTCACGCAGGTCGCGGGCGTCGTCTACGCCGCGATTGGACGCGGCGTCAATCTCCACCACGTCGAGTGAGGCGCCACCGCCCCACACGCGAGTGCAGGAAGGGCATTCCCCGCAGGGTTCCCGGTCGGCGCGGCGATTCTCGCAGTTGAGCGCCATGGCCAGCACACGGGCCAGCGTCGTCTTGCCCGTACCACGAGGCCCGCAGAACAAGTACGCGTGGGCAATGCGGTCAGAAAGAATCGCGTTGCGTAGCGTGTTTGCCACGTGCGACTGCACGGCCACATCGGCGAACTTCCGGGGGCGGTACTTCCGCGCGAGGGCAAGCGACATAAGCCGTGAATTTAGCCGTTGGGACGCGGTTCCGCACCCACGGTTTTACTGCTTTTTCACCACGGAGGCACCGAGGCTCGGAGACTTCAACGGCGGAACCGCTTCACCACGACAGTACGAAGGGAGCCGCGATGATCTCTCGGTCCCGCAGCGCCTAAAGAGACAATGCTTTTTGGGGTCGCCAGACCGAAAGTCTGCACTGAATCCTTCGTGCCTTCGTGGTGAACGCAGTTGCTGTTGCCGTCTGCACTTGTAGTCTCCGTGTCTCCGTGCCTCCGTGTGAATCGCCGTTCAAGACGGCACAAAAAAACTCGCGCGAGGAGCAAGCCAAATGGCTGCTCTCTCGCGCGAGTGTTCCAGGTCTGGCGAGGCGACGACGACGTCACGTACCGTTGCTGCCTTTCGGCCCTGGCGGGGTTGGCGGGTTGAAGCCCCTCGGGACCTGGAACACCCGTAATGTACCCGCAGTAGAGCCGGCAAACAATCGGGATGAGTACCGATCTATGCCCCAGAGCCCACCCAAGCGGGTGGCCTACACCAATCCATTCTCTCCCACCCCGACAGGCGTTCTTCGCGCCGCACCCCGAGGGCATTTTTTCCTCATCCGTGACGGCGATGGCTTGCCGGATCCGGCACGGCTGCGCGACGGCGGACGCGGGGGGCGTCCGTCCGTCCGCGCCCCACTCCCGGGAGAGGTCCACCCAATGTCGCACCGCGCCTCGCGCCCCGCGCTCTGCGCCCTCGTGGGCGCTGCGGGAGCCGGCAAAAGCACGCTCTGCCAAGGTCTCGCCGATCTGTTCGGAGGCGAAGCCGTGACGACGCTCGCGCTCGACGATTACATCGCGCATGAGCACGACGCCGGCATCCGCCGCGGCGTCTCGCCGCTCGCAGCGGATGCTTCGCACCTGGATCTCATGGCGCAGCACCTTCGCCTGCTCCGCCAGGGAGAGACGGTCTTCAAGCCCGTGTACGACCGGTCGAGCGGACGCTTTGCCGACCCCGAGTTCCTTCGGCCCAAGCGCACCGTACTCGCGCACGGCATGCACGGACTCGATACGCCCGAACTTCGCGCCCTCTGGGACGTGTCACTCTTCGTGGCCTCGGGCCGTGAGGACGCCGACAGCGCCCGCTTCATTGCTCCGCAACGCGAGAAAGCCGATGCCTCACTCAGCGTGCGGGCCACCTCTGATGGCAGGGATTGGGACGCCGAGTTCCGCATCGCGCATCCCGTGCCACTCCCAGCGCTCGATGAACTGCAGCACGACCCTGTGGCCACGCCCTATCTGCGCATCGAGCGTGCCTCCGGCGGGGCCTATGTCATTGAGATGAGTGGGCGCGTGGACGACGTCTCACGCACGCATATGGAAGCGCGGCTGCTCTCGGCCCTGCCGGATGCGCCACCGCGCCGTCAACTGAAGCTCGGCGTCATTCCGGACGCCCCAGCAAGTGATCGCCGCTCAAATCTTCTTGCCCTCACGCAGTTGATTGTCGGCCACTACTTCGTGCAGAAGGGGCGCTTGCTTCAGACCCCTACGCTCGAGGCGGCCCGCTCCGCCCACCCGGCCCCTGGTGCCTGAGCGCAGCCTCGGTCCGGTTCTTCACGCCCAGCTTCTGGTACAGATGCTGCACGTGGAACTTCACGGTGTTCTCGGAGAGAGCGAGCCGCGAGGCGATCTGCACGTTGGTGAGTCCTTCCGCCAACAGCGCCCAGACTTCGCGTTCGCGCGCCGTCAGATCCATGATGCCGCCGCGAGTGCCTCGCGCCTCTAGCCAACGTCTGGCCGCCTGGGGGAACACCAGCTGTCCGTCTACCACCTGACGAATCGCCGAGAGGGTCTGCTGAGGCGATGCGGTCTTGAGCGCCAAGCCCTCGGCGCCGGATTCCAGCACGGAGCGAATCGTCTCGCCATCGTGGTAGGCGGTGAGCACCAGCACGCGAGGCGCATCGGCCATTGAGCGAAGCTCGCCCATGATGTCCGTGGCACGCATACCGCCGAGTTCGTAGTCGAGCACCACGACTTCGGGCGTGTGTTTCTTCACGAGGCCAAGCACCTGAGTGCCGTCCGTGGTAGCGGCGACGACCTGCATGTCGCCCTCGTTGTCGACGAGCGCGCGCAGGCCCTCGAGGACGATGCCATGATCGTCAGCTAAGACGATGCGAATCTCTCGGTCGTTCACGCTTCCACCGGAACAGAGATGGTGAGCACGGTGCCCTGCCCTGGCTCGGAATCGATTGTCAGCCGGCCGCCCAGCATCGCGAGGCGATCCTGAATGCCTCGCAGACCGAAGTGTCCGCCTTCGACACCAACATCAGCCTCGCTTGCGAGCACCGTGGGTGAATCGAATCCGCGTCCGTTGTCCGTCACCGTCATTCGAATCTCATCTCCGTGGCGTTCTACCGTGACCGTCTGGCGCGTCGCGCCGGCGTGACGATGCCCATTCGCGAGCGCCTCCTGCAAGATACGATACAACGCAATCTTCACGGGCAGCGAGCAGTCACCGAGTGATTCGTCGAGCGAACACTCGACGGGCTGATCCGTCATCGCCTCGTGCTGCACCGCGAGCCCTTCGAGAATGGCTCCCAGCGAGCGACGCTCGAATCCTGGTGGCCTGAACACGCCGATGAGCGTGCGAATCTCGCCCAGCGCGCGTTCGAGCAGCGCCGCGGCTTGGGCGGAGCGACGGGCGGCCTCGGGAAGATACGAGAGATCCCGCTGCAACAACTGCAGGTGCGACACGGCCGCAAAGATGTCCTGCACCGGCCCATCGTGCATATCGAGCACGATGCGCTGCAGTTCGCGTTCGCCCGCTGCGAGCAGGCGCCGCGAAGCCTCGCCTGCCGCGCGGGTGTCCTCAGTCATCAGATTCCGAGCCAGATGGTCATGGCCGCCGCCGCGTACCACATCCAGCCAACGTGGCGGCCGCGGGCCATAAACAGCGAGAGGGCGGCCAGCGCGGCCAGCACCGCCGCGAGCAGCGTCGTCGTGCTGGTCCACGCGCTGCCGAAGGCCTCGGCGTCGAAGGCGGCCAAGAGCAGGACCAGCGCATAGCCCACAAGGGCAATGGTCACGCTGTGCCAAGCCAGCCGCACCGCCTGCCGCGTGGTCGGGTCATCCGCCGCGCGCCGTGATGTCCCGCTGTCGGACGGATGCCGAAACAAACGGGGGAGAATCACCTTTTCGCCTGTCAGCGCATGCGCCATGGCCGAACCCAGTAGCAGCACACAAGCGGTCATCAACCACGCGTTCATTGGAGAAGCTCCTGAAGGCGAGCGACGGCCGTGGCGCAGGCGGCATCGTCAACGTCCAGATGCAGGACCGCACGGACCCGTGTCGCACTCCAAGGACTGACGAGCACCCCGGCCTCTCGGGCACGCGCTGTTACCGTGACCGCGTCGAGCCGCGACGGCAAATCCACCATCACGATGTTGCTGTCCGGCTTCACCACGCTAAGGTCAGCGATCGTCGCGAGGCCGGCGGCGAGTTGCTTCGCACGCCGATGGTCCTCGTGTAGCCGAGGCAAATTGTGTTCGAGGCCGTGGAGCGCCGCTGCGGCGAGGATGCCGGATTGCCGCATGCCGCCACCGAAGCGCTTTCGCGTTTCCCAGGCCTTGGCCATCACCTTTTCGTCGCCAACGAGCACGGCACCGACTGGCGCGCCAAGACCCTTGGAGAACGAAAGCATCACGGAATCGGCGCAGGCCGCGAAGTCAGCGAGCGCCGTACCCGTGGCCACGTGGGCATTCCACAGGCGCGCGCCATCGAGGTGCAGCGGAAGCCCAGCGTCGGAGGCCACGCGCCGAATCTCCTGCAGCTTGGCCAATGGCGTCACCATTCCGCCGGCACCGTTGTGCGTATTCTCGGCGCATACGAGCGATGCGCGCGGCGCGTGTGGCGATGCAGGGCGCAGCATGGCACGCAGGGCATCGGGCTCCAGCACCGGCGCACCCCGCACCAAGCGCGGTTGTAAGCCAATGAGTCCGGCCGTGCCAGCGAGTTCCCAGTTCACGATATGCGAGTCTTCGTGGCAATACACCTCGGTGCCACGCTCACCGAGCAGCCAGAGGGCCGCTTGATTGGCCATGGTGCCCGTCGGGAAAAACAGCCCACGCGCCTTTCCCAGCATGCGGGCCACGGTCTCCTCGAGGCGCCGCACCGTTGGGTCACCGTCGAGGACATCATCGCCAACCTCGGCGTCGGCCATGGCGCGGCGCATTGCGAGGCTTGGACGCGTGACGGTGTCGGAGCGGAGGTCGATCATGGGTTTGGAGACGGAAGACGGAAGACGGATGACGGAAGACGGAAGAAACCAGCCGCCGACGGCGCGGCAAAACTACGCGGCAGACTTCGCAGCGAGTTCGAGCTCTTCCTTCGTACCAGCGGCAACCTGAGCGCCTAGCACGAAAATCAACGCCGCGTAGTAGGACCAGAAGACTACTACGATGATGGCGCCGAGTGTGCCGGAGTACACCGACGTGGGCGGAAAATTGGCCATGAAAATGCCAAAGAGCCAACGCGCGAGATCGAACATCAGCGCGGCTGTCACGCCACCGGCAATGGTGGGAACCCACTCTGTCTTCTTCTTAGGCAGCCAGCGATACAGCGAACCAAAGATCGCGACGACCACAGCGAAGGCAATGAGGCGACCAAGGAGCAATTCTAGGCCGCTGAGCACTCCTTCACGCGCGCCAAGATCCGTCAGGGCCTGACCGATGCGACCGCTGGAGATGGTCAGGAAGGACTGCAGACCCACCCAGACCACCGTCAAGGCGACGGTGAGCACCGAGAGCGTGATATCCCAAGCGATGCCAAGGAACACCGTGCGGTCGCGCTCATGCGCGAACACGGTCTTCATCACGCTGCGCAGGGACCCGAAGAGACGCACCGAGAACCACAGAAAGCCGAGGGTTCCGCCGATACCGAACACGGCGCGCGTGCGCTCGACGTCCGCGAGCACCGGGTCGAGCATGGAACCCTCCACGCCCATCACATGCGGCAGCACACGCTCCATCACGCCCTGCACGGTGTTGGTAGCGGCGACGGGTGATTGGTCCAGCAGGTAGCCGAGTGCCGCAGACAGCATGAGCACAAACGGAACACCGGCGAGGAGGATACTGAAGGCCACCCCGCCGGCAAGAAATCCTACGTTGACATTGACGATGTCGCGCCAGACGCGGCGCACAACGCCCACTGCGAGGCTAATCAGACGCCGTCATCCTCATGATCGGTACTCGCCTCGCGATGCCGGGCGAGGCGACCCTCAAGCGCCGACCGTGCATCCTTCACGGCGCTGCGGCCCTGTTGCTTGAGATCGTCCACCACCTCGCCGCTCTGGTCCACGATATCGCGGGCCTTCCGCTTCAGGCGCCGGGCACCGCGGCGCAAATCGGCGCGTGTCTCTTCCCCCGACTGAGGGGCGAAGAGGAGCGCCACGCCAGCACCGATTGCCGCGCCGAGGAGAAACATGGCGACGCCCGTACCGGCACCGCCGCCGCGTCGTTCGATGACGACAGACTCATCACGATCAGACATCTCGCCTCCTTAAGAATCGGGACCAACACTTTAGTTCTCGACGAGTACCAAGAAGCGCGAGGTGCGCCAGAAGGCCGTCGGGTTCGCGATGCGGATGGTTCCCTTGAACTTGCCGTCAGTGGGCGCAGCGTCCAGCCCCGTGAGGTCATTAGGGGAAACAATGCGGTAGGTCTTGTTGGCATTCGGTAGGGTGAGCTCCACCATCTGCCGGCGATCACCAGCCGTGAACTCTTCGGCGTTGAGCGTGCGTGAGATTACCGTGGTGCGCCCAATCCCGAGCATGCCGCCGCGACGCTCGATGACGCCGCGACGCAGCAAGTCCTCCTGCGTGCCAGACACCCAGTACACGGTGTTCTGCTCCACCACCAGCGCGTCCTTATCGGCGCGGAGCGCCTGGCCCTCGACGGCGAGCTGCGTGTTCTGCTCGCGCAACTCCCGATTCTGTGCCGTGAGCGCCGTGACCTGCTCCACAAGGCCAGCAATCTCCTGCTTCTGCTGGTCCACGAGCGACTGGAAGGCCGCGACGGTCGAATCGAAGCGCGACGTAAGCGCCTCATTGCCAGCCGTGAGAGCCGCGATGCGGCGACGACTCTGCGCCATCCGGTCCTCGGCCGTCTTCACGCGGGCGGTCAGTTCCTGCACCCGCGCCAGGAGCTGCGTTCGGGCTTCGGTGGGCGAGAGTTGCTCCATCTCGCCGTCGCGCGCCTGCACGGGCTGGCCGGTCCGCACCTTGTCAATCTCGCCGTTCACGTCCGAAATGAACCGCTGCGTGGAGACCACTTCGGTGAGCAGGGAATCCTTCTCTGCCGAAAGCGCAGCCGCTTGGGCTAACTGGCGATCGTACTCCGACTTGGAAACGCAGGCCGACGCGACAACCGCGACGGCCAGCAGCATCAGTGTTTTGCGCATCGTGCATATCCTGTGTGGGGGAGTAATGCTCGCGGGCCTATTCGCCCGCGTCTGGATCGTCTGGCGCTGCCTCGACGGCAGGGCCAGCCCCGGGGGCAGGTCGCTCAATAGCCGGTCCTTTGACATACCTACGCACCCCCTCCGCTGTTCCACCCACGGCAAGCTTTTCAAACAAAAAGGTGAACTTTTCATCGTACGCTAATGCCAGCGTCTGCTTCACATCGGCGCTCAAGTCCCAGAGCTTCCGCTTGAACGGACCGAGCGCCTTCTTGCGGGTCTTGTAGAAGAACTGTTCGTCCGTGTCGCCGGCCTTCCGCTCCTCCGCCGCATTCACGCGGAGCCACGCATACATCTCCTCGCGCAAAGCCGTCGGGAGATGATCGTAGAGCATGTTTTGGAAGCCCGTGGCGAGATGGATCTCCGCCGTCTCGGTCCGCGGGAAGTGGAAGAAGGCGTCATCGGGAAGCGTGGATGCGCCGTGCTGCACCGCGCCGCTCAAGCCGTACTTCTTGCGCGCCACACGCGAGAGATCCTCAAGCGTCTGAAAGTCCAAGGCCACGTCTGCGATGGAGCCGTCGGCGAGCACCACACCACCGTGCGAGGTCCCAGATTGTACGGAAATCTTGCTCAACCCCACCATGCCCTTGGACTTGGCCGCGAGCGTGCGGTTATAGCCGTCCATGAACGCCTCAAGCTCGGGCACGGTGGAATTCTCCGTGCCCACTTCGCCAATCTCGCCGCCGAGCGAGATGGTCACACCGTTGGGCTCCAGCGAGCGAACGTACTGAGTGAGCTCCACCGCCGTCTCGAAGTTGAGGCGCTGCTGCTCATCGAGCGTGGGGTGCGCCAACTCCACGAGCGTGGACGTGTCAATGTCGATGTTGTAGAACCCGGCGGAGATGGCCTCGAGCGCGAGCTGCTTCACCGCGCCGACCTCCGCCTTGGGGTCCACCTTGTACTTCTTGGCGTTGACCTGAAAGTGGTCGCCCTGAATGAACACTGGACCGCGGTGTCCTTCGCGGAGCGCGGCGGCAACCATCACGGCCACGTATTCCGATGGGCGCTGCTCGGTGTAGGCAATCTCGGAGCGTGCGATCTCGAGGATGAACGCGCCACCCTTGAGCTTGGCAGCCGTGCGGAAAATTGAGCGTGCGGTGTCGTACGAGGCACCGCGAATGTTCATCGCTGGCACGGTCACTGGCGGCACATCGCCGCGGCCGCGGGCCATATAGAAGTCTTGAATGGACGCCGAGAACGTACCCACAGCGCGCCCGCACTCGGAGATGGCCCAACGGGCCCAGTCCTGCTCGTCGCTGTCACCGAACACAGCGAGACGCACGAGCGCGTCCATCACCGGGCCGGCGAGCGCGGCCTCATCCTCGAGAGCGAGCTTGCCGTCGCGAATCGAAGCGGCAGGCCCAAGGGCGGATAGGACGGAAGGCGGCGCGGATGTCATTGCGGATTGGAAAATGGGAGCGGCGGCTCCAAGTGGAGTGCGAGGCTGGCGGTAGCAGGGTGAAAGTTGCCCGCCGAGTGCCTCGAAGGCAACGCGCCGGCACACCTCGTGCATTGGTGACCGATACCGTATGCTACGGACAGCAGGTTCCCCCCGGCATGCTTAAATGACCCCACACGGCAGTCCGCAGTCCCGAGGTGGCGTTGGCCCGCGCGGCTGGTGGCGCGACGTCGCGCTGGTCATGGTGATTGCGTTCGTTGCGGAGCGCATCCTGCACGAGGCAGTTGGTGCCGTCAACTTGCCAAGCGGGCTCAGTGGGTGGGCGGACGCGCTCGCCCTCGTACTCATTCTTGGACCGTTGCTCAGCTGGATTCTCCATCGGCGCGCATTGGAAGCCAAGCTTGCGGTGCGCCATGGGTCGCTGGAAACATTGCCGCGCAGTCCACATCGCTCGGTGCGCATCGCTGTCTTGGCATCGCTTGCGGTTCTAGTGTCGATGTCCCTGCTAGCATTGGCGTTAGAACGGGGGTCCCTGCGCAGCGCGGGTGCCGCCGCGGAATTGGTCAACGAAGCGGGGCGGCAACGGTATCTGAGCCAAGTGATTGCGCGGCTGGCGCCCCTCTCCGTCACGGACGCCTCGGCGCAGCTGGCACTGCGGGAGGCCATTGAGAGGTTCTCCCGCGCCGTCGCGACCTCGGATTCTCTGCGGGCCGAGTGGTTAGGCGCCCCGGCGGTATCGGACTACTCCGCGGAGGCCAGCCGTGCCCGCGCAGCCTTCATCGCACTGATGGCGGCGCCGCCTCGCGATGCCACGGAGGCCCAGGCGCTTGCGGCTGCAGCCGACCGATTTCTCGGGCCGCAAGATCGGTACGTCGCGCGCATCGGGGCCCTGACGCGCGGCGAATTGGAACACTTGGGCGAGGCGCAGGGTCGGTTTGCGTGGGCCATCCTCGTGCTCTTCATCGGCATCGCCTTGGTGGTGGTGGAACCCGCGGTGCGACTCCTGGAGCGCCAGCACCGGGCCAACGGCGCCATGGGCCGCGAGTATGAACGGCTCGCCCTGGTTGCCCAGCGCACCAGTAATGCCGTCGTGATGACCAGTCCCGCGCGTCAAATCACCTGGGTGAACGCGGCGTTCACCGAGTTGACGGGATTCTCGCTCGACGAGGCGCAGGGCAAAAGTCCAGGGACCTTGCTGCAAGGGCCTGGCACCGACCCCGCGACGATTGCCCAAGTGCGCGAGGCGCTGGATGCCGAGCGCTCGGTGCGTACCGTGCTGCTCAACTATGCCAAGGACGGAACGCAGTATTGGCTCGACATGAGCATCGAACCGCTGCGGGACGCGTCGGGCACTTTGACGGGCTTCATGTCCGTGGAGTCGGATGTCACGCGGCTCATTGAAACGCAGCAGGCGCTGGAGCGCGAGCGCGCGGAGTTGCACCGCCTCGCCGCCCAAGCGGAGGAGGCGCAGCGCGTCGCGCGCATCGGGAACTGGGAGTACGATCTCGAAACGGGCAGCGTGGATTGGTCCTTGGGCATCCACCTGCTCTTCGGGCGGGACCCGGCACTTGGCCCGCCAACCTTTGAGGAGATGCTGGCGGGTTACGCGCCGCAAGGCGCCGACGAACTCCGCGCGGCGATTGCCACGACGGCGGCAAGTGGCGAGCCGTACTCACTGATTCTTCGCACCGCGTCCAGCAATCCAGACGTGCGTTTTGTTCGCGGCATTGGTCATGTGCGTCGTGGACCGGAGGGGCGCGCCACTGCGCTCTATGGCACGGTGGCCGACCTGACGGCTCCGGTCGAGCTCCAGGCGCAGTTGGAGACAGCGCGGCGGAGCGCGGAGGCGGCGAGCCTCAGCAAGAGCGAGTTTCTGGCGAACATGAGTCACGAGATCCGCACGCCCCTGACCGTGATCATGGGCTTTGCCGATGTCCTCCGCGACCGCGCCTTGCTCTCGCCCGACGGCGCCGCGCAACTCGAAACCATCGCGACAATCCAACGGGCGGGCGAACACCTCATCCGTGTCATTAACGACATTCTCGACATCTCCAAGATTGAAGCCGGTCGGATGGAAGTCGAGCGGGTGGATACCGACGTGTCGGCGCTATTTCGCGACGTGGAAAGCCTGATCAGGCCGCGCGCGCTCGGGAAAGGCATTGACCTCACCCTTGCCGTCTTAACGCCACTGCCGGCGCAGATACTCACCGACCCCACTCGCTTGCGTCAGATTCTGATGAACCTCGTCGGGAACGCCGTGAAGTTCACCGAGACGGGCGGCGTCACCCTCGACGTCTCGGTCGTGGGGAGTGATGCGGCGCGCCTCTTCGTGGTCGGCGTGGAAGACAGCGGCATCGGCATGACCCCGGAACAGGCGAGCGCGCTGTTTGTTCCCTTCTCGCAGGCCGATACATCGGTCACGCGGCGATTTGGCGGCACCGGGCTGGGCCTAACCATCTCACGGCGCCTCGCCGCGCTGATGGGTGGCACCGTGGAACTGGTGCGAAGCGCACCCGGACGTGGCTCTCGGTTCGAACTTCGACTTCCCCTCCAGCCGGGGGAGGACGGGGGAGAAATCTCGGAGTTCAGTTCTGCGGTGAGTCAGTCGCTGAGCGCGGCGATTGCGCTCGATGCATTGGCGGGGCGCCGCGTGCTGCTCGCCGAGGATGGCCCCGACAATCAAGTGCTGATCTCGCTCCTGCTCGAATCGGTTGGGGCGACGGTCGTGCTGGCGGCGAACGGGCGCATTGCATTGGACATCGCGTCGCAGACGGAGCCGCCGGGAGCGGCCTTTGACCTCGTCCTCACCGACATGCAGATGCCGGAGATGGATGGCTACACCTTAGCGCGGCAACTTCGGGCCCGCGGCAGCGATGTCCCCATCATCGCGTTGACGGCAAACGCCATGGCTGAGGACCGGGCGCGTTGCCTCGACGCGGGGTGCTCCGATTACGCTACCAAACCGATTGATCGCGCGGTGCTCGTGCAGACCTGTGCGCGCTGGGCGACCACGCACGCCAGAGGACAGCTTGAGCATCGGCTGCCGCAAAAGATGGTCAGCGCGCACGCGGGACACCGACTGCTCGGAAAACTGTCGCGCGACTTCGCCGAGGCGCTTCCCGCGCGCGTGCGCACGATTACCGAGCGTCTTTCCTCCAACGATGCCGCCGCCGCACAAAGCCTCGCCCACCAACTACGCGGCGCCGGGGGAAGCTTTGGATTCCCGCTCATCAGCACCGTCGCCGGCGCACTTGAGGACGCGCTCATCGCGGGCGATGGCGCAGCCGCCGCTCGTGCGGTAAGTGACCTCGCCGCGCTCGCCGAAGCTGCCGAACGCGGACTCTGAAATCGGTTGCGCTACAACAACCAGCGTGGATCGGCCGACGGCAACGAATCCCACACGGGCTGCATTGACTGCCAATCAGGATGTCCAAACTGGTAGTACGTGAGCTGCTTACCCAGCTCCACGCCGGGCTGGTCGAGCGCATCGATGCCGTACAGCTGGCCGGCGTAAATGGTGGCGAGTTCGAAGAACATGAACAGGCCCCCGAGATGCCAGGCGTCCACCTGCGAGACGCGCAACGTCATCGACGCACGCCCGCCCCGCGCCAGCGCTCCTGCCGTCGCTCGGCACTCTGCGCGGAGCAACTCCCCAAACGTGCGGCCCTTCAAGTAGGCGAGTTCCGCGGGCGCACCATCACCGAAGGGAATCACCAGATCGTCGGGGTGTGACGCCACGTCGATAAAGGTCACCGTCTTGTCGAGCGGTCCTTCCATGAACAACTGCACCTGCGCGTGCTGGTCGGTGGCGCCAACGGCGGCGATGGGCGTCGGTCCCACGTGCTCACCATCGGGACGGCGCTTGCCCAGCGACTCCGCCCAGAGCTGCACGAACCACGGCGCAAGGTCGCGTAGCGCATCGCTGTACGGCATGAGGACCTGCGTCCCCTGTCCGGCCACGCGATGCGCGCGCCACTGCAGCGCGGCGAACGCGAGCGCAGGATCTTCGCGCATAGAGGCGCCAGCGCAACGATCTCGCATAGCGGCGGCACCGGCCACCAGCGCCTCCACATCAACGCCGAGCAAGGCCGAGGGCAAAGTGCCAACCGGACTCAGTACGCTGAAGCGCCCGCCCACATTGGCTGGCACCTCGAACGCGGGCACGCCTTCGCTTTCGGCCACGCGGCGCAGCGCGCCCTTGCTGGGATCCGTGATGAACGCGATGTGCTCGCGCGCCGGCAGGCCGGCCTGCCGCAGTCGCTCGCGCACCAACAAGTACTGCGCCATGGTCTCGGCGGTGCTACCCGACTTAGAGATGACCAAAAAGCGCGTGCGCGCGAGGTTCACGAAATCGAGCAGTCCTGCTACGCTGCGCGGATCCACATTGTCGAGCACATGCAGGCGCGGACGCCCGTCGCGCTGCTCGGGGCTGCGTGCATTCCAGTCGCGTGGCAGCAGCGCGGTGCGCAGGCAGGTCGCGCCGAGCGCGGAGCCGCCGATACCGAGGACCACGACGTCATCAATGCCACGCCGCACGGTCGCGGCCCAATCCTGCACGCGCGCCCGCTCGGACGCATGCGCCTCGAGTTCGCGAAAGCCGAGCACCCCGCGCGCGGCCTGCTCGCGCGCGCCAGCCACCGCTGAGACAAGCGTTGGAGCGAGTGCGTCGAGTTCCGCAGCATCGGGTCCCGAGGGCACCGCCGAACGCAGCATTCCGCTCACATCCAAATGAATCGTCAACTGGAAATCTCCACAGTAAGTCCGTCGTACGCAGGCATGACGCCCGCAGGCAGCGCCGCTTCGAGCGCGGCATGCGCCGTCTCATGCGTGAGGTGAGTGAGGTAGGTGCGTTTGGCGCCCACACGCGCGGCGGCCTCCACGGCCTCGCCCAAGGAGAGGTGCGTGGGATGCGAGGTCCGGAACAGGGCATTGAGCACGAGCACGTCTGCACCACGAAGCTGCGCCACGGCCGCGTCAGTGAGCTCCTTGGCGTCCGTAACGTACGCCAGCGGTCCGATGCGATAGCCGAAGACGCGAATACGGCCGTGCGGAAGCTCCACGGGCACCACGTCCAAATGGCCGATGCGGGTGCTGATGCCGGGCTCCATGACGTAGGCAAACCCCTCGGGCTTCGTGGTGCCCGGTAGCGGCTTCATGGCGGAGTCGAAAATGTACGGGAAGCGCCTCGCGAGGGACTCGAGCGTCTCGCGCGGCCCGTACATGGGCAGGGCACCATCCCGACGCACGGAGATGGCCCGCACGTCATCAATACCGTGCGTATGGTCGGCGTGTTCGTGTGTGAACAGCACCGCGTCCACGCGATCCACACCCGCAGCAATCAGCTGCAGGCGCAGTTCCGGTGGCGTATCAATCAGCAAGCGCAGGCCGGCGTCTTCCACCACGGCACCAACACGCGTGCGCTTGTCGCGCGGATCCTCGGACCGACAGACCGCGCACCCGCACCCAATCTGCGGCACGCCAAAGCTCGTGCCGGTGCCGAGGAAGGTCAGCCTCACACCGTCTCTACCTTCAGCTGGTTGGTGGTGCCGGGCACGTCAAACGGGACACCGGCCGTGATGACAATCCTCTCCCCCGCCTGCGCCAGCTTGTGCTTGAGGAGCAGGTCTCGCGCCAAGCCTGCCATCTGATCGTAGGTGTCGCAGTGTGGCACCAAGAACGGCGTGACGCCCCACGTGAGCGCCAGCTGATTGTAGGTGCGCACATTGTCCGTGAGCACCACGATGTTCACGTTGGGACGCCGAGCCGCCACGACGCGGGCGCTAAAACCGCTCTTGGTGAAGACCACAACGGTATGCGCCCCGAGCAGTCGGACGGCGGTGACGCTCGCCGAAGCGATTGTCTCCTCGACGGTCGCCTCACCAGGCTGCAGACGGTCGAGCCCGAGACCGCGCGCCACGGGCGCCGCCTCGGCGGCCGTCGCAATGCGTCGCATGGCCTGCACCGCCAGCACGGGGTGCAGGCCGGCGGCGGTTTCGGCCGAGAGCATCACGGCATCAGTGCCATCGAGAATCGCGTTCGCGACGTCGCTGGCCTCGGCGCGCGTGGGACGCGGATTCTGAATCATGGACTCGAGCATCTGCGTGGCCGTGATCACCGGGCGGCCGTAACGATTGGCGAGCGAGATGATACGCTTTTGTTGCAGCGGCACTTGCTCGAACGGCAGTTCGACACCGAGATCACCGCGCGCCACCATCACGGCATCGGACACCTTGAGGATGCCCTCGATGCGCTCGAGTGCAGAGTCCTTCTCAATCTTGGCGACGACTAGCATGCCTTTGGGCAGCAGGGCCTTCAGCTCAAGAATGTCCTCTGGCCGACGCACGAAGCTCAGCGCGAGGTAGTCAATATCCTGCTCGATCGCGAAGAGAATGTCCGCGCGATCCTTCTCGGTGAGCGACGGCGCAGAGACATCAATGCCCGGGAGGTTCATCCCCTTGTTGCTCTTGAGCAGTCCGCCGTAGCGCACCGTGGCGTGGACACGCGGGCCTTCAACCTTCGTCACCTCAAGGGAGATGAGCCCATCGTCCACGAGAATGTTTCCACCCACATGCACGTCGGTGGAGAGGTCATCGTAGGTGACTGGGATCTCGCCCTCGGCGGCCGTGTCCTCGTGGACGAGCACGACGGTGTCCCCAACCGCGAGTGTGAGGGCTTCGGCGAGTACACCAATGCGAATACGCGGGCCCTGCAGGTCGCCGAGGATGGCCACGGGCCGGCCCATGTCCTCGGCGATGGCACGGATGTTCTGCACCGTGCGCGCATGCATCTCGTGCGCGCCGTGCGAGAAGTTGAGCCGTGCGACATTCACCCCGGCGAGGATCAGCTGCCGGATGACATCAGGTGATGACGACGAGGGGCCAATCGTGGCGACGATCTTGGTGACGCCGGTGTTCTGCCAAGCGGTGGAGGAATTGTTCACAGGTTCAGCGGCCGGCGCCGACCGCGTGCCCGAGGGCCGCCGTCTTTTGCTCGATGCCAGCAATGAGGGAGTCGAACGACTTCTGGAATGACGTGAGACCTTCGGCGAGCAACTTGTCGGTCACGGCATCGAGCGTGATGCCGTGCTGTTCGAGTTCCGCAAGGACGGCATCCGCGGCGGCCAGATCGCGGTCCACGGCGCGCACGGTCACACCGTGGTCACGATAGGCTTCGAGCGTATTGGGCGGCATCGTGTTGACCGTGTCGGGACCGATGAGCCCCTCCACATAGATCGTGTCGCGATACGACGGATTTTTGGTGCTGGTGCTCGCCCAGAGCGGGCGTTGCAGCTGAGCGCCCTTTGCGGCCAGCGCACTCCAGCGCGTGCCGCTGAACTTCTCGCGGAACAGGCGGTAGGCGCGCTTCGCATTGGCGATTGCCGCTTTGCCCTGCAGATGCGTGGCCACCTCGGCGCTGATTGTGCCGGCCTTCGCCAGCGCGTCGAGCTGGGCGTCAATCGCGGAGTCCACGCGGCTGACAAAGAACGAGGCCACGCTGGCCACATGATTGAGCGGCTGGCCCGCGGCTGCGCGACGCTCGAGTCCGGAGATGAACGCCTCAATCACGCGCTCGTGCGCCGCCACGGCGAAAAGCAGCGTGACGTTCACGTTGAGCCCGTCGGCAATCAACTGCTCAAGGGCAATACAGCCCTCTTCTGTGCCAGGCACCTTGATCATCACATTCGGGCGGTCCACCGTCTGCCAGAGGCGATGCGCTTCGGCGACGGTCGCCGCAGCGTCATGCGCGGCACCAGGCGACACCTCAATGGACACATAGCCATCGAGCATCTTCGTGGCGTCGTAGACCGGGCGAAAAATGTCGCAAGCCGTGCGCACATCATCCGTCTCCACGAGCTCAAACAGCTGCCAGGCGGTCTTCCCGGCTGCCGCGGACTTTAGCTGGGCGTCATAAGCCGAACCCGAGGCAAGCGCCTTCTCGAAAATGGTTGGGTTGGACGTGATGCCGGTGAGGGCTTCGTCTCGAATGCGGCGGGAGAGGGTATCGCCCTGCAGAAGCGAACGGTCAATGAAGTCGAGCCAAATGGACTGGCCAGCGGCGTTGAGTGCGTGCAATGGTGTGGAGGCGGACATCGGCGTAGGGCAAGAGTGACGGGGGCGAGCCGACAATTTACCATTCCGTAGCGCCCAATGCGTCAAAGCGGCACCTTTCTTTTTCGCCCTCCCCGCCCCCGTTCCCGATTCCGTGGATCTGAACGAACCGCTGACCGGCCCTACAGGCACCACCCGAGCCGCCTGGTGGCGACGATTGTCGCTGACGGCGCAGTTGGCGTCCATTGGCGTGATGGTCGCCATGGCGTGGTTCCTCACCGCGCGCCTCGCCTCCGAAGTGCAACGGGAAGAGACGAGGCAGATGGGCGAGCGTTTGGACCGTCTGCACTTAGCAGAAGTCGCGACGGTGCGTCTTCAGTCCTCGCTCAACGCCATCGCGTCCGCCCAGCGCGGTTATGTCCTGACGAGCGAACCCGATCAACTCCTGCGCTATGAGTCGGCGCTGAGGGCGTTTCGGTCCGATGCGACGGTGATTCGGGAGCAGATGCGCCACAACTTAGCCGTACTTAATCGGCTCGAGCGTGTTCAGGAGCAGGCCGTCCGCTACGACACGGAGATTGCCCGGCCAAACTTCGTGGAAGTCCGCTCGAGTGGCCTGCTTGGATTTTCCCCGGGCTCGCCAGGGGCAGCGCGCGTGCGGCGTGGCATCGCACTCATGGAGAGCGTGCGCGTGGAACACGCGCTCATGCTCAGAGAAGTGCGTGAGAACCGAACGCAGCTTGAGGCCGAGATTGAATTGGGGGAAGCCGCCGATGAATGGGAGAGCTTTCTCATTCGCGCGGCCGCCGTGGCGATTTTCTTTCTCGCCCTCATTCTTGTCATGCGCCTGCTCTCGCGCTCACTTTCCAAAGTGGTCGGAGCGGCCGAGGCGCTTGAGGCAGGCCGCTACGACGAAGCGCGCCTGCCCTACCACCAGCGCGCTCCCAACGCGGAAATGGCGCGACTCGGTCTCACCTTCGACCGACTTGCCATCAGCATTGCCACCCGCGAGCGGCAGCTGCAGGACGACATCGAACAGTTAAAAGATCTCGAACGCCTGAAGACGGACTTCGTCTCGACGGTGAGCCACGAGTTGCGCACGCCACTGACCTCGATGCGCGGGGCGCTCGGGCTACTGCTCGGCGGTGCCGGCGGCGACTTGAGCCCCAAAGGCCGCGAGTTGTTGCGCATCGCGCTCACCAACACCGACCGGCTGATTCGGCTCATCAACGACATTCTCGACATCGAAAAAATTGACGCCGGACACGTGCAGATTCGGCGCGACCGCTTGCTTCTTCGTCCCCTGCTCGAAACGACGCTGGCCGGCCTCGATGGGTATGCCCGCGATGCCGGCGTCACGCTCGAGTTGCGCGACGTCCCCGAGCTGGAGCTTATCGGCGACGGTGACCGCCTGATCCAGGTGTTCACGAACCTGATTTCGAATGCTGTGAAGTTCTCGCCGAGGGAAGCGGCTGTGGAGGTGCGGGCACTCGTCGAAGGCGATGCCGTGCGGGTCTGCGTGCGCGACCACGGCCAAGGCATCCCAGCGGAGTTTGCCTCACGCATCTTCGGGCGCTTCCAGCAGGCTGGCGGTGCCGCCTCGCGTCGTAGCGGAGGCACGGGCCTCGGGCTCAGCATTGCGAAGGCCATCACAGAACTGCACGGCGGACGCATCGGCTTCGAGAACGCTGAGGGTGGCGGTACGGTGTTCCAAGTACAACTGCCCATCGCCCCGGCGCCGGAAGGCAATGAGGATGCGCGCCCCGTGCTGCTCATCGTCGAGGACGACGATTCCATGCGTACGGTTATGTCCACGCTGTTCGGGCCCTACGCGCATTCGATCACGGTGCCTGATGCCGTCGGTGCCATGAAGGCCTTGAACAAGCACAAGGTGCGCGTGCTCATCGTGGACCACGGCCTGCCGGGCATGGATGGCCTAGCCTTCTCGCGACGTCTGCGCGCGGACCCGCGGTTCCGCGCCCTGCCCATCATCCTCTACTCGGCCATCGAGTTCTCGCAAGAGGATCTGCGGGACTCGGGGATTCGCATTGGCGATGCCTTCGTGAAGACCCGGGACTCGGAGCAGTCGCTGCTGGAGCGGGTGAAACGCGAGATTCAGGGCAGTACCTGAGGGACGCTCAATCCAAGAAACTCAGCTGGGCTTCTTCGTGCCGAAGCCTTCGCGCGTCATCTTGCCCCAGCTCTCGACGCCTCGCAGATGCTTCCAGAAGCCCTCAAGGCGGTAGAGCACGGTCATCTGGCGGTAGCCGAGTCCTTCGATGAGGGCAAAGCCGATGAGCACCCAAAAGTCGCTGCGTCGCCGGTAGCGCTTGAAGCTGACCTCCTCTAGCACCACGGCCCAGATGGAGAGGATGGTGCCGTAGCCAATGGCCACGCCAAAGAAGAGGACGGCGAAGCCAGGGTCCACGGCACCGAGCGCGAGGCCAATGAACAATGCCACCCATCCAATCATTTCCACGACCGGCGCAATCATCTCACCAAAGACATAAAACGGAACGGCGAGCATGCCGATGCTGCCGTAGCGCGGATTGAACAACATGGTGCGATGCGTCCACATGGTCCCGATGAGTCCGCGATGCCATCGCTCGCGCTGACGACGCAGCACCAAGGTCGAGGCGGGGACCTCGGTCCACGCCACAGGATCGGGAATGAATGGCATCGTGGCCTTGATCCGATTCTCGCGCAGGTACCGATGCAGCCGGACGACGAGGTCCATGTCCTCGGTCACGTTGCCCGTCTTGTAGCCTCCGATGGCGAGCAGGTACTCCTTGCGAAATAGACCGAAGGCGCCGGAGATGATGAGGTTGCCGCCAAGTTTGTTCCAGCCGAGTCGGCCGAACAGGAAGGCGCGGAGATACTCCACGACCTGACAGCCCACGAGCCATTGACGTGAGACGCGCGCATCCGTCACGCGTCCCATCTCGACGGTGCACGCGTTGGCCACGCGAATGGTTCCACCCACGGCCGCCACGTTGCTGCCGAGCAGGAAGGGTCGTGCCAAGCGCATCAAGGCATCGGGCTCAATCAGCGTGTCGGCATCCACCGCGACCACGAAGGGGTGACGCGCCGCATTCATAGCCGCGTTGAGCGAGTCGGCCTTGCCCCCATTTTCCTTGTCAATGACGAGCAGCCGCGCGTGGCGGCGCGACCGATAGTACGCGCGCACATCCTTGGTACGAATGGTCACCGGAAACGCCGGCGGCACTTCGTACAGGTCAAACTCCTTCACAAGCGAGTTCATGGTCCCGTCTTTGGAGCCGTCGTTGACCACGACGATTTCCAACTGGGGATACTCCAGCGTGAGGAAGGAGAGCAAGCTGGCCCCGATGGTCACTTCTTCGTTGTACGCTGGTACGAGGAGTGATAGGGGTGGCAGCGAGTCCGACGACAGCAGGCGCTGGAGATGCTCGTCGGCGGCGAGACGCCAGTGGCTCCAGAGCTCAGGAATGGAGAGCAAGAGCAGCACCGCGTAGCCCGTGCTCAGGATGAGCAAGTAGACGAGCGCGGTGACGTCGGTCCAGTACAGGACGTTGCGGATGGCTTCGACGATATTGGCGCCGCTCATCCCTGCCCCATCTCAAGAATGGCGCCATCCGAGAGGCCCGAGACCATCGTGGCCATGTCGCGGGCAAATCGATCGTCACCCTCCCGGGCGACGCGCAAGGCGGCACGGCCACGTTCTCCGAGTTGCGCGAGTGCGAGCGCAGCATGCAGGCGCACTTGCCACACGGGATCCCGTATCAGCGGGGCGAGCAATGGCGTGGCGCCGCTGGCGCCGAGTTCGCCGAGGGAGCGCGCCGCGGCCGCACGCACGGTCGCGTCGGGGTCGCCCACCAGCTGGGCGAGGGCGCGCGCCGCTTCGGGGCCGGCAAAGCGTCCAAGCGCACGCGCCACGGTGCGCCGCACGAATGCCGCGGGATGCGCGATGTGCGCGAGTGACGACGCAATCGCGCGCGGATCATCCAACGACGCCGCGAGCGAGATCCATGCCGCGAGCTCATTGGGTCTGGCCCCGGCGCGAATTCGCTGCGCCAATTGCTCACCCGCGGCTGTCGCGCGCTGACGGAGCACCGTGGTGAGAAAGTTGCGCGTCACCTTGGGCATGGAGAACAGGTCATCCATCACCTGGCCAAAGAGTGCGGCATCGGCCACGCGCGGGAGTGCCGACACCGCGGCGATCTGCACGGCCGGATGCTGGTCGCGCAGGAGTTCCCGCACCGCCTCGCTGTCCTTTGACGTCCCGATAATCGAAAGCGCGCGGCCGGCCTCCAGCCTCCGCCACCAAAAGCGCGACCGCCGACGCTCCACCGCAACGCGCATCCACGGTTCCCCGCGCAATGCGACGGCCAACTCGTTTCGCTGCGACTCCGGAATCGTCTGCCGCGCCAGCAACGAGATGTAGCCAACCGCCGTGCCCCGAGGAAGCGCACGCAGTGCGCGCACCACCGGCTCCGGGTGCGCGCCGGCCACAATCCAGTCGCGCAAGGGACCCTCAAGTGCCGCACGGCCAGCCACGAAGGCCGTGCGCCGCTCGCGATCGTAGCGTCGGCGGACCAAGACAAAACCCAAGAGCAGCACCAGAAAAATCACCTGGACGATGCCGACGACCGCGAGGATGAAGGCGGCGTTCACGCCGCCGGACCTCGCGTGCGCCAGCCCGCAATTTTCGCCATCAGCACCCGGAGGCTGACCGGTTTGGAGAGATAGTCCAAGGCCCCCGCGCGAATGGCCCGCAGTTGATCCGATTCCGTGGAATGCACCGACACGAACACCACGCGGAACACACCAGGACGCTCGACGCGAAGGCGCTCATGCAGTGAGAATCCATCGAGGCCCGGAAGGTCCACATCGAGCAGCACCAGCGGAGAACGGCCTCGCACGCGCATGCCTCGCAACGCATCGAGCGCCTCGGGGCCATTCTGGTAGCGTGCCCAAGTGAGTCCACGGGCCGCCATGGCGAAGGTCATGAGGTCCGCGAGCGCGGCATCGTCCTCCACCACAATGACGTCCGGTGCGATGCCCGCGTCCGCGGGGTCCCAGCGGCGTACATAGGCGCCGGTGTCGCGCGCGGCGAGCCACGCTTCATCGGCAAGGCCCGCTAAGCGGATAGCCGAGGGATCAGCGCCGGGCGAGAGTTCCGCGATGCCAGCGCTCCACGGCACCACATCCACACGCGACGCTTCGGCGTACTGCTCCAGGCGCGTCAGCGCGACCGCGGCCTTCATCGGGAACAAGAACATCGCCGCCGTCTCATCATGGAAGCCCGCGAGCACCTGCTCAATGCCGAGGGCCGCGGCGAGCAGGCGCAACTCACGATGCCACAGCGCGGCGCGCTTCACGCCATCGGGTGGGTCAAGCGGTCGTACCACGGCCAAGGACATCGGGTTCGCGAGCGCTGCAGCGGCCGCCAATGCTTCATCGAAGGCCCGCACGGTGCGCTGGGGCAGCAGCAATCCCGTACCTGGGTGCACCCCGCTGGAGAGTTGGCGCTGACGCGACACCTCTAGCAGGCGCTCGATGCGCCGCAGGAGTTCCTCCGCCACCACGGGCTTGGACTGAAAGTCGTCGGCGCCCGCGACGAAGGCCGCGGTACGGGTGTCCACATCGGTGGAGCCAGACACCAGCACGATGGGAAGGTCCCGGTAGCGGTCGTCGCTCCTCAGCTGCTTGGTCACCACCAATCCGTTGACGCCTGGCAACTCGATGTCGAGCAGGACCAGACCCGGCCGAACCTCGTCAATGGTGTTGATGATGTCGCGGGCATCGGTGCGGGACTCCACAAACATCCCTTGGCGTTCGCACATGGCCCGCAGGAGGTCAATCATCGCGACATCATCGTCCACAATGAGCAGCGAGACGCCGACCAAACCCGTGTGCGTGGCCAAGGACTCCGCCATCAGCATGATCTCGCGCGGGTCGGTGCTCGCTTCGAGTAGGCGTGAGGACGCCGACCGCGGCGCGACGGCTCCATCTTTGCCCCGTAGTAGCAGGAGGGGCACACCCTCAGGCACTGAGAGCGCGACGTGGGCGCCCGCGACGACGATGGTGGGTTGCGTTGCTTCGAACACGGCGGCCACGCCCTGCGCGGTTACCTGCTCCACGGCATAGCCGCGGTGCATGGCCTCGGCCACGATGCCCGGTGCGACCTCTTCTGATACCTCCACGAGCAGCAGGCGCTGCTCCGGAACCTCGCCAGCGGGCGCAGGTGTTTCGGCGCCCTCGGGACGCAGCGAAGCACCAAGCGCGCGTACAAACTGGCGCACGATTCCAGCGCGCCGATCGTGGTCCATAGATGCATCCGCTGCCCAACGCACGGCGACCGGCTCCAAGGCGCCGGCCAAACGGCTCGCTTCGTGAAATCCATATGACCCGGCGGTGCCGTGCACGCGATGCAGCTCACGGCGAAGCGCATCCACGACCTCGGGAGCGGCCGGGTCTCGACTCAACTGCTCGGCGAGTTGGGAAAAGGCCGTCAGCGTGTTGCCACTCGAGGCCAGATACTTCTCACGGAGTTGTTTGAGGACTGCCGAGAGATCTGCCGGGCCGACCATAGCGAAGCAAAGGGTTAGAGGGACAGCGCCGTCTATAATGCAGGAAGTATCGCCCGCTCTCGGCCCGCCGGACACCCCCACTGTCAGAAAGAAACGCAAAGTGAATCCAGCCGTTGCCCCACCCGACGCGGCCCCACACTTTTCGTAGATGAAACTGCTCTGCGCCGACGACGAACCCGACATCCGCATCATTCTGGAACTGGCACTCGGCCTTGAGCCAAGAATCCACGCCGAAGTCCTCGCCTCTGGCATCGAGTTGCTGGAAAAGGTGAAGAACTTCAAGCCGGACGCTATTCTGCTCGACGCGATGATGCCCGACGTGGACGGATACGAGACGTGTCGGCGCTTGAAGGCGGATCCCGAGACGGCGGCCATACCCGTGGTGTTTCTCACGGCTCGGGCGCAACGCGGCGAGCAGGACACCGCCATCGAGGTTGGTGCGGTGGCCTGCATGACCAAGCCGTTTGATCCACTCACGCTTGCCGGCGAGTTACTAGTCACGCTCGGCCGCTGAGCTGACCCGTTGTGATCACTGCGCGGCGCATTTCAGGGCAGGTTTGGATTATGCGAACTGCCACGCTCGCGCTGGGTGCTTGCGTATGCGTCAGCGCTGTGCTTGGCGCCCAGCAGCCGGCCTCCTCCACACGCTGCGACATCAGCACTGCCAACGCGGCGATTGACGCCGGCTGGGAGGCGTGGCGCCTCAACAACATTGCGAGGGCCGATTCCCTTTTTCGCCGTGGGGTCATTGCCTGCCGGGAGGCGAGGCGCGGCTGGACTGGTCTGGGTTATGTGGCCCTCCGTCGTGACTTACTTCCGCTCTCGGTAGCGCGCTTCGACACAGCCTTCGCCGTCGACAGCACCCGCGACGCAGACGAAGCCATTGGCCTCGGCCTCGCGACCTTCCGTTTAGGCAACTTCGCGCGCGCGCGTGCAGCGTTTCTTCTCGCGGATTCGCTTGCACCGGGAGATGCACTCGTTGCCGACTACCTGCGACGCCTCCCCGCCCCCGTTGATGCGGCGGCCCTGCCGACGCGCCCGCGACCCACGGAGCGCGTGATTGCCGCGCGGACGGGCAAGCGCATACTCGAAGTCCCCGATGGCCGCGGTGGATGGCGGCCATTGTGGGTGAAGGCCGTGAACCTCGGCGCCGCACTTCCCGGTAAACATCCCAGCGAGTTTCCACCGGATGATGGCACATACGAGGGCTGGATTCGCGACATCGCTGAGATGGGCGCCAACAGCGTTCGCGTCTATACCATTCATCCACCGCACTTCTACCGTGCGCTACGCGAGTGGAACACCACGCGCCCGGATTCCACGCTCTGGTTGATTCACGGGGTGTGGACGGAGCTTCCTCCGGGAGTGAAGGAAGAGCGCTACGATGATGTCAGGTGGAACGCCGCGTTCTTAGCGGAGATGCAACGCGTTGTTGATCTCCTGCACGGCCACGCCGCTATCGCGCCGCGTCCTGGGCATGCCAGCGGGATGTACACGGCAGACGTGTCGAGTTGGACCATTGGCTACATCCTCGGGCGCGAGTGGGAGCCTTACTCCGTACAGGCTTACGCCGCCCTGCATCCGACGCGTCGCACGTTTGCCGGCCGCTACGTGCAGCTACAGAATGGCAATGCCGTGGACGTCTGGCTCGCTCAGGTCGCAGATTCTACCATCAGCTACGAGATGGCGCGCTGGAATACACAGCGCCCGATGGCCTACACCAATTGGCCGACGCTCGATCCGCTGCGGCATCCAACTGAGACCTCGCGCGCCGAGGAAGCCGCGTGGCTCCAGCGTCGTCGTGAACGCGTACCAGAAGTTTCTAAGGAATACGACAACGACGTCATCGCACTCGACGCCACGTTGATGCGCAGCACCGCGGCGTTTCCTGCGGGACTCTTCGCATCGTTCCATGCGTATCCGTACTACCCAGAGTTCATGGTGCTTGATTCGGCGTACGCATCAGCTCGTTCTCCCGAGGGACCAAGCGCCTACTTTGGCTACCTGCAGGAGTTGGTGGCATATCACGGCGACATGCCCGTGATCATCTCGGAGTACGGTGTGCCGAGCTCGCGCGGCAACGCGCACTTGCAACCGCAGGGCTGGCATCACGGCGGGCACGATGAACAGGCGCAGGCGGCCATCAATGCAAGGCTCACGCGAGACATCGCCGCGAGTGGTGCAGCCGGTGCAGGATTATTTGCCCTGATTGACGAGTGGTTCAAGAAGAACTGGCTGGTGATTGACTTTGAGCGCCCAGCTGAACGGAATCGTCTGTGGCTCAACGCGCTCGACGCCGAGCAGAACTACGGCGTGATTGCGCTGCGGGCGGGGCGCCGCGACTCCGCGATTGTCATTGATGGTCGCGGTGACGATTGGCGCGGACGTACGCCGATGTACCAGCAATCCGCCGACGCAGCGGCCACCTCAGATGCGCAGCGCGTGGAGGCCTTCTGGGTGCATTCCGATGAGGCCTACGTGTACCTGCGCGTAGATATGGGGCGCGTCGACTGGACGAGCACGCGAGTACTCGTGGGCATCGACACCTATCAGGCCTCACTCGGCGACACGCAGTTGCCGCGCGGCGGGAGCCGCGCGCCGGTAGGCATGGAATTTGTGCTCGACCTTGGGGGGCCCAGCGACGCACGTCTCTTAGTGGACCGCGCGTACAACCTGTATCGCGCGGCGCCAATCGTCGGCACGCGGCCTCTGCGCACGCAGTCGGTGTACAACCGACCATTCCGTAGCCGCGCCAATACCGATGGGCTCTACGACACGCTCTGGGTCACGCCGAACCGCCGCACCTTTGGGCGCGACGGCCGCGTGTATGAAGCGCAGCGTCTAGAACGCAACCTGCTGCGGCACGCCCGGCAGCAGGAGACCACGCTGGCCGACTGGTACGCGGATTCGGCCACCGGTGTGATTGAGATCCGGCTGCCCTGGGGGATGCTGCATGTCACCGATCCGTCGTCGCATCAAGTGCTGTTTGGTCTCGATGGCACGTACCCGGCGTCCGTGACGACAGACGGGTTTCGATTCGTGGTGCAGGCAGTCGATAAGGCAACGCAGCAGCCGCAAGCATCGCTCCCGAGCGCAGCGGCCGGATTCGCCACACCGCCGCTATGGCGATGGGCCGGCTGGGAGGAGCCGCGTTGGTACGCGGAGCGGAAGCCAGTGTTTGATGCGATGCGCGAAACCTTCCGTGCTATTCCCGACGCGGGAATCCCGCGCTAACGCCGCGGTAGACGCCGCAACTCCGCGCGCACCGCAACGGGATTGAGGTACAGCGACGACGCATCACGCGGTGCGCGCGCCGCAGCCTCCAGCCACGTCCGCGCCTCGGCGGTCCGACCGAGCGCGACGAGCGACTTCGCGAGATACCAGTTGCTCCGCGTGAAGCCGAGGCTCGGAAACACGATCGCCCGGCGGAACTCCGCCGCCGCATTCTCGTAGCGCTGGCGCGCCAGCCACGCGAGGCCCCGCACGTGATGATGCAGGTAATGGTCGCGCACATAACGACTCCGCGGCCCAAGTACCGCCAGCGTATCGGCGAGCGCGAACAAGCCGGTCGTGTCACCCGCCTCGTAACGGGCGGTCGCCGCGAGCGTGCGATTCCACACCACGCGACGCGCCCGACCGGCTTCGGACTCGACGACTTGCGGGCGCGCGAACGCGATGGAATCGAAGATCGCCGCGGCCTGCGCACCGGCACCCCGCTCGAGGTGCACCACGGCCTCAAGCACCGTCGGCGGCGTCGTACCCGGACCGGCGCTTTGGCTGACCCGGCGATACGCTTGCGCCGCCGCAAGTGCACGATCGAATGCACCGGCATTCCGGTACATGATGGCACGATCCCAGAGCGAGGTTGGCGTTCGCCCGGCACTCGCGGGATCGAGTGTCGCTTCCACACCGGAAAAGGCCGCCGTATCGCCGCGCCTGCTGGCAGCCTGTAGCAGCCAGCCGCGCGATGCGGGAAATCCACGGTCGACATTCTCGGACACCAGCTTCTCCAACTCTCGGTGGCGATTCACATCGCGCTCCAAGAGGGACGCGAGGCGATGCCAGGCGAGGACGTCGTTGGGCGCGAGCTTGAGATACCGCTTCATCCAGCTCTCTGCCGCAGCCAAGGAATCTTGGTTCTCCGCCACCGTGACGATGTGCTGCACGGCTTCGCAGGCGTAGCAGCGGCCAGCGCCGCGGCCGATGCGTGCGCTGTCCGCCACCCATACGGACAGCAGCGCCGCGTGCGCCCGTGCGAAGTCGCCCCGCTGGAACAGTGCGGGGCCGGCCGTGCCCATTCGCACTTCAAGGTCGTTGGGATAACGCGCCGCCAAGGTGTCGAAAATCGCATCGGCCGCCGGATCATTCATCTCGACGAGCCACGTCGCCCGGATCAGCATTGCGTCGCGCGGCGCGGCGCGTTGCTGCATGCGCATGGCAAGTTCGAGGAAGGCGCGCGATTCCCGGCCGCCCTCGGGGAGCATGCCCGACAGCGCCAGCGCAGCGAGCGCGAAGGTGCTGTCCTCGGCCAAGGCGCCGCGTAGCTGAGCGCGCGCCGCGTCATCCCGGCCCTCGGATTGGGCGCGACGCGCGGCTTGGTAGAGGCGCCAGGCCTCGAGCGATTTGGTGGAGACTTCCGCCACGGAAGTGCTCGGTGCGCTGCGCGAGAGGGATTGCAGCAGCTGCACCGACGCAGAGTCCACGAGCGCGAACGCCCCGCTGGCCTCGCTCCGATACGCAGCCACAACCACACCCCGCGTGAGTTCGATGCGCCGCAGATCGAGCCGCCAACGCGCCCCGTCGCGCAGGATAGTCCCCTCGATGAGTTCTTGCGCGCCTGCCTCACGCGCCGCGCGAAGCGAGGCCCCGGCCGCGGCTTCGGCCCCCGCCTGCAGTTCCATCATCCGCGCGGCACTCACCACCGCGATTCCCTCCGCGCGCGCGAGATTCGTGGCGAGCATGCTCGCGATCGTTTCCCCAATTGCGTCGCCACCGATGGTACCGACGGCGAGCACGGGCACCGTGTCAGCCACCGCCGCTTGCGGCGCTCCGTCCTTCCCCACTCCTCGCAAGCCGAGCGCAACAATCGCCATCACCACCGCGAACACGGAGACGATGGCAAACACCGGCCAACGCGGCGGTGCGGGCCTCGGGGCCGCCACTGGCTCTTTGTCCTCGCGAATCTCGGCAACAGGATCGGCAACTCTTTGCGATGCCACCGGCACTTCCACTGCAGGCATCGTCGGTGCAAGCATCGTTGGCGCAGGAGGCGGCGACGACACCTCGCCGCGCTGCAACTCCTCCATCAGCCTCAGCACCTCCGCCGAGGGGGCCGCCTCCAGTTCCTGCTGCACAAGCACAGCGTGGATACGAAGCTGCCGGATCCCGGCCTCACGGTCACCTGAGGCCACCAGAGCACGCGCAAAGTCCACGGCGGCTCGTCCCGAGAGCGGATCTGCATTTGCGAGGAGCCGCCGGAGCCGCACCGACCGGACGGAGTCGCCTGCGCGTGCCGCTTGCTCTGCAACGCGGCTCGCGACGGCCCTCCATTTCTGTTCGCATTCATTACGGGATTCCTCGGACCAGAACTCGAATTCCCGCACTTCTGGTAGTTCAAATCCTTCAAGCAGCGGTGCCGTCCGGAGGTCAGCGGCGGCTCCTTCGGCACCCTCCTTTACCTGCCGCAGAAAATCCCAGTAGTCGCACGACAGCCGATCCTCGTTCAGCCGGAGATCGGTGGAGCCGAGCACCACATCGTCAGTGCCCAAGTCGCGGCGAATCGCATACAAGGCCTGACTCAACGCTGCTCGGCCACGCTCCTGATCATCCCCAGGCCAAAGGATGGAGAGCAGACGCTCGCGCGAGACCGCCGGCCTCCCTGGGGGAGCCTCGACCGCCAACACCGCCACCAGTGCGAGCCGGCGCCGTTGGGCCAGCGAGCCGCCGACTTGGGCCCCGTCTCGCCAAACACCGGGCGCACCGAAGAGCTGTATTCGCAACGAGTTAGGCACAGGTGAGACTGAGGTGAGAGCCTGGGCGAATCGGCGTGAGGGCGCCGACGAATATATCGCCGCGTCCCTTACTCACAACCTGTTTTGGAGGTTCCAGTGTTCCGTTCTACTCGACTCACCGCATCGCTACTGCTGGCCGTGCTGGCTGCCTGCGACCCGGCATCAGCACCGCTCACTCCGCCCCTCGAGCCACTGCCGCCGCCGCTGACGCCGGGCGTCTGGCATCTCGTGCAGGCCGACGGCCAGCCCCTTCCTGCCTACGTCGCTCACCGCCTCGTCGGAGGACAGCTTGAGCAGGTGTACGTAGACTCCGCGCGCATTGAACTCGACCAACAAGGCCGGTGGACTCAAAGCATCTTCCGCCGCGTCCTTCGCGACGGCCAACTGCAGTACCGCGAAGTGTGGTTCGATCAAGGCGTCTCCACTCCCTCCGCAGAGACCTACACCTTCACGTCAAATGGCGGGAGCCGAGTCGCGACGGTCAACAACCGTACGGCTGGGCGCCTAGACGTGATTGAGCCCATGGTCGTGTGGCCGGGTTCCGGACTCGTGGCCTCGAGATACGAACCGCGTCGCAGCGTAACCGTCCCCCCAGGGGACTCGTCTGGCACGGTTGTCACCATGACGGCGTTCCGTGCCGTGTCAGCGAACGGCGCAGCGCTGCCTGCGGTTGTGCTTGAGATCGACGACGAGCCAGCGGAAGGTAACGGGACGAGATTCCTGCTCGACTCGGCGTGGGTGAGCCTTTCCAGCGACGGCACATATCGCCGTACGGTGGCCTACTCGGAGTGGCAGTCGCCGAACCCAGCGCTGGGATTGGGATGGACGAAGTTCGGAAGCACGAGGCGCTTGGACTGGGGCAGCTTCACGCGGAACGACAAGAACATCACGCTCACCAGCGCGTACTTCCAGAATTTCGTCGTGACGGGCGAGCTGCGCGCTGACGGCAAGCTGCTGCTGCAGCATGGGCTTGAGCCGCGTGATGAGATGTCGCTCACGGTGTCCTACGATCGCATCATACCGTGAGCGCCGTGTCCCTCAGGAGATTCGGGTTCTGTAGCCTCGTCGTGGCGCTGAGTGCCTGTGCCACGACGGGGGCTACGCTGGGCAGCGGTGTGGGCGATGCGATGCTCTCGCAGCCTCCTTGGTACGCGGGAGCACGCACCACGCCCACTAGCCGCCCCGACGTGCCCGTCGGCGCCTTGCCCATCATGTACCAGACGCGAGACGGACGCGGGGAGATCTTCGATCCGCAGGGTGCCCCGGGTTCAGCGATTGCGACCCTGCTGGAGGAGATGAACGCGTTCTTGCCTTCGCTCACGGCGAGCAACGCAGTCCCCCTGCGACTGCTCTCCGGCGCGTCGGTGGGAACGCCGCCGGACGTCCGCTTTGGTTGTTTGACGGAGGGTAATCTGCCGGGCGAGGAGTGCGTCGCGCGGGGCGATAGCGTCTTGGGTCGCATTCCAAACCTCAATCAGATGAAGCTCGAAGTCGGCCGGCCGTCGCCCGAGTGGACGGCCTCGGCCTCGGCGGAGGCGGCGAAGCATGGCGTGGACTACACGCTCGTCATCGCATTGGAAGTCGGCGAGTACGTCATCCGTCAGACGGGAATGGCTGGCAACAAGTCCGTGGACCTCGGCAGCAACCACGTCCAGTCTCTGCCTTGGCTGACATCACTAGAGCAACCGGTCCAAGTGCTTCAGCTGACCGGGGCACTGGTGGGTCGAGATGGCAAGGCGATTCGGATCGGTGCCGAAGGCGTGATCGCGAAGCGTACGCCCATCGTTGCGAGCGGCTTTGGGGTGAGCGCATTGATTAGCGACGCCGATGTCGAGCTGCTGCGTACACGGCGACGGGAGGACTTACCCGGTAATCCGCTCGCGTGGCAGGAAGCGCTGCGTGAGCTCGTGCGGGGACTCACTCGCTAAGGATTCTGGACGTGCTGGAGGCATCTTGCGATGCTCTAGAACGTCCAGCGCCCCGTGAGCGTCGCTGCGCCGTAACGATAGTCGCTCGCCGTGATAGCACCCGCACCAGCCACGTTTGCGTAGACGAGCCCGAACACGAGTTCGCGGCCCGGCGCGACCCTGTAGCCCACGCGCATCGCGCCGCGCGGGACCACACTGCGACTCACCGGATTGCTCTCGAATGCGACACCCTGGCTTGCGAGCGCGAGGTCACCCGCAAGCACGAGCCCGAGTTCAGCAGGCCGCTCCCAACTGAGCGCCGCCTCCGTGATGGACCATGTCTGTGGCGCGAAAAATACCCCGAACTCCGGAGCGTCCCAGGATACTTGGCGCTGCGAGAGCGAGAGTTGCGTGCCGCGGCGTGGGAGGAATCGCAAGGATCCCATGATCGTGCTCCGCGACGCGATGACGTCGGGGCTGCCATCCACGACGCCGGCGGTTCCAGACAGACCAAGGTGCCAGCGCGGAGCCAGAATGTAGTTGGCGTCCACATCGAACACGCTAAACATCAGTCCGCGAGACGCGGTGCTCAGTACTTCGTCGAACGGTTCGCGATTGCCTCCCGCCGATAGGCGGAGCTTGCCACCGACGACACCGGCCCCTCGTACGCCACCGCGCAGACGCAGCGTCTCACCGGGAACGGTGGACGGGAAAGACACCGCCCCAAAGTCAGCTCGCCACGTGATGCCGAGTGCCGCAGGCCGCCAAGAGGCGTGAATCAGCGCACCCGGCACCACGATGGCATCCACGTCCGAGACGCTCGCTTCGCGCAGACGCGCCGTAGCGCCAGCGCGAACCCCATGCCACATCGGGAGCAGCACGCCAACTTCACGATGCCAGAGCGTGTTGCGCTCGGAATCCTTTGCCCCGACCATCTGAAAGGTGGCCGCAAGATTCAGATCCGCTTTCACCCACGCCATCTGCTCTCGTGCCGCGCGATCATTCGGGGCAATCGCGAGCGCGCGCGTCAGTGCCTGCTCCGCCGCGCGCGTTTCGCCCCGCCAGCGACGGAATTGCCCGAGAAGAGTCCAGGCTTCGGTATCGTCCGCGCGGCGCTCCACCCAGCGCTCGAGTGTCGCTTCGCCCTCGGGGATGCGGTCACTCCAGGCGAGGGTCTGCGCTCGGCCCAGCACCGCGTCCCGATAATTGGCGTCGCGCGCGAGCACCGAGTCGTACTGCGCCAGCGATTCGGGAATGCGCGAGGCCCACGCGTAGGTGCGACCCAGCGCAACGCGCCCCTCGAGATCATCAGGCTCGGCGCGTATGTAGCGCCGCTGTGCAGCGATGGCAGCGCCAAAACGATTGCTCCAGGCGTGCAGCAACCCAACGCGGAAGAGCGCACGCGTGGAATACACGGAATCCGCCCGCACCACGGCGTCGTAGGCCGTGAATGCCGCAGGATGGTCTTCGCGCGTCCAGGCTGAATCGCCACGCGCGAGCAGCGTCGCAAGATCATCACGCGACGGCGGCGACTGCGCGGCCACACTCCCTGCCCAGAAGGCGAGGGCAAGGAGTGTCGACGCGCCCTGCATTACTTGGCCGACCAATCCGCCGCGAGGTCAAGACGGCCCCAGCTGATGCTGAGCACGCCGCGCGCGGAAGTACCGTCAACCGGCACCATCACGATCTGCAGGGACTCCTGCACTTCCGTGCGCGTACGAGCGCGCAGCGGCACGCGGGCAAAGTCCTTGGTGGCATCGTACTCCGTGCCCCACTGGCCCGTGTTGTTGTTGATGATGAGGATGTACTGCCCGTTCTCGCGGATGGTGTAAAGCGAGTAGTCACCGGCCGGCACATCCTTGCCACCGATGACGAGGTCAGTCTGCGTGCGCAGGGTGGTGGCAGCGTTGGCACCGGTGCGCCAGATCGTGCCGTCCGCCGCCAGCTCGGACGGGACGTCACGCCCGCGGGCGTGCGGTTGGCCGTATTCGATGGTGACATTCTTGGGCGTGGGCGCAGGCTGACCCTGCACACGGGCGGTGGCGAGAGGCATCGTGAAGACGACGCGCGTGCTCAACGGGGCGCGGAGGCCGCTCTGCTGAGCGGCGAGCGGAGCGGAGACGAGCGCGAGAAGGGCGAGGGCCAGAACCGGACGCATTGGTTTTTGTTATTGAAGGTGAATTCCGAGCGCCACAATCAGGGGCGCAGCACCGTTAAGATACCCCAGAGCAGGATGGGCGTCCAAGCTCCTGCCCACCGCTCCTTTTCCGTCATCCGTCATCCGTCCAATGTCATCCACCCATCCCGCCGCCCCAGACCACCACGACGCCGAGCTCGTCCTCAAGCTGTACGAACTCCGCCGCGAACCCGTAATGCGCGAGTCTCGCGATGCCATCAACGGTCAGTTCATGCCTCGCTCCTTTGAGGACGTGGCGGCCATCGCCAAGACAGACCACCCGCTCAACCGTGCCTACCGCCAGGTGAACACGTACTGGGAGATGGCCTACGGCCTCATCAAGCACGGCACCCTGAACGCCGACCTCGCCATGGAGAGCAACGGCGAGGGCCTGCTGCTGCTCGCCAAGGTCTGGCCGTGGATGGACCGCATCCGGACCGAGCTGAACCCACGCTCCTTCCGGAACGCCGAGTGGGTGGCCACCCAGACTGATGCCGGGAAGTACGTATTTAGCCTTTTCCAGGCCCGAATCGAAAAACAGCGCGGAACCTGAACGGGCAGACGACGGGAACCTTTTGTTAAGCAAAGAGTAAGTTATTCGCTGGACAGGACATCACCTGTTCGGACAATTGCTTGACAGAATGAAACTCCGTCCATATTCTTAGACCATGCCTGTCTCAAGCGGACTCCACCCGGTACGCATTGTCTCTCAGCGCACCGGCCTCACGCCAGATGTACTTCGCGCTTGGGAACGTCGCTACCACGCCATTCAACCGGTGCGTTCCCCGGGCGGACAGCGGCACTACAGCGACGCGGATATTGAGCGCCTCACGTTATTGTCCCGCGCGTCGCGAGCAGGACGGCAAATTGGTCAGCTCGTGCCGCTCGGCAACGAGGAGCTGCAAAAGCTCATCGATGGCGATGAGCGCCAGTCTCGAGAGCGGGTGGGCCTCGGGCCAGATCAACCAGCCATTGAATCCTATCTCTCCTCGGCCCTGATCGCGGTCGAGGAGTTTGATGGACATCGGCTCGAACAGACGCTCCGTTCGGCCGTACTCCGCATGCCCAGCGACGAAGTGCTCGACCAGGTCGTTGGTCCCCTGCTCTTCACCATTGGTTCGCTCTGGCATCAGGGACTTCTACGTCCTGCGAATGAACACCTCGCGACTACGACGATCCGTCGGGTGCTCGTGTGGATGTCAGACCTTGCCGTACCCGATGCGACGTCGCCCATCATCGTGATTGGCACGCCGGCGCATCAGATGCATGAGCTCGGCGCGATGCTGGCGGCCACCACGGCGGCCAGCTCGGGGTGGCGGGTTGCCTATCTTGGCCCGAATCTGCCCGCCGGTGAACTCGCGCGGGCCGTACGCCACGCACGTGCCTCAGCGATTGCGCTCTCCATTGTGTATCCCACGGACGATCCCGGCCTGCACGGGGAGTTGCGCGAGTTGAAGGCAGCCTTGCCAAGCGAGACGGGCATTATCGTAGGCGGCAGCGGTGCTGCGGGCTACACGGAGACCATCCGTGAGATTGGCGCGCAGCCGGCGACCTCGCTTGCCGGCATGCGCCAGTGGCTGCGTCAGCGCGCGGTTACGGCGCTTTCGGGTCGAGCTGTTCGATAGATGCGGTGGATGGCGCGCGCTGCGTCTGCAGCCGCGCCGCCACTTGCTCGGCCCGCGTCATCGCACGGAGGATGTTCTCTCCCGCGAGCTTGCGGAGGTCTGCCTCGCTCCAGCCACGGCGCGAGAGTTCGGCAAAGAGCCGCGGATAGCTCGCGACGTCTTCGAGCCCGACGACCACCTCTTCGATGCCATCGAAATCGCCGCCGATGCCAACGTGATCCACGCCGGCCACGCGCCGGATGTGATCAATATGATTGGCGACCTGCGCGAGTGTGGCTGAGGGGCGCGCGCCGCTGCGCTGGGCCTCGGGCGTGCGGTTCCAGTCAATTTGTGCTTGCGACACGAAGCCGGGCACGAAGGTCACCATCACCACGCCGCCATTGCGCGGCAAGCGCGCGAGAATCGAATCCGGCACGTTGCGGGTGTGGTTGGCCACCGCGAACGCATTGGAGTGCGACCAGATTACCGGAGCCTCAGACGCATCGAGCGCGTCACTCATTGTGCCCGGAGAGGTGTGCGAGAGATCCACGAGCATGCCGAGGCGGTTCATCTCGCGCACGACTTCCTTTCCAAAGGCCGTGAGGCCCGCGTGCTGCGGATTCGCCACATGCGAGTCCACCCAATCGAGATGCACGTTGTGCGTGAGCGTCATGTAGCGCACACCCATGGCGTAATAGGCGCGCAGTGCCCCAAGCGAATTCTCAATCGCGTGTCCGCCTTCCATCCCCATCACCGAACCGATGCGACCGCGAGCGAAGGCATCGCGGAAGCCCTGCGCGGTAGTCACGGGCTGCAAGACATCCGGATACTTGGCGAAGACGCGCTGGGCGATGTCAATCTCCTCAAGCTGCACGCGCGCGTAGCCGAGGGCCTTGTAGGTGGATTCTCCTGGCACGTACACGGACCAGAACTGTCCGCCTAGGCGGCCCTCGCGCATGCGCGCGACATCCGTGTGGCCGATGGTGCGCTGGCGTAGGTCATAGCGTTCGACGTCCATCGGCGCGGCGGCGAAGTTGCGAATCGCCCAAGGCAAATCATTGTGGCCATCAATGAGCGGCACCGCGCGGAGCACTCGCTCGGCGCGGGCCATGTGTTGATCAGCCGGTGCGGATTGCGAGGCCTGGGCACAGGCCACGGAGGGCGCCGCAACGAACACGGCGAGAAGGGCGTGAAAGAGATTGGCGGATGGTCGCATCCCGCCAATCTACAGCATCCTGCTAGATATCGCGGCGCAATCCGCAGGTGTTGAAGCCAAACACGGAGTAGAGTGGGCACCATCCCATGGCGGCGGTGCCGAGCGGAATAAGGCCGAGCCATCCCCACGGCGTTTGTGGTCCCATGAAGACAAAGGAAAGAATCACCGCGCCAAAAACGGCGCGCATCGTGCGATCAGTGGTGCCTTCGTTGACCTTGAACATTGGGTGCTCCTGTCGGGGAACGCGCTGCTTCATTGCGCTGGATGTATCCTGCCGCTTTACCCCTCGTTCCGGTATCCGTCTTCGGGCCTATTTCGTGCGAGGGAAACCCTCACCTTGCTCGGCGGTATATTCTCAAGGCTCGCAGTACTCATCGCCCTGCCCTCAACCCCTTTGGCCGATGCCCCGCGCCCTTCTGGCATGCTTGCTTCTCTCCGCCCCTGTGCTCTCGGCGCAGGATCCTACTCCCTCGCCCATCGCAAGGATTGTGGTGCTGCCGCTGCAGCGCGTCGTCGCGGCCGGTGACACGCTTCGCCTTCGCGCCGAGGCGCGTGACGCCGCGGGCAACTTGGTCCCGAATGTGAGCTTCCGCTTTGCTCAATCGGGAGCGCGCTTTGAGGGCGCCGTGTCAGCCGACGGTCTGGTGACGTCGGGTTCAACGGGCGTGCTGCCCGCTGCGGTGGTGGCGGTGCTCCCGGGTCAGCAGCCCAAGGTGGAGCGATTCGAGATTCGCATGGTGGCTGGGCCAGCGGCGCGGATTGCGCTCACACCAGCGCTGACGCGTCTCGTGCCGGGGCAGCGCATTCGTTTGAATGCCGACGTGCGCTCGGCCATCGGCGACGTGCGCAATGATCGCGTGACGTGGAATTCATCGAATGCGGCAGTGCTGCGCGTGAACGAAGTGGGGCTCGTGACGGCGGTGGCGGCAGGCCGCGCTCGGATCACGGCACGTGCGGGCGAGGTCACGCAGGCACTCGAGCTGCAAGTGGTCGCGAGCACGGTGGCGTCGTTCAGTGTGGAGCCGGGGGTCACAGACGCGCGCACGGGCGATGTCATTCGCTTTAAGGCCGTGGCACGCGATGCGCAGGGTCGCGAGATCGTGGGTGTCACGCCAGTGTGGAGCTTCTCGCCAGGCCAAGGCATGATTGAGTCCGATGGTGCCTTCGTGGGCTATGAGGCCGGGAGTTACACCGTCACGGCCTCGCTCGGCAATCGCTCGGCGGACGCGGTCGTGTCGCTCGCCGCGCGCGACGTGCGCCGGCCGCTTTCAGTCGTGGGCCGCCTTCCGCGCACGCGCTTCAATACGGAAGAAGTCTGGCTGCATCCCAACGGTCAGGTGGCCTACCTCGGCTCGGGCGGCGGCGGCGACGTGTTGTACACGATTGACATCTCGAATCCCGCTGCGCCGATGGTGACGGACTCCATCATCGCCAACACGCGTCGTGTGAACGACGTGATGACGACGCCTGACGGCAAGTACCTCGTGTTCACGCGTGAAGGTGCGGCGGACCGGCGCAACGGCGTCGTGTTCGCCTCGTTAGAAGATCCGCGCCATCCGAAAGTCATTAGCGAGTTCACGCAGGGCGTCACGGCCGGCGTGCACTCCAGCTTCATCTATAAAGATCCCCGTTACGGCCAGCACGTCTTCCTCACCAATGACGGCACCGGCGCGCTGCACGTGCTCAACATTGATGATCCGGCCAACCCACGCGAAGTCGCGCAGTGGAAGACGGAGAACCGGCCCGACGCTGGGCGCACGCTGCACGACATTGACGTGCAGGATGGTCTACTCTACGGCAGCTGGTGGAATGACGGGCTCGTGATTCTCGACGTGGGCAACGGCATCAAGGGCGGCACGCCGTCCAATCCCGTGTTGGTCACGCAGTACAAGTACGACTTGAATGCCTTGTACCGCGATGTGGAGGCGACTGGCGGGCCCGGCTTCATTCGCGGCACGCACACGGCGTGGCGCCATCGCAACTACGTGTTTATCGCCGACGAGGTGTTCCCATCGAGTGGCGTGCAGGGTGCCAAGGACGCCGCCGCAGGCCGCGCCTACGGGAGACTGCAAGTCATTGATATCTCCGACCTGAACGCGCCCAAGTCCGTGGCATGGTACGAGCCAGAGTATGGTGGCGTGCACAACGTATGGGTGGCGGGTGATTCGCTGTACATCGGCGCGTACAATGCGGGCTTCCGCGTGTTTGACGTCTCTGGTGAGCTACGCGGTGACTTGCGCGCGCAGGGCAGAGAGATTGGCCATCTGAACACCGCCGACATGGACGGCCGCGCGCGCAACACGGCGATGACGTGGGGTGTGGTCGTGCGCGACGGCTTGGCCTATGTGAATGACATGAACAACGGCCTGTGGATTGTGCGTATTGAACCGAAATCCAGCGTGGTGCCGTGATTAGCCTAGGCTCGCGGCTCTCACTCGCCATGGCGCTCGCCGCAGGGATGCTCGGCTGTCAGCCGAGCATTCCAGCGGCGAACGTGCGTCCCCGCGTACTCACGGAGACTATGGCGCCGAGCGCGGTGAGCGCACCGACGCGGCGCTACGAGGCCATCGTCGTCTCGGAGTCGGTGGACGAGATTGCGCGTATTGAGTTCGGGCCTGAGGGCGCGCGCGTGGTACGCACCGTGCCGGTTGGCATGTCGCTGATTGATCCAGATGGTCCGCACGGCGTCGCTCTGTCTCCGGATGGCCAGCATTACTACGTGAGCACCGCGCACGGCTTACCCGGCGGTTCGTTGTGGAAGTTCCGGACCATTGATGACGTGGCCGTATCGCGTGCGACGCTCGGTCTCTTCCCCGCGACCACACAAGTGAGCCCGGACGGCTACTACGCTTGGGTGGTGAACTTCAACCTCCACGGCGATATGGTGGCATCAAGCGTATCGGTGGTAGAGACGGGCGAGATGCTGGAGATTGCGCGCATTCCCACCTGCACGATGCCACATGGATCGCGACTCAATGCGGCCGGGACTCGGCACTATTCCGCGTGCATGATGGACGAGGAGCTGGTGGAGATTGATGCACAGAAGTTCGAGGTGTCCCGGCACTTCTTTCTCACCAAGGGAAAGGAGACGGGCATGAACGGCGCTCCGCCGCGGCGCGGTGCCAGTGCGCACGCGGATCACGACATGGGCGGACACGGCATGGAGCCGCCCGCTCTGGGTGATGTGAGTTGCTCGCCAACGTGGGCGCAGCCGTCACCCGATGGCGCGCGCGTGTGGGTGGCCTGCAATCGGTCAAGCGAGATCGTGGAGATTGACGTCGCGAGCTGGTCGCTCGTGCGCCGCATTCCGGCAGGTGAGGGCGTATACAATCTCGCGGTCACCGGCGACGGGCACCTTCTCGTAGCGACCAACAAGCGCGGGCGCTCGGTGAGCGTGTTCGATGTGGCGAGCGGCCGCGAGCTCGCCCGCATCCCGACCTCGAGGCGCGTGGTGCACGGCGCAGCAATCTCCTCGGATAATCGCTACGCGTTCATCTCCAACGAAGGCGTCGGCTCGGAGAAGGCCACCGTGGACATCGTGGACCTGCGTACCCTGCAATTGGTCGCCACCGTTGAGGTGGGCCAGCAGGCGGGCGGCATCGACGTGCTACGCTGAGCCTCAGCCTGCCCGGCGGGCGTCGCCCACGTTAGGAGCGACCACGGGAAGGTGTTGCACCTCTGTTCCCGCGACTGGGAAGTAGAGTTGCACGACCGTTCCGCTCCCTGCTTTGCTGTGTACTTGGACCATCCCCTCGTGATCCTTCATCATGCCGTACACCATCGTTAGGCCGAGTCCGGCACCCGCTACCGCCCCTTTGGTGGTGAAGAACGGTTCAAACATCCGCTCGGCGGTTGCCTCGTCCATGCCGACGCCGGTATCGCTCACGGAGACGCAGATGTAGTTGCCGGGCTTCAGCCAAGGATGCGACGCGCGATAGCGCGCGTCGAGCGCGCTCGCGCGGCACGCGATGTCTATAGTGCCACCATCGGGCATGGCGTCGCGGGCATTGGTGCACAGGTTGGCAAGAATCTGCTCAAAGGCACCCACGTCGATGAGGGCGGCTTCATCGCCCTCAATTGCCGTGGCCTCCAGCCTGATGTTGTCAGGCAGTATTCCTGCGATGATGTGCATGAATCCACTGACGGCCGCGTGTACATCAACGCGTTCCCGACGCAACAGCCCGCGGCGACTGAAGCTCACGAGCTGACCAATCATGGTCGCGCCGCGCTGCGTGGCCCAGCGGATTTCCTTGAACTCCTGCTTGTCTGAGACGTGCAGCGCGTCTTCTGCGGCCAGCAACTCGGCATTCGTACGAATCGTGCTCAGTACGCTGCTAAACTCCTGCACAATGCCGGCGGTGACGAGTCCCAAGGCCTCCATCTTCTGGACCTGTCGGCGTTGCTCCTCCAGAGTGACGCGCGCTGTGAGGTCGCGCAGCACACCGCTGGCATCCAACGCGTAGCCCTGCTCCGGTGGATCGTCACCAGTGTTGCGGACGGCCGCGGTGGGAATGGCGTTCGCCTGGTTTCTCTTGCGAATCACTGCCCCCAGCCCGAGGGCCAACAGCAGCAGACCGCTTCCTGCAGATACAACTAGAGCGCGTGACCCAACGAGCGACACCGATTCCACCTGCGCCCTATCTCGAGATAGCACGGACTGTTCGTCCATCACAATCGTCTTGATCGCGGCACGCAGCGAGTCGGTAAGCTCCCGCCCCCGGAAACCCGCGATGAGCGTTGCCGCATCGCCGGCCCGCAGCGCTTGGCGGAGGGCAACCGTTCTCGACATATGCGCGCGCTGCGATGCCAGCGCCTCGCGAACATCCGCCAGCATGGGTGCTCGCTCCAGGTCACGGGCGTACAGCACCTCAAGCTTCGCCATCTCCTCGGCTTCAATTTCCAAGGCCCTTTCGTAGGGGGCGAGGAATCCAGCGTCTCCCGTGATGACGTAGCCGTGCGAACAGGACTCGGCGTCAGTCGCCGCCACAAGCAGGGCGGTCAATTGGACGATACGCGAGGCGGCAGCTGTTCTCGAACCGTCGTCGCCAGCCAGCGCGCGGGGGGCGTTGGCGGCGGCGCGCGTGGCAGCCGCCAGGAGCAACACGCCTACGACAAAGGCAGCCACCACAGGCCATTTGCTGTGGGATTCAGCCGAGTCCTCGGACGTCTCTAGGTGTTGCAAACGATCTCCTTCGCGTTGAAACGGGAGGCGAGCATTTATACAGGAAATACTCGCTGCCCTGCGCAGGCGCACAATCACCCGAAGCCTCGCACAATTGGGCTAGCCCACTCCTCATCCTTCGCTCCGTTACAAACAGGTGGGAGACACCTAGACGGCAGCGGAGACGGAAGAAGGGGCGGCAGACTTTGGTCTGCCGCCCCTTCTTCCGTCATCCGTCTTCCGTCCAGCGTGCTAGTAGCGATAGTGATCCGGCTTGTACGGACCATCCACCGGCACGCCGATGTACCCAGCCTGCTTTTCGCTGAGCTTGGTGAGCTTCACGCCAAGCTTATCGATGTGCAGACGCGCGACCTTCTCGTCGAGCTTCTTTGGCAGCACGTACACCTTGTTCGCGTCGTAGGACGTGCCCGACACGGTCGGCTTGCCCTGCGCGGCGAGGTGCAGGTCAATCTGCGCCACCACCTGATTGGTGAACGAGCAGCTCATCACGAACGACGGGTGGCCGGTGGCGCAACCGAGGTTCAACAGGCGGCCTTCGGCGAGGATCAACACCGAGTGCCCGTCCGGGAAAATCCACTCATCGAACTGCGGCTTGATGTTGTTGCGCTTGATGCCCTTCAGGTTCTTCAGGCCAGCCATGTCGATTTCGTTATCGAAGTGGCCGATGTTTCCGACGATTGCCTTGTCCTTCATCTTGGCCATGTGCTCGACCGTGATGATGTCGGCGTTGCCGGTGGCGGTGATAAAGACGTCAGCGGTGCTGACGACATCGTCCAGCGTGGTGACCTGGTAGCCTTCCATCGCGGCCTGCAGCGCGCAGATGGGGTCCACTTCGGTGACGACGACGCGCGCGCCCTGCGCACGCAGCGACTGCGCCGAGCCCTTGCCCACATCGCCGTAGCCCATGACGACGGCAACCTTGCCGGCGAGCATGACGTCGGACGCGCGGAGGATGCCGTCGGTGAGCGAGTGACGGCAGCCGTAGAGGTTGTCGAACTTGGACTTGGTCACGGCGTCGTTCACGTTGATCGCCGGGAAGAGCAGCGAACCAGCCTGCATCATCTCGTAGAGGCGGTGCACACCGGTGGTCGTCTCCTCAGAAACGCCCTTGATGGCCTTCCCCACATTGGTCCAACGCTTCGGATCCTGCTTGAGGGTCGTGCGGAGCAGCTCAAGGATGACGCCCCACTCTTCGGGCTCGTTGGCCGCGTCAAACGCTGGAACAACACCAGTGGCCTCGTACTCGGTGCCCTTGTGCACGAGCATCGTGGCGTCGCCGCCGTCATCAAGAATGAGGTTCGGGCCGGCGCCATCGGGCCACATCAGCGCCTGCTCGGTGCACCACCAGTATTCCTCGAGCGTCTCGCCCTTCCAGGCGAAGACGGGCGTGCCACGCGGCTGCTCAATGCTGCCATCCTTTCCCACGACAACGGCAGAGGCGGCGTGATCCTGCGTCGAGAAGATGTTGCAGGAGACCCAGCGCACGTCGGCGCCGAGGTCCGTGAGCGTCTCGATGAGGACCGCGGTCTGGATGGTCATGTGGAGCGAGCCCATGATGCGGGCGCCGGCAAGCGGCTTCTTGCCCTTGTACTCCTCGCGCAGAGCCATGAGGCCCGGCATCTCGTACTCGGCGAGGCGGATTTCCTGACGGCCCCAATCGGCGAGGGTGATGTCGGCGACCTTGTAGCCAGGACGGCCGTTCTTTTCGGATGCGGCGAACGCGTGAACCTGTGGAGCGATGGCGGTCATTGTTTGAACCTCGGACTGTGTTGTGAAAATTGGACGGAAGACGGATGACGGATGATTGGGGAGACGGCGACCATCAAGCTTCCGTCTTCCGTCATCCGTCCTGTTACAAACTGAGAACTGCGCTGAACAACGTGGGGCCCTTCGAGGTGGAGCTGGGTGGAAGCGCGTGGATGCGCGTGTGTGCGAACCCGGCCTCCTTCCCCCATTCCTTAATCTGTTCCGCATCGAAGCCCAACCAGACATGGCCCATCGTCTGACGATATTCGGCGCGGTCGTGCGGGAGCATGTCTACGAGCAGCAACTTGCCGCCCTTTGTGTTCAGCGTGCGGCGGATGCCGATGAGTACCGCCACCGGATCCGCCACGTAGTGCAACACCAGCGAGAGAATGGCGACGTCGAGCGTGTTGGCATCGATGGGAAGTTCCTCAATGCTTCCGGCGCGCAACTCGACGTTATCGAGAGAAGCGAGCCTTGCCTTTGCCGCCTTCAACATCGCCGACGATTCATCCACAGCGATCACCTGCTGTACGAACGGCGCCATCACTTCGGCGAGCTGACCGGTGCCACAACCGAGGTCACCAATGACCTGCGATTCATTGAGCAAACCGACGAGAGCGAATAACTCCGTTCGCGTACCAAACAGTTCCGCACGGACTTTGTCCCACTGCGCCGCCGAACTCGCAAAGAACTGTTGCGAACGCGTATGACGATCCGCCAGTACTCCCTTCACGCGTTGCGCGTCGCGGGCGGCGGCCGTGAGGGCCTCCGCTTCGTCACGCACCGCTGCCCACAACTTCCGCGTGCCGGCGTCTAGGGCTTTCGCATCCACGCGGTAGCGATTGCTCGTCCCGTCCTCTCGCGCCTGCAACCAGCCCGCGTCGGTCAGCACCTTTAAGTGTCGACTCACCGTGGACTGCGGCAACTGCAACACCGTGCGCAGTTCCGACACCGTTAGCTCGTGGCGCTCCAGCAGTAGGAGGAGCCGCGAGCGAATCGGGTCGGCCAAGGCCGACAACCGGTCGAAGAGGGGGGAACGCTTCATCCGTATATCCGGATGAAAGGTTACAACGCGGCGGCCATCCGCGCAAGTCGAACGGGGTCCAAGTGGCCACCCCGGCGCACCCCCGAGCACACGTCCACACCGTGCGGGCGCACCGTGGCCACGGCCTCGGCGACGTTTTCGGCGTGGAGGCCGCCGGCCAGCCACACGGGGACGGCGGCGGCGCGCACGATGCGGGCGCTCAGGCTCCAGTCGTGCACGCGACCCGTGCCACCCAACTCCTTGACGGCCGCGTTGGGATTGCCAGAGTCGAGCAGGAGTTCATCTACGTACGGCGCGAGCGCGATGGCCTCGGCGACGTCAGCCGCACCGCGCACGTGAATCACTTGCACGATGTGCACGTCCGGCGCGAGGCGCCGCAACTCGGCGTGTGCCCCTGCTGCGAGGGCGTCTACGAGTTGCACAGTCTCCGGCTGCAACACACGCAGTTGCGCAGCGATGGCGGCTGGCTCGGTGCGTGACGTGAGCAGGAACGTTCGCGCGCGGCCTCTCGCCCACTGCGTGACATCGCGAATGACATCGTCATTCACGACGCCAGGGCCACTCGGCATATCCGAGACCAAGCCGAGCGCAGTGGCTCCGTGATGGAGCGCGAGTTCGGCCTCCGCAATGCTGGCAATGCAACAGATCTTCAGCTGGGTCATACCGGGCGGACTCAGGCTCGACGCTCAAGCGCCGCGGTGTTCTCGCGCAGCGCGTCGCCAACCCAACAGTGCATCCCCACCCCGACCAAGCCAGCCTTACCGAATACCTTGCCATAGGCCGCCGCCGAGCGCTCGTGCCACGCAGCACGATCGCCTTCGATGGAATCGTCGGTGGTGTACGCCTCGAGGTACGCCACCCCGCCAAGCAACTCCGCAATGGCACGAAGCCCAGGCATGAGTTCCGCGTCTGGCACGTACTGCAGCACGTCGCAGACCACGATGACATCGTAGGGCCCATCGAGGGCAACATCGGCAAGTGTACCGAAGCTGCCGGAGCGAATGTCGCGGGTGCGGCCAAAGCGCCCAATCACGTACTCGCTGGAATCAACGCCCGTGTAGCGGAGATTCGGCCGCTCTCGGCGTAGATGCTCGCGCCAGGACCCTTCGCCGCATCCAATATCGAGCACGCTGCGCACGGGCCGCTCCAGCAGCACCTCCGCGACGCTGAGCACGAGCCGAACCTTGCGTGCAACAGCCGCCGGAGTGATGACGCGGCGATCAGGGTCGTGGTACCACTGTTCATAGTACGCCGCGTCGTACCGCTTGCTCACCTGCTTGCTCACCTGCTTGCTCACCGCGCTTCTCCTAGCGCCGCACGGATCTCGGCCACATCGGCCACGGCCTTGGCATCTCGCGACATCAAGGCCAGCCCCACCATCCCCTCCGCGAGTTGTGAGCCGCTGAGTGTCGCGTATCGATCACGCAGCTTGCCGCCGCCAACTGCGGCGACGCCGGCGAGTAGGGCGGCCATGGCGCTCGCGAGGAATCGCTCGACGGGCCGGTCCTCAGGGCGGTCGTCGCCCGTGATAAAGGCGGGGCGCACGATTAGATACGGCAGCCCGCTTGCGAGTAGTTCACGCTCGAGGCGCCCACGCGCGGCGAGATACGGCGTGGGCGAAGGATCCTTGGCACCGATGGCGGAGAGATACACGAAACGCGGCGAGTGCCCAGCGGCCATCGCGGCGTCCAACACCTGCTTGGTAAGTCCGTAGTCCACGCGCTCGTACGGCTTCTCAATGCCCTCTTGGGCGGCGCGGCGACGCGTCGTCCCGAGGCAGGAGAAAATCACCGTGGGTTTGTGCGCGGCAACCATTGCAGCAATCGCGGCCGGCTCCCAGGGCGACTCGTCCACCGTGGCGCCGAGTATACTGAATCGTTCGCGCCACGCGGCGGCGTCTGACGACCCGGGACGCAGGTGCGCGACCGTGCTTACGTTACGCGAGCGCAAGGCTGCGACGAGGGCGCTGCCCGTGTATCCTGTGGCCCCCACGACAAGGGCCTTGGCGGTTGAGAAGCTGGTAGCCATCGCGCGGAAACTAGCGCCAAGTTCGTATCATTGTATCCCTATGGCGACGACTGAGGTAGTAATCATCGGGGGCGGGCTCTCCGGGCTCGCGGCTGCACAGACGCTTTCCGCAGCGGGCCTCACTCCCCTGCTGCTCGAGGCGCAGTCCGAGGTGGGCGGACGCGTGGCGACGGATTCAGTAGATGGATTCCTGCTCGACCGCGGCTTTCAGGTCTTCCTAGACTCCTATCCCGAAGCGCGCCAGCAACTCGATCTGCCCGCGCTCCAACTGCGGCGCTTCGCCCCTGGCGCGCAGATTTGGCGCGGTGACGGGTTTGGCCGCGTCGCGGACCCGTGGCGCGATCCGGTGGCCGGCGTCGGCTCGCTCTTCTCCGGTGTGTTCACGCTGGGGGATGCCTTCCGTATGCTCAAACTGCGCTCCGACAGCGTCCTCGCGCTCGAAGGTGATGCCATCGCTCACGGTGAGGAGACGGCCGCGCGTGCTCTGCACCGCCGTGGATTCTCCGACCGCGCGATCGAAGGATTCTTCCGGCCATTCTTCGGCGGCGTCTTCTTGGATGGCCAACTCACCGCCCCGTTGCATTGGTTCAACTTCCTCTTTGGGATGTTCGCCACCGGGAGCGCGACCCTGCCCGCGGGCGGCATGCAGGCGATTCCTCGCCAACTGGCCGCCGCGCTCCCGCCGGGTTCGCTGCGACTGAACGCGCGGGTGCGTGCGCTCAATGGGCGCCGCGTGGAGCTCGCAGACGGCGAGGTAGTCGAGGCCAGGGCGGTTGTTCTCGCAACAGACGCAAGGCAAGCGTCGGTTTTGGTGCCCGGTTCACGCGCAACGTCGTGGGCGGCCTGTGCGACGCTCTACTACGCGGCGCCCGAGTCGCCGGTGGGAGCACCGCTGCTGGTGCTCAACGGCGCCGGACGCGGAGGACCTGTGAATCACGTGTGCGTCCCCAGCGATGTGCAAGCGAGTTACGCTCCGCCTGAGCAGGCGCTTATCTCAGCCACTGTTCTCGAGAACGCCAACGCCGACGACGGGGCGCTCGACCACGAAGCGCGGCTGCAACTGGCGCAGTGGTTTGGCGAGAAGCGGGTGCAGCACTGGCGCTTGCTGCGCGTGGCTCGCGTGCCGTTCTCGCTCCCCCGCAACCTGCCGCGGCCTGACGCGATTGCCGAGGCGGTGCGCATCTCGGACGGATTATACGCCTGTGGCGACTACCTCGAGACGCCGTCCATCAACGGTGCACTCCGCAGCGGACGTCGCGCGGCGGAGGCACTATTGGCGGATCTCAGCCGGCGCTGAGCACCGGCACAGGTGCTCAGACGGCGTTGAGGACGCCTTAGACGGCGTTAAGCACGCCGCAGCCCAGCTGCTGCGCGTGGCAGGTGGCGAAGACGCCAGTCGGCATGCGATAGATGCCGGCAATCAGATTGGCATTCACCAGCGCCGCTGCGTCCTGACGCGGAATCTTGCGATGGTTTGCGATGCGACCGGTGAAGTTGCGCAGGGCGAGGTCGCAGGCGAGCACGATGACACCGCGGGAAATCAGGGTGTCGAGTGCCCCGTCCGCCCACGTGAGCGCGTGCGGCGCGCCCACGGGAATGTTTACAAACGGATTGCGCTTGGTGGGCTCACCGGTGACGGGATCCTTGAGCGTCGAGCCCTCGGCGAGAAATCCATCGGCCCACAGGGTGTCGTTCATCACCATCGGCACGGCGCCGTGACGAATCACGAGCACAGCAGAGACATCGCGGTCCGCGAGCCCGTACACCTCTTTGTAGCCCTGAATGAACGAGCGCGCCTGATGCAGGCACACGCCGTCCGAAATCTCATGCGCATCAAAGCACATCTTGTGGCGCCCGGTGACGCGCTCGGTCCAGGACATATCCCAGCTGCCCTGCGCGACGGGTGCAGGCGCCTGTGCCTCGAGGGAGCCCGCGGCCACCGTACCGGCGGCGAGAACAGAGGCTTTGCGGAGAAAATCGCGACGCTGCGTCATTGCTCGGGGCTCTGGTCGGTGAGGGAAGTTACTTGGAGCGTACTCGCCACTCGGTCTTCGCGCCATAGGAGCAGGGCCAAGAGCGCGGCGCCACAGGTCACACCAATGTCGGCCACGTTAAAGATCCAGAAGCGCCATCCCGACGTGCCGACGTCAATAAAATCCACGACGCCGAGGGTGTGGCGGAGACGATCTACGAGATTGCCGAGCGCGCCAGCCGTGATGAGGGCGAGCGCCAAGGGCACGGCGCGCGCATCCCGCGCGGTGCCGCGGAGCAGCCTGAAGAGGTACACGACCATCAGGATGGCCACGATGCTGAAGAACGGACGCGACAGATTGCCAATCGAAAGGCTCATCGCCGCGCCGGTGTTGTACGTGAGCGTCCAGCGTAGCGCGGCACCGAGCACGTCCACGGGAACGTGCAACTCCAGCGCGCGTTCGGCCCAACGCTTGGTGATGACGTCGAGCGTCAGCACGCTGAGCATCACGGACCAGAAAATCAGGTCGCGGGAGCCGCGGACGGACTTCGCTGATGAGGGTGCGGTCAAGTCAGATTCGGTCATGGCAGTCACAGAGTGCGTCAGTCGTCGTAATTTACCCCACGCTTCTCCCTCGGTGTACGCCGCACCGCGGGCGGGTGTTTCCTGAATGCCTCTTTTAAACGCGCCCCTGCTTCCCGTTGATGAGGTGCTGCCTGCGCTGCAGGCTGCACTGGCGCAGCACGGTCACGCGGTGCTCGTGGCGGCGCCGGGGGCGGGCAAAACCACGCGCGTGCCTCTGGCACTGCTTGACGCGCCGTGGCGAGGGGACGGACGCATCCTCGTGTTGGAACCGCGTCGGTTAGCGGCACGCGCCGCCGCCGAACAGATGTCGAGGCTGCTTGGCGAAGCGGTGGGGCGCCAGGTGGGCTACCGCGTGCGCTTAGAATCGCGGGTGAGCGCGCAGACGCGCGTCGAGGTCATCACGGAGGGCATCTTCACGCGGATGGTGCAGGAAGATCCGTCGCTCGAAGGCGTGGCAGCCGTGCTCTTCGACGAATTCCACGAGCGGCATCTGACGAGTGATTTGGGCTTGGCACTGGCGCTCGAGACGCGGCAGATACTGCGCGAGGATCTGCGCATCGTAGTGATGTCGGCGACGCTCGAGGCAGCGCCGGTGGCGCGATTGCTCAGCGCCGCGTCAGGAACGGAAGCGCCGACCATCGTCAGTGAGGGGCGCTCGTTTCCGGTGACCACCGAGCAGAGGCCAATGCGTGAGGGTATACCCTTTGCCCGCGCCGTGGCGCAGGCGGTACGCGCCGCTCGACGCGAGCACCCGGGGGACGTGCTGGTGTTTTTGCCAGGCATCGCGGAGTTGCAGCGGACGAAGACTGCGCTCGAGGAGGAACAACTCGACGCACGGGTAGAACTGTTGCACGGCTCGCTCACGCTTGAGGATCAGAACCGCGTGCTGCGGCCTCGCGAGACTGGTGCGCGAGTCATTTTGAGCACATCCATCGCGGAATCGTCGGTGACGCTCGATGGTGTGCGCGTCGTGGTAGACGCTGGGCTCGCGCGCGTGCCGCGCTACGACCCGCGCAGCGGGATGTCGAGGCTGGAGACGGTTCGCGTGTCGCAGGCCTCGGCAGATCAGCGGCGTGGACGCGCGGGACGGACGGCGCCGGGACACTGCATTCGCCTCTGGGATGGAGCGCAGCACGCATCTCTGCCGGCGCGCAGTACGCCTGAGATGTTGGAAGCCGACCTCACCCCGCTCGCGCTCGAACTCGCGTGCGCAGGCGTGAGCGATGCATCCGCGCTGGCCTGGTTGGACCAGCCACCGCTGGGCGCACTCGCACAGGGTCGCGCACTGCTTCGCAACTTGGGCGCGCTCGATGCCGACGGGCGTGTAACCCCGCACGGTCGCGCGATGGCCGCGCTCGGTATCGCACCGCGATTAGCACATCTCGTGCTCATTGGTGCTGCGCAGGAGATGGCGACGCTTTCCTGCGAAGTGGCCGCGCTACTCGCCGAGCGTGACATCTTTCGGCGTGAGGCATCGGAGCAGGATGCCGATCTGCGCACCCGGGTGGACGCGCTGCGTGGACGCGAGCGCGCCGGTGCCGACGCAGGGCGTGCGCAGCGCGTGCGGCAGGAAGCACAGGCGCTCCGGCGCTCGCTCGCGAAAGCCAGCGACGCGGGGGAAGATTTGGACGCACTGGGAGAACTGGTCGCGCTCGCCTACCCGGACCGCGTGGCACAGCGGCGCAGCGGTGCCGCGCAACGATACCTGCTCCGCAACGGACGCGGCGCAAAGTTCGCGATGCAGCAGCCGCTTGGGCGTGCGCCTTTTCTCGCCATCGCGGACTTGGATGGCGACCCCGCCGAGAGTCGCATCTGGCTGGCCGCCGAACTGGATGAGGCCGCGCTACGGCGTGTAGCGGGACGTGCGGTCACTACGCGGCGTCAGGTGGAATGGGATGACGCGGTAGAGCGCGTGCGCGCCTCCGAGGTGGAATCGCTGGGGGCCATCACTCTGCGTGAACGGCCTTTGCGAGACGTGCTACCCGAAGATGTGTCCGCGGCCTTGCTGAGCGCGGTACGACGCCGCGGCATCGCGGCGCTCCCGTGGTCGGAGGCGGACGCGGCACTGCGCAAACGCCTGCAGTTTGCGCAACACCACATTGGCGATCCGTTTCCCGACGTCACCGATGCCGCATTGCTCGCACGCCTCGATCACTGGTTGGGCCCCTCGCTCGTGGCCGCGCGCAGATGGTCCGACCTCGCGCAGCTATCTCTCGGCGACGCGTTGCTCGCCGCGCTTCCGTGGGCGCAGCGTGAGCGTTTGGATCGTGTGGCTCCAACTCACATCGAGGTGCCTAGCGGTTCACGTATCCGCGTAGACTACGAAGATCCGTCGCAGCCGGTGCTCGCGGTGAAGCTGCAAGAATGCTTCGGGATGACTGAGACTCCTCGGCTCGCCGAAGGACGCGTGCCGGTGACCATGCATCTGCTCTCGCCGGCCGGGCGCCCCGTACAAGTGACCAAGGATCTCGCGAGCTTTTGGCGGGATGGATACTTCGAGGTCCGCAAGGATCTGAAGGGCCGCTACCCTCGGCACCCCTGGCCCGATGACCCGCTCACAGCTCCCGCCACCCGACGCGCCAAGCCGCGCGGGACCTGACGCGCCGCTCGTGCTCGGTCAGCGCAACCAGCTCGGCCGTTCGATTCGCTGCCAACTCGACTCTCCGTGCGAATAGCCAAGCCACAGGGTGTCGCCCGCGGCTGTGGGAAACGCGCGGACCAGCTGGTTGGCACCACCAAATCCAAAGCGATCTTTGCCGCCGTAGTTCGCCATCTGCTCGGCACTCAGTGCTGCGAGGTTGAACGGGGCAATTCCCTCAAGACCGTCGGTGTAGGCGTAAAGCGTACCGGCGCGCGTGGAGTCTTCGGCGTAGGTGGCAACGAAGAACTCGCCGCGTCCGTCGCCGTCAACATCGGCTGTGCCAATGAATCCCACAGTGCCCGTCCGCGTCTCGGTGAGCGCCTGGAGCGTGTCCGCCCCTCGCGTGAAGACCAACGTGAAGGAACCTGAGGCGCAGGACTCACCGGGGGGAATCACCACTTCTGCCGCTAAGTCACGGTACGAGAGGATTCGCGTGCCGAAGCAGGAGGTATCGGCAGTCGGCACCGGGGATTCGGGCTTGCAGGCCAGAGTCAAGACGGCGAGTGCAGCGGCAATGTGGCGCATCGGGGCTTCTCCGAGTCGGAATGTCTTGGGTCGTGTACTAGAATATATGAAGGCCCGCTCGCCCCTGCCTCAGTTCGGGCTGTCCCCCACTCTCCTCGATGCCTCTCGTCATTCTCCGCGCCCTCGTCCTTCTACTGCTCGCCGCCGTCCCCGCGGCAGCCCAGAACGTCGAGTGCACGCGGTTTCGGCCGCGCGTCGAGAAGCTGAATATCGTCGGCAACAAGTCCATCAAGGACTTTGACCTTCAGCAGATTCTCTACACGGAGCGGGCGGGCCGCTTGCGCCGCTGGTTTGGCTGGAATGTTGGCAGCACCGCCTGCCTCGATACGCTCGAGCTTTCGCGCGATGAGCGTCGCATCGCTTCGTGGTACTCGATGCGCGGCTATCCGGGGACTGCGGCCACGGCAACGGTCGCACGCACGAGTTCGCGCACCGCCATCGTGAAGTTTGTGGTGCGGGAGACGGCACCCGTGGTGATTGACTCGCTACGGCTCGTGGGCATTCCTGCCGGTGTACTGGACCGGGCGCGACTTGTGCGCACTCTGCGAGGCGCGCCGCTGGATGACTCCGTGCTCGTGGCCGTGCTCGATTCCGTACAGCAAATTCTGCGCGCTGAGGGCTACGCGCGAGCGCGCCCGCCAAAGCGGCAAGTGCAAGTAGACAGCGCGGCACGACGCGCCCGCGTTACGATGACCTTCACTCCTGGGAATCCAATTCGCGTCGGCGCAATTGAAGTCGCCATGACTTCCAATGGCGGCGGAAGCCCCGCGTTGGACGAGCCGGACATCCGCAAACTCCTCCGCTTTGAGCAAGGGGACATCTACAGCTCGCGTGCGGTGGCATCGAGTCAGCAGCTTCTCTACTCCTACGATCTCTATCGCACCGTTGCCATTGACACGCTGTCTGCGCAGTCTCGCGGCGACACGCTCCCCGTGCGGGTGCGATTAGTTGAGGGCCGCCACAACTCGCTACGCGTTGGCGCGGGCTGGGGCACTATCGACTGCTTCCGCACGCGCTCTCGCTTCGTCGAGCAAAACCTGCTCGGCCGCGGGCATCGGTTGCAGATGGATCTGCGCCTGTCCAAGATCGGAGTCGGCGCACCGCTGAATGGATTCCCCGATCTCTGCGCGCCATCCGTGCGTGCCGACTCCTTTAGTCTCAAGCTCAACTACTACCTCGGGGCCACCGTCTCCTTGCGCGGTGTCATCGGCGACCGCTGGCACCCGGTGGGCACGCTGTACAGTGAGCGTCGCACGGAGTTCCAAAGCTATGTGCGCGAAACGAGCATCGGCGCCGTAGGCTCCTTCGACCGGCCCATCGTGCCGCGCGTGAACACCACCTTCACCTATCGCTTCGATGCGGGCCGCACCACGTCCGATGCCGCGGTGTCCTGCGGTACCTTTGGCCTCTGCCGATTCAACGACCGGTTCCTACTCAACTCGCCGAGCGTGCTGCACGCTGCGGGCGCGACGTTCTCTCGCTCGGCGCCGTCGCTCACTGCGTTTGCCACGAATGACGAGCGGTGGGCCATCGAGTCGCGCATCGGCACCGTGCGCGTGGGTCGGCCAGGCACCCGCATCAACTTCAATCGGACGCAGTTAGAGTACGCGTTTTACCGGCCGCTCTCTCGCACTTTGATTGGCGCCGCACGTCTCTCGGCGGGGTTCATCGCCACTGCGCGCGACTTGGAAGGCCTCGTGCCTCCGCAGGAGCGTTTCTACTCCGGTGGGCAGAACTCGGTGCGCGGTTACAACCAAGGCCAGCTTGGCCCCACGGTGTACATCGTGCGCGCGCCCACCGACACCATCTCGGTCGGTGGCCAAAGTGTGGGCATTGCTGATCCCGCCCGAGGATTTGATCGCACCTCGCCCGCTGGTGGCACAGCGTCCGCCCTGCTCAACCTCGAATTGCGATCGCGCGTCGGCTGGCCCACGGATCTCCTGCGCTGGGTGATCTTCCTCGACGCGGGGCGCGTCTGGAACAACTCGGGTAATTACGCAGTGACCGGCTTGCGCGCCACGCCGGGAGTCGGCGTGCGCCTCGTGACGCCGCTCGGCCCGTTTCGAGTGGACATCGGCTACAACCCACATCAGCGCGAGGCCGGACCCGCGTTCTATCTGCAGCGCGCGACCTCCACTGTAGCCGGGCGAGCCATCTGCGTATCGCCGGGCAGCGTAGAACCATTGAATGATGCGGCTGCAGATGCACTGGGTCCCGTGGCCTGTCCGTCGTCCTTTCGCCCACCCGTGGCGCGCGGTTTGTTTCCCCGCCTGACCTTCCACTTCAGCATCGGCGAGGCCTTCTAGGTGAGAGCGCGCCTGCGCCGCTTGCTCAAACTCACGCTCGTGATGAGCGTGGTGTCTGTGCTTGCCGCGGCCGCCGCCCTCACGGTCGCCCTCAAGACCGACTGGGGACGCGAGTTCACGACGCGTCGCGTCATCTCCTTGCTGACGGACCAACTGGCCCCCGGTGCGCAGTTGGGGATTCACGGGCTCATCCTCACGCCCATCGGCTCGGTGCAACTGGACTCATTGGTCCTCCGCGACTCCGCAGGCGTGCCACTCGGCACCGTGCGCGGCCTCCGGCTCGGCGTGAACATCAGGGCCGCGTTCGCTCGCGAGTTGCATCTCAGGTCTGTAGTGATTGAGCAACTCGACTTGAACCTCGTGCAGAATGCTGGCGGACGCTGGAACTATGCATCCATCACTCGTAGGGCGGATTCCACCATGCGCCGCGACGCACCGCGCGCCGCAAGGCCCTGGCGAATTCGCATTGATACGCTGTCGTGGCTCGATGGCAGCATCGCGCTGACTCGGCCAGAGAGCCTCCCGACGCTGCCGCCGCGACAGGATGTCGCGACCGAAATAAAGCTTGAATTGGGCCCCAGCAACATCAACACCGGCGGCCCCAAGGGTAGCATCGTGGTGGCGCGAGCGCAGGGAACCATCGTCGTAACGGATGCGGGCAATAACATCGGTGCGCCCGCATCGGGCCGGCAATCGCTGCGACTCAGCGCAGAGCGCGGAACCGTGACGCTAGACAACAGCACGGCCGTGCTCGCCTTCCCTGCCTTGCATGCGGGAGCATCTCTCGTCTCGCTCGATGGCAGCGTCAACTGGTCCGACGAGACGCGAGACGCGCGGCTTGCGCTTGACCTTGGCGCCACGGAGATCACTCTCGCGGATGTCGCGTGGTTTAACCCGCTCATTCCCCGAGATGGCCGCGCCACCGCGCGCTTGCGTATCGAGAATGGGAAGAGCGACGGCAACTACCGCGCTACGGTAGAGCGCTTCGTGGTTGAGGCCACGGGATCCCGTGTGCAGGGCCAGCTCGTCGCCGAGTTTGGGGATACGCTTGCGGTACGCGATCTCGATGTCACAGCGGCGCCGCTGGACTTCCAATTGATTCGAGAAATCTTCGGAGCAGACAAGCCACCAGCCCCTTGGGATGGCACCGTTGCCGGACGACTCCGTGGGCCTGGGGGACCGCTCCGCGCATTTCGCGTGGACGAATCCACCTTGGAGTTCACCGATCGTCGTATCGGTAGCGCCGTGTCACGGCTCACCATCAGTGGCGAGCTCGACCTCCAAGCGGAGCAGGCGGTGTTTAAGCCACTGACCGTGCGCATTGACTCGTTGGATGTTCGCACCGTAGGCGCGGTCACCGATGTCGCCGACAGCCTCTCGGGTTACCTCCGCGGCGCCGTCGTGCTAAACGGGCCCATCAATAACGTGCGCTTCCGCGACCTCGACCTTCTGCACATTGACGGAAATCTTCCGCGTTCACACGTGCGCGGCGCCGGACGCATCGCTGAGGACACGGCCAGCACCTGGCTTGAAGCCGCGTTGGTGTTTGACACACTCGGGCTTGCCGCGCTTGGTCCCGCAATTGTTGACGAGCCTTTGCGCGGCACGCTCTCGGGAACGTTGACCACCGCCGTTCGTGGCGACTCAGTATGGCTCGATCTCGCACTCAGCGGCGAGGGCGCGACGATGCAGTTCCTGGGTTCCACGTCGATGGACACCGCGCGCCTCGTGGCCAATGGTGTGCTCACGCTCGGGACCTTGGACGCCGGGCGCCTCTTGCCCGCGCGCACCCTGCCCTCGCACTCGGTGACTGGCGTCGTGAACTTGGGGCTCGACGGCCCCTTCGAGGAGCCCACCGGACCCTTCGCCTTCCAACTCGACACCGCCTCGCGCTTCTTGGACCTTCCTGTGCGCAGCGCAGCCGGCGCGATGTACTTGGAGCCGGGCGGTCTCCGCGTGGATTCACTCCTGTTCGCGATGGACGCGGGCCGAGTCTCGGCGGAGGGGCATCTGTCCCGGGATCCCGCAGTGCGGGATACCCTGCGTTTCTTAGCCACGCTCGACTCCCTCCACACGCTCGCGCCCTTGCTCGGCGATTCGCTGGCCACGCTCTGGGGCGACTCCATCAGCGGCACTCTCCGCGTGGAAGGCATCGCAGTGGGTTCGCTCGATACCGTGGACCTTCGAGCCATCCTTGAGGGCGATTCCTTACGCCTCGCGAGCATCAGCATCGCGTCCATGTCGGGCGAGGTACTGCTCGATGGCATGCCGAGCGCAACACAAGGCATCGCGTCCTTCGCAGTATCCAATGCGCGAGTTGGGGAAGCAGTCGTACATGGATTGAGCGTGGAAGCCAATCTGCGAGAGGCCAAGTGGGTGGACGCCGCGTTCCGCGTCATTGTGCAAGACACCCTCTACGTCCAAGGCCGAGCCGACATCCATTTGATGGGAGACAGTCTTGAAATCGCGCTCGACTCTCTGACGGCGAAGACGCGCGAAGCCGACTGGCGACTCGCCCGTCCTACGGGGATGTTCCGTGGTCCCGATCGCTTCGTCGTAGACTCCTTGCTCCTCCTGAGCCAAGACGGCGCGCGCTTTGCGCTCTCGGCGCGTCTCGATTCGGCGGGTCCCCTCTCGGTGGTCGCACAAGCCGTCCGTGTCCCGCTCTCTCATGCGCGCTTCACAGGCTACATGCCGCCGCGCGTGGACGGATTGATTTCTCTGGACGCGACGCTTGCCGGCACCTTCGCGTCGCCACTGCTCGACCTCACGATGCGGCTCGACTCCACGCTCGTGGACGCGAGGGCCGCACCGGAACTTGAAGCGACTGCCCACTACGCAAACCTCAGGGCGGATGTCACCATCAATGGCCGCGTGCTCCAGCGTGACGGATTCTCTATTGTCGCCGAACTGCCGCTCGACCTGGCGCTCGAAGCGCGCTCGCTGAATGAGCGACTGCTACAGAGCGACGTGTACCTACGACTGACGGCCAATGGGACGCCACTCGCAGGTTTCGAGGCTTTAATGCCCGAAGTGCGCGACCTCAGCGGAGTCCTCGAAGCCGACGTGCAGATTACGGGGACTTGGCGTGACCTCGAGCCGCGTGGCATCTTGCTGGTGCGCGACGGGGCATTCACGGTTCCGGCGCTTGGTACTGGCTTCCGCGAGCTACTCGTCGACGTCTCGTTGACGCCGGACTCGGTCATCATCCAGCGCGCGCGCTTGGCCGGTGAACGGTCCCTCAACGACACGGCGTCCATCGAGGGCGTTATCTACCACACGAGCAGCGGTTGGCGCACCGACATCCAGAGCGTTGCGCGCAGCCTTCGCGTGATTGACGATCCCCGCGTTGCGGAAGCGGACCTGTCTTGGGTACTGCGCTTGCGCGGACCGCTCGATACGCTCACGCTCGGTGGGGACGTCACCGTACCGCGGGCAAACCTCTTCATCGGGCGGCAGCGAAGGCAGGCGCTCGCGCTCGCTGAGGATTCGCTGACGAACGAGGGCGCATCGAAGTACGCGCCCCGGCTCGAGGGCATTCGACTGCGCTTGGGCAATGAGGTGCGCCTGCGCTCAACGGAAGCCAATGTGCAACTCACGGGCGAGGTCGCGGCAGCCGGGACACTCGACGAGCCCGATGTTCGCGGCGAGATCTTCGCCGGGCGTGGTTCCTTCCGCCTGGACCTTGGCTTGCTGCAGCGCACCTTCCAAGTAGACTCGGGGCTGGTGCGCTTGAACGGGCCGCTGAGCATCTCGCCCACGCTCGACATCCACACCTCGTACACCGTGCGGCAGGCGGAACGTGAGGATGTGAAAATCGGCGCCCGACTCACGGGCCCGGTGGACGCACCACGATTGGTGCTCTCGTCCGGTGATCTTGGCAGCACGGCCAGCGAGACCGAGATTATCTCGTACTTGCTCTTCGGCGCACCGAGCTTCGCACTCGATGGCCAGAGCGCGTCGGCGGTACGACTTGCCACGGCGGCCCTCGTGCCTTCGCTCGGAGGCGCGGCGGAACGTGCCTTGGGCGCGCGCCTGCCCTTCCTCAGCGAGCTGCAGGTGGTGACCGTCGCCGGTGATTCACCGCGTGACTTCACGCTCAACTCCTTTGAAGGATTGCTCAACTCCTTCGCGCTCACCGCTGGCACGCAGATTGGTACGGATTCCTACCTGCGCCTGTCTGGCGGCGTGTGCCGCGGCGACAACCGCGCGGCCCAATCACTGCCGGCGTGGTTCGGAATCTCGGGTGAGTATCGGCCGCGTGAACGACTGTCCGCGGAGGTCTCGCTGACGCCAGGTTCTTCGCCATGCAATCGCATTGGCACATTCACGCAGATCTACCAGCTGGGCTTTGACCTGTACAAAGATTGGCGCTGGTAGGAGCATCGCGCCGCGCGAAGCCTAGACTCCAAACTGCCGCAGATGATGGTCCGTGTGTTTGTACAGCAACACGCCCCAGTCCCCGTGCGACATCTCGCCAAAGATTGGATGATCGCCCACGGGCGCACTCGCGGCTGGCTGCTCGCTTGCAAGAATGAGAGCGCGAAGTGCCGCAACGTCAGCATCCCAGGTGCTAGGCTTTCGCGCGAGCAACTCCTTGGCCGTCGGTGCACCCTTGGGAAACGGCAGGACGTGGAGCATCAACCACTTCACCAGCGGCCGCAACGGCATCTTGCGCCGACGAATGGCGAGTTCTCCGCCCGGCATCCGATACGCCTCAATCAAATGCGTGACCATCTGCGGGGCGCGCATCTTCCCCCAGTGAGGCTGCCGATCATGGGGCAGGACGGCGAGACGGCTGGCAAGGGATTCGCGCCAAGCGCGGTCGTAAATGGAAGCGGCCATACGGTAGAACTACTGCCTCCTGAGCCACCCCGCCAGCGCCGGACTGCGCTATTTTTTCTCGGTCACTCCCACCTTCCCGAGACTATGTCCCGACTGCCCCACCTCGTCCCCGCCCTGCTCGCATTCTTCGCCACCCCACTACTGGCGCAGGAGCCCACGCCGGTGGTCACAAAAATCACTGCCGACCTTGGCTACGTGCAGGCCAGCGGCAACAGCGAGGTCACCACGACGAGCTTCAACCAAAAGCTCACGCAACAGCGCGGCAAGCTCGGCTTGGAGCAAACGTTCAACTTCGTGTACGGCGAACAGGACGGTGCGGTGAACACCAACTTCCTTCGCGTCGCCGTGCGCGCCGATTTCAAACTCGGCGGTCGCCTCTCGACGTTCGCGACCCTGGCGTACGACCGCAACATCTTTGCGGGTATCCAGCGGCGCTTTGAAGAGAACCTTGGTCTTGCGTATCAAGCGATTGACGCGCCACACGACACGCTCCGCTTTGAAGCCGGCTTCTCCGTCACGCAGCAAACGGCACTGGATGGCACGAGCAACGACTTCCCTGCTGGCCGCGCAGCAGTGGCATACAAGCACGCATTCTCTCCGACGACCTACTTTGTGCAGGCCGCTGAGTTCATTCCGAATTTCCAGGAACACAATGACTACCGCGTGAACACGGAGTCGGCAATCGTGGCACCGGTGTCGGCACGAGTGAATCTGAAGGTGGCGTACCTGATTCGCTACGACAACCTGCCCGAGCCGACGTTCAAGACGACGGACCGCGTGTTCACGACCGGCATTCAGATCACCTTCTGACCCGATGGGCCGCTACGAGCTGTGGGGCAGAGCAAAAAAGAAACTGCTGCCCTGCCCCACCTCGGACTCCACCCACATTCGACCCCCGTGAGCGAGGACGATAGCCCGGGCGATGTTCAGTCCCAGTCCCGTGCCGCCCTTCTCCACCGCGTCTGAGCGCGCAATCTGCGTGAAGCGTTCAAAAATGCGCTCGATGGCTTCGGGCGGGATTCCGCGTCCCTCGTCTTGCACCCGCACTTGGCACTCGTCGAGCGTGTGGGACGCCGTGATAATGACACGCTTTCCGGCGGGTGTGAATTTGACGGCATTGCCCACCAGATTGATGATCACGCGTGCAATGCGATCGGGGTCAGCAAAGACCATTTCGTCGCCCGGCATCCACTCAACCGTGACACCGCTTTGTTCGGCGTGGGGTGCTGTGGCATCCTTCGCAACGCTGAAGACCTCCGCAAGCGATATCGCGCGCCTCTCCATCGTGAGCTGACCCGCCTCGAGACGCTCGAGGTCGAGCAAGTCATTCACCAAGGCGAGCAGTCGCGCCGCGTTCCGCGATGCCAGCGCCATCAGCTCTTTCGGCTTCGGTTCGAGGTTCGCGGGCAGCAGGCGGGAGAGCAGTTGTAGCGCGCCCTGGACCGCCCCAATCGGCGTTCGCAGTTCGTGACTGACCACGCCAATCAGTTGATCCTTTGCGCGCTCAATCTGCCGCGCCGCCGTGACATCGATTCCGTAGAATTGAATTCCACGCAGGGTACCGCGGCGCACGGCGGGTACGAGGCGTCCTTCCACTTCCACCGGCGCGCCCTCGGCCGGAAGGAAGCGCAGTTCCACCGGCGTCTCTTGGCCAAGCTCGCGCGCCATCGTCCACGCCACATCGAATCGTGCGCGACTCGCCACATCCATCCGCGGTGTCATCCATCCCGGAGTCGGCGCGAGAGGCGGCTCGCCGACGGCGCGTCGGAAGGCGGCGTTTGCGTAACGGATTGCGCAATCCGGGCCGAGACGCACCACGAACTCACGCGTGCTCTCAAGCAGCGACTCCAACTGCGCACCTTGCTCCTCGAGCAAGCGCATGGTCGAGCGAAGCTCAATCTCCGTCATCGCGGCCTGCGCAAGGTCCTGCAGCGCGTCCAAGTCCTCCTGTCGCCACTCACGCCCCTCGCTGTCAAACACGCAGAACGAGCCGAGGACCTGGCCGTCGGATGTGCGCAAGGGCATTCCGGCGTAGGCGTGGATGCCGTACTCGTTGATGGAGTGATTGTCGTGCACGAGAGGATGCACGCTAGAATTTGGAACGATCAGCGGGGCGCCCGTAGACACCACGTGCTGACAGAACGAGTAGTCGAGGGTCGTCTCTCGCGCCGCCACCAAGGCGGCGTTCAATCCGCTGTGGGCCGCAAAGAACTGCCGGTTGCGATCCACGAGCGACACCACGGCCGTGGGCACGCCGAGCATGCGGCGCGTGAGGCGCGTGAGACGTTCAAGGGCTGGGTCCACTGGGCCGTCCAACAGCCCCGTCTCCTGCAACGCCTCTAGCCGTTTTGGAGACTCAATATTGAGACGGTCGGCTAGAGGCATCCTTCAATATTCCCCAATCGGGGAGCGATTGCGAGGGTCTCGGTCGGGGCAATCCCTGACGCTGGACAACTACCTCGACAGACTCGCCCCCGGAGCGGCAATTGGGTGCATCAGGGCCAAGGGAGTGCGATGATGGCGTAGCGCGTGCGGTTGCCAGGCTGGTCCTCGCCATCCATGATAATCTTGATCTCGCGTATCGCCGCGGCACGGAGCGCATCGTTCGCCACGTTGCCGGATGGCGCCGCCGACTCCAGGCGCGCCGCGAGCATCTCGAGGTGGAGGGCCACCACCTGCCGCACATCTGCGGTTGCCCGCGCGTCACCGGCGCGGTCAAGCATGGTGTTGAGCACCACGCGCCGCACCACGCGCTGGAGCGCGAGCGCACTCGGCCCCTGAGCATCCGGCGCGTGCCACGTGCGTTGGAGAATGGTCTCCATCAGTTCGTTGAGATTCATCTGCTGCGCATCGCGCGCAAAGAACAGCGATACGCGGTTCATGCGCTCGCGATCCATCAGGCCCTCGATGACTTCCGTGGCGAGGCCGCCAGCGAGCGCCACTTGATCGACCGTGGTTCCGGCGCGCGGCAGCCAGTCGTAGCCCGCATCACCTCCGGGCGGAACAGGCGGAATGAGCGCTAGCACGCGCTCCGGCACTTCGAGCAGGGCCGGTTGCAGCGCATCGAGCACTAGCGTGAGCGCCGCACGCTGCTCGGCCACAGGAATCACCGTCGTGGGAACCTGGCCATCGCCACGCATGGCATAGCGGAAGTCCATGCCGCCTACGTACTTGATGGCACCCTCCAGCGAATAGCGATGATGCAGGTATACATGCAGAAATCGCATGGAGAGCAGGTACATCGGCTCGCCAGGCTGAATAGCACGCTCGTCAAAGGCACGCATGGCCACGCGGCGCACCGCCACCGTGCGATTCACCGCGTCCATCATCGTCGCACCCTCCTCCCAGCGCGTCGCGTTGGGAATGGAGCCATCGGCACCCGCGTGCTGATCGGCAACAAAGCGCACGTCACGGCGAATGCCCTCTTGCACGATGCGCGCGAGTCCTTCGGCCTCCGCACGCTCGTTGGCGTACCACGTATAGCCGTAGCGAATTGCCAGCGAATCCCAAGCGCCAGCCATCGGCGCATAGGCCTTGCTCAAGTCCAACGCGCCATTCGCATCAACCGTGATGAGCGGGAACGGATAATCCATCACCGACGAACGGCCCTGCGATGAGGCGATGTAGTTGTGCGACAGGCCGAGCGTGTGACCAATCTCGTGCGCCGTGTGCTGCTTGCGGCGCTCCATGGCAAACGCCTCTGCGGTCACGTTCAAGCCACGAGTGCCAGCGGCGGGAACGAGGCCGGCCCAGATATTGTAGTCCACAAGCGACCGATACGAATCCATGCGCACCACAGTGCGCACAATCTCACCCGTGCGCGGATCGGAGAACGAGGGGCCCACCGAGGGGCCGAAGCTGTTGCGGTGCACCCAGTAGATGAGGTTGTAGCGCGCGTCCATCGGGTCGGCGCCAGCGGGGAGGTCGAGGACTTGGAACGCGTTCCGGAAACCCGCCGCCTCAAACACCTTGTTCCACCACATGCCGCCTTCGCGGAAGGCCGACTTGTAGGGCTCGGGAATCCCAGGGTCCAGATAGTAGACCACCGGATTCACCGGCTCCGTCAACTGACCGCGCGCATAGGCGGCAGGATCGCGCGGCACGAGCCGCCAACGATTGATCACGCTGCCGCGATACGTGCCGTCGAATCCTTGCGAGAAATCTAGGAAGCCTTGTCCGAAGTAGCCCGAGCGCGGGTCGCCCACACGAGGACGGAATCCTTGGGCATCCGGCAGCGCGACGATTGAGTGATGAATTTCAAACACCGGGCTGCTCGCGTCCGCGGCAAAGCGACGCAGTGCCCCGCCGGCGTTGTCCACGTTGAAGGTCAGCACCGCGTGAATCTCTGCGTTCCGTGGAAAAGCCTTGGTGCGCTCGGTATCGAACCAGCTGCGCGTTGCATCCACGCGCGCACTGCCCTGCTGCGCGCGGCGGAGCGACTCACCCACGCCGTAGGTGTCGGAGAGAAAAAAGCTCGTAGCGTCCACCACGAGACGGCCGCCCGTATCGGACTCGATGGGGAACGAGGCGAGCACCGCCCGCGGGAACGCCTCCGCCGCCGCGCGCTGTCCCGCCGCGTCGGCAGCCGGTGCGCGCGTAATCTGATTGTCCGCCACCATCAGGACGCGACGACCGCGGCGCTCAAGGCGGATGATGGTTGCCTCGCCGGTCTGGCCGCGGTCGAGTCCAAGTGCGGCAACGCCCGCACCCGTGGCAAGCACGCTCTGGTGTAACAAGTCCTTGTCGAGTTGCCCGATGGGAATCTCGAGCAAGAGCTTGTTGCGGTCGGCGTCCACGCGCACACCGACGAGTGGCGCGGGGGACTGGGCGGCGAGCGAGGCGGCCGCGCAAGCGACGAGGACCAGCACACGGAATGCCTGACGGGCGTATCGCATTGTGGGGACGGGTTGAGGTATTGAGATTCTAGTGTCCGCCGCCCGCGCTCGCCATCGAAAGATCGATGCCGGCGACGGTGACGAGGATGTTGCGACGAGGTGCGTCTTCCAGAAAGCCCGCGATGACCTCCTTGATGACGCCCTTGAGGAGATCGAGTGCGAGCACAGCCGCCAATGCGGCGAGCGGAATCCGGGTCAGCAACGCACCGGCGAACACGACGGCCAAAACCAGCAGCACACCGTGTACCAAGGCCGACAAGCGTTCGCGTCCACCGGCCGCCACGTTCGCGCCTCCGCGCACAATCACCGCCGTCACCGGCAAGCCACCCAAGAAACCCGAGACTGCATTCGCGGCGCCCTGCGCCATCAGTTCGCGGTCCAGCGGGCTCGTGCGACGCAGCGGATCTAATCGATCCACCGCTTGCAACGAGAGAAGGGTCTCGATGCTCGCCACGACGGCGATCGTCGCGGCGGCGAGCCAAACCGCCGGATTGCCGATTCCCGCCAAGTCCGGGCGAGGCAGCGCGGCCACGAGCGCCAACACACCACCAAGCGGCAAGTCCACAAGCTGCGAAGATGCGAGCGCGAGGCTCGGGTGCTCTCCGAAAAGCAGGCCAAGCACACTGGTCAGTACGACCACCACGAGGGCGGGCGAAACTAGCTTCATCTTGCTGAGCGGCGTGTGGCGCCAGCCGAAGAGCACGAGGAGCGACAAGGCGGTGAGAAGAGTTGCGCCTAGGTGGAACTGCAAGCCGATATCCCGAAAATCTCCCGTCGCGCCGAAGGCGGCAGGTAATTGCTTCCAGATGATGGTGATGCCGATTGCCGCGAGCATGCCCTTGATAACACTCGAGGGCACGAGGCTCGCCAAACGACCCGTGCGCAACACGCCGAGGAGAATCTGCAGGCCCCCCGAGAGCAGTGTGGCCGTCAGGAAAAGCTCCAATGAGCCAAGCGCGGCGATTTCCGCAATGACGATGGCCGTCAGACCAGCCGCTGGGCCGGTCACGGAGAGCGGTGAGCGACTCAGCCAGGGGACGAGCAAACCGCCCACGGCGCCCGCCACGAGTCCCGAGATTGGTGGCACGCCACAAGCCAGCGCGATGCCCAGACACAGGGGGAGTGCCACCAAGAACACCACTACTCCCGCTACGACGTCCTGCCGAGGATAGGAGAACATATTGGCGGAGGGCATCTCGAAGAATACGCTTCCCGCCTGCTTGATGTTCAGAAACCCTGCTTATCGCTCCGCGGGATCTGTTCAGGCTCTACGGCACGGTTGGCCAAGAGCTGCGTCACGAAGCGCTGCCCCTCGCCAACGCGCTCAATTTCAACGGCAGTAGCTTCGACGGCTCGCTCAATCGAGTCCAGTCGCTGAGTGAGTTCCGACGTCATGGTGAGGGTGACCGCCGATTTTCTCCACAAGCGTCTCGCAAAGGCGATGACGAGCGGGAACCCAAGTACGAGCGTGATGACAAGTGTGCCGACCATAACCATCTCGAAGCGCTCATTGGACGCATCGGCTACCGACGGCTGCGTGCTGCCAGGGAGAGCCGCGCTCTGTGCCTCATGCACCTGCGCCGCCGCAAGTTGCTCGCGCAAATCAAGCAGCCGCGCATCGGCAGCTTTGAGGCGCTGCTCCAAGCCCTTGTAATCCTCTCCAACCACATTTGGCTGGCGCAGTTCCTGCGCAATCTGGCTGCGCTCGTTCTCCGCGTCGTTCAATTGGTCTCGAATGAGCCGGCGCTGGGTCTGGGCAGCTTCGTACATCTGAGACGCCGTATAGGGCCCATTGGGGGCGGGCGGTGCGACAATCGCGGCGGGCTGTGCTTGAAGCATCGGAGTGCTGGGAGAGAGTGGCGAGCCGTGCGGTAAACTGGCTTACGAGCCCGCGTGCCAGCAAGATTCGCCGCTCAAGGCATCAGACAAATGCATTGACTGCCCTTCCTCGCGCTACTCAGGCTTGCCGTAGCGCCGCTCGATTGCGTCGGCTTCCCCGGCGCGGCCTCTGGCCCGCAACAGATCCGCCAAGGCCTTGGCCGATTCCAAAACGTTCGCGTTCCCTGCCGGATACGCGCTGGCCCGAAGATCAAGCGCTCGCCGAAGCGCCGCTTCCGCGCCGCGAACATCACCGCGAGCAAGCATCACGCCTCCCAGAGCGTGCAAGGTCACGGCGAGCGAGGGATCCGTGGCTACGAGCCGCGCCTGCTTAATCGCCAAGGCCTGCCGCAAGAGTGGCTCCGCTTCGTTGAGTCGTCCAAGCCGCCACTGCGACTCACCAATATTGTTGAGCACGGAGGCCATATTCGGATGATCCGCATCCAGCGTGCGTCTATAGATGCCAAGCGTGCGCCCGTAGTGCTGTAGCGCTTCCTCGTAGCGACCGAGCGAGTAGTACACCGCTCCGAGATTGTTCAACACACTCGCAAGTTCGGGGTGATCAGGCCCGAGCTTGGCCTCTCGCACTTCAAGCGCGCGCTTGAGGTAGGCCTCGGCGTCCTGCGAACGCCCCTGTGCCAAATAAATAATCCCGAGCCCCATCAAGTCGCGGGCAAGACGCGGATGATCTGGTTCTAGCGACGCGTCATCAATGCGCACGACGCGCAAAAACAAGCTCTCCGCCTCGGCAAAGCGGCCTTGGCGCCAACGCACGAGTCCGATGGCGGCAAGCAGCTGTGCGGACTCCGAGCTATTCACACCATGCTGCTTTTCGCGAATGACCAGCGCTTTGGTGAAGTTGAGGTCTGCCTCGTCGTACTTCCCGAGTGCCCGCGCCGCTTGGCCCAATGCGTAGTACGTCGTCGCGAGATCAGGAGAGTCCGCGGGCAAGACGGTCTCACGGGCGTCACGGGCCGCCTCAAGCTGCGTGACGGCGTCGTTGAAAAGTCCAAGCGAGAGATACGCGTCGCCGATGGTGTGCAGGATGCGTCCGCGCTGCTCCGGCTGCTCGGCCAGCTCACTGCGGGCCCGCAGGGCGCCGCGCGTCAGTAACTCGCGCGCCGTGATGTCGCCCGCCGGCACGGTGCCGCGCGGAGACTCACGGTCAAACACCGCGAAGAGCTCCACGACGAAGTCCGTAACGGAACGCGCCGCCTGCGCCTCGGCCGCCGCACGTTGCTCCGCTTGACGCGCACGCACCAATCCAACCGTCGCCAAGACGGCGCTCGATACGAGGGCCGCCGCCGCCAGCACGGCGGTGAGGACGCCGGCCCGATGCCGGCGCACGAACTTGCGCACCCGATACGCCGTCGACGGCGGCCGGGCCGACACGGGCTCATCAGCACGGGCACGCTGCAAGTCGAGCAGCAACGCGTTTGCCGTGGGATAGCGGCGTGCACGGTCCGGTTCGAGGGCCAGTAACACAATCCAATCCAAATCGCCGTGGAGATCGCGAATCAGGCGATCGGGTTCCGTGCGACGCAGGTGCGAGATTGTGGTGCGCTCGTATTCCAATGACGCGTAGCGTGCGCTTGGCAAGGGCGTGGTCCATTCACGCGACGCGAGGCGCACGAGGAACGCGTGGTAGCCCATGGCTTCGGGATCAATCGGCAGCTTCCCGACGAGCAACTCGTACAGAATGACGCCAAGCGAGTAAATGTCGGCGCGCGTATCCACGTCGAGGCCGGCTCCCTCGGCCTGCTCAGGACTCATGTACGCAGCAGTACCCAGCGCGACACCCACGTTCGTGATGAGCGTATTCTCGGTCAGCGGGCGCCCCACCGCCTTGGCGATACCGAAGTCAATGACCTTCGGCCGCGGCACACCATCCTCTTCTACCACAAGGATGTTGCTTGGCTTGAGATCACGATGGATCACGCCTTTCTGATGCGCGTGCTGAACGGCGTGACAGACCTGGATGAAGAGGTCCACACGCTGTTCAATGGTCAGGCGGTGGAAGTCGCAGTAACTGGTGAGCGGCATGCCGCGCACCAGTTCCATCACTACGTAAGGATGGCCTGCGTCCGTCTCGCCGGCGGCGAGCACTTTCGCGATGCCGGCGTGGTCCATCAAGGCTAAAGCCTGGCGCTCAGCCTCGAAGCGCGCGACGACCTCGCGGGTCGCGAAGCCCGCACGAATGACTTTGATGGCGACGCGACGGCGGACGGATCCCGTCTCGTCTGCTTCGTACACAATCCCCATCCCACCCTCGCCAAGGAGGCCGAGGATGCGATAGGGACCGATGCGTTCTGGTAACGTCTCCGGAGGTGCCGTCAAGAAGCGTTAGAGGTCAATGATGATGTCTGGATCGATTTCTGCCTTCTCTGGCCCGCGGCACCGCCCCTTGATCTCGTACCGGTAGAGGCCCTCGGCGTCGGGCTTCATATCATTGCCCCTCGCGGGGTTGCCCGGAGCGCCTTCAACTTCAGACCGCTGAAACAGCCAGCGTCCGAAGAAATTCTTCTTCTTGACTTTGAAGCCCTCGACATCGGACTCGGGCGTCAGCACCCACTCGATGGTATCGCCGCGCTTCGCCGTCACGGACGAGTCGCTCACCCAATCATCGGTATCGTTGCCGCAGGTCAGGTTCACCGTAACAGTGTGCGTCTCACTGCGCCTCACGCCCACTTTTGACGAAGCCTCACGGGGCCGTGCTGGCATCGCGGCAAAGCCCACAGCAAAAATCGCGAGGACGAGAATCAGCGCACGATTTCTGGGCAAAGAGGAACTCCGGTCGTTGGGGTTGCTAGAGGATGGGTGTTCGCCCCCTGTGACGCAAGTCACTCTGTTGCGAACTTGTGGGGGTATCACCACGTTCATCCGTCTCCAGCCTGCCACCACCCGCCTGCCCCCCGGGACATTCCCCAATGCGCTTTCGCTCTAAATTCTTCGCTTTTCTCCTCGTCCTCGGCGCCGCATCGGCCCCGCTTTCGGCCCAGGGCAGTGCCCCCGCCCCGCAGCCGCAGCCGCCGGCTCCGGAGATCTTCTTCCGCGCCCCCGCCGACGGTGCCACGGTTGGGCAGACCTTCCCTGTGGTGTTTGGGCTCCGCAACTACGGCGTCGCGCCGGCCGGCCTTCAGTATCCGCGCACCGGGCACTTTCACGTATTGATCAACGTGGAGCCGCCAGCCGCGGGTGTCGTGATTCCCGCCGACTCCCTGCACCGCCACTACGGCGCCGGCCAAATCGAGACCTCGCTCAACTTGGCACCGGGGACCTACACGCTGCGTCTCGTCCTCGCCGATTTCGAACACAAGGTCATCGGCCCGCAGCTGACGTCGCGGCCCATCCGCATCACGGTTCGCTGAGCCGCACGTGGCCTTCTATCTCAAGCTCTACGCCGCCTGCACGGCCGTGTTCTTCGCCCTCGACATCACCTGGCTGGGATTCGTCGCCAAGGGCTTCTACCAGCGCCAGATGGGGCATTTACTCGCCGACGAAACCAAGTGGGGCGCCGCCGTCGCGTTCTATTTGATTTACGTGGCGGCCATCGTTGTGCTCTGCGTGATTCCCGCCGTGGAGAAGCAGAGCGTGGCGCGTGCACTCGCGCTTGGTGCGGTGTTTGGGCTCGCGGCCTACGCGGCCTTTGACCTCACCTCGCTGGCGCTACTCAAAGGATTCCCCGGGGGCGTGGTGCCCATCGACCTCGCCTGGGGTGTCGTGCTCACCGCTTCAGTGAGCGCCGCCGGCTATTACGCCGCAGGTTGGTTGCAGCGGTAGGACACTGCGGGTCACCACGGAGGCACGGAGACGCAGAGAACCGCAGAGTCTACAATGAGGGGGCTCGCACCGATGATTCGGAGCGAGCCCCCTTCAAGTACCTCGATGTTGCTGTCTCTGAGCCTCCGTGCCTCCGTGGTGAAAAAGCCGCTCAGCTTTCTCGCCGCACCAACGTCAGAATGGAATACAGCGCCACCGCTTCGTCATTCTGATTCATGACCTCGACGTCCCACTCCACCACACCCTGCGGAATTCCACCCTCGGGCGTCTCCTTCGCCGTCTTCTGCTTGACGGTAAGGCGCACGTGAATGGAATCGCCGGGATACACCGGCTTAGTGAAGCGCAGATTCTCGAGCCCGTAGTTCGCAAGCACCGGGCCGAGTGACGGTTCCACGAACAGCCCCGCCGCCGCCGACACAATGAAGTACCCGTGCGCCACGCGGCCTTCGAAGATGCCATTCGAGCGCGCCTCTTCGTCGTTCATGTGCGCGTAGAACTTGTCGCCCGAGAGCTCTGCAAACTTCACGATATCATCGAGCGTGATGGTGCGCGTCCCCGTCAGCAGCGTGTCGCCGATATGCAGCTGGTCGAAAGTCTTGCGGAATGGATGCACCGTATCGGTGGTCTCCGCCGCACCCTTGCTCCACTCGCGCGTGATGGCCGCGAGCACGCTCGGGCTTCCTTGGATGGCCGTGCGCTGCATGTAGTGCAGCACGCCACGCGCGCCGCCCATTTCCTCACCACCGCCGGCGCGCCCGGGGCCGCCGTGCACGAGGTTCGGCAACGGAGAACCGTGCCCCGTGCTCTCCTTCGCGCTCGAGCGATCGAGCACCAAGAGGCGTCCGTGATATGGCGCGACGCCGAGCACCACCTTGCGTGCAACGTCGGCGTCGGCGGTCACGAGTGACCCGCAGAGCGAGCCGCGCCCGCGGCGCGCCAGCTCGATAGCCTCGTCCAAGTTGCGATACGGCATCACCGTATTGACCGGACCGAAGGCCTCAACGTCGTGCGGCTCAGAACGCTCCAGCGGATTCGCGAAGTACATCAACTCCGGCTGATAAAACGCGCCCTTCTCGCGATCTGCACCCAGCACCGCAAAATCACCGCCGCCCACAACACGCTCCGCCGCCGTGCGAATGCGATCAGCCGCGAGACCCACATCGCGCACCTGCGCATGGCTTACCAGCGGACCCATCTTCACGCCTTCCACAGCGGGGTCACCCACGACCGTCTTCTCAAGTCGTGAGCGGATCGCCTTGATGACATCTTCTTCCATTCCAGCAGGCACAATCGTGCGGCGCACCGCCGTGCACTTCTGCCCGGCCTTCACCGTCATCTCCCGCACCACTTCCTTAATGAAGAGATCGAACTCCTCCGTGCCGGGCGCCGCATCCGGCCCGAGGATCGCGCAGTTGAGCGAATCTGCTTCCATGTTGAAGCGCACCGCGTGCTCCACCACGGCCTTGGATTCCTTCAGCATGCGGCCCGTCGCTGCCGAGCCCGTGAAGGCCACAGCGTCCTGCTCGCTCACATGGTCGAGCAGATCACCCGCGCTACCGCAAATCAGCTGCACCGCCCCCGCTGGCAGGATGCCCGAGGCAATCATCTCCTTGAACACGGCCTCGGTGAGATAGCTCGTCGCCGTGGCCGGCTTCACGATGGCCGGCACACCTGCCAAAAGCGTGGGCGCGAGCTTCTCCATCATGCCCCACACGGGGAAGTTGAAGGCATTGATATGTACCGCGACGCCTTCAAGCGGTACGCAGATGTGGCGACCTACAAAGGTGCCGCCCTTGGACAGCGGCTCCGTCGGACCCTCTACATGGAAGGTCTCGTTCGGAAACTCGCGTCGGCCGCGGCTCGCGTATGCAAAGAAAGTGCCGAAGCCACCGTCAATATCAATCCAGCTGTCAATCTTCGTAGCGCCCGTGGCCGCGCTCACCGTGTAGAACGCATCCTTGCGCTCCATCAGATACTTCGCCACGGCCTTCAGCATCGCCGCGCGCTGATGGAAGGTCATCGCGCGAAGCTTGGGACCGCCCACGCGCCGCGCATACTCAGTCATCGCCTTGAAATCCAAGCCGCCGCTCGATGCCTCAGCGACCGGCTCACCCGTCACGGCGTGCAGGAGCAGCGCGGACTTCCCCGTTCCCTCGACCCACTGGCCGAGTGCGTAGTTTTTGAGCTTCATCGGAATAATCTCGGTGAGCGCAGAGCGGCTATTTCCGCTCGCGCGTTTCGTTCCAGGTTTTGAGCACATTGGACTGCGTGGGCCGATTCGTCGGTATCGCGCGAAGCGGTTCCACTTCGCGCCAACTGCCGCGCATCGCCGCGGGCAGCCGTTGATACAGGGCCGTACCCTCGCTCTTCCACGCGAGCATCTCGTCGCTCACGTCCTTCACAACCTTTGCCGGATTGCCAACCACAACCGAGCGCGGCGGAATCTGCATCTCGGCCGGCACGAAGCAGAGCGCCCCCACGATGCTGCCCGCTCCCACCACGGCATTGTCCATCACTACCGCGTTCATGCCAATGAGCGCGTTGGCGCCAATGCGCGCACCATGCACCACGGCGCCGTGGCCGATGTGGGCGCCCGCTTCGAGCACCACGACTACGCCAGGGAACATGTGAATGGTGCAGTTCTCCTGGATGTTGCAACCATCCTCAATCACGATGCCACCCCAGTCACCACGAATGGCCGCACCCGGGCCAACGTACACATCCTTCCCAATGATGACATTGCCGGTCACCGACGCCTTCGGATGCACGAAGGCGCTCTCGTGCACCACAGGAATGAAATCATCGAATGCGTAGATGCTCATCTCAGCGTTACACGCGCTCAAGGATCACAGCGTAGCCCTGCCCCACGCCAATGCACATGGTGCAGAGGGCGTAGCGACCCTTCGTGCGCTGCAGTTGCCGAGCGGCCGTGAGTGCGAGCCGCGCACCACTCATGCCCAACGGATGCCCAAGCGCAATCGCACCGCCGTTTGGGTTCACTCGCGCGTCGTCATCAGCAATGCCCAGTTCGCGCAAGCAGGCCAAGCCCTGTGCGGCAAACGCTTCGTTGAGCTCAATGACATTCATCTGGTCCAGCGTGAGCCCTGCGCGCTTGAGCGCAAGCCTCGTGGCAGGCACGGGACCCATGCCCATGATGCGCGGCTCCACTCCGGCGGCCGCGCTCGCCACCACGCGGGCAATCGGCTTCAGCTGATGCGACTTGAGCGCGGCGTCCGAGGCAATGAGCAAGGCCGCCGCACCATCATTTAAGCCGGAGCTATTGCCGGCGGTCACCGAGCCCTGACCATCGTGGCGGAACGCCGGCTTCAGCTTGCCGAGCTTCTCCAACGTCGAATCCGGGCGAATGAACTCATCGTGTTGGAACGGCAACGGATCGCCCTTCTTCTGCGGGATGAGCACCGGGACAATCTCTTCTGCGAGCCGCAGGTCATTGCGCGCCGCCAGCGCCTTTTGCTGCGAGCGCAGCGCAAACGCATCCTGATCCGCCCGGCTGATGTGATAGCGAGCCGCCACATTCTCGGCCGTCTCGCCCATCGAGTCCGTGCCGTGGGCCTGCTTCATCGCGGGATTCACGAAGCGCCAGCCGAGCGCGGTATCAAACAGCTGCATATCGCGGCCAAATGGCTGCGCACTCTTGCTGAGCACATAGGGTGCCCGTGTCATGCTCTCCACGCCGCCCGCCACGTAGAGGTCGCCCTCGCCGCTTTTGATGGCACGAGTGGCATTGGCCACGGCGCTCAATCCAGACGCGCAGAGACGGTTCACCGTCTCGCCTGGTACGGTCTGCGGCACGCCCGCGAGCAGGAGCGCCATACGCGACACATTGCGATTGTCCTCGCCCGCTTGATTGGCGCAACCGAGGATAACGTCCACGATGGCCGCCGGATCGAGTCCCGGATGACGGCGCATCAGTTCTTTGATAGCGTGGGCGCCGAGATCGTCGGGGCGCACGGTGCTGAGCGAACCACCGAGGTTTCCAATCGGTGTGCGAACGCCGTCTACAATGAAGGCATCAGTCATCGGTGTGGCTTTTGGGTGCGGTACACGGTGCCGCGGAAATGTCCCACGGTCACCCCGTCCTGGTTGGTTACGGTCACTCTGGCAAATCCCACTTTGCGGGACGTCGTTTCCTGCTCACCAACGGCCGTGAGCACGTCACCGGGCTTCACGGCGGCCGGATAACTGATGGTGCAGTCGAGCGCGACGCTAATCTCGCCGCTGGCGTTGGTGCAGAACGCGTGTGCGGTATCGGCGAACGAGAACACGATGCCACCATGCGCCGTTCCGAAGCCATTCGTCATCTCCTCGCGCACCGTCATCTGCAGTTCGCAGTAGCCCTCGCGCACAACGAGCACCTTGACGCCCAGCCACTGCGAGAACGCATCCTGCGCGAACATCTTCGCGATGACTTCGTTGGCGCTCACGGCAGCAACTTCCCACCGCTCTTCGCCACACGGCGCAGCAGCGGACTCGGGCGATAACGATCCTCCCCGTACTCCTCTTGCAGCGACTCCAGCGTGGCTAACACACCCGCCGCGCCAATGGCGTCGCCCCATTCAAGCAGGCCGCGGGGATAGTTCACGCCCTTAGTCATCGCGGTTTCGATGTCTGCGGGTGATGCCACGCGCAGTTGCACCGCGTCCACCGCTTCATTGATCAGCATCGCCAACACGCGGTCGCGCACGGCACGCCCGAGCTGTTCGTCCTCAGTTGGCTTTGGCGCCACGGCGCCATCACGATAGTCGTAGTAGCCGCGCTTGGCCTTCCGCCCCAGCCACGCGGACTCCACCAAGCGCCGCTGTGTCAGCGCAGGCCGATAGCGTGGGTCAAAGTACATCGCCTCAAACACGGATTTGGTGACAGCATAGTTCACGTCGTTGCCAATCAAGTCCATCAGTTCGAACGGACCCATCTTAAAGCCGCCCAGCGTGCGCATCGCCCAGTCGATGGTCGGCACATCCGCGATGCCTTCCTCGAGAATCCGCAGCGACTCGCCGTAGTACGGTCGCGCGATGCGATTCACGATGAAGCCCGGCGTGTCCGACGCCACGACCGGCAGCTTGCCCCAGCGCTCGATGAGCGCGCGGCACTGCGCGAGCACGTCCGGATCGGTGGCGAGCGCGGGAATCACTTCCACCAAGGCCATCACGGGCGCGGGGTTGAAGAAATGGATGCCAACCACGCGTTCACTCTTTTCACAACCACCGGCGATGGCGGCGATGCTCAAAGAAGATGTATTCGACGCGAGCACCGCGTCGGCCGCCACAACGGACTCGAGCGCGCGAAACAGGCCCTGCTTTACGCCCAAGTCTTCGACGATGGCTTCAATTACGAGCCCACAACTTGCAAAGGCTTCGAGGTCGCTTGGCGAGACGCCAGCCACGTACGTGATACGCGAGAGCACGGCGTCGGCCTCAGACTGCGTGAGGCGCGCCTTCTCGACTTCGCGCGCCAAGGCCTTCTCGTGTCCGGCCTTTGCGCTCTTCACCGCTCCCGCAGAAGCGTCCGCGAGCACCGTCGCGTGCCCACGCATGGCGGCCACCTGCGCAATGCCGGCTCCCATCGTCCCCGCTCCCACCACACCGATGCGCGTCTGGGCGCCGAGTACGCGCGCCATCGCTAGCGTCCCTTGTAGGTGGGTGCGCGCTTCTCAAGAAAGGCGCGTACGCCTTCTTCATAGTCGGCGGTGCTACCCGCCTCCTGCATACAGCGCGCTTCCATCTCAAGTTGCTCGTCGAGTGAGTTGGCCCAAGACGCGTTCATCGCACGCTTGGTCAGACCGAAGCCACGCGTAGCCTGCGTGGCCAGCGAGGCCGCAAGCGCCCGCGTAGTGCTCATCAAGTCCGCAGCCGGTGCGACGTCCCAAATGAGCCCCCAGTCCCTGGCCTGCTTTGCGCTCATCTTCCCGGCGAGAAAAAACATCCCCGTCGCGCGTTGCGAGCCCACCAAGCGGGGCACGAAGAAGGTCCCGCTAGTGTCTGGGATGAGCCCGAGCTTCGCAAAGCTCTCTACGAAGCTTGCCTCCTCCGCCGCAATCGTGAGGTCGCAGGCAAAGGCCAAGTTCGCCCCGGCACCGGCGGCAATTCCGTTCACCGCACAAATCACCGGCTTCTCGAGCGAACGAATCGCACGGATGATTGGATTGTACGAGGCACGGACCACCTCGGAGATGTCAGGCATCGGTCCATCACCCACGGGGAGCACTTCCTGGAGATCTTGCCCCGCGCAGAAGCCCCGGCCTGCCCCCGTGAGCAGGACAGCCCGAATGTCGGAACCCGCCGCCGCGCGCGCCAACTCCACTTGCAGCGCCTGCGCCATCGCGCGGTCAAAACTGTTGAGAACCTCGGGACGGTTCAGTGTTAGTTCGAGGACCCCGTCCTTGAGCTCGCTCAGGATGCTTGGCATGGGCCGAAATCTACTGCTTGTTCACCACGGAGACACGGAGGCTCAGAGACGACTGAAGAAGGGCCTCCGAGGGTCGCACAATGAGGCGACGGGACGCCACGGCCGGCAGGGGCTCTCCCTCGGAATTTCTGTCTCCGAGCCTCTGTGTCTCCGTGGTGATGGCCGGTGTCTTATTGCTAGATTTCGACCCGATGCCTCCCCAGACGAAAACCCCCGCCGCACCCGCCATCGATTGGCGCAAGGTCGCGTACAACCTACTCTGCTCCCGTGCGCTCGACGACGCCGAGGAACAGACCAATCGGAACCGCGCCACCGTCCCCAAGGACCACGTGGTGCTCTACCAGTTCTCAGCGCGCGGCCACGACTTGGCGCAGGTCATCCTCGGCCAGTTGCTGACCGGCAAGCGCGATGCCGCGGGCGCCTACTATCGCAGCCGGCCGCTCCTCTTGTCTCTTGGCCTCTCACTCGAGGATGCCTTTGGCTCACCGCTCGGCCGCGCCGGCGGCTTTTCTGACGGCCGCGACATCGGCGTTGTCTGCAACTTCCCGCGCGAGGAAGGCTGCATCGTCCTGCCGATGGCCGGTGATGTGGGCTCCCAATACACCCCGACGGCGGGCTGGGCGCAGGGCATCCTCTACAACAGCGAGATTCTCAAGGACCATCGCTATCACAAGTCCATCGGCGTCGCGCTCGGCGGTGATGCGTCGGTGGCGACGAGCGGATTCTGGTCGGCCCTCACAATGGCCACCACGCTCAAGTTGCCGATGCTGTTCTATATCGAAGACAACAACCTCGGCATTTCCGTCTCGGGCGATTTCCAGACACCCGGCGGCGATATCGCAGCCAATCTCTCGTCGTTTAAGAATCTGCTGATTCGCAACGGCGATGGCACGAACCCCGCGGATAGCGCTGAGAAGTTGACCGAAGCTGTTGCGCATGTGCGCTCTGGCAAGGGCCCTGCCCTCGTGCGTCTCACCGTGCCACGTCTGTCCTCGCACTCGGGGCCGGACAACCAGAAAGGCTATCGCTCGGACGCGGAGATCGCCGCCGACCAGCAGCGCGACCCGTTGCCTCGGCTCCGAAGCTTTCTTGTGCCCTCGCAGTTGAGCGCGGCCGAGTGGAGCCAACTCGAAGCAGACGTCTCACGCGATGTGGAACGCGCACTCTCAGCCGCGCGCACTCGCCCAAAGCCCGACCCGGCCAAGATTGCGATGTACATCCACGCCGACGATACCGACGGCGCTCCGGAAGCCTTCGGGGGCCTGCGCCGCAGCGAGCGCTTTGCGCAGAAGCGCAGCGAAAGCGCCGCCGAGAACGGTGAGATGCTTCGCTTTGCCGAGGCCGTGCGCCGCACGCTGCGCCATGAACTGCAGGTCAATCCCAAGGTCGTGGTCTTCGGCGAGGATGTGGGCAAGAAGGGTGGCGTACACCTCGTCACTGAAGGCCTGCAAAAATCCTTCGGCAGCGATCGCGTGTTCGACACCTCGCTCAGCGAAGAAGGCATCATTGGCCGCGCCGCCGGACTCGCCATCGCGGGCCTCATGCCGGTGGCGGAGATTCAGTTTCGAAAGTACGCTGACCCCGCCACCGAGCAACTCAACAACGCCGGCACCCTGCGTTGGCGCACCGCGAATCGTTTTGCCTCGCCGATGGTGGTGCGTATGCCCGGGGGCTACGGCAAGGACGTGGGCGATCCTTGGCATTCACTGAGCGACGAGGTGCGCTTTGCGCACGCCTATGGTTGGCAGCTCGCCATTCCATCCAACGCCGCCGACGCAGTGGGCCTGCTGCGTACGGCCATGCGTAGCCCCAACCCCACGGTGTTCTTCGAGCATCGTTCACTGCTGATGACCGGCGACGGCAGCGCGCGCTATCCTGGCGACGACTACGTGATTCCCTTTGGCCGCGCCCGCGTGGTGCAGCCGGGCAAGTCACTCACCATGGTGAGCTGGGGCGCCATGGTGCATCGCTGCGCCGAGGCTGCCGCTCAACTCGGCGACGCTGTAGAGTTGCTGGACCTTCGCACGATTGCGCCTTGGGACCGCGACGCGGTGCTTGCGAGCGTGCGAAAGACCGGCCGCTGCTTGATTGTGCACGAGGACAATCTCACCGCGGGCTTTGGTGCTGAAGTCGCGGCGACCATTACGCAGGACGCCTTCTGGTACTTGGATGCGCCGGTGGAGCGTCTCGCCCCAAAGGACATCCCAATGCCGTATCACCCGGATCTGTTGGCCGCAGTGCTCCCAGATGTGCCGGAGATACTGGCGTGTGCGGAACGAGTGCTGCGTACCTAGGACGGATGACGGATGACGGAAGCTTGTTGCATCCGTCATCCGTCATCCGTCCCCCATCAAGCATTGCCCAACTTCGTCCCAGCACGTATTTTCTTAACCGTTCCCCCAACCTGAGCCCGCTAAGATGATCCTGCTCGCCCCAACCATGCGCCCGGTACCGACCGCCGTCGGTGTCGTAGTGCGTGCGCGCGAAGCAGGGCACCTCGGGTAGCAGCGACACTTCCGTCGCGCCTCGCGGATCCACGCCCCTCCTGCTTCGTACAGCGGATGGGGCGTTTTCATTTTGACTCCGTGAGTGTTCCCTATGCATACCAGTCCTAACTCCACGCCCACTACCGAGCCCACGAGCGTCTGGCGCGATATCCGCGACGCCATTCGTGGCTCGGAGCACGACTACACGCAGGGCCCAATCGGTCGCGCAATCTTCTTGCTCGCCGTTCCCATGGTGCTCGAGATGTCCATGGAGAGCATCTTCGCCGTCGTTGATGCCTTCTTCGTCGGACGGCTTGGGCCTGCCGCGGTGGCCACGATCGGTCTCACCGAATCACTGATGGTCGTCATCTATACTGTGGCGATGGGGCTCAGCATCGGTGCCACCGCCACCGTCGCACGCCGCATCGGCGAGAAGGATCCCGATGGTGCCGCGCGCGCTACCGTTCAGGCGCTCATGCTCGGCCTTCTTCTCTCCACGGTGCTCGGCGTGTTCGGTGCGATCTATGCACCGGAGTTGCTCGCCCTCATGGGCGCCGATGCCGAGGTGCTGGCGGTGGGCACAGGCTTCGCTCGCGTCTCGCTCGCGTGCAACGGTGGCGTCTTCCTGCTCTTCCTCATCAATGCCGCGTTCCGAGGCGCCGGCGACGCGGCCGTGGCCATGCGCGTGCTGGTGTTGGGCAATGCCATCAACATCGTGCTCGACCCGCTTCTCATCTTTGGCGTGGGATTCTTTCCTGAGATGGGGCTCGTGGGTGCGGCGTGGGCAACTGTCATCGGCCGCGTGACCGGTTTCCTCTGGGCGCTTTGGCACTTGAGCGCTGGTGAGGGCAACCTGCACGTGCACAAACATCACGTGGTCGTGGAGCCTAAGGAGATGCTGAGCATCGCCAAGCTCTCGGGCTGGGGCACCTTCCAAGTCGCACTGAGCTCAATGAGTTGGATTGCACTTGTGCGTCTGACCTCGACCTTTGGCGCAGCGACATTGGCTGGGTACACCATCTCCATCCGCATTCTGCTCTTCGCGCTCATGCCGGCCTATGGCGTGGGAGCCGCGGCCGCGACGATGGTGGGCCAAGCACTCGGCGCCCAGAACCCCGACCGCGCCGAGCAATCGGTGTGGGTGGCGGCGCGGATGAACATGCTGCTCCTCGGCCTCACCGGCGTGCTCTTCTGGATTTTCGCGCCCACGATGGTCAGCTGGTTCAGCGATACGGCGGAAGTGCGCATCGTCGCGAGCTATGCGCTGCGTACCATGTCACTGGGCTTCCCACTCTATGCGCTCGGCATGGTGCTGGAGCAGTCCTTCAACGGCGCGGGAGACACGCGCACGCCAAGCTGGATCAACTTCTTCGTGTTCTGGGTCTTCCAGATTCCACTGGCCTGGTGGATGTCGCAGCGCACGGACTTGGGCTTCCGCGGCGTGTTCATTGCGGTGCCGATGGCGTACTCGGCGCTGGCGATTGTGAGTGCGATTTTGTTCCGGCGGGGGAGCTGGAAGCAAAGGCGTATCTAGGACGGATGACGGATGACGGCTACACAGGCGGTCTGTGCGCATCCGTCATGCGTCATCCGTCCTAGATCGCCTTAAACTCGTCAAACGGCTGCTTGCAGTCCTTACACACGTGAATCGCTTTGCAAGCCGTTGATCCAAACTCGCTCTTGAGCGAGGTGTTCCGCGATCCACACCACGGGCACTGCACAGGGGGCTTGGCACGCACCAGCGTGACCAAGCCTCCGTCGTCTGCGCGGCCTGGCGGTGCAATTCCGTACTTGCGAAGCTTTTCGCGCGCCGACTCAGGAATCCAATCGGTGGTCCAGGCCGGCGAGAGCACGGTCTTCACCTCCACCGATGTCGCGCCAGCGGCCTCAAGCGCGGAAATCACGTCGCGCTCAATCTCGAACATCGCGGGGCAGCCGCTATACGTGGGCGTGATGGTCACTTCCACGCCGCCATCCTCGCGCTGATGCGCATCGCGCACGATGCCGAGTTCCACAACGGAAATCACTGGCACCTCGGGATCCGGGACGGTCCCAAGGATTGCGAAGAGTTGATCGCGGCTGAACGTCGTCATGTGAGATGAACGCGACAGTGTGGCGCCGCGTTCGCGCTTACCAGGTCGCGCCAGGGTGGGCCCGCGCCACGCTCTGCATCGTGGCCAACAGATGCCCGATGTGTTCCGTATGCCGACCGCGGCGTCCGCCCTGCTGCATGGCCCCGTCAGCCGGACGCACAAGCGTCGCGCGCGCGAAGACGTCGTTGACCAGCGAATCCCAACGCGACTTGATACCCGCCACATCAACGGTGATGCCCGCGGCCTGAGCAGCCACGTCAATTTCGTCGGTCACGAACATCTCGCCTGTGTACGGCCACAAGCGATCCACCGACGCCTGCACGCGCGCGTGACTCTCCGCGGTACCATCGCCGAGGCGCACCACCCATTCACTGGAATGCCGGAGGTGGTACTTGTCTTCCTTGAGCGCCTTGGCGGCAATCGCCGCGAGCTGGGCGTGCCCGCACCGCGTGAACTCGTCAAGCAGCAGCACGCTGTGAGCATCGAAAAAGAACTGCCGGACCATCGAATGGCCGAAGTCTCCCCGCGGAAGCTCGACGAGCAGGCAATTGCGGAACAGCGTGCCATCACGGAAGTACGCGAGCGCGTTCTCATCACGCCCCTTCCCCTCGGTCTCGCCCGCGAGCTTGAGCAACTGCGCCGCTTGGCCAATCAAGTCCAACGCGATGTTCGCGGTGGCAATGTCCTCTTCGAGAATCGGGCCGTGGCCCGTCCACTCCGACATGCGGTGCCCGAGAATCAGGCGGTCGTCGCCGAGGCGCAGAAAGTATTCCACCAGTGGCGCAGCGAACGCCGCGCGGCGTGCTCCGGCCACATTGCCGACGCCCGCCTTCGCCTCGCCCGCGGCGATGCCGCCTGCTTCCCCTTCGAGCTCAGCCATCAGAAAACGCGCATGCCCTGCGGCACCTTATAGAACTGCGGGTGACGGTAGGCCTTGTCGTTGCCAGGCTCAAAGAACGGCCCCGCGTCCGACGGGGCGGATGCCGTAATCGCACTCGCCGGCACCACCCAGAGATTCACGGCTTCGCCGCGGCGCGTGTAGACATCGCGCGCATTCTGCAGGGCGTGCTCGGCGTCCGTTGCGTGCAAAGAGCCAGCGTGTTCAAAGGGTTCACCCTGGTTGCCCTGGGTGAACACCTCCCACAGCGGCCATGATTGTTCCGTTCCCATAGTCAACTCTCGATCAAGAAAAAACTCCAAGGACTTCACCACAAAGGCACGAAGGGTTTGGACCCACCTCAGGCATCCCCGCGCTGTTCAACATCAATACCCGACTGGAACAGCGAGACAGAACATGAGCCTACTGGGAGCCCTTCGTGCCTTCGTGGTCCGTGCAGTTTCAGCTACGCTGCTGACGACGTCTTGTCGCGCTTCGCCGCGTGCGCCAATGCCGCCTCGCGCACCCAGGCCCCTTCGTCGTGCGCCTTGTTGCGCGCTTCGAGTCGCTCGACGTTGCACGGACCATTGCCCTTCACCACTTCCCAGAACTCGGACCAGTCAATCTCTCCAAACTCCCAGTTCTTGGTCTCAGCATCGAACTTAAGATCCGGATCCGGCAGCGTGATGCCAATCGCCTGCGCCTGCGGCACCGTAAGATTCACAAACCGCTGACGCAGCTCGTCGTTGGTCTTGCGCTTCACACGCCACTTAAGCAATTCCGCCGAATTCGGCGAGTCCTTGTCGCTCGGGCCAAACATCGCCAGCGATGGCCACCAGAAGCGGTTCACCGCATCCTGCAACATCTCCTTCTGCGCTGGCGTGCCCTTGGCCAGCGTCGCGCAGATCTCGAAACCCTGACGCTTGTGGAAGTTTTCTTCCTTGCAGATGCGCACCATCGCGCGCGCGTACGGGCCATATGAGGCCTTCGCCAGTACGGTTTGATTCACGATCGCCGCGCCGTCTACAAACCAGCCAATCACACCCATATCGGCCCAGCTGAGCGTCGGATAATTGAAGATGCTCGAGTATTTGGCCGTACCATCGAGCAGCTGATTGAACAGGTCGTGGCGATCCACGCCCAAGGTCTCGGTGCCGCAGTAGATGTACAGACCGTGGCCGGCCTCGTCCTGCACCTTGGCAATGAGCGACATCTTGCGGCGCAGCGAAGGCGCGCGCGTGATCCAATTGCCCTCAGGCAGCATCCCCACAATTTCGGAATGCGCGTGCTGGGCCATCATGCGCGTCAGCTGCTTGCGGTAGCGCTCGGGCATCCAGTCCTTGGGCTCGATGCTCTCACCGGCGGCGATGCGGGCCTCAAAGGCGGCCAGGAGCGCCGGATCCTCCTGCGGGATGGTCGTCTGGGTCATGGCCAGAAATTTACTATGTTTCCCGGTATGACGCCCACCGAATCCAGCCCTAATGCACGTTCTGACGCCCCCACCGATGGACGCGTCCAGCTATCCATCGCAGACGGAATCGGAACTGTCGAGTTTTTCCATCCAAAGGGGAACTCCTTACCCTCGGCTTTGCTGCGCAGGCTCGCCGACGGCATCACGACGTTGGGGCAAGACCCTGCCGCTCGCGTAATCGTCTTGCGCTCCGCGGGAGAAGGAGCCTTCTGCGCCGGCGCGTCCTTCGATGAGTTCACCGCCCTCGCCGATCCCGCCGAGGGCAAGGAGTTCTTCCTCGGCTTCTCCAAGGTGATTCTCGCGATGATCCGCGCGCCGAAGTTCGTCATCACGCGCGTGCACGGACGCGCCGCGGGTGGCGCACTCGGCGTCATCGCCGCCAGCGACTACTCGTTTGCGGTTGAGTCCGCGCAGGCCAAGCTCTCGGAACTGGCAGTCGGCATCGGACCATTCGTGGTGGGAGTGGTCCTCGAGAGAAAACTCGGCCAGGCGGCGTTCCAAAACTTGGCGGTTCACGCTGATTGGCACGATGCCGTGTGGTGCGAGCGCCACGGTCTCTACTCGCAGGTCAGCGATAACCTACACGCCCTTGATGCCATCGTACACTCGCACGCCGTGCGGCTTGCCGCAGCCAATCCCGAGGCCATGCACGAGATGAAGCGCGTCTTCTGGCGCAACACCGAGGACTGGGAGGCGCAGATGGACTCGCGCGCGGCGATGAGCGGACGGATGGTGCTGAGCGACTTCACCCGCGAGGCGCTGGCAAAGTTCCGCGCGCGTTGATTGTCGCTTGACTCGCGCAATCTCGCGCGAGTCCTCACGCGTAGACCGCAGTCACCGCTTCTTCGAAGGTCTCGCGGTGCCCGCCTTTGATGATACGAGCCGTCGTCTCGAAGCCAGCCTGCTCGAGCCTGCGCGCCGCAATCAGCATGGTCTGCACTTCGAAGCGCTGCTTCTCAATCACGGCGAGGTATTCCTCCACCGCCGTGAGATAGCCCATCATCCCGCCGAGTTCGCAGGGCGCGAAGACTTTCTGCGCGTCGCGCAGCACTTCCACACCCTGGGCATCGGGCATCACGAGGTTTTCGCTGCCGCAGATCACCTTGAGGCGGGCGTTAGCCGTACAAGCGGAGATTGACGCGGCATCCAACGTGCCGCCCGCCGCATTCACCACGAGCGCGTCCATTGGCAGCGAGAGGAACTCACGCTTGCGCTCCGGCCCCCAAGTGCGGATGCCCATCGCTTCCAACTCCGCGCGGCGTTCCTCGCGCGACTCACAGGCGAGAATCGTCACGCCGCGGTGCCTCTGCAACTCGCGAATGATGTGCATCCCAATGTTGCCGCAGCCAATCAGCGCAACGGTGGACTGCGCGAGCGGGATGCCGTAGGCGCGCAACATACCGTGCAAGAGCTGGAAGTTGCCTTCGCCCGTGGGCACCGAAGTATCCGCCACCACGCTGCCCGCAAAGCGCGCGTGCAGGAACTCCAGCGAGCCGGTCTTCCCGTCAGACATCCGACCATGGCCGAGGTCCTGGCCCGTCGTGATGTGAATGCCCGCCTCGGACTCCACATCGTTCAAACAATTCGCCGCCCACTCGAGCATCTCGGCATCGCGCGCGTTGCCCACCCGCCCGTCCGCGGTGGGTGCGAGTACGCACTTGCCGCCCACCACCCGCGTGAGATCACGCAGCGCGAGCGGACCACCGACCTTGATCACGCGCGACCAATGCACCTTCTCTTCCATACCCATCGCTAAGGCAATCGCCTCACGATCCGTCGTGAACCCGGCGGACTCGGTACGCTCGAGCGGGGCAATGCGAAAACCGCCGAGCGAGAGCTTGCCAGAACCCGGCGGCGCATGAGTCGCGATAGAGAGCACCCAGGGCAGCCTGGGGTGCTGGTACCGATAAACCCAAACGTTCGGATTTCGCGTATCAGACAGCTCTGGAACGAGCTGCGCGGAGTCGGCTGGAGAAATTGTTTTTCTTTGCACGCTTAATAGTAGCAGTCACTGGACCAGCTGACCGAAATGTTGCTGTTACAATACTTTTGATGGAAAAGCTTGACTAATTGTTGTATCAATACAACATTAAGTCTATTAATGAAGACAGAGAATGGACGGGCCGAGGGCCCCAAACTCTTCAATCGCCTCGCCGTTCTGAGAACCGAGCGGGGGCTTTCTCGGCAGCAGTTGGCCGACGCGCTGGGTGTGAACTACCAGACCATCGGTTACCTCGAGCGCGGCGAGTACAACCCGTCTCTCGAACTCGCGCTGCGCATCGCCGAACTCTTCACCTTGCCGGTCGAGGCCGTGTTCTCCCGCACGCCTTTCGCGCCGCTCTCGCAGATGCTCTACTCACGCCCCGAGGGCGATTCTACCGCATCTACCGCAGACCGAGGCACAGACCGATGACCGTGCAGATTCCCGCCCAGAGCGTACGACGCCGCAACGTCATTCTGCTCGCACTGAGCTATCCTATCGTCAGCTGGGTTCTTTGGATGACGTTGCGCGAGCACGCCTTCTTTGCGCTCGCGCACCTTGCCGCCACGGCGCTCATCTTCTGGCTCGTTGCTGTAAAGCGTGTGGCGAAGATTGGTAGGCTCATCGGCGATGACCTCGATAGCCGCCTCGATGAACGGCAACTCGCGCTTCGTAATGCCGCGTATCTTGACGCCTATCGCATCGCCGGCGGCATCATCCTGCTAGGCGTCATCTGGATCGCACTCGGACTCGACCTAGGAATTTGGTGGGTGCCCTCGACCTACGACGAGTGGAACCTCATCTTCTGGGGTCTCTTCATCTACCTCATATCGCTGCCGAGTGCCTTCCTCGTGTGGCGCGAACCGGATCGCATTGATGACTTGGAGCTTCAGGATGCTTGAGTTGCGTACACACCTCGCGATGGTCGCGATGGTGGTGGGAACCATGATGCCGAGCGCGAGCGATGCGCAGCAATCGGAGCACCGGGCCTCGTTTGATAGTGCGTGGAGCTCAATCTCGCGCACCTACTTTGACACCTTGCTCATTCAAGGCCGTTGGCGCATGTCGCACGATTCATTGCGCGCGGATCTGGGCACTGCTCCCACACTCGATAAGACCCGCGCGGCCATCCGCGCGCTGATTGCCGTGCCTGGGCAATCCCATTTCGCACTGATTCCCGGCGATGCATTTCCCGAAGCCAAAGCGCGGGCCTCCGACGCGAGCAGTCGCGGCACCAGCGGCATCACGCCGCGACTCGCAGCCGATACGCTCATTGCGTGGAGAGTCGCAGCAGGATCGGCCGCCGCCAACGCGGGCATCCGCCCCGGCGACATCATCACGCACGTGGACACCGTTGCCGTGGACTCGGTGCGTCAGCGCTTGCTACGTGCCTTTCCCTCAAGCCCGCGAGAAGCGAACTCGCTGTATCTGCAAGTGATGAGCTCGCGGCTGGATGGCTCGCTCGGCGACACGGTCAAAGTCACGACGCGTCAGTTGACCGGGCGCAGTGGCGGTGGTGTACTCGTGCTCGGGCCCCTCGAAGGTCGCGTGTCTCGCTTTGGCAACCTGCCGCCGATTGTGATTCGTGTGTCCCTCGACTCCACCACACTCAACACGCCGCGCGGCACAGCGCAGATTCCTATCATCGCCTTCAGCAACTGGTTCCCCGTCATTATTCAGGATCTTGACCGCTATGCCTTCTCGGCGCGCAGCGCACAGGCTGTAATCGTGGACCTGCGGGGTAACTCGGGTGGGGCAGTCGGAATCATCGGAGGGTTCGCGGGGCATTTCTCGGACTCTGTCTGGAGTCTGGGCTCCATGCGCGGACGCGGCAGCAACCTCCAGCTGAACGCCAACCCGCGCCGCGTCACAGCAGCAAACGAGCGCATTGGCGTGATCACGACGCCCGTAGCCATCCTCGTGGACGCCATGTCCGCCAGCGCCTCGGAGTTCTTTGCTTCTGGGATGCAGGCCCTCGGCCGCGCCCGCGTCTTTGGGGAAGTCACGGCAGGCCAATCACTTCCGGCCGCAATGCTGCGCTTGCCCAGCGGCGACGTGCTGATGCATCCGATTGCCGACCACGTGGACGCACGGGGCCGCCGAGTGGAGGGAATCGGGGTACAACCTGACACCCGCACGCCGCTGGTCCGTAGTGAACTCGCCGCCGGTCGTGACGCTGCCCTCGAGGCGGCCAAGGCTTGGCTCGCGGATACGCTTGCTCGACCCTAAACTGTAGTCATCGCAGTACCCCACCCCTAGAGAGGTTTCGATGCTTCGTCGTATGGTTCGTCCCGCGTTCGTCGCTGTTGCTGCGTTGGTTGTTGCGGTTCCCGCGCTCATGGCGCAGCAGACTCCAGAGGCCATCATGGAGCGCTACAACAAGGCAATCGACCCCCAGGGTCGCATTGGCTCCGTCGAAGGCATCAAGACCACCGTCACGATGGAAATGCCAGCGATGGGCATGAGCATGACCATCAACTCGGCTGCACGGCGTCCCAACCAGATCATCGTGGACACGGAAATTCCGGGCGTCGGCACCATGCGCCAGGGCTATGATGGCACCACCGCTTGGGCAACGGATCCGATGCAGGGTCCGCGTATCCTCACCGGCATGGAGGCCGCGGCGCTGGTGGAAGGCTCCACCTTCAACTCCATGACGCGCTCGGCCGACTTGTTCTCGGCGATGGTCTCAGCTGGCACGGCAGACGTGGCCGGCGACGCCGCGAGCTGCGTGAAGTTCACCTGGAAGTCCGGCCGCGAGACCACCGACTGCTTCTCCAACGCATCCGGTTTGCTCACCCGCACCACCTCCAAGCAGGTGACGCAGGCTGGTGAAGTGGAAGTCGAGATGCTCATGAAGGACTACCGCAACGTGAGCGGCCTGATGGTCCCGCACCGCATTGAGTCGGCGATGATGGGCATGCAGATGATCATCACGACCACCTCGGTGGAGTTCGGCGCGCAGGCCGCCAACCTGTTCGAGCTGCCGCCAGAGATCAAGGCGCTCAAGCCCTGAACCGCTAATGGCTCGACGGTTCTTCAACCGGCGACTGATCGCCAGCCTCGCACTCGCGATGCTGGCGATTTTCGCAGCCGCCGTGTTGTGGTTGCAGCGCGACCCTCTCCCGCACTTTGACGCGCGGCGGGGGACATTGCTGCGCGCGCACTCTGGCCCCGAGCGCGTGGACGGCAGCACGATTGAACAGGATGTAACCGTAGAAGGCACAAGTGGGCTCACCATCACGCTGGCGATTCGCCGACCCGCAGACTTCACGGCCGACGTACAGCGTCCGCTCTTTCTCGTACTCGGCGGGCACGAGCGCGGTAAAGGTGCGGCAGCGCTCATTGGTGATACGCGCGGCGCGATCTTCGCCTCGCTCGAATACCCGTTTGACGGAGACCATCGCGCCAAGGGATTGGCCGTCCTCGCGCAAGTGCCGGCCATTCGCCGCGCTCTCTTTGACACACCACCGGCGGTGCAGCTCGCGCTCGATTATCTACTGGCGCGCCCCGACGTGGATCCAGCGCGAGTGGAACTCGTGGGCGCGAGCTTCGGCACACCCTTCGCCACCATTGCAGCGGCGCGCGACACGCGCATCACGCGGCTCTGGCTCGCCCACGGTGGAGGCGATACCTGGGCGCTGATTGATCGCGGCTTGGAGAAGGAAATCGGAAACCGCTTTTTACGCTGGCCTGTGACGCATCTCGCCAACACGCTCGCCAACGGGCCCAACTTCACGCCGGAGAAGTGGATTGGCCAAGTTGCGCCACGCCCGGTGGTGATGCTGAACGCCACGGATGACGAGAAGATTCCGCGGCGCTCCGTGGACATTCTCTACGCCGCCGCTGGCGATCCCAAGGAACTGGTGTGGCTGCCCGGACTGCACATGCAGGGCAATCGCCCCGACGTGCTACGGCAGCTGATTGACGCAGTCATGGCGCGCACGGACCTCAGGCCGAAGCAAAGGTCCGCTGCAGTTCCGCTGAACTGAGATTGCCGCCGCAAATGGCGATACCCACGCGCTTCCCCTCGAGCGCTGGGGCGAGCACACGAAGTCCCGCCAAGCCCGCTGCGCCCGCGCCCTCCGCGATGTTTCCGGTGTAGCGCTGCAAGTCGCGAATAGCGGCTCGCATTTGCTCCTCGCTCACTTGCACAAAGCCCGCCAAGCCCGTGCGGAGCGCCTCAAACGTGAGCGCATAGGCAGAGCCCGTGGCGATGCCTTCGGCAAAGGTGTTGGCCGGCTGACGCTCGAGCATCCCTCCGCTCTTCCAACTGTCGTACTGCGCAGCGGCATTCGTTGCCCCCACGGCGTACACCTTAAGCGATGGGCGCAAGGCAGCGGCTACCGTGAGCGCGCCAACGGCCTGCGAACCACCACCGAGCGCGAGTACCAACACATCAAGTTCTGGCGCCTGCGCGAGAATCTCGCTCGTCATCGTGCCCGCACCCGCTACCACGAGCGGATCATTGGTGGAATGCAGCAACACGAGCCCCTGCTCTTCCTGCAGGCGGCGGCATTCAACGATGGTCTCGTCATAGGTCGCGCCGGCTTCGACGAGCGTCGCGCCGAGGGCACGAATCGCCGCGTTCTTCTCCGGGTTGTTGCCCTGCGGGACGCACACGGTGATGGGCGTCCCGGTAAGGCGTCCCGCGTATGCAATGCCGAGTCCGTGATTCCCAGTGCTTGCCCCGATGCAACCGCGGCGGCGCTCCTCCGCCGAACGTCCCAGCACGGTGTTTAATCCATTGCGAATCTTGAAGCTCTGCGTGGGCTGATGGTTCTCGTGCTTCACGAGAACTCTGATGCCGTGACCGATGTCGGCGTCGAGCCGCGGATACTCGCGGAGCGGCGTTGGCGAGAGAAATGGGGCCAGGCGGTCCGCGGCGGCCTCGACGTCGGCAAATTTGATGGGGGACTGGTGCATGTGATTAAGATACGCGGATGCGAAATGCCCGCCTCTTTCTTCCCCTCGTGTTCATCGCGGCCGTGCTCGGCGCGGCGCGGCTCGACCGTACCACCGGCGACGGCGTGTACACGGCGGCGCAGGCTGACGCGGGCGCACAGGTGTTCCAAGAGGTCTGCCTGCAATGCCATCTTCCCAACTGGGAGAAGGAGAAGGGCTTCTACGCCAAGTGGCAGGGCAAGCCATTGAGCGCGCTGGCGAGCTACCTCAAGCTCGAGATGCCGCAGACGGACCCTGGCTCGCTCACGAGCGATGAGTACGCGTCCGTGACGGCCTATCTACTGCGCCTCACGGGGAACCCTGCTGGCAACACCCCCCTAAACACCGATCCGGATGCCCTCGTGGGCATCCGGATTGATACGCTATCGTCGGGGCGCTGAGCGCTTACTGGTAAAACTTCCAGCTCGCCTTGTGGTCACGGGTGAGCGGAAGATTGAGCATCCGCGCCCGCACCATCTCTACAGGCATGCGTCCGCCCTGGAGGATGGCATCGTGAAATTCTTTATTGCTCATGCGGCCCGTCTCGACGAGTTCACGATGCAAGGCGCGGAACTGTAGCCCGCCGAGCATGTACGCCGCCTGATACATCGGCGAGTACGTGCCATTGAATGAGCGCCGCACTTCAGCCTCGGCGTTGGCCCGCTCGTGCCCCACGCGCTGCACGAGGAAGTCCACCGCCTCTTGTGGTGTCATGGTGCCGAGGTGGAAGCGCAGCGAGAAGATGATGCGCGCTGCGCGATGCGAGCGCCAGAACAGCATCCCCATGCGGTCGTGGGGGGTCGGCGCGAAGCCGTTGTCCCACAGCAGCATCTCCCACCACAACGCCCAGCCCTCGCCCCAGAACGGCGTGGAGAACAACTGCCGGTGCGAATTGTAACGCTGCGTCATAAAGCCCTGCAGATGATGCCCCGGAATCAACTCGTGATGCACCGTGGCCAACGAGAAGTGCGGATTGTTGCCGCGCATGGCCATGAGCTTGTCGTCGTGCTGCATTGAGTCGGTCGGGTATGCAACTTGAATTATTTCGCCGCCCAAGAAGAACGGCGACACCAGCTGCTGCCGCGGCGGCATCATCTCCATGCGCCACACTTCGTCGGCGAGTGGCGGCACGGTGACCAAGTCGCGATCGGTGACGAACTTCACCGCCGAGCGTGCAAGGTCGCGCACCATTGCGGGTTGCTGACCCGGTGGCACAAAGGCCTGCTTCACGCTCTCAAGCGCGGCACGCCAGTCGTCACCGAAGCCCATCTCGCGCGACGCCTTTCGCTGCTCGGCTTCAATCCACGCGAACTCCTTCTCCGCCAGCGCGAGTAACTCCTGAGGCGTGTACGAGATCATCTCAAACACCAGGTCAGCACTGACGCCCGTCGTGCCGATGGGATCGCCGATGATTGGTTCTTCCTCGCCCTGCTTCTGCCCCACCACCACTTCGCGGATGGCGCGGCTGTAGGCCGTGATGCCCTCGTTCACGCGACGAAAGGGATCTTCCGTCCACCAACTGAACTGCGGATCGTAGCCCGCCGAGAAACGGTGCCAGTTCCGGAGCTGCGTTTGCAGGTCGCTCAAGTAGTCGAGCGCCCTGAGGCCAACGATGCGCTCGGCGCGTGGGATCTGCGCGCTCTGGGGCGCACGCGCGCGCACGAGCTTGGTGAGCGAGTCGAGTTGCTTAGCCAGGTCGGCGAGCGCACGCGCCGACTTCTGGCCTTCCGGCGTCTCAAAGCGGCGACGCGCTTCCTCAAAGTCCGCGACGACAGCGCCGAATGGCACCAACGGCTTCATCTCATTGGCGAGGCGCTCATCGCGCTGCAATTGATCCAATTCCTGACGCAAGCGATTGTCGAGGAGGATGTAATCAATCTTGCCCTCCTGCGAGATGCGGTCAAAGTCCACGCGGCGCAGGCGGGCCCGCCAATCCGTGTAGAAGGTGTTGAGACGTTGCGCACGCGCAGGCGAGTACGACACCGTCCAGCGGCGAAGCAGGGCGCCTCGGTCCGAGACATACAGCGCAATCGTATCACGCAGTTCGCTCAGCGCCGAAGGAGACGGCGGCGCGAGTCGCTGCGCCGCTGCCGGCGAGCTCAGTAACGCGAGTGTGGAGACGCCGCCCAGTACCGCGCGACGCAGGATTCGATTGGTCATCTGTTTATGCACGAGGAAATCAGCGCGCCGACTTGCCGCGCGAGATGGATACAACGTAATTCGCCAGATCTTGAACCTGCGTATCGGTGAGGTTCATCGGGCCGCCGCGCGGGCGCATGGGGAAGCGGCGCGTGCTGTCCTTCACCGATTCACGGGCGATGCCGTTGGTGATAATTACGGCGATCTGCGCTTGGGAACCATCGGAGTGCAACCACTGGCCAGCGATCAGGCTTGGACCGTTTGGAGCACCGGCGCCCTTCTGCCCGTGGCAGCGCTGGCAGGCTCCCGCATTGAACAGCGAGTCACCGCGGGCGATTGAGGCCAGCTCCTCAGAGTTGGGACCGCGGGCGGCAGCGGGCGCGGCGCCCGGCATCGACACCGCCGATGTCCCGGCACCACCGCACGCCGCAAGTACAAGCACTGCCGGAAGGAGGCGCAGGAGCTGAACGCGCATACACGAACCTCTGAGTTGTTGGAGAGTGTGAAGTCCTCGCCCCTCTACGCTGCACACTCCCGGAGCGTTTGGCGAGGGGCATAGGGGAATTCCGCCGCCCCCCTATGGCTCCCGCCCACCCGTCCAAATGGCAATCAGCCCGCAGCCGTCTCCGGTAAGCGGTATGAGCTCCGCAGGAGCGTTCGCGATGCTAGGATAGACTTCAATCGCTGTGATGTCGGGACCGCTGACGACATCATCAATCGGCACGTGGCCGTCACGCGTACGGATATTTACGCGTTGCCCATCTAGCAGCACCTCAAACTTGCAGCCGCCTCTCCCTACCGCAACGCGGCGCGGACGCTCCTCTTGTGACCACCCGAGGGTGACGAACCTCGAAAGCATAAGATGCTGTGTAGCGAGCGATGACGACCGCAGATCTAGCTGTTCCGGTGTAAGAAAGTCGGCAGTCATGGCGCCCCGCTGCACACGGGCGGCACGGTCATAGAAGCCGCGCGTCTCCAACACTGAGCGATTAGCGATGACGCGAACTGCGGTGAGCTCCTGCACGCGGGGTCCGATGGTTACGACGTATTGGTCCCCTTCGGCTACCCGCATAAGTGTCGTGTCCGCAGGCGCGAATCCGATGCGGCGTGCCAGCACTCGCATTGCCCTACCAGAGGCAGCCTCGATACTGACGACTCCTTCGGCGTCCGCAATTCGGGGCGTGCCGCCGTCCACAGACACCACGGCATAGGGCACAGGATTGCCTTCGGTTGTGCTAATGCGAACCCGCACAAGATCAGCGCGCGTGACCAGCTCTGGGAGCTGCACCGTTACCCGCGCGAGTGCATCGTCCGATGCGATGCGCAACACCAGCGGACCAGCCCTGCGCGCCCCAGCGACCGCTCGCAGGGCAAGCGCTCGATCCCGAGGCACTCCGCAAAAGTCGAATCTGCCGCTACTTCCAACCGTGGTCTCGAGTACGCGCGTGCTCCAGCGCCATTGATGAGCGCCGTCAACTCGAAACTGCTCGCGCCACTCCAGCGTCACTCGGGCACGCTCGTCACCAATTGATGCGGGAGACAGAACACCAACGAGTCGCGAGGTTGGCTCGGTCTTCTCCGCATCGGGACCGCAGAGACTCGGACCAAACAGCGAATCGGAGACCGCCGAAGGCTCGTTCGACGTGGAGGTCGCCGATGCGGAGTCTGCTGTGGGAAATCCAGCGTCGGGGACGGAAAACAGCACGGTGCTCCCAATCCGGAGTTCCAGCACTTGGCCTGCGAGTACGTGCAAACTCTCGACGGTTCTCGTACGCATCGCGGCGCCGCCACGCGACACGTCAGCGACGCTCCGCTGCTCAAGGACTCTCGGCATGCGCAGTTCCCAGCGCTCCTCGAACCAGAGCCCATTCGGAAGCCGAGTCAGATGAATGCTTCCGCCCGCCAGTGACGTGGCGACTTCGCGCGGAACGTTGTCATACGCAAAATCAACTCGCGAGAGCTCGTAGCTGCGCGCGTCGAGCCACAGCACTCCACGCAACTGTGCGAGAGAAGATCTGCGATTGGCAGGTTCGAACGAGACACCGACGAGCGGAGACAACGGAGACGCAGGAGTCTCGACGCGAAAGCAGTGCTCGCGGGCGAACTGTTCTGAAGCCAACAGGGCTGCATCTGGCGCGCGATACGTTGTGCCATCGTCCTCAGCGTGCACCCAGCCCTCTCGTTCGATGAGCGCCGGCGGCACAGATTGAAACGGCCGAAGGGACGGTCCGCTACCGATGCGCACCGATCGCTCGCCACGGGGTTGGCCCGATGGCTCCGCAGTCCACGACAGGAGCGCATAGCGCGCCGTGGGCCTGGCCGACTCCGTTGCATACGCGGCGAGTGTGAGAGCCTTCTGTGCCTCTGCAAGAAGCAGGGCGGCGGGTTCGCGACCGCCTGATTCCGGACTGCACAGCGCGGTCGCTTGCGAGACGATAGCCTCCAGACGCACGACGTTGAGCGTCGTGCGAATAATCACTTCGGCCCCGCCGGGCCGCACGTGGTGTAGGCCAGCCTCGACCGGGGCGAACCCCACTGCCAAGACTCGGAGTCGCACCGTCGACAGCGAAGTTCTGAACGCGAAACCGCCCGACGCAGAAGTGATTACGCGAGCAATCGTTGAATCGCCGGTCGCATTCGAGACCTGAACGAGTACGCGCTCCCGAGGCAACGCGTCTGGTCCAAGCACTCGTCCGCGTACGAGAGCATCTTGGGCGTGTACGACGCAACTCCAAGTGAACACGGCGAGAAAGAAGCCGCCGACTCGCAATGCAACGCGGGGAGTCATGCCCGAGATTTGCTCTCGGACTGACTCCCCGCAATATCCGCATCGCCCTCTTAATCCACTGCTAATCCGCTCCCTACGCCGCCCCCACCATTGCCGGCTGCACCACCTTCCCGTCAAACAGGTGCACCTCTCTCGACGCATGCGCCGTATACCGCGCATCGTGCGTCACCATACAAATTGTGCTCCCCTGCCCGTGCAGTTCCTGCAGCAACCCCATCACCGCCTCGCCGTTCTTGGAGTCGAGGTTGCCCGTCGGCTCGTCTGCGAGCAGGATGGCCGGATCACCCGCCACCGCGCGCGCCACGGCCACGCGCTGCTGCTGACCGCCCGAGAGCTGCGCCGGGAAGTGCTTGGCGCGGTGACTCATACCCACGCGTTCCAGCGCCCGCGCCACGCGATCCTTGCGCTCGCTCGCCGGCATATCGCGATAGGTCAGCGGCAGTTCAACGTTCTCAGCAACCGTGAGATCACCAATCAGGTTAAACGCCTGGAAGATGAAGCCAATCTGGCGATTGCGAACTCGCGCACGATCAGCGGGCGCCAGCGTTGCCACAGAGTGGCCGGCGAGTTCGTAGGCTCCGCCGCTTGGCGCGTCGAGCAGGCCGAGGATTGAGAGCAGAGTCGTCTTGCCGCAGCCCGAGGGGCCAGAGATGGCCACGTACTCGCCCTTGTTGATCTCGAAGTTGATGTCCGAGAGCGCGTGCGTCTCTACTTCGTCCGTCTGGAAAACTTTCTTAATGCCCTGCATCCGGATCAGCGTCGTCATCTCAATTCTCACTTGATGCGTACGCGATCCACATTCGCGTACTGGGTCATATCGGATAAGACTACACGGTCACCGGGCTCCAAGCCGCGCAAGATCTCGATGGTATTCACCGAGCTGCGGCCCAACTCCACCGACACCCGTACGGCGTGCTGCCCGTCCGGTTCCATCTTGAACATTGAGACGGTGCCGGAGGCGGCCCCAAACGACGGCCTCCCGGTAAACAGAATGTTGGTCAGGCGCTCCAACTGCACCGTGCCGTCCACGCTGAGGTCGGGCACGGCGCCAGGCGGCAAGGCGCCTTCTAGCGCCACATCCACACGCACGGAGCCACCCACCGCCGAGGGATCCTTGCGTGACACACGCCCGCGGATAAGGCCATTTCGGGTGTCCACAACGGCCACCTGCCCGATACTTACATCCTTGGCCTGAGACTCCGGGATCCGAAGCTCTGCCTTGAGGCGGCCCGGCTGCACTACCTTCGCCAGCGTGGTGCCTTCAGGCACCCACTGACCCAACTCAAGATCCATTTCCTGCACCACGCCGTCATCAGGTGCGCGCACGTTGAGCGAATTGAGCCGCGTCTGCTGATTTGCGGCAATGGCGCGTAGCTGGCCGACCTGGCCGCGCTGCACCTCAATCTGCGAATCAATCGCCGCCCGCATCAGCTCGAGACGCTCCTGCTCTACGCGCAGACGCGTCGTCATCTCTTCAGCTTGCGCGCGGCGGTTGCGGAGTTCAAACTCGCTAATCAAGTTGCGCCGCACGAGGGAGTCAGCAGCGGCCGCTTCTTGCTGCGCGCTCACAAACTGCGTGCGCGCCGTGGCCACTGTCCCCTCTTGAGTCAGAATCGCCGAGCGCAGATTGGTGCGCAGGTTGAGCAGTTCAATCTCTGCCTGCCGCACCTGTTGGTCGGCCTGCATCGTCTGAATCTGCAGGTCGGGGTTTGAGAGCACGAGAATGAGCTGCCCAGCGCGCACCACAGTCCCCGACAGGAACTCAATGCGGTCCACGCGGGCAGATGCCTGTGCGGTAATCCAGCGAATCTGCTCGGGTACGAGATTGCCCGGCCCGCGCACTTCGCGTAGCACGTCGCCGCGGCGCACCGAGTCAATGATGACGCCGACCTTCGCGACCGTCGGCACCGCCGGATCGAGCCTCGCCAGCGCGATGATCAACACGAGTACGCCAGCCCCGGCGGCAATCATCGCCACCTTTCGGCCTGTGCGCTTGGGAGGAGTAATGACAATGTCCATGCTGGTCAGTCGTACCGGAGAGCGTGCATCGGATCTACCTGAGAGGCGCGACGGGCCGGCAAATAACCCGCCGTCATGGCCACTACGGCCAAGAGCAGCACTGAGATTCCGAGTGCCAGCGGATCGTAAGGTTGAATCTCAAACAGAAGTGACTGCGCCGCACGCCCAAGCGCAAATGCCGCCGCCAATCCGGCCACGCCGCCAATCAGGAGCATCATTCCCACCTGACGCAGCACCATACCACGGACATCGCCGGCGTCTGCACCCAGCGCCATCCGCACACCAATCTCACGCGTACGCTGGGCCACGGAGTACGCGAGAACACCATACAGGCCTACCGATGCCAACAGCGTCGCGAGCACCGCGAACGCGCTCGACAAAATGCTGATCATGCGATCCAAGAAAATGTTCTCGCGAATCTGCTGCGGCATGGTTTTCAGGTCCTCCACCGGCAGCGTGCCATCCATGCGCTTCAGTACGGCGGGTATCTGCGTCAGCAGTTGTTCGGGCGGCAACGAGGTGCGCACGTACCAGTTCATGAAGCTCGTGCGCGTATCCTGACGCCAGGGCGTGTAGAACACGGGTCGTGGGCCGTTCTCCTCCTTCACATCGCTGTAGCCGATGTTCGGCACTACGCCGACGATGAGAATGGTGAGTGAGTCGCCGCGATCGCCGCGGGTGCCCATAAACTTGCCCACCGCATCGCGGCCCAAGGCGAACTTCGCGGCAAAGGCCTCATTAACAATTGCCACCTGCGTGGCACCACTGATGTCGGAGCTATTGAAGTCGCGCCCAGAAATCAGCCGCACACCCAGAATCGTAAAGAAGTCGGGGCCGAGCTCGCTGTAGTTGGCGTTGCAGTCCGTGTCCGGACCGCAGTCGAAGCCCTCAACACGTACGTCGTTGCCCCAGTTGTTGCCAGCCAGGAGCGGCACCATTGATGAGGTCACGCCCGTCACACCCGGCAGAGACTTCAGTTCCTCCTCTAGGCGCGCATTAAACACACCGGCGCGCAGCGTATCGTAGCCCACTCGGCCCGGAGATGTCGCAAAGGTGACCACATCGTCGAGCTTCATACCCAAGTCTACTTGGGAGACCTTCGAGAGTGACTTCACGAAGAGGCCCGCTGACGCCAACAGGGCCATCGAGAGGGCAATCTGTACCGTGACGAGGGCGTTCCGGAACCGCGCCGAAGTATGGCCACCGGCAATCTGCCCCGCGCCGGCACGAATGGCCCCGATCAGGTCGGGCCGCGTGCTCTGCAAGGCTGGGTAGAGACCGAAGATGAACCCCGTGGCCACGGCCAGTAGCGCCGCGAAGGTCATCACGCGGCCATCCACGCGGAAGTTCATCGTGACCACCGCCTCCGGTGGCAAGAAGCCCGCGATGGCCGCCAACGTCCATTTGGCCACCACCAAACTCAGCAGACCGCCCAGCGTGGCCAGCAACAGCGATTCCGTCATCAACTGCGAGAGCAACTGCTTGCGCGAAGCACCGAGCGCCAAGCGTACGCCCATCTCGGTGGCGCGCCCTGCCCCGCGCGCAAGCAAGAGGTTCGCCACATTGGCGCAGGCAATCAGCAGCACCGTGCCCGTGATGGCGAACAGCAGCAAGAGAGGAGTCTGCGCATTCTCGTGAATACTGCTCTGGCCGCGGTATCCCGGCGACACCAGCATCGACTTGTCCTTGAAGCGAGCCAGCGTCTGCTCGCTCATCCCCTCCTGCAACGGCGCCTCGACCTCGGCGAGAATCGGGCGGTACACCGCATTCAGTTCAGCGGCCGCCTGCTCCAATGAACCACCCGACTTTAACCGACCGAATAGATAGAGCGAATAGTCTCGGCGATTCTCGTAGCCCTTGTAGCCGGTGGTCGAGAACGCCCAGCGCATCGTCAGCGGCACGTAGACCAACGGCCGTGATCCCGCAGTCGCGCCTTCGAAGCTCTTCGGCAATACTCCGATGATCTCCATCGGATTCCCGTTCACCGTCATGGACTTACCAATCACGTCCGTGCGGGCGCCAAACCGATCCCGCCACAGCGAGTGAGAGATGACGACGATGTACTGGCCGTCAATGATGCGGTCGTCATCCGGGCCAAACGCGCGGCCGAGTGCGGCCTGCACCTGCAGCGTCGGAAAGTATCCGCCGGAGACAAAGGCGCCCTCGCCGACGCTGGGTTCGTTATCAATCGAAAGGCTGGCGCCAAAGAGGCGGCTCGCCGCCACACCCGCGAGTGCCGTCTGCTTGCTCTCGATATCCCGGAACATGGGATACGAGAAAATCTCATCGCACTCGCCCTGTTGGTTGCAGGAGTTGCTGCCCGGCATCGGGCCAGGTGCGGAGAGGTTCACCAGCTCCTGAGCGCTCGGCACCGGTAGCGCCCGCAGCAGGAGTTGATCGAACAGCGAGTAGATGGCCGCGTTCGCGCCGATGCCGAGCGCGAGTGATAGCACCGCAACCGCTGTGACGAACGGCGTCTTGCGGAGCATCCGCAGCGCGAGAACGAGTTGCCGCATGGTAAGCCCGGGTGGGAAAGAATCGAGGGACCGCAGGGTGTCAGCATTCTGACACTCCCGGTCCCCCGAAGGTTTGGAGACATCTGGGCCTACGCCCCCGCCGGAGCGGGGGTTTCGCCTCGACTACTGAGACAGTGGCACGTCAAGCACGGTGTACACCGGATCCAGCAGGGCCCCGTACCAATTCCACGTGCTGTTGAACCACGCGAAGATGGCCTCGAGCACCTGCTCTTGTTCGGGCGTCAACGGCGCACCCTCGGCATTGGTGAACTCGCTCGGAACGCCTTCGGAGTTGATGGTCATCGTGGCGAAGGTGCGATTGCCCACCTTTACCGTGACGGTGCCGCCGGTGTTGAAGTTGAGCGTGCCCACCACTTCAACCTTCGACAGACCGCGCTGCATCACCCCATTAATGGTGAATCCAGCCTGGCCAATGCCGAGGGTGGTCCGCGAGGTCAGACCGCGAGACGGGATGGCTGTACGCCACACGGCAGTCACGGTGCTGTTGTTGAGGTTCACCGCCACGGCAAGGGAGAAGGTGGCTGAATTCGGTCCGACACCCGCCGTACCGTCCACGCGGAAGCTGGGAACCTGTTGCGTGCCGCCAACCGTCGCCACGTACTCGAGCAGCTTCGTGCCGTTGGTGCTGAACACGGCAAGGCGGGCGACGGGGCTACTGACCGTCCCTTCGCGCGAGACGTTGACGTACCCAATGTAGACCAGGGGGTTCGCCGGAAGCCCAGTCACCGGGTCAATCTGATAGAGTCTGAAGCGGACGCCGTTGGCCGGCGCGCCGGTGATGTCCGAGAGCACATACTCCTGCGTGGTCGGGTTCCACACCAAGGTCCGGCCGAGCAGGGCGGCAGGGATCGCCGAAAGCGGCTCTGCCGCGGTGTACGATTCCGCGCGATCCAGCATCCGGCGCGCGCTGCGTGGATCAGAAGGCCGCGTCGGACCTGCCGCCACGATGGACGCCATCGATCTCGGAAGACCGCCGAAATCGATCAAGGCGTTGTCAATCGCGTAACCGACCTCGGCGAGGGATGTCGTTTGCGTGTTCTCGAACGCCGCCTGTGTCAGCTCGATGTCCTCGGTCACGGCCGCGGTCTCGAGCGTCGTCGGAAGCGCAGTCTCCTCGCCGCAGGCAGCCAGCGCAAAGAGTGCAGCCGCGAGCAAAAAACTCGAGCGGAATGAAGCCAGCATTGAATTCACCATTCTGGAAAGGTTAAACCGAGCCCGCAGATGCGGGCTCGCAACTGATTCGACGATACAAAATGTCCCCGCGGTACGCGTCGGTGGTGTGATTCGCGTCACGCAAGCGCACAAAGGGTTAGCGCTCTTACGGCTTTGGCGCAGCGGAGTCACGCTCGACCAAAACCGTGTAGTCGGTGGCCAGCACGGCCACGCTCGCCACCGCCGCCCAAAAAGGCAAGAGCGCGGATGCCGCAATGCCCGCGTTGAGCGGCAGGTCCAAAAGCGCGCGCCCTTCAGGGTTCCGAAGTACCACGCGACGCACGTTGCCTTCCTTGATCAGCGCTCGCAGGCGCTCAACCAGCTTGGCGCCACTCACCTTGAACTCTTCCATCACAGACTCCGTTGGAGGTCAATCCCCATACGCGCGCCGCGCCCTCATGGTGTCAGAATTCAGCGGGGTCGCTCGGGCCAAATCTCATCGGGGCGCGCGGGCAGGGGCTGGTTGACCCCAAGGCGCCGCGCATCCACCTCCGCAAAGATGAAATTCTCAGGCGCCACTGGCGCCCCCTGGAGGCGCCGTAGCATCGCGAGCTGACCCACATGGGTCATCACATCCGCCAAGGGTCCCTGGACCAACTGCTCCGCGCTCATCGAACCGAGCCCGCCAGCCTCGTCCAACTCACCTCGGAGGCTCTCGAGCATCTCATGAAAGCGCTCTTGCTCCGCGACGAAACTCGCCAAGGCATCGGGCTTGATGGGATATGTCCCGCCCACCTTAAAGGTGCGCGCATAGCCCAGCACCGAGGTCATGTGACGCAAAATCTCCACCGGCGTCCGCGCCGCTGTGCCCGCGCTGAACGCGGGGTACTCAGCGGGCGCATCGCGCAGCGCCTTCTGCGTGCGATACGCGATAGTCGCGAGAAAATGTGAGACAATCGCCCGACCCATTCCCTACCCCCTCGCCGTCACCTCGACGAGCGCAATCTGGTACACTGCCGTCCACTCCCAGTGGGCCAGACGGCCAACCGGCAGAAGAAATTTACGGAATGCGCTCGGTGTCCAAAAGTTGACGTGGCCGGGATCTTGGCCAATACCCGTGGCCACCGTAAGCGCGCAGATGCTACGGAACACGGGTTCTAGCGGGACGGAGATTAGCAACCAGCGCGCGGACACGCGAGCGAGTTCGTCCCGCACCCGCTCCGGTTGCGGGATATGCTCGAGCACCTGCGAGCAGAGCACGAGTTCGGCGCTGTTAGAGGGCTGGCTCATTTCTCGGAGATCACCCACGCTCCACCGGCATTCAGGATTCTTCTCGGCGGCGAATCGCACCGCACCAGCGCTTGCGTCCACACCCTCCCAATCCGCGCTCACCCCGCGGTCGCGAAGTCCGCGGTACACGTAGCCCTCGCCGCAGCCGGCGTCGAGCACCGTGGCAGGCCTCAAGCTGCGCACGAGGTGAGCCATGCGACTCAAATAGCGAGAAAGGACGCCTTGGTACAGCCCGTTTCCGTACTCCCACTTTCGCAGATTGTTTGAATCGTGGGTGAGCGCCGAGGTGGTCATCGTGTGGATGGGTAGAGTTTCCGTGCCGTACCGGGAATGCCACGAGAATGGGCTATCCGAGCGACGCCGCTATGTTGGCTCGGCCACGCCTCTGTAACAGACGTTCACAGACTTTGGCGCCGCCGCTGGCGCCCAGGGTGGGAACAGCGGAACTTGCAGGCAGAGGCGGGTATGACCACGCGACCGCTCCACGAGGAGACCCCAATGCGGCGTACCACCCTAGGACTACAGCTGCTTTCCGCCCTCGCTTTTGCCACCCCAGCCAACACGCTGTGGGCCCAGAACGCGCAGGTCGCCACCGCAGCTGACGAACGCTGGTCGAACGAGGAACTCGACAACCTCCTCGCGCCCATCGCGCTGTATCCCGACCCCATTCTCGCGCAGGTACTCGTCGCCGCCACCTATCCAGATCAGGTACTGGCGGCTCAGGCGCATGTGCGGGCATTTGGGAGCCAGAACATCGATGAGATGCCGTGGGAGATTAGCGTCAAGGCAGTAGCTCGGTATGAGCCAGTGCTCAACCTGCTCGCCGAGGGCGAGGACTGGATGACCGCCGTTGGTCAGGCCTACGCCTCGCAGCCGGTGGACGTCATGAACGCCGTGCAGCGCCTCCGCGTGATGGCCAATGCGCAGGGTAACCTGCAGAGCACCCCGCAGCAGCAGGTGGTGGTGGAACGCGAGGTCATTCGCATCGTGCCCGCCGAGCCACAGATTATTTACGTGCCCACCTATGACCCGGCGGTCGTGTATCACCGCCCGGTGTATGTGACACACGCGCACCCCGACTACTGGAGCTGGGGCGTGGGCTACCCCGTGGGCGTGTGGCTCACCTATGACGTGGATTGGTGGGGTCACCGCGTGTACCACCACGGCTGGCATTCGTACGGCCCCCGTTGGGTGGTGGTATCACGTCCCTTCATCGTCATCAATCCTTGGTATGTGTCTCCACGCCATACCGTGATCGTCGTGAACCGTGGCATCGGGTATCGTCGTTGGGACACCAATCGTGTGCGCCGCTATAGCAGCATTCATCGCAACGTGGGCTATGATCGTCATGATCGCGGCTTCCGTCGTGACGCGCGCGATGTGAGTCGCGACGGCAACCGCGGCGACAACGGCCGCCGCTTGGGCCCCGGCAATGCAGATCAGCGCGTGGTTCCGCTGCCTGGCGCCCCATCGCGAGTGGCACGCGGGTCGGAACGCGAAAATGATCGCGGCGACGCGGCTCGCAGCGGCGCCCCGAGGAGCAGCAGTGCCCCACGGAGCAGCGCTACGCCACGAACCAGTGGCGAGACTGCCCGTAGCTCGAATGGCACCTGGAACCCCCGCCCATCGCGGCAGAGCGTTGAACCCACTCGATCGCAGCGAACTGAAACCACGGCACCTCGCAGCAACGGCAACTCGACGCCACGGGTGTCGGCCCCGCGGGCCCGTGAGCAGAGCGCGCCACGCGTCTCGGCTCCTCGCGGTGGTGGGCAGAGTGCCCCACGAGCCTCGGCTCCACGCGGAAATGACCAACGCGCCCCCCGCGCCTCGGCCCCCCGCGCCTCGGCCCCCCGCGGCGGCGGCTCCAGCGCGCCCCGCGCATCGGCACCACGCTCGAGCGGCGGTAGTGAGGCCCGCGGATCGGATCGGGGCGGCTCGAGCGGCAATTCTAGGGGCAGTTCAAGCGGCGGCGGTAGCGCTCGCGGCTCGGGACGTACCCGCGGAAACTGAACTCCGAGCGAAACGTTGACCTGACGCGGGGGGGGGGGGGGGGGGGGGGGGCGCGGGGGGAGTGGGGGACCCAATCGCAACCTAGGGGTGACGCCCGGGGCGGTTTT
>JANNVQ010000055.1:0-79591 GCA_031414535.1 Gemmatimonas sp.
CGGCAAGCCGACGAAGGTCGCGCTCACCGCGTGCATGCGCCGCCTACTCATCATCCTCAACGCCATGGTCCGCAAGCAGGAACGGTGGCAGGCCATCACGCCCACCACCGCTTGACTTCCAACACAGCCTCTTCGTGGTGACGCCGTTCAGTCGTCAATCAACATGGATGCCGGATCTTCCATCAGTTCCTTGACCCGAACGAGGAAGAGCACCGCCTGCTGCCCATCAATGATGCGATGGTCGTAGCTCAGCGCGACGTACATCATGGGGCGGATCTCGACCTTTCCGTCTACTGCCATGGGCCGCTCTTGAATCTTATGGAGCCCAAGAATCGCGACCTGCGGGTAGTTGATGATCGGCGTGGAGAGCAGTGAGCCGAACACACCGCCATTCGTGATGGTGAACGTGCCGCCGGTGAGATCATCCATCGTCAGCTTGCCATCACGCGCTCGCTTGGCCACCGCACCCATCGCGCGGGAGAAGCCCACCATGCCCATGCGGTCGGCGTCCTTCACGTTCGGTACCACCAAGCCCTGCTCGCTGGCCACGGCAATGCCGAGGTTCACGTAGTGTTTATAGATGACGGAGTCGCCGTCGAGCTGCGCGTTCACCACCGGATACGTCTTGAGCGCGAGCGCGGCGGCCTTCGCGAAGAACGGCATGAAGCTGATCTTCACGCCGTGTTCCTTCTCCACGCGCTCCTTCATCCGCTCACGCACAGCAGACACGGCGCTCATATCAATCTCATTGAACGTCGTGAGATGGGCCGTGGCGTGCTGTGCCTGCAAGAGGTTCTCGGCGATGCGCTTGCGGCGCGTCGTCATCTTCTCGCGGGTCTCGCGCAGGCCTTCGGGGCGGGGCGCAGGAGCGGGCGCGGCCTTCACCGGCGCCGTTGTCGGTGCGGGAGCTGGGACAATGGCCTTGGCTGCGACTGGCGCCGCTGGTGCAGCGCTCGCGGCAATGACATCAGGCTTGGAGATGACGCCGCCGCGGCCCGTGCCTTGCACCGTGCTCAAGTCTACGCCTGTGGCGGTTGCGAGCTTCTGCGCACTTGGCGCGGCGCGCAACTCTGACGGTGCCGCAGCCGCGGGTGCGGCGGCGGCTGGCGCCGCGGCGGCCACCGCGCCTTCTTCCAAGTGCCCAAGAGACTCGGCCACTTGTACCACATCGCCCTCGGACTTCAGGCGCTTGCGGAGCACGCCGGCATTGAGGGCCGGCACCTCGACGGTGATCTTATCCGTCTCGAGCTCCACGAGCGTGTCGCCAATTGCAATGGCGTCGCCTTCGTTCTTGAGCCAGCGGGAGACGGTTGCCTCGGTGATCGATTCGCCGAGGGGGGGAACCTTGATCTCGATCATGCGGGAAATATAGCGAGGGAGTCGTAGTGCGAGCACTTACCATAGATGCGCACGGCGGGACGGACGTGATTCGGTACCGAGAGGACGTGGCGATGCCCCAACTCTCGGCCCCGGGCCAGGTTCGGGTGCGAGTCAGAGCGGTCGCCTTGAATCGTCTGGACCTCTGGACCCTCGGCGGCCTGCCGGGCGTGAAAATCACCCCTCCGTGGATCCTCGGCGCCGACGGCATGGGCGTGGTGGATGCCATCGAAGGCGTGGCGCCGGGGCTCAAGGTTGGGGACCGCGTGGTGATCAATCCGGGTATCTCCTGCCGTCGCTGTGAGTGGTGCCAGCGTGGCGAGCATCCGCTGTGCGTGAAGTTCGGTCTCCTCGGTGAGCATCATCCCGGCAGCTTCGCGGAGTATGTGGTGTTGCCCGCGGAGAATGTGCTGCCGATTCCTGATTCGGTGCCGGACGAGGTAGCGGCAGCGTTCACGCTTGCCACGTTGACGGCGTGGCGGATGTGCGTGTCGCGCGCGCAGGTGAAGCCAGGCGAGGACGTGCTCATTTGGGGCATCGGCGGTGGCGTGGCGCAGGCGGCGCTGCGCATTTGCAAGCAGATCGGTGCGCGTGTGTGGGTGACGTCGTCGAGTGCGGAGAAGTTGGCGCAGGCCGCGGCAATGGGTGCGGACGAATGCATCAACCACGCCACGGAGGATGTGGGCAAGCTCGTGCGGGAGCGCACGAAGAAGCGCGGCGTGGATGTGGTCATCGAATCTGTGGGCGAAAAGACTTGGAACGCCTCGCTGCAATCGCTCACTCGTGGCGGGCGCCTGGTGACCTGCGGCGGGACTTCAGGACCGAAGCTCGAAATCGATGTGCGCCGTCTGTTTTGGTATCAGTGGTCGCTGATGGGCTCCACGATGGGCAACGATGCGGAGTTCGCGGCGGTGACGGCTGAGCTGTGCGCCGGGCGGCTCTGGCCGCGGGTTGATACGGTGTATCCGTTGGCCGAGGGCCGCGCTGCGTTTGAGCGGATGGCGCGTGGGGAACAGTCGGGCAAACTCGTGCTGAGAGTCCGCGATGTCTGAAAAGGCGCAGTACACGGCAGATGAGGAACGCGCCGTGCGTGAGGCTTACCGACGTGACGGTCACGCCGAATGTCCGCGTTGCGCCGTGCGAATGCACGAGAAGGCGATTGGTGGCGGGAGCTTCGGGCTCGGCTATGCGCGGCAGCGGGAGTGGCTGTTGTGCGGGCAGTGCAAGCGCTCGGTGTTGTTCGACTTGAAGCGCGGCACACGCAATTAGCATCTCCACGCAATAGATTCCCCTTATGCAAATCCTCCTTCGCGCACTCGTAGCCGTAACATTCGCCGGCTCCGCATTGTTCGCCCAGCAGGAGCCGCCGCGCCGCCTCGACCTCGGCGACAGCGTACGGGCAGTTGAACCTCGCGACACTGTGCGCGAGCGCCTTCCCACCTCGCAAGAAATGCGCAACAGGTTTGTGCGCAATCAACTGCTCCTCGGTGCGGTGGCCTACGGACCGTCGTTCGCGGTGATGATCAGCACCGAGCCGGCGACGCGTCTTGCCTCGTACTTGCTCATGGCCGGCGGATCGTTCTTCGCGGCGAGTGAAGTGGCAAGGCAATGGGAGATCACGCCGGCGCGGCAGGTGCTCAGCACACGCATGGCCTGGCGCGAAACGGCCACTGGCCTCGCGCTCGCCAATGCCTGGGAACTGAAAGAAGGCGAGGTAGGAGCGCTCGCTCTCGTGGGCGGGCTCGCCGGTTCGGCGACGGGCATCTGGCTCGGATCAGGCCTCACGGAGGGCGAGGCCGTCGCCTCGCTCGTCGGTCACGACATCGTCGCAGCGTCCGCATATGCGATGACCTGGATGCTGAACCCCGACAGCGATGGCCCGGACGGCATGCGCTGGCAGACTCGCATTGCGGCACCACTGGTGGCAGGCTGGGCGGGTTATGCCATTGGCCGCTCGTGGGCGGGCAACGCGTCGTACGAGGTCACGGCAGGCGACGCCTCGCTGTTGTGGCTCGGTGCCGCGATTGGCTCAGCGGCGGCGGCTACCATTATCGTCGAGTCCAATCCCGATGCTGAAACAGTAGCGGCCTCGCTGCTCGGCGGCGGCTTGCTCGGCGTTTGGGGAGCCGAGCGATACTTCGTGCGTCGCTTCGATCACTCGCGAGGCGACGCGCTGATGGTGGCGTCGGGCGCGGGCGCTGGCGCCTTGATGGGCATTGGTGTGGGCGTGTTGGTGTCTGGCGAAGCCGAACGGAACTCCGCGCCGACGATGGCGTTCGGAACCCTAGGTGCAATCGCCGGCGCTTGGCTCACGGAGCGCTACGCGCAGCCCGCGCGCGATGAAGGTCGGCGCATGGAAGTCGGCAGTCGCCTGCAGTTGAATCCAGTGGGTGCCGTTGCTGCGTTGACCGGAGCGCCCGGCATGCATTCGCTCGTTCGCTTCACGTTCTAGCATCCGAGAGCACACACGTGTCGTTTCTTGATCGCCTGCAAGAAAGTCTGTTGACCCTCTGGGAGTACATCCCGGCGCTCTTCGGCGCTGCGGTGGTACTCACGGCAGGGTACTTCGTGGCGCGACTCGCGCAACGAGCCATGCACCGTTTGCTGCGGCGTGTGCACCTCAACGAGGCGCTGCAGAAGGGTGGTGTTGCACCGCCGCTCGACCAGTACGGCGTACCGCTTACGCCTTCGCGCGTGCTCGGCAATGTGGTGTTCTGGTTCATCATCTTCACCGCGGTCCTGGTTGCCGCGAATGCGCTGGGCATCGACTACCTCGGCCAGGCCTTCGCTGAGCTCGTGAGTTATGTGCCGAGCGTGATTGCCGCGGTGGTGATTGTGATTCTTGGTCTTGTGCTCGGCGATCTCGTGGCCGCGCTGATTGCCGCGAGTGCTGGTGCGTTGGCGGGCGCAAGCACGCTGGCGCGAGTGGGCAAGGGCGGCGTGGTGCTGCTTGCCGTGTTCATGTCACTGCAAGAATTGGGCGTCGCGACGAGCATCGTGACGACGGCGTTCGCGATTATCTTCGGGGCGATTGCCTTGGCCTTAGCGCTCTCGTTCGGTCTCGGTAATCGCGAACTTGCGGGTGAAGTGACGCGGCGTTGGTACGAAGATTGGCGCACTGAGCGCGAGGTGATGCGGAAGGCGTCGGAGCAGGCTGAGTCCGAGCAGGCGAGCGCGGATCCGCGCTGAACTGCATTTCACCACGGAGACACAGAGGCGCGGAGACTGCAACTGCAGGAGCCGCCATTTCAGGGGGGCCCGCGCCGAGAAGTCGATGCGGGCCCCCCAATCTTTCTCAAGTAGTCTCCGTGTCTCCGTGCCTCCGTGGTGAGAGCAGTTTAACCGGCACAAACCCCGTTGTTTGCGCCCGCGAAATCGGCTAACTTCAGAGGTCGCTGTACCCTCTAGAAATCGCCCTCAAATCGAGCGTCTATGACGGCCCCGAACAACCGTGAACGCATCCTCCCGCGCCTGATTCAAGACGAGGTCAAGGAATCGTTCATCAACTACTCGATGAGCGTCATCGTGAGCCGCGCGCTGCCGGACGTGCGCGACGGACTCAAGCCAGTGCACCGGCGCGTGCTCTACGCGATGAACGAACTCGGGTTGGTCCCGGGGCGTGCGTACAAGAAGTCAGCGACGGTGGTCGGCGACGTGCTCGGTAAGTACCACCCGCACGGCGACCAGTCGGTGTACGACGCGCTCGTGCGCATGGTGCAGGACTTCTCGCTGCGCTATCCGCTCGTGGATGGTCAGGGCAACTTCGGCTCGATGGACGGCGATCCGGCGGCGGCGTACCGCTACACGGAATCACGCCTCACGCGCATCTCAGTGGAGATGCTCGTCGACATCGACAAGAACACGGTCGATTTCGCGCCCAACTTCGACGATCGCCTGGAAGAGCCGACGGTTCTTCCCTCGGCGTTCCCGAACTTGCTCGTGAACGGTTCGTCCGGCATCGCCGTCGGTATGGCCACGAACATTCCGCCGCATAACCTGCGCGAAGTGGCCGCGGCCATCACGGCGATGATTGACAATCCCGACATGACGACGGACGAAATCCGTCAGCACGTGAAGGGTCCGGACTTCCCAACCGCGGCGTTCATCTACGGCCGCGCCGGCATCAAGGACTACATCGAGACGGGTCGCGGCAAGGTGATTATGCGCGCTCGTGCGGTGATCGAGGAGAAGGAATCCTCGAACAAGTCGCAGATCGTCATCACCGAGCTGCCGTACCAGGTGAACCGCGCGAATCTCGTGCTCTCCATCGCCGAACTGGTGCGCGACAAGAAGGTAGAAGGCGTGTCGGACCTGCGCGACGAGTCGGATGATCAGACGCGCATTGTGATTGAGCTCAAGCGCGATGCGATTCCGAAGGTGGTGCTGAACCAGCTGTACAAGCACACGTCGATGCAGAGCACCTTCGGCGTCATCATGCTGGCGCTGGTGCCGGACCCCGTGACGCGTCGCCTCGTGCCGAAGATCATGGGCATGCGCGAAGTGCTCGGCCACTACATCGCGCACCGCCATGAAGTGATCGTGCGCCGCACGCAGTACGATCTCGACAAGGCCAAGGAGCGCGAACACATCTTGGAAGGCCTCAAGATCTGCGTTGATAACATCGACGAAGTGATCAAGGTCATCCGCGCGGCCGACGACACGCCGCAGGCCAGTCTTGAATTGCAGCGCCGCTTTAAGCTCTCGGAGCGTCAGGCCGAAGCCGTGCTCAACATGCGTCTCGCCAAGCTTACCGGTCTTGAGATCGAGAAGCTTGAAGAAGAGCTGGCCGAGGTGCGCGGGCAAATCAAGGATTTGGAGACGCTGCTCGCCAGCACGGAGTTGCGGCGGAAGGTGATGAAGGATGAGCTGAGCGCACTCGTGGGCACCTTCGGCGACGAGCGTCGCACGGAGATCGTGAGCGACGAAGGCGAGTTCTCGATCGAAGACTTGATTGCGAATGAAGAGATGGTGGTCACCATCTCGCACGCCGGCTACATCAAGCGCACCAACATCTCCACGTATCGCAAGCAGCGGCGTGGCGGCGTGGGCACGAAGGGCACGGAGCTGCGCACGGATGACTTCGTGGAGCACCTCTTCGTGGCGCAGACGCACGACTACCTGCTCGTGTTCACGCACGACGGACGCTGCTTCTGGCTCAAGGTGCACGAGATCCCTGAGGGCGCACGCGCGACGCGCGGCAAGCCGATCGTGAACTTGATCAACGTCTCGCCCGAGACGACGGTGCGGGCGATCGTGCCCGTGAAGAAGTTCTCGGACGACGAGTTCCTGATGTTCTGCACCAAGCACGGCACGGTGAAGAAGACGGCGCTTTCTGAGTATTCCAACGTGCGCTCGACGGGCATCAAGGGCATCAAGCTCGATGACGGCGATGAGTTGGTGGACGTGCAGATCACGTCCGGTACTTCGGACATCGTGCTCGTGACTCGTCACGGCTTGTCCATCCGCTTCCACGAGCAGGAAGCGCGGCCGATGGGTCGCGACACCACTGGTGTGCGTGGCATTGCATTGAGCGATGGCGATCGCGTTGTCGGCATGGTGGTGAACAAGCGCAATGCGTCGTTGCTCGTGGTCACCGAGCTCGCGCTGGGCAAGCTGACGAACATTGATGAGTATCGTGTGCAGGGCCGCGGTGGTAAGGGCATCCTCACGGTAAAGCGCACTGAGAAGACCGGAGACGTGGTCGGTTTGCTCGAAGTGTTGCCGGATGACGGGCTCATGCTGATCACGCGTGGCGGGCAGTCGCTGAGGTGCGCGGTGAGTCAGATCCGCGAGACTGGGCGCGTGGCGCAGGGTGTGAAGCTCAAGGATCTCGAGATGGGCGACGTGGTGGCGGCGATCGCTCGCGTGGTCTCGGATGACAAGGAAGATGTCGTCGAAGGGGACGCTGGCCCCGATGAGCAGATTGAATTGAGTGCTGGTGAGTAACTACTAACGGCGGTCACCACGGAGGCACGGAGGGAGCCGCAATGAATTCACGGGCCCGCAACGCCAGAGAAGCAATTGCTTCTTGGAATTGCGGGCCCGTGAGTTTGCAGAGCACCCTCCGTGCCTCTGTGGTGAATTCTGTGGGGTATATTCACGGCATGATGACCTCAATCCGCGCGTCGCTACTGGCGGCGCTACTAGCTGCGGGCGCCGATGTGGCGCAGGCGCAGGTGAACGCCGAGGCGATGGTGCGCACGTCGCTCCGTACGGCACTTGGCGAAATGGATGTGGCACGGACGTACCGGATCTACCCCGGCAAGCTGCTCGAGCAGAACGGGATGGATATCACCACTGCGCACGCGGTGCCGCGCTCTCCGATTGCCTCGTCGGTGTATCAAGTCACGTTTCGCAATGTGTCTGGACCGCCGGTCTGTACGCGGTTCAAGGTGATGTACGAGGACGACCAGTATCACGATCCGCAGTTCGTGCAGTCCACGAGTGAGAATCATCTTGTCGCGCCGCGCACGCACGTGAACTTGTTGGCGGTGTGGGGCACGATTGAAGGGCAGACGTTCAATACGCCGAAGTGGCGGTTTGGGTATTTCTTCTGGGAACCGGCGCCGGAAGGTGAGAAGCGCTGTGAGGCCACTGCGCCCTCCGACCTAGACGCTTGGATTGCGAGCAGATACGACACCTACGCCGAGTTTCGGCGCACGAGGCCATAGCATGCAGAAGCATTTCGTTCGCGCGTCGCAGCTTGCTGCGCGCTCGCTTACACGCACACTCGCACTCACGATTGTGCTCGCGGCGCCGATTGCAGCCCAGCAACCTCGCGCGGCGCGACCGTTGCCGGCACCGAACGCCGAGCTCGAGGAGCCGTGGTCGGGTCCGTTGCAGTTGGTGGAGTTGCGCAATGGTGATGTCGTGGTGCACGACTCGCGCGAGAAGCGGCTGGCTGTGGCGAGCTTCACGTCGCAGGAGCAGCGCGAGTCCTCACGTGAGGGCTCTGGGCCCACGGAGTTCAAGAGCGTGATTGGGATGTGGCGCATCCCTGGCGATTCGGTTCAGATCTTGGACTTGATGCAGGGGCGCATGTTGATTCTCGATCCCACGGGCCGCGCGCGTCGCACGGCGCCGTTGCCCGGTGCCGGTGATCCAATGGCGATGATGCGTGCACCGATGACGCGCACGCTGGACGCCGCGGGGCGCTGGTACGGTGAGGGCCGCGACATGAAGTTCGAGAACGGCCGCCTCTCGATGGGCGATTCGGTGGTAATCGTCCGCACGAACCCTCGCACGCTGCGCGCTGATACCTTGGCGAAGATGGTGAACATCGTGCGGGCGCCGCAGATCTCGCCGCAGGTGATGCGCATTCCGGTGCCAGGGTATCCCAAGATGGACATCTGGGGCGTGTTTCCCGATGGTCGCGTGATCGTGATGCGTGGCGAAGGCTATGTGCCGGAGATCATCGGCGTGGACGGGCGTCGTCGTCGCACGGCGGCGCTGCCGTATCCGCGGTTGCCCGTCACGGCGGCCGACAAGCGCCAGATGATGGACTCGGTGCGGCGCACGCTGGACGAGGGTCTCCGCCAGGCGTCGGGAAACATTCCCGCTGGCACGCAGATGCCGCGCTTTGACCTCACCGAGCCTGAGCCGTGGCAGACGGAGAAGCCGCCGTTCACCGGCGACCGGTTGTTGATTGATCCGAAGGGACGCGCGTGGGTGCCGGTGGTGGATCGCACGCCCGGGCAGCGCTATGACCTCGTGGACAGCAACGGCGCCGTGGTGGACGCCATCAAGATGCCGAACCGCGTGTTCGTGCTGGGCTTTGGCGCGAACTCGATCTACACGGCGCTGCGGGATGAGGATGATTTGCTGACCATTCGTCGGCATCCGCTGCCGTAGACGGGGAAACCTTTCAGGCGTCCGGCGGTGACAGATTCTATGTACCGTCGGTTGCCTGTCTTCTGCCGTCTGCCATTGCGCACTACACAATTCTCCGGACTTGATATGCGATTGACCGCATCTCGCTTGTTCTCACTCGTGGCGCTTTCTGCTGCTGCTGCGCTTCCACTTGAAGCGCAGCAGGGCCCGCGCTCATTGCCCGCACCCGACAAGGAATACGGGGAGCCGTTCAGCTCTGTGGGCGTTGGCACGATTCGCGAACTCCGCGACGGCCGCGTAATCGTGGCCGACGCGCGGGACAAAGTCGTGAGCCTCGTGGACCTCCGTAGCGGGAGCGCGACGTCTATTGGCCGAGAGGGAAGCGGCCCGCAGGAGTTCGGATTTCCGATGCGACTGTTCGCTGCGCCGGGCGATACCACTTTCCTGTTTGATCCGCTCAACTCGCGTTACCTGATCATCGGGCCTGATGGGAAGGCCATCAATACGTTTCGCACGGAGGCTGACCCTCCAGCCGCGCGCCCGCAGGGTCAGGCCCAAGGCCGCCCCGGCGCAGCCGGCGGTCCCGGTGGCGGTTTCTCCGTTGGCGGTTTGACCACGGGGCGGGTATCGGATGCGCGTGGCCGCATCTATGCAGAGGGTGCGCCAGTTCAGATGGGCCCGAATGGCCCCGAAAGCATCGACTCGGTGGCGCTGATTCGCTTTGATCGCGCCACGCGGCGACTCGACACCTTGGCCTACCTGAAGTTGCCCGCTTCCAGCATGCAGATTTCTGGCGGACGCGACAACATGCGCGTGATGGTCGGTGGGGCGAATCCGTTGGAGCCGCGCGATGAGTGGACGGTATTCCCCGATGGCCGCGTGGCCATCGTACGCGCCAGGACCTACCACGTGGACTTTATTATGCCCGACGGAAGCAAGCGTTCGGGCGGACGCATCGCGTACACGCCGGTGCGGATGAGTGCCGCCGAGATTCGTCACGAGGAAGGCCTGCGCAATGCCGCGCGTGCCAACCAGATGATGATGACGATGAACAACAACAACGGGAACGTCTCTCGTAGCGCGACGATGGGCCCGGGCGCCAACGCGCCGCCACTCGAGCCGCTTACCAACTGGCCCGAAGTGAAGCCACCCTTCCGCTCTGGCATGGCGAGTGTGGTGGCGCGGCCAAACGGCGAACTGTGGGTGCGGCGCACCGAGAGCGCGCAGGCTCGCGGGACGCTCTACGACGTAATAACGCCGCAGGGTAGTGTGGCCTTCCAAGTGCGCATTCAAGATGGCTGGACGCTGGTGGGCTTCGGCGCTAACACCATCTACACGACGCGAAAGGACGAGGACGATCTCGTCTACCTGCAACGGCATCCGGCGGGGGAGCAGGCGCTTCGAGGCAACTAGGACGGATGACGGATGACGGAAGAGGGCGGGGCCGCGAGGTCCCGCCCCTTTCATTAGGCTTCGGTGAATGTGGTTGACGGCTTCCGTACTGAGGCGCAAATAGGGCGTATGAGACGATTGCTCGGACTTGGATTTCTGTCGCTGACCCTGGCGGCCTGTGCCGCTGAGGCGCCGGTGATTACAGACGTTGTGCGTGCGGATTCGGCGGGCGTGAAGCTCATTACTTCGCTGCGCGCGGATACGGCATTGGCTTGGAAGTTCGATACCGTGGGCACGCTCACCGACTCCCTGGGCGAGCCGTGGCTGTTTACGGGACTTTCGCCCGAGATGGTGATCACCGACCGCGCCGGCCGCACCTACGTCCTCGAGCGCGAGCCAGTGATTCGGCGCTTTGGTCGTACCGGCCAATACGAGCGCAGCGTTGGACGAAAGGGCGGCGGACCTGGCGAGATGGAGTTTCCCATTAGCCTCGTGCAGCAGGGCGATTCGCTCGGCGTGATGGATATGGGTCGCAGCGCCCTCGTGCGCTGGGGGGCCGACTTTGAGCCAATCAACGACCTGCCACTGCGAGACGGACTTGCTCGCACCCAACGCATCGCGTTCCGCATGGGCGGCTTCTGGCTCGAGCGCTATTCATTTGATTCCACCGGCACAATCGTGGAATTGCGCGCCGACACCACCGGCGGCGAGAGCCTGATGTCGCTCTTTCAGCCGACCCCCAAGAACCGTCGCATGCTCGAGGCCTGCGGTGGTCAGATGCGCTTGATGCAGCCGCGGTTCTTTGAGCCGACCTTGCAGTGGGATAACGATGGTGCGCGTGCCTTGGCCTACACGGGTCCCGCCTATGAGCTGCGCTTGTATGAGGGCAGTCGCCTGCTCGCAATCGTGCGCCGCGAACTCCCGCCGACCGCACCAACAATGGACGATGTGCGACGCCTGTACCCTGAGGGGATGAAGGTGCAGGCGGGACCGTTGAACTGCGAGATCTCACTGGAGCAGCTCACGGAGGGCGCCGAGATGGCCCCCGCGCTGCCGTTTGCCAACGGTGTTGCGCTTACAAAGGACGGCACTATGTGGGTGCAGCGCTCGCTGCGAAACGAACCGCCGGTGCTCGACGTCTTTGGTTCAGATGGCGCGTACGCGGGTACGGTGCGAGGGTTTGGGCTTCCGCTGGGGCTGCTGCCCAACGGAGAATTGCTCGTCCCGCAAGAAGACGAAGAGAGCGGCGGGTTTGTGATTACCCGTCTGCGCGTATCGAGATAGCTCTTAAAGAATTGGCAGCAGTCACGGCAACTCCTGAGCAACCCTCGGCACACGGCTGGGGTCAAATCCTCCGTAGCGACATCCCACTCCCCGCGTTCTCAACACCGATGTCTCAGCCGCTTCGTCTCATCGCTTTCATTGTTGCCACCAGTAGCATCGTGGCCTGCGACAAGCTCAAGTCGGCCGCCGGTGGTGATGCTGTGGCGGCGGCGGACTCATCGGCGACGGCCACGGATTCTGGCGGTACGTCCGGCGGCTCGACCGTCTCTCTGCCTGTAGTCGCTGGTGAGGTTACCGATGGCGACCTCGTGCTTTCTATCAACACCACGGGCCAGGTGCGCTCCGAGTCCGAAGGCCGCATTCGCAGCGAAGTCGCCGGCACGGTGGTGCGCGTGGCCGTGCGACCCGGCGACCGCGTACGCCGCGGACAAACCATCGTGGAGCTCGACGCGCGCCCCTTTGAGATTGATCTCGCCGAAGCGGAAGTCGCGCTTAAGTCCGCCGAGCAGCAGTACCAAGATCTGTATCGTCCCGATTCCGCCGCCACGGGCGTAATGCCCACGCAAGTTCGCCTCGACGCCTTCGTCATTCGCTCCGGCCTTGCGGCCGCGCGCGTGCGACTCGACCGCGCCAAACTCGCGCGTGAGCGCTCCACCATCGCGGCGCCCTTTAGCGGAACCATTGATCGCGTGAACACAGTAGTTGGCGACCGCATCAACGCCGGCCAGGATATTGGCACGTTGGTGGACTTGGAGAACCTGCGCATCGAAGCGGCAGTGCTCGAGCACGATTTACCGCTCATTCGCGTGGGCGGCGAGGCGGTCATCACGAGCGCCGCGATTCCTGGCCAGGCGATTAATGGGCGCGTGGCAGCCATCTTGCCGATGGTAGACAGCATCACGCGTGCAGGTCGTGCCTTCGTGCGCACCACCGGCGGCGGCGCACTGCGCCCTGGCATGTACGCCGATGTACGTCTTGAAGCGCAGCGCCTCACCGGGCGGCGCCTCGTGCCCACGCGCGCCATCATCGAGCGCGATGGTCGCCCTCTTGTGTTCGTCGTGAAGGATGGCCGCGCCCAGTGGACCTATGTGCAGCCGGGCCGAAGCAACGGTCGTGAAACGGAGATCCTCGCCGACTCCACGAGTGGCATCATCCCTGTGAATGTCGGTGATCGCGTCATCGTCGAAGGGCATCTCACGCTGACGCACGATGCGCCGGTCCGCGCCGTGGCGGCGCGCGAGCGCAACAACAACAACTAACGGAAGCGCGCGATGTCGCTCTCCGCATTCGCTGTCCGTCGTCCAGTGACGACGGTGGCGGCGACCTTAGCCATCGTCCTGCTCGGCAGCGTCTCACTGACGCGCCTGCCCGTCACGCTGCTCCCCGATGTGACGCTGCCGGTGCTGACGGTGCGCACCACCTACACCGGTTCGGCGGCAGAAGAAGTCTCGCGCTTCGTGGCGGAGCCCATCGAGGCAGCCGTCGCGGCGACGCCGGGTCTCGTGGAGCTCCGCTCCGTCAGTCGCAACGGCGAAGCGGTGACCACGATGCGCTTCCAGTGGGGCACGGACATGCCCACCACCATCCTCACGGTGCGCGAGCGGCTCGACCAAGCGCGCGCACGCTTGCCCGAGGGCGCGGCGCGTCCAACGCTGCTCACGAGCGATCCGGGCGAGCGACCAATCGCCGTCATCGGTCTTACCGGCCTCAACGACCTCCGACTGCTTGGCCGCACCGCAAACGATGTGCACGCGCGCCGACTTGAGCAGATCGCTGGCGTGGCGAGTGTGGCCGTTGTGGGTGCACCTGAGGACGAGATTCGCATTGAGGTGGACCCTGAGCGTATGCGAGCGCTCGGCATTTCCACCAACGATGTTGCCAACGCCGTACAAGCAGCAAATGCCAATGGAGCGGGTGGCACGATCCGCCGCGGACAATTCCGCTTCTCCGTGCGGGCGCTCACGGAGCTCCGTGCGCTCGATGAGATCGCGGAGACGCCGGTAGGTCCGGCCACGGCGAACCTCCGCCTCCGCGACATCGCGACGATCACGAGCACGCTCGCCGAGCCGCGGACGCTCACGCGCTTGGACGGCGGCGCGGCGGTTGGCTTGGTGGTCTATAAGGATGCCGGCAGCAACACCGTGGCCGTCACTGACAACATGCGCGACGTCATCGCGCAGTTGCAGACAGAGTTTCCGACCATCCGCATGCACGTCGTGGCCGCCCAGGCGGATTTCGTGGTGGATGCGCTCTCCAACCTCGGGCAGGAAATCGTGGTCGGCGGTGCGATGGCGCTGTTGATGATTTTGGTGTTCCTGCGCCACTGGCGATACAGCATCGCCATCGCGGTGATTCTCCCGCTGTCGGTGATGATCGCGCTGGTGTTCCTGCAGTTGTTTGATGTTACGGTGAACGTGCTTTCGCTGGGCGGTCTCGCGCTCGGTGTGGGCTTGCTCGTGGACAACGCCATCGTCGTAGCTGACGCCACGGGCCGAAAGATGGAAGAGTCCAATCTTCCGCTCGACGAAGCGGCGATTGCCGCCACGGACGAGGTGGCCGGTCCATTGTTCGCAGGCACGCTCACCACCGTGCTGGTGTTCGGTCCCATCATCTTCGTGAAGGGCTTGGCGGCCGCGTTGTTCCGCGACCTCTCGTTGGCGGTGGTGCTCTCGGTGGGTGGTTCGTTGATTCTTGCGCTCACGCTGATGCCAGTGATGATCGTCGGTCGCCGCAAGTTTGCCGCAGCGCAGCGCGATCGCGTGGCGCGCGAGCCTGGCCCGATGGAAGCCAAGCTGCTGGCCTTCGGCGAGCGTTGTGCCAATGTGTACGAGCACGGCATGGAGTGGGCACTCAAGCGGCCACTAGCGATGTTGGGACTGGCGCTCGCAATGGTCGCGGTGATGGTCGTCTCCATCTGGAAGTTGCCGCGGGAGATTCTGCCGCAGGTGGATGAGGGCATTGTTGTTGCCGCGCTGCAGCTTCCCGAAGGCACGGCGATTGACGAGACGACGCGCCAGGTCGAACGCGTCGAGGCCATCGCGAAGTCGCTGGGCTCTAACGGCGTGTACTCGCGTGTGGGCATCGCCACGGACGAGGAAGTGCTCTCCGGCGCGGAGCCTGGTACATCGGCCACAGCGCAGTTGCTCGTGCCTATCCCGGATGGCATTGAGGCCGCGGACTTCGCCAACAGGCTTCGCGCGGCGGTGCCGGATCTATCGGGCAGCGGCTCGCTCGCGCTGGACCTCGCGGGCCAGAGTGAATTCGGTTCGCTCATTGGCCGCGAGGGGCGACTCGTGCGCGTGGAAGTGAGTGCGCGCACGTTGGCCGAGAGCCAAGTGTGGGCGGACTCGGTGCGTCGTCGTTTGGCATCGCTGCCCACGTTGAGTGATGTGCGCGATGCCTACAGCACGACGCAGCCGCAAATCGAAGTGCAGCTGGAGCGTGGGCGACTGGCCGAGCGTGGCATTTCTGTGCAAGCGGTACAACGCGCGCTGCAGGGTGGGCTTGGAGGTGTGAGCGCAAGTGAACTCCGCGAGACGGACCGTCGCACGCCAATCCGTGTGCGTTTCGCTGGCAACGCCAACGAAGACCTGCAGGTAGCGCTCGCTACGCCTGTGAGTGGCGTGCCGCTCTCACAGCTCGTGACTTGGCGTGAAGTGCGCGCGCCAATCGAAGTGGTGCGCGTGAATCAGCGGCCCGTTAGCATCGTTGAGGGTCTCATCGAAGCAGGCGGCACGGCCAAGGCCACGACGGACGTGCAGGCGCAGCTCGCGGCGCTCACGCCACCGGCGGGACTGACCTGGGCGGTGACGGGCGCCGACGTCGAGCAACGGCGCACCACTGAGCAACTCGCGCTGGTGGCGATTCTCTCGGTGGCGCTGGTGTTCCTCGTGCTCGCTGGCGAGTTCGCGTCGTTCACGATTCCGATGGTCGTCATGATCACGGTGCCGCTGACCGCCGCCGGTGGCTTCATCCTGCTCTGGATGACGGGCCAGAGCATCAATGCCGTGTCGCTGATCGGCATCGTGGTGATGATTGGCATGGCCGACAACGAAGCGGTGGTGAAGCTCGACGCCATCCGGCGCTTCCGTGAGGAGGGGCACTCGATTCACGATGCGGTCTTGCTGGGCGGTCGCCAACGTCTGCGCGCAATCACCATGACTTCACTGACGACGATCTTCGGCGTGCTGCCGCTGATGCTCGGCATCGGTAGCGGTGGCGCGCTGTATCAGCCGCTGGCAGCTGCCGTGATCGGTGGTGCCATCAGCGCGCAGCTCGTGACCTTCTTCTTGCTGCCGGTGGCCTACTCGGAGCTGGAGAAGTGGCAGGAGCGTAAGGCCGCGCGCCACGCCGTGAACGCTCTCGTGGCGCCGGTGACCGACGCGTGATTCGCTGGGCGGTGAGCCGGCCGGCCGTGGTCTGGGCGGCGTCCGTGGCCATCGTGCTGGGTGGCGCGGTGTCGTTCACGCGGCTCGCGCTCGCCACTCGTACAACAGTGGAGTTGCCGCGTCTGCAGGTGAGCGCGAGCTGGACGGGAGTGTCCGCCGAGTTGGTGGAGATGTACATCTCCTCGCCGGTTGAGGCCGCAGTGCAGGGCGTGCGCGGGGTGAAGCGCACGAGTTCCACGTCTCGCGACGGCACCTCGTCCATCAACATCGAGTTGGATCCGCAGGCGAACGTGCAGATGACGCGGCTCGCCATTTTGGAGCGACTCGAGTTGCTGCGTGGCGAGTTTCCGCTCGGCGCTACGCAACCAACCGTCGGCAATCTGGTGCCCGAGCAACTGGAAGAGCCGCCATTGTTGCGCGTGAACTTGAGCGGCCCGTATACGCCAGGTGCGCTGCAGCGTGTGGCGGATGAAGTACTCACGCCGCGCTTGAGCGCGGTGAACGGCGTCAGCGCCGTGTCGGTACAAGGCGGCACCGAGTTCGGTGCCAGCGTGGCCTACGATCCCCAGTTGCTGCGCCAAGTCGGCGTGGATCCGCAGACCTTGGCTACAGCGGTGCGTGAAGCGCGCGTCGTGGCGTCGTTGGGCACGGAGCGGCTTGGCGCGAGTAAGCGCGAAGTGGTGCTGCGCGATCAACCCGATGCGCTCGAGCAGCTCGAGGAGCTTCCGATTCGCGGACGTGGCGGTCGGGTGTTCAGGTTAGGCGAGCTCGCCGAGGTGCGCCCTGAGGAAGACACGCGTGGGATGTTCTTTCGTGTGAACGGCAACACGGCACTGTCCCTCACCGTGACGCGCGAAGCGGGCTCCGATGCCATCAAGACGGCGCGAGCTGTGCGCGAGACGATGCGCGGCATGACGTCGGAACTTCCGGCGGGCATCAGTTGGCGCGTGACCGCCGATGAGTCCGTGGAGCTGGATCGTCAGCTCAACGATTTGTTTTTGCGCAGCGCGATTGCCTTTGCCGCCGTGGCACTGGTGCTGCTCATTGCCCTACGAAACGGCCGAGCCGTGTTGCTCGTGATGGGCTCCGCCGCGGTGGCCATCGCTGGCACGGCGCTCGGACTCTTCTTGCTCGACATTCCATCCAACATGCTCACGCTGGCCGGTCTCGGGATGGGCATCGGCGTGCTGGTGCAGAACGGCCTCGTGGTCGTCGAGCGCCTGCGATCAGCGCCTGACACCGAGGAGGGTCGCGCCAGCGTGGCGCAGCGCATGCTGCCCGCCGTACTCGGCTCCACGCTCACAACGGCGGTGGTGCTGTTTCCATTTCTGTATCTGCAAGGCAACGCGCGAGCGGCGTTCTTTCCCTTTGCGGCGGCGTTCACGCTCGCGCTAGCGTGGTCAGTGTTGTCGGCGCTCGTGATGGTGCCGGCCCTCGCTGGAGGACACGGCCTCAAGGACACGCACTGGCCGCGCGCGCAACGCACGTACGGGTGGATGGTGAAGAAGACGCTGCGTTGGCGCTGGGTGACGATCCTCCTCACCACGGCGATGATCGGCGGACTGAGCTGGGTGTTCGTGAAGAAGATCCCGCGCTTCTCGTTCAGCGGCTTCGGCGTGCAGCGCAACACGGTGCAGGTCAGCATCAACTTCCCGCGCGGCTCCGATCCCGCGGGGCTCGATGCCGCGATGCGCGAGATGGAGGCGGTGGTCGTCGGTCGCGATGGCATCGAGGAGGTGGTGGCGCAGAGCTTCGGCGTATTCGGCGCGGGCATGCGCGTGTCGTTCACGTCCGCCGCCGAAGTGACCGCTATTCCACTCGAGGTGCAGGAAGCACTGACGGCGCGCGCCGTCTACGTGGGCGGCGCCAGCATCTTCGTGAGCGGCCAAGGCCCGGCGTTCAGCTCCGGCGGTGGCGGCGGCTCCAGTTCCAACTTCCGCATTCGCGTGCTCGGCTACTCCTACGCAGCCGTGGCGGAGCTCGCGGAGGATATCCGATTGCGCTTGGAGCGCATCACGCGTGTGCGCAACGCCACCGTCACGAGCGGCAGCTTCTTTGGCGGCGACAAGGCCTTCGCCGTAACGCTTGATCCCGACCGCGACGCGCTCGCGCGCTACGGCGTGACGGCAGCCGCATTCACGCAGGCGGTGGGCCGTGAAGTGCGCGGACCCGTGGGCGGTCAGCGCTTGGAGATTGGAGGCGAAGAGATCCCCGTCACGGTCAAAGCCAACGGCGCGCGCGAGCGTACGCTCGATCAGTTGCGCGACGCGCTGGTGCCCACCACGACGGGTACTCCGGCGCGCATCGCCGATCTCTCGCAGGTTGATGAGCGCGAACAGTTGGCCACGGTCACGCGAGAGGACCAGCAATACCTGCGCGTGGTGGCCTACGAGTTCCGAGGACCCAATCGCCTGGCCCAGCGCACGCACACGGCGTTCATGAACAGCATCAGCGTGCCGCCCGGGTTCACGGTTGAAGACCAAGCGCTCTTCCAACAGCGCGAGGATGAGAGCCAAAAGGGCCTCTGGCTCGTGTTCGCGATTGGCGTCGTGCTCGTGATTCTTAGCGTCGCGATGGTCTTCGACTCCACGTGGGGCGCCGCGATGGTGTTCCTCTCGTTGCCGGTCGCGCTCGCCGGTGTAGTGGCGGCGTTCTGGGCCGCCGATGCCGCGTTCACGCGCGAGGCCGCCGTGGGCGTGATTCTCGTGGTTGGCCTAGCAGTGAACCAGAGCATCCTGCTCGTGGACGCCGCGCTCGAACGCCGCAGAAAGTCGAGCGGCAGGCTCTCGGCCGCCCAAGTGTATCGCGCGGCACTGGACCGCTCGGGGATGATCGTGATGGTCACGCTGACCACCATCGCGTCGCTTATTCCGCTCGCTGTGGGAACGAGCGCGAATACGCTATTTGGCGCTATCGCGCTGGCCACAGCTGGTGGTACGGTGGCGGGTACCGTCGGTGCGACGCTGATCTTGCCGGCGTTGCTGGCGAGGTTGCGCCGCCGCGCCTAGCGTTCGGGGTCAGCAATGCGGCAATCACACTCCAGCCTGACCTGAACATGCGCGTTCTGCTTCGTTCGCTTTTGCTCGTGTTTGTGCCGGCGGCACTCATCGCCCAGCAGCACGATGCCTCGCACCACGCGCCCGCTGCGGCGGCTCCGCATCAAGAGCCCACGCTCGTGATTTTCGTGCGCCACGGCGAGCGCGGCACGACCCCGGCCGACGATCCAGAACTCACGCCAGCTGGTCGCGAGCGGGCCCTCGCGCTCGTTCAGGCTGTGCGCGACGCCAAGGTGCAGGTCGTCATCCATACGCCACGCGTTCGCACTCGCGACACCGCGCTGCCGGTGGCACAGCACTTTGGTCTCACACCCGAGGTTGTGCCGCTCTCCGCTGGCGCCTCACACGTGGAGGCTATGGTTGCCGCCATTCAGAAGCATCACGGCAAAACCATCGTCGTCGTCGGACATTCCAACACCATCATGCAATACATCGCGGCGCTTGGCGGCCCGCGCCGAGCCGACCTCTGCGACCACCAATACAACGGCCTCTACACGCTGGCGCTCATGCACAGCGAGGCCTTCCTGGTCGAGGGTCAGTACGGGGCCGCGAACCCGCCCGCCGCACCGGGTTGCGCCTCAATGACCGCCCCGACGATGCGCCCGTAGCTTCGTCACTGCTTTTCGAGCGTTTTTCCCTCGCAAAACGAGGGTCCTCAAAGTTGCGGAAGTGTCGGCGGTGGAGCAGATTACCCCTCGTTCGCGCCCCTCTGGAGACCCTCCTCGATGGTTCCGCACGTGACCCGCTTTTTCCTCGCCATTTCCGCCCTTGCCCTGATGGCAATGCCGGTGGCGGCTCAGCGCCCTGCACTCACGGGCGAAAAGGCCCAGGTCGCCGACGCGGTCAAGGCAGATCTCTCGCGGCTCTCCGACCTGCAGACGGCGCACCACAACCGCACCCGCGTCTACGCTGCGGATGCTCGCGACCTGAACTTCACGCCCACCTCGGGCGCCACAGTCAACATCGCCTACGCGTCCATGAACGCGTGGGCGGCCAACGCCACGCACCCCACGCTGTCGCCGGTGGCCTGTTTCATCATCATCTCCTCGGCGGAGCCCACGGGCCCAGCCGCGCAGCCGTTCTGTCAGGAGGGTCGCCCTGGTTCTACCACGGTGGCCTCGGGACAGCCCAGCACGGGAGCGGCCACCACGCCGCGTAACGCGCCCACCGCCTCGCCAAACGCGCCGGCCACCACGCCCAACACGGCACCCTCGACGCAGACGACGCCCGCGCAGCCTTCGCGGTCGGGCACGCCGAGCGTCCCGGTCACACCCGTCCCGGCGCCGGGCGTTCCGGCAGTAACCACCTCGCCCTCGCAGCCGGCTCGCGACGCACAGCCGACGCGAACTGACGCTCCGGCCCAGACCAGCACACCGCGTCCGGAAACAGGTATGTCGCCAGTGCAGCCGGCTCAGCCGCTGCGCCAGCCGGGTGCCATTCAGCAGACGGGCGGCCCCATCATCCGTCCGCAGCAGCCGAGCGCGCTCCCGTATAGCGACATCCCAGCCAGTGCCCGCGCCGGTACGCGCGACATTGACCCCGCTGGCATGACTGTCCCCAGCGCAACAGAGAACGTCACGCCGGCGCAGTTCTCGGCCAAGCTCAACGAGTTCGCACAGGGTGCCACCACGCTCCTCGCGCAGATTCCGGCCGATCTCGAGCGGATTGTTCGCGATCCCTACGAGAGCACGGCGGAGTTCCAGGCACGTCGCGCCGCGGCCCTCGAGTCAGCGCAGCGCAAGGAACGCGAGTTCTTCCAGCAGAACAGCAAGACGTACAACGTGGCCGTGCCGGTGCGCGAAGTGCGGTACGATCCTGATCGCGAGATTTTTGAGTTCACCGTGGATGGCATGGGCCTGCCCATCACGCGCGGCGAAGGCACCGCGCCGGGTACGCTCACCTTCACTTGCTACTCGCGTCCCGTTTTCTGGTGCAGCACCGAGGCCGGCATAACGTACGAGGCCGGCGATATGTGGAAGATTCCGCGCGCCACGGCGCGCCAGTACGACATCCTCCGCACGCCGCTCACGCTGTACGCTCGCTTTGCCGTCGGTCGCCGCAACGACGCTTCCGTACTGGCCATCGCGCTGGTCTCGATGGATCTTCAGGCGCGTGGGCAGTCGGTTTCGCGGTGGGACGGCACGTCGCGCTGAGCCCGCTCGTCGGGCTCAACGATTTCCGCGCCGCCGCTGACATTCTTCGCGGCGTCGCCGTTCGCACGCCGCTACTGCCCGACGACGCACTTTCCGAGCGACTCGGCGTACCGATTCTATACAAGCCCGAAACCCTCCAGCGCGGTGGAGCCTTCAAGTTCCGCGGCGCCTACACCTACCTCGCGAAGCTCTCGCCCGAAGCGCGCGCACTCGGCGTGATTACGGCGAGTTCAGGCAATCACGGCCAAGGCGTGGCGTTGGCTGCCAAGATGTTCGGTGTGCGCGCCACGGTCGTCATGCCCACCACCGTGCCGCGCGCCAAACGCGATGGCGCCGAGCGCTTGGGCGCTCGTTGCTTCTACCATGGCGTGACCACGGCAGAGCGTATTGCGCGCGCCACCGAGATTCAGAATGCCGAGGGACTGACCTTCGTGCCGCCGTTCGACGACGACACCATCATCGCGGGGCAGGGCACCTGCGGTTTGGAGATTGTCGAAGACCTTCCGAATGTCGGGACGGTGCTCGTGCCGATCGGTGGCGGTGGATTGAGTTCTGGCGTGGCCGCAGCGGTGAAGCTGCTCGCGCCCAATGCGAGAGTGATTGGCGTGGAGCCCGCGGGTTCTCCCAAGTACACGAAGGCCAAGACCGCCGGCGAACCGGTGACCATCCCCGCCAACCCTGACGGCCTCGCCGATGGCCTGCTCGCCGTGCGCATCGGTGCGCGCAATTTTGAGCATCTTCAGGCATACTTGGATGATGTGGTGACGATACCTGATTCAGTACTGCACTGCGCCATGCAGTACGCGCTCGAGCGGATGAAGTTGGTGTGCGAGCCCAGTGGTGCCATCACGCTGGCGGCCCTACTTGATGGCACGGTGAAGCCGACCGGCCCCACGGTCGCCGTATTGAGTGGCGGGAATATTGAATACGACGGCGTCCGCGCTCTCTTAGGTGATGGCGCAATGGGAGGAACCACCTGATGGCAATGCGCTGCCCATCTTGCGGCACCGAGTACGCTGACGACGCGCGCTTTTGCACCAAGGACGGCACGCGCTTGGGCACGAGCGAAGGTCCTTCGGCACGCGCCACGGCCGTGCGTGCAAACGATGGTCCGTCGGCGGCGACGCTCGGTGCGCGTCCGGCCGCCACTAGCCATGCGAACATGGCCGGTCAGGTGCTGGATCGCCGCTACGCCATCGTGAAGAAAGTCGGCGAGGGTGGTATGAGCTATGTGTATCTCGCCCGCGACGTCTCGAGCGATACACGCTACGCCATCAAAATCCTTTCGCCCGCGCTCTCCAAAGACGAAAACGCGATGGCCCGCCTGCGTCGTGAAGCGGCGCTCGGTATTCGCCTCGCGCATCCGAACGTCTGCCACATCGTGCGTATGGGCGAGACTGAGGATGGGCTCTGCTATGTGGTGATGCCCTTCGTGGAAGGCGAGATCCTCTCCGATCGCAATTATCGCGTGGGCAAGACGACGCTGGCCGACACGGGCAAGTTCATCTCGGAGATCGCCGACGGGCTGCATGTGGCGCATCAATTGGGCATAGTCCATCGTGACCTCAAGCCCGAGAACATCATGATCTGCAAGCGTCCCACGGGTGAGGAATACGCCGTGGTGATGGACTTCGGTCTCGCCAAGGAGCGCAAAGCTGGTGGCGAACTCCAGAAGCTCACCGCCACGGGCATCATTCTTGGCACGCCGGAGTTCATGAGCCCCGAGCAACTGCGTGGAAGGCCGCTCGACCCGCGCACGGACATCTACTCGTTGGCGCTGATGACCTACGAGATGCTGACGTCCAAGCTGCCGTTCGAAGGTGGCAATCAGCAGGCGATGATGATTGCGCGTCTGCGCGCCGAGCCGATTCCGGCGCGGAGTCGCCTGCCAGAATTGCCGGAGGCGGTGGACCGCGTGTTGCTCAAGGGTATGGCTCGCGAAGCGGCCGATCGCTACGTCACGGCACCGGAGTTTGCCGCCGCACTGCGCGCCGCAATCGGGTGAGCGCCAGGCTCGCTGCCGCGCTCACAATCCTGCTGGCGGCACCGCTCGCCGCACAACCCGCAGCACGATCGGCAGTTCAGCAACCGCGGTTCGCGCAACCCGGCCGCGCGGATTCCCTCCTCGCACAAGGCCGGCTCGCCGCGGCGGAGGACGCGCTCTACGCGGCAGCGGATGCCAAGCCGCGTGATCCCGGGTCGCGGGGCGCGCTCGCGGCGTATCTCGCTTCGCGCGGGCGCTTCACCATCGCGCTGGTGTTGTTCGATGAAGCGCAGCGCTTCGGCGCGGACCCCGGGCGAGTTCAGCTCGCGCGGGCGTCAATTCTGCCGTACTTGAACGCCGCCGCTGCCGGCCCCGAAGTCAGCGTCCCGCTTACACCAGCACGGCAGCCTCGCACCCTTGGCCTCATTCCAGTGCGTGCTGTGCGCGCTGCGCCGGCTACGCAGCTGGCCGCCATTGACCCCAACGTCGCCGGAGTGGTGATGGGGACTGATGCCGCACGGCGGTTCGAGATTCAACGCGGACGCCCGCTGCCCGAATTGTGGATTGGGGAGCGTCGTGTATTGCGCTTGTCCGTGCGCATCGACTCGACGTATTCGGCCGACGAAATTCGGATTGGCCTCGACGTACTCTGGGGATTGCAGCCGCTGTTTGACGAGCGTGCCGGCACGCTCACACTCGGTCGGAGCATTCCCGCTGAGAGCGGCGTGCCTGAAATTCCTTGGATTCTGACCTTCCCCGGGCTCTTGCTGGTGCCCGACGTTGGCCAAGCTCCTGTACGCATCGAAAGCGCGCGCGGCCGTGCGTTGCTTCGTGGCGCGCGTTGGCAGATTGACACCCGCGCGGCCACCATCCGCGTCGAACGGCCGCAGTAGCGCGACCACAGCGCAATCACGCACTCGACTATGCCGTCAATTCGCGCCCGCCTTGCCAACCTCGCCGCACGGCTTCTCGTGAAGCGTGTGCTCAACAAGCCGACGTTCAGTCTCGCCGAGACGCGTCGTGCGATGGGTTCGCGCGGTACGATGCCGGCGTTCCTGCCTCGTGGTTTGCGCGTGGTCGCATCGACCGACGCTGCGCTGCCGGGTGAGTGGCAGCGCCCTGATGGCGCTGCTCACGATGCGGTGATTCTGTTTCTGCACGGCGGCGGCTACGTGGCTGGCTCTCCCAAGACGCATCGCTCATTCAGTAGCTGGCTGGCGGAGGAGGCGCAGGTGCCCGCGATGTCGCTGCGTTATCGTCTGGCACCGGAGCATCCGTTTCCCGCTGGGCTGGATGACGCCGTGCTCGCGGCACGGACTTTGGCGAAGCGGGGTAGTCGCGTTGTGATTGCGGGTGACTCCGCGGGTGCCGGTTTGGCGATTGCCACGGCGCTACGGCTCCGCGACGAGGGCGAGTCATTCGTGCGCGGACTGGTGCTCATTTGCCCGCTCACGGATCTCACCGAGACCTCGGAGTCACTGCGCTCTAATAAAAACTCTGAGCCTTTGCTCGGCTTGCGGCATCGCGAGCATGTACTCCGCAGTTATGCCGCAGAGACGGTGCTCACACACCCGTACCTATCACCCGTGTACGCCAATCTCGCGGGCCTGCCTCCGATGATCGTAGAGGCGAGCCGCATCGAAGTGCTTTGGGATGACGCGCGGCGTTTCGTGGAGGCCGCACAAGCGGCCGGCTGTGAGATTGCGTTTCATCCCCACGATGGCCTCGCGCACGACTGGCAGCTGATGGTGCCCATCACGCCGGAGTCTGTTGCCAGTACGCGACGGCTCGGCGCCTGGATCGCCGAGCGGATGCGCTAGCGACCGTTTCGCTTGAGCTCGACGAGCAGGCAACGATCCTGAACGACTTCGATGTCTGACCGCGCCAGCTCGGCGGCCACTTCGTCGTTGCGAATGCCTAACTGGAACCACACCGCCCGCGGGCGTGCCGCCAGAAGGTCATCGAGGTGGCCGGGGATATCTGACGGCCTCCGAAAGACGTTCACCAAGTCCACGCGCTCACCAATTTCGCGGACGCTGCGGACGACGGGCTCGCCGAGGATTTCGGTCACGTCCGGGTAGTAGACTGGCACCGGATAGATCTTGAGGCCGGCGCGCTGGGCGTACTCCGGCACGTAGTAGGCCGGCGCTCCTGATTCCGCTGTCTTGATGCCCAGCACCGCCACGGTGCGCACGCGCGCGAGGAGGTCGTCAATCTGCGCCGAGCGTTCGAGGAGGCGGGACTGCCAATCGGTCATCGTCGGATGGAGGCGGGGTGAAAATCTGAGTGAAAATCCGGTAGATTTGGAGGCTGTCCAGAAAAGTACCCCCCGTCCGGAGCCATACAATGCGGATGCTCGTCCTCGGTGCCGGCCTTCAAGGCTCGGCGTGCGCATATGACCTACTACAAAACGATTCCATCACCGAGGTGCGCCTCGCGGACAGAATCGTCGATCAGCTGCCAAAGTTCCTCCAGCCCTATGTGGGCGGGGAGCGCCTCAAGCTCATCACACTGGACGTGAAGGATTCCGCTGCCGTCGCCCAGGCGATGGACGGCGTGAAGTCCGTGATGTGCGCCCTGCCGTACTACTTCAACAAGCCGATGACCGAAGCGGCCATCGCCGCGGGTGCGCACTTCTGCGATCTCGGTGGCAACACGGAGATCGTTCAGGAGCAGAAGACGCTGAACGCGTCGGCGGCCGCGAAGGGCGTGACCGTCGTGCCCGACTGCGGACTCGCGCCCGGCATGGTGAACATCCTCGCGCAACTCGGAATTGATCGCCTCGATGTCACGCAGTCGGTGCGCATCTATGTAGGAGGGCTCCCCCAGGAGCCCGTCGGTCCGCTCAAATATCAGATTGTCTACTCTATTGAAGGCGTGCTCGACTACTACACGACGCTCAGTTGGATTGTGCGCGACGGCAAGCGGATGGAAGTGAAGGCCCTGAGCGAGATTGAGCCAGTACACTTCGATTCGCCCGTGGGCGAGCTCGAGGCCTTCCACACGGCGGGCGGACTCTCGACGATGGCGCATCGTTACGAAGGGAAGATTCCGGAGCTTGAGTACAAGACACTACGGTATCCCGGCCACGCCAAGATCATGGAAGCCATTCGTGAACTCGGCTTGATTGACTTGGCGCCCGTGGACGTGAAGGGCCACATGGTCTCGCCGCGCGATGTCGCGATTGCGCAGATGCATCCGCGCCTCTTTAAGAAAGAGAGCCCAGATCTCGTGGCTCTGCGCGTAGTGGTGAAGGGCACGAAGGCCGGCAAGGCGCAGGCACACACGTTTGAGCTCGTGGACCGCTTCGACGCCGCCCACGGCATCAGCGCCATGATGCGTACGACGGGCTACTCGCTGTCCATCACCGGCCAGTTGCAGGCGATGGGCGATGTGAAGCCAGCTGGCGTGCACACACCGGACGAGTGTATGCCTGGCGAGCGCTATGTGACGGAGCTTGGCAAGCGTGGGATTCTGATTCGGCAGACGGTTTCGTAAGACGTGCACCACGAAGGCACGAAGGGCTCACAGTAAACTCACGGCCCCGCAATCCTAAAGAAGAAGTGCTTCTTGGAATGGCGGGGCCGTCGGATTGTCGCAGCACCCTTGGTGCCTGCGTGGTGAAAGCAGTTCACAAAACTTTGAGGTATCGCAATGGTTCGCACCGCGAGCACGATGTTGGAACTGGGGACGCAGGCGCCGGAGTTCGCGCTCTCGCGCGTGGACACCGGCCGAGTGCTTGCCTTACGCGATCTTGCAGGGGCGCCCGCCACACTGGTCATGTTCCTCTGCGCGCACTGCCCTTACGTGAAGCACGTCGCACCGGCGCTCGCGACGCTGACCTCCGAGTTCATTAAGCGCGGAGTGGCGGTCGTGGGCATCGCCTCAAACGATGCGACGGCGTATCCGGATGACGCGCCGGACGCCCTGGCGCGTGATGCCGCAGATCGCGGATACGAGTTCCCGTATCTCTACGATGAATCGCAGGCGGTGGCCAAAGCCTACCAAGCCGCCTGCACGCCGGACTTCTTCCTGTTTGATAAGGACCGTCGCCTCGCGTATCGTGGGCAGTTCGATGCCTCACGACCGCGCAACGACTTGCCAGTGACCGGCGCCGACCTCCGTGCGGCCCTGGAGGCTGTGCTCGCGGGCACGCCCGTGCCAAAGCCCCAGTACCCGAGCATCGGCTGCAACATCAAATGGAAGGACGCGCCGGAGTACTTCAAGCCTGAAGGCGTGAAGTAGCCTCAGACTGAGACGGATGACGAATGACGGATGCCGAAGCAGTAAAGCATCCGTCATCCGTCTTCCGCCCACCCTCTGGGCGCGGATAGCCCTCCCCCTTGCCATCCGCTCGGAGCGGCCCTAACCTACAACCGAATGGTTGCACGTTTTCCCCTCCCCGACGCGGACCTTGACCGCCTATTCCGCGCACTCGCCGATTCCACTCGGCGCGACATCGTTGCGCGGGTGCTCTCAGGCGAAGAGGCCTCGGTGTCTGCCCTCGCTGCGCGCTACGACATGTCCTTCGCAGCCGTACAGAAGCACGTGGCCGTGCTGGAGGATGCGGAACTCGTGACCAAGCGCCCCCAAGGCCGCGAGCGGATGGTGCGCGGCAATCCGGAGCGGCTCGCGCGGGCGCGCGCCGTGCTTCTTCAACTCGAGGGGCTCTGGATGTCCCGCTTCAGCCAGCTCGATGCGATCCTCGCCGAGCGGCGGCCCACGAAGGAGACGTCATGCCAATAACGGAGATCATCTCGAACGCCGCCGACTTCACACTGAAGATTGTCGCCGACTATCCCGTGTCGGTGGAGCGGCTCTGGGAGGCGTATTCTGATCCGCGGCAGATTGAACGCTTCTGGGGACCGGAGCAGTGGCCGGCGACGTTTACGCGGCACGACATGGCTGTAGGTGGCATGTCCACCTATTACATGACCGGACCCGACGGCAATACGTCTGGCGGATACTGGCGCTTCCTGACGGTGGAGCCGTACAAGTCATTCGAAGTCCTCGACGGCTTCGCCGATGCTAGCGGCGCACCCAACGATAGTATGCCGACCATGCGCATGGTCTTTCAGTTCTCCCAGACCGCGACGGGCTCGCGCTTCGAGATCGTGACTTACTTTCCCAGCCTCGAGGCCATGGAAGAGCTAGTGAAGATGGGCATGATGGAAGGCATGAAGTCGGCGATGGGGCAAATCGATGCCGTGTTGCTCGACTTGAAGACCTTCGCGGCCACGATGCCGACCGAGGCGCAGATACTCAACGACACGCAGATTCGCGTGAGCCGCGTGATTCGCGGCCGCGTGGCAGACGTGTGGCGCGCCCATCACGATCCCGCTCTCATGAAGCGTTGGCTACTTGGTCCCGATGGCTGGACGATGCCCACCTGCGAGATCGCCACCACGGTTGGACAGCGCTATCGCTACGAGTGGGAGACGCTCGATAAGTCACAGCGCTTTGGCTTCGAGGGCGAGTTGCTGGAGACGAACCCGCCGCATCGCGCAGTCACGAGCGAGCAGATGATTGGGATGGACGGTCCCGGAACACGCAACGAGATGACGCTCACCGCGGTCCCGAGCGGGACACTGCTCAGCATCGTCATCACCTACCCGAGCAAGGACGTGCGCGACATGGTACTCGGCACCGGCATGACGGCCGGCATGGAAACCAGCTATGCGCGGCTTGAGCGTGAGATCCTTGTGAAGGCTTAACTGCTTTCACCACGAAGGCACGAAGGGTGCCGCAATAATCTTTCGGCCCCGCAACCCCAAAAAGCATTCCTTTCTTAGGGTTGCGGGGCCGTCAGTTTGCAGGGAACCCTTCGTGCCTTCGTGGTGATTGCTGTTTCAGTGGCACGACGACGTTGAACCGCGACGTCACACGACGACGTTCAGCAACCGCCCCGGCACGAGGATGACCTTCTTGGGCTCACCGGTGATGAACTTGCCGATTACCGGATCAGCCTTTGCCGCCGCGAGCGCGGCGTCCTGCGTGATGTCCTTGGCCACCACGATCTTGCCGCGCGTCTTGCCGCCGACCTGCACAACCAGGTCAATCGTGTCGGAGGTCAGCAGCGAGGCATCGAACGCCGGCCAGCGCGACTGGAACACGCTCGTCTTGTGACCGAGCATCTCCCACAGTTCTTCGGCGATGTGCGGTGCGAAAGGCGCCACCATTTGCACCATCGGCTCCACTTCGGCGCGCGCCGGGACGCGCTCGCCGCGACGCAGCACGTTCATGTATTCCATCATCGCGGCGATGGCCGTGTTGTAGCTGAGCGCCGGCGTGTCCTCGCCCACCTTCTTGATCGTCGCGTGCAGCTTGCGCAGCACCTCATCATCCGCCGCGCCGGTACCGCAGTCACGAACCGAAGCCCAGAGACGATCCAAAAAGCGCTTGACGCCACTGATGCCCGAATCGCGGAAGTCACCGCCTTCTTCGAAGGGCCCGAGGAACATCAAGTAGGTGCGAAATGCGTCCGCGCCCCATTCATTGATGAAGTCGTCCGGATTCACCACGTTGCCCTTGGACTTCGACATCTTCGCGCCTTCCTTGATGATCAGGCCATGCGCGCGGAACTTCGTGAACGGCTCCTCGAAGTCGAGATGCCCGGCATCGTGAAGCACCATCGTGATGAAGCGCGAGTACAGGAGGTGCAACACGGCGTGCTCGTTGCCACCGATGTAAGTGGTAACGGGCAACCACTTCTTCGTCGTTTCCCGATCGAACGGCACGTCGTCGCGCCCCACGCTCGGGTAGCGCAGAAAGTACCAGGCGCTATCCAAGAACGTGTCGCTGACGTCCGTCTCGCGACGTGCCTGCTTGCCGCAGCTTGGGCAGGGCACGCGGTACCACTCTTGGTGACGAGCCAGCGGCGAGATGCCTGAGTCATCCGGCTTGAAGTCTGGGATGTTGGGCAGCAACACCGGCAGCTGGTCCTCAGGCACCGGCACGGTTCCGCAATCATCGCAGTAGATGATCGGGATTGGTGGGCCCCAGTAGCGCTGCCGCGAGATGCACCAATCGTGCAGGCGATAATTGGTTACGCCCACTCCGGCGTGCTTACTCGCGAGCCACGCCGTGGCCTTCACCTTCCCCTCTTCCACGCCCAGTCCGTCGAACTGCTCCGAATTGACGAGCACGCCATCGCCCACGTAGGCGGCATCGCCCAGCGGAGTCTTGGCGTTGTCGCCGGGTCCCGCAACGACGCGCTGGATGGGCAGGTCAAACTTCTGCGCAAACTCAAAGTCGCGCTCGTCGTGGCCAGGCACAGCCATGATGGCGCCCGTGCCGTACTCCATCAGTACGTAGTCGGCAATCCAGATCGGGATCATCTCGCCGGTAGCGGGATTCACAGCGTAGGAGCCAGTGAACTCGCCGGTCTTTTCTTTGGTCGTCTTCCGGCTCACTAAGTCCTGCTTGACTGATGCTGCGAGATACTCGCGCACCACGCCTTCCTGCATCGGCGTCGTGAGCTGCTCCACCAACGGGTGCTCAGGCGCAAGCACCAAGTATGTGGCGCCAAAGATTGTGTCGGGGCGCGTGGTGAAGACTTCAATCTGCGTGCTGCCGCTGCGGACTTCCGTGGTCACGGACACCGCGGAGCTACCAGCATCGGTGAGCGGGTCGAGCACGGCAAAGCGCAGGCGCGCACCATCGGAGCGGCCAATCCAGTTGCGCTGGGCCTGCTTGGTGGTGGCGGACCAGTCGAGCGTGTTCAGATTCTCGAGCAGGCGCGGCGCGTACTTGGAGATGTTGAAGAACCACTGCTCCAGAAAGCGCTGCTCCACCACCGTGCCGCAGCGCTCGCAGGCACCGGCCACGACCTGCTCGTTGGCGAGCACGGTCTTGCACGAGGGACACCAATTGACGGCTGCGGCCTTCTTATACGCTAGGCCGTGCTTGTGCAGCTGCAGAAACACCCACTGCGTCCACTTGTAGTAGCTGGGGTCGGTGGTATCCACCGACTTGCTCCAGTCCACCATCAGACCGGCGCGGTCCAGCTGCCGACGGAAATTCCGGATGTTGCTCGGAATCAGCTCCATCGGATGGCGGCCCACCTTGAGCGCAAAGTTCTCCGAGTGGATGCCAAAGGCGTCATATCCCAGCGGCTCGAAGACCGTATGGCCTTGCAGGCGCTGGAAGCGCGCATAGATATCACAACCAGTGAACGCAAAGAGGTTTCCCACGTGCAGCCCTTCGGCTGACGGGTAGGGGAACATCATCAAGGCGTAAAAGGGGCTCTCGCCCTGCGCGATGTCGGTGCGGTGTGTGCCAAGTTCGGCCCACCGCTCTCGCCATCTCGCTTCAATTGCTGCCGGATCGTAGGCGACCGGCTCTGGAACCGATGAAGTCATCGTCATTGGAAGGGAATCCGTTGAATCTAGCCCCCTCGCGAACCGCCTCCAACACGGCCTCCAACACGGCCTCCAACACGGCGGGCGCGCCGGAACACGCCGTGCGCACGCACATCATAGATCGACTCGCTGACTGGGGTGCGCTGATTGGCTCCATCGCCGTGGTCGTGCTGCTGGCCGCCGGCTGGTCGAGCGTGGGCCGGCTGAACGCTGCCGGAGATTTCATCTGGTTCGTCGCGCTACTCCTTGCGGTGGCCGTGGCCTCGGCAGCCCTAGTGGTTCGCTTGGTGGTCTCTCCCATCGTGGGCGAGCAGCTGCGCGGGCTCGCCAATGTGGCCGAGGCGATTGCAGCAGGGGATCTGACGCAGACGCCGGCGGCGGCATCTGCGGGTGGCCAACTTGGCCGTCTAGGGCGCGCCATGGTGGAGATGGCGGGCACCCTCCGACACATGGCCGCGCTCGTGCGCGAGAACGCCACTGCCACGGCCACCCGCGCCACGGAGATCACCGCGAGCACGGAGCACATGGCGCAGGCCGCGTCGGGTATCGCGGAGACGGCGAGTACGCTCAGTGATGAAGCGGCGCAGATGGCCGAGACCATCCGCCTCTTGAACGCTGACGCAGCCCGGCTGGCAACCTTGGCCGGCAACGTCGCGGGTGGTGCCGCTGATGGCCTCGCACGCAATGATCGGCTCAAGGCGCTCGCCAACGAGAACGCCGGCATTCTCGACGAGAGTGCGCGGCGTCTCGACGAGCTCGCGATTGACGTACAGGAAGGCGCTAGGGCTACGGAATCACTGGCCACCGCCTCCGATGAGATTCGCGCCTTCGTAGCGCTCGTGCAGAAGATTGCGCGGCAGTCTAAGCTGCTCGCCCTTAACGCCGCTATGGAGGCAGCTCGAGCCGGTGAGCACGGCGAGGGCTTTACCGTGGTCGCCAACGAGGTGCGCCGTTTGGCGCAGAGCACGGCGGAGGCCGCAGAGCGCACAGATGAGTTGATGAAATCGCTCATCGCGCAGATGGAAACCGCAGGCGCCACGGGTGTACGTGCGCGCAGCACAGTGGAAGCCGTGCGCGGTGCCACCGCCCGCGGACGTCAGGCCTTTGCGCAGGTCGAACGCGCTGTCGGCGATGGTGAGCAATGGGTGGGGGCGATGTCCACTTCGGCCATCGCCGGTCAGACGCTCGCTGGCGAACTCACCGCAAAGCTCACGTCTCTCGCGCAGGGCACGCAGGCATTCGCGGACTCGATGCACGACGTCGCCGCCGCCAGCGAGGAGCAAAGTGCCAGCACCGAGGAGATTGCCGCCGCGGCCAATTCCTTAGTGCGAGCGGCGGATGGCGTGACGGAAACGGCGGGGCGTTTTAGGTCGGGTGGGTGACGCTGGGCCGTTAGGCGAGCGGCAGTTCATCTAGCGGGCGCATGTCCCCCGTCCCATATTCGCCCCGTCGGTCCTGCCGCCACCATACAACCCACGCTCCTCGTGCCCACCGCCGCAAGCGGCTCCGCTGACCGCCAACGCGAAGGCGCGTTGCTGCGCCTCTCGTCGGGCATTGCCGCTGCGGAATCTGAGCAGGGCATCTGTCGTGCGGTGGTGGACGGGTTGCATGATCCCGCGCTGGGGTTCGACTTCGTGGCGATGCTGCTGGTGGACCACGCGAGCGGCGACCGTGTCGTGGTCGCGTCGCGCGGCGCCGCTGATATGCCCGACGGACATCGCGTGCCGCCGGGCTCGGGCCTCAGTGAGTTGCCGCTCCTCGATGGCCGCCTGCACTACACGCCGCAGGTGACCACCGAGACTCGCTACCTGCCCACGCGCAACGAAGGGTCGGAAGTGGATGTGCCCCTTCTCGTCAACAAACAGCTGGTCGGCGTGCTCGTCGTCGAGAGCAACAAGCACCACGCCTTCGGCACCGATGACTTCGAGGTGCTGCGCGCCGCCGCGCATCAGGCGGGCATCGCCATCGGCCGTGAGCGCCTGCTACGCGACGAGCGCCGCCGCGCCGACGAGCAGGAAGCGCTACGTGCGACCATCGCCGACCTCTCGGCCCGGCTCGAACTCTCCGATCTGCTCCAGGCGGTGCTCGAGCGTGCCATCCAACTGCTCAAGGTGAGCCACGGCGAGCTGGCAATCTTCCACCGCGAGCGGGACGAGTTGGAAATCGTCGCCAGCTACAACCTCGGCCGCAAGGATACGACCGGCACGCGGATGAAGGTCGGCGAGGGCGCGATGGGCCATGTGGCGCTCACTCGCGAACCCTACATCATCCCGGACTACCAAGCCTGGATGTCGCGCTCCGAGCAGTACGCGCAATCCGATTTCCACGCCGTGATGGTCGCGCCGCTGATGATGGGGCGACAGCTGGTCGGGGCCATCGCCTTCATGGATCGCGACAGCCGCCGCGCTTTCGGCCCCGAGGACCTGCGGCTGCTCGACCTCTTCGCGCCGCAGGCGGCCGTAGCGATCGAGAACGCCCGGCTCTTCTCGGCGGAACGCCGCCGCGCTGAGGAGCAGCGGGCCCTGTTGGCCACGATGCAGGATCTCGCGGGCCAGCTGGAGCTGTCCACGGTGCTGCAACGCGTGCTCGAGCGGGCGGTTGGCCTCTTGAGCGTGACGGGTGGAGAACTTGCCACCGTGGACGCGAGCACCGGCGAGTTGGTCATCGTGGCGAGCCACGACATGGGCGCCAATGCCGTCGGGACACGCATCGCGCTCGGCGACGGCGCAATGGGACGCGTTGCCCAGACCCTCGAGTCACTGATTATCCCGCGCTATCAAGATTGGGATGGCCGCTCCGACAAGTACGGGCAGACCACGGTGCAGTCCGTGATGGCCACGCCTCTGATGATCGGAACCCGGCTCGTCGGCGCGATCGCCAGCGTGCACTCCGACCCGCAACGCGTCTTCGGCAACGAGGACCTGCGGCTGCTCGAGCTCTTCGCGCCGCAGGCGGCCATCGCCATCGAGAACGCGCGACTCTTCACCCAGGCGCAACACCAGCAACAGTATTTCAGCGAGCTGGTGGCGAACAGTCCCGTCGCCATCGTCACGCTAGATCGCAATCACAACGTCGTCAGCTGCAATCCCGCCTTCCTCACACTCTACGGCTACGCCGAATCGGAGGTGATTGGGTACCAGCTCGACGCGCTCATCACGTCTGAACAGGATCGCGCCGAGGCCGTGCGCTACACCACGGAGGCGCTCGCCAGCCGTCCGGTGCGCGCGATCGCCCGTCGCAACCGCAAGGACGGCAGTCTCGTAGACGTCGAGGTCTTAGGCGTGCCGGTGGTGGTGGACGGCGAGCTCGTGGGCCTGATGGCGCTCTATCACGACGTCACCGCGCTGTTGCGGGCCCGTCGCGACGCCGAGGCGGCCAACGCGGCGAAGAGCGACTTCCTCGCCAACATGAGCCATGAGCTGCGCACGCCGCTTAACGCAATCATCGGCTATAGCGAGATGCTCGAGGAGGATGCGGTGGACCGCGAGGCTGCGGAGGCCATCACGGACCTCCGTCGCATTCGTTCGGCGGGGCATCACCTGCTCGCGCTCATCAACGACGTCCTCGATCTCTCCAAGATTGAGGCGGGGAAGATGGAGCTGCACCTCGAGACCTTCGACCTCAGTGCGGCCGTGGATGCCGTGGCGTCCACGGTGGCACCGCTCATTGAGAAGAACGGCAATGCGCTCGTGCTCGAGCTCGACGAACGCCTCGGCAGCATGCACGCGGACGTCACGCGGGTGCGGCAGGTGCTGTTCAACCTGCTCTCCAACGCGAGCAAGTTCACGGAGCGCGGGCGCATCACGCTCGGGGCGGTACGGCGCGACGAGGACGCGCGTGCGTGGATCGAGCTCACCGTGCGCGACACGGGCATCGGCATGACGCCCGAACAGCTCGGGCGTCTGTTCAACGCGTTTGCGCAGGCCGAGTCGTCCACGGCCAAGAAGTACGGAGGCACGGGCCTCGGTCTCGTGATTAGCCGCATGTTCTGCGAGATGATGGGCGGCACCGTGACGGTGGCCAGCGAGGCCGGGGTGGGCACCACGTTCACGGTGCGCCTCCCGGTGGAAGTGGTTGACCCCGCAGCCGCGCCGGTGCCAGCGCTGGTCCATGAGGGCCAGGCAGGGGCCGGCTGCGTGCTCGTGATTGACGACGATCCGGCCACCCGCGACCTCCTCGCGCGCATGCTCGTGCGCGACGGGTACCGTGTGCTGCAGGCCGCGAACGGCGCGACCGGCCTCGCGCTGGCCCGCAGCGAACGTCCCGACGTGATCACGCTCGATGTCGTGATGCCTGGGCTTGATGGATGGGAGGTCCTTTCGGCGCTTAAGGAGGATCCGGAGGTCGCGGCAATCCCCGTCGTCATGCTCACCATCACCGATGACCGAAACCTTGGCTTCTCGCTTGGCGCATCGGAGTATCTGACCAAGCCGATTGAGCGCGACCGACTCAGCGCCGTGCTCGCCCGCTACCGCAAGGGTCCCGATGCGCGCGTGCTGATTGTTGATGACGATACGGCGACGCGCACGATGTTGCGGCGCGCCTTGGAGAAGGATGGGTGGTCAATCGCCGAGGCCGAGAACGGGCGCGTGGGGCTGGCTGCCGTCGGCGCCTCGGCGCCGCAGTTGATTCTGCTCGATCTCATGATGCCCGAGATGGATGGCTTCGAGTTCCTCGAGGCGCTTCGAGCCGACGCCGCCAACGCGTCGATTGAGGTTGTCGTGATGACAGCCAAAATCCTCACCGAAGACGACCGCCGGCAGCTTAGCAGCGGGGTGCAGCGGGTGCTGCACAAGGGTGAGCACAACGAGGCGGCCTTCCTCTCGGCCGTACGGTCGCACATGGTGCACTGAGCGGCCGACCGCCGCGGTTCACCGCGGTTGCTCCGACCGCCGGAACAGGAATGCGCACTCCTCCACCCGCGGTCCGCGTTCATCACACACCGCGAACCCCGCGCCTTCGTACATCGATGCCCCCGCGTAGCGCCCGTCCTTGTGGACCACGTAAAACTGCAGGTCGAACTTCGGACGCCCGCGCTCATCGAGTAATCGGCGCTCGGTCATCGCCACGACGCGTTCGAGCGTCCGCAACGCCGCATCACGTGGCGAGAGGCCGTTGCGCATGAACTCCACGATCTGATACGAGGCACAGGTTTTGATGTTGGCCTCACCGCGTCCCGTGGAGCCGGCTGCACCCACCGTGTTGTCGCAGTACTGACCGGCGCCCACGATCGGCGAGTCGCCCACGCGACCAGGCACCTTCCACGCCATTCCACTCGTGGTGGTCACCGAGCTTAAGTCACCGGCGGCGTTCACGGCGTTCATGTTGATGGTACCAGTCGTGAACTTGATGGCCACGTTGCCGTCGTAGTCGAGGAAGCTATCGTTCGCATTCAGCCGCGCGCGCCAGCGGAGCCACTCTTGCCGTGTCTTCTCGGTGAGCAGGTTCTGGGTTTGAAAGCCCATCTCAATCGCGAAGCGCCGCGCGTCCTGCCCCACAAGCATGATGTGGTCGGTGTAGTCCATCACGGCCTTCGCCACCAAGCTGGGTGTCGCAATGTCCTCGAGGCAGCCGACGGCCCCCGCACGCTTGGTGGGGCCGTGCATGCAACTGGCATCGAGCTGCACCACGCCGTCACGATTGGGCAGGCCACCAAGTCCCACCGAAGTATCGTCGGGATCCAACTCCTGAATGTTCACGCCAGCGATGATGGCATCGAGCGCGTCGCCACCTGCGGTGATTTGGTCATAGGCCACCTTCACGCCGCGAATGCCATTGGCAGACGCGACCACACAAGGCCGCGCCCGGAGGGGGGAACCCCCGAGCCCGATGAGCGCCGGCGCACCCTCGAGTCGGCTGGCCTGAGCCTCGGTGGGAAGTGCGGCGGCCGCCACGGCGGCTGCGGAAGTGGCCAGAAAATCTCTACGGGAAGTGGACACGAAGTCTCCGAAGGTGTGACGATGGTCTTGCATATCGTAGCCCGTTCCGGCGACGTTCACCACATCGTCACTCCTTCACCTGGATTCCTGATGCGCTCTTTCCGCCTGTTCGCCGCACTGTTTCTGACCCTCGTCGCCATCCCACTCACGGCCCAAGGCCGCCAACTCACACGCTGGGAGCAGCAGGCCCGCGCGCTGCTCAAGGAACTGGTCGAGATCAACACCTCGCATTCCGTGGGCAGCACCGTCACCGCCGCACAGGCGATGGCGAGGCACATGCTGGCGGCGGGATTCCCCGCTGAAGATGTGGTGGTGGTGGAGAACGCACCGCGGAAGGGGAATCTCATTGTGCGATACCGCGGGCGCTCACGCACGCAGCGCCCCATCCTATTGCTCTCGCACATTGACGTGGTAGAAGCAAATCCTGCCGACTGGACTCTACCGCCGTTTGAGTTCATCGAGCGCGATGGAATGTTCTACGGCCGCGGCGTGGCCGACGACAAGGACGAGAGTGCCATCCATCTCACCCTCCTCCTGCGTATGAAGGCCGAGGGCATCGTGCCCGCCCGTGATATCATCGTGGCGCTTACCGCCGACGAGGAAGGCGGCCCCGAGAACGGCGTGGAGTACCTGCTCGCGAATCGCCGTGAGCTGGTGGACGCAGCCTATGTGCTGAATGAAGGCGGCGGTGGCATCGTGGAGGGTAGCCGCAAGGTTTCCAATACCGTGCAGTCCGCCGAGAAGTACGTGGTGAACTTCAATGTTGAGGCCACGAACTCCGGCGGTCACAGCTCCGTGCCGCGTCCCGACAACGCCATCTACTCATTGGCCCGCGCGCTCGACCGCCTTTCGCAACTGCAGCAGCCGGTGAAGCTGAACGAGACAACCCGCGCCTACTTCACGCGCCAGGCCGACATCCTCGGCGGCGAAACTGGCGCGGCCATGCGTCGCCTCATCGCGAACGAGCGCGATGCCCAGGCCTCGGCAATCGTCTCGCGCGACTTCTCCAACAATTCCCGCCTGCGCACCACCTGCGTGGCCACGATGCTTGAGGGCGGCCACGCAATGAACGCCCTGCCGCAGCGGGCCAAGGCCACGGTGAACTGCCGCATCCTTCCGGAAGAAACGCGCGCCGACGTACAGGCTCGCCTCGTCGCTGCCATCAATGACACGGGCGTGAAGGTCACGGTCGAGCGTGAGGATTCCAACTCGCCTGCCTCGCCCCTCACACCCGAATTGCTGCGCGCCATCGAGGCCGCCACGCAGGAAGTCTTCCCCAACACGCCGGTGGTGCCGACCATGAGCACCGGTGCTACGGATGGGGCATACTTCCGCGCCGCGGGTATACCCGTGTACGGCGTCAGCGGCTTGTTCTATTCCGCGCCCAACGCCCACGGAATGAATGAGAAAGTCGAGAGTGAGGCCTTCTACCAAGGCCTCGAGTTCATGTACCGTCTCGTGCGCCGGCTGACCACCGGCCCCGGGATGTAAGGAGAAACAATGGCCGCTGACGACCTGAACAGCATCCCCTTCTTTGAGGGGCTGCCCGATCAACTCCGATGGCATCTCGCGCGCGCTGCCGAGCGTCGCGAGTATCCCGTGGGGGAGAAGCTTTTCGTGGATGGCGACCAGCGCACCGGCCTGTGGACCATTCTCGAGGGCACACTCGCCATTGAAATCACGAGTGGTGGCGCCCCTCACCGCCTCGCCACGCTCGGCCCCGGCGATGTGGTCGGTGAGTCCATCCTGCTTGGCGACGACACGCATCACACCGAAGGCCGGGTGCTCGCGCCGCTGGTGACCCTGCGATTCGGCAAGGACGTGCTCGAGCCCCTGCTCAAGGATCAGCCGCGGCTCCACGCTGCGCTACTCGGCAAGTCGGCACGCGTCCTCGCGGCGCGCCTCAAGGCCGCCGACGCCACGCTGTCTGGCCGTGATCGCGCGGCAGGATTTGGCGGGCCGACGCGCAAGGACAAGGATCTTCTCGGCGAGCGCGATGTGCCGCAGGCCGCGCTCTACGGCGTGCAGACCCTGCGGGCCATCGAGAACTTCCCGATTACGGGCGTGACGCTGCAGAGCTTCCCCGAACTCATCGTGGCGCTGGCGCAGGTGAAGGAAGCCGCGGCCAAGGCCAATATGGAGATCGGCACGCTGCCCGCCGACGTGGGTGATGCCATTGTGCGTGCCTGTGCGGAAATCGAGGCGGGCACGCACCACGAGCACTTCCGCGTGGACATGATCCAAGGTGGCGCCGGTACCTCGACGAACATGAACGCCAACGAGGTGATTGCGAATCGTGCTTGCGAGTTGCTCGGCGTGCCTCGGGGAACGTCTTCGCGCGTACACCCCAACGAGCACGTGAACCTCGCACAGAGCACCAACGATGTGTATCCGACGGCCGTGCGGCTCGCACTGCACGCCGCCATTGGAGATTTGCAGGCAGAGATGCGGAAGCTCGTCGAGTCGTTCCGCGACAAGGGCAGGGAATTTGCGCCGCATGTGAAGATGGGTCGCACACAGCTGCAGGACGCCGTGCCCATGACCCTCGGCCAAGAGTTCCGGGCGTTTGGCAACACCATCGCCGAGGATGTGGACCGACTGGAAGAGGCCAAGGCCCTGTTACGCGAGATCAACATGGGCGCGACGGCCATCGGCACCGGCATCACGGCGCCGCGCGGCTACACCGAGAAGGTGCGCGCCCAGTTGAGTGAAGTGACGGGCCTCGCCTTGATTACCGCACCGGATTTGGTGGAGGCCACGAGCGATACGGGCGGTTTCGTGCAACTCTCCGGCGTGCTCAAGCGCTGTGCGGTGAAGCTGAGCAAGGTTTGCAACGATCTGCGCTTGCTCTCCAGCGGCCCGCGCACGGGCTTCGCTGAGATTCGTTTGCCGGCTATGCAACCGGGCTCGAGCATCATGCCCGGCAAGGTGAATCCCGTGATCCCCGAAGCCGTCAATCAGGTTTGCTTCGATGTGATTGGCGGCGACGTGACGGTGACGATGGCGGCCGAGGCGGGGCAGCTACAGTTGAATGTGTTCGAGCCGATTATCGCGTATCGCTTGCTTCGCAACATCTCAGCGCTGGAAAATGCCTGCCGCATTTTACGCGAGAAGTGCATAGTAGGCATCGAGGCCAACCCGCAGATAATGCGGGAGTATGTGGAACGGTCCATCGGCCTCGTGACGGCACTGCTCCCGGCGCTGGGTTACGAGAAGTGCAGCGCGTTGGCCAAGGAGGCGCTGGAGAGCGGCAGAGGCGTGGCGGAACTGGCGCTGGAGAAGAAGCTGCTGACTCGCAAGGAGCTTGATCAGATACTTGATCCCGAGCGGATGGTTGGGGGATCTCACTAGATGGACGGATGACGGATGACGGATGCTGGGGCAGTTCGCTTGTGGCATCCGTTATCCGTCTTCCGTCCCAATTGGAGTAGAGCGTATGGCAGGAGTTAAGCTCGACGGCGCTGGCACGCAGAAGATGAAGACCTTGGAGGAAGCGCAGATTACCCTCCAGAAGATTCACGGGATTGTGGAGCGCATGGCACTCGACGTGAAGAATCAGCGCGGCGTCGGCCTCACGGTCGGGCAGATCAAGCGCACAGCCGAGCCGCTGCAGGGTCAGCTGAAGGGGCAGTTTGGCATTATTGCCGACCAGGTCACCGCGATGGTCTTGTCTATGGGCAGGGGTGGTGGCGAGCAGAGCAAGGTGCGGGTACTTCGCGAGTCCGTGGCACAATTGCGTACCGCAATGGAGATGGCCGCATCAAAGGTAAAGAAGGAGCACGCGGTGGAGATTGAGATTTCGCCGGACTGAGGCTGGACCATTACAGGACTGGGGTTCGGAACCCGTTCTGGCTCCACAACTTGCGAGAATCTCCCGCTTGCCCCACCCAATCGGGTGGGGTAGCTTCCTCGGGTCGCAATCGTGGGCAGTTCCCGGTTCCGGTTTTGTTCCCCCAGCCTCAGAAAAAATGTCGATGCTGCGCCTGCGCAAGGCAGCACCAGCCCTGCTTGCTGCAGTGGCTCTCCTGACGCTTAACGCGTGTAGTGGAATGGAGTCCGCTCCGAATTCCACTTTTAATCACACCACTGATCTAAACACGTCCATCGACGGACTTTGGGATCTCCTGCTACTCTGGGGAACCATCGTCTTCGTTGTTGTGGAAGTGGCGTTGATTTTCACGATCTACCGCTTCCGGAAGCGGCCGGGTGGTGCGCCTGCCAAACAGATTCACGGCAATGTTGCGCTTGAAATCACGTGGACGGTGATTCCGGCGGTGATTCTCGTGTTGATCGCCGTGCCGACGGTGAAGACCATCTTCCAGACGCAGGCGCCGGCTCCCGCTGGCGCGCTGACCATCGAAGTCACGGGCCATCAGTGGTGGTGGGAATTCCACTACCCCGAGTACGGCGTGACGACGGCCAACGAGGTGTACATCCCCGTCGGTCGCACGGCGAACTTCGTGCTCCGCACCAAGGACGTGTTGCACTCGTTCTGGGTTCCGCAGATGGGCGGCAAGCGCGACCTCATCACTAATCGGACCAACACACTCTGGTTTACGCCGCGTGTGGATCTTGGGACTAACGCGTGGAACGGCTTCTGCACTGAGTACTGCGGCTCCAGCCATGCGAACATGAAGTTCCGGCTCTTTACGGTGCAGCCCGACGAGTTTGCCTCCTGGGCAGCGCACCAGGCACGCCCGGCACTTCCGCATGACACGGCCACTTCTACCGCGGCGCCGGCAGTCCCCCCCGTGACGGTGGCTTCGGCCTCCGCCACGATGCCGGTGCCCGCGATGCAGGCGCCCGAGGCATCCGCAGCGGGCTACGTGTTCCCGGCGGCAAATCTTCCGGAACACGTTATTCCGCAGACGCCGATTCCGGCCTCGCTCAAGTTCGACGACGCTTTGCTCGCGCAGGGTGATGCCAAGCGCGGCGAGACCTCGTTCATGATGGGCGGCTGCATCGGTTGCCACGCTATCAGCGGCAACCCGATGGCCATGAGCAACGTCGGACCGAACCTCACGCACTTCGCTTCTCGCCACACGCTCGGCGGCGGACTCTTCCGCAACGACGACACGACGCTGGCACGCTGGATCAAGAACGCCCGCGCAATGAAGCCGGGCGCCTTGATGCTCGTCGTCGGCATTGGCGAGTACAGCCCCGACCTCAAGGGCCCCGTCACTGCGGGCCTCACCGATGCGCAGATCGCCGATGTCGTGGCGTACCTGCGGTCGCTCAAGTAATCCGGAGACCCTGACTCATGGCATCCATCGCTCACCCCACGACTGCGGCCCACGCGTCGGCGGAGAATGAGAACACCGGTATCTGGAGCTGGATCACAACGGTCGATCACAAGCGGATCGGCACCTTGTACCTCTGGACCGCGCTCTTCTTCTTCCTCGTCGGCGGCTTCGAGGCCACCCTAATCCGCACGCAGCTCATGAAGCCGAACATGGGCTTCGTGAGCGCCGAGACGTACAACCAGCTGTTCACGATGCATGGAACGACGATGGTGTTCCTTGCCGTGATGCCGCTCTCGGCGGCGTTCTTCAACTATTTGATTCCGCTGCAGATTGGCGCGCGCGACGTGGCGTTCCCGCGTTTGAACGCGTTCTCGTACTGGGTGTATTTACTCGGCGGCATCTTCATCACGCTGCCGATTCTGTTCCAGGTTGCGCCTGATGGCGGCTGGTTTGGCTACGCGCCGCTTACCACGCCACGCTTCTCGACCGGACCGAATATCGACTTCTGGGTGCTCGGACTCCAGATCCTCGGCATCTCCTCGCTCGCGGCGGCGTTCAACTTCATCACCACCATCGTGAACCTCCGTGCGCCAGGCATGAGCCTGATGCGCATGCCGATGTTTACGTGGATGTCGTTTGTGGTGCAGTTCCTCATTATCCTCGCGTTCCCGCCGATCACGGTGGCGCTGTTCTTCCTCCTGATGGATCGTTTCTTCGGGACGAACTTCTACGCGATTGCCGCCGGCGCCGACCCGCTGCTGTGGCAGCACCTGTTCTGGGTCTTCGGTCACCCAGAGGTGTACATCCTGATTCTCCCGGCCTTCGGACTCGTGTCCGAAGTGCTGCCCACCTTCTCGAAGAAGCCGCTGTTCGGCTACAACGTGATGGTGTACTCGGGCATCATGATCGGCTTCCTCGGCTTTGGCGTCTGGGCCCACCATATGTTCGCGGTGGGAATGGGCGCGGTCGCTGACTCGATATTCTCGCTGATGACGATGCTCATCGCGATTCCCACCGGCGTGAAGATTTTCAACTGGATTGCCACGATGTGGAGCGGCGAGGTCCGCTTCACGGTGCCGATGAAGTTTGCGATCGCGCTCATCGCGATGTTCACCATCGGTGGCATCTCCGGCGTGATGCACTCGTCGCCGCCGGCCGACCTGCAGCAGACGGACACCTACTTCGTGGTGGCGCACTTCCACTACGTGCTGTTCGGCGGCTCCATCATGGGCATCTTCGCCGGTATCTATTTCTATTATCCGAAGATGACGGGCCGGCATCTCAACGAGACGCAAGGCAACTGGCATTTTTGGCTGAATTTCATCGGCATGAACCTCACGTTCTTTCCGATGCACTTCAGCGGCCTGATGGGTATGTCGCGCCGCATCTATACGTATGACGCGGGGCAGGGCTTCGACCTGTTCAACATGATGGCGACCTACGGGACATACCTGCTCGTGGTGGCGACGGCAATTTTCGTCTGGAACTTCGTGCGCAGCCACAAGCACGGCGAGATTGCCGGCAACGACCCCTGGGGAGGCGCCACGCTCGAGTGGTCCATTCCTTCGCCGCCGCCGGAGTACAACTTCGCGCAGATTCCTGAGGTCACCTCACGCTATCCGCTGTGGGATCTGAAGGATCCGAAGATGACGGCGGGTATTGATCACTCGCACGCCGACGCGAAGGTCATCACCGACACGCACGCGGTTCCGGTGCACGAGGAGACGCAGCGTCACACGGCCAAGGAGCTCGGCATTCCAATGCCGCTGCCCACGGCCAAGCCACTGTTCGTCGCCTTTTCGATGGTCGTGATGTTCTGCGGCCTGCTCTTCCTGCGCATAGATATGTTCGCCGTCGCGTTGACGGTAATGCTTGGCGGCGCCGCAGCCATGATCGCTGGGCTGTATCTGTGGCTCACCAGCCCCCTCGAGTAACCGACAATGTCCGCACACGCAGACGGCGCAGCACACGCCGAACATCACACGCACTACACGACCACCGGTCTCGACAACCGGAAGATCGCCATCTGGGCGTTCATCGGGTCGGAGTGCATGCTCTTCGCTTCGCTCATCGCGACCTACCTGATTTACAAGGGCAAGTCGCTGGTCGGTCCGTATCCGCACACCGAGTACATCGATGCCGCGGGCAAGGTGTTCAAGCCCATCCTCGACATCCCAGTCACCTCGGCGTCCACCTTCGTGCTCTTGGCGTCATCGTTCGCGATGGTGCTCGCCCTGCAGGCCGTGCAACTAAAGGGCGTCCCACTGCCCTCGGGCGCTGGCTGGTGGACGCGCGCGCAGCGCTCCTCGCAGCTCTGGCTCGCAGTGACCGCCGCACTGGGCACCACCTTTCTCGGCTTCCAGGCCTACGAGTTCACCGCATTCGTGAACGAAGGCCTGACCATCAAGACCAACCTGTTTGGCTCCACGTTCTTCACGCTGACCGGCTTCCACGGCGCGCACGTGACCGTGGGCGTGCTCTGGCTGATGTCGCTACTCTGGGTGGATCGCACCCGCGGCCTGGCCGGTCCGGGCGATGAGCTGCTCGTAGACATCACGGCGCTGTACTGGCACTTCGTGGACGTCGTCTGGATCGCGATCTTTACGCTCGTCTACCTCATTCAGTAACCGGGCACCGAAATGGCACACGAATCCGCGCACGTCGACAAGCACGCCGCCCACGCGCATCCGAACGGTGCGACCTACCTCAAGATCTTCGTCATCCTGACGCTGATTACGGTGGTCGAGGTCTGGGCGTACTACATCCCAGCCCTCGTTGCGTCCCCGCTGTTCAATCCGTCGCTCATCATCATGTCGGCGGTGAAGTTCGCCATCGTGGTGATGTTCTATATGCACCTGAAGTACGATCACAAGATTTTCAAAATGCTATTCAGCGGACCGCTCGTCATTGCCATGGCGACGATTGTGGCGCTGTTGTTCCTGTTCCGGCAGCTCAGCTTCTAGAAAGAACGGCAGAGGCCTTTCACCACGAAGGCACGAAGGGAATCGAAACACACTCACGGCCCCGCAACCCTAAAGAAGCTCTAGCTTCTTGGCGTAGCGGGGCCGAAAGTTTTCTGCAAACTCTTCGTGCCTTCGTGGTGAAAGCCGTTAAATTTCCAGACGAATGCGCATTCCACAGATATTCCTGCACCCCAACGTTGACCTGAGCCAAGGCGGATTCACTACGCATTGGTCTACAGTCACGGGGTTGGTCGTATTGCAGGCGCTGTGGATTCTTCGTGCACGCGCGCATGCGCCCCACGAGAAGCCGAGCCCACTTCAGACTTTCTGCTTCACCATCGGTCTCGTGGTGATGTTCTTCGCGTTGAATGGGCCGGTGCACGATATCTCCGACTTCTATTTGTTCAGCGGACACATGGTGCAGCATCTCGTGCTTACCATCGTCGTGCCGCCGCTGCTCCTGCTGGGCACGCCGGGCTGGATGCTGCGGCCTGCGCTCAAGAACGCCACCGTGAATCGCGTCGCGAAGATCATCACCGTCCCGACCGCGGCATTCACAATCTTCAATCTCGTCCTCGCTGGCTGGCACCTGCCGCCGATGTATAACGCGGCCATGTACTACCATGCCGTGCACATCATTCAACACCTGATGTTCCTGGTGGCGGCAGTGCTCATGTGGTGGCCCATGCTGAGCCCGTTGCCGGAGTTGCCGCGCTTGAGCTACCCGGGACAGATGCTGTACAGCTTCGTGATGACGCTACCGATGACCATCATATCAATCTTCATCGTCTATGCCGACCACGTGCTGTATCCCGCCTACGCGAGCTCGCCGCGGCTCTGGGGGCTGTCTCCACTGGAGGACCAGCGGCTTGGTGGACTCATCATGTGGATACCGGGCGGATTGTTCTTTTATCTACTGACTTCGGTGATTTTCTTCCGCTGGGTGACGGCCGAGCGCGACGATCAGGTCGGAGCTCAGGTCCGCGAGGCCTAGGAGCAACCCCTCCGGGGTGCTAACCTACGAGGAGATGCCACCGCGACCGCTACTTCTTCTGACCCTCTCTGCGGCCTTGCTGGCTGCTGAGGTTGGCGCGCAGGGCACGAGTCGGCCACCAGCACCACGCCCCACCGGGCAGGTGGCCCGTCCCACGGTCTCCGCCGCTGCCCGCAGGCCCGCACCGAACCGCAGCGTGTTGCGCGCCACCACGCCCAGAGGTTTGGCCGCGCTCAAGCGCGACTTGGACTACCTCGTGAACTCGAGTACGAATCGAGGTGAATGGGGCGTCGCCGTCGTATCGCTCACGCGTGGAGACACGCTGTACGCGCGCGAAGCGGATGAGATGCTGCTCCCCGCTTCGACGATGAAGCTCTTCACGGCCGCGATCGTTTTTGAGCGGTTTGGCCCGGCGCATCAGTTTCGCACGGATATCCTTCGCGACGGAGAGTTGGGTCGCGATGGGACTTTGAGTGGGAACCTGTATCTCAAGGGTGCAGGCGATCCTTCGCTCGGGGCGCGGTATCGCGCCTGGCACGGCGGTGTGGCACCGATGGAAGCAATCGCCGACCTTGTCTATGCCTCGGGTGTGCGCCGCGTCTCCGGCGGCATCATTGGCGATGCGTCGGCGTTCGAGAGTCGTCGCGTGCCCGAAGGCTGGCGTACACGCTACCTGCAAGCTGGCTATGCAGCCCGAGTCTCGGCGCTCTCGGTCAATGAGAATGTCGCCAACATCGTGGTGCGCTCCACGGCCGGCGGCGCGACGGTGAGTTTCGACGAGCCCCTCATTGGCATACCCATCTATCCCACGGTGCAGGTGCGTCCCGGCCAGCGCGGCGCGCGCATCAGCGTGTGGCAAGACACGACGGCGGATCGCTTTCGCGTCACTGGATGGATTGGCGCCCTGAGTCCCGAGCGTACGTATCGCGTCGTGGTGGAACAGCCGGAGCGCTTCGCGGCGGCGGCGTTCCGCGCGGCGCTTGAGAAGCGAGGCATCGTGGTGGATGGCGAGACGTCCGCCTCCACCGCACCCGCGACTGCGGAGCGCCTCACAGCCTGGGCATCACCGCCACTCGCGCAACTCGTGGTGACCATGAACGGCGAGAGCAACAATCACTTTGCCGAATTATTGTTCCGCAACGCCGCGCGCTCGGTGAGCGGAGTGGGGAGCGCCGAAGCGGCGAATGAGGCGCTCCGCACCTTCTTGTCGGAGCGGGTCGGCGTTCGGCGGGACGCCGTGTACGCCGCTGACGGCAGTGGTCTCTCGACGCTCGATCGCGTGACGGCGCGCTCAATGGTGCAACTGCTCGCCTACGCCGGCTCGGCGCCCTGGGGGCAGGTGTTTCAAGCCACGCTCCCGGTGGCGGGACGCAGCGAGACGCTCCGCACTCGCATGCGCCGCACGCCCGCCGCCGACAATCTGCGCGCCAAGACTGGCACCACCAACGACGTCACCTCGCTCGCCGGCTACGTGAGTACGCACGACGGCGAGCCACTAGCCTTCGCATTCATCTATAACGGTCGTGATCCGTGGCGCGCACGCGCCGCGATTGACGCGATGGGTGTGACGCTCGCGGGATTCTCCCGCTAGAGCGGGCTAGCTGAGCAGCGGTCCTTCGGTGGCGCTCGGGTCCGTCGCCGCGGTGGCATCAAGAATTCGCACCGCAGTGTCCACGTCGCCCTGACGCACGACGAGGCGCACGGGGTTCAACACATTCAAGAACGGCAGCATCCCGCCAGCGTTGTCCTTCAAGAGCATGCTGACAATGCCGTTGGCATCGAGCACCGATTGCGCAAACTCGGCTTCGATGCTGTTCTGATACGACCGGACGACGAACGCATTCTCTGGCATCGTACCTCCGGAGGCCGTGTGGATGAGCGGGTATCGTAACCTTGGCGCCGAATGTTGGCTAGGCGCTCCCATGTGGGAAGATACCGTGCGGTGAGCGCAATAGTTCCCCGCTAGCCCTCGCGCATCCAGCGCAAGGTTTCACGAAGTGTCGGCTCCTTCCCGTACATCAACATGCCAGCGCCAAACACCTTGCCCGCTATGCGTCTGAAGAGCCAAGTGGTCGCGGAAAGCAGCAACAACGCCAATACTACCTCCCACCACGCGACCGTCGTCACCGCGAGACGCATCGGCATCATCGCGCTGGAGGTAAGGGGAAAGACGCCAAGCACTTGAGCCGCCGGCGAATCAAGCTTGGATGTCATGCCGAACGCCACGCCAATCGGCAGCATCGGCGCAAAGAGGAGCAGCGTGCGCGTCGAGCTGTTCGGATCGTCAATCGTCGCGGCGATTGCGGCCATCAGGCTGAACCACAGCACCACGCCCAGTAGCGTGATGAGGGTAATGAGCGCGAGTACACCGAAGTCCCCGCCCAGTGACGGCATGGGCAATGCGCTGCGACCGAGCGCCAAGGGTAGCACCTTCACCACGGCGTAGAGGCCGATGGTCGTGATGCCGGTTCCTACCAGCGCCGCACCGGTAAGTCCGATGATCTTGCCGTCCATCCACACCTGCGGCGGAACGATGGCAACCAACTGTTCCGTCACGCGCTGCTGCTTCTCACCCGTGATGCCCGTGAACAGCGTACCAAATCCGCCCATGACCAGCGTGAACCCGATGAACAGGATGGCCAGCGCCGTGATGCGCGTCGAGAGTTCCGTACGCCTGGCGCCAGCATCTGTGAGTGTCTTGCGGAAGGCGAATGGCGTCACTAAGGCCGCGCCTTCCGGCGACGCGGCCACGACCCGTGCGAGCAACGCGGACTGCCGCGCTGCCGTCAGCGCACGCTCGAGAGTTTCCGCCCACTCGGCCTGTGATCGAATCATCAGTTCCGCCTCGAGGGCCGACGTCACCACGAGCACGCCGCTCAGTCTCTTCTCAGCGAGCGCCGCGCTTGCGGACGCCACCGTCCACGATTCGGAGCTATCCCAGGCCACGGGCTTGGCCTCGGGAAGCGGGAAGCCCAGCAAATCGCCGCCAATCACAGCAATCATCCTCGGCTTTTGCTCCGCCTTCGCAACGGATCGTCCAACGAAGCCTCCGCCGAAGCCCATCACGAGCAAAATCGCGAAGCCAATGAGCTGCTGCTTCCACTTCACGAAGCGCATGAATTCCCAGCGCGCCACCTCCCACGTCTGTTGCCAGCGCGTCACGCCGCCTCCCCATTGGTGATGCCAAGTTCCGCGTTGGCCGCTCCTACCTTTTCGACGTAGAGATCGTGCAGCGTCCCTCCGGCCACGAGCTCGCAGATACTCCCGTGCAGGAGTTCCTTGCCGCGATGTAGCACCATCACACGATCCGCCATTCGCTCTACCAGCGACATCTGGTGCGCGCTGAACAGCAGCGTGGTGCCCGCCGCGCGAAGCTCACGCACAATCGAAAGGAATAACTCTTGATTGATCGGATCGAGGCCGCTGAATGGTTCGTCCAGAATCGCGAAGCGTGGCGAATGCAGAATCGCTGCGGCCAGCTGCACCTTCTGCTGGTTGCCCTTTGACAAAGCGCTCAGCTTCTCCTTGGCGCGGTCGCCGAGTTCAAAGCGCTCAAGCCAAGTACTGGCGCGGCGTTCTGCCTCAGGGCCCGCTATGCCGCGCAGACGCGCGAAGTACGTGAGCGTGCGCTTGATGGGCATATCCTGATACAGGCCGCGATCCTCAGGCAGGTACCCCAGGTCGGCTGGTGGCAGCGATGAAGCGCCGCCCTGCCACACAATCCGTCCACGGTCTGGCCGCGTGATGCCGACGAGCATGCGGAGCAGTGTGGTCTTGCCAGCGCCGTTGGGGCCGAGCAACGCGACGGCCTCGCCGGGCTGCACCTCGAGAGAAATGCCCGCGACGGCCTGCACCGTGCTGTAGCGCTTCTCGACGCGATCAATCGTGAGGAATGCTGTCATGGTTCCCGATACGAAAGCGTGCGGGCTAACGTTTCGGCAAGAGCGCAACGATTTGCGTGATAGCTGGACAAGTACAAGGGCTATTCACCACGAAGGCACGAAGGGCTCCCTGCAGCGTCCATCATCGACGCGCCCCCTAAAGTTCTTAGACTTTAGGGGGCGCGCTGAGTTACAGATCTGCTGGAAACCCTTCGTGCCTTCGTGGTGAAAGTCGTTACCGCGAACGCAGCGTCGAACTCCCACCCTTCTGCGAATCAGCCGTCACGGTAAACGGCCCCGCTCCCTGCACAATCCACTTCACGCGCACGATGCCCTGACCGGGAATGTTGCCCACGCGAATCGTGCCTGGATTGTTCTTCTGCTCCGTGGCATCGCCATTGAGCGGATTGTCCACGATGAAGCCCGAGATTACACGCCCGCCCGACAGCGAAATCAGGTTTGGCCGTGAGATGCGATTCTCGATGTCCTGCTGCGTGTGCGTCGGCGCAACGCGGCGGTTCACCACCACCGCCGTGACTTCCGTGAGCCCGTTGCCCAGCGAGCGCGTCGTCACCGAGTCCACCTGTACCAGTGGCATCTGCGAGGTCTGGTAGAGCGTAAACATCATGTTGCGATGCCCGTCGCTCTGCAGCATGAAGCCTGGCTCCACGCGCCCGAAGTTCTTCTTGGTGCCGCCAACTTCCACGCGCCCGTACTGCGGGTGGCCTACTTCCGTCCACTCCACCATCGCCTCGCCCATCAGCAGCAGGCGATTGAAGCGGGACTCCGTGGTCTGGTAGCGACGATTCTGCGCATTCCCGCCGCCAAAACCACCATCATCCTGCGCGTTCTTGTAGAAGTAGAGGAACGGCGTCCACAGCTCGTTGGAAAACGTCAGGATACCGCGCGCCCCATAAAACCAATCGAGTTCTCCACCCCACACCGTGTAGAGATCCTTCCACACAATCATGTAGCGGTAACCCGGCAGCACTTCCTCGCCAACGCGGCCGAGCTGGTCGAAGACCTGCACGTCCTGCGGGCGATACTCATCCTGAGGCACGCCCGGACCACGGAGCAGCATCCCGCCGCTGTTGTGGTAGCTCTGGGCGCCGGCAATGTTGGGATGCGCAATCACGAAATTCATGATGTTGCGCGTCTCCATGAGCGAACCGGGATAGCGATCCGCGCCGCCCTGCACATACTGCGGCGCCCAACGCCAAGGCCAATTACGGTTCGGGTCGTAGACGCCGGGCCCGTCTTCGTTCACGACGCCGTCGCCGTCGTTGTCAAAGCCCTCGGCGCCGAGTAGGTCGTACTCGCCTTGTTCGCCGGGCAGCACCGGCACCAAGAGCCGCGGATCTTCCGGCGACACACGAAAGCGGCCGTTCGTATTGCGACGGCGCATCTGCGTGATGTGGCCGTCGCCATTCAGGTCATCCAAGCCGTCTTCGTCCACGCGCCCGTCGCCGTCCGTGTCGCGCGGCGCGAGACCGGTACGCGGCGAACTCGCGTTGTTGGGCTCGTGGATGTAATGGTCGCGTCCGTCCGGATTGATGCTGGGCACGATGTACAGCGTGTAATTGCGCAGCAGCGAATCCACGGCCGGCACGCGGTCCGCCATCTCCGCGAGGTACCACGCCGTGTACAGCGAGAACTCGGCGCCCTGTATCTCGTTGGCGTGGATGTTGCCGTCAATCCACATCGCCGGCTTCTTGTCTGCATCACCCACCGCGAAGTTGGTGACGGTGACCAGGAACATCTCACGGCCTTCTGTGCTCTTGCCAATCGTGCCAAGCTTCACGAAGCCCGGATGCGCCGTGGAGAGACGACGGGCAATCTCGTGCAGGCCGGCGTGATCGTAGAAGCGATCCCAGCTGACGGCCACCTTTGGGTTTGGGGGCGAGCCGAGTGCGGCCAGCGCACCAGCCACTGGTGGCTGCGTGGCGCGCGTGGCTGGTGGTGAGGTTCGGATTTGCGCACACAGCGCAACAGGTGTGGCCACGAGGGCCGCGAGCGTGAATAGCGCACCAATGCGTGGTGCGACGGACTTCGTCAATGCAAATGGCATTGGTCGCTTACCTCGCGCGGAGTGTGATGGTTTGCGTGCTGAGTCCCGCGTGCGGCGAGCCCACGTTGAGTGTCACGGTGGAGTTCGGCGCAGCGACGAGTACCCATTCAAAGGCCTCGGTTCCCCCGCTACCGGGAATCGCATTCACGTACTGCATCCTGCGGCCGCTGCTGAGCTGCTGGCCGTTACCGAGCACCAGTTCCACGCGCGCGCGCTGCGGCAACCGTGAGCGCACGCCGATGGCGGCGTTGCTCGGGAGAAAGCCGTTGTTCTGAATCACCGCGCGCAGGCGATACACACGCGGCCCGACTTCCGTCACGGTGACGGTAGGCGTCGCGATGCGCGGCAGCATCTTCGCGAGGTCGGTCACGAAGGCTGTGTGCTTCATAGCCAGCGAGTCGAGCTGCGCGCCCGCTGGATTGAGCAGCGCGAAGGGTGCGAAACCACCAACCTCTACCTGTTCACCGTCAATCATCATCCCCTGCACGGGCGTCCATTCCACGAAGCCCGCCGGATTGTTGGCCTTCATCCAGCGATAGTCGTTGCGCTCGGCGGCAATCGGATCCACTGCCGGTGCACGGCGCGCCGCGGCGGTGTCGGCCGTAGCCTTGCCCGGCCACCACACGCGCGAGCCGAACGCGAAGCGTCCCATGTGGAAGTAGGCCCATGAGAGCGGGTCACCAACGTCCGCTGCAGTCGCCGGACCTTCGCTCCACCCTGTGCTCGCCTTGAAGCGGCGCGACACTTCGTTGAACCAGCCGTTGTCTTCCGGCAACGAGGCCGTAAACGGTCCGCCGGCCGAGGTGCCCTGCGGCGAGCCACCGATGCCCGGCACGCGTCGACCTTCCCAAGCCTTGATCAAGTTGTCCTGCATGCCGAGCACATACACGGCGGCGATGTTGTCGTGCGTACTGACGAACTCCGCGAGCCCGCGCGACTCGTCGGCCGAGAAGGGGTGCAGGCCGCTGTTCTCACCGAAGAAGCGAAAGTTGTTGCTGAAGTTGCGCGAGATGTCGGTGCCGCCGGGCGGGTCCTCGTTGTATTCGCTGTCGTTGTCATCGTCGCGGCCTTCCGTGAGCAGGCGATACACGCCCCGCTCACCCTTGGTGGCGTCGGCGCGACGCATTAGCGCGGGGTCCACGGCATCGGCAATCCATTCACCGCCCGCGGCCTTCACACGCATCATCGTGATGAGGCCATCGCCGTTGAGGTCGTTTGGTGCGTCCTCATCATCCATCATGTCGCGATCGTCATCGAAGGCGCCGTCGTTTCCCTTCCGCTCCCAGCGCAGGGGGCCAAAGAAGGTCTCGCTCGCATCGGGGTTCAGGCGCGGCACGATGTAAATCGTATTCTCCTGCAACAGCGCCGCGGAGCCGTTGGAGCGCACGATGTCGCGAATCATGCGCAGCGCGACTTCTGAACTGCTGAGTTGCGGCCCGTAGGCACCGGCGAGGACGAGCACGGCGGGGCGCTCTTCGGGGCCGCCGAGGCGCACTACGTGGATTGTCCGACGGCCGGGCGAGGTGGCGAGAACCTCCAGGCGAACCAAGCTGGCGCTGCTGCGCGCAATGGAGTCGAGAGCCGCGGTCAGGCGGGCGGCGTTGTGGTACCCGTCGGTGGGGCGCCCTTGGGCGCCGGACGGGAAGGCGAGAGCCGCGACAAGGGCGACTGCGCCGAGCGAGCGAATCTGAGGCATCGTCTCGAGGGAAAAGGGGACAGCCAAGTCTACGCTTCGGGGGGCTGTGGCGTTGGGTCACAAAGGGTCTTGGTGAAACCTTAGCATCGGCGCGGGGCGTAGGCGGGGGAGCCACCCCTCTCGAGTACCCAATGGATTCTTGGCTCCGCGACTTCAAGCTCGGCCTGCGCACGCTCCGCAAGAGCCCCGCACTGACTATCGTCTCGACCATCGCCTTGATGTTCGGTATCGGGTTGACGACGATGATGTTCAGCATCGTGTACGGTGCGATTCTCCGCGGCCTGCCCTTCGAGGGCGGCGATCGCATCATGGCGGTGTATCGCGAGAATCCGCGCACGAACATTACGCGACAGGGTCCCTCCATCCAGGACTTCGCGGATTTGAAGGGTCAGGTGAAGTCCTTCACGTATTTCGGTGCCTTCACCAGCGGCACGATGAACGTGGCTGGCACGGACCGCGCCGAGCGTTACTCCGGAACTTGGATTACCCGCGATGGGCTGGCGATGAGCGGTGTACAGCCGATCCACGGACGCAGCTTCCGCGAGGGTGAAGACGCGCCTGGCGGCGCTAAGGTCGCAATCCTTGGCTACGCAATGTGGCGTGATCGGTTTGGCAGCGATGCGACGGTGCTTGGCCGCAGTATCCGCGTGAATAGCGAGCCCTACGAAATCATTGGCGTGATGCCAGAAGGATTCCGATTCCCTGACGGCGGCGAGTTGTACCTGCCGCTGCAGACCGACCCGCTGCTTGGCGTGCGTGGCGAAGGACAGTTCGTGCAAGTCATGGGTCAGTTGGCACCGAGCGTAGACGTGGATCAAGCCTCCGCCGAACTCGCGACGATCTACAGCCGCCTGGCGGTGGACTATCCGGAGAGCAATAAGGACTTCACGGCGTACGCGATTCCGTTCGTGGATGCGTACATCGGTCCTGAGCCGACACAGCTGCTCTACACGATGCTTGGCGCGGTGTTCTTTGTGCTGCTCATTGCCTGCTCCAACGTCGCGAACCTGCTGCTCGACCGCGCCGCGCATCGTTCCAAGGAAGTGGGCGTACGCGCCGCACTCGGCGCGACGCGCGGGCAGATCGTTCGCATCTTTCTTTCGGAAGCCTTGGTGCTTTCCGCTGGCGGTGCCGTGCTCGGTGTGATCCTCGCCAAGGTTGGGATGGACGCGTTCACGCGCGCCATCGTGAATACGAATCCGCCGTTTTTTATCAAGATTGACCTGTATCCGCCGGTGCTTGCGTTCTCCATCGGCGTCTCGTTTCTGGCGGCGCTGCTCGCCGGCTTGATTCCGGCGTTCCAGGCATCGCGGCCTGACGTCGCGGAGATCTTGAAGGATGAATCGCGTGGTGCCTCGAGCATGCGCATCGGAAAGCTCAGTAAGGCACTCGTCGTCTTCGAGATTGCGCTCTCCTGCGGATTGCTCGTCGCCGCGGGCTTGATGGTGAAGAGTGTGCTCAAGGCCAACACGCGCGACACGGGCTTCGCCACGGAGTCCGTATTCACCGCGCGCGTTGGGTTCCCCACGACGTATACCGACACCGTGGCGCAGAAACTGTTCTGGGATCAGTTGCCCGAGCGCTTGCGCGCCATTCCCGGCGTGCAGTCCGTCACGCTTGCCTCGTCACTGCCGGGTGCGCAGCAGGGCTTCAATCGCGAGTTGATCCAAGTGGACGGCCGGGTGTACGAGCGGCAAGACGATATGCCTCGGGTGCGCACCGGCGCCGTCTCGCCGGACTTCTTGCAGACCCTCGAGATTCCGCTGAAGCAGGGTCGGACGCTCGACGCCACCGATCGCGAGGGTGCCTTGCCGGTCATCATCGTGAACGAACGATTTGCTCGCGAGATGTTCCCTGATGGCAACGCGCTCGGACAGCGCATCAAGCCCGGCGGTCTTGAGAGCACAGCGGAGTACCTGACCATCGTCGGTATCTTCGGGGATCTCTTCGCCGGTGACGCGCAGGATCCGCGTCCACCCATTTTGCTGCGTCCGCTGGCACAGTCGCAGCCGGCGTTTGCCTACATCACGCTTCGCGGGGCAGGCGATCCCCTGTCGTATGTACCGCAGGTGCGCGCGGCTGTGGCCTCGCTCAATCCTGACCTGCCGATTTATTGGCCGATGACGTTGGCGCAGGCCATCTCCGAACCGCTGTGGTTCGTGCGCGTGTTCGGTACGATGTTCGCCATCTTCGGTGTCGTCGCGCTGTTCCTGGCCAGCATCGGTCTTTACGCCGTGATGAGCTTCGCGGTGAGCCGCCGTACGCGTGAGATGGGCATTCGCATGGCGCTCGGCGCCACGCCCGGGCGCGTCGTGAAGCTGATCTTCAACAACGGTGCTTGGCAGCTTGGCATCGGAATGCTGATCGGACTCGGACTCGCTGCGGGCATCGCGCAGTTGCTGACCGTAGTGCTCTTCGATGTGCAGCCCCGCGATCCGCTCGTGTTTGGCGGCGTGGCGGCAATCTTACTGCTCACGGGAGCGACGGCCTGCTTGATTCCCGCGTGGCGGGCGACGCGGGTGGATCCGGCCGAGGCGATGCGCGCCGAATGAGTGGGCCCGCTTAACGCCCGAGCGTGAGTCGTGCGCTGCGTGGGGCCAGCGCCCGCGCAGCGAGGATTCCACCAAGGAATCCCCCGAGGTGGGCCTGCCAGCTGATTCCTGGTTGGCCCGGCAGTACGCCAGCAACCACGCCACCCCACATCACGGTGACAGCTACGCTGAGCGCAATCGCGCCGAGTGAACGCGCGTACCAACCGGCAAGCATGAGAAACCCGAGGTAGCCAAATACCACGCCGCTCGCGCCGATGTGTACGCTGCCCGGTGCGCCGAGTGTCCACGCACAAAGGCCCGCCCCCAGCATTGAGAGCAGAGTGACGGGGAGAAAGTGCTTGGAGTCGCGAAGCATTACGAGCCAGCCCAGTATCACGAGCGGCACAGTATTGGCGACCAGATGCTCGACACTCCCGTGCAGGAAGGGCGCGAAGAAAATCCCCCAAAGCCCCTGCTTGGTGCGAGGGTGGATGCCCCAAGCAACGACGGCGTTGTTGGACACGATCTGGGCCGTGAAGCCCGCCCAGATGGCGGCTACGGAGCCGCCAATGGTGCTTGCTTGGGCCTTCAATGTGCGCGCTGTGGCTCGAACGACGGTTTTCACAGTGTAAGTAGTGTATCTTTAGAGATGCCTTCCCGCTCGACCTCCGACTCGTCGCCATTGGGGTTTAGCGCCCTTGGCCTCCCTGAAAAGACCCTCGCCGCTCTGACGGCCCTCGGATACGAGGAGCCGACGCCCATCCAGCGGGCGGCCATTCCACCTCTGCTCGCCGGCCGAGACGTCCTCGCGCAGGCTGCGACGGGTACAGGAAAGACTGCGGCCTTCGCGCTGCCGCTGCTGGCGAATCTCCGGCCTGATGCCACTGCGCGCGAGCGGACCTCCGCGTTGGTGTTGGTGCCCACGCGTGAGCTGGCGATGCAGGTGGCTGAAGCCATCTACCGATACGGTCATTCGTCAGGCGCGGTTGCACTGCCCATCTACGGCGGCACGCCGATGGACGGGCAGATTCGCTCGCTGAAGCGTGGTGTGGACGTTGTCATTGCGACGCCTGGACGCGCGCTCGACCACATTCGTCGCAAGACGATCTTCTTGGCGCACTTGGCAACCGTCGTGCTCGATGAGGCCGATGAGATGCTGGACATGGGCTTCGCCGAAGATCTTGAGGCGATTCTCGCTGCCACGCCCGCGGAAAAGCAGGTGGCGCTGTTTTCGGCCACGCTCGCACCGCGTATCGCCGCGATTGCGCGCACACATTTGCGCGATCCCGAAGTCATCGCGATTGCCACAGAGAAGGTGAAAGCTGGAGCCGTTGCCAAGGTGCGCCAAGTTGCCTACGTGGTGCCGCGCGCGCACAAGACGGCCGCCTTGGGGCGCATCCTCGACGTCGAGCAGCCCAAGAGCGCCATCATCTTCTGCCGCACGCGGACGGAAGTGGATGAAGTGGCTGAGACCTTGAAGGCGCAGGGATACGGCGCCGAGGCGCTACACGGCGGCCTCTCGCAGGATCAGCGTGACCGCGTGATGAAGCGCTTCCGCGCCAAGAGTGCGGAGTTGCTCGTGGCGACTGACGTGGCCGCTCGCGGACTCGATGTACAGCATGTGTCGCACGTGGTGAACTACGACGTGCCCTCGGCGACGGAAGCCTATGTGCACCGCATTGGCCGCACCGGTCGTGCCGGTCGTGAGGGTGTGGCCATCACGCTCTGCGAGCCCCGCGAACAGCGATGGCTGCGCAACTTTGAGCGCGCCACGGGGCGACCAATCGAAGTTGCGCCGCTCCCGACAGTCGCCGATTTGAAGCAGCGTCGTGTGCAGCAGGCCACCGATGATCTGCGTGAGGTGTTGCTCGAGGGCGGCTTTGAGGCTTGGCGTGAGGTTGTGGCGCCGCTCGTCGCCGACTTCGATCCACTCGATATCGCGGCGGCGGCCGTGAAGCAGGCCGCGCGGGCGCAGGGTGAGACAGAGGACGTAGCCGAGATTCCGTCGGCGGCGGCCCCCCGTGAGCGTCATCCCGCGCGTGAGCGCGAAGCGGATCGTAAGGAGCGGAAGTCCGCTCGTCCGGCGGCCAAGGGTGTGCAACGTGGCGGCGGTGAGATGGTGAAGCTGTATGTGGGAGCGGGGCGCAAGTTGAAGGTGCGTCCCGGAGATCTCGTTGGTGCGATTGCTAACGAGGCAGGCTTGGCCGCGACGAGCATCGGAACGATTACGGTGTTCGACCGGCATTCGATCGTGCAGGTCCCGGCGGATGCCGCGGATACCGTGTTGGCCGCGATGGCCAAGGCGACGATTAAGGGGAAGCGGATTCTTGTGCGGCGCGATCGCGCCGATGGAGCGAATTGATGATCAAGGGTTTTGAGTTCAAGGACGGCGACAAGTCTTACGTGTGCACCATCGAAGAGCTTCGTGGCCCGGTGGAGGAGTCGTGGTGGTGGTTCTCCGTGAGCGGAGATCCGCAGCGCTACGCGCCGTTCCGTGCGGCCTCTGGTGACACGCGCACGAGCGTGCAGGAGCGCATTATCGCCTTCTACACGAACCGACTCTTCCAACTCGCGCAGCCGCGTGAGCGCGGTGGGCATTTCGGCAGCCGTAAGCGCCCCGTGACCCCGGTGGCCGCTCCGGTTGCGGACGCACCGCCAGCGTAAGCATGGTTGCGAACCTCGAGGCGGCGTTCGCGGCAATCAGGGAGCACTGGGCTCCGGTGGTGATTGGCGAACTGAACGGCCAAGAGGTGAAAGCCGTGAAGTTCCGTGGTGAGTTCCACTGGCACCAACACACGCACGAAGATGAAATGTTCCTCGTACATCGCGGTGAGTTCAGGATGGAATTCCGCGACCGTACGCTCACGCTGCGTGAGGGTGAGTTTCTGATTGTGCCACGTGGGACGGAGCATCGACCCGTCGCGGAGCGAGAGGTCGAGGTGATTCTCTTCGAGCCCGCGACGACCATTCGCACGGGTGACTGAGTCGCGAAAGAATCGATGTCGAACTGCCACAAACGACGAAGGCGCGGACTCGAATGAGTCCGCGCCTTCGGTGCGTCAGGAGCGACGCAGCTTACATCGCCTTCGTGGCGGTCGAATCCATCTTCGTCGAATCCATCTTCGTCGAATCAGTCATCATTGCTGCGGAATCAGCCATCGGAGCAGCCGGAGCGGCCATCTCGGACGAGGTCTCCTCGGCCTTGGGGGCGCAAGCAGCGAACAGCACAACGGCAGCGAGAAGAGCAAGGCGCTTCATACTTGGTAAATCTCCAGATCGGTGAGGTAGTGCGGGAAGCGCGACCATTTCGCGCCCTGCGCACTGAGGACGAAATGTAGGGTTGTCTGGCAACATCGTCAACTGGCTAAGTCTATGATTAACAGGAGGTTACGCTCATTCCCCGGGACCTAGTTCTCACCACTAGCGACGTAACTCTAATTCTGACAACGACTTAGGGGCTTCTGTCCATTTGTGGGAGGTCTTCTCCCAGAATCCCGTCCGAATACGCGCGCAGCGGCATATTTCAGCATGACCGAACGCAATCGTTTGATTGATGCGTTACGCCGCGTGCATAACGGTGTGCCCTGGCACGGACCGTCATGCGCTGCTGCTGCAGCATCCCCCCACTCTTAGGTCGCTGTGTCCTCTCTCCTCACGCCCCAACGCCGCGCGACGCTGATTTTCATCGTCGGCGTCATCCTGCTCCTCGCGATTCCCGCGCTCGCCACCGCCGTCACCGACTGGCTCTGGTTCCGCGAGATCGGATTCGAGCGCGTGTTCACGCTCAAGATCACCGCACAGTTATTTCTTGGCGGTACTGCCTTCGTACTTGGCTTCACGGCGCTCTACGGTTCGGCGCGTCTCGCGCTGCGGGGCCTTGAGCGTTCCGCGGAAAGTATTCTCGTGCTGGCTGAGGGCGGTGTGCAGATGCGCACCAAGTTCCTCGTGCGCGTGGCGCAGGCGCTCACGTTGCCGGCGACATTGTTGCTCTCGTTTTTACTCGCCTCGGGCCTGGCTTCGCGCTGGCGTACGCTGATTCAGTTCTGGTACCGTACGCCTTTCGGTGATACTGATCCAATCTTCGGGCGCGACATCGCGTACTACGTATTCACCTTGCCGGCGCTGCAAGTGGCATTGGATTGGATTTGGGGATTGCTGTTTCTCTCGCTCATCCTTATTTCCATCCCGATCTATGTAGTGCGTGGTGACATCGGTCTGCGGTTGGGCCGCCTGCGCATCGATCAGCAGGCAGAGTGGCACCTAGCCGTTCTCGCGGCGCTGTGGCTCGTGCTGTCGGCGGTACGTTCCTGGTTGATTGGTATGCCAGGGGTGCTCTTTGGGACGCACGCGCCACTCCAGGGTGCCAACTGGACCGACTTGCACGTGCGCCTGCCCGGCATGCAAGTGATGGCCGTGTTGTTGCTCGTTGGCGCGGTTGCGGTTCTGTGGGGTGCACGTCGCGGGATCTTGGCGCGCATCGCGGTAATTGTCGTGGTGGGAAACTTCCTGCTGACGGCGCTCGTGAACGGTGTGGTGCCAAGCGTGGTGCAGCGCCTCGTAGTGCAGCCCAACGAACTGGCTAAGGAATCGGCGCAGATCATCCATCACATCGCGGCCACGCGCCGCGCCTGGTCGCTTGACAGTGTGGAGCGTCGCGAGCTGGACGGCGACCAGCAACTCACGGCAGCAGACATCGCCGCAAACCGCTCGACCATTGATAACGTGCGGCTATGGGATCGCGAGCCGCTGCTACAGACCTTCGGGCAGATTCAGTCCATCCGCACCTACTACGACTTCGTGGCGGTGGATGACGATCGCTATCGCGTGAACGGTGAATTGCGCCACGTGTTGCTCTCAGCGCGCGAACTCGATCCCGCGGCTTTGCCCACGCGCACCTTCGTGAATGAGCATCTGACCTTCACGCACGGTATGGGCCTTACGCTCAGCGCGTCGAACGAGGTCACGCCGGAAGGACTGCCGGTCTTGTGGATGAAGGATCTCCCGCCGACATCAACGATGACGCAGCAGGCTCGCGTGCCGCAGATCTACTTCGGCGAGTTGGCGCGCACCTGGGTGATGGCGCCGTCGCGGCAGCGCGAGTTCGATTTTCCATCCGCCGAGGGTGATGCCGCGGAGTATTCGACCTACACCGGCAAGGCCGGCGTGGCGCTCAATGCGTATTGGCGTCGCTTGGCCTTCGCCATCCGCTTCGGAAGCATCAACATCTTGCTGTCATCCGATCTCACCGACAGCACGCGCATCATCTTCAATCAGCAGGTGCGGACGCGGGCTCAACTCGCGCTGCCCTTCCTGACCTTTGACGGCGATCCATACCTCGTTGTCAGCGACAGTGGTCGCATGATCTGGATGCTCGACGCGTACACGGCCACAGACCGCTATCCGTACTCGGCGCGCACGGGCGAAGGCATCAACTACCTGCGTAACAGCGTGAAGGTGACCATTGACGCCTATGATGGTGACCTGAAGGCGTACTTGGCGGATCCGACAGATCCAATGATCAACACGCTGAGCCGCATTTATCCGGGCCTGCTACGTCCGCTCGCCGAGATGCCGGAAGACCTGCGGGCGCACATGCGCTATCCGGAGGACCTCTTCCGCGCGCAGACGGGGCTCTACGCCACGTTTCATATGACGGATCCCGAGACGTTCTACCACCGCGAGGACCAGTGGCAGATTCCTGAAGCGCAGCAGGGTGCGGTACGTAGCGGCTATGCGCGGCACATCGTGATGCGCCTGCCTGGGGAGAAGGGGGCGGAGTACCTGATGATGCGCCCCTTCACGCCGCGGCAGAAGGACAATCTCGCGGCCTGGATGGTGGCTCGAAACGACGGGGAGCACTACGGCAAACTGATTGCGTACCGCTTCCCGCGGCAAAGCTTGGTGTTTGGCCCGACGCAGATTGCGAACCGCATTAATCAAGACACCGAGGTGTCGCAGCAGGTGTCACTGTGGGACCAGGGTGGCTCGGAAGTGATTCGGGGCGAACTCTTGGTTATTCCGATTGAAGCGTCGCTGCTGTACGTGCAGCCGCTCTACTTGCGCGCGCAAGGCGGCAAGATTCCTGAGCTCAAGCGCGTGATCGTGGCGCACGAGGGGCGGGTGGTGATGGAAGAGACCTTCGAGCAGGGGTTGGAGGCTTTGTTTGGCGATGGTGCGGCCTCAAGCGCTCGTGGTGCCACGCGCCCGGCGCAGCGTACCGACTCCACCGCCACGCCGACGTCGCGCGCGGCCGATGCGGCCCGTGACGCACTCGTGCAGCAGGCCGTACAACTCTACGAGCGCGCCAAGACGGCCCAGCGCGCCGATGATTGGGCGGCGTACGGGGACGCGATGCAGCGACTGGGTGAAGTGCTGCGGAGATTGCGGCAGTAATCGGCCACCGAAGGCGGCAACTGCTGATTCACCACGGAGACACGGAGGCCCGGAGACTGCTTGAGTAGTCTCCGGGCCTCCGCGCCTCTGTGGTGAAATGCAGGTGTAGTTACTAATGCACTAGCGTCGCCCCGGAGTCCACGGCGCGCCCTGCGCCTCGGCTTCACGTTCGAGCCGTGCCATATCGGTGGCGATGAAGGCGTCGAGCGCGGCCTTGATGGACGGGAACAGGTTCGCCACGATCACTAGCTGATCCTGCTGGGTCTTGGTTGGCACACCTAGCGATTCGCCGAAGCTTGCGGCGCGCTGCATGCGGCCAACAAGGGACGTGGCGACGGGCTCGGAGTAACGGCCCGGCGTGTTGTCGCCGTTCAACTGCTCGCGGATTCCGCGCAGCTTCACGATGGCCGCCCGCACGTCGGCGTCCAAAGTGGTTTGGCGCGTGATACGCTGCACGGCCTGCTGCAGGGCATCGAGACGCGTGCTGGTCTCCACCATGAGGGCATTCATCCCCAGCACCACGCGCTGGATGCTTTGCGCACGTTGCTGGTACTCCAGCGCCTCCTGACGCTGCGCCACGGTTACCTGTGCACTGGGCAGCAGGCGAACTTCAAACTCTGTTGGCTGGGTGATGGGGCTGCGTGCTCCAGCCACTCGCTTGAAGAGTTGCACCTTATATGTGCCTGGCACGACGTAGGGGCCGTTGCCGCCAAGGGCTCCGCCACCAGCTCCGCCACCAGCTCCGCCACCCTGCTGCGGGCCGCCCACTGGGGTCACCGCCGGCCAACGCAGATTCCAGGTTACGCGATTGCTGCCCGCGCTGTTGCCGCCGCTGAAGCGCGAAACCACAATGCCGCGAGCATCCGTAATCTCCACTTCGACGCTCGGTGCCTCCTCATCCTGCTCGGCCTTGAGCGCGTCATAGCCAGGGAAGGGAACGTCAGCCCCAGAACGATTGAGGCCCTGCTCGCGCTGTTCACGCTGCTGACGCGCCGAGCGATATTGCGCCCGCAGATGGTACGTGAACGTCGCGCCAACGGGTGGGTTGTTGGCAAAGTAGTGCGAGGCGCCTTGGAAACTCACGCCGTTGCCGCCGAGCGGTGAGTCTTGCATGAAAAGGTAGGCAGCGCGCGAGGGAAGCATGGTCGCTTCCGCGCGTAGCATCGGTGCGTCGATGGCCCGTAGTCCGGAGTAGTCGTCCAGCACGAAGATGCCGCGGCCAAAGGTGGCGAGCACGAGGTCGTCCATCTCCGGATGAATGGCGATGTCGCGGATGGAGATGGGGGGCAGGCCACTCCGCATCGCCTGCCAACGCGCACCATCGTCGAACGAAACGAAGAGACCGAACTCCGTACCCGCGAAGAGCAGGCCCTTCATCTTCGGATCTTCCTTGACGACGTGCACGCTGCCGCGTGCCGGAAGGTTGGCCGTGATGCTGGTCCAGCTGCGGCCACGATCATTGGAGCGTAGCAGGTAAGGCTTGAAGTCACCGCGCTGGTAGTTGATGACGCTGGCGTACACGACGTTGGCATCGTGCGCCGAGGGCAGAAGGGTCGCGATGTAGCTGGTGTCTGGAACGCCGGGCAAGGCATCAATGCGCCGCCAGTTGGCACCGCCATCTTCGGTGACGTGAATCAGGCCATCGTCAGTGCCAGCGTAGATCAAGCCTTCGCTGAGCGGTGATTCGCCGACCGCCGAGAGATTACCGTAGAACGCGGTGGATGTGTTGCGCGAGACGGCGTCTACGCTCCAGAGGCGTCCCTGCATCTTGAGCTCAGGACGCGAGAGGTTGCGCGTGAGATCAGGCGAGATGGCCGTCCAGGAATCGCCGCGATCGTTGCTGCGCCACAGACGCTGCGAGCCGAGGTAGAGTCGCGTGCGGTTGTGCGACGAGATGAGCAGCGGCGAATCCCAGTTGAAGCGCGAGGCCGGCTCACCGGGCGCCGTCTGCGGCACGATGCCTACGCCCTCGCCCGTACGCCGATCAAAGCGCACAAGGCCGCCGTTCTGCGACTCCGCATAAATCGTGTTGGGGTCCGCCGGGTCAACGCGGCTCTGGAATCCGTCACCACCGTTGGTGACGAACCAGTCGGAGTTGCGAATGCCGTTGTCGTTGTTGGTGCGCGTGGGGCCGCAGAAGGAATAGTTATCCTGCGTGCCGCCGCAGACGAGGTAGAAGGGCAGCTCGCGGCTGACGTCAATCTTATAGAACTGCGCGAGCGGCAGATTCGCGAAGAAATTGTAGTTGGCGCCGCCGTCAAAACTTTCATAGAGGCCGCCATCGGAGCCGATGAGGATGTGGTCGGTGTCGTCGGCATCCACCCACACGGCGTGATTGTCCACGTGCTTGCCGGACTCGCCGAGTGCCTCGAAGGTGCGGCCGCCATCGTTGGAGACCATGGTGCGCACGTCCACGGCGTACACGCGCTCAGGATTCACGGGATCAACGGTGATCTCGGAGTAGTAGAGGCCGATGTTCGCGTACGGACCTTGGCGGCGCCACGAGGCACCGCCATCATCAGAACGGAAGGTGCCGCCTCGAGCACCACCAGCCTCGACGATGGCGTAGACGATATTCGGGTGCGAGGCCGAGCGCGCGAGGCCGATGCGACCTTCGCCATTGGGCACCACGCTCACTTGGCGCCAGGTCTTGCCGCCGTCCGTGGAGCGATGCAGCCCGCTCTCCGGACCACCGGCGAGATAGCCAAAGAAATGACGATGACGTTGCCAGGTTGAGGCCAGCAGCACATCGGGATTACGTGGGTCAACGCTGACGTCGTTTACGCCGGCCCAGCGCGTGCCTTTTAGAATGTTGGTCCACGTCTCGCCGCCATCGGTGGACTTATAAAGACCGCGTTCGCCACCTTCGCTGAACAGCGGGCCCTGCGCGGCCACGTACATGGTCTTTGAATCGCGCGGATCGAACTCAATACGCCCGATGTGCTCGGATTCCTTGAGTCCCATGTTGCGCCACGTGCGGCCGCCATCTTCTGACTTGTAGATGCCGTTGCCGTAGCTCACGGAGCGCTGGGCGTTATTCTCGCCGGTACCCACCCATACGATGTTGGGGTCGCGTGGGTCGAGTACCACGGTGCCCACCGAGTACACATCCTGCTGGCTATCAAAGATTGGTGCCCAAGTGGTGCCAGCGTTCTCGGTCTTCCACACGCCGCCCGAGGCGACTCCTACATACCACGTCTTCTTGTTGGGATGCACGGCGATGTCGCCGATGCGCCCCGAATATGTGGCGGGTCCAATCGCGCGGAAGCGGAAGGCACTGAGCGCTGAGCTAGGAAGTCCACCAGAGTCGGTTTGCGTCGCCGGAGTAGCCGTGCTGCCCGCAGCTCCTGCTGGGCGCGGAGCGGGACGCTGGGCCGAAAGGGCGAGCGGGAGCGCCAGGAGGAGGGCAAAGCTCGAGAACACGCGCATACGAGGCGTTGGGCGGTGGGAAGAGTGACGGGGCGGAAGTCCGACCTACAGGGATTCTACGCTCTGAGGCAACCCTCCGCTGAGTTGAGCGTGACGGAAGAGCAGAACCCTCGGACAAAAGGACGTATCTATGACACAGAAGCTCGTTCTCATCGCTACCCTGTTTGCCGCTCTCCCCCTTGCCGCGGCACCTGCGCAGGACGTTCGAGTGTTCACCCTCGAACCCAACCGTATGGAGTTCGTGCGTACCCCGATGGCGAACCGCCCGATGCTCGGCGTGACGCTCATGGATGAGAGCGATCGCGCTGACACGCTTGGCTTGCTGGTATCGAGCGTGCAGGACCAATCACCGGCCGCCAAGGCGGGCATCAAGGGTGGAGACCGCTTGCAGTCCATCAACGGAGTGTCGCTGCGGGCCGACCGCGCCGACGCCGGCGAGAGCGATTACGATGGCGTCTTGCTGCGCCGCCTGCAACGCGAGATGGCCAAGGTGGAAGAAGACGACACCGTGTCGTTGCGGGTCTTCAGCGAGGGACGCTCGCGCGAGGTGCGCGTCGTCACGGTGTCGCAAGCGGCGATGTATGGGAGCACTCGTGCCGGCACAATGCGTCGCCTGAGCAATGACCGCGCCGTGATCGGCGTGACCACATCCCCCGTTGGCAACGCGCGCGACACACTCGGCGTCTTCTTGAGCGCCGTGAATGACTCTGGTCCGGCCGCGAAGGCGGGCATCGTGGAAGGCGATCGCATTGCCGCCATCAATGGCGTGAGCCTGCGTGTGGCACGCGAAGATGCCGGCGACGCACAGGTGGCGGAGGCGAGAGCCGAGCGCTTGCGTTCGGAGCTGGCAAAGGTGACGGCCGGCGCGACGGTTGAGCTCACCGTGGTTTCGGCCGGTCGCTCGCGCAACGTGCGCGTGACGACCGTGAAGGCGAGCGATCTGCCGATGACCGCGCCGTCAGCGTGGGGCTTCGCAATACCGGCTCCCCCAATCCCGCCGATGCCGCCGATTGCTCCAGCGGCACCGCGGGTACGGACCGTCCTTAGGGACGTACGAGTACTGTGAGCAACACCTGAGACTGGCTTGGGTCCACTCGAATTCGTGGATTCAGCATCACGCGGACCGCGACCTCGCGGTCCGCGTCTGCTTTGATGGAATCCACCACCGTTCTTCCGACGTTGGAGCTGTCGGGGCGTGGCAGGGCCGGGTAGTCGAAGCTCAGCACCACAGGGGCGAGCTCTCCGCGCGCCCGCGCCACGAGCATCTGCCCCTTCTTCACCTGAACGCGATAGGTACGCGGCAGACGCGCGGCCATCATTACGAGCACGCTGGCGCGGGGGCACGCCGGGTCGAGCAGGATCTGGGTGTCTGGCAGGTCATTGCGATCCGGCTTTGCACCGGCAAGCTCGGCGATAGTGTCGGGCAGGGTGGCACAATTCGCGGCCGTGGTGGAATCCGCGGTCGCGACAATGCTGCGTACGGAGTTATCCGCCTTGTTCCCGTCCTCAACGCCGCAGGCCACGGCGAGAATCACCGCAGCGAGGGGGAGGAAGAACCGCGCGGCCGAGGACTGAAGTCCTCGGCCGCGCGTCCCAACTGATGAAACTGGTGCAGCAAAAATCACGGAGGGGTCGGCGAATTCGCGTTGCCCGAACCGCCCCAAGTGTAGAGGGCCTCGTTCTTCACGCCGAGCTCCTTGGCGGGAACGGGCATCTCACGCGGGGTACCGACGAGGAGCCCGTTGGCTACGCGACGGCGATTGTAGAAGGTTGACGCGCCCATCGATAGCAACTCGATGTCGTTCTCGTAGTCGAGGCGGGTCAAGAGTACCGTCGCACCGTCACCGGCAGCGGTAGCCGAGAGCCCTCCGCGAGTGACGCGGGTGTTGTTAATCAGGGTGGCAGCCAGCGCCAGGTTGGGTGCGGCCTGACGAATGAGCGCCTCGGCCCTGATGAGGTCGTTCTGGGCCCGCATCATGAGCGGTACCGGACCGTACGCTGAGTAAATGGAATTCAGCGCCTGGGTGCCGGACGCGTCCCAACGAATGTGACCGATGGCCGACTGGTGGTAGCGGCCACGCGACTCGAAGAAGGCGTCGTAGCCCGACCACGCGAAGTCAGTGCCGGCGTTGACTGTCTTGCGGACCGTGCCGTAGTCACCTTCCATGCCTGCGTTGCCGAAGGAGCCATCGCCGAGGCGGCGATCGGCCGAGTTCGGCTGATTGTTGCCACCGGGCGCTGCCGGGTACGGAGTAGCCTGCGTGGCCGCGTCGAGCATGTTGGCCACACGGGTGTGCACGCGAATGCCGAAGAGATCGTTGGTCCACGACTGCATCTCGGGGCAAACGGCGGCGCAGCCGTCGCCGACGAACACGAAGTCAGCCGTCAGACCATTGGACGCAAAGGTCGCGACATTGGTCCAGTTGACGCTCGCGTTCTCGGCAGCGGTGCGGGGCCAGTACGCCAGCGTCATCGCGGCGAGGCTGTTGGCCAAGCGAGCGATTTCAACGTTGGTGTACGCGTTACCGCCCGTCCACGCCGTGGGAATGGTGAAGACGTTTGCGGTCGCAAGGGCTGCCGCACTCTGCAGCTTCACAATTGCAGAGTCACGCAGCGCCCTGCGGTCGATGTAGGCCAGCGTCGTGAGATTCGTTTCCTCGTCCACGAAGTAGCCCTTGTCGTAATTCAGGGCAATCTGGCCGAGTGCCGCACCGAGCATGAGCTCGGCGATGGCTTCGGCGCGCTTGGTGCGGGCTGCGTCGCCGATGACGAGGCCGTTGGTCCGGATGGCCGTCAGTGCGTCACGCGAGGAAGACGCGACGCCATAGTAGCCCTGCCAGAACCACTCGACGCTCGTGCGGCCGGCGGCGGACGGACTGTTCTGCCACGGACGCGTGTTGCGCGTACCGTCGCCGTCCACCGACGAGTAGAAGTTCATGTTGAAGTTGTTCCAAGACGCCGTGTGCGCGCGCGCTTGGGTGGTCAGCGCACCGACGGCACCGAGGCCGTTGTACGTGTTGTAGAAGTTGATGAGCGTACCGCCCGCGATCGCCTCAATGGCGTCGGGGTCGGTGAGCGCACGCGCCGCGTCTGGCGCGTTGGGGTTCTCAACCTCGAGAGAGTTACACCCGAGCGCGAACAGCGCGCTCAAGGTGAGGACTCCCTTACGAGTCAGGTTGCGCATGGCGCTGAGACTCCGGAGAGTGTGATGAGTGTTGGTCATTAGAAGCCGATCTCCACCATGGCCGTCAGCGTACGGAAGACGGGGTACGTGAAGTAGTCCACGCGGTAGGCGAAGGGGTTGCCGCCACCGGGGCCGGATACGTCTGGGTCATACCCAGAGTAGTTGGTAAAGGTCAGCAGGTTACGGCCGACGAGTCCGAGACGAACCGAGCGACCGGCGAGACCCATACGCTCCGTGGCCAAGGCCGGCAGCGTGTAGTTGAGCGCCAGTTCGCGCAGACGGATGTACGAGCCGTCTTCCACGAAGAACGTGGACGGGTCAAAGTTGTTGTAGAAGGCCGAGTAGTAGCCGACCGGCTTCTTCTCGATCTCCGGCTTGCCGCGCTGGTCAATGACCGGGTCGCGGAGGTCGAAGATTGGCCATTGGCGGGTGTAGTTGTAGATCTCGCCGCCGCTGACCCAATTGATAACGGCGGAGAGCGAAAGGCCCTTCCACGTCATCTGGGTGTTGAAGGCCATCGTGAAGTCCGGATTGACGTCGGCGATCTGCATCACGTTCTGGCCGGCATCATTCACGAACTTGAGCGGGACTTCCGCGGTCGTGCGGTACTGCGACGTGCGGACGAAGTAGCCTTCTTCGTTGCGGACGTAGTTCGTCGCCGGGCCCACGAGGCCACCGTTGGCGATGGTCGCCTCGAGCTCGGCCTGCGTGCGAATCCAGCGCGAGCCATACACCACGCCGAAGGGCTCGCCGGCCGCGATGCGGAAGATGGCCGTGTTGCCGTCGCCACCGTCCGGTCCCACCAGGAAGGGTCCGACGTTCAGGTCTTCGACGTTCTGGCGCGTGCGGTCCGCCGCGATGTTGAGGCGCCAGAAGAAATCACGCGTCTGCAGCAGGACGGCGCCGAACGCGACTTCGTGCGTCGTCGCCTTCAGCGAGCCTGCGTTGGCCCAGGTGTTGTCGGCGCCGGCAACTGACGACACCGGTACATTCAAGATCTGGTCCGTGGTGAGCTTATCTGAGAAGCTGTACTCAAGCGTGAAATTGCTGAGGAAGTCGATGTTGAAGCCGACTTCCAATTCACGCGACTGCGCCGGACGCAGGTCCGGATTACCGATGGTCACGCGGCGCGGGACACCGCCGACGAGCACATACTGCTCGTACTGGGCGTCAAACACCGGGCGCAAACCGGCCGTACCGAACGAGCCGCGGAGCTTGAACTCGTCCACGCCGGGAAGCGTGAAGTCTTCCGAGACGCGGTAGGCGATTGACGCGCGACCGTAGTTGGCCGAACGGGAATCCTTACCGAACAGCGAGGACTGGTCCTGACGAATCAAGCCGTCAACGATGAGCTTCTCCTTCCAATCGAAGGTCGAGATCAGGAAGAGATTGTTGTTGCGGATGTCCTGCGTGAACGAACCCGGGGACACCGGGGAGGTGCTGGGCGGCACGATGCCCGAGAACTCCGGCACGCGCGGAACCGAGAATCCAGGCGAGAACGCCGAGAGACCGGTGTTGCGCTGGTCTTCATAGACCCAGGCAAACTTGGTGGTGTTGGTGATGTCGCCGAAGCGGCGGACCGAGGTAGCCGAGGCGCCGAAGTTGTAGGCGCGGGTTTCGCCAGTCGAGATGAAGAGCGAACCGTCGTCAATGTTGCCAGACGAGCTGGTGAACCCAAGCGGCGTGAAGTTCTTTGCGCGATTGGTACCCGAATCGAAGTTGGCGTTGCCCTCAAGGGTCAGCCAATCGAGAACGCGGAAGGTCGCTTTGCCGAAGCCGGTGAAGCGGTTGCGGTCCACCGTGTTGTCGGTGAGGAAGGACGTGTACAGCGGGTTGGAGACGTTGCCCGTGCGGCCAGGCTGGCGGATGCGCGGGTCGTACTCTTCGCCGCTCGCACCGTCACGGGTGAGGTCCACGTTCGGCTCCAGCATGCGGAGGCCGAAGAAGGCCGAGCCGGCGCCTTCACCGTCCGTGTTGTCGGAATTGGAGGTGGCGAAGAACGCGCCAGTTTGCAAGTCGAGGCGGTCGTTCACCGCGACGTTGGCGTTGACGCGGAAGTTCCGGCGGGTGAAGCCATCCACCAAGTTGAGCACGCCCTGGTCACGCGAGTTCTGGAACGAGGCGTTGATGGTGGCGTTGCCGCGGCGCTGGCCGACCGAGATGTAGTTGGTCATGAACGTGCCCGGCTGGTAGATCTGGCCGAGCTGGTCGAAGTACTCTGGGTACGGATTGTCCGAGATGCCGTCCGCTTCGGCTACGCGGTTGCCGCCCGAGAGCAGGAACGAACCATCTGGGTTCAGACGGTAGTGGTGCGACAGGTTGTTCGGGATGGAACGCCGAATGCTGTTCTGGCCGAACTCATTGCGGAACGTCACTTCGGTGCGACCTTCGGAGAGCTGACGTCCGCTCTTGGTGAAGATCTGGATGACGCCGTTGGCGGCGTCAGAACCGTAGAGCGAGCTCGCGGCTGCACCCTTGATGACTTCGATGCGCTCGATGTCTTCGGAGTTGATGTCGGCGAGGGACACGCGGCTGATGGTTCCGTCAATGATGATGAGCGGATCCTGACGGCCGGTAAGCGACGTTGCGCCGCGGAGTCGAATCGCCGGGGCAGAGCCTGGCGCGCCCGACACCTGGGCGATGGAGGCACCCGCCACGCGGCCGGCAAGGCCACCGATGGCACTCGTCGCGGGGACTTCCTTCAGGTCTGCGGCGTCTACGACGCCAACGGAGAAGGCCGTCTTACGCGTCGAGATGGCGTCCGAGGTGCCGGTCACGACCATGCGGTCGAGGTTGAGCACGTCGCGGTCGAGATTGAAGTTCGCGGTGCCAGCCCGACCGTTAATCGTGATCGTGATGCGCACCGGCTTGTAGCCGACGGCGCGCGCCGATACGACGACGGACTGTCCGTCAGCCACGTTCGCGATAATGCGATAGTTGCCCTGCGTGTCCGTGCGCCCGCTGGCGCCTGGAACCGTGGGTAGCTCAACCAACGCATTCTCGAGCGGGCCTGTGCCGGTGGAAACTCGTCCGGTGATGGTGGTCTGTGCGGCCAATGCACTGCTGCCAAGCAGCAGTGTGGCAAGGGCGAACAAGGTTCGCTTCCAAGTGGGGGTGCGCCGATCCATACGGAGGGCCGCTCCTAGTGAAGGGTGGGATCTACTGCTGGCACTGCAAACAGCGGGCACAAACGGGGGAAACTCTGGGCGTCTGTGCGAGCGAGCAACAATGAGGTAAATAGGATGCGACCGCAAGAGTAAACTTCAACAAAAGCGCGACAAGGTCCAGTTCGTCCCAGCGCACTTGCGGGGGTACAACCTCGGGGACAACATCCATCTCTACCTAGAATGGCCCCACTTCTGTCACTTTCCTCTCGAGCGGTCCTCACCTCCGCCTTCCTGTTGCTGGGTTCAGCCGCAGAGGCGCAGCGCGTGCCAGACCGTTCTGCCCTGCCCGCGGCCCCACAAGGTCCGCCCCCGCCGGCGCGCTTTTACGGCACGGTCCGCGACGCCTCGACCCAGCTGCCGATTGCCGGCGCGCGGCTCTCGTCGCCCAGCGTCACGGGCGTAACCGTCACCGATTCGGCGGGACGCTTTGACGTTCGCAACGTCCCGTCGGGTCTTGTTCGGTTTTTTGTGGTGGCCACACACTTCCCGCGAGCGAATGTCGTGTTGGCCTTCGCCGCCGGCGAGGAAATGGAGCGGGTGCTCGAACTCGATTCCTCGACCGTCGCGGCCGAGCCCGAACCGCAGGCCCGCCCGATTCCTCAGGTGACCGTGGAGGCCACGCCGCTGGCTCCCCTCTGGATTCGCGACTTCGAACGCCGCCGCGGCACTGGGCGCGGCCAGTACGTGACCCGGGAGGAGATTGAGGCCCGCAATTACAATCGCCTCAGCGATGTGATGCAGGTGATGCGCGGCGTGACGCTCGATTGCGGCGGTGGCGGATCAGGCTGCCAGGTGCGGATGGTGCGCGCACCGATGCAGTGCTATCCCGAGTACTGGGTGGACGGACAGCTCAATAACGCCTGGGGACCAGTGATCCCCGTGCGCGATATCGAGGCAATTGAGGTGTACACCGGCCCCTCAGACACGCCCGGGGAGTTTGCTGGACGTAATGCGGGCTGTGGAACCGTGGTCATCTGGACACGCGGCGGCCTCACTCCTAGGCCGCCGCGTTCTTCTGGAAACCGACCTTAATTTAAGCGCACAATTAAAGCAGTATCAGCGCAGTATTAGAGCAGTATTGGGTCAGAACGTGCCGCCGAGTAGCACGGCGTTCAGCACCATGCGGTCCAGGGCGCGCCACCAACCGCGGAACATCGGATCGTTGGTGAACATTACCACGTTGCCGCGCCCCACCTTTTCCTGCGCGATGAACGTCGAGCCGCGCAGCAGGCGCTCAGAGTTCTCCGGGAAGACGAAGCCGCCGCGACGGAGCGTACCGCCTGTGGGGAACACGGCGACGTTGCCGCCGTCCTTGGAGAGCGAGTACACCGTCCCGCCGCCCACGAGCACCGGCATGCGCTGACGCTCCATGCCGAGCGTCACCCAATTGGTGAGGTCGAGCACCACGTCAAAGTGTGAGCCCGGCAAATCCGCCAACTGTTCGGCGCAGGCATTTGGGCTCGCGGCACTGCGGATGGAATCGATAGGCGCGACTTTGGCGCGGCCCGGCTCGTCCTTGTTCTCCTCGCACTCAATGCCACGCACCGACGTGAGGCCAACATCCTCGCGCGTGGCCCAGCGTGTGGCGCCTCCGAAGGTCACGAGCGCGCCGCCGCCCTCCACCCAACGCTTGAGGTTGGCTCCGTTGCCTGGCACGTTGCCGCTGGGAATGATGATGGCGGTGTAGGCGGAGAGATTGCCGTTCAGTGCAGCGTTACTGATGGGCGTGAAGCGAATGCCGTAGCGTTGCTCCAGCGACCACCACACCGCGCCGTAGCTCGTGTGCGAGGTGCCCTCGGCCACCACGGCGATGTTCGGCGTCTTCAAGTCAACTACCACGCCCGAGCCCGTGCCGTACTGCGCCTCGTCCGGGAAGGCCGTGTTCACGCCGCGGACTTCCACGCCGGAGAGCTTGGCGAGCGAATCGAGTTGCGCGGCGAGCGTGGGCTCGTTGCGCGAGGCGCGCACCACCCAAGTGCCACGTGGCCAAGTCACGCTGCCCGTCTGGATGGACTGCGCGGCGATGGCGACGCGGAATCCCTGCTGCATCAACTGCGCGGCGAGCTTGGCGCTGTTGTTGCGATCGTTGCGCCACAGGAATGCGGAGCGTGCGTCGCGGCCTTCGACGATGCCACCGGTGATGGCCACCGGGAGGACTTCGCCGTTCATCCGCGTGCCGTTCGTGAGCGAGAGCAGGCCGCCATTCACCGGAGCGGCGTCTTCCGTCCAATACGCTTCCACGCCGTAGGCGACGGGCAGGGCCCAAGCGGAGATGTCGTAGAACTCGTAGCCCTCGGTGTCGTTACCATCGCGCGAGCGCTGCTGGTTGCGCGAGAACTTGTCGAGCTGATTGCGCGCGAAGACGGGATCGAGCTCTGGGTCAGCTTCGAGCACGGCCTTGGCGACGCGGCCCTGCGGCTGGGCGAGATCCACCACGTACGAGCCTGCGGGGAAGGAGCGGGCGCGCGTGCCATCTTCCGTGTAGCTCGAAGCGCGCGCGGAGTTGAACGCGGCCGTTGTGCGCGTGACTTCCACGCCGGCGCGCAGGAGCGCTGCGGCAAGTTCCGCTGCGCGCACCGGGTCTGAGCCCGGCACAAATACTACGCGCTTCATCGTGCCGTTGCGGCCGTCGGTCACGGCGCGTGCACGGAAGCCGGCGTAGTCGCGGACCATCTCGCGTGCACGCGAGGCGCTCGTCTCGAAGGTCGCGATGGATGCTACGTAGTGCTTGCTGATGCCGTCGCGCAGGGAGAGAAGCGTGCCATCATCCCGCTTCTGCAGGAGGGCGGGACCACCATCCGTCTCGTAGGTGGTGCCCATCGCACCGTTCAGCGAGGGCCATGAGTCGTAGTAACCTGGGTAATACAGGTCGAAGGCATCGCGCACGAAGTAGAGCCAGCCGTAGCGGTCAAAGGCGTCGGCGTTGCCGCGGCCGATAGCCTCGCTCCACTTGTAGGGCCAGCCCGAGATGTTGTTGTTGATGGGCCGTGCGGCCGGCGCCATGTAGTACGTGGATGTGTACCCATGGAGATCGGCTGTCACCATAGGATGCCAACGCAGCATCCCACCGACGATGTTCTGCACTTCACGCTGCGTCATCGCCATCAGGTCGCGGTTCATGTCGAACCGGTAGTGATTGAAGCGTCCGCGCGTGGCCCAGGGCTGGCCGCTCTGCTGCTCGAGCGCGTTGCCTTCCGGCGAGCCCACCGCGATGGAGTTGCTCCACACCGCGAAGCGCTCGTGACCATCCGGATTGGAGCTCGGATTGATGATGACAATCGCGTTCTTGAGCCGCTCGAGCGTGGCGGGCTCTTCACTCGCGGCGAGGTGATACAGCAACTGCATCGAAGCCTCAAAGCCGGGCACTTCGTCGCCGTGCACGGAGCCCGAGAACCAGACCACGGCCGGCGTGCGCGCAATCACCGCGTCAATCTGCGCCTGCGTGGCGCCGCGGGGATCGGCGATGCGGTCCAAGTCAGCGCGAATGGCATCTAGGCGCGCGATGTTCTCCGGCGAGCTCACGATGTAGATGCGCATCGTGCGGCGCTCGCTGCTCATGCCGATCTCTTCGACCCGGACGCGGTCCCTGGCCGACTCAGCGATGGCCAGCAGCACGCGTTCCTGCAGGTGGTATTGCGTGTGCGAGCTACCGACGTTGTAGCCGAGGATGGACTCGGGGCGGGGAATGCCTTGGCGGTAGGGCCCCTTGTCGTAGAACGAGAAGCGAGCGTCGTCGCGGAGGGGGTTGTCCCAGGGATGCTGGGCGGCCAAGGAGGACGAGACGAGAAGGAGCGCGGCGAGGAGTAGACGCATAAGAGGAACGAGGAGCGAAGAGCGACAAAGGAAAAGCGAGGACGGGAAGAGCGAGGGACGAAGGTGCCAAGGTCTGAGGGGGAAGACCCGAATTTTGCATCGGAAAGGTACGGCACGTGGGCACCGTACACCACACACTCTTCCCCTTCTTCCCCCTCTTGCCTTCGTGTCTTCACTCCTCGCTCTTCTATACCTCGATTTTCCCTTGTCGCTCTTCGCTCCTCGCTCTTCGTCAGAACTCGATCTGCGTCCCGAGCTCCACAACTCGATTGGGCGGCAGCTGAAAGTACTCCGTGGCGCTGCGGGCATTTCGCGACATCACGGCGAAGATCTTTTTGCGCACGATGTTCATGGACAACCCGCCCTTCTTCCACGGGCCGCTGCGCGGAATCAACTGCTCACGACCCAAGTAGTAGCTGGTATCCAACGGACGCGCAGCGATGCCGGCATCGCGGCAGCGTTGAAGGATTTCTTTCACGTCCGGACTCTCCATGAAGCCGTAGGTGCCGATGACGCGGAAGAAGCCGTGGCCCAGCGCCTCGATGCTCACGCGCTCGTGTCGCTGCGTCTCGGGGAAGTCGGCGGTGCGAACGGACATGAGAATCACGGTCTCGTGCAGCACCTTGTTGTGCTTGAGGTGGTGCAGCAGCACCACCGGTACACCGAGGACCTCGGAGGTCATGAACACGGCGGTGCCCGGCACGCGGGTGCGCGGGTGGCTGCCGATGTCGTCCAGGAATTGGTCCATCGGCAGCGAGATGTCGGTCATGCGCTCGCTGAGGATGAGGCGTCCGCGCTTCCAGGTAGTCATCAGCGTGAAGATGGCGATGGCCACGACGACGGGTACCCAACCCCCGTGGACGAACTTGGAGGCGCTGGCGCTGAAGAGCACGAGATCGATCATGCCGAAAACGCCGAGGAACGCGAGCACCTTCCACGTCGGCCAATGCCAGCGGCGCAGGGCGATGATGCTGTAGAGCACCGTGCTGAGCACGAAGGTGCCAGTGACCGCGATGCCGTAGGCGGCACCCAGCGCCTCGGAACTACGGAAGCTGAAGACGATGAGCAGGCAACCCACCGCCAGTGCGGCGTTCACCTCGGGGATGTAGATCTGTCCGAATTCCTTGGCCGAGGTGTGCGTGATGGTCATGCGCGGCGAATAGCCAAGCTGGACGCACTGCTGCGTGATGGAGAATGCCCCCGAAATCATCGCTTGCGAAGCGATGACGGTCGCCATGGTGGCTAGCGCGACCATCGGGTATAGCAGGGCCCGCGGCGCGAGGAGGAAGAACGGATTCTCGATTGCCGTGGGGTCCGTCAGTAGCAGGGCCCCTTGGCCGAAATAGTTGATCAAGAGCGCCGGCAAGGCGACGCCAAGCCAGGCCACGCGGATAGGACGTTTGCCGAAGTGGCCCATGTCGGCGTAGAGCGCTTCGCCACCGGTGACGACGAGCACGACCGCACCCATGAGAAAGAAGCCGGCCACCCCCACATCCTGAAAGAAGCGCACGGCGTACAAGGGATTCACGGCCGCGAGCACGCCCGGATGCTTGGCGATTGCAGGAACGCCCAGTGCGGCGATGACGATGAACCAGAGCAGCGTGATGGGGCCGAAGAACTGACCGACCCGGTGCGTGCCGTAGCGCTGCGCGAGGAAGAGGCCGATGAGGACGATGCTCGCCAAGGGTACCACCGCCGAGTGGAACGCCGGGGAGACCAACTCGAGCCCCTCCATCGCTGAGAGCACGGAGATGGCCGGGGTGATCATGCCGTCGCCGTACAGCAGGGCAGCGCCCATCAGCCCCAGTGCGATGACCAGAAAGCGGTTAGATCCTTTGGTCGGTTCCTTCTGCAGGATGAGGGCGAGCATGGCGAGAATGCCGCCTTCGCCGCGGTTGTCCGCGCGCAGGATGAACACGATGTACTTCACCGTGATCACGAGCACGAAGGCCCAGAAGACCAGCGAGAGGACGCCGAGCACGTGCTCAGGCGTGGGGCTGATGCCATACTTGACGCTGAAGACCTCGCGCAGCGCGTACAGCGGCGAGGTGCCGATGTCCCCATAGACGACGCCGAGCGCGCCGAGGGAGAGCACGGCGAGGCGTCTCCCCGTGGGGTGCGCCTCCACATGTTGCCGTTCAGGTGGCCGATACTCGGCAGTCATCCTCACCGAGGGTTTCGGTGTGGGTGTCGCCCCGGAATTTTCGTCCGACATATCTCGAGGGGCCATTGGTGCGCCCCGATGTTTGCAGCAAGGTGGGCGCGCCGATCGTCGGCGCGCGCCGCGACGTGGGCTGCCCACATCGCGAGGATGAATGTAGTGAGTACTCCCAAGGACGAAAGAGAGGGCGCCGCGAAAAACGCGGCGCCCGCTCGTAAATACATATAAAGCAATGAATTAGGCTAAACGTAGCGGAGCGCAGGGATTGGATCCAAGCATGCAGCGCGCCTCGCCGGATACCCGCC
>JANNVQ010000056.1:0-15175 GCA_031414535.1 Gemmatimonas sp.
GATCCACCGCGAGTGCGGACCCTGCGGGCACGCGCGCCAGGTCTGCGGCTTCGAGCACCAAGCTACCGAGTGCGCGCATCTCGGCTTTGAGCAAACCGTGCGCGTTGCTGGTCTCGGTGCTCTTGAACGTGTTGGAGCACACGAGCTCCGCGAGCCGATCCGTCTTGTGCGCGGCCGTGGAGCGCACGCCCCGCATCTCGTGCAAGTGCACGGCGTGCCCGCGCTCCGCCAACTGAAAAGCGGCCTCGCTCCCAGCGTGGCCGCCTCCCACCACGTGAACCACTGGAAAATCTGTCACGCTGGCACTGCCTCCGCGCCTTCCGTCCCCTCGGCTACCTCGATGTCCCACTCGTTGGCGCACTTCAGGCACTTTCGGTAGTGCCCACGCGTCTTGTTGCTCTTGGATTCCGCGCCAACAAATCCGCACTCGTTGCACTTCTCTGCCACCGGCTTGTCCCAGCAGACAAAGTCGCAGTTGGGATAGTTCTCGCAGCCGTAGAACGCCTTGCCCCGCTTCTTCGAACGACGCGCGGCAATGTCACCGCCGTCCTTCGGGCAGAGGACACCCGTCGGCATGGACTTGGTGCCCCTACACTTGGGGAAGGTCGAGCAGCCCAAGAACTCACCCGAGCGCGAGCGACGCACCACCATCGGCTCTCCGCAGAGCGGACAAGCGTACTTCGTCATCACCGGCGGTTCCTTCTTCCCCTTCAAAGGCCGCGTGAACTTGCAGGTCTTGGGATGGTTCTCACAGGCCACAAAGGGACCAAAGAATCCACCCTTCGGGAGCAAGCGACCACCGCAATCTGGGCAACGCTCGTTCTCGAGCGCCGAGAGATCATGGGCCTCGCGAATCAGCGCCTCGGCGTCCACGGACGCAAGTGAGGTCTCGAAGGGCGTCCAGAACTCCTTGAGCACGGCCTTCCAGCCCATCGTGCCGTCCTCAACCTTGTCGAGTTCACCTTCCATCATCGCGGTGAAGCCGATGTCGAACTCGCGGGGGAACTGCTTGATCATCACCTTCTCCACGCTCTCGCCAAGCGGCGTGGGGAAGAAGCGGCGCTGCTGCAACTCCGCGTAGTGCCGTTCTGTGAGTGTGGAGATGATGCTGGCATAGGTGGACGGACGGCCGATGCCGCGCTTTTCGAGCTCCTTCACCAACGACGCTTCGGAATACCGTGGGGGCGGCTCGGTGAAGTGCTGCGACGGGTCAACACTGCGAACCGGCGCGCGCTCACCGGGCTCGATGGCGGGCAGTGCCTGCTCGTCTTCGAGAGCCTTGGAGTCGCCTTCCTCGCGCGCTTCTTTGTAGAGCACGAGGAAGCCGTTGAACTTGATGACCGAGCCCGTGGCGCGGAACAAGTAACGCCCGAGATCGAAATCCACCGTGGTGGTATCGAACACAGCCGGCGCCATCTGCGAGGCCATGAAGCGCTGCCAGATGAGCGTGTACAGCTTGAGCTGCTCGGGCGAGAGATACTTGGCCACGGCATCCGGCGTCCGCGTGGGATCCGTGGGACGGATACCCTCGTGCGCGCCCTGCCCCGCATCGTCCTTGCCGGCGGGATACAGACGCGGACCGTCGGCGAGGTACTCCTTGGCGTACAGCTGACTGAGGTAATCGCGGGCCGCCGCGGCTGCGGCTTCCGATACACGCACGTGATCCGTGCGCATGTACGTGATGAGGCCCACGGCGCCTTCGCTCTTTCCCAGCTCCACGCCTTCGTACAGGTTCTGGGCCAAGCGCATCGTACGCTTGGAGCCGAAGCCAAGCTTCTTCGCCGCTTCCTGCTGCAGCGTACTCGTCTTGAACGGCGCCTCAGGATTCTTACGACGCTCACGACGCTTGATGTCGGTGACGTCGAAGTGCTTGCGGCCAGCGAGGTCCTTGAGGATGACGTCGGCCGAGGCCTTGTTCGGAATCTCCGGCTTTTCGCCGTCGAGATGATGCAGCTTGGCGACGAACTCTTGACCTTCGTGCTCAAGGCGCGCCGCAATGGTCCAGTACTCGCGTGGGACGAAGGCGCGAATTTCACGTTCGCGCTCCACTAGCAAGCGCAACGCCACGGTCTGCACGCGACCGGCGGAGAGCCCCTTCTTCACCGTCTTCCAGAGTACTGGGCTCGCCTTGTAACCCACGAGGCGGTCGAGCACACGGCGCGCTTGCTGCGCGTCCACCTTCTTGCTGTCAATGTCGCGCGCTTCGCCGAGTGCCTTGGTGACCGCGTCCTTAGTGATTTCATAGAAGAGCGCGCGCTTGATGGGCGCCGTGGTCTTCTTAATCTGCGATTCCACATGCCAGGCAATCGCCTCACCCTCGCGGTCAGGGTCGGTGGCGATGAACACGGCCTTCGCCGTCTTGGCCGCGCTCTTGAGCTCGGCGACCGTCTTTTCCTTGCCCGGAATGGTGACGTACTCCGGCTCGAACCCGTGCTCGGTGTCAATGCCGATGCTCTTCACCGGAAGGTCGCGGATGTGACCCACGGTTGCCTTGACGGCGTAGGCGGAGCCCAAATACTTGCCGATCGTCTTCGCCTTGGCCGGCGACTCGACGATGACCAACGACTTACCGGCGGCTGAGCGCGCGGCTTCCTCGTCGTGAGGAAGCTCGGGCTCAACAGCCTTCTTACGCGGCTTCGGCGCGGCCTTCTTGGCCGCGGTCTTGGCCGCGGTCTTGGCCGCGGTCTTCGGAGCAGTCTTGGTCGCGGCTGCCTTCTTTGCGGGCGCCTTCTTCGCGGCGGTCTTCTTTGTAGTGGCCATCACTCTTGGGTAGCGGACGGAACAGGGTGGTCATCCTAGTCCCCGATTCCGCCGGAAGCAAGCGCAACTATATAAGAGGCCGCCTCGTCCACAGAAAGCAAACTGACGCTAAGTATATGCTGTGATTGAAGATACAACTGCTCCCGGCGCTCTAGGAGTTCTCGGAGCTTTTTCTGAGAATCGCCCCCGGCGAGCAGGGGGCGGTCTCCCCCGGCAGAGCCCAGTCGAGCCGCCGCGACCTCGAGACTGACCTGCAAATACACGAACAGGGACCTAGCTCGAAACTCATCCACCAGCTCGCCCAGCTCGACCCAACCTCCCCCCGGAGCGATGATCAGACGGGACCGCCCAAGCCACTCCAACGACACAGCGCGCTCCAGCTTCCGGAACGCGGCTTCGCCCTGCCGCGCAAAGATTTCAGGGATGCTGCGGCCCGTGCGCCGTTCAATTTCGGCGTCCATATCCACAAAATCCCAAGCGCTTCCGGACTCCATCAGTAAGTCCCTCGCCCGTCGGCCCACCGTGCTCTTCCCTGCACCCGGTAGTCCCACGAGGACAATGCGCTCGGGGCCCGTGCTCACCCGAGCCGCTCAGCGACGCGCGCGAGGTAGCCCTCGTAATTGCGCTTCAGCTCGCCCAGCGAGTCCCCGCCGAACTTTTCCATCACCGCGTCGGCGAGCACGAGGGCGGTCATTGCCTCGGCGATCACACCCATCGCGGGCACGGCGGTCACGTCACTACGCTCCGCCGCGGCCGCAGCACTCTCGCCGGTCTTCACGTCCACCGTCTGCAAGGGACGCATCAGGGTGGAGATGGGCTTCATCGCCACACGCAGCACGAGTGGCTCACCGCTGGTCATCCCACCTTCAAGACCACCGGCGCGATTCGTCCTGCGACGCACGTTGCCCGTACGAGGATTGCCGGGCGCTGCCTCAATCTCGTCGTGCACTTCGGCGCCCGTGCGGCGCGCCGCTTCAAATCCCATACCCATCTCCACGCCCTTCACGGCGGGAATCGAACAGATGGCCGCCGCCAAGCGACCATCCAGCTTACGATCCCAACTCACGTGCGCACCTAAGCCCACCGGCAACCCGGTCACCACGACCTCACAGATGCCCCCTAGCGTGTTGCCTTCGCTTTTGGCGGCATCGATGCGCTTGATCATCGCTTGCTCGGCCTTGGGGTCCAGGCAGCGCAGCGCCGAGGCATCGGCGATGGCGTTGATGTCCTCTGGCAGCACCGCGGGCGGTGCCGCATCTACGCCGCCGAGATGTACGAGATGGCTCCCGATGCGCACACCCAACTGGGCAAGGAGTTGCCGCGCCACGGCCCCGGCGGCCACGCGAGCCGTCGTCTCACGCGCCGAGGCGCGCTCGAGAATGTCGCGCGCGTCTTCACGATCGAACTTGAGGAGGCCCGTCAGGTCCGCGTGGCCAGGCCGCACGCGCGTCACCTGCCGTCGCCGGCCCTCGGGTGAATCATCCTCCGGTCGCGGCGCCGGATCCATGATTGCTTCCCAGTTGGCCCAATCCTTGTTGCGCACCATCATCGCGATCGGAGCCCCGATGGTCTCGCCGGCGCGCACGCCCGCGAGGAACTCCACCTGGTCAGTCTCAATCGCCATGCGACGACCGCGGCCATAGCCCTGCTGACGCCGTGCCAATTGCTCGTTTATGTGCGCAGCGAGCAAGGGCAGGCCAGCGGGCGCGCCTTCTACGAGCGCGATGAGAGCGGGGCCGTGGGATTCGCCGGCGGTGGAGAAAGTCAGACGTGGCATTTGAAATGGACGGATGACGGATGACGGATGCTAAAGGACGACGACGTTCGGCTTCCGTCTTCCGTCCTCCGTCGGCGCAGCAAAAAGGGCCGCCCCGCAATATCGCGAGACGGCCCCTCAACCTGCTACGGTTGTTCGGACTTTACGGGCGGCGCGGCGTGGTGCTCCGCGTCGCCTCGCCTTCGTCCACGATGTGCGGCGTGACGAGAATCAGCAGATCTTGCTTACGCTCCACCACACGGGTTTCGCGGAAGAGGCGGCCAATCCACGGCAGCTTCATCAGGTATGGGATACCGCTCTCGAAGCGCGACACCTGCGTCTGCGTGAGGCCGGCGATCACCGCCGTCTCACCGTCACCCACAAGCACCTCATTCTGCGACTGGCGCTCAGAGATTTCCGGGCCGGCCACCGTCACACCGAGCAAGGACTGCTGCACCGCGCGAATCTCCATCGAGACCTGGCGGTTGGCCGTGACGCGGGGAGTGACCTCGAGCGTGATACCAATCTTCTGGCGCTGAATGACCGGAGCGGCGTTCGAGAGCTGGCCGGGAATCGTCGGTGGCGTCAGCAGGAACGCGATTTCCGTACCGGCAAACAGCGTGGCCTTTCGGTTATCAATCGTCGTCGTGCTGGGCTCGGCCTGCACGTCCGACAGGTTCCGAGAGCTGAGCGCATCGAGGAACACGGCGAGGTTATTCCCGCCCATCACGATGTTGTAGATCAGCTGCAGGGAGCTTGTCTGGGCGAAAGAACGGTTGGCATTTGCCACGCCGTTGAACGAGGTGCCGCCCACGTCAATCTGGAAGTCGGTGGCCGTACGCGGAACCAGCGAATTGTTGAAGCTGCTGGCGGAGCCGAAGTCGTAGCTAATGCCGAGTTCTTCCGTCGCCGTGCGGTCCACGGCGATGATCTTGGCCTTAATGGCAACTTGCGGCGTGCGGAAATCGAGATCATGCACGTAGCTCACAATCTCTGGCAAGCGCGACACCGTCTCCGTGATGAGGAGCGTGTTGGTCTTTTCGTCGAAGGTCACCACGCCACGGCCGCAGGTCTGCGGTTGTGCCGGGTTGCTTGAGCCTGAGGCGGCCGCCGGAGCCGCCGCGTCAACCGGCGCCGCGCCAGCACCTGCGGCCACGTCCACCACGGAGGACGCAGAGCCGACCGAGCCCGAGGAGCAGGCGGCGATGAGCTCGCGAATCGTAGTGGCCAAGGCGGCAGCCCTCGCGTAGTTCACCGGCACAAGCTCGGTTACCAGCGGCTCGGCGGCCACTCGGGCCGCAAGGTTGGTGTAGCTGTCGATCGTGATGATGCCGGTGGAATCCTCAACAGCTTGGAGGCCGTTGGCCGACAGCACCTTGGACAGTGCGACGTCCCAAGGCTGATTCACGATTTCCGTAAACCGCACGGTGCCCGTGACGCCCTGTCCCGTAATGAAGGTGCGGCCAGAGAATGCCGAGAAGTGCGCGAGCACATCAAAAATGCTCTCGTTGGCAATGGTGATGCTGATGCGCGGCTGCTCACTGCGCTGCGTAGACAGTGCGACCACTGGCGCAGGCTCAAAGCGCGGCGCGCGCTCCACCTCACGCACGTTCTCGCGCAGGACCCGCTCTTGTGGCACCGCGCGCGCGGCAACGGCACCAGCGGACCAAGGGGCGAAGTCATCGCCGCCGCGGACGCTGATGCGCACCGTGTTGGCCTCGCGAGTGACCTCGTACTGACGTGGACCATCCACGTCGAGCACTAAGCGCACCACGTCGGCGTCGTACTGGCCGAGTCGCACGTTCCGGATGCCCGCGCGAGCCACGCGATCATACGTCGGCGCGCGCAGATCGAGGCGCGCTCCACGCAGGTCAATGACGATGCGCTGCGGATTCTCGAGCACGAAGTCCGAGACCTCGAGCTCACCCGCGAAGGAGAGCACCACGTCCGCGCGACCAGCGCCCGGAACGACCATCACAGCGGTCACCGTCGCGGTGGCCTCTATGGCGAGGGTGCGAGCGGCCGGAGCCGCCTCGGCCGCCGGAGCGCCGAACAGGAGTACGCTGGCAACAATCGGGGCCAGCATCTTGATTCGCTTCATGGCCTTCTTCCTCCACCTGCGGGAACGATGATAGACAAGGTTTCCTGCCGCTTGTAACCGAATTCGTCAATCTCCACCACAATGTCACGCTGGCGAATCGACGTCACACGCATGCGTCCGAAGACGGACCCGACACGCACACGGTAGATCTCATCGGACGAACGATCCTTCAGCGTGGCAATCGATTGGCGATCCGACTGCCCCACCGTGATGGCGACGATCTGCAAGTCGGCAATCATCGGCCGGATGTCGCCCGACTCAATCAGCGACGAGAAGGGATCGCGACGCGACGCCGCTGGGTAGTTGTAAACCTCGCGGCGGAAGACCACGTTGCCGGACGAATCACGTTCCACCCCGGTCGTGGGCACTTCCGGCGGCGGACCGGCCGGACGCGCTTCCTGCGCCGCTGCGGACGCTGATGCGGTCACCGCAAGCGTCACGAGCGTAATGCCAGAGAGAATACGCCTCAGCATCAGTTGGTCCCCTTCGGCGGTGCCGCGCGGACGACGTACGTCTGGATGTCGAAGTTGGCGTTCAAGATTTGCTCGCCAGGCGCGACGCGCAGCGCACTGCTGCCGGTCGGAGCGGGCGTCAAGCTCACATTCACCGGCGCAATGATGCGGCGTAGTGAACCGATGGCCGTGAGCAACTCGCCGATCTGATGGTAGGTGCCGTTGAACGCGAGGCGGTAGCGGTAGGTATCGAAGACCTCGCCCTCTACCACCGCGCCAGGCACGAACGATTCCTGCTCGAGACCCACGCGACGCGCCGCGCCAAGAATCTGATCGAGCAATGCCGGCACCTCGTTGCCCGCCGGGATGAGCGTGCGGATCAAATCGAGGTTGTCCTGCAACCGCTTCGATTCCGCCTGCATCTGCTCCACCGTACCGCGGGCGAGCAAGGACTTGGCGCGATTGTTCGACGCATCGAGCTTCTCCACACGCGCTTCCTGCGTGAGGATAGTCTCGGCTTTGGGCGTGTACACGAGATACCAGTACGCCGCCGCACCCACAATGCCGATGATACCCACACCGAGCATGAGCTGATCGCGCTGGTTGGTCGGGAGTCCGGCCATGGGTTACCTCACCGCGAGCGAAAGGGGAACCCGACGAACCGCCGTGGAATCCGGCGTCTGGTACTGCAGGTCGAGCTGGAACGAGTGCACGTCCTTCCCTCCCACCTGCGCCGACTCCGACAGCGTCAGCACGATGTTCTGCAGGAACGGCGATGCCTCGAGATTCTTCATATAGATGGTCACAGCCTGGAGATCCACCGTGTAGGCCATGATGCGAATGGTGATGACGGGTGGCCCGGCAGCGGCCACCGCTTCCGGAGAGGCTGCCGCCGTCGTGCCCGACTGCTGCACTTGGCGCAGCCAGGTGTACGTGGGCAGCGCCCGCGCCACTTCGTCCATGATGTGCGGCCACACGAAGCGGTCCCCATCAATGGCCGAGATCACGGCGATCTGCCGCAGGATAGAATCGCGCTGCGCTTCGGCTGCGGCACGCTGCGACAATACCGAGGCGTACCGAGTGGAGTCTTGCACGGCGACGCGCTCATGTTCGGCGAGCTCCGCAGTCTTGGCATTCTGCGACCACCACATAAAACCAACGCCGGAGAGACCGATAACGACGCCAGCCACCGCCATCACGAGCCAAGGGTCCTTGAAGCGTCCACGGAGCTGCTCGAGGAGTGCGCCCATATCAACGGACGCACCCTTCGACGAGCCCTTCTTTTTGCGGGCGCCTGGGAGAAGATTGATTTCAATCATCGAATCGTCCGGACGGTCACGAGGGCTTCCGCAGGGCCAAGCCCAGCGGAAGCATCAACAAGGAAGCCACCTCGTCAGTGACGAGCGTTCCAAACGCGCCGTCACGCACCACGAGGTTAGCCAAGGGATTGGCCGCCTGCACGTTCAGGCGCAGCCGGTCCGCGAGCACTTCGAGCAGACCCGGGGCGCGGGAACCGCCACCGCAGAGATACACACCATTCACGGCAGAGCCCGAGCGCGAGGAGGACGCTAGGAAGGCCACCGCGCGCTCAATACCCACCGCGATTTCCTCGCCGCGGGTTTCGAGCACAGCGTCAAGGTGATCCGACCGATCGAAGCCACGCAGCAAAGCGTCGGCCTCATCCGAACCCAGCCCCCGCTCGCGCTGCAAGTCTTCCTTGATGCGACGCGTGCCCGTGGGCAAATCGCGCGTGAGAATCGGTACACCGTCCTCAACGATGTTCACATTGGTCACTTCGTGGCCGATGTTCACCAAGGCCACCGTGCCCGTCATGGCATCGGGATGGTTGAGCTCAAACGCGTTGTGCAGGGCAAAGGCGTCCACATCCACCGCCACAGCGTTCAGGCCGGAATCGCTTAACACGCGCACCTTCGCTTCAATCAACTCACGCTTGGCCGCGACGAGCAGCACGCTCATCTCCGGCGCCGATCCATCGGGATCGAGAATCTGGAAATCCAGCTCCACCGATTCCATATCAAACGGCACGTGCTGCTCAGCCTCCCAGCGCATCAACTCGCGGGCCTGAGTCTCTTTCACGCGCTCGATCTGAATCTTCTTGATGATCACGTCGCGACCACCGACGGCGGTCACGACATCCTTCGTGACGACCCCCGCTTCTGCCAAGGCGGCAGTGATGGCGTCGGACACGATGCCCGGATCCATGATTTCACCTTCGACGATGGCGTCAGCCAAGAGCGGGGCCACGGCGACGTGGACCAGTTCGGGCTGTGCCTTGGAATGGTCGATCACCGCGACCTTGATAAGGCCGGATCCGATGTCGAGGCCAACCGTTGTCTTCTTGCGACCAAAAAGCGCCATTGGTTTCCCGTGGGGCAACCTGCAGGGACAGAACGGCTCGGGTCGCCAAAGTTGCCGACGCCCGCCGCCAGGGTCAATGCGAAAAACTCCTGTCTTACGACACTACACGAGCGGAGACTGGGCAAGGTAACGCCTGCGCCTTCGTTCCGTGCTCCGAACTAGCCCTCGGGATGCCCGCTGCGCCAGTTCACCGCGGCGGGCATCAGCGCCCTTGCCTCTGGGCAGCCCGGGCGTGGGTCCAGTGGGATCAAAGAGTCCGGACGCAACCAGCCTAGGCGGCGATGCCGCCCACCGGCGGGACCAATACCGGTGACTTGGACCCGAACAAGACCCGACCCGGTCCACCACCACGTAATCTCGACTCGGCTACCATCTGGCTGGATGTGCACCAAGCGCTGCGGGGCTGATGGGGGCTGTAGGCAGAGCCAGCGCAGATCCGGGGGATTCACAATGAGCGAATCCCCACCGAGCGCCGCCGCTCGCGCCCGGAGCTCATCCTCGGCGAGCGTAGCCACGCGTGTCGCCAGCAACGCATCCTGCAGCGCGAGCGAGGAAAGCATACCCAGCGCGACCAGCACCAAGAGTACAATCGGCAGTGCGATGCCTCGGCGGCTCACCACGGTACTGTAGCCTGCGCCCCGCGCCCACCGACACCGTGAGCGAGAGCAATCCAGTTGCCATTCGTCGCGCTGACACGGAATCCGCTGGCCCCTGGCGCGCGTAACGGCGAAGCAATGGGTTGAATGGTCCCGCAGGCCCCGTTCGTGGGATGGCAACGTCGCCAACCCAGCGCCCATTCCCCGCGACCTATATGGTAGAGCGCGAAGCGACCGCGCCGGAGTACGCGCACTTCCACGCCGGACTCCAGATTGATTGGCACGCTGTCGGCCACCACGATCCGCAGCAGTCTGGCCGCTGAGTCGGCGTGCGCGCGCCATCCGTCATCGGCGCGACATTGCTCCGGCAACTGAAGTTGCGAGACCGAATCCACCAGCGCGTCCCACCACACGCCATCAGCGCTGCCATCGAACCGCCGCACCCGCACCAAATCGTCGGCACCCGGCAACTGCGGAAGCGCCGAGAGAGGCACGGATGCGTTGCTGCGCAGCGGCGGAAGCAGCAACGCGTGCGTCTCGCTGCCGCAGAGCACCGATACGCCGATGAGCAGGTCCAGCTCAACGGCCGTGTCGCCGTGGAGCACGATGGACTCACCGGCGCTGAGGGCCTTGCGAACGACGGCCACCGCTTCGCGCTCCGCGCGCCCACCGATGCTGCGAAGTTCACTCTCCTCCAACGCTCGTCTGGCCGCGCCGAGCATCAGGCCCGCCGCCGCTGCAAGTACGCCGCCAAGCGCGAGCGCACAGAGCGCCTCCGCGAGCGAATGCCCGTATTTCAGTCGCACGCGAGGCTCGTCACGATGCTGGTTCGCGCTGCCGCAGCCCGACCGTGCACTGCGCCCTCGACTTCGAGGATGCGCGTGCGGTCCACGGCGCGCAGACGCCAGCGCGCCTCGGGGCCGTCGGCCAAGCGCGTCACGCCCGCAGTGTCGGACGCGCTACAGGCGTTTGCCTCGAACCACGCAAGCCGATCTAGCACAAGGCCCACCAGCGCTTCGCGTACATCCGCGCTCACGCGCAGCCGCGCCGATGCGACAATCGCATTGAGCGTACCAGAGACGCCGATAGCCAGTAGCACCGAGGCGACCAGCACTTCGACGAGGGACACTCCGCGGCGCGATGTCATGCGCCGAGTGTAGGGGGGCGGCGCGTATGGAGTAGAATCGGAACGGCGCGCCACGCATCGGCAGAACGCGAGGCGCGAGGCGGCTAGTCCTCGCGCGCTACTGGCATCACCTGACCAACACCGAATCGAGAAGGGCGAGGTAATCCTTGGGGAGCCCTTCGCGGAGCACGCGAGCCTCGTCGCTGCTCAGTCGATGCACGAAGATGCTGTATCCCAGCGTCGCCTCAGGGCGGCGCACCCGCAGGTAGTTGACGAGTCGCGCGAACTGCAGACGTTCGAGCGTCCAATAGTTCTCGCCCATTTCGGGCGACGAGCCAATGACCGCGGTTGACGGATCGCGCTCACGCTCGGCGCGCTTTTTCCGCAGCAGCATCTGGAATTCGACTTCAAGCTTCTGATCCCAGGGTCCTGCAAACGGCGAGTACACGTCCTGCAGGTTGGTTGCGCTAATCGCGTAGATCCCCGGGCCCCACTCGATCCAAGGCCGCGACTGCGTGGAGTAGCCGGGTGCGATCTCTGTGCCCTGCAAACCAAAGGCTTCCGCGTGTCGCTGCCCAAACACGCTGTAGTAGAGCGCTTCTCCTGGACGTCGTTCGGCCGCTACCCAGTCCACTAACGCGGGTACGTCCTGGCCCCAATCGAGCGACGAGTCCACAAGATGGCGCCAGCCAAGGGCGGGGCCACCGACGCTCGCGTTGAAGAACGCGAGATAGTGTGGCCGCACCGTGAAGCTCTCCAGCGCACCCACCGCGAGCAGCGCGGCCGCCATCCATCTGCGCCAGCGCGCCGCACTCGGCAAGACCAGTGCACCCGATGCCACGAAGAGCAGAGGGTAAATCGGGAGCAGGTGACGGTGTCCGATGTTGAGGCTGCTCGACAAAGAGACTGCCAGATACGTCGCGGCGAGCGCCACAATAGGCACCATGCCGTGCGCTGCAGGACTGAGCCCAGTCCCAGGCTCGCGGATTCGCTTCCGCCAAGCGACGAGCGAAAGGCCAACCGTGGTAACCAACGCCACCAGCTCCGCAATCGTGCTCTTTACCACGAACGCGTACGGAAAGAACCACCACCAGCCGCTAGATCCGAACTCACCATTCAGGAATGCCGGACGACTTTCCGCGAATCGCAGCACGAAGCTGAATCCATAGATGTAGGCCTCGGGCAGGAGCTGCCATTCACGCAGCGCGAGGATGGCCGAACGCATCAAACCCTCACTCGGCAGCGCGTCGGACCACAGGCGGTAGTACTGCGCCATCGGCGGCATGTCGCTGCCCACAGCCGAGAAACGGAAGTCGAAGGCCGCCCAGATCATCAGCGCAGCGACCAGCGTGTGCACGACGATTGCACCTGCAATCCAACTCAGGCGTGGCAGCATCCCGCGGAGTTCGCGCGGTCTGGGCAAATGCAGCGTCCACGTCGGCGACGCAAGTAACTTCCACGCGGCGAGCATGATGAAGACCGGCGGGAGCACCGCGGCCGAGAATTTGGCAATCGCTGCCAGGCCCGCCGAGAGCGCACTGAGCAGCAGCGAGCCAACCGTCGGCCTCTCGAGGTGACGCCACCAGGCCCACGTAGCGAGCGCAAGAAAGAGCGCCGCGCTGGTGTCGGACGTGACGAGCGGTCCGTGCGCCAACATGGTGGGAGAGATGCTGTACATCCCTAGAGCGAAGAATGCCCCAGCGGGTCCCCACAGGGTCCACGCCCACGCGAAGACCACGAGACCCAGCACGACGCTCCAGAGCAGCGCCGCACGTCGAGCACGGACGAGCATCTCGCGATGGTTGTTGCCTACCCCATAGAGAAAGGCGTCGCCCAAGGTCGCGATGTCGGAGGTACGCCATGCCTCGTCGTAGCCATCGCGCGGCAGCGTGGGTGCGAGCGTACCCAAGGCAGCTCCCGCCACGCGCTGGGGGAGCACGCCGTTCTCTGGATGCAGGCGAAAGTCTCCGGCCGATTGGTACGAGTAGCCTCCCAACATATGGAATGGCTCATCGAAGGTCGGGCTCTTCTGGCGTGTCGCTGAGATGGCCAGCCACGCGTGCAGGCTCAGCAGAACCGCGACTGCAAGCGCGTGCAGCGGCCGAACGGATTTTCGCGTCACTGGGGCTCGATGGTTGCGTGCTCTCGCTACCTTTCCGCAGTCTTGCCTGCGGAGCATCGAAGGGATGAATAGCGACGAGTACGCGAATCTGGAACGGGTGGAGGGCGCGCATTGGTATTATGTCGCCAAGCGCGCATTCGTGCGTGATTGGATTCTCCGCACGCGTCGGCCAGCGGCGAGCGATGAACTGCTCGATTGCGGCGCCGGCACCGGTCGCTTCGCACTGGAAATGCAGCAGCACTGTCAGACGCGCGTCCTCGATGATCACCCGGAGGCGCTGGCCTTGCTGCGCCAGCGATTTCCCGCCGATCGCGTGCACGCGCTCGCAGGCAGTCGCTTGCCGCTTGGCGACGCCTCGGTACAGTACGTCACAGCGCTCGACGTGCTTGAGCACATTCCCGACGATGTGGCGGCCGTGCAGGAGTTTGCGCGATTGCTCGCACCGGGTGGGCTCTGCGTGGCCACGGTGCCCGCAGATATGTCGCTGTGGAGCGACTGGGATGAAGTGTTGCATCATCAGCGGCGCTACGACCGCTCTGGGCTGCGCGCACTGTTTGCCGGCCCCGAATGGGAACTCTTGCACGTGAACTACACCAACGTGCTGGCGTACCCTGCCGTGTGGGCCATTCGGCGACTGCGCCGCGTGCGTCCGGCGCGGAGCAACGCGCCACGGGCCGAGGATCGCGTGCCACCGGCGCCGCTGAACGCGTTCTTGCGCGAGAGTTTCCGCCTGAGCGCGATGTGGCGCTTGCCCTTCCCCTTCGGTGTGAGCCTGCTGATCGTCGCGCGCCGTCGCGCGTGAAATCGCGGGTGAAAGCCGCGCCGATCCTCAGCCGCCGAATTTGCGGCGCACGATGTACTGAGGACGCCGCTTCACTTCATCGTACACTCGGCCGAGGTACTCGCCGATTACGCCGATCCCAATCAGTTGGATGCCGCCAAGGAAAAGCACCAGCGTGACGAGGGTCGTGAAGCCAGTGGGCGCCACTTCCACACCAATGATCCGGCGGATTGCAAAAAAGAGGCCGATGCCAAAGCCCACCAATGCGATGGTGAATCCGCTGTACGTCAGCAAGCGCAGTGGAAGTCGCGAGAAGCTGAAGATGCCATCCAGCGCGTAGCGCACTAAGCGGCGAAAGGTCTGAGCCGGAGTGCCGGCGGCGCGATCGTGGCGGTCGTACTCGACAACGGCACGCGTGAAGCCCACCCAGGCACGGAGCCCGGGGAAGAATCGATGCTGCTCGGGTAACTGTCCAAACGCCTCGACCGCAGGCTTGGCCAGCAAACCGAAGGTACCGGTGTTGGCCTCTACCGGATGATCCGTGAGCCCTTGAAACACGCGGTGAAAGAGTTCGAAGCCAAGGCGACGTATCCCCCGCTCCTGCCGCGATCGGCGCACGGCCAGCACGATCTCCGCTCCGCCCTGCCAAGCCCGCACAAGCTCGGGAATGAGTTCTGGTGGATCCTGCAGATCCGCATCCATGGTGACCACAGCATCCGCGCCGCTCACCTGCGCAATGCCGGCAGTGAGCGCAGCCTGATGACCGAAGTTGCGTGAGAGCATCACTCCACGAATGCGCGGGTCCCTAGCCGCCGCCGCCTCGATCATGGCCAGCGATCCATCGCGGCTGCCGTCGTCCACGAAGCAGGCGGTCCACTCCACGCCAGGCGCGGCATCAAACACGGCCGCGAGTCGAGCCAGTAGAGTCGGAAGTACTTCCTGCTCGTTGAAGACCGGGACCACCACGGCGACTTTCGGCATAGGCAGGAAGCTACGCGTTGTGCAGCGAGCCGGGCATCCCTACAAAAGAAACGTGGGGCGGGAATTCACGGCCCACGTTGCTACAATAGCCCGAGGCGCCAATCGGTGGAGTTCGGCGCGC
>JANNVQ010000057.1:0-165662 GCA_031414535.1 Gemmatimonas sp.
GGTCGCACTCACATCGAGGCCTAGGTACGTCATCGTCCGGTTCTCCTCGCGTCGGGATCGCGCGCGCCCCACCTTGCGCCATACGGGCTCGGGGCCCCAGTGGCTGTTCGGGCTTCCCGCGATCGGTTCGACGGCGCTCCCTCTTCGTTTCGGGCTAACGCGCCCCGTGGCTCCTTGATCGAGCTGCCGCCGCCCCGAAGACTTACTAAGAACACTAGGAGACATACAAGGCACGAAGTGTTCTCTGCAAACTGACGGCCCCACAACCCTGAAGAAGCAATGCTTCTTGGAGTTGCGGGGCCGAAAGTTTATTGCGATTCCCTTCGTGCCTTCGTGGTGAAAGCCCCTTCTTAAAGTCGAAAATACTGCGTGTACTTCACCACCAGCGCACCACGCTGCGGCTGACTGAATCGGAAGGCCCCCTCGGGCACCGTCGGCCACACCGAGTTCCACACCACAAACAAATCCGACCCCGGCGACGGCGTCCAGCGCAAACGTGCATTGACGGCAGCACGGTCAGACTGATCGTCGTACTGCGCGAATCCTGTGAGCGTGAGCCGCGGGTTCACCGCATAGTCGGCACGGAAGCGTCCCGTGTGCGCGATGAAGCTGCCCGTGGGCAAGTCTACATCGTTGCGCTCAAACTCCAACGTGAACTCGTAGTGTGGCTGCACACGCACGCGGGCACTGAGCTCGCCATCGAGTCGCGTGCCATCGTAAAACTCGCCCCACGAGACTTCGCTGCGGATCACCACCGGCCGAAAGTTGGCGCCAGCGTAGACCATCTCGTAGCGGTTCCACCAGTACTCACCGGCCGTCACAGAGGCGTTGGGCGCCAGCGTGAAGTTGGTGGTGGGCGCATCGAAGAGGCGATACACATTGAACTCCACGCGATCACCGCTCTGGAACTGCGCCCCAAACGGCCGCACGGTGAAGTTCGCGTTGTCCATTGCGCCGCCATCGCGCCAGACCACGTTGTAGCCGAGCAGGTTGAATTCCCAGCGGCGGATAAAGCTCGCGTCACGCGGGCGCGGCGTGATAGCCGTGTTGCCTCCGAGTCTCGTGATGCCACGCTGCACCACGAAGCCGAGGGCGGGATCATAGGCCTCCTCCACGCGATCATAGCGCACGACGATGTCCGCATGATCGTTGGGATAGTCGACCATCAATCGGTAGTGCGCGCCCGTCGCCCCATCCACAGAATCGCGGCTCCAGGCCGCATTGCCGAGAACGACGAGGTTGTCGGACTCTCCCACAATGAAGGGGAGATTGAAATCCACGCCACCAGCCACCGAGCCGGGCTGCGACTCCCGATCACTGTACGTGCCCATAAGACCGACGTAACCGCGGCCAAGGATATCGCGCCGCAGGCGGGCCACGGCGTCGCGCACATCTTCCGTGCCTCGAGTGGACGCCGCAAGCAGCCCCAGCTGATACGGACCGGCGCGGCCCTGCATACGCGCACCGAACGGGATAGTCTGCGGCGTGCCGTTGGCCAGCCCGATGCGCCGCGAGTAGAACATCTGTGTCTGCTGTTCGCGGCCAAAGCTGAAGGTGCCCGCGCCTTCGGTAAAGAAGGGACGGCGTTCCGGAAAGAACAGCGGGAAGCGTGTAAGGTTCACGATCTGCCGGTCAACGTCCGCTTGGGCGAAATCCGGATTCGTCGTCAGGTCTGCCGTCAGCGTGTTGGTGACGGGAATCTTGATGTCCAAGCCGGCGCGGCCGAAAACGCGTTCGCCACGGACGATGCTTGAACTACCATCCCCAGCGAACAAACGCTCCACCGGGGCAGCTTGGCCGAGCAGGTATGGCCGGAACTCCGCGCGAGCGCGGGGCGGTAGAGCGGAGAAACCGGTGACCGTCCCTTCGCGCTCCAAGAAACGAAGCCCTTCCGTACGCCGCCACCCACGCCAGAGCAACTCTTCGTTGCTACGCGGCAGAAAGCGACGGAAGTTCATCCCCATCTGGCTCACGTCGCGCGGATAGCGCAGCGTGGCCCAGGGAATCAGCATCTCGGCGGTCCAGCCCTCCGCGTTGATCTGCGTGCGCACGTCCCAGATGCCGTCCCACTCCTCGTTGCCGCTTTCAAAGCTGACATGCTCACCATCCCACAGGGCGCCGTTGGAATTGGTGCGGAAGTAGAAGGCGGAGCGCTGGTCAGATAGACCATCAATGGCCATCGACACGTAATCGTCGGCGCGGAGTTCGGCATCACGACGCAACTGCGTGCGCACAATCTTGCCGGGCTCGCGATCGTACAGCCACCACGCAATGACTAAGCCTTCTGGAGTGGCCAGCAGGCGCACCACGGTGCGCTCGCTCGGTGCAGCACCTTCCACCGGCTCCTTTTGGCGGAACTCCCACACCGAGTCCGCAAGTGCGTAGTCAGGCTCGTCGAGCACGCCGTCGAGGCGAATATTTGTGGAGATTGTGCGCACCTTAGCGCCGGCTTGCGCCGTGGCGAGAGTGGCGGGAATGGCGAGGAGCGCGAAGGCCAGCGCGGCAGGGCGGAATAGCATCGTGCGCAACTTACGCGCGAGGCTCGCAGAAGGCTGAAAGTTTTCCTGACAGAGAAGTCGAAACGTGGGCCTTAACTGCTTTTCACCACGGAGGCCCGGAGGCTCGGAGACGGCAACAGCCACTGCACGGCTTGGGGAACAGCAACGAAGCTTGCTTCTGGGACCTCGGCGAGCTGTTAGGGTAGACTTCAGGGCAGGCCTCTGTTCCTCGACCCTCTGCCCTGACTCCTGTGCCCTCCTTGTCTCTAATTTCCCTCCGCTCGCTCCTCGGGACGCTCGTGCTTGATGCGGCGTCCTTGCCCGCGCAAGAGATTAAGGAGCGCGAGATTCGCGCGCACCTCGAATTTCTTTCCAGCGATCTGCTTGAAGGACGCGCTCCGGCATCGCGCGGCGGCGCCCTCACCGAGAGCTACCTCGCGGCCCATTTGCGGTACCTAGGCCTCGAGCCCGCTAACAATGGCTCGTACCTGCAGCGGGTACCGATTGATGTGGTGGGTGCAGCACCGCGCAGCGTGCGCGCGGCTGCCTCCGGCCGCGCAACGGCTCAGCTCCGCTACCCGAATGACGTGGTGGTCTGGGCCGGCAGCTCCGTCGAGACGAGCGCCGCCAAGGCACCGGTGGTATTCGTGGGCTACGGCGTGAACGCGCCAGAGTTCCGCTGGGATGACTTCAAGGGCGTGGACGTACGCGGTAAGATCCTGCTCGTGCTCGTGAACGATCCGCCGGCGCCCGCGCGCGAGCCGCAGCTGTTTGGTGGCAATGCCATGACCTATTACGGGCGCTGGACCTACAAGTTCGAGGAAGCCGAGCGTCGCGGTGCTGCAGGGATGCTCATCGTGCACAACACCGAACGCGCGGGCTACGGCTGGGCCACTGTGGTAGGCTCTTGGGCTAAGGAGCAGCGCATGCTTCCGCGCGACCCACAGTTGCCGGCTCCACTCGGTGTACGCGGCTGGATCACCGAAGCCAGCGCCGGCGCGTTGCTCCGCCAGGCAGGCTTAGACTTGGAACGCCTGCGCCGCGACGCCGAGTCGCGAAGCTTCCGCCCTGTAGAAACCGGCATCTCGCTCGACATCGGCTTCACCAACTCGGTGCAGCACCTCGAGAGCTTCAATGTGGTGGGACGCATTCCGGGTGCCGATACCTCAGCCAACAAGGAGCACATCCTGCTCTCGGCGCACTGGGATCACTTAGGCATCGGGCCCGCGGTGAATGGCGACAGCATCTACAACGGTGCGCTCGACAACGCGTCGGGCACGGCCAACCTCTTGGCGCTCTCCCACGCATTGGCGCACGGACCCAAGATGCAGCGCTCGGTGCTCGTGGCTTTCGTAACGGCCGAGGAGAGTGGCTTGCTCGGCTCAGAGTATCTCTCGCTCAATCCCTTGGTGCCGACTGACATGATTGTTGCGAATCTCAACATCGATGGCGGCAACGTACTGGGCGAGACGCGGGACCTGAACGTGTTGGGCGACACCAAGAGCTCGCTGGGACCGCAGATTGCGGAATTGATCCGGCCGCAGGGTATGAGACTGTCACCCGATGATCATCCGGAGCGCGGATACTTCTACCGCTCAGATCACTTTGCGTTTGCGAAGGTCGGGGTGCCCGCAGTGTCTATTGGTGAAGGTTCTGATTTTGTGGGACGTCCGGCGGGATGGGGCGCTGAGCAGAATGAGGACTACACGGTGAATCGGTATCACCAGCCAGGCGATGCGTACCGTGCAGATTGGGACCTAAAGGGCGCGGTGCAGTTGACGGGCATCGTGCTGGAGATGACGCGAAGCCTCGCGAACTCGCGCGAGTGGCCGGTGTGGGCGAGTGAGGCGGAGTTTAGGCGCGCACCGAAGATGTGAGTGGGAACGGGACGGAAGACGGATGATGGAAGGGGCTCGAACTCAGAGGATGGCGTGATGCGAAGATTTTGCGGTTGGGATTTTCTTGTTGTGGCTTCCGTCTTGTCGCTCGGCGCACCCGCGCTCGAGGCTCAGTCGGTTTCTCAAGACTCGGTGCGCGCTTCGATTGAGCGCGCAGTGATTGGGGCGGATTGGGCGTCTTTGGAGCGGGCTACGAGTCAGCTGAGAGCAGCGACTCTAACTGCCGCCGGACGTGCGGATGCTTGGCTGCACTATGACCTCGCGTATTCACTGCACCGGCGGGCGAGTGGGTTGATGGTTGAAGAGAAGACGGAACCGGCCAAGACGATGCTCGAGGAGGCGGTGCGCGTTGCCGCTCGCGCCCGGGAACTGGGAGCCGGAGCGCAGGCGGAGGCTCTCGAAGGCGCGGTCACGGGGCAGCTCGCTGGGGCTTCCGGAGGCTTGGGCATGATGCGGCTCGGGCGGGCGTCGTTCCGTCTCCTCGATGCGGCCATCGCGGCGGCACCCAATGACCCACGCGTGGCCCTGCTCAACGGGGTGTCTCGGGTAAATGCGCCCGCCTTCGCAGGCGGTGGGCCCGTGCGAGGGGAAGCGGAATTGCGGCGAGCCCTGACGCTCTTCGCCAACGATCGGGCCAGAGGTCCTCAACCCACCTGGGGCCGTGCCGACGCCCACATTTGGCTGTCCATCGCGCTCGAGAAACAGGGCAAGCTGGCCGAGGCCCAGGCCGAGCTCACTCGGGCGCTTGCCCTAGCGCCCGGGCACCGCTGGATCGTAGAGACCTTGCAGCCGGCGCTCGCGCGACGGGCCGCAGCACGGTAGGATTTAGACAACCTCTATACGGAGTGTTGGTGATGTCCGGTCTCGACGACAAGTCGATTCAAAACCTCGTCAAGAAAATGCAGAAGCAGGTGAAGCCGAAGAATACGGAGGCAAAAACCTACGATTCGACGGCTCCGCAACGCGTGACCGACGATAAGGAACAAGAGACCGAGCGGATGTTTAAAGAAATGAAGCGCCGCGAGTTCTAAACTCGCGGCGCTTCGGCGCTTCTTAGCAACGCAGGCGGTGCCACTCGCACCGCCTGCTTATCAGACCGATTTACAGTCCCGCTGCGAGGCGCAAGAGAATTGCGGCCTCGTCGGCACTCAGCGACTTGTTGGTCTGTGCCCGCACGTGATTCGCAAATGATTTGTTGCCGTTGCGGAGCACGTTGCACAGCGCGTTGCCCTGACCAGCGCTGCTCGCGAACTGGCGTGCCAAGGCGCACACATCTGCGGCACTCGCGACGACGGTGAAGCTGGTGCTGGCATTTGCGATGTTGCCTGCAATGTCCTGGGCGCTTGCGTTCAAGGTGTTGGCGCCGAGCGCGAAGGTGTAGGCCGGCGCGTCTACCGAGGGGCAGCTCGCCGTGGCGAGGCCTGAACCGGCATCGGTCGCGATGCAGCTGATGCTCACTTGAGCGAGGATCGAGTAGGTACCAGCATTTCCGCTGAACGTGATGACGGGCGCGTCACGGTCGCTTGGCCCCTCGCCATCGCCGCCCTCGTCACCGCCACCATTTTCGCCGGAGGGCACCGCGAGCGTGTCCACGCGCGCGGCCGGAGCGGTTGGCGGACTGAGTGACGGCTGGCCGGCGTTCACGACCACGTTGCCGACTTCAACCAAAAAGAGCGCGCGCTGTTGATTAGCCTGCAAGCGCGCGAAGCCCTGCGATTCCCACAGCGGCGCGGAGAGATCCGCCGTGCGGAAATCTTCGAAGATAAAGCGGCCCGCCTCGTTGTACGAACCACCGCCAGTCTCACAGATCGCAGGCGCCGCGGTCGGCAAGTCTGCGCTCACCGGTAGCGTGGTGACGATGCCGCAGTGCAACGACGCCCCAGCCGCCGTGTTGCGCACCACGACTTGGAGATCACCGGCCCCTAGGGCGTTGTCGCCGTTATCAATGAAGAAGCGAACGTACATGTTCTGCACATCGGCGATTGGCGCACCGCCATGCGAGACGGCGCCGAGAAAATCGAGCTGTCCGCCAAACTGCGTGATCACCAAGCGCCAGTCGGAAATTCCAGGCGGCAATGCGCCCAGCGTGGGATCGTATTGGTAGACCGAGCTTGAAAAGGACTGGCAGATGGGGTCGGCGGGATCCGCACAGACCTTGGCTTCAATAACCGGCGCCACGCGCCCAAACACGTCGGGACTGACGGGGACGTCGCAAGCAGCCAGTGTGGCGAGCACAGATAACGCGCCAATGGCGCGTAGGGATGTCAGACGCATCTTTCGACCAGTCCTATAGGTATCTCGTGTGGACATGCAAAAGCCTTACATCGGTAAAAATATTGACACCGATGTTCGCCACAAGAAATCTATATCACAATCTGATAGTTATTTAGCGAAGAACTGCGCGAATCGAGTCCACGGATCCGTCGTTTGGAGCGGGCCGCAGGCCCAGCAGGCGTGCCGTCAGCGCATAGACGTGGACGTTCCGGAAAGCCGGCGTCACTCGGCCGCGCGCGAGTTCGGGGCCCGCAGCCACGAACAGGGCCCCCATGTTTTCGAGCGCCGGATCGTAACCGTGCGCCCCACCACCGCGCCAGTTGGTCTCTCGCCAGAGATTCACCTGCGCTCGCGATGTGATGATCCATCCGTCCGCCGCCGCCGCAACAATCTCCGTGATGCGGGGGTGCGCATTGAAATGATAGCGGGCTGGAACCTCTCCCTTCCGATACACAGCCATCTGTGGATGCGCGTTCTTGAGACGTGCATACACCCGCTCCATGGCACCCGGTCGCGGCGCAATCGCCGCAACAGGCGTCCAGTCCACCACATCAACGTCCTCGAGTGCGATGTAGTCATCGAGCACAATCACACGCTCAGGTGACACGGGCGTCATCCCGTGATCGCTGACGACGATGATGTGCACTGCATCCGTGAGACCACGCGCGGCGATGCCATCTATCAAGGCACCAAGCGAGCGGTCCACCATCGCAATCGCCGAGTCTACTTCTGGTGCTGACGGACCGAAGCTGTGTCCTGCACCATCCACATCGTGGAAGTACGCCAGCATGAGCGTCGGCGCGGAGTCCGCTGGAAGCGAGAGCCAATTCAGAATCTTTTGGACTTTTTCCTCGTGCGGCTGTTCGTGCCAATACCGCTGCCACCAACTCGGACGGACTCCCCCGATGGCCGCCTCGGATCCCGGCCAGCCGACCACCGCCGCGCGTTGGCCCTGCTTCTCTGCCGTCACCCAGATGGGCTCCCCACTCCACCAGCGCGCTTCACCCTGCGCCAGCGTATCGCGCAGCGTGAAGGTGCCCAGCACGGGATCCCGCATGGCATTGGCCACGATGCCGTGATGCTCTGGCGTGAGGCCCGTGACGATGCTGTAGTGATTGGGGAAGGTCTTGGAGGGAAACGCGGGAATCAGGCGCTCAGCGCGCACACCACGCGCCGCGAGTTCACGCAGGCGTACGGCACCGGGGCGATTGATGTAGTCCCATCGAAAGCCGTCGAAGGAGATGAGAATCACCCGAGCTGGCGGCGCAGACTCTACTCGCGTCGCTGCGGCCCGCGGCTGACACGCGAGCAGGACGAGCAGGAGCAGCGCCCAGAGCGTGCTTCCTCCTTGCAGCTCCCGGCGATTCGCTCGCCCCGAGGTTCCCATCACGAGACTTTCGCTCCCTGCTCATCTTCTTCAGTGAGGAAACGTCGGAGAATTTTTCCAATCATAGTCTTGGGCAGTTCATTCTTGAACACCACGCGTACCGGCACCTTGAAGGGCGCCATGCGCTCTTTGCACCACTGCCGAATATCCGCTGCAGTCACGGTTTGCCCCACGCGGCGCACCACGAAGGCGACGGCAACTTCACCCTGCGCAGCATCGGGGAATCCGCGCACACCCACCTCCTGCACCGCTGGGTGTGTAGCAATCACTTCTTCAATCTCGCGTGGCCACACCTGCATGCCTCGCATCTTGATGAGGTCCTTCTTCCGATCCACAATAAACACGTAGCCATCACTGTCCATGTAGCCAAGGTCAGCGGTGTAGAGCCAGGTATGGCCGTCGGGACCCACGCGGAGCATCTCCTTTGTCTCGGCGTCGTTTTTCCAGTAGCCGCGCATGATCTGCGGACCACGGAGCAGTATCTCGCCAACCTCGCCGAAGTCCATAGGCTTGGTGGGATCGTCAGCGTCAACGATGCGCAGATCGACGTCTGGAAGCGGCGTGCCTACAGAGCCAGGCTTCTGTGGGCCGCGCAGCGGCGAGACTGTGGCCGCAAGCGCAGATTCCGTGAGGGCGTACCCCTCAAGAATGCGAGCACCCGTCAGGGCCTCAAAGCGTTTCATGGTCTCGAGCATCATCGGTGCGGCGCCCGAGACACAGGCCTTCATAGACTTGAAGTTCACTTTGCCGGCCTGCACACGCTTGTGATTCAGGAGCGCGTTGTAGAGGGAAGGCACGCCGCAGAACACGGCCGGCATCGTACTCTCGATGGTCTTCACCAAGTCGTCAATATCGCGCGGGTTTGGCACGAGCGCGATTGGGTTGTGCCCCAAGAAGCACACCGACTGTACGCCGCAGGCCCCGTAGGAGTGGAACATCGGCAGCGGCAGGCAGTAGACGCCTTCCCACTTGGGGAGCACGGAGCCGAGCCAGGCATTGACCTGCGTGCCGGTCTGCACGAGGGCGCTGTGATGGATGCGCACCGCTTTCGGAGTGCCGGTGGTTCCGCCACTCATCAGGAGCAGGGCATCGTCATCGGCTCCGGCGCGCGGGCCGGCGGGTTTTTGGCCCTCGTGCTTCTTGAGGAGCGCCGGCAACCACTGATCTTTTTCTCGAAGCTCGGCGCGGTGTCCCATCTTCTTCTCTACGGCGAGGGTGAAGATGAACTTGAGCAGCGGCGGAAACCATTCCTTGATATTTGTAGCGATGACGTGCTTCACGGCCGGCACGCGACGCTGCACCGCCTTCATCCGCTCGTAAAACGCCGAGAGCGTGATGACGACGGTTGATCCCGTGGTCTCAAGCGGCCCGGTGAGTTCGTCTTCCGTATAAATGGGATTCAGCGGCACGTAGGTGGCGCCGAGCTTCCACGCGGCCAATTCGGCGATGAAGAATTGCGGGCAGTTAGGCAGGAGGCATGCCAAGCGATCTCCCCGTTTGAGGCCCATCCCGGCGAGAGCCACCGCGAAGGCGTCGGAGGCGTCACCGAGCTCCCGCCAGCTCACCGCCCTTCCTTTATATAGGAAGGCAGGCGCGTGGGGGCGTTCGGCGAGGGCCTCGTCGATGGCCTCTAGTAGCGTGCCCGCCGGATAGCTGCCGATGGTCTGGGGCACGCCCAGATCGTAATGCTTGAACCACGGTTGTTGTTGGCCGTTCATAGTGGGTACGGAGTAGATTGCTGAATATGCACATCACTCGCCTCCGCCACAGCCCCGCGCTCGCCCTCCTCCTCGCTGCCTCGGCGTTTTCCGTACAGGCGCAGGAGGTTCGCCTCCAACAGGATGACCCTGCCGTCAAGCGTGCGCTTGTGATGGCGCCGAGTCTGCAGACGTGGACGCTCGAGCAGCAGATATCCATTTGCGAGATTCCCGCCCCGCCATTTAAGGAACAGGCGCGGTCTGAGGAGTTCAGACGGCGCTTGGTGGCGCTGGGTTATCCCGAGGCGCGCATTGATGCCGTGGGCAATGTGATTGCGCGCATCGGGCGCGGGAATGGTCCGCGTGTGATGCTGGCCGGACACTTGGATACCGTGTTTCCCGAGGGTACGGACGTCAAGACTACGCGTACGGACGATCGTATTGCGGGCCCTGGGATTGGTGACGATTGCCGTGGCCTTGCGGTGGTGCTCACAGTAGCGCGCATCTTAAAGGAAGCGAATATCACACCTGCTGGCACGCTGTATTTGGTTGGCAATGTTGGCGAGGAAGGCCCTGGCAACTTGCGCGGCGTGCGCCATCTCATGACGAGCGAGTTGCGCGGTGCAGTGGATTTTTTCGTCTCGGTTGATGGCAGCGGTGGCGCCGGGATTGTATCGCGCGCGGTGGGTTCGCATCGCTACACCATTTCGTTTGAGGGCCCCGGCGGACACAGCTACGGCGCCTTCGGCATGACCAACCCCATGCATGCGATGGGACGCGCAATCGCGCGCATCGCGGACTTACAGGTGCCCGCTGGTGCAAAGACCACGTTCAACGTGGGCATCGTGCGCGGTGGGACCAGCGTGAACACCATCACGCCCTTGGCGCAGATGGATGTGGACATGCGCTCCGAGTCGCAGGCCAACTTGGAAGAGATGGATACGCGCATTCGTGCAGCCGTCGATACGGCGGTGAAGGAGGAACTCGCGCGCTGGCCCAACTCGCGCGCTCCAGTTACGGTGAAGTACGACACCATCGGCATTCGGCCCACCGGGGGTCAGGGCGACGATGCGTACATCGTGCGCACAGCCATTGCGGCGGCGCGTTTGCTGGATGATGGCTTGATGTGGACGCCTCGCACCCAGGCCTCAAGCACGGATGCGAACCTGCCGATTTCGATGGGCATTCCGGCAATCGCCATCAACGGCGGTGGTCGCGGTGGTGGTGCACACGGAACGGAGGAGTTCTACCAGGAGACGGCGGATAGCTACAAGGGTCCCCAGTTTGCATTGCTCATCGTGACCGCGTTGGCGGGCTTGGCTCGCTAGGAGTGTTACTCATGTCTAATTCTTCGTTCGATCGGCGCAGGTTTTTGCGCGCGGGTTTCGTGGCGGCAGTGTCGGCTCTTGGTGCCCGCGAGTTGTTTGCGCAGCAGGGGCGTGTGCCGCAAGCCTTACCCGTCATGACCGTCTACAAGAGCGCCAGCTGCGGCTGCTGTAAGCTCTGGGTGGACCACGCACGCTCGTCCGGGTTCACGGTGCGCGAGGTGAATACGGAAGACCTGAGCGGCGTAAAGCGCGAGATGGGGATTCCCGCTCGACTTGCCTCCTGCCACACGGTTGTGGTTGGCTCGTACGTTGTGGAAGGTCACGTGTCGGCCGACGATGTGAAGAAACTGTTGCGGGAACGGCCTGCCGGGGTGCGCGGGTTGGCGGTTCCCGGGATGCCGATTGGATCACCAGGAATGGAACAGGGGCCGGTGTCGGGCTATGAGCGCTATGATGTGATGGCGTTTACCGCATCGGGGGCGACGAGTGTGTTTGCGACGCATGGACCGCCGCGTCGTGGTTGAAGGAATGCCATCGCGGCTCTTCCCCTCCGCTTCAGAACGGCGTGATTAGGACCTTCGCATCCACTCTGTTGTTGTTGCTGTTCACAACTATCGCAACGGCGCAGTCCCGCCCCAATGGCGTGACGGTTTCCGGCCGCATTCAAGACGCGCAAACCAAAGCCGGGCTTCCCTACCTCACTGTCATCCTGCAAACGGAGCGCGATAGCGCGTTCGTGACGGGGCGACTGACGGACAGCAGCGGGGCGTTCGTGTTCACGGCATTGCAGCGCGGCGTCTACTTGCTCGAGGCGCGCGGCATCGGCTACGCGCCACTGCGCCAGCGCGTGCTCATTGGTGAGCTGAGTGCCTTCCTTGACCTCGGCAGCCTGCAACTCACGCCAGTCGCCAACCGACTCGGCGCCGTCGTGGTCACGACCACCGGCGATGAAGTCTCCGGCGCGATGGACCGGAAGACCTATCAGGTGGCTGATAACATTGCCCAGTCGGGTGGATCAGTGCTGCAAGCCATGGCGTCCTTGCCGGGCGTGACACTTGGGCAAGACGGGCGCGTGCAACTGCGCGGCAGTGACAAAGTCGCGGTGCTCATTGATGGCCGGCAGACCGCGCTCACCGGCATGGGCTCGCAAAGTGGGCTAGAGAATCTGCCGGCTTCGGCCATTCAGAGCATTGAGATTATTAGCAACCCTTCGGCGCGCTACGACGCCAACGCCAGCGCCGGCATCATCAACCTCGTGCTCAAGAAGGAAGAACAGCAGGGGTTCAATGGTCGGCTTGGCCTCATGGGCGGTGCGGGCTCGCTCTGGGAACGCCGAGCCAACCTTCCCGACATTCGACCGCAATTTCAGTACACGCCAAAGGTGAACCCGTCGTTCGCGCTGAACTATCGGCAACGCGCCACCAACACCTTCGTGCAGGGCGACTGGCTCTACTCGCCCACACTGAACAAGAACGAGTTCTCCACGCGCCGCTATAATGACAGTACGCTGATCATCCAGCAGGTGAAGCGGAATCGCACCACCGACTACTCAACGATCAGCGCGGGTGTTGACCACGCCCTCAGCGAACACAGCAGCCTGAGCGTGTCGGGTCTGTTCAATCGAGAAAAGATCATTGATAAGGGCGACAACCCCTACTTTGAGGGCGATCTCAGCAATCGCTACCGCCTCTGGCAGTTTCTCGAGGACGAAGTGAAGTACACGGCTTTTGGGTCGGCGGTGTTGACGCGCCGATTCCGGCAGCCAGGTCACTCGCTGGTGTTCACGAGCAACTACAATTTCCATCGCGAGGACGAGCGCTACTTCTTCACCAACACACTGCCTGCCTCCACGGGGCAGGATGCGTTCGCGCTCCTCTCGGATGAGCACGTGTTTGATTTCAACGTGGACTACGTGCGCCCGCTGCGCCAAGGACGCGTAGAAGCAGGCTTCAAGGGCCGTTATCGCTCGATTCCGGTGGACATGCAGTTCTTCCCTGGCCCGCAGTCGCCGATTGATAGCGGAGCGGGCGGCTGGGCGACGTATCGCGAGCGGATTCCGGCGCTCTACGCGAACTACGTGTTCGAAAGCCAGACGATTGAACTCGAGGGCGGCCTGCGCGTGGAGACTGTGCAGGTAGACTACGACGTGAACCCCGACCACAACACCTACTCGAGCGACGGCTATCGCTACGTGCAGCCGTTTCCCAATGTGCGGGTTGCCTACAAGTTCAGCGACACCCACAAGCTTTCGCTCTTTTTCAATCGGCGCGTGGACCGTCCGAACGAAGTGGACATCCGCATTTTCCCGAAGTACGACGAGCCGGAACTCATCAAGGTCGGCAACCCGGGCTTGCAGCCGCAGTTCACCACCTCCGTTGACCTTGGCTACAAGACGAGCTGGGCGCTGGGGAGTGTGTATGCCGCGGCGTATCATCGCATCGTGAACGCCACCATTACGCGCATCGCGACACAGGTTCCCAGCGATGTGTTGCTCTACAACGTGTTCCAAAACGCGGGACGGAGCTCAATCACGGGTACGGAGCTCGTCTGGCAGCAGTCACTTTCGCCGCGGGTCACGCTGAGCGCGAACGCCAACGTCTACCAGAACGTGATTGGTGCATTTACGGTGGTGAATCAGTATCCGCAGCCGGTGACGTATTCCGCTGACCGGCAAGAGTTGCTCTCGGGCAACCTGAAGCTGAACGCCAGCTTGAACTTGCCGGGGGGCTGGGATACGCGCATTTCGAGCATCTACCTCGCGGCCGATCTGCTGCCGCAGGGACGCATTGGCTCGCGGTATTCACTCGACGTGGGGGCGCGCCGCAGCGTGCAGCGGGGTCGCGGAGAGTTCGTGATCAACGCCACCGACCTGCTGAACACGATGCAGATTCGACGCCGCATTCGCGGGACGGACTTCCAGCTGGTGAGTACGGATTACCTGGAGACACAGGTCATCCGGGCTGGGTACACCTGGAAGTTCTAGCACGGCGCTAGCGGTAGCCGAATGCGCCGTTGCCCATCGACGTGATGGTAGGAAAACGAAGAGGTCGTCTTTCGACGACCTCTTCGCACACCACTGAGCGGCTGCGCCGTTACGGCGCTGGCCTCACTACGATGTTCCCAGCGAGACTCACGGCGGTCTGCGCAAGCAAGCGCCCGTTGGCTGAGGCGCCGGTCTCAAGCGTAATGGAAGTCTGCGAGAGAATGATGCCTTCCATATGCGCCGTCGTGCCGATTGACACGACACCAAACACCTGCCAGAAAACGTTCTTTGGCAACGCGCCTCCGGTCAGACGCACGGTGGTGGCAGAGGCCTGCGTGATGCCCCCAGCAATTTGGAAGATCCAGATATCCGTAGCGCTTCCGTTGAGCGTCACATCGGAGGGGATGGTGACGGTGTTCGACCACTTATAGAGTCCGGGCGGAAGCGTCAAGCCACCGATATTGCCCGAGCCGAGTTCAGTGAAGTCGGGCGTTACGCGACCTGCCGCATCGGTGTAGGCTGTCTCCATATCGCCCACCGCGGTCGTGAGGTTCACCGGCGAAGGTGCGGGGTAATCCGATGCATAGATATTTCCCGTCACCTGAGCCGACGTTGAAAACGGACTGGCGGCTGGGAGCGTGAGGGAGAAGCCCGTGATGAACGAAGCCGCTGCGGGGCTGATGCCGAGATTGCCGGTGATTGCTGACGTTGGGACGTTCGAAATCGCCGACTTCGCGAGAATGACGTAGGTGCCCGCGGTGCCGAGGTTCACGGCGGCCAGCGTCGCACCCGACGTGATATTTACGGTCGCGGTCGCCGACACCGTGCCGCTCGTAGCCTGCACGGTGTTGGTGAAGGTGCCCGCAGTGGTACCCGCGGTGAAGAGTCCGCCGGAACTGATGGTGCCACCGCTTGCGACAACCGACCAAACTGGCGAAATCGTAACGACGTTATTCCCAGCATCACGTCCCACGGCCGTGAACTGCTGGACGGCGCTCTTGGCGAGCACCACGGGGCGGGGCGTGATTGTAATGGAAGCCAGCGCGCCTGCACCGACCGTCACCGACGCCGCGCCAGAGATCGCACCGCTCGTCGCGCGCGCCGTGTTCGTGAAGGTGCCGGTGGTGACGCCGGCGGTGAAGAGACCCGTGGAGCTGATGGTGCCTCCACTCGCGACGACGGACCAGACGGGCGTAATCGTCACCACATTATTAAACGCATCGCGTCCCACGGCCGCGAACTGCTGTGTTCCGTTGATAATCATCGTGCCCGAGCTCGGCGTGACGACGATAGTCGCGAGTGCACCGGGATTGACGGTGGCGGCAGCTGAGCCGGAGACTGTGCCTTGCGTGGCGCGGACCGTCGCGGCAAACGTGCCGGCGACGGTGCCAGCGGTGAAGAGTCCGGTGCTACTCACGGTTCCACCACCGGCGACGACTGTCCACGTTGGCGTGAAGGTGATGACCGCACCCGCGGCATCGCGCGCGACGGCCGTATACTGCTGTGTCCCGTTGATCGCCATGGCTGGCGCGGTCGGCGTGACAGTAATTGACGCAAGCACTGGCGGTTCGGCTGGATTATCGCAACCAGCACTCAGCAAGGTCGCAGCCACGAGGACAACACCGGCGGATAAAGTTCGGGCAACCTGCACTCGAGCGGATTGGAACAAGCGGAACGGGGTCATAAATACTCCAGTGCGACTGCAGTGCCACCGTGATGGCGAGTGTTGTTTGTGAACACACGGCCTACTCCGTGGACGTTAGTGCATGGGCCCAGTGTCGAGCATCGCTTGAATGGGTGAACAAAGCACTAGGACCTTTCGCGCGAGTAACACGAAGGGACTAGTTCGATTGAGGGAGTCTTGAGGCGGCCGTTCACGGCCATACGCGCGCGGTGACGAACCACGCGGTGTTGCTGCCGTGGAGCGCCGACGACCAACCTGTCTCGCGCTTGCGCCGGGCTTAGGCCGGTCGCGGCGGCAATTCGACGATTTCGAGCCAATAGCGCCCGAGCACGTTCATTGCCTCAACCAAGCCACTAAACGTGACTGGCTTAGAAATAAATGAGTTCACCCCGAGATCGTAGCTGCGGAGGATGTCCTGATCAGCGCGGGAGGTCGTGAGAATGACCACCGGAATGTCGCGCAGCGTCGCGTCGCCCTTGATCACGGTCAGCGCTTCGCGTCCATCCATCTTGGGCATGTTGAGATCAAGAAGAATGAGACCGGGACGCGGCGCCGTACCATTCTCGCCAGCGTAGCGTCCGCGTTGGTAGAGATAGTCGAGGAGCTGCTCACCATCTTCCACCACCTCGACAGCATTTGAGACGTGCGCAGCCTCTAACGCTTGGATTGTAAGCATACGATCGTCCTCGTCATCGTCACAGAGGAGGATCGTAATCGGGATGCGATGCTTGCGTTCTGTCATGAGATATATTCGAGAGTCGGATGCGTGACGCGTTTGACTGGAAGATCGACCCTAAAGGTCGCCCCTTTCCCGAGTGAGCTAACGGCGGAGATTGCACCGCCGTGTCGTTCCACGATGCGGCGGCAGATTGCAAGACCAATCCCTGAGCCGCCGTATTCTCCGCGGCTGTGGAGCCGCTCGAACATCTTGAAAACTTTTTCAGCGTATTCCTGTCTGAAACCTATGCCGTTGTCCGCCACGGAGAGTGAACAGATTGGTCCCCGCGGTTTGAGCCACGTCAGGGTTACCACTGGCGGCGTGCCTGGGCGGCGGTACTTGAGCGCGTTGCCAATCAGGTTTTGGAGCAGCTGCCGCATTTCGAGAGCGTCTGAGTCAATCACGGGCAGCTCCCCCACTTCGACGCGTCCTCCTGCATCACTGATGGCGGTATCGAGATCCGCAATGACTTCGTGGGCTATTTTTCCAAGATCGGTTGGTACGAATCGTACGACGCGTGTTGTCACCTGCGAGTAGAGCAGTAGGTCGTTGACGAGGACCCGCATCCGCTCGGCCGCACTGAGTACGCGGCCCAGTTGCATCTGCTGCGTTGCGTCGAGCGTTCCCTTGGTACTGTTCGCGAGCTTGTCACCGAATGTGAGAATCTTGCGGAGCGGCTCCTGCAGGTCGTGAGAGGCAATCGAGGCATACTCCTCCAAGGCGGTATTGGAGCGCTGCAGTTCGCGACGCTGTTCGGCGAGCCGAGCGTCGGTTTCGCGGAGCTTTGTGACATCTTCGATGGCAAGCAGAATAATCCGCGGCGTTCCCGGGAAGTGCGAGACGAGCCGGGCGTTCAAGAGCATAATTTTCCGGCCGATTCCCGGAAACACGTGATCGACGTCGAAGTCTTCCAGTTGCGACTCGAGGGGCAGCTTGTCGCGGAGCATCTCGCGAAGCGGCGCGATGTTCCACTGGCCGTCGCCGAGGGCGAAGAGGACAGTCCCGATAGTGTCGGCTGGAGTCACCCGAAAAGTGCGGAAGAAGGCTTTGTTCGCCTGTGTGACCCGAAACTCGGGGTCGAGCACCAGCAAAGGCTGCCGCACCGTATCAAGGATGTCGAGCAGTAGGCGTTCGGCGACGGGCAAATAACCAGACACCCCGCCTGTGGGCGTGATGGGGAAGGTCTCCGTCTCTGGAACATCCACAGTTCTCCCGGCTCGTGGCGGCGCACTTTCCTCCGCCTCCCCTACCTTACGGCATGGGGCACCTTGGGGCAATCACCCGATTGTGCTATGTCCAGTGTATACCTTTACGGACGGTGGTGCGCAACTTCTCCAAATCGACGTAAAAGGCTATATGCCCCCCAGCAGAAAAATCTCCGTTGCGATCATCGACGACAATCAGATGGTCTGTCACGCGCTGGCTTCACTGCTCGGCACTCTGGCCGACCTCAAGGTCGTGTTCGCAGGCGGTGGGGACGCTGCGGGCCTCGCCGAGTCGGCGCCCGATGTGTTCTTGCTCGATGCCGGCCTCGGCGACCGTGACAGCTTGCGCTTTGCCGCGGCCCTGCGCGAGTCGCATCCCACCGCGAAGATTGTGATGATGGATCTTCTGCCGGCGAGCGAGGATGTCCGAGAGTTCGTCAACGCCGGGGTGGCCGGATTCGCGTTGAAGGATGCGTCCTTCGAGGAATTCACGGCGACCATTCGCGCCGTCGCCTCCGGGCAGAGCGTATTGCCGCCGCGGATGACCGAATCACTGTTCTCGCAGATTGCCCGCGAAGCCACCGCTGGCGAGCGCCTGACTGCTCTCGAAGACATCCGAATGACGCCGCGCGAGCTTGAGGTTATCGGCGTCATTGGCGAAGGCCTGAGTAACAAAGAGATTGCCCAGCGCCTGAACATCGCCACCCACACGGTAAAGAGCCACGTGCGGAACGTGATGGAAAAGCTCGCACTGCACTCGCGGCTACAAATTGCCAACTACTCGCACCGGATGCAGCGGGTCTAGCCGGTTCGCAGCGCCGCCTCGTGACCGGCGGCTAGCCGATCACGAGGAGGACGTCGCACTTGTTCAGGAGTACTGCAAGTAGCGCCAGAGGCCTATGAGGCCAATCACGCCACCGGTGACCATAATGATGGTGCCGCCGTCGCCGCCGACAATGCTACCCACAACCAAGGCAGCGCCACCCAGCACCATCCACGCCACATCACGACGCGTTGGGTTGCTCTGGATTGCGTTCTCCAGGCCGGATGTTGCGGCGCTACGAGAAATGCCGACGCTCGTGACCACGGGACCAACTACTGACGCGGTATTAGAGGTCGGCGCCAACACGGCGCCCTGAGCTGCGATTGGCGAAGCAGTCGGGATGGTCAATGACTGCGCTTGCAGCGTAGACGTCGCCGCCAACAGTGCGACCGCGAGGGCCGCCATTCCGTAAAGCGATGTGATGCGGGACATAGATCGTTTCCTTGAGGTGAGGGTGTTCAGTTTCCGGCGCGCGCAGCAGCATTGGCGTAGATCGCTACCTCAATGCGGCGATTCGTCTGGCGACCGCCTTCGGTATCGTTGCTGGCAATTGGCTCGGACTCGCCGCGTCCCGAGGCCGCGATGCGGCTGGCCGGGATGTTCTGCTGACCCAAGTACTGCAAAGCGGCATTGGCACGACGCTGGGACAGCGCTTGGTTGTATGAATCAGAGCCTGAGTCATCCGTGTGGCCCACAATCAAGAGCTGGGTGTTGGGATACTTGCGGAGACTGGATGCGAGATTGCGCAGGTTGATGGCCGCTTCGTTGCGGATGACGTCCGAGTCGAAGTCGTACATCAAACCAGACGCGAAGGTCACGGTGATGCCTTCGCCCACACGTGTGACTGTAGCGCCAGGGATTTCCGACATCAGTTCCCGGGCTTGCATGTCCATCTGGTGGCCAATGACTGCGCCGGCGGCACCGCCAACGATGGCGCCAATGATTGCGCCACGAGCTGTGGAGCCGACTTGGTTACCGATGACGCCACCAGCAGCGGCGCCGGCGGCAGCTCCGATGACACCACCGGTTTCACGCTTGCCCCAACTGGCGCAGGACACCGAAGTGACGACGAGTGTTGCAAGAACGATGTTGCGAAGCATGGGGAATCCGAGAAAGAAGAAGACTGCTGCCGACTAGAGAACTCGACGTCCGCTCAGGAGACGGAAAATCAGGACAACCAGCGCAATAACGAGGAGCAGATGCACGAGGCTCGAGGACACAAACCCTCCAATAAATCCGAGCGCCCAGAGGAGGACGAGAACAACAATGATGGTTTCGAGCACGTGAGGATCCGGGGTTAAAGGGAAGAAACCGTGCTACACCTTGCGGGTCAGGCCGCCAATCACGAATACCGTTCCGGCGATGAGGGCGAGCCCTGCCATCCAGGGCTCGACTCGGCTTCGTTCGGTGGCCGTGACCTGCAGGCCACCGAAGTCCACCACCTGCTTGCGCGTGGTGATGTATCCGCCTTCGAGGAGGACATAGCCTCCCCCGATGATCAACGCGGCACCAAAGAGCACCATCAGGGAAGACCGTGTCATTTCACTTTCCTTAGCGAGGTGCAACGAGGTACGGATTCGCAATCAGGAGACGGAACTGGCCGCGGCGGTTGGCGGCATTGGCCACGTCACCGGGGCCTTCGACGAGCAGGTTATTCTCACCACGCGTGGCAATCTCGATCCGATTGGCAGCAACGCCCTTTGAGACGAGGTAGTCACGCGAGGCGTTGGCGCGGCGAAGGCCAAGTGCCATGTTGTAGGCATCAGTGCCAGGCGAGCTCGCGTAGCCAGTGATCACAATCTTCATGTCTGGGTTCGCGTTGAAGATGGCGACCTTGTCGTCGAGAATTGCCTTGGCGACGTCGTCGAGCGTGGACTGCTCGCGCTCGAAGTGTACCATCTCCAGCATTGTGGCAAGCGCCGCAACGTTTGATGGCGTCATGGCCGTCACGGGGTGCCGCATCAAGGAATCGCGGAGCGCCACGTAGCGAGCTTCCTGCTCACGGAGGCGACGCGTCTCGGCGGCGGACACCGAGTCAGCGCGGGATGGCTGCATCGGGCCAGCCACGTTGCGGACGACCGTGGTGGTACGGCCCTGCGGACGGCGCGCAAGTGCGATGCCGGCACGAAGGCTGCCATGTTGCGCGTTATCCATGAAGTAGCGGACATAGTCAACGCGCAGCGCGGCGGTCTCGGTCATGTTCAGCTTGCCACCGAGCAAGGCGTGGTAGCCGTAGTTCTGATCGGTGAACGCTCCACCGATGTTGGCGTCCACGTGGCTCATGCCGCCGCCTAGAACGAGCGCGATTGGACCAATCTTGAACGGCGTGAAGGCTAAGCGTGTGTCAATCATCATGAAGGAACGATCAGCCAGTCCTAAGGGACGCGAAGCCTTGCCGCCATTGGCGTCGAACTCAATGGCCCAACGCGGGTCGAGATAGGCGCCAATGCGGCCGCCGAAACCGAGAGCGTTGTCCATGTTGAAGCCGGAATCGAACATGTTCCAGCTGGCGAAGCCGCCGAACTCGATGGTGCCTCGCTCCTGCGCGGCGAGGGGGATGGCGGCGATCATCATCGCTGCGCCAATGCTAAGGGAACGCTTAATCATTTGAATCTCCTGTAGTGCAGCCGATTACGGCAGCGTGATGGTGTTGTTGGAACCGAGTGAGACGCCACCGTTACGAGCCAAGGCGCGTCCAATCAGGTTGGCGTTGTCTACGAGCGTGATGCTGGTAAGTGCCAGGATGTTGCCTTTCCACTGCGAGGCCGTGCCGAGTGTGGCCGAGCTTCCGACCTGCCAGTAGACGTTCTTGGCCTGTGCACCATTGATGAGCACGATGTCGCCTGCGGTGGTCAGCGAGCTGCCCGCTTGGAAGACGAAGACCGCGTCAGGATCGCCGCCGCCATTCAGCGTGAGCGGGCCGGAAACGCCGATGCCGATGGCACTGCAGTACACGCCTGCGGCGAGTGTCGTGCCACCAAGGTCAGCGACGATGGCGTTCGCCGGCGGGCAGGCCAGGCCTGCGAGCGTGTTGTAAGCAGTGGTGAGATCGGCCTGAGCCTGAGCAGCCACGGCGTTGGCAAGATTGGCGACGCCAGTGAAGACGCAGGGTCCGAAGCCGGTGAGCGTGCTGCCTGGGCTCACACCGACGTCAGCGCTGATCAGGCCGTTGGTGATACAGGTGATTTGCGTACCGGCCAAGATGCCGTGGAACTCAGCGTTGCCGAGCGGAACGAAGGGCGGCGTGACGAGTGATGTAACCACAACGGTTGCGCTGCCGAAGATGGCGCCGCTGGTGGCACGGACGGTGTTGGCGAAGGTGCCCGCCACGTTGCCCGCCGTGAACAGCCCGGTTCCATTGACTGCACCACCACCGTTGGTCACAGACCAGACAGGCGTGATCGGAACGATGTTGTTGCTCGCGTCACGACCAACGGCGGTGAACTGTTGTGTAGCGAGCGTCGCGGTGGTGTCGGGGTTCGGCGTCACGGCGATGGTCGCGAGCGGCCCAGCTGCGACGACGACGGTGGCCGTACCAAAGACAGCGCCGCTGGTCGCACGCACAGTGTTTGTGAACGTGTTTGCAACATTGCCGGCGGTGAACAGGCCTGATGCAGCGTTGATTGTGCCACCGCTGTTGGTCACGGACCAGACGGGCGTGATAGGTACGATGTTGTTGCCCACATCGCGTCCGACGGCTACGAACTGCTGGGTGTCAAGGATTGCGGTCGTATCCGGATTCGGCGTCACGGTAATAGAAGAAAGTGCGCCAGCTGCGACGACGACGGTTGCCGTACCAAAGACAGCACCGCTGGTTGCTCGCACGGTGTTCGCGAACGTGCCCGCAGTATTGCCGGCGGTGAACAGGCCTGAGGCGGCGTTGATCGTGCCACCGCTATTGGTAACGGACCAGACCGGCGTGATGGGTATGATGTTGTTGCCCGCATCGCGCCCCACGGCCACGAACTGCTGGGTGCCGAGGATGGTGGTGGTATCTGGATTTGGCGTCACAGTAATTGAAGCGAGTGCGCCCGCAACAACAGTGACTGTTGCGCTCCCGCTGAGGCCGTTGGCCGTTGCGGTGACATTATTCGTGAACACGCCTAGTGTGTTACCTGCGGTGAAGAAGCCGGTGGCATTGATGGTGCCGCCTGCGCTTGCTGTCCACACTGGGGTGATCGGCGTGATGAGGTTGTCAGCATCGCGCGCTACGGCGACGAATTGCTGCGTGCCGCCAATCGGCAGGGTGACGTTTGGTGTCACCACGATGGAAGCAGGGGCGCCGGATACGCCAAGGACATGCGGCTCGCACGCCAACGCGAGCAACGCGACGGCCGATAGTCGCGTGAGAGTGGTGCGGAACTTCATTGCGGGGCTCCTTAATGCAGTTTGTGTTGCGGTCACTTCGCCGCTTCACTAAGGATGCCGGTCGTCCTCGGGTCTTCCCATCGGCCGATAAGGTGATTTATGGGCGATGACGAGAAGGATGAGGTGGATGAGACGGAGGACTAGTCCTCCGGAGGGGTATCCTCTACTGGCTCCACCGGGACGACCATCGGGACCGTGAGGTTGAAGCGCGCGTCGATTGCCTTCAGCGCGTCCTCCAAGCGACGGTTAGCCTCGCTCGTCAGGTTAGGCGTGTCCGCGAGCACGAGAATGTGCGACACGCGATCGTCGGTCACGAAGCGCCCTTCCCATGTTCCACTCCGCTCCTTGGCCGTCACGTGCTCTCGCTCGAGAAGAGTCTTTATCGCTTTGAGGCGCGCCGCCGACTGCGGGGGGTCGAGGCGGTACGTATACGCCCACATGACGGAGGGTTTTGCAGACATACCACGCAAGCTATGCGTGCACTGCGTATCCGCCTATCGCACGAAGGGGTTACCTAGTGCTTTCGCGCGCGTGGGCGTAGGCAGCAATCTGCAAGCGCGAGTGCAACGTCAACTTTTCCATCACGTTGCGCACGTGGCTTTTGACGGTATGCACTGCGATGTGGAGGCGCGCCGCAATTTGCTTGTTGCTCAAGCCCTCGGCGATGAGGTTGACGACCTCGCGTTCGCGCGGTGTCATTCTCACCGACTCTAGCAAGGCTGGTGCGTCGCGCTCCACGGCATCGCGAGCGATCTGCGAGAACAGTGTGTTCACCATCGGCGTGGGCAGCACACTCAGCCCCGCCGCCACAGACCGGATGGTGGCGACGAGATCATCGAGCGTCGCATCCTTAAGAATGAAGCCGGCGACACCTGCATTCACGTACTCGGCGATTTCTTCGTTGGCCGGCAGCAGGTCCATGATGATGACGCGGGCCTCAGGAAACTGCGTGCGCGTCTCAGCCGCAATTCGCAGACTGTCGCCTTGGCGCAGGCCGATGTCGAGGAGCACAATCTGCGGGGCGATCTTCACCAGCGTGCTCGGGGTCTCCGATGCCCGCGCGAGCACCACTTCCAAGCCGGGCTGCTGATTGATGAGCGACGTCAACGATTCGCGCACAAGCCGATTGTCTTCAATCAGAGCAATCGTGATTGAAGGACTCCCGGGCTTGGCGCGCGAGGCAGTGGGCATTACGGGGAAGGTACGGGCTTGCGGGGCGAATAGCGAGCGATTACCCGTTGGCCGCCCCACTCAGAGATGCCGAGCGCGGGGCCCTGAATTGAGCAGTCTCACTGCTACGGCCTCTGTCGCGACTGCGTATCGGCCAGCCGCCCAAGCCTGCGCGCCGTGCCTCGATATATAGATTGGAATCATGATTCGACTTCTCCTGGCCCTCGTCGTCGCGACGTCTTGGGCGTCCGTGCTTTCCGCCGCTTCCCCCAGTACCTCCGTCGCCCGCCGCTGGGACGCCACCGGCCACCGTGCGATGGCCGCCATCGCCTATGACCGACTGCGCCCCAACACCCGTGCGCGGGTGAATGCGATTCTCCGTGCGCACCCTGACATCGCAAACCTCGGCGAGGGTCTGGACCTGAGCACTCCGGCCGGAATTCGCGAGGTGTTTCTCCGCGCGTCGGTGTGGCCAGACCGCATTCGCAGCGATGCGCGCTTTTATAGAGAGTCCGATGCCAGTGCACGGCCCACGCCCTTGCTGCCGGGCTATCCCTCGATGGCTCGACACGATGGCTGGCACTATCTCACACGCTCCTTCTCGACGGATGGCACGCCCACCATCACGCTCAGCGAACCGAACATCGCGACAGTCTTCCCGTCACTCGCGGAGTCGCTTGGTGATAACTCGCTAGCGACCAGCATCCAGGCCTACAATCTGAGTTGGATTATCCATGTGGTGGGCGATCTGCACCAGCCCATGCACGGTACCTCGCGATCGACGGCCGCGCAGCCCAACGCTGATGCCGGTGGCAACGGCGTGTGGGTGCGATTGCGCGGCTTTGAGCGTGACTCCATCAATTTGCACGCCGTGTGGGATGGCTGGGTGGGCCGTTCGGAGCGCAACACGCCGATTGACGAAGTGGCGACGAGCTTGGCCCGCGACCTTCCGGTAGCCGCCGGAGCGCCGGACGACGCCATACGCATTCCGCGCGGTGCGGCACTGGGAGTCATGGTGCGCAACTGGGCCGACGAGAGCGCCACGCTCGCACGCTACTTCGCCTATGACCTGCCGGCCCGCAGCGGCTCCACGCCGCCGGAGTTAAGCGAGGACTATGTCGCGCGCGGCACGCGCATCGCACGGCAGCGTCTCGCGCTTTCCGCGTACCGCTTGGCTGCAGTGATTGAGGCCCAGCTCGGTCGGTAAGCCGGCAGTGCAAACGTGCGGGGAATGCTTCCGCATTCCCCGCACGCTGGCCTTACTCACTCCGACTCAGTTCGTCCGCATCTCGCGGAAGCCGATCAAGCGACCACGCTCCTCATCCCATAGCGCCAAGCGCAGTGAGCGAAATGCTGTCGTCAAAGTGATGACTGGCGCTTCATCAAATACGGGGTTCGCCTCGTGCGCCTGCTTCAACTTGTAATTGGGAATCTTCGGCCCGAGGTGATGCACGTGGTGCAGGCCGATGCTTCCAGTGAACCAGTTGAGCACCGGCGGAAGCTTGAGATACGAGCTGCCGGTGATAGCTGCGGTTGCGTAGTCCCAAGTTGGATTCCGCTCCCAGTACGCTTCTTCGAACTGATGCTGCACGTAAAAGAGCCAGATGCCCACTGCCCCGGCCACATAAAACGCCGGCACATACAAGAGCCATACCGAGCGCCAATCAAACACCAGATAGCCCATGATGGCGATCGCGACCAAGGCGACGTTCGTAAACCACACGTTCCACACCTGCTTGGCGCTTCCCTCACCCGTCATCATGAAGTGGAAGCGCTGGAACACCATCAGGTGCACGGGTCCAAGCCCGAATAGCACCAATGGATTGCGGTACAGGCGGTACTTGAACCGGCCCCACTTGGACCGCGCCTTGTACTCGGCGACCGTCAGCGTGCTGACATCACCGAAGCCACGATGGTCGAGGTCACCCGACGAGGCGTGGTGGATGGCGTGTTCGCGCCGCCACTGCTGATAGGGCGTGAAGGTCAACACGCCGGTGATGAAGCCCACCGCATCGTTGGCTTCCTTGGTCGGCATAAAGGAGCCGTGCGCGCAGTCGTGCATGATGATGAACGTGCGCGTCTGCAGTCCGGCAATCGGCAGGATCATCAGCAGGCTCGCCCAGAGCGCGTAATCCATCAGCCAATAGGCGATGAATACGGCCGAGCCAAGCATGAACAGTGTGCTGAAGAGCTGCCAGAGTGAGAGTCGAATGTCGGGGCCAGCGTAGCGGGCGACTGTGGCCTTCCAGTTCGATTCCTTTACTACGGGATTTGCGTTCTTCATTTACGGGGTAGGCGCGGGCGGAGGATAAATGACCTGCAGCGAGATCTCGAACACCAAGATGCTGTATGGTGGGATCGGTCCCGAGCCAGAGGCTCCGTAGCCGAGATTCGGCGGGACAATGATCTGGCGGCGGCCGTTTACCTTCATGCCCCGCACTCCCTCATCAAAACCCGCGATGATACCACGTCCGCCCGTCTTAAAGCGAAGTGGTGTCGCGGCTGAGATGTTGGAGTCGAACTGCTCCGCATTGCGGAGCCACCCCGTGTAGCGAACTCCAACGGAGTCGCCCGAGGCTGTATCTACTTGTGCACCCGTCCCAACGAGCAAATCGCGGTAATAGAGACCGGAAGCCGTCTTGGTAGACGCCGCGAGGTCCACGTTGAGCGAGGGATCGAAATACACCTTCTCGATCTCTGGAATGAACGGATCGGCGCCGAGGCAGCTAGTGCCGACGAGCACAACGGCGAGCAGGGCAAACAGGGAGCGGGAAACGCGCATCATTGTAAGAAAGCTAGCCCGTCAGGGTCCGTAAAGGACTGGCTGTCCGGCAATTTAGAGGTAGCGCCTGGGCGGGACGAGCAAGGACCCGAACAGAAGCCCCGCCACCAGAGCCAAAATGGCACTGAGCACGGCCACCAGCGTGTCGAACCCTAGTGCGTAATCGCGCTCCATCACGAAGCCAAGCGCCCGAAAGCCCACACTACCAGGGACCAAGAGCATGATGCCCGGCACGCGGACCAATTGGCCGGGTCGTCCGGCCCAGCGCCCATACAGATTGGCGAGGGCGGCCATCATCAGACTCGAGAAGAATACGGATCCGGCGAAGGTGCCGCTGGCCACAGGGCCAAGCCAACCGGAGCCCAAGCGCACGAAGATATAGCCGAGGATCGCCGACGCCATCACCAGTGGGATGTCGCGGCGCGATGCGCGGAAGAGCACGGCGAACGAGAACGCGGCGCCAACCATCGACACGATCTCCACCCACTGTGGTAGCGCCTCCGGTGTCCCGGGCATCGGCGTCCACCCCAGCACGAGCATCACCTGCGATGCCGCCACGGACCCGAACGTCAGCTTCAAGAGCACGGTCATGGCGCCGGCAAACCGCGAGGTGCCCGTCACCAGTTGCTGCGATGCCAACTCGGCCACTGCCGTGGTGAGCGCGAGCCCCGGCATCAACACGATGAGTGCCGCAACAATCACCGTCTGCAGCGTGAGTGGCGCCACAAAGTGCGCGAAAGCCGTCGCCAATGTGGTCGCGATGAGCGCCGCCAAGGCCTCGAACGCCGCCGCAAGATGTGGACGCGTTCCGCTCAGGATGGCAATCCAACCAATCAGCAGTCCAATTACCGCGGCCACGGACACATCAATCCAAGCGGTGCCGAGTAGACCAGCCACCGATGCGGCTGCCAAGCCGAATGCGGCTACTGTCGCGAGCTGCAGCTTCACGGTAAATGGCTTGTCTAGCGCAGCCATTTCCACCCACGCCTCATCAATGCTCATCGTGCCCTTCACCACCTGCTCCGCGATGGCATCGAGCTTAGCGAGCGCGCCAAGCTGAATGTCGCCGGGTTCGAGACGAAGCACGCGTGTTTCCTGCGTGGCGTCGCTGCGCTCTGCATCGCTGAGCGAGAGCAACAGTCCGGTGGGCGTAGACCACACCTCCACGCGCACGCCGATGCTATTGGCCACCGAGCGCACCGCGCCTTCGAGGCGCGACGCCGATACGCCAACGACGTGCAGCCGCCGGCCCAGCTCCGTCAAGAAGCGAATGCGGCCGTCAAATGCGGACCGGTGCCCAGCCTCGTGCGTGCTCATGCGAGTCGCATCAAGGCTTCAGCCACTTCGCAAGGAATGCCCAGGTGAGATTCCAAGAATCAATCTGCTCCGGGGAGTCGTCGCGCTCGAGCGTCTCGCGGTTCACACGACGATTAAACGTGTGACCGCCGCTGGCCGGCCCAGGAGTCGGATTCACGTAGATCTTGGTCTCGGTGAGGTTCGGTTTCCGCGCGCGCAAGGCATCAATGAGCGGCTGTGCCTCCACGAAGTCTACGTCGGTATCGTTCGTCGCGACGTGCACCAGCAGCGGGCGCTGCAGCGAATCCACGTGGTAGTAAGGTGAGCGACGGATGTACTCCTCGCGGCGCTCAAACGGAAGCCCGCGTACTGACTCCTGGGTAGAGAAGCTCCGCTGATAGCCTGGGCCCTTGTACGAAAGGCGGAAAATCAGATTGGTCACCGGCACCATCGCCACACCGGCCACGAAGCGGGCGCGCTCGTTGCGCATGAGCAAAAGGTTCACGATGTAGCCGCCGTGGCTCCAGCCCATGATGCCAATGCGCGCGGGGTCCACGTCCGGGCGGGCACGCAGCACGGCCTCGGCCGTCTCCACGTCATCTACTTCCTTTCCGCCGTAATCGATGGCGCGGTGAAAGGCTTCGCCGTAGCCGGTCGAGCCGCGATAGTCCGGCGCGATGATCACGTAGCCGCGCTGGACCGCTTCTATAATGAAGGGGAGGTAGTTCTGGTCCCAGCTGCCATGTACGCCGCCGTGCACCCACACCATTGCCGCGTGTGCGCGCGGGCCACGCGGCGTGAGCGGCGAGAACACGTAGGCCGGAATCTCCATCCCGTCGGCCTGTGAGCGATACGTGATTTTCTCGTAGCGCATTACGCCGCGGCTGCGCACCGCGAAGATGGAGTCCGTGCGCGCTTTACCGGCTTGATCCCGATCGTACTGGCCGAGAGGATGATCTTCGGGGCGATTACTCACATAGAGTTGGCGCACTCGTGCCGTGTCCATCGGGACGACCTGGCGCGGGGTTGGCGGTTCCGCGCCTGGGGCGTTGACGGGAATCGGCGCGGGCACCGACACAGCCTGCCCAGCTTGCTGCCGTGGTGGCTGTTGGGGCTGTTTCTGCACCGAGGCGCAGGCCGCGAGGAGCGTAAGGACGAGTGGGAGGGCAGAGAGGCGCATCAAGAACTCTGTGAAGGGTGAGGCCACTTGGTATAATATCTCGCATGATTGCCTACGACCCAAAGAACTGGATTCGAGTCCTTCTGGACTTCCCGCGCAGCCCCATCTTTCGCACCCTGTTTCTCGACGTGGTCGGGGCCGGGCTCTGGGCGGCGCTGGTAGTCTGGGTGGAGACGGATGTCATCCGCGTGGCCGTGCCGCTCGGCCCGTCTTTTCTCTCCATCCTTGGCATCATCCTCGGCCTCCTGCTCGTGTTCCGCACCAACACGGCCTACGACCGCTGGTGGGAAGGGCGACGCCTCTGGGGACAGCTTGTGAATATCTCGCGGGGGCTGTCGCGGCATCTGGTGATTGCACCGCTGGAGCGCCGGGCCCGTTACGCCACGATGCTCGCGGAGTTTCCGGGAGCCTTGGCCACGCACTTGCGGCGCGAACGTGGTGCGGGCGGACCGCACTTTCCGAATCGCGTGATCAGCGATCTGCACACGGAGATTCGTGCGGACGCAGAGGCCGGGCACTTGGGTCCCGATGCCCTACTCCGCCTCGCGCCGCTCCTGCAACAGTACGACGACGTGCTCGGCGCCTGCGAGCGCATTCGCAATACGCCCATTCCGTTCTCGTACTCCAGCTACGTGAAGCAGTTCGTGCTCTTGTACGCGCTCGTTATGCCGTTTGGGCTCGTGAAGGAGTTCGGCTACGGTACGGTGATTGCGTGCATGTTCACGTTCTTCGCGACGATGGGTCTGGAACTGCTCGCAGGCGAGATCGAAGAGCCCTTCGGTACGGACCGTAACGATCTGCCGCTCGAGGACATCGGCGGAGTGATCGCACGCGATGTGCGTGCGATTCTCGTGGACAACTGACTAGCGGACGACGAGCCGAGGCTCAATGCTGACGGGGAAGTTTACCGAGTTCGCGATGTAGCATTCCTCGTGTGCGTCGTGGTGGATTTGCGCAAAAAGCTCGGCGCTCGGTGCATCGGCGCTGACGGTGATTACGGGCCTGAGCGTGACGTGGGTAATTGCCGTCTTGCCGTCGGCGCGCTTTTCCATCACGCCCTCGGCGGCGTCTTCGTAGGAATCCACCACCGCGCCGTGCTTGGAGAGGTGCGAGAGCGCAAACAGCATGTGGCAACTGCTGATGGCCGCTACCAGTGCCTCCTCGGGGTCCACCGCCGCTGCCACTGACAGTGGCGCACGCAGAACGAGTGGTGAGGCCGACGCAGGCACGGTGACGCCTTCGTCGAAGTGCCAGGTGTGGCCGCGCGAGTATTTCTGTTTGAGAAACGCATCGTTGCCGCGCGCCCAACGAATGGTGGCGAAGTAGCTGTGCATAGAGTGCTCCGGTCAGATGGTACGACGCGTGCTGCAGCCTGGGAATCCAATTCGAACCAGCACCTTCTCAAGCGGGCAGAAGGCTGTGAAGCTGGACTGCACAAGGTTCAATCCTACAAACGCCGTGAAGAGATACCAGTTGGGGCTCACAAACCAGCCAAGTGCCACAGAGAGAAGTACGAAGACGCCGGCAAAGCGGCGAATGATGCGGTCATCACACATAGTCGAGTCCTAGAAGAAACGTTCAGTGGAAAGAACAGCGACGTGCAGTCGCTCACCTGCGGGAAGCCCTGCTGCCTCGTGTTGCAATTCGTTTGCCAAGGACTCGGCGCGGTCGTCCGGCACGAGACTCACAATCATTGTGGTCTCGCCGGGCCAAGCGCGTGTGCCTTCACGGCGCCCCGTGCTGCCAGCACCGTGTCCGCCTGCGAAGCTGGTGTAGTGAGTGATACCGTGCTTCTCGAGCAACATCGGAACACGCGCTTCGTCTGGCCCGCCGTACATCAATAGAAAGGTTCGCATCGCTTAGCCCTCCGTGGGCTGGGGGGCTTGGCGCCGCTGCAGCTCCCAGTAGAGCAGCGGTACCACTACCATCGTGAGCAGGGTGGCCACGACCGCGCCGCTCATCAGCGCCACGGCCAAGCCTTGGAAGATTGGGTCGAGCACCATCACGATCCCGCCCACGACGACTGCGGCAGCGGTGAGCGCAATGGGGCGAAAGCGCACGGCGCCAGCTTCGAGCACGGCCTCGCGCAACGAACGGCCACGCGCCTCGGCCAGCTGAATGAAGTCCACGAGCAGGATGGAGTTGCGCACGATGATACCGGCGAGCGCAATCATGCCGATCATGGACGTAGCCGTGAAGAAGGCTCCGAATACCGCGTGGCCTGGCAGGATGCCGACCAGCGTGAGGGGAATCGGTGCCATGATCACCAGCGGAATGGTGAAGCTCTGGAACCAGCCCACCACGAGTACATAGATGAGCAGGAGAACAATCGCGAAGGCCAGCCCCAAGTCTCGGAACACCTCGATGGTCACCTGCCATTCGCCGTCCCACTTGATGGCCACTTCGTCGAGCGTCTCGGGCTGCGTGCCGTTGTAGATGTTCACGGGCTGCCCATGCACCTTCAGCTCAGCGATTGCCTTGTTCATGGCGAAGATGGCGTACACCGGCGCCTCCACTTCATCGGCAACATCGCCGGTGACGTAGATGCTCGGGCGTAGATCCTTGCGCATCCGTACGCTCGCGCGTGTACCATCGAGCACCGTCACAAAACGGCTCAGCGGCTGCGGACCCTGCATAGTGGCAATCGGAAGCGCGAGCAGCGCCTCGACCGACGAACGCGAACGCTCTGGCAGGCGCGGTACGATTGAAGTGACTTCGCGCGCCGTGTTGGAGGTCAGCATGCCCGCAGGCGCACCAGAGAGCGCGAGGTACAGCGTGCGCGTAATCTGTTCCACGTTTGCACCAGCTGCAGCCGCGCGCGCGCGATCAACACGGAAGGTTTGCCGCGACTGGGCGTCCTCAACCGTCCAGTCCACGTCCACCACACCAGGCGTGGCGAGGAAAATCTTGCGAATCTCCTGCGCGGCCACCAATCGCGTAGAGTCGCTGCCCGCGTACACCTCGGCGACGAGCGTGGACAGCACTGGCGGGCCCGGCGGAATTTCGGCGACTTTAGCCGAGGCGCCGTAGCGCGTGGCGATCTCCACGATGCCGGGGCGCACGGCCACGGCAATGTCGTGACTCTGGCGGTTGCGATCGTGCTTCGGCAGGAGGTTCACCTGCACATCCGCGACGTTGGCTCCGCGCCGCATGAAGTAGTGGCGCACGAGACCGTTGAAGTTGAACGGCGCCGATGTGCCCGCGTATACCTCCGTGCTCTTCACTTCAGGAACGTCGCGCAGGTAGCGCGCAATCTCTTCGGCGGCGGCATTGGTGGTCTCCAGCGGGGTGCCTTCAGGCAGGTCGAGCACCACCTGGAACTCCGACTTGTTGTCGAAAGGCAGCATCTTCACTTGCACCGCTTTGATGCCGACGAGGCCAACAGACAGCACAAGGAGCCCAACGACGGAGATATAGAAAACTTTGCGGCGCGGGGCGTTGTCCATCAGGCCGCTCATGAGCTTGGCGTAGAACTTTCCGAACGGCGAGGACTCTTCGTCCTCATGCGCCTTATCGTGCTGCGAAGCAGTGAGATCAGGCTTTACGTGATTCCTAAGCAGCAGGTAAGCCAAGTAGGGCGTGACCACGAAGGCCACGGCCAGCGACGCGAGCATCGCCACCGATGCGCCGATGGGAATGGGCCGCATGTAGGGACCCATCATGCCGCTCACAAAGGCCATCGGCAGGATGGCCGCGATGACGGTGAAGGTCGCGAGGATGGTTGGGTTTCCGACTTCGTCCACGCCTTCGACCGCCGCTACTTCAGGTGAGCGATCGCCCATCTTGAGGTGGCGATAGATGTTCTCCACCACCACGATGGCGTCGTCTACGAGAATGCCGATCGAGAAGATGAGCGCGAAGAGCGTGATACGGTTGAGCGTGTAGCCCAGCGCGTAGTACACAAAGAGCGTAAGGGACAAAGTGACCGGCACGGCCACCAGCACCACGATGGCCTCGCGCCAGCCCAGAAACCACCAGATGAGCAGCGTCACCGACAGTGTGGCGATGATCAAGTGCAGGATGAGCTCGCTGGCCTTCTCGCCGGCGGTCTCGCCGTAGTCACGGGTGACTTCGAGCGAGACGTCCGCGGGGAGAATGCGTGCTCTGGCGGCCTCGACTCGTGCGAGGACCGCGTGGCTCACGGCCGTAGCATTGGCGCCGGGGCGCTTGGCCACGGCAATCGTCACGGCGGGTGAACCCGTGGTCTTCGCATCCTGATGCGACACGTAGGTCAGGGGCTCACCGAAGCCATTACGCACGCTGGCCACGTCGCGCACGGCAACGGGCGACCCGCCGCGGGTGCTCACAATCACCTGCTCCACATCACTCGCGGAGGCGAGCGCATTACCGACATCCACGCGGACCACTTGGCCGCCGCGAGCAAACTCGCCAGCCTGCAGACGTGCGTTTGCGGCGCCAAGGGCCATCGCTACTTCGCCGGGCGTCACGCCTCGGGCGGAGAGCTTGGCCGGGTCCAACATCACTTCTACCTGACGAGCCGACCCACCGGTGGTAAAGGTCGTCGCGACCTCTGGCACCGTGCGAATCTCGTCTTCCAAATGCGTCGCGATTTGCCGCAGCGCGTTGGCGTCGTAGGCTGGTGCGTGCAGGGTGAGGGTCAGAATCGGTACATCATCAATGGAGTGCGGCTTCACCATCGGCGGCAGGGCACCTGGGGGCGCTTCGTCCAGTGCGGCCGTGAGCTTGGCCTGGACGCGGGTGATGCTGCGCTCCTGGTCCTCACCGACGTCAAAGCGCACGGTGATCATCGTGAATCCATCGCCACTCATCGTGTAGACGTGGTCCACACCCGGAATTTCCATCATCTTCTTCTCGAGCGGGCGCCCGAGACGCTGCTCCACTTCCTCGGGGCCAGCACCCGGCAGCGCCGCAATCACATCAATCATCGGCACCGAGATCTGAGGCTCCTCCTCTCGCGGTGTTCCCACAATGCCCAGCACGCCGAGTCCAAGCGCGGCGAGCGTGAGTAGTGGAGTGAGTCTTGAGCGGAGGAAGGCCTGCGTAATTCGTCCAGAAATGCCCATTACTCGATACCTGCCACGTTACGAATCACCACTTGATCGCCGACGCGTAGTCCTGCGGTCACTTCCACATTACCCGCGTATTCGGCACCAATGCGAATCCAGCGGCGCACATCGCCATGCGCGGTGCGCAGCAGCACGCCAATCAAGTCACCTTCACGAATGAGTGCGGTCGCTGGTACCGCGATGCCGCGACGCTCGCCAACCGGCACAGAGAGCGTGGCGGCAGAATTGGCGAGGTGACGACCATCGCGATTCTCCACGAGCGCGTTGATGGCATAGAGGCCACCCATCGCGGGCACCACGCCTTCGATGGTTGCCACGTCACTGCGGCCCTCAATCTCCACGTTCACACGATTGCCCTTCTGGAGTCCACGAGCACTGGCAGGGCTCACGTGCACGGTTATGCGCAGCTGCGTGGCATCCTGCAGGGTTACCAAAGGCGCGCCCGGCGCGGCGAAGGCGCCGGGATCTACAAAGCGCGCGGTCACGGTTCCGGCAAACGGGGCGGTCAGCGCGGCGTAGGACTCCATGGCGGCGAGTTCGTGGGATGCAGCCTGTGCGGTGCGCAATCCGGACTCGGCCTGCGCCAGCTGCGTCTCCGCCTGCTCAAGCATCGCCTTCGGTGCGGCATCATCGGCGTGCAGCGCACGGATGCGAGCGGCCTGTGCGCTCGCCTGCCCCTGCATGGCCTGCGCGGCGTTCATACCGGCCTGCACCTGCTCACGCTTGGCGGCGAGATCGCGCGCATCAAGACGGACCAGGATCTGGCCAGCGCGAACACTGCTGCCTTCAATCACATCAACGCCAACCACCGAAGACATAAGTTTGGTGGAGATGGTGGCCTCGCGCATGGGAGCAGCGACGCCACTGGCGTCGAGCGTGCTGGCAATGTTGGACTCCTCAATGGTGATCACGCTGCCGGTCGTGCTTGCGCTGTTGGCGTCGGGCGGCGTGTGGGCATCAGCCGGTGCGCAGGCGACGAGGACGATGCCGGCGCTCAGTGAGGCGAGGGTGTTGCGAAAGGTCTTGGTCATTGGGATATCAGCGGTCAGTGGGAGCAGCATCAAGGGAGGTCAAGGCGGCTGGGTCACCCCCAAGGGCGACCCGACGCTCAGCGGCGGCGAGAATCAGGTGGTAACGGCTCATTGCTTCGCGAAGCCGTGTTTCGGTTTCCATCGCGGAGGCCTCGAGCAACTCGGAAATGGTGGCGAGACCGCCGTCATACTTGCGTGCAACGATGCGGTGCGCTTCTACCGATTGCGCGACGGCGCGTTCGGCAATTTCCAGTTGCGCGAACGCGAGACTCACGCGGTCTGCTGAGCGCTGGAGTTGGAGTTCGGCGTTGGCCGTGGCGGCCTCGGCGCGGGCCTCAGCGGCAACGGCACGCGCACTCGTTGCCCGTACTTCACCGATTTCAGACGCGCCGGCAAATGGCGACCAGGTGGCCATCACGCCGACGGTCCAGGAGCGCTTGTTGGCAAAGAAGCCCGTGGCGTCGTTCCAGTCGTAGCGTGCAAAGCTGTTCACCCGCGGCAAGTACAATGACTTGGCGCGAAGCGCGTCGCTGCTGGCGGCAGCACGAGCGGCCTCGGCGACAGTGACATCAGCGCGCGCATGTGAATTCTCACTCAGCGAATCCACAACTGCCGCGTGGCGAATGGCCTCGGCGCTGGGCAGCGTGGTCGGCAGGCTTGCTGGCAGGCGGGCGACGCCCAGCAGGACGGCGAGTTCTCGCTGTGCGTGTTCAGCGTCGGCTGCCGCTTCCAGTTGCTTGGCGGCGATCTCTCCAGCGCGAACACTGGCGAGGAGTGCATCGGAGCGTGTGACGAGGCCCGTGTCGGCGAGAGCTTGGGCGCGAGCAACGTGTGCTGATGCGGCACGACTGGCGGCGACGAGGGTCTCGCGCAATTCGGCTGCGAGTGTGGCACCATAGTATGCGCGAACCACGTCAACCTTGGTGCCGGTGCGTGTCCACTGCGCCATGGCATCGCTGGCGTCAGCGGCGGCAGACGCCGCGCGGCGACCCGTCCATGCGTCCGCATTGAACAGCGGCTGTTCGAGCACGAGAGCGGCGCTACGAGTGCGCGCCGCGTCGGGAAAGTTGAGCGTAGCCGGATTGAATTCCGCTGCCGTAATGGCACGCTGGCGCAGCGTGACGCCAAAGGCATTGATGGGATCGGTGGTCGCGAGGACACCCATCTCGACGCGCACACCCGGCAGGATGCCGCGCAGGGGTGCGATGGCTGCCGCGCGTTGCCCAACGGCCTCGGCGGTGGCGATGCGGTTGGCGTAGGCGCTCTGGTCCGCAATCCGCAGGGCGTCGCCCAGCGAGAGCTGGGCGGAGAGCACTTGGACCGGGAGTAGCACGAGGAGGAGGAGTCGAAACATAGATATTAAGTTGTATTGGTATATAACCATATAGTGATATTAAGCGCGGAGAGGGTCCGCCGCAAGCCCTTCTTTTACTCCTTCAGCAAGCGCCGTACGGCCAACTCGAGGCTCACGGGCGCCACTGGCCCAATCACCCGGTGCCGAATGCGGCCTGTCCGGTCCAACAAAAAACTCATCGGGTAGCCTTGCACGCCTCCAAACGCCGCCTCCGCCTCCGGCCCCACGTGCGCAATCGGATAGCTCACGCCACGCTCGGTTACGAAGGCTCGGACCTGCTCGGTAGAGACGCGATCGACGGCGAGCCCCACCACCACGAATCCTGAATCCGCGTGCCGGCGGTGCATGGCGTCGAGGGCCGGCATTTCCACGCGGCAAGGCAGGCACCAAGTGGCCCAGAAGTTCACCAATACCACCTTTCCCCGTAGCGACTCAGCGCTCAGCGGCTCGCCAGTAAGCGAGACGTATTCGTACTGCGGCGTGGTGGTGGGACCCGAGCGCACGCCGAGCACGGCACCGACGTGCGGCAGCAGTCTCGGAGCCGCCCAGAGCAGGATTGCCAGCGTGAGCACGTTGGCAATCGTGAGATGACGCCGCAGACGTCCCCACCGCGATAGCGCAGGTGACTCGACAGCCGTTGGGGCAGGCGCGGAATCGGGCTTTGCAACGGGATGAGCGGACGCTGGATCGGTCATTGTCTGTGGACAATACGCGATGACGAGGAGAAGTTCTTGCGACTGAACATTCCCGCGCCCATGGGCGTAGGCCTGACACAACCTCGTTGGAGTTTTCTGAATGCGTGCATCAATCATGCGCTTGCTTGCCCTCGCGGCGTTTCTTCCACTCGCTCTCGCCGCGCAGGACAGCAGCGAGGCCCGGCCGGGCCGTCGCGTGGGGTTACCGCTCGCAGCCACACGGTCTTGGTCACTGAACACCAGCGAAGGCTCGTGGATGTCGGTGGACGTATCCCCCGACGGCGCAACGCTCGTGTTCGACCTCCTCGGCGATCTCTACACCATGCCGATTGCCGGCGGCGCGGCAACAGCGCTTACCAACGGCATGCCCTTCGACGCGCAGCCGCGATTCTCACCTGATGGCAAGCACGTCGTCTATGTGAGCGACGAGGACGGCGGCGATAATCTCTGGCGCATTGAGCTGGCAACAAGCAAGAAGACACAGCTCACGCGCGGCAAGACCACACGCTACATCTCACCCACGTGGACGCCAGACGGCCAGTACATCATCTCCGCGCGCGCACTGTTCCGCGGTGGCACCACGAAGCTCTGGATCTACCATCGCGACGGTGGCAATGGCACGCAACTCATCGCTGCCACGGGCAACGCCGCCAATCAGTCGCACGCAGGCCCCGTGGTGAGCCGAGACGGCCGCTACGTGTGGTACGCGGAGCGAAACGGAGCTTGGCACTACAACGCTAACTCGCCGCAGTACCAGCTCGTGCGCTACGATCGCGAGACGGGCCGCTCGGTTCCGCAGTCGTTCACGTATGGTTCCGCCGCGCGCCCAACGCTCTCGCCCGACAACCGCTACGTGGTGTACGGCTCGCGCTTTGAGTCTCAAACTGGCCTTCGCATTCGCGACTTGACCACGAGCGATGACCGCTGGCTCGCCTTCCCCACGCAGCGCGACGATATGGAATCGCGCGCCGCGCTCGATGCGCTCCCTGGTATGGCGTTCACGCCAGATGGCCGCAGCCTCATCGCGTCGTATGGTGGAAAATTCTGGCGCATTGCCGTGGATGGTTCAGGCCAGAGCGAGATTCCGTTCACGGTGCAGGCGGCAATTGCCGCTGGCCCGCGCGTGCAGTTTGAGTATGGTGTTTCCGATTCGTCAACGTTCACAGCACGTCAACTGCGTGATCCCGTGCTCTCGCCAGACGCTCGCCGCCTTGCATTCACGGTGCTCGATCGTCTGTACGTAATGGATTGGCCGGCCGGCACGCCGCGCCGCGTCACCAACGCAGATGTAGTGGAAGCGCAGCCCGCGTGGTCGCCGGATGGGCGCACCCTAGCCTACGTCACGTGGGAGGGCACGACCGGCCGCCTGATGCGCGTGTCGCTCGATGCGCGCGTCACGACGCCGACAGCCCTGACCACCGAGCGCGGCTTCTATCAGCAGCCCGCGTGGTCGCCCAATGGTCAGCGCGTCGTGGCCATCCGCGGACCCGCAACGGCCTTCGCCGAGGCATTTGCGCAAGGTGCGCCGGGTGCCGCCACTGAATTCGTATGGTTTCCTGCAGCTGGTGGCGCGGCAACAGTGATTGCAGAAACGCAGGGCCGCACGCGTCCGCACTTCACGCAAGACAACGAGCGCATCTTTCTCTCCAGCAGCCAGGGACTCTCGTCCATACGCTGGGATGGTACCGATGAACGCCGTATCGTCCGCGTTACCGGACCAGCAGCACCAGGTAGTTCGGTGGAGTGCGACGAGTCGCACGTGTACTGCGAAGCGGAGAGTGACGATCCGCGCGAGGACAATCCCCCGCCCTCCGCCACGCTCACCGTGATGGCGCCGCGCGGCGATCAGGCTTTCGCAGCCGTCGGGAATCACATCTATGTCGTGACCGTACCGCGCGTGAGCGGCGAGGCCGTGACAATCTCCGTCGCCACACCGGATAACGCGGCGTTTCCCTCGCGCAAAATCACGGACATCGGTGGGCAGTTTCCCTCGTGGCTCGCCAGTGGTCGCGCCGTCCTCTGGGGCATCGGCAACGCCGTTGCACAGTTTGACATCGACTCCGCGCGCGTGCGCGACCTTGCCATTCGCGACTCCGCCGCTTGGCGTGCCGATACCACACTCAAACCCAAGGCTTACACGGCAAGCGAGCGACGCGTTGCCGTCTCCATCGCGCGCGACATTCCGCAGGGCGCGCTCGTGCTGCGCGGTGGACGTGCCGTCACCATGCGTGGGACCGAGATCATTGAGAACGCCGACATCGTCGTCGTGAACAACCGCATCCGCGCGGTCGGCGCGCGTGGCAGCGTAGAGATTCCCGCCGGCGCCACCATCCGCGACATCAGCGGGCGTACCGTCGTGCCGGGCTTCGTGGACACACACGCGCACATGTGGCCGAGCTGGGGCATCCACAAGCCGCAGCCCTGGATGTACCTCGCAAACCTCGCGTACGGCGTCACCACCACGCGCGATCCGCAGACCGCCACCACTGACGTCCTCACCTACAGCGACATGGTGGAGAGCGGACTCGCGATGGGCCCGCGCGTCTACAGCACAGGTCCCGGCGTGTTCTGGGAAGAGAACGTGCGCAATCTGGAGGATGCGCGTCGCGTCCTGCGCCGCTACAGCAGCTATTACGACACCAAGACCATCAAGATGTACGTAGCGGGAAATCGCGAGCAGCGTCAGTGGATTATCCAGGCCGCGCGCGAGCAGCAGATCATGCCCACCACGGAAGGCTCGCTCGACTTCCGTTTGAATATGTCCATGGCTCAGGACGGATACAGCGGCCAGGAACACAACATCCCAGTCACGCCGCTCTTTAAGGACGTCACCGGCTTCTTCGCATGGACGGGCATCGCATACACGCCCACGCTGATCGTGAACTACGGTGGCCCCTGGGGCGAGAACTGGTTTTACACGCGCGAGCGTCCCTACGACGATGCCAAGGTGCAGCGTTGGATGCCGTATGCTGAACTCGCGGCCAAGGCACGTCGCCGCGTGGCGAATCGTCCCACTGACGGCACGCCTGGCGGATGGTTCTCAGATGATGAGTACGCCTTTCCCAAGCACGCGGCTGATGCCTACGCGATCTTCCAGCAAGGTGGACGCATCGGCATCGGCAGCCACGGCCAGTTCCAAGGTCTTGGCTACCACTGGGAGATGTGGTTGCTCAAGCAAGGTGGTTGGTCTAACCACGATGTGTTACGCGCCGCCACCATCGTCGGTGCGGACGCCATTGGACTCGGCCAGCAACTCGGCTCCATCGAGCCCGGCAAGCTGGCGGACCTCGTGATTCTTGATCGCGATCCTATCGCCGATTTGCGGAATACCAACGCCATCAGCGGCGTAATGAAGAACGGCCGGCTCTATGATGGCACGACGCTCGCGGAGCAGTGGCCGCGTCAGCGCCCGGGGCCTGCGGTTGACGGCCTGCGCACTGTTCCTAATGTGAAGGCCGGAATGCGCTAAACTTTCGTACAAGTTTGTAAGAGCGGAACAGGTGCTCGGCGCTTAGCCGAGCACCTGTTCGATTTCTGCTCGCATCTGCTCTGGTGTATCGGTTGGTGCGAAGCGCTTGAGCACCGTGCCGTCACGCGCCACGAGGAACTTGGTGAAGTTCCACTTGATGGCTTCGGTGAACAGCAGGCCAGGCTTTGCCTTCTTGAGATGAGCGAACAGCGGATGCGTGCCATCGCCGTTCACGTCGAGCTTGGCAAACATGGGAAACGTGACGTCGTACGTGAGCGAGCAGAAGTTCTTGATTTCATCTGCGTTCCCGGGCTCCTGCGCACCAAACTGGTTGCAAGGAAATCCGAGTACCGCGAGACCTTTGGGTCCGAGTTCGCGATGCAGGGTCTCGAGGCCGGCGTATTGCGGCGTGAAGCCACACTGACTTGCGGTATTCACAATCAGCATCACTTGGTTCTGATACGGAGCGAGCGTTTGTTCGCTGCCGTCAAGAGCGGTGACGGGGATCTCGTAGATGTTGGTCATCCCGTAATTTCGCGTATCACGCCGCGCGAATGTAGCCGCTACGGGCCAATAGGACTGAGTTCAGGTCGCTTCGCAACGATGCCAGCGCCTGAGGAGCGGCCCAACACGCGTCGAAGGAGCCAAGGTGCGAGGTACGCGGCAATCCAATGCGCCTCGGCCGCCGCGCGCGCGATGGCGCTGGAGTTTGGGCGGGTCGGCAATTGATTTGCCCAGCCCTCGTCGAAGCCGGGCAGCCCAAGCACTGATGCCAATCCGGCGGCAATTCTTGCATGACCTTCGGCGTTGGCGTGCAGACGGTCTTCGTGCCAGAGCCGCGGATCGCCGGCGACGGGAAACCGGTCCACATCAAGCAGCAGCACACCCGTCTCCGCGCACAGCGCGCGCATGCCCTCATTAAAAGCGCGCAGCTTGGGGCGTGCACGCTTGGCGAATGGCGCAACCTCTCCAAGGTCGGGCATCGTGATGGTCAACACCGTCGCGCCGATGCCGCGCAGCGCGACATGCAGCGTGCGCATATCCTCAATCACCTGCTCACAATTGAAGTTGGAGCGGATGATGTCGTTGGTGCCGGAGAACACAGTGACCAAGTCAGGCCGCATCGCGAGTGCGGGCTGCAGCTGCTCCTCAACGAGATGGCGCGTCTTGCGGCCGCGCACGGCAAGGTTAGCGTAGAGCAATGGCTCGCCCTGCGTCTGCGCTACATGCAAAGCGAGGCGATCCGCCCAGCCGCGATGCCGGCCATCCGGTCCGGGATCCTCGAGCCCCTCGGTGGAGGAGTCACCGAGCGCTACGTAGCGCGTGAATTTCAAGGCAGCTTGGACAACGAGTCGAGCTCGCGCGCGCGCTTGGCCGCGGAGTCGCTCGCGGCGAGCGCGCCACGCACGCCTCGTGCACCCGGGAGGGTAGATGCGCCCACCGTGCTGTCCACCTTCCGCTGCTCCGCAGCGGAGCGCGTCGGTGGTGCTTCTTCCTTCTTGGCGCCGCAGGCAGCGGCGGTGATGAGCAAAGCTGAAAGAACAATGAGGCGACGCACCCGTAGCTCCGCGAGAGTGATATAGCGAAGTTAGCGGGATGACTGCGCGCTCGCATCCACGCCCGCCTGTTGACCCCACTGCACTGAACGGCGCAGGTGGGACGATGTGGACCAACCTCGGGTACTGGGAAGGCAGCGGCGCTGTCGCGCCAGACACGCGGAGCGCGTCCACTCGTTACCAGCACGCTGCCGCCGAGCTCGCTCGGCGAGTCGGGATGGCAGCGAATCTCAGGCCCGGCGATATTGTTGTGGACTACGCCTGCGGCTTCGGTGATTCGCTGCGCCTTTGGGTTGAAGAGTTAAAGGCAGAGAGTGTCGTTGGTCTCGAACCCGACCCATCAGTCTGCCGAGTCATCGAGGCGCGCGTTCAGTCTTGGGGGCTTGCGAATCGTATTCGCGTGCTGTGCGCGTCAGCGGAAGATCCGGCAGGTCGTACTGTAGCCGCTCAGGCGACAGCAATCGTCTGCGTGGATGCCGCCTACCACTTTCGCACCCGTTCAACTTGGCTCAGATATCTCGGAGCAATGGCCACCTCAGGAGTGCGTCTTGGATTCGCCGATCTCAGCGTCTACGCGGGCAAGGAACGCTCACTGCGTCTGCGCGCACTGGCGCGGCTGATGCGAATTCCACACGAGAACCTGATAAGCGCGCGAAGCCTTGCAATTGCCTGTGAGGATGCGGGCTTCACCGTGGAGAATTGCGAGCAAGTAGGATCTGAGGTGCTGGACGGCTTTGTGGCAAATGCACCACGCGGTACAATGTCCGTCGCAACAACGCGCGCGGCAATCGCATTTGCACGGCACGCGCGACTCCTCGATTACCTCATCATCGGTGCCGCGCGCTAGATGCTTCGACTGATTTTCATCTCGCTTCTCTGTTCCACGCCGCTCGCTGCACAGGTGGATTGGAACAGCGTTCAGCAGCCAGCCATTTGGTTCAGCAGCTTCGTGGATCAAGCGATCACCGAGCGCACGGCTCTGTGGTTCGACGGGCACTGGCGGCGCATGGGACTCGGTGCAGAGCCGCAGCAAGTTTTGCTCCGGCCCGGGGTGCAAGTGACCCTACACCCCGGTTTACGGGCCGGTGCTGGCTACGCATACATCGCTACCGCGCCGTATGGCGAGTCACCCAACGCGAACCCCACCCGGGAGCACCGGGCGTGGCAGCAACTTTCTCTCGCCGCGCGATTCGCAGAGATTTCCGTCACGCAGCGCTTGCGCCTAGAGCAACGTTGGGGCGCGGCTGTCATCGATGGAGAGCGCGGCGCATTGCGCTACCAACAGCGTCTGCGGTACGCGGCCCGTGCACAGCGTGAGTTGCGCGCTGAGTCTTCCGGAAGACGGCAACTTCTTGGCTTCGTCGCCAACGAGTTCTTCGTGCCGATCGGTCACTCGGATGGCGCGCAGCGGCGGCTTCAGAACCGTGCGCAAGTTGGACTCGGTTTCCCAGTGAGCGACGAGCAACGCGTAGAGATTAGCTATATGCACCAATGGAATCGCATCACGCCGCGCACGACGCACGAGTTCAATCACACAATGGTGCTGAGCTGGTACTGGACCGCTCGGCGCTGATTCCTGCGTTCAGTGCACCGTGAGGTCGCGCGCTGACGTGAGCGGACCCGTGTAGCCTGCGCGGCGCATCTCCGTGAGAAGGCCCGCGTCGTCAGTACCCCAGAACAACTGATGGTAGAGCACCAGCTGTTTCGGCCGCGCACGCGTGGCAAGCGCCGACAATTCATCCGTAGACGTGTGGGCATTGGCGTGATAGCGCTGCCACTCCGGGGGCAGAGTGCGAAAGCGCTCCGCCGAGTACACCTCGTGCACGAGCAGGTCGCAACCATTGCAGGCCTGCACGACCGCGTCGCTGGCTCGTGTATCGCCTGAGATGACGATGCTGCGGCCCGCCGCATCGAAGCGATACCCGAAGGCAACGTCCCAGTCCCCGTGCGGCACGGCAAACGCCGTCACGCGCATATTGCCGTCATTGAGCACGACGCCTGGGGCAATCTCATGAACCGTGACGCGCCATCCATTCTCGTTGGCGGGCTCGAGGCCCTCCAGGCGATTGCGAATGTCTGCGGCGTATGCGGCCTGTAAGTGCTCAAACATCGCCTTGGTGCCCGGCGGGCCATACACGACCAGCGGAACGTCTCGCTCGAGTGTCCAGGCGCCGAGCATCAGGTCGGGAGCACCGATTGTGTGATCGGAGTGCAGATGCGTAAGGAACAGCGTGCGTAGCTGCGACGGGCGCAATGCATCAATACCGTGCAGCATCGCCGCGGCGTTTGCGCGGCGAACGACGCCGGGACCTGCGTCAACGAGGTACGAGTGCTCTCCACGCACCACGGCGAGTGCTGGGCCTGAACGCTCGGGATCAGCGTTCGGTGTGCCTGTGCCCAGCACCACCAGTTTCGTCTCTTGCGCCTCGCCAACACTCGCGAGGCACACGATGAAGATCAGCGCACGAGCTAAGCGCACCTAGCGCGAACCGAGTTCGCTCGTCGCACCGGTGCCGTGTCCAAGCAAGATCATCTTGAACGAGCCATCGCCGTCCTGCGGCGTGACCATGTACTGCACCCAGCCGCCGGGAACTTGGTCGTTGATCCACCATTCTTGACGGCCACCCATCCCACCAAAGCGCACGCGCTTAGCGCTGAACGAGCCTGCGGGCACTGTGACACTTTCGGTGCCGACGGTAGCGCCGTCTACGCTTTCCTTGGTGGGACGCGAACCGAACATGCCGAGCGAACGCACCATCGTCATCTGCACCGGCACCATCAACTCGTTGGCCTCGGTGTCACCGGGCATCTTGCCACGCATGCGCACGAGTTCCTGCAGGCCCTCGCCGCTGCTTTTAAACAGGGCCTCGAGCACCACTGTGTCGGCATCGCTGATGGTCTTGAAGCGCCACCACTCGTTGCCATCCTCTGTCTTGGAGAGAAAGGCGCGCTCGATGGTCTGCTTGCCGTCATCATCGTCACCACCGCGCATCTCCCAGCGTGTCCACTGGCCTGGCTGATACGGCTGATCGAAGACGTTGGCTCCCGTGCCGTACACCATGCCGAACATCGCGCCGATGTAGGCCCACGAGATATCGGCCGTCCACTGACCGGGCATTGGCCTGGCCCCACCCGCGCCACCGCCAACGGCTGCAATGGCGTCGGCTACCGCAGTACCGCCGCCGAAGATGGATCCGAAGCGTTCACGCCGTGCATTGACGGCTTCGAGTTCCGGCGCCGAGAGCCCGGCACGATCGCCGTAGGCATAGATGCGCTCGAGACGGATGCGCAGGCGCGAGAACACCGGCACCGTGAAGTTTCCGGCTTGCGCCGCCCGGGCCGTCGCCTGATTACGTAGCGCGGTCTTCTCGCGCTCGATGTCCTCTTCGTTGTTGGCCCCGCAGCGCGCGCGAATTCCGGCGCGCGCGGCGAGCCCACCGAGACGGCTCCGGCTCGCAGAGCCCGCGGTCTCAAAGGCAATCTTGCAGGTGCGGAAGCGCCGGATCTTGTCGTCAATCTCTTTCAGCTGCGGGTCGAGCGCAGCAATCTCCTCGCGCTCCTTGTCGTGCGAGGTGACGAAGCGGTCGAGGACGTCGGTGGAAAGCGTCAGGTCCTGTGCCAGCACGGGCGTGGAAGCGAGGACGAGCGCAGCGAGGATTGTGGAAAAGGGGCGAGTCATTGAATCGGTCCGTATAGAGGATGCTATATCTTGCAGAAAACCCGCGACGCGCAACAGCGCGTCCACCAATCCCTTACGGAGATTTCGATGCGTCGTTTCGCAATCGTTGCTGTTCTTGCCCTCAGCGCTTCCGGATTGAGTGCGCAAGATCACCAACACACGCCCCGAGTTGCTCATTCCGCTGCGGCCGTCGCCAAAGAGGGTGGTCAGGCCGCGTTCCTGTCCATTGCCGAGATCGTGAAGATGCTCGACGCCGACCCTCGCACCGATTGGACGAAGGTGAACATCGAGGCCTTGCGCCAACATCTCATTGATATGGATGAGGTGACGATGCGGGCATCAGTTCGTACTGAGGCAATTGACGGCGGCGCCGCGTTCATGGTCACGGGAAGCGGTCGTACGCTCGAGGCCATCCGCCGGATGACGCGCTCACGCGCTCAAACCGGCGACGCTGCGGCCACGATTCGGATGTCGGTTGCCGACGTCGAAGGCGGTGTCCGCTTCAGTGCACGGGCCTCTAATCCGAACGATGCCCGCGCCGTCGCCCGCATCCGCGGCCTAGGCTTCATCGGCGTCGTCGCGCTCGGCGACCACCATGCGCCGCACCATCTGGGTATCGCAAACGGCTCGATGACGGGAATGCACGGACACGACCACTAGAGGGAGCGGAGCTTTTCCTAGCCCTCCCGAGCGCCGCGGCCCATATTGGGTATACCTAACCCGGGCCTGATGAACGACCTGCGCCAACAGCTGCAAGAGGCCCTCAAGGCCACGCACGAGATTGAACGAGAGTTGGGTGGCGGCGGCATGTCGCGCACCTATGTCGCGTTAGAGAAGGCACTCGGCCGCCGCGTGGTTATCAAGATTCTCGCGCCCGAGCTGTTGGCCGGCATCTCCGTGGAGCGCTTCCGCCGCGAGGTATTGCTCGCCGCGCAGTTGCAGCACCCGCACGTGGTGCCGGTTCTCACGGCCGGAGATGCAGCCGGACTGCCTTGGTTCACGATGCCGTACGTGGACGGTGACTCGCTACGTCAGCGTTTGGCCAAGGGCCCAGTCAGCATCACCGAAGCCGTCAATATTCTGCGTGATGTAGCGCGCGCATTGGCCTACGCGCACTCACACGGGGTGGTGCACCGCGACATCAAGCCTGACAACGTGCTGCTCTCCGCGGGCAGCGCGACGGTTACCGACTTTGGCATTGCCAAGGCCATCAATGCCGCACGCACCGGCCTCGGTGGCCAGGGACCGGCGCTCACGATGACCGGCATGTCTATTGGCACGCCGACGTATATGTCGCCTGAACAAGCGGCCGGTGATCCGGACACCGATCATCGAGCGGACATCTATTCGTTTGGTGCGATGGCGTATGAGCTAGTGGCTGGCCATCCGCCGTTTCACGGACTGACGCCGTCCAAGTTGCTCGCGGCTCAGATGGGCGAGCGTCCGCGCGACCTGCGCGGCCTGCGCCCGGACTGCCCGGAAGCGCTGGCAGCGATGATTATGCAATGCCTCGAGAAGGAAGCGGCGAATCGGCCCGCGAAGGCCACAGATCTCGCGCGCGTACTCGAGACTATTACCTCAAGCGGCTCCGCGGCTGCGGCTCCAAGCATCTTGGCTGGCGGACGTATCAGACTCGGCCGCGCGCTCAGCATCTGGGCGGGAACGTCCGTGGCCGTGATTCTCACCGCGTGGGCGGCCCGTGAAGTGATTGGCCTGCCTGATTGGTCCGTCCCCGGTGCCATCGGCGTGATGCTGGCGGGACTGCCGGTCATCATCGCCACGTGGTACGTGCAGCGAACCGTGCATCGCACCTACACCGCGACGCCGCAACAAACACCGGGCGGCACGGCGAGTGTACGTCCGCAGGGCACGATGGCAACGCTGGCCATCAAGGCGAGTCCGCATATCTCGTGGCGACGCACCTGGCTCGGTGGTGGCGTCGCGGTCGCAGCGTTCGCGGTGATGGTAGTGGGTTGGATGGTAATGCGCGCCGCGGGCATCGGACCCTTTGCCTCGCTGCGTGGCACCGGTGCATTCGGCAGTTCCGAGCGCTTGGTGGTGGCGGATTTTGCCGCACCGAGCGACGATCCAACACTAGGCGTGACGGTAGCCGAAGCCGTGCGTACCGATTTGGCGCAGTCGAAGGCACTGAACGTGATGTCACGCGCCGAGTCGCGCGATGTGCTCGCTCGTATGCGCCGGTCTAGTGATACCACGCTCACCTTTGAACTCGCGCGCGAGATGGCCACGCGCGAAGGCGTGAAGGCTGTGCTCGACGGCGGCATCGTACGCTTGGGGCGCAATTACGTCGTGACCGCACGCCTCGTGAACGCACAGGACGGCTCAGATCTCGCTTCGTTCCGCGAAACCGCCGAGGGTGAGGACGAGCTGTTGCCAGCCTTGGCTCGCATTTCACGTGCGGTGCGTGAGCGGGCTGGAGAATCATTGCGTGCAATTCGTCGCAGTGACGATGTTGCGCGCGTGACAACGGCCTCACTGCCTGCGCTACGTAAATACGTGGAAGCACTCCGCGCTAGCGATCAGCGTTCTGACTTCGACGCATCGCTGTCACTGCTTGAGGAAGCAGTGGCGATCGACACGGCCTTCGCGATGGCGTGGCGCCGCATTGCCGTGTTGCTTAACAACGACGGACGAGATCCGGTGCGCGCGATGCGCGCCCTTGAGCGGGCCTACAGTCACCGCGACCGCCTCACCGAGCTCGAGCGGCAGCTCTTGGAGGGTTACTACTACACGCGCGGCCCGCGGACTGACTTGGCCCGCGCTAAGGCTGCATATGAGGCTGCCGCTGCCTTGGACACGACGGCTACCGCCGGCATCAACAATGCCGGAGTGGTTGCCGGACAGCTGCGCCAGAATGCAGCGGCGGAGTCGCTATATGCGGAAACCGCACGACGTGGGGGCCGCAATGTCGCCACCTACCAGAATTGGTTAGCTACGGCTCTTGGGAATGGCCGCCCCGCCGCCCACCTAGACTCCATCAGAAAATTGATGTACGAACGCTTTCCAAACAGCGAGCAGCTTTGGATTGCAGATTGGACGGTGGCGCGCGCTGACAACCATTTCACTGTGATGGATTCCATCGGGCGTGCGGCGTTAGGACGTGCGCGCTCCCCCGGAGGACGCGCGGCTGCCCAGTTCACCGTTGGCAGTTCAGCACAGCTTCTGGGACGTCCTCTGGAGGCGTTACGATATTTCTCGGAGGCCCGGCAAACGCGAGTCGCCGCCGGGAGCAGCCAGGCCCTTGAGCGGCTGCTCGCCGCCTACGACTCCGCGGTGGTGTTGACGCTCACTATGGAGCAGCCCAATGAAGCTCGTGCCTTGCTTGCGCGCGCCTTAGAGAAGTATCCACTCACTGCGCTCAAGCCTTTGGAGCGCCCTTGGCAAGCTCTCGGTGCCTTCGCCGCGCTCACGCGTGATCCGGCATTGGCGCGACGAGCCGCGGCCGGCTTTGAAGCTGATGTGCGCTCCCGCGTCAACAATCCCGTGGCTGCCCGCGCTGCCAACGACGCATTCATTGCACTGGCTGAGGGACGCCACGCTGAGGCGATTGACCTGATGCGACAGGCTGACCGTGGCCTCGAGATTCCCGAACAGCAGAGCTGGGTCTTTTTTTCCCGCGCCCACGATCTCGCCGGGCACCCCGACTCGGCCGCCTACTACCTGCGGCGCATCGTCGAAGTGCCCGATGCCGTGGGAGACCGTGATGCCAACTTCTACGCACCCGCGCTGACGCGACTCGGCGAGATTGCCGAGCAACGCGGCGATACGGCGACGGCACTGCGCTACTACGAAGAGTTCACGGAACTCTGGAAGAACGCCGAGCCAGAGCGGCAGACCAAAGTGCGGCAGATTCGCGAGCGCGTTATGCGGCTTCGGGGGAATCATCGCGGTTAGGCATCTGGGACGGAAGACGGATGACTGACGCTAGAAGGGGCGACGAACCGTGAGTTCATCGCCCCTAAAAGCATCCGTCATCCGTCCAATCACCGAACCAGTGGTTTGAACTTCAGCCGGTGAGGTTGATCCGCATCTGCGCCCTTCCGCCGCTTCAAGTCTTCGATGTACGACTGATAGTTGCCTTCGTACCACACAACCTCTGACTCGCCCTCAAACGCGAGGATGTGCGTCGCCACACGATCCAAGAACCAACGATCATGCGAGATGATTACCGCGCAGCCAGAGAAGTCGAGCATCGCTTCTTCGAGCGCACGCAGCGTATCGACATCAAGGTCATTGGTCGGTTCGTCGAGCAGCAACAGATTGCCACCCTGCATCACCGTCTTGGCCAAGTGCAGGCGGTTCCGTTCTCCACCCGACAAGTTGGCCACGAGCTTCTGCTGATCCGCGCCCTTAAAGTTGAAGCTGGCGGCATAGGCGCGTGAGTTGAGCTCACGCTTACCCACCATCATCAGCTCGCGACCACCGGAGATCTCTTCCCACAGTGTACGCTTGCCTTCGAGCGTGCGCTGCTGATCCTGGTAGGAGATGCTCACCGTCTCACCAACGGTGAGTTCGCCGCCATCAGCCTTCTCAAGATTGTTAATCATCCGGAACAGCGTCGTCTTACCGGCGCCGTTGGGCCCGATGATGCCAACGATGCCCGCACGCGGCAGATCGAAGCTGAGATTGTCAAACAGCAGCTTATCACCATACGCCTTCTGCAGCTTCTTGGCGCGCACCACATCATTACCAAGTCGCGGCGCTGGCGGAATCACGATTTCGTTCTGCATCACGCGATCGTTCTGCGCTTCACTGGCGAGCTGCTCATAGGCCTGCAAACGCGCCTTGCTCTTGGCCTGACGTGCCTTGGGCGCCATACGCACCCACTCGAGTTCCTTCGTCAGCGTCTTTTGGCGGGCGCTGGCGTGCTTTTCTTCGCGCGCGAGTCGCTCCTGCTTCTGCGCCAGCCAACCCGAATAGTTGCCCTCGTAGGGCACGCCCTTGCCGCGATCGAGTTCAAGAATCCACTTCGCCACGTTATCCAAGAAGTAGCGATCGTGCGTGATGGCCACGACCGTACCGGGGAAGCTCTCCAAGAAGTGCTCCAACCAAGCCACGGACTCCGCGTCCAAGTGATTGGTCGGTTCGTCGAGCAGCAGCATGTCTGGCTCTTCGAGTAGCACCTTGCAGAGCGCCACGCGACGCTTCTCGCCACCAGAAAGATTCGTCACCGGTGAATCCGGCGGCGGCAGACGCAGCGCGTCCATCGCGACATCAATCTTGTTGTCGAGATTCCAGAGGTCGTGCTGGTCGATGTATTCCTGCAGTTTGCCCTGACGCGCCATCAACGCATCAAAGTCGGCGTCGGGCTCGGCGAACTTCTCGGAGATGGCGTTGAACTCGTTCAGCGCATCGCGCTGCTGCTTGACGGCGAGTTCCACGTTGCCGCGCACATCGAGATCGGGATTGAGCTCAGGCTCCTGCGAGAGGTAGCCGATGCGCGTGCCCTTATGCGCCCAAGCTTCGCCCTGAAATTCCGTGTCCACGCCGGCCATAATGCGCAACAGCGAGGACTTCCCCGAGCCGTTGGGGCCAAGCACGCCAATCTTGGCGCCCGGGTAGAACGAAAGCCAAATGTCGTCGAGAATGATGCGCGAAGGTGGAACCACCTTCTTGAGCGCCTTCATTACATAAATGAGCTGCGGTGCCACCGGTGGGTCTCCTATCTGTCGTTGCGACGCCGGCGCCGGCCCTCAGAGGACCGAAGGCGCGCGCCAAGCCGAGAAAGATAGTGCCCTTCTGCCCCTTCGCGGGGTGACGAAGCCGGCCTAGACGACGCGACTCAAGACGGCCACCCCGACGAGCGCCACGCCCAGCGGTAGCCAGGCGGCCGCGATGGTGCTGCTCAGGGCGGGATAGATTCCCCTAATGCGTTCGAACACGGCGGGGCTCCAGAGTGGGTATAGCCAATGGACGCGCTGGCTGCGCGACTTGTTTCATACGCGTACCCCGCTTGCCGCGCTTCTGGTCACACTTGGCTGCGCGGCTGGAGCGTCGGTCAGCAATCGTAGCGCCAAGCTGGAGTCCCTGCCCGTGACCGTGGTCACAGGATCGGGCGCGGGTCCCACCGTGGCCTTCGTGGCGGGGGTGCACGGCGGTAAGGTGGCGGCCGTGCGCGCCGTGGAGCAGCTACGGCGCGAACTCCCCGCCGAGTTGCGGCGCGGACGAGTGCTCCTGCTCGCACCAGCCAACGCCGCCGGCTTCCGCGCCGGACTCGCCCAGACGAGCCCCGACGATTCGCTCAACCTGAACCGCGTGTTCCCGGGCAACGCGGCCGGACGCCCCACCGAGCGACTCGCCGCCGCCATCATGCGCGAAATAGTATCTGTAAGCGATTATTTGGTAGACATGCACGGGTCGGACGGCGACGAAGTCGTGAGCAGCTTCGCCTACGTCGCGCGCCCGGGCCTGAACCCGCCCGTGGACAACTCGGCGATGGTGCTCGCCCGCGCCTGGGGAGTCCCCGTGATTGTGCGGGACGAGGAAGGCCCACGTCAGCTCGCCGAGTCGCGCTTCCTGCAGACCGCAGCGCACCTGAGTGAAGTACCAGCCATCACGGTGTTCGAGGCCGGGCGCGACCGCGAGGACTCGGCGGCCACAGCCGCCTTTGTGCGCGGAGCTCGTGCCACGCTGGACTATCTCGGGATGCTGGAACGCCCGCCAGTAAGCCGCGACGCTGCTGGCGATTCGCTGGTCTTCAGCAGCCCCGCAGGGCGCCCAATCACTCTGTTCTCGCGCCGATCCGTCACTACCGCCCCGTCGGGGGGCCGCTGGCAGCCCAGCATAATGGCTGGCGCACGGGTGCAAATGGGTGAACTCTTGGGGCAGTTTACGAGTTCTACTGATGGTGCGGTTCAAGAGATCCGTGCCGCCGAGTCAGGGCTCGTCCTCCATCAACGAAAGGCCGGCGATGTCACAGCCGGCACGGCTCTGACCATCGCTGGTACCTCAGCCACTCGCAACGCTCCACCCAACCGCCCTTAATGGACTTCTCCGGCATCTCCGCCCAACTCTCCTCGAGCCCAGTCACCGCACTGGGGCTCGTGTTTCTGGCGGGCGTGTTCACCAGCCTGAATCCCTGCATCTACCCGATGATCCCCATCACGGCGGCGATTGTCGGGGGGCAGACGGTTGGCGAGGAGAAGCCGCCCCGCTCGCGCACGGTGATTCTCACACTGGCCTATGTGATTGGCCTCGCGTCGGTGTACTCCACGCTCGGCATCATCGCCGGTGCCACGGGCACGATGTTTGGCACCATCAGCACCAATCCCTGGCTCTACTTCGCCATGGCCAACGTGCTCATCATCTCGGCGCTGGCGATGTTCGACGTGATTCCCATCCGCTTGCCGGCGGCGCTGCAAGCCAAAGCCGCAACAGCAGGAACCGCCGGGCGGGCCAGTGGCGCTGCCATCATGGGTGCCTTCTCTGGATTAGTAGCCGCACCCTGTGGCGCCCCGGTGATGGCAGCAATTCTCACTTGGGTGGGTACAAAAGGGAGCCCGACGCTGGGATTCATCTATCTCTTGGTATTTTCGCTGGGGATGTGCGCCCTGCTGGTGGTGGTTGGGCTCTCGAGCGGCGCGCTCTCGCGTCTGCCGCGCGCGGGCAGTTGGATGAACTGGGTCAAGAAGGGCTTCGGCGTGCTGATGTTGGCAGTGGCCGAGTACTATCTCATTGAAATGGGGAAGCTGGTCCTATGATGCGAATCGTTCGTGGCGCGATGGGTACCCTCGGCGCGCTCTTATTGCTGGGTGCCGCAACGGTGCAGGCTCAGGACACAGGCCTTCCGCTCGGCACGGTGGGGCCAGCCTCCGCGGTGGAAACGCTCACCGGGGAAGTGGCCAACCTGAGCAGCGTAATAGGTGGCGGTAAGCCGACGCTCATTGAGTTTTGGGCCACGTGGTGCAGCAACTGCCGTGAGTTGGAACCCAAGCTTGTGGCCGCGCAGCGCAGCTACGGCAACCGCGTGCGCTTCGTGGGCGTGGCGGTGAGCGTGAACCAGAGCCGAGAGCGCGTGCAGCGCTACGTGACCGAGCATCTCCAGGGTTTCACGCACTTTTACGATCGGCGCGGGCAGGCGGTGACCAACTTTGATGTGCCGGCCACGAGCTACGTGGTGATTCTCGACAAGGACGGCAAGGTCATCTACGGCGGCGTTGGCGGCGATCAAGACATCGCGCGCGCCTTGGCTGCGGCGGTGCGGTAAGAAGAGGGCATTCACCACGAAGCCTTTCCCGTCAACGCGAGCTCAAATAGCAACTTCGGCGGCTGCGGCTCACGCGTGTGGTAGACCTTCAACACGCGAATCGTGAACGGCTCGCTGATCCGCACCGCCATCATCTTGCGTAGGTTCGCCACCGTCAGCTCTGGGTAGAGATTCAGCGTGCAGTGCGGTGTGAACGGCCAACGCGCCTGCTGAAACGGCAATCCACACTGCTTGATGGCCTCGTGCAGCGCGCGGACGGGACCGTGAGGATCTAATCGTAGCGATACGATATTCCGCCCGATGAATCGCTCCGGCGGCCCAAACGTTAGCGTCACGGGTGCGATGCGAGTGGTCACGGACTCTAACTTCTCCCGCATCAGTTTCACCGGCGTATCTGGCGGCAGCGGACCCGCTCCCGATGAACCCGTCAACGTGATATGCGGCGGCAGATGTCGCGCCATTTTGGGGTCAAACTCTTCCTGCAACGCGCGAACCCGCGCGGCGAGCTCGCCCTCGAGTTCCGTGGTGATGAAGATCCCGTTCACCGAAACTGCAGATTGAAGCCTACGCCCGTGCTCCCATCGCGCAGGGGGGCGAGCACCGGCTTCAGAAAGAATCCGTCCACGCGATTGTTTGGCCTTGTGGCGTGCCAGCGATCAATCGCTAGGCCCGTCACCGTGCCAACGCCCGCACCCGCCACGACATCGCTCAACCAGTGGCGATTCTTGTAGATGCGTGCGTAGGCCGTTGCGGTGGCGGAACCGTAGGTGAGCAGTCCAACCCAGCGTGCGTGTTGTGGTGCCTCGCGCGCCACGCTTCGCGTGACCGCCGTCGCAAACGCAAAGGCCGCCGTGGTGTGGCCGGACGGCATCGAGAGGTAGTCGCCGTCGAGCTTCCCGAAGCCGCGGCCCCACTCCCAGTCGCCGGGATCATTGGGTGAAATAGCTGGCCGCGCGCGCCCAAACACCTGCTTGAGCAGCCACGTGGTGGCGCCGCTCACGGTGATGGTCTCCACAGCGCGAAATCCCGCCTTGGCCAACACTGGGCGCTTGGCGTACAAACCTCCGCCATACATCACCCAAGCCAGCGAAAGCGAAATTGGTTGGCCAAACAGATCCCCGTACTCGGCCACCGCGTGCACCAAGTCGTTGTTCTGTGGGCCAGCGGAGCGCGTCGCGTCGCGCATGGACTGGTCTCCCAGCGATGCCACGCCGGCAAGGGCCGCAGTCAGGGCGAATCCCTTTACCTCCGGCCAGCCAAATGCCGGTGAGGGCCGCACGGCAGCGGTGTCCGCCGTTTGCGCGCGCATTTCAGTCGCGACCAGCGAGCCGCCAAGTAGCGCCACGGCGAGATAGCGCCCAACAGACTGCCTGAGACTGCGAAGTCCTCTCATCCCGCCTAGTTTAGCATGGAGCCGTCTCATCCGCTTTGCCAGCCGCGCTTACGCTGCCCCGCCCTTCCAACTTCCGTCATCCATCATCCGTCCCTCAGTGCACATAACCATCCGCCCGTTCAGATCCCATTCTGATCGCGCCAAGTGCGTGGCCCTGCAGGAAGTCACCTGGGGCAGTGGCTTCACGGAGCGCGTCCCAGCCGCCATGCTGCTCGTCGCCCAAAAGCTCGGTGGCGTCTGCGCCGGCGCATTTGACGAAACCGACCGTATGCTCGGCTTCGTCTTTGGCGTGACGGGACTTAAGGACGGCGCGCTGGTACACTGGTCGGACATGCTGGCCGTGCACCCCGACGCGCAGGGCCATAAAATCGGCGAGCGTCTAAAGGATTATCAGCGCGAGCAATGCCGAGGGATGGGCATCGCAACGATCTATTGGACGTATGATCCGCTCGTCGCTCGAAACGCGCACCTCAACCTCTCGCGCATGGGCGCCCGCGCTGAGGAATACGTAGAAGCGATGTACGGCGAAGGCACGAACTCACCGCTCCAGGGCGATATGCCAACGGATCGCTTTGTTGTCGCCTGGTCCGTTGATCCATCCCTCGGGGCCAACGCACTCGGTCCGATTCCCGAGGATACACCCGTGGTGGTGGCTCACGATGCCATGGAGCACGCGTTCGTTAATGCATCGGCCATCGCGGTGCGCGTCCCACGCGACATCTCCGCTCTCGCAGCGACTGACATCACGCAGGCACGCCGCTGGCGCATGGCAACGCGGCGGGCATTCACGCACTACTTGGCGCGTGGCTATCGCGTCGCGGGATTCACTGCCGACGACGACGGCGGACGCTACCTCCTCTCCAAAGCGACTGACTGATGATCCAGCTCGACCGCATCATCCTGCGTGAGATTCGCCTGCCGCTGCGCGAGCCGTTTCGCATTTCTTCCGGCGAGATGCGCGAACGTCGCATCCTCTTGCTTGAGCTCTTTGACCGCGATGGCGCGCACACCTGGGCGGAGTGCGTCGTGGACGACGCACCCAACTACTCGTACGAGACCATTGATACGGCGTGGCCGACGATCACTCGTTGGTTGGCACCACGGCTCTTGGGGCAGCGTCTTGAATCGCACACCGATGTCCACGCGCTGCTCGAACGAGATCTCCGCGGGCACAACATGGCCAAAGCTTCGCTCGAGATGGGCTGCTGGGCCATTGCAGCCTTGCAGAACGATTTGCCCCTCGCCCGTCTGCTCGGCGGAACCCGCACGCGCATCGGCACTGGTATCTCACTTGGCATTCAACGCGATATCAACACACTTGTGCGGAAAGCGACCGAATCGCTCGCTGAGGGGTACCAGAAAATCAAGATTAAGATTATGCCTGGGCGCGACGTCGAGTGGGTGATGGCGGTGCGTCAGGCGGTGGGCGACGAGGCGCACCTGATGGCTGATGCCAACAACGCCTACTCGCTCGCTGATGCCGACCGGCTGGCCCAACTCGACGCGCTCAATCTGATGATGATTGAGCAACCGCTTGCACACGATGACTTGCTGCGGCACGCCGAGTTGCAGAAGCGTCTCCAGACCCCGCTGTGCCTTGATGAATCCATCACGTCGTTGGACCGAGCGCAGGATATGGTGAGCCTGAACGCTGGACGTATCATCAACATCAAGCCGGGACGTGTCGGCGGCTTTGCCCCAAGCCTCGCCATCCACGACTTCTGCGAAGAGCACGGCGTGCCTGTGTGGTGTGGCGGCATGCTCGAGAGCGGAGTTGGCCGCGCGTACAACGTGGCCTTGGCCTCGTTGCCGAATTTCACGCTGCCCGGCGATCTCTCGCCGAGCGCGCGCTATTGGACGCAGGATATCGTCTCACCAGAGTGGACGATGGACGCTACAGGCATGGTGGATGTGCCCGTGAGTGCGTCGGGCATGGGTGTTGCTGTTGACGCCGAGCGCATCAAATCCCTAACGGTACGGACGGAGGAACTCCGCGCGTGAGCAAGCTACCCGGAAGTATCGCTGCAATGTTCTCCGAAGCGGAACGCACCTTTCTCGTGGAGTTGCGGCGCTCCTTGCATCGCCGACCCGAGCTCTCGTGGAAGGAGACCCAAACGCAGGCCCGTCTGCGCGAAGCCCTTCTCGGCGTCGGCATCACCGACATTCGCCAGACCGCAGGCACCGGTCTCGTGGCGCACATCCCCGGCCGCAGCGCTGGTGGTCCGAGCGTCGCCATCCGCGGCGACATTGATGCCCTCCCCATCCAAGAGGAGACGAATCTCCCCTTCAGTTCCATGCATGCCGGCGTGATGCACGCCTGCGGCCACGACATGCACGCCGCATGGGCGGTGGGTGCCGGGATGCTGCTCGCGCGCGATCCAGCCGTGGGCGAGGTGCGCATCCTGTTGCAACCGGCGGAAGAGCTTGGCGAAGGGGCACCGCGTGTGTTGGCCGATGGTGCGCTCGATGGCGTAAAGGCCATTTTTGGCGGCCACGTGGATTGGCGTTTTTCGCTTGGTGAAGTTGTTGCCTCACCGGGTCCTCTCGCCGCGAGCACGGACACATTTGAAATCACGTTCAAGGGTCGCGGTGGGCACGGCGCACGTCCGCAGGACACGCTCGACCCTATCGTTGGGATGGCGGCGTTTGTAAGCGACGTGCAGACGATTGTGTCACGCCGCCTTGATCCTGCGCTGCCAGGCGTCGTCACCATTGGCATGCTCCACGCAGGTTCGGCGCCGAATGTCATCCCTGAAGTCGCACACTGTGGCGGCACCATTCGTGCGACTACGCCGGAAACGCGCGCATTGCTCTGCGAGGAGTTGGAACGACTCGCGACGGCGGTAGCCGCCGCGCACCGGCTCACTGCCGAAGTCACGCTACGCGAAGGCACGCCTCCGTTGATGAACGGGGCGAGATCTGCGGCATGGGCGCAGGAAGTTGTCACGGATCTGCTCGGCGCTGATGCGCTAAAGTCCCTGGCCGTGGCAAATATGGGCGGCGAGGATTTTGCGTTCTATACCGAGCAGATCGAAGGCTGCTTCCTACGCATCGGCACGTTGAGCGAAGGGCGTTCGCGCGCTGGGGTCCATACGCCGCGCTTTGATCCGGACGAAGATGCGCTCTTTGTCGCGTCTGCGGTGCTCGCCGAGTGTGCACGGCGTGCTTCAGCTGCACTGCACGCGTGAGCAAACGACCTGAAATCGTTACCATTGATGCTGCGTCACCAGACGCCGCAGTCATTGCACGTGCCGCGCGCATCATCAGGGATGGAGGCCTGGTGGCGATGCCAACAGAAACGGTGTATGGCCTCGCAGCGAACGCGCTCGATGAAGCGGCGATTGCGCGCATTTACGCGGCGAAGGGTCGGCCCTCGCACAATCCGCTGATTGCCCACGTGGCAGACGCGGCGCAGGCCGAGTCCTTGGCGGCCCAGTGGCCGACGATGGCGCGCGAGCTGGCGGCCCGCTTTTGGCCCGGCCCGCTCACGCTCGTCGTTCGGAAGAAAGCGATGATTCCAACTGCCCTCACGGCCGGCCTCGACACCTTTGGCGTGCGCGTGCCTGATCATCCTGTGGCGCTCGCTCTTATTCGAGCGGCGGGTGTGCCCATCGCGGCGCCGAGTGCCAATCAGTTTACGGAAGTCTCACCGGTGACGGCGGCGCAGGTGGCGCGCGGCCTTGGTGCCGCGGTAGATCTCATTCTCGATGCCGGTCACACTCGTGTGGGGCTCGAAAGCACGGTCGTTGATGTGAGTGGAGGGCGGCCCGTGTTGCTGCGGCCCGGTATGATTTCGCGTGAGGAGATTGAGGCAATCGTCGGACCGGTGGGACGTGCCCAAGCGGCCGAGAGCGAAGAAGCTCCTCGCGCCGCGCCTGGGATGATTGCTCGGCATTATGCACCGAAGATGCCGATGCGCGTGGTTGCGGCCGCCGATTTTCTACGCGTGTTCGACGAATCCACAGCGCAGCGCATGCCGGCCCGTGTGGGTGTGCTCACTCATTCGCTTGATGTGCCGACACCTGCCGGCTTTCGGCAGCGCCTGCCCTCCACTCCTGAGGGGTACGCGGTCGCACTTTACGACGCCCTGCATGAAGCGGGCGCCGAGGAAGCGCGCTGCGATTTGCTGCTCGTGGAGGCGGTTCCGGACGACAGTGCCTGGGACGCCATCCGCGACCGCTTGGAGCGAGCCGCGCACTCTGCATAGGCCTGCTCTGTATTCCTCCTACCCTTGCCCTCAGGCGCCGGGCGCCTTGATTTCATCATATGCTGACTCTCGATCTTACGGGCAAGCGCGCCCTCGTTGCCGGTGTCGCCGATGACGGCGGTTTCGGCTTTGCTATCGCCAAGGCTCTCATTGAAGCCGGCGCCACTGTGTGCGTCGCCACCTGGCCGCCCGCACTCAACATTTTTTTGAACCTGCTTGAGCGCGGCAAGATGGATGAGTCCCGCAAGCTGCCCGACGGCTCGCTGCTCTCGTTCGAGAAGATTTATCCGCTCGACGCCGTCTATGACTCACTCGAGGACGCGCCGCAGGACCTACGCGAGAGCAAGCGATATAAGGACGTCGGCGACTTCTCCATCAATGGCCTCGCGGCGCGCATGCGGGCGGATTTTGGTGATCAGCCGCTCGACATCGTCGTGCATTCGCTGGCCAATGGCCCCGAAGTGAAGAAGGCCTTGATGGACACCAGCCGCGCCGGCTACCTCGCTGCCGTGAGCGCGAGCGCCTACTCAATGGTCTCCATGGTACGCGCCTTTGGCCCGATGATGCGGCAAGGCGGAAGTTTTGCCTCGCTCACCTACATGGCCAGCGAGCGAGCGATTCCCGGCTACGGCGGTGGCATGAGCTCGGCCAAGGCTGCACTTGAGAGCGATACGCGCGTGCTCGCCTTCGAGGCGGGTCGCAAGTACGGCATACGCGTGAACACCGTCTCCGCGGGCCCGTATGCATCACGTGCGGCGAGCGCCATCGGGATCATTGATGCGATGGTGAAGTACTGCGCGACCAACACGCCGCTGCCACAAGTACTCGAGGCGCGTGAAGTGGGAACGGCAACCACCTTCCTCTGCTCACCGCTGGCGTCTGGCATCACCGGCACCACGCTCTACGTGGACAAGGGCTATCACTCTATGGGGATGGCGGTAGACGGCGCGACGGTACCCAGTTTTGGTGCGTAGCTAAGGCGTGAACACTTCCATCACGACTTTGCCATTATTTGCCACATCGTATCCACCCAGCACGTAGAGCTTTCCGTTGTACACAATCCCACGCGCGCCAATACGCGGGGTGGGCATTGGCGCGACGCTGGTCCAGCTATTCGTCCCTGGCACGTACTTTTCCACTGAGTTCAGGACAGTGCCGTTGAAGCCACCGACGGCGTACAACGCGCCGCCAATTGACGCCAACACGAAGCCGCGCCGTGGGGTTTGCATCGGCGCCAGCGTACTCCAAGAATTGGTGTTCGGGTTGTACGCTTCTAGCGTACCGAGGTGCACATCCCCGACGCCAAGTCCGCCGGCTACGTAGAAAAGTCCGCCGAGTTCGGCGCCCCCGGCTTCTCGCCGTGGCGTGGGCATTGCTGCCCTCGTTGTCCAAGTTCCGGCGCTGTCTGTCGCCGGATTGAAGGCTTCTAGACGATCAGTAGGCGCAGGGTCCAGTCGGCCACCCGCCACGTAGATCACACCGTTTATGGCCGCGCTGACGGCGTCGGCGCGTGCGCCCAGCGGCATCGGTGCGCGAGGCCGCCAGTTGCCGGTCGCCGGCTCGAATGACCACATCTCATTAATCAGGACCGCGTTGTTGGTACCACCGGCAGCGTACAGCAGATTGCCCACCACACTCACCGCCGCTGACGTCTGCACGCTCGGACGTGATGGGAGCGTGGCCCACGAACCACCGGGAAGTGAAATGGACTCCACATCCTGCCGGTGCTGCGGCGGCGGGTTGTTGAATCCTCCAGCTGCAATGGCGACCCCGTTTACTACCGCGAACGAAAAATGCCAACGTGGCACCGACATACTTGGCCCCGCTATCCATCCGGAGAGAGGGGCCGTTACCGTAATCATCGCGGTGTCCGCCTTGCCCTCACTTGAGACTTCAATGCGCGCAGTGCCTGCCAGAAGGCCTGTCACCACACCGCTTTGAGTCACCGTGGCAATACTAGGGTTAAGCGTAGCCCACGAGATTGCGCGATCTGACAGAACGTTGTTCGCCGCATCGCGCACTACAGCGGCTAGAGTTACCGACTCGTCAACGAGGATGGTGTCGGCGCGGGGCGCCACGCTGACGCTTGCCACGGGCGCGACCAGCACAGTGACCGACGCCACCGCGCTGATGCCTTCGCTGGTCGCCGTTACGAGGGTCGAACCAGCGCTGACTCCCGTGACAAGTCCACCCGTGCTCACGCTCGCCGTGCTCGGCGCGAGAGATGTCCAAGTGACGGTGCGACCAGTCAGGAGCGTGCCGTTCGTAGCTCTCGTGGTTGCGACTATCTGCTGGTTCGCACCCACCAGCATCGTGAACGTGCTGGGCACCAGTTCAAGCAGCCCTACTGCTTCAATGACGTTCACCGTGAACTGGCCCACCACTCCGCCGCACGTGACTGACACCACGGTAGTTCCAGCTGCAAGTGCCGTGACGAGTCCCGTACTCGATACCGAGGCAACGCTCCCCACGCTTGATGCCCAAGTCAGGGGTCGGTCCGTGAGCAATGAGTCCGTCGTGCTACGCACCTTCACTGTGAGCTGCGTAGTCTGTCCGATTGTTAGCGGAGCAGCACTGCCTGACACCAGCACGAGGCCCACGGTTACAGTAGGCGGAGGATCAGTCACATCGCGACACCCAAGCGAAAGCAACGCGAAGAACGCAAGCGAAACGCACCATCCTGAGTGGAGGCGCATAGCCGATCTCCAGGCCGGGACGCGACGACGGGTGCTACTGTCGCCGTGCTCTAATGTTGGTCAATCCGGCAGTAGCCGCAACTCCACCAAGAATGCAGGCGCATCCAATCAGCATCATCGGCGTGGCCACTTCATTGAGAAACAACCAACCCCAAATCATTCCAAAGAGCGGAATGAGGTAGGTCACGGCCATCGCGCCAGTGGCACCCACGCGCTCGAGCAGCCGGAAGTACAGAATGTTGCCGACCGCGGTCGCAAGTACAGCAAGCGCCATCGTCGCGCCCCAGGCCTTTACCGACGGCGTGGTGCTTGGCCAAGTCAGAGCCGCAGGGAGGGCGAGTACCACGACTGACACGACAAGACTTCCCGCCGCTACCACGAGCGAAGGCGTTCCGGGTAGCAGACGCCAGGTGAGGTGGGCGGAGAGCGCGTACATGGATGCTGCGGAAAGCGCGGCGGCAATGGCAAGCGCCCCACCATCCACACGGAGGTCCTGCGAAGCCAGCAAGGCAACGCCCGCAAAGCCAATGGCAAGTCCGAGCGTGCGCATCATTCGTGGACGCTCGCCGAAAAACAACGTTCCAAAGACCGCGCCAAACAATGGCACGGTGGCATTGAGTACGGCGGCGAATCCCGCGGGCACCGTGCGCGTGGCGAACGCGAAGAGCACGAATGGCACAGCCGTATTCAGGGTGCCAATCATGCCAAGCGCGAGCCAGCGACCTTTGAACTCTCCAAGTTTTCGCTGGGCGGCCACAAGCGCGAGCAGCAGCACCGCGGCAACGCTCACACGCACTTCAACTAGAGCCACGGGGCCAAACTCCGGAACGGCGATTCGCGTGAACAGGAATGCCGCGCCCCAGATGGCGCCGAGAAAAAGCAGGTCAAAGGCTTCGCGAGGAGACACGCAGGGAACTTAGCGCCAGAGGAAACCCTCAGGCGGCGGCAGGCAACAAATCTTGCGACCTCGGTGTAGTTTCTTTTTTCGGAGGCGTTGATCCTCGTGCGCAGCGCGGTCTTGCCATCACTCGTCGCAGCACTGCTGCTTGCCTCTGTCACCGAGCTCGCGGCCCAAGGCAGCACCATCACCGTTCGTCCCCCTCGCATCACGGGTGGCGCGATTGCGGGTGTGGTGCGCGACGATAAGGGTAACGTGCTTGAGGATGTGCGCATCCTCATCGAGAACCTTACCCGCCAAACCCGTAGCGCCACAGACGGCGCCTTCATACTCGAAGGCCTGCCGGCGGGCCCGCATCGGGTGCGCTTCCGCAAGCTTGGCTATCAGGAGGCTCAGGCTGACATCAGCGTCAGCGCCGATAGCGCCATCACGGTCGGGGTTACGCTCGTCCCGGTAGCAGAGCAACTGGATGCCGTGGTCATCGAGGCTACCATTCTCAATCAGGTCACGGGGCTCGTCACGGACGAAAGTGGCACGCCGCTCGAAGGCGTCGTGATCGAGCTCCTCGGCCTGAACGTACGGCTGGAGACCAATGCTGCTGGCCGCTACGTGCTCTTGGACTTGAAGCCCGGCAATTACCTGATGCAGTTCCGGGCGCCAGGCTACCGCGTGAGTCAGTATGGCCTGCGCATGGTGGCCCAGATTGAGCGCGATATCACGACCAAGCTTCAGCGCGCACGCACCGGCGATCTCATGACGGCACAGGTTGCGGCTGCAGTCGCGCTTGAGGCCAACCGTCGGCATTCACTGCGCGGTGGACAGTCGCTCATCATGGGCCGCGACGAGTTGGAGCGCTTCGATGTCGCACCACTGGGCGTGGCGCTGGGCAACTCGCGGGCGACCTTGTTGCTGAGAGAGATCAATAGCAGTTGCATTCTGATCAACGGATACGAACCGCTCTCCTCATCAACGGCGGCGGAGCAGATTGCGTCGCAGTCAACCACTGGCGCTGGCACCAGCATCTTTCGGAACACACCGGCCACGGCACGAGCTACTGGTCCCTCTCAGCCGGGTGGCTGGCTGAACTTCTTCCGCGCCAACGAAGTGGAGATGTTGGAGCTGTACACTCCCGGTAGCGAGAACTCCCGCACACTCTGTGGGCGGTTTCCGGCGAGCAGCGGCTGCTCGTGCCCACCGGAGCCATCGGGCATCGTGATTTGGTTGCGGCGCTGAAATCTGCGGCTCCTCAGCGAGGATGCGGGCGGGCGCAAAGCGCTTCAATTTCCTTCAGAATACCGTCCACAGACGCCTCGACAATTGCGCGCCCCTTCTCGCGCGTCGCCAGCGTAGCATCGCCCCATACGCCGGAGGCCGAGTAGGTACCGCGTCCGTTGGGGTTGCGCGTGAGGCCGCCTTCGCCGCGCGGCGAATCGTCGCGCACGGCTTTGGACATGTCCACGCGCTCCGGTGCCATGTAGAGAATCGCAGACGTTTCGGTTTCGTCCGCGTGCGTGCCGCGCACTTGCTGGCTGACGCGCTCCTCCACCGGGCCGGCAATCGTGCCGATGTTCGTGTACTCAAACAGAATCCCCTCCGCGCGTAGAATCTCGGCCGAGGCCGCGAGCGGACGCAGCGTGGAGATGCCCGTATTGAGCACGTAGAACTTGCGCGGCCCATACGCGGCGAGGCTCCGCACGATATCCACGATCAAGTCCCGCGCCGTTTCGAAGCGTAGCGTCGTGGAGCCCGGATACTCCACGAACGACGGATAGAAGTGGTAGTTCACCGTCGGTGCGATGATCACTGGGGCGGCTGCGAGCACGCGCGCGCGATAGTACTCGGCCAGCGTGCGGTCGTTGTCGAGTCGCAGGTGCGGACCGTGCTCCTTGGCCTCGGCGCCGAGTGGAATCACGATGACTGCGTCTCGCGTGAGTACGCGCTCGGCTTCGAGCCAAGTGAGATCGCCAAGCACGAGGGCGCGCTGACCTGCGGCGGGCTGTGGCATCTGGGCAGGCGGCACCTGCGCCTGCGCTACGCTGGCAACCATCAGGAGTGGTACCGCTACTCGAAGTAGTGCGCGCATTGTTCGTTCCTCGTTTCAGCGTGAGGGCCTACGATGCTGCGCGGTCGCACAATCAACCTTCGAGCATCGCGACCTTGCCTGCGCCGTCACCTCAGTTGCTTGATGAACATCTGTACGGCGTGGATGCCATCTGCGTACGCGCGCAAGCCAACTGCGCTGTAGCCAAGCGCCTCGTGAAACGCGATGGACGTTGGATTCGGCGGTCGCACATTCACCTCAAGAGCAACGCAGGGCCAAACGCCGGCCTGGACTCGGTGCAAGTCATCGTACATCGCGCGCCCGACGCCCGCACGCCGCAATCGTGGTGACACCGCAACCCGATCAAGGTAAAGAAAGCGCGCATAGCGCTCGCCAAACCACTTGTAATTCCCACTCCAATACTCCGTCCCCGACGGAATGCACAACACGAAGCCGAGGAGCCCCTGAGGGTCCTCGGCTAACGTGAAATGCTCGTTCAGCAATACAATCCGCGCAAACTCATCCGCTGTCAGCGCATTCACGTGCGGCACCTGCGAATTGTTGAGCGCCAGCACCGCCGCGTGATCCGCGGCGGTGGCTGGTCTCAGCGTGAAGCCACTCACGCGGCTGGCTGCTCCGCGTCCATCATGTCGTCATCATCCGCCACCGGCGTAGGACGCGGCGTCGGCAGATCGGTGCTCGGCACAATCGGCTGCTGACCCGCCGCACGCACCTGACGGTTGAAGCGCTCAAGGTCTTCGCGCAGCACCTTGTCCAAGCGGTCGGTCTGCACCTTCAGCATCGCCGAGACTTCGTTGTAGACGGTAATGGTCTGGTCGGTGGGCTTGAATGGGCCAGCGCCGGCGACGCCAGCCAGTGCCGCAATCTTGTTGTTGATGCGAATCGGATAGTTAAGCGGATCCTGTCCGCTCTGATTGCGCACCTGATAGACCTCTTGTTCAACGGCCGCGAGCTGCGCAAGCAGCGCATCGGCATTGCGGCGCAGGCGCGGCGCGGCGTTCACGCGCTCTTCGATCTGCGCGCGCACGTTGCGAATGGTGCGGACGGCATTGTTCGCTTCGCTGGTCTTGTCGCGGACCTGGATAAGGAAGTCGAACTGCGCCTGTAGGTCAGCCGCAGTCGCATCCGAGCGCGGATCGTTGAGCAGGTTGAAGCGCGCGGTCTGCGGCGCTTCGGTGCCAACCGTGACGCGCACGGAGTACGCGCCAGCCGGAGCGACTGGGCCTGTGGTGCTGCCCGCCCACATGATCATGCCGGGGAAGGTGACGGCATCCGGGTAGCGGAGATTCCAGTTGAAGCTGTTGAGCCCGCGAGCATTGCCCGGGCGCGCAGCTGCTCCACCGCCACCGCCGAAACCACCGCCGCCCTGTCCGCCACCCGCTCCGGGCGTGGGCGCCGGCACTGGCTTGCCATCGTTCTCATACGTCTTGATGACGCTGCCATTCGGCGCGAGGAATTCAATCTTCACCGGCTGGCTATCGCTCGTGATGTGGTAATAGACCATCACGCCGCTGGCCGGATTCGTGCCCGGACGGCTCGCCGCCGCAGCCTGCGCACCACCACCGCCACCGAATCCACCGCCGCCCCACTGAATGCGGTAGGCATCACGCGGCTGGAAGAGGTGCACGGGCTTCCGCGTGATTTCTGGTGTGACTTCACGCAGCGCGGAGAGATCATCGAGAATCCAGAAGGAACGCCCGTGCGTGCCCGCGACGAGATCGCCTTCCTTCACGACGAGATCGTGCACCGGCACCGGCGGCAGGTTGCGCTGCAGCGACTGCCAGTTGGCACCGTCGTTGAAGCTCACCCAGGCGCCGCGCTCCGTGCCGGCGTACAGCAGGCCACGACGTGCTGGATCGTGACGAATCACGCGCACAAACTCTTCGGCCGGAATTCCAGCGACGATTTTGGTCCAGGTCGCGCCGTAGTCCGTCGTGCGCCACATCAGCGGTGCAAAGTCATCCTGCTGAAAACGGTTACCCGCCACGTAGGCCGTGCCTTCATCGAACGACGAAGCATCAATGATGCTCACGCGCGTGAAGTCGCCGATGTCACGCGGCGTGATGTTTGTCCAGTTGTTTCCACCGTTGCGCGTGATCCAGATATAGCCGTCGTCGGTGCCAGCCCAAAGAACCTGCGCGTTCTTCGGCGACTCGCTCAGCGTGAAAATCGTGCCGTAGGTCTCGACGCCCGTCTGGTCCTTGGTGATGGGACCTCCTGATGCGCCCATCGTGCGTGGATCGCGACGCGCGAGCTCCGGCGAGATCATCGAGAAGCTCTGCCCTTCGTTGGTGCTCTTGAAGAGGCGGCTTCCGCCCACGTAGAGCACCTTCGAGTCATGCTGTGACACGACGATTGGGAAGGTCCACTGGAAGCGGTAGAGAATGTCCTCGGAGCTATGCCCCATCGGATTCAACGGGTACGCATTGATGTTGCGCTCAAGGCCCGTGCGCATGTCCTTGCGCGTCAGGTAGCCTGAGTACGAACCCGCGTAGATGATGTCCGGATTTGATGGGTTCGCGGTGACGTAACCAGACTCACCACCGCCTGCGTCTTTCCAGTCGGCGATGCTGATATTGCCTTCGCTACGGCTCGGCCCGCAGAGCGTCGAGTTGTCCTGCTGCGCACCGCAGACCCAGTACGGGAAGTGATTCGTCGTCGAGACGTGATACATCTGTGCCGTAGCAAACTCCTGATCCGTCCAGGTGCGGCCGCCCGTGTAGCTCACGTTCGCGCCACCGTCGTTGGCCTGCACCATGCGCTGTGGATCGTTCGGCGCAATCCACATATCGTGGTTATCGCCGTGCGGCACTTGAATCTGCTGGCGGAACGTGCGCCCTCCGTCCGTGCTGCGGAAGAACTGCACGTTCAACCCGTAGATGACATTCGTGTCCTTGGGGTCCGCGTAAATCTTGCTGTAGTACCAGGCGCGCTGTCGCAGGTTGCGATCTTGATTGATCCATTCCCAACTCTGGCCGGCATCGTCAGAGCGATACACGCCGCCCGAGTCATGCTCGATGATGGCCCAGACGCGCCGCGAGTTCGCCGGCGACACTGCAAGACCCACCTTGCCCCAGATGCCGCGCGGTAGACCGCGATTGGCGGTGAGTTCGGTCCAGGTTGCACCACCGTCGGTGGTCTTCATGATGCCGCCGCCAGCGCCGCCGGAGTTCAGCATCCAGGGCCGGCGATACGCATACCAGAACGAAGCGTAGAGCGTGTTGGGGTCGTTCGGATCCATGATCAGATCGCTGATGCCCGTAGAATCATTGCGGTACAGAATGCGGTTCCACGTGGTTCCGCCGTCCATGCTCTTGTAGACGCCGCGCTCGGGGTTTGGCCCAAAGGCATGACCCAGTGCGCCTACGTACACGATGTCCGGGTTGGTGGGATGCACACGCACGCGTGAGATGTGCCGCGTCGCGCGAAGGCCCATGTCCTTCCATGTGCGGCCGCCGTCCGTGGTCTTCCAGAGACCGTCACCGTGAGAGGTGTTGCCGCGAATGTCCGTCTCACCGCCACCCACATACACGATGTCCGGATTGGACTCCGAGACGGCCACCGCTCCAATCGTGCCGCCGAAGGCGTTATCCGAACTCGGCTGCCAGTTCATGCCACCATCGGTCGTCTTCCAGACGCCGTTGCCTGTGGTGCCCATCCAGTACTCCAGGGGCCGCGATGTGCTCCCGGCCACCGCAACGGAACGGCCGCCGCGAGCGGGGCCAAGTTCGCGCCATCGCAGCGCGCGGAAGGCGGAGGTGTCCATTCCCTGCGCGGCCAGCGCGTCGGGAAGCGAGATGAGCAATGCTCCAACGAGCGCGAGCAGGCGGATCAACGACGAGCGAACGGGCACGAGCACGACCTCCGACGGGGTGGGGACCTCTTTGGCAGCCTTCGTGGTTCATTGAGGCGAACGTCGTACATTTCTCGCTGAACCTTCACTGGACCACCACTAATGATGCACCTGAATTCCGTTACGCGGGCGGGCCTCGCGGCGTTTGCCGCCCTGACCCTCGCCGCCTGCGGCGGTGAGAAGGCCGCCGTCGCTGAGTCCGCCGTCCCGGTAGCCGTCGTCAGCGAAGGGCTCGCCACGCCTGAGTCCGTCCTATGGGATGCCACCCGCAATGTCTGGTACGTGAGCAACATCAACGGCTCCCCGCTCGGCAAGGACGACAACGGCTACATCCTCCGCCTCTCCGCCGATGGCGCCAAGGTGGACACCGTGCCGTTCATCAACGGCGCGGACGCTGACATCACGCTCAACGCCCCCAAGGGCATGGCCCTCGTCGGCGACACGCTTTGGGTGGCCGACATTGATGCCGTGCGCGCCTTCGATGTGAACACCGGCAACACGGTGACCACGCTTGAGCTCGGCGCTCAGGGTGCCACCTTCTTGAACGACGTCGCCGCCGCGGGCGATGGCACCATCTACATCACGGATTCCGGCATCTCGTTTGGCGCCGACGGCGCCGTGCAGCATCCGGGCAAGAGCCGCGTGTTCGCCATCACCGGCCGCAACGCTCGCGAGGCGGTGGTGCTGCCCGCCGAGAGCGCCGCGAACGGCATCGCGTTTGATGCCGCCAACAATCGCTGGCTCATCGTTGGCTTTAACTCGCCCAACGTCTTCGCCTGGACTGGCGGCGCGGATTCCGTCACCGTGCTCGGCACCGGCCCCGGCGGCGGCGATGGCGTCGTGATCTTGAACGACGGCCGCGCGCTGTACTCCAGCTGGGCCGATTCGTCGTTGACCGTGTTTGCGAATGGCACGTCCACCAAGCTGCGCGGTGGATTGCCGTCGCCCGCTGATTTGGGCTATGACGCGCGCCGCAACCTCGTGGCGGTGCCACTCTTCGCGGACAACCGCGTTGAAATCTGGGAAGTGAAGTAAAGTTGTTGCGTCACCGACCGTTCACTGCGGACTGGGCCGAGGCCTTCCGCACCGCTATCGAGGCTGATGCGTCGTATCGTGATGCAGCCGCCAAGTGGACTTGGCCGGTGGCGCTGGTGATGCACGCCGCGCCGGAGTTCGGATATCCGGACTCCGTCGCGGTGGAGCTCACGCTGGATCGGGGTCGTTGTCACGCCGCCGAGGTTCGCTCCGCGGACGCCGTGAGCGCGACCATTGCGCTTACCGCACCCTACCATATCTGGAAGTCCGTCGTACAGGGCGAGCTTGATCCACTGGTCGGCGTGACGCGCGGCAAGATTGCGGTCAAGGGTTCGCTCGCCACATTAATGATGCACGCCAAGGCCGCTACCGCTTTGGTCGCTTGTGCCCGAGCAGTGCCGACAGAATTCCCTGACGAGGGTTAAGCCATGCCGATGACCGCGCGCGAATCTGATTCTGCCTACTTCCGCCTGTACTCCAAGGCCAAGCAGCTGCACTGGGATCCAGCGGACATCGATCTCTCGGCGGACCGCGAGCAATGGCTGCGCATTCAGCGTGATTATCCCGAGGAGCGCTACGCCGAGCAGATTCTGCGGCTCACTTCGCTGTTTTATGAGGGCGAGGAGTCCGTCACCAAGACGCTGAGTCCGTTTTGCTCCGCGGTTTCGCGCGCTGGACTCGGGATTGATAAGGAGCTGTTCCTCACCACGCAGCTGTACGAAGAAGCCAAGCACTTCGATTTTTTTGCTCGCTACTTTGCGGAAGTGTTTGAGATCGACGGTAGCACCACCGCGCAGTATATGACGGCCGCGCCGCGGGCTGTTCTTGTATCCAATCTCGAGGAAGTCACCGAGCGCCTGCGTCGCGAAGAGGATCCTGCGCGACTCAAGGCGACCTTCGTAGAAGCGGTGACGCACTACATGGGCGTGGTCGAAGCGATGCTCGCGCGCACGGGCTATGTGGGCGCACACGATGCGATTGCCACTCGCGGGTGGTTGCCTGGCTTGCAGGAAGGCTTCCGTCTCATCAAGCGCGATGAAGGACGGCACGTGGCGTTCGGCATGCGTTGCATCGCCGAGCTCACGACGGAGCATCCCGAGTACCGCAGCATCGTGCAGGATGTGTTCGAGCGGCATCTGCCCAATGTGCTCGCTACCGTGCAGGAGTTCGACTATCCGCAGCCGCTAGTGGATCTGGACAAGCTCACGGCGTACGCGCTCGCGCAGTATGAACGCTTTGGGGCGGCCGCGGGGCTCGGAGAGGGCGCGGTAGATATCAATGCGCTCGCTGACGAAGGATGAACGTGGGCCCAGTTCATCCCATCAGGCCTCACCCAGTGACTCCAAATCAGCGAGATCTCGCGTTCGACCACTCGCGCGCTTGTTCCGAATGAACGCGTCGCGTCCGATGAAGGGAGCCGCTACGTCCCCAAAAAACGCCTCGACGCGAGTGGACCACGCATCTGCAAACGCGACGCCGCTTATTCCCGTCAAGAAATCAATGCGATAAGGCGGTAGACCGAACTGCGCGACGATGTCTGGCTGCATTAAGTCCGCAGGCGTGATACCGAGGGCGTCCATAGGTGCGCCGAACGCCACCAAGGCCTCCCAGACTCGCGCGACGTTCTCCGCCGCGGGATCAATCCACACATCAAGGTCCGCCGTCGCGCGTGGCACGCCGTGGATACTGAGCGCGTGTGCGCCGATGATGAGGAACCGGGCGCGCGCGCGCACGAGCTCGGCCACGATGTCTCGAAAGTCAGGATGCACCGGGCTACGACCGCGGCTCGTGCAGTCGTCGAAGAACCACGCGCAGTGTCGCCCGGGAAGCCACTGGCAGGCGGCGTCCCGTCAGCCGCCAGGCGTCGTCGCTCAATGCCTGCAGCACGAGCAAGCGCTCCTCGGCGGCGGCCGACGGAGGGGCCGAGGCCTCACGGCTCTGCAGCGAGACCACGCGGACCGTCATCGCACCACGATTGGTACGCATGGTGGGAAATCTAATGCTTCTGGACGCGGCGCAACCTTGATGGCGCACTCCGTCTTCCCGCCAAGTGCCACCTCCGCCTGCGGAAAGAGCACCTTTGGATGATGCCCACGCCAGCAACGGCACCAGAGGCGCCGAACTTAGGCGACGGTGGCGAACGCCGTGGTTTCACTCCAGCCTCTCAGGAAATGGAGTCTGCGGTAATCCCCGGGCCGATTCAAAGTTGGGCGTTCGCGGACCTACGTCGCGGACACCAAGTCAATGAGTTCCTCAACTTCGAGCCCCAATCCGTTTGGCTCATCGGTAGGGTCCAATCCCCGCTCAATGAGTTCAGCGCTCAAGAGATCCAGCAGAAGCTCACGACCCTCAGCTAAGAGTCCTCCGCTCGCAATTGCATCCACATGAACGACTGCGTCAGCGTTGCGCCGCTGAATGATCTCTGCTAAGCGGCGAAGTTGCTGTGGGGTAGCACGTATACTCATGGCACGATTCTCCACGCGCCGCGGCTCAGCGCCATTGTGGTGACGACTTCGCCGTCTGTGTTCAGCACCACTCGCGCGTTTCGGCCGACATAGAGCACTTTTCCGCCCTCTTGATGAAGAACTCTTAGGGGATTGGCGACCGCGTCTCGCATCGCCGCCTGCGTGACTCCGACACCTTCGCGTGATATTGCCTGATTCAGTCCGTGCCGGGTGAATCCCGGGATTTTGCCGCCGATTGGGACGTTGAAGACGGCCTTGCTGGCACCCGGGAACTGATCTTCATTGAGTGCCTCAAAGAGCGAGGCGAACGCTCCGAGTGTCTTATTGACCGCACTCGAACCTCTGCCGGATGCGTTGCGATGCGCCCACCACCCGGATGAACCACGCGGGCAGTCGGACACCGCTTCGGTCTTTCCGTCACCGCCCGCAGACTTTGGGCACAGCCCAAACGGATCCGAGAAGTTGACCGGGTCCCCGCCCGCGAAGCCATACGCATTCAGCCCACCCGCCAGCCCGATTGGGTCAAGGTGCGTGGACTGTCCAGTAAATCAATCGTACGTTCAGGTCGCGGTGCACCGCAACCGTGCCTCGGCGCGCTACGGCGCGATGACCTTCACCGTCGGGAAGTAGGTCCGATAGCGCGCCGCATCTCGCGTCAGCAGCGCGTGGCCGCGGATCGCGGCGTGGGCTCCCACAAAGAAGTCCGGAAGTGGCGATCGCCTGGCTCCACCCGATCGCCGATATCGCTGGAAGCATTTCCCCGCGAGGAATCCAGCATCCCAGGGGAGCGCGTCGCGTCGGAAGAACGTCGGCGGCAGTGCCGCCTCAAGATCCTCAATCCGTGCGAAGCCGACCGAGACCTCGGCATAGATGATCGGATTGATGATTAGGGCCTCCGATTCGGCGGCACGCGCGAGGGCGTCGGCCGACCACCGGAGCCACGTCGGGTCCTCGGTTAGCACGTCCAGCAGCACGTTGCTGTCCACCAGGACGCCCGGCATGCGCCTACTCGCCGCGGGTCAGCGCGAGAATCTCGTCGGTACTCATCGGCACCGTGCTGCGTCCCCGAAGGTGCGCGACCAGCTTGGCGCCGCGTCGCCGACTGCGCCGCAGCTTGCGCAGCACGGCCTGACCGTCCTCCACGACGAACTCGACTTCAGTATTCGGCAACAAGCCGAGGCGTTCGCGCACTTCGACCGGGATGGTGACCTGGCCCTTCGTCGTGATTTTCATTCGAATCGCCCCCCATGAGATGTATTACCATAAGATGTAATACTAGCCCGGTACATTTTCATTCACAAGGAGCGATAGAAGCGGGATGGATCCTGCAGGCGAGTTCCCGCGCTCTTGGCTAGCCCTCGAAGTTTCGAATGCGCCGAACAACCCAGGAGCTGTGCCGTGTGCGGCTCAAGTCGACGACGAAGAATCCCCCCATCGTCCTTGGCGCGTCGAAGTACACGATGGCTTCAAGCACGGCTGCGGACGTCATGCTGCTATCTCCGACGAGTGCCAAGGCAACTGAAAGTGTATCCGATGTCTCTCCACGGACCCGGAAGCCGGATGAGACGAACAGCTTCGCTGGCGATCGACTTGCTAGTCGAAAGCGAGATCCGATCGTGGCGATTGCCGACATCTTGTTTGCTTGGAACGGTGCCACCACAGGCGCGCGGCCGATGACGGAGTCGACAACGATCACTCTACAACCCATCTCCGCGCAAAGTGAGTCGAGAGGAGCCGCTCGGAATGCGGTCGCTGCCGCTGCAACTGCAGCGGCCTGGGGTGACAATGAGGTGCGATCGACTGTTGGTCCGATGCGACAGGATGCGGTGAGCAGCAAGGAGGCCGCGAGGAGTCGCAGCGCTCGGCGGTCAAGGGTTGCGAAGGCAGCCATTCGGCACTCCTTGGAAAGGTTGTTCGCAGTGCGCGTACTTGCTGTTGCGTTCGACGATCCCACTCAGATGAGTAGCCTCGTGCCACGCAATTCCGCCAATCCCGCTCCGCCTCGTCTCGCGGTGTGATGGTCGGACGTGCGCAACGCCGCGAGCGCCTCCGAACCGCTTTCCAATCTCTCCCATCAAGCCGACGTCGTCGTCGCGATCGAACGACCAACCGCTTCCGTAGCAGAGCTGGCCGCAGCCCGCGTCGTCGCTGTCGAACAGCACGAACAGGTCGGGTGATTGCTCCAGCTTGCTAAACGTCGCATCTGCTTCGCTGTTCGACTTGCGTATTCGAGCAACCTCCTTTTGGAGGCGCTCGCCAACAATCTTTAGGTCAGCGGCGAGCCCGAACGGATCGTCGAAGTTGACCGGGTCCCCACCCGCGAAGCCATACGCATTCAACCCACCCGCCAGCCCGATCGGGTCAAGCTGCGTGGACGGACTCGGACCTCATTTCTCGCGCGCAGTCGAGGGACCGGCTGATCGCACGGTCAACCGATTGAAATCACCAGCCCCTCGGGAATCGAGAGTCTTGCCGTGGTCCCGTCCCCGGCAACCATTACCCACTCAGGTCCCTCCGCACAACCCGCTGTCTCTAACACCGAATCGTCATCAAACTTCAACGCTAGCGCACCCACCAAATCGTCGGCCTCGACTTCGACTATCCGACGCCCGGTCAGTTTGGCGACTGCTGCACGTAGCTGGCCGGCTTTACCACCCAGCATCTCACTGGACGCCAAAATGCTCGCTCCGCGTCGCCATCGCCAGCAATCCTCAAGCACGATACGCCACGATGTATCAGAGGGAGACGAGGCGGCATCAAACACCACCCGCAGTGCAGACCCGATGGGATTCGAAGCGACTACGCATTGCAAACCTACGGCCTTCTGGAGCATGCGCGTGACGGTAATGGACGTCATCTATTCGTGCTCCCGGTCTGTGTATTTCCGTTGCCTGCACAACTCCGTTGCCTCTTCGACGATGTCGTTGAACGAGACTGCTCCATCTGCCCCGGCTCTGGTATCCAGCTCATCCACTCGCTTATAGAGTTCATCGCGCCCAGTGTCATTGAGCCTGCAGCTCATTCGGCGCTCGGCCTGTCGAATTGCATCTCGGTATTGCTTGTTCTGCCTTGTGTTAGAGGCGAACTCAAGCACTAACGCACCGGTCACCGCTATGGCACTGGCAACGACGGCCCGAGCGACGAGACGCAACAGATGGGCGCACGCGAAGGAGACGGGAGGAACAAGGCAAACCGCGGGAATTGCCAGTGTACCGTAAGGATCCGAGTAGTTGATTGGATCACCATCCGCAAACCCATAGGCATTCAGTCCCCCCGCGAGCCCAATCGGGTCAAGCTGCGTGGATGGACCCAACCTTAAACACTTCCATCATGGCTAGCTCGAATTGCGGCTAATGAAGGGCGACGAGAATAAGTTGGCTCGCTCGGTTAACGGCAAGGTGGCGAAACCACACTCAATCGATGGGCCAATCTCTGACTACAACTCACGTCGACGATTCTCTTCATCAAAAAGGTCCGCAATGAGTTGCTCGAGTGGCGGCCGCACACTCTGTGCGTGAGGGCCAATGTGCTCGAACAGCTCTCCTCCCAGCTCCGCCAAGTACACCCGAAGCGCGTCCGCGCGTTGCGCTTCGCTGACGTGGGCGATGCGCTCTATCGTCTCCGCTGCATGAGTCAAGCCAGCGTGGAGGTCCGCTAGATGATAGGCGACATCGTCTCCGCGTGGCGATCCCAGTAGTGCGCGAAATCGAAGATGAAGCAGCTCTCGGAGTTGCTTGTTGTCGGCAGATGAGGGCATTCCCTTCTCAAGCTTCCAGTGGAGGAGTGACAGCATCCAGTCGGCTTTGCCAAGCGTCGACTTGCTCCTTGTAGCGCGCATTCGTGCGGCCCTTCATGCTTTTCAAGTGGTCTCGAGCTTGGTTAATCCATCCTCGAATCTCTCCACGGTGATGATTCGCATCTCTAGCACCGGGATCCTCTCCAACGGCGCCGAGATGGCCCTCAATGTTCGCTCGCAATTGTTCGATTTTGCCAATTGCCCAGCCTTGTGCACCACTCGCCAAGACAAGCCCGTCCGCGATTGCCCCTAGACGTGCACCGAAAGCGGCTCCCGCACTAACGCCGGCTGCCCCTCCCGGAATGGCTCCAAATCCAGCGCCAGCGATGAAGCCGCCACCGCCGCCCGTCATACCTCCCATCAGCGCTCCCGTAATCGCGCCCACGGAGGTCCAGAATCCTGGGCAGTCGCGGGGATCGTTGTCCCGTGGGGGACACAGTCCAAACGGGTCCGAGAAGTTGACCGGATCCCCACCAGCGAAGCCGTACGCATTCAGCCCACCCGCGAGCCCGATCGGGTCAAGCTGCGTGAACTGTCCCGTCGTCGGATTGTAGTAGCGGTTCCGCAAAAAGGTCAGGCCCGACGCGTCACGCCGACCACGCACCAAACTCCCGAACCAGTTGCTAAACAGAACCGGGTCGGCGCCTACGTCTCTTCGGTACGCGCTGACTGAAGCAGCTAGCCACTCCGTCGGACAGCGCCCCGGCGTGAACGTCGTGCAATTCGTCCCATCTGCCAGATTGCCAAAAGCAATGTCTCCACGCCAACCGGCCTGAGGCGTCAACGTCGTCCAGCCGGAGTCGGGCCGGAGCTTCGCAAGATGAGCCGGCGCATCGACACCCAGTCCGTGCGCGTAAAGCACGACGCCAAAGAGCAGTGGATAGGTCGGGTCCGTCCAGCCACTCGTCGTGCCATCCTGCGCCGCGATGCCCTCGCCCTCTAGAACGGCAGCCGTCGCGTTCGCTTGTCCGCTGCTGCGGATCTCCGCTAACACTTGATCGCCATCGTAAACAGTTCGCTCGATGTATGCATCGCAGGGGCTCGAGCAGGTCGGCTCGATCTTTCTCACGCGCACGAGGACGCGCCGTCCAAGCGCGTCGTAGCGGTACTCACTCGACGTTCCGGCGACGCCATTCACGCCTTCAGCGTCTTCATGCGACATCAGTCGTTCATCGGCGCCGAAGTAGGAACGTGCGTTCCGCAGTACGGTCGATGCATCCGACAGATTGGTGCCGCGCGTGTCACGCTCTGCGGTCGAGGTGACGTTCCCGCTGGCATCGTGCTCCAGCGCCAGCGACCAGATGTACCACGAGGGGTGGCACGAATGCACGAGCGAGGTGGCGCAGTTGCTTCCAGTATCGGCGAGCACGCCGCCGGTGAGACGGAGACCAGAGAACGTGTGGCGACGGGTACGATTGATTCCCGCTACCATATCTACATCGTGTGTGTAACGAAGCGTGCCGATGCCGTCTACCAAGAAGGCCTCGCTGCTGAGTCCGCTGGCAAGTCCCGTGACGCTCGCCAACGCACCAAGTCCAGCATATTCCAGCGACACCGGCGTGTCACCAGAACTGACGCGAATGACTCGCCCACCTGCGTCGTAGCGCAGCGTGTCAGCGGCCGGGTGACCACCGCTTCCGACCCGGCGCAACACCCTGCCCTCGCGGTCGTATGCAAGGTTGAGAACCACGCTCCCTGGCGCCGTCGTGCTCGTCAGCTGCCCTGTAGCATCGTAGGCGTAGGTGGTCTGCAGCGTCCCACCGCTAGCGCTCGGATGCGTCAGTGTGGCAAGCTCACCGCGAGACGAGTACGCATACTGCTGCAAGCAGGCACCGCTACAGGGATCAAGCTGGGTGGGTAGCGTCAGCGAGATGCGGCGCCCGAGGTGATCGTAACCGTACTGCAGTTGATACGAATGCGCGTTCCAGTCGCTCCCGGTCTCACTGAACGCGCCGGCGTGCCGATCGCCGCCTCCGCAGGCGTTCGGAGCCTCCGTCGCATACTTCCTGATGATCTGCGTTTCGGAGAGCAACGCACCATTTGGCGCGTAGCTTCGCCGTATCCGCGCCCAATTATTGTCGGCTACTCTTGTCTGCCCAGACGCATCGTACGCGAACAGCGCCGTATCCACGCCTATGCAGCGCGTAGACGCATCATCTAAGATGGGAAAGGTGTAGGTGCAGAGAGTTCCGTACCAGTGACACAGCGCGTTGCCTTCGCTCGCGGATGGCGTCACGCGTCGCGTGAGGCGATTCAGCGCATCGTACTGCATCGCGATGACGAATCCACGGGGCTTAGTGGCCTCAATGACGTTTCCGCTGGCATCGTACGTCGAGTAGTTTGCCCCACCGCCCGGCTCCGACGCCAACGTCGCGCGGCCGAGCGAATCGTACTGCCATGTTGCGACAAGGGTGTCGCTTGCCCCTGCCGTGGCTCCATTGACCGAGAAGCGCCGGCGGTGCTGCGTAACTCGTCCCATGGCGTCGTACACTTTGCTCACTCGCACCCAGTCGGCGAGGATGATGCGGCCGTTGGCCAGCGTATCCACCGGTCCCCGCGTTACCTGCGCGCTATCGCGTCCGAGCGTATCGTACCAAATTGAGTCCACAACTCCGTATTGCACAACTAAACTGGAGTCGGTGCCTCGGGATCCGGTATCGCGAGGCGTGTACAGCCGGACGGGCCTCCCGACATTGTCATTCACCGACAAGGAGACGAAGCCAAGTGGCGATACCGTCTTGCGGAGATTGCCGCGCTGGTCGTAAATGAAGGTTGTAACGCCGCTGTCAGGCTGAGTAATCGAGAGCGGCAGACGCGCGCCGGATGCCGTGGTCGTATACGCGAAGGTCACCCGAGTCGTACTGCTGCCACCGCGTTGTTGCCAAGCGAGACTGGAGTCACTGTTGTAACTAGCGACGGCCAAGGTATCGAACTTGGTGATATCCGCCGCAGCGCCGGAGCGTGCCCTTATGCGCTCAATGCGGTTCAGCGTGCTGTGCCATTCGTATTCCGTTAGCGCATTACCGCTCGCACTTCCCGACGCGCCTCCATAGGGAGCCAAAGTGGCTACCGAGTCGACCAAGCCCCGAGAGTCGTAGCTTGCAACGGTACTTAGCCGCGTCGGACTAATGACGCGTTCGGGGAGCCCAGCCCAAGCTGTTGAATAAGTTATCTGTGTCTCGCGTCCAAGGGCATCGCGGAGACGAACTACGGAGCCGTGGCGGTTTACCCACATCCTGCTCTTATCGGCGACATCGCTCCGAGGACCGTCAACCTGTGTAAATGTCGAATCGAGTGCAGTGGGGGTCCACCCCTTGGACTCGCTCGGTTCGATTGCCAGGACGTTGCCGAGTGGTCTCGTCGCCGTGATGACGCGCCGCGCAGAATCGAAAGCAAAAGTGGTCCGCGCCCCGGCTCGATCGCTGATGGCGTTGATCTCATTTGCGTATGGTGAGGACGCATACTCAAACCGCGTGGTATCCCGATCGGGATCGATGATGCGCGTCAGCCGCCCGCCTGGACGAAGTAGGATCGTTACGCGATTGCCGGGAGCCGTTATCGTCACCGAATCGCTGGCATATGCGAAGGCGTACTTCATCGAATCCACGAGCGATAGTGACGTGTCCGCAAGCGGGAGATGCATCGCCAACAGAGAGTCAGTGGTACCCGCATACACGAAGCGCGTTACGTGCCGGTCAATTGTGCGTGTGGAATCGTGACGTCCGGCCGAGTCGTAGAAGACGCGCGCATGCTCCGCTGTGTGCCGAATGTACGTACTTCCCGACTGCGTGATGCTGTCCGGGAGCGCGAAGGCGGTCGGGACCTTCCACACGCTTCCCGACTTCACGTATCGGCGCACACTTCCATCGCCACCAATCCACAACAGCTCTGTAGAGGATCGAATCCGGAGCCGCTCAAGCCCGGCAAGCCACCATCCCGCGCCGAAGCGCGAGGCACTGTGGTTCACGATATACAGACGGCCCGTATCCGCACTCGTGTGCGACTGATTGGAGGATGTGAACTGCACGCGATACCGGTACATTCCGGTAGCCACGGTACAGCCACTAAACGGCACAACCACGCGCCGAACATTTCCTGCTGCTCCCCAGGCCGTGCCCGCTGTGCTGCGACTTCCACAAGTGGCGGACGTATCCGTACGCACAATGGAAGTCGTGCCGTCGGTCGGTAGACCAATATCAGAGCGAAGACGAATATCCGCTTGCACCAATGGGATAGGCCGTGCATGCGCTGAGTTGTAGAGCAGGACCGGAGCTCTCGTGCGACCCATCGTGCGAACACTCACTAACGCGTGTACGATTCGTAAGTCGCCGCATTCGCTCGCGGCATGTGGCGTGAGCGCGATAGTGACGCATGCGTTGCGCAGCAGATAGTCGCCTGCGCCAGGCGCATGACCGAAGAGATAGGCGCCAACAGCGGGAGCGGCCGTAACCGTGATATCCGTCCACGCGGAATCCCTGATGGCGGTCTCCGCTGAGCGAACCGCAAGCAGTCGCAGCAGTCCTGACGCGCCGTTGCTGTCCGACGCCGTGTAGCTCACAGTCACCGTCGAGCTCGCGCCGGCGGCAAGTGCGCTAATGGTAGAGCTCGGTGTAATTGTGCAGCTCGCGTAGATCGCGCCGGACGGACAACCGATCGCTGTCAGCGCGAAGGTAGCGGTATCGTTGCCTGTATTGGTGACCGTAAAGCGCTCACTGCGTGAGGCTGACGGGAGGGCCTCGACGAAGCCTTGCTCGGATACGACGGCCACCGACCGTCTCGCAGCTGGCGGAAAGTAGGTCTTGATGCTCTGGTAGAAGTAATCGCGAAGGCTGTAGATGTGAGCGTTTACAATCACCGGTCCTGTGGTCGGAGTCACGCTGACCGTTCCTACCCACTTCACAAACACTTCGTCTGACTGATTCCCGAAGAAGTTGCACTCCGCTGGATCGGCATTCTCCATCGTGAAGTCGCCAGTGACGTCCACGTAGCTGGCGGAGGTGGCGTAATTCCAAGTTCGAATCTGGATGGTGGCGAGGTTGATCATGTTGTCGCCGGCTTCGTAGGCGCAGGCCAGCACCGTCACCGTTACTGAGCCACTCAGGACCACGGACGACAGCGAGGGAGAGACAGTAAGCGTTGGCTCCGTCTGTGCGCTCGCCTGCGGTGCGAGACTGGCGACGAGCGCAGCCGATGCGGTAACGCGCATCAAGTGTCGGGCAATAGTTCTCATCTTGCGTTGCTCCGCATTCGAGTGAGGTCTATGGTGCGCCGTTCGTTTTCAATGCTCGTGCAGGTACAAGCGTTGTCAAGCGCACGTTCATGGCGATGACCCACTCACGTGAGCTTGGTCACGGCGACAGAAATGCGACAGCAACGGCAGTGCGCGCCGCTGATGGGACGAGACATGTGGAGACAGCATCGACGATGCTTTCCAACGCGTTCGCGCGATTGTTACTATGATTCTTGCATGAGCCACTCCACGCAGCTTGACCCGATTGGGCTGGAGGGTGGACTGAATGAGTACGGCTTCGCTGAAGGCGATCCAATCAACTTTTCGGATCCGTTTGGGCTGTGTCCTAAAGCGGCGGGAGGCGACGGGAAGACGGAGGAGTACTCCGACTGTCCTCGTGGAAGTTCCGGATACTGGGCTCATCAAAGCATGCAGGGAAACGGCGGGTTGCTCACTGAGGTGCGCGGTACCACTGCATCATGCGATGAGAGCACGGCGTGCTTGGCCGTCGCGATTGCTGGAGGCGCGTATGTCGGGACGCTCGTTGCCGTCGAAGCCGGGGCATCTAGGCTGGCCGCTACAGCGCTTGCGCTGATGCAGTCGAACAGATACCTCCGCATCGGCGTCGGACGACATAACGGCAGGCGTGTATTTCGGGCTGCGGGCAAACTCGTGCAGAAGATCAAGAAGGACGGTCACATCGACTTCTGGGACATGGGGCCTCTACCATGACAACCGAACTTTCGGACTTTCAACGAGACGCGCTCGCCGATATTCGAGACGTCCTGAAGGATGCCGGTCGCTCATCCGAGTCGGAATCGGTGTTGGGCAACCAGGAGAAGTACGTAGCGATTGCATTCGGCGGCTACAAGGCCCTACTGTACGCGGACGGGGCTGAGTTACTCGGCAACGGGCTGGATCGCCGATTCGAGAAGTACGATTTCGACTCCCTGGACGACCTTCGCATTCACTTTATTCTCGAGCTGCGCCAGTTAATGACCTAACCCGCCGGGTTCTGCCTTGGCGCGCCGGCGCCATCGGCATGGGCCCTCGCCGCTCCGCTGTAAGCTCAGCCGTCGCGTCCATCCACGCAGCTTGACCCGATCGGGCTGGCGGGTGGGTTGAACGCGTATGGCTTTGCGGGTGGGGACCCGATCAACTTCTCGGATCCGTTCGGGCTGTGCCCCCATGACCCAGCTCGGCCATGTCCTGCTTGGACGGGAGCCAAGGCCGCGGCTGTCGTCTCAAGGTTGGCAGATTGGGCTTCGAACATGGCCGTACTGCCGAGCATCACCGTTACAGCCGGGCCCATACAGGCTGAGTTCAGCGCGGACGGAGTGGCAGTCACCGGCAGTGCACAGATGGCGCTTGCGCTGACCCTCAACGGGACGGTCGGGCGGGGCGCAGGGGAACTCGGGACCCTTTCAGTCGGCGGACTGGTCGGGACAGGATTCGTCGGCGGAATGACTGCAAGTTTCGACGCCAAGTCCAAGAATCTTGAAGGAGTGACGTACAGCATCGGCATTGGCTTTGCCTTGCCTGTCGCGAAATCGATGGAGTTGTCGGATGCCGGCGCGAAGCTTCTTTCCGGCGCCGGTACGGTGGGTGTTGGACTGGGCGAAGGAAGAATGAAAGCGAAGAAGCAATGACCAAGAAATTTCCGTTCAACGACGGCACCGACGACGTGCCTCTGCGGCTCATCGCCACGATTCCAATCTGGATGCTGCGCGCAGCGGTGGGCGGCGTAGCTGGTGTCCGGATGTTTGTGCTTGTACTGGCCGTCGATGGGCTGCTGATTTTGGGAACTTGGATAGCAATCGCGCCATCTGTGCGCTCGAATTCCGAGGTGGGCAATCCCGCCTCAGGAGAGCGGTTCGTACTTTTGCCGCTGGTCTTGGCGGGAGTGTTGACCTTGTTCGACTTGTTTCCGTGACTTTGATGTCTGTCGTCGGTGCACACGCACAGTACCCCAGCGGCACGCCTACTGGCACTCATTAGGATAGTTCACGCAGCTTGACCCGATCGGGCTCGCGGGCGGGCTGAATGCGTACGGATTCGCGGGCGGGGATCCGGTCAATTTCTCGGATCCATTCGGGCTGTGTCCACAAGACGTGACGGGAAAGCCATGTCAGAATCCGCTGGGCAATCTGGCGCTGAACGTGAGGCCCGGCATAGGAGGATTCGAGCTGAACTCGCAGCGTACGGCGGGCGTTCACGGCGGCATCGACTTACTCGCGCCCAAGGGCAGCGATGTGACGGCCGCTTCTGACGGAGTGTTTGAACGACGAAGCGATCCCAACGGGCTTGGTGATTACGCCGTCGTGTGGCACGGAGGGAGCGCAACGGTATACGGCCACCTCTCGGGTTTCGCAGACGGGCTCCGAACGGGCGATCGCGTTCGCGCAGGACAAGTCATCGGCAAGACGGGTGACAGCGGGAACGCGAAGGGAACGCCTGACCACCTTCACTTCGAGATTTGGACAGACTTCAAGACGGTTGGTCGAGGTGGGACAGCCGGCCGACGTGACCCAGAACGTGAACTTCGTAAGGCGCCGTGAAGAACAATCTTACGTTGACTAAGCGAGCAGTTGTGCTTCCTCTGCATTTGCTGTTGATGAGCGGAGCCGGTTGCGATAGAGCACCTGCGCCTGCGGCGGCACTGCCGCAGAGAACTGAGTTCGCGGTGCAGTTCGATTCTACCGTCGGTGCGGACTCCACCGGACTTCGATCCGCGCTCATCGCATTTGGTGACTCGCTCCACCTGACTCACTTTCAGGCAAGCATCAGTCAGTTCGGTGGCGCTCCTACGAGATACTTCGCGTTTCTAATTGGTCCTCCGGCGTACAAAAGCGGAAACGTTCAGTTCGCGTTGCTCACTGCGCGCGATGGGGCCTTTGCGGTGAAGGACCTTTTCGACACGGGCGTCCCGTCCGGTCCAGTAGGTATCGCACTCGAGGCACTCGCTGACTTCGACTCGGACGGTCTTCCCGATGCGCACTACTGCGACTTTAGTTTGGCCAGTGACTCCACTCCGGTATCGCGTGTGCTGGGATACGGAGGCGCTGGATGGTATGCTGTTCAAACTTCGAAGGCGGTTCGATGTCGAGCGGACACCAGTCGCTAATGCGAGCCGCTGCACTGCCTAACCTTAAGTTCTGCTGCAGCGGCGCCGGCGCTGGCAGCAGCGACTCGGGTTCGGCGGGTCGTCTCGGGTTCGCTCGCCAACGTGTGCCCCCGCGACAACCCCATTGGTCGGGTCGAATCGGCGCGGGGTTTGCCGGACGCTCGATTGCTCAATCGCGCCCCGCCCCCTCCGACACACACACAGCGCGTACCGACTCGACTCGCGCAGAAGCGGACCGCCCGCGAGCCGTGCTCAGCGCGGGGTCAAACAACGCGCGAGCAAGTCGCTGACGCCGAGGACGGGGGCCCATCGATTCAAGACCGTGCGGTCGAGTGCGTCCTCCTGCAGCGCGACAATTGCCGCCACGTCGCGCCACTGGCGCTCCGAGACCTCGCCCCCCCGGCGGTACCATTCCAGCTTGCGCAACAGTGTGTGCTCGGCGGTGTCGAGCCAGAGCGACCCGGTCGCTGGCGGGGGCACGGGCACCGCCACCCGCGTGCGCAGGCGCTCGTGATCAAACGCGTCATCTCCCGCCACGAACACATCAACCTTCACCCCGGCCTGCAGGTGCACGAGGTTGAAGGTTGTGCCGAGGCGCACTGCGTCGCGCGCAGCGTCCGCGTCCACGTAATAGTCTCGCGCGAGCGCGGCGACGACCCGACTCACGGTGCTGACGCGGAGGTCAGCGACGAGATCCACATCCAGTGTGGCGCGTGGTTCGCCATGGACCGAGCTCGCGAGCGAGCCGCCAATCACATACGGGACGGCGGCGGCCTCAAGCTGCTGCGCCACGTCAAGCGCGACCGCGAGGACGTCGAGTTTGGGCGGCGGAATCACCGTGGGGAGCGCGCATACGCGCGCGCCGCGAGTGCGGAGCCGAGCCGGCGCTCGATGGCCGCGCGCTCGAGCTCCTCCAGGGCGAGCGTCGGCCGGCGGTGGCGTAACCCCTCGAGTTCCAGCCACAGCACCATCGCCGAGACATCGCGTACCAGCGCCAGCTTATCGGTCGACGACAGCGCGCGCCACGCAGCTCGCTGGCGCGCAGCGGCGTCTGGAGTGGTGTCGAGGAGGTGGCTGGAGCGCATGCTGTAAAGGTCGCGCAGATGCTGGGGGTCGCGCCACTGGTCTGGGCGGCGGGCGCAATTGCCGTCGGTCGACGCGCGGTTATGATTGGGGAGCGGGCCCATCCACGCAGCTTGACCCGATCGGGCTGGCGGGTGGGTTGAACGCGTATGGCTTTGCGGGTGGGGATCCGGTCAATTTCTCCGATCCGTTCGGGTTGTGTCCGCCTGAAGAGACAGGGCGGCCCTGCACTGCGGGCGGTGTCGACTACAGGAGTGTTCGGGGAAAATCGACCGCCGTCCCATCAATGGCGACGTATGTCAGTTCGTTGGCGCGCGATCTCGGCTATCACATCGTAGTGACGAGCGGAGATCGTGACCGCGTCCCAAGTGGCGGAGCGACTACCAGCAACCATTTGATTCCTTCAATGAATCCATCTCGAACAGGAGCGGTCGACTTTAAGGCATACACGCCGAATGGGCAGATGGTGCCGATGGGCAAGCTGTTTAGTGAGTCGCTGGACGCCGCATCAACCGAATCCAGTCACGCACGCCTGATTTGGCACGACGTTGGCACAGTGACGGGTACGCAGCACCTGCATGCGGACAAGAGCACCGATGGCCACCGCTATGAAGCGGGAGAGAAGAACACGAGGGGCAGAGCTGTTTACCGGCCCGTCGGGGGCAAGCCATGATGCGGAACTCGACACTTGGCATGCTTGTTCTCGGAGTCTTCTCCCTGATTGGGTGCACAACCAAAGAAGAGCCCGCCAACCGCAGCGGTGCCAGCCAAGAATCTGCCGCGGACTGGATACTCGACTCTGGTCAGTTTAGGAATCGAACGTCACACCGGGTTGAACCTGTTCCAAGCAGTCTTCCGGAAAACATCTCCGCGCTGGAGGATGTGGATGGTCCCGATGGTACAGAGTTGTACACCTACATCTTGCTTGGCTCTGATACGGTGGGCGTCTACTTGTGGTCCACAGCACGAAGACTCGAACGACTCCGAATCCTAAGCTCCCGAGTGCACACGCCCAGTGGTGGCCACGTCGGCCTGACCGCTACGGCTCTTGCAGAGAAGGTGGGAGAACTCGAAGTGATAACTACTGAGGAGGGCGTGCTCGTTTGGGGCACGCGAGATCGCGAGTTCAGCTTCGTACTCGGCGCTGGAACGCAGCCGCGCGATAGCAGCGTTTTGAGGTCTCAAGGCTTCGTTGCGAGCGACACCGTCCAGATGATTCTTTGGTCGCGCAATCGGGTAGCGCGACAACGCAAGTGATGAGGGTCGATACTAGGCGGCTCACGGTATGAGGGCAGGGAGTTGATCCGTGAACATGGCGTTAGTGTCGTCGCGTTCCGGGGCAGCACTGAATGTTTTTCCGCGAGTGCCCTGTTGCTCACCCCGCGGGATGTGTTAGCAGGTGTACCTTCTGCAATCGCGCGACCGACACGTGCGTGTAGATCTGCGTGGTCGTCAGTCGCGTATGCCCGAGCAGTACCTGCAAATCGCGAATGTCCGCCCCAGCGTCGTGCATCAAAGTTGCCATCGTATGGCGAAACACGTGGCAACTGCCTCGTCCACGGATGCCTGCCGCATGCAACCGCGCTTGGCATAGCGCGGTGAGCGTCTTCGGCGTCAGGCGGCCCCCGTGGCGACCGAGGAACAGCGCGGGCTCATCGACCGACTTCGAGCATCGAATACGAGCCGTCGCCACATAATTCATGACTGCCACGACAGCACGCTTGCCTACCGGAACAACGCGCGACCTCCCGCCCTTCCCGCGCCGTATCCGTACCAGGCCTTCCTCACCCGCAAAGTCGCACACATCCAAAGCGCACACCTCCGCGCGGCGCAGCCCGGACGAGTACATCAACTCGAGCATCGCGTGATTGCGCACCCCAATCGCTGACCGTCGCGGCACGGCAACGAGTACTCGATCCACCTCATTCACCGACAACGTCGCAATTGGCGGACGCTCAGGAATGCGAATCGATGGCAGTTCACTCCAAAGGTCTCCGGCAATCAAGCCACCCCGCTGAAGCCAACGAAGAAAGGCGCGAAGCGCACCGACATCCTTAGCAACCGTTGAACGGTCCACCCTGCCGCCGCTTCGCGTCGAGCGAGTCTGAAGTCGGCCCAACAGAGACTCGATCACTCCCAGGTTAAGCTCGCGCGGAGCCACAACTCCGAGCACCGAGAGCTCTCGGGTGATTCCGCGGAGTTGCACCGCTCGAGTGCGAACTGTGCTCGCTGCGCTGCCCATCGCCACAAGGTGCGCGAGGAAACGCGGCACTGACTCTTGAAGAGTTGGGTCAGTATCTAAATGTGCCGCCAACGCGCTGCGCACTATTCCTTACACGGCTCAGCCCGCGCCATCAGCCCGCCCACCAGCGTATCCCCGCCCCGGACAACCACGACGTCACCCAACGTGGTGACAAGCACCAGCGTGTCTCCGTGTTGCCGGCGAATTTCTGGTGTACTCAGCACACCCACAAGTTCCGGTGGCGCCGCAACACGCCAACAGCCATCCAACCGCAGCAGCGTCATCGCCCGTGAAGGAGCGGCACTCGGCGCATCTGCCGTCCGCGCAATCGCGCCGCGCGGAGCATCCGCTGCCAAACTCGCGCGACGTTGCGTCTCGAGGTTCGAAGCGCGACCCCGCGAGTCCTCGGTAGCACGCGTCCGTTGTTCCTCCACCGAGCGCGTGCCCACGCCTGCACTTCCACCACTGCTCGCACCAGCACTTGGCAACGGCTGAGGAGCGGGCGGCAAGGCAGTTGGCACCGACGAAACCGGAGCCGCGGGCAACGTCGGCGCAACCTTTCGTGTGTCTTGCTCCGGCGGAATTACGGGAGCGGGCGCACTCTGCGTCGCGCCGCGCGTGGCCTCGCCCACGGTACGATCTGCAACGCGCGCGGGTCCTATCGCGGGGACATTGCTCGGCACTCCAACTGGTGGTTGTTCTTGCTCGCGCGTCGTGGGCGGCGACGACGGCGCGGGCGAATCAATAGAAGCCGCCGGCACAAACGGCTCCGCGGTCCGCTCACGCAGCACGTACGCAGTCCCCGCCACCAGTACAACCGCCGCCGCAATCCGCATCCACGGCTTTGCCGTAAACCGCTGCGGCGCACGAGCAGCCTCAGCCTGCGCACTCGGCACACGCGGCGCAGCCACAGATCCCGCCGGCATCGCCCGCGGCACCGCATCCAACGACTGCACAATGCGCGAGCTCGCGGCAATCAATCCCCGCGCCTCAGCAACAGCGGCCGCCCACTCGGGATCCGTCGCCACCAACTGATCCAGCCGCGCCGATTCCTCCGGCGTGCACTCGCCATCCAACCACTGATGGATCAGCCCCTCATCAGGACGCGACATGCGCGCCTCCTCGGCCACCGGCCGCCAAGTCTTCATAGCTCTCCGCCAAGCGGCGACGCGCCCGCGACAGCGTCGTGCCCACGGAGCTCTTTTCGATTTGCAACACGTCCGCAATCTCTTGATAGTCCAAGCCTTCCTCCTTTAGCAGCAGCGCCTGACGATCACGCTCCGTGAGCATCGCCAAGGCTTCACGAGCAAAGCGCAGTCGCTCGGCGCGTTCCTGCGTCTGATCTTCTTCCTCAGACTCGTCAGCCTCGCGCTGCTCCGCCGCGAGCAGTTCCAAGTGCCTCCGATTGCGCGCATCCCGCCGCGCCCCGTCGCGCACCAGGTTGTGCGCCACCGCAAACACCCACGCCCGCTCGTTCACGATGGCCTCCGCCTGCCTGAGGGCCCGGACGAACGTCTCCTGCGCCACTTCCTCCGCCCAATCGCGGTCGCCCAACCGGCGCGTGAGATACCGCACCAGGGTGTCGTGGTAAGTGACGAAGAGACGTTCGGCCTGGTCCACGCCTGATTACCAATCCCGAGTGATGGCGTCCACATCCGCTGCGCTCAAACGCTCTGCGCCATCAGCGGCGAGCACCACGGTCACCGCACGGCCGCGTGCTTCCACGCGTTCGCCCAGCGCAAACACTTCTCGGAGTTCCGGCGTGCGATTCATCAGTGCGAAGTATGCATCCGAGAAGGGTCGCACGCGCACCGTGCGAGCCCGAGCTGCCGCGCCTCGCGTGTCCGTCCACACGCTGTCCTTCATCACGAACATCCGCGACGCGGTGCGCCGAGTCTGGCGCGCGTCCATATCGCCTTCCGCATCTGCCACCGAGCGCGATGACCGCTGTTCAGCCGCCTTACGCGCTTGCTCGAACGCGGGCGGCGGTGCCGATGCGGTCGTGGCAGCGCCCTGCGCCATCGGCATCACACCACCACGCCCGCCGCGGGGCCCCGGAGCATTGGCAACCACCATGCCGGGTTCAAGCACCAAGTACGAGGTGAGTGCGGTGGGAATGCCCCAGCGCTCGCCCAACTGCTTGATCTCGTTATCGAGCTCCGGCGACGCACCGCTCTTGCGGCGCTCGGCGCTCAGCCAACCCACGCGCTGCGTGGCCCACAGACGCCCAACGAATGCGTCCTGCGTCCGCTGCGCCGGGAATCGCGCCTCGGAGGTCCAAGTGACGGGGCCATCTGGATGTTGCCCAGTGATGGTAATCCGCGCCGACTCCGCGCTGCCAGTATACCGCGCAAGAATCGTCAGCTCTTGGCCAGCAAAGAGATCAATGCGCCCGGCCGGCATCACCTGCTGCAGCGTTACGCCCTGCGCGCGGATGCGAATGTCCGTCGCCACCGGGCTCGTGAGCCGTTGGGCCACCACGCCAACAATGCGCTCCACGTTTTCTTGGGGGCGTACGAAGTGCGCGGTGCCGGCTCCATCAAGTGCGAGCTGCTCAAGCAGCGTGGCGTTCACATCCGCACCAATGCCAAACGTGAACACGCGCCGTTGACCGCGCTGCTGCGATGCGCGCGCGGCCAGCTTGGCAGGGTCGCGCTCACCCACCGTCGGCTCGCCGTCCGTCATGAAGAGTACGAGTCCGAGGCGATTCGCTGGCGTGCTCGCTTCAAGCGCACGCTCGAGCGCGCCACCGATGTTCGTTCCGCCGGTCGCACTCAATCCGTCCAGCCATTCCTGAGCACGCCGCAAGTTGCCTGGGTTTACCGCGCTCCAACCTTCAGCGAAGTCGTTCACATCGCTCGAGAACGCAATCAAGCGAAAGCGATCTGCACCGCTCAGCGAATTCAGCAACTGGCGGCCCGCGGCCTTGGCCTGCACAAGCTTCTCACCGCTCATCGAGCCCGAGACGTCAATCACGAAGGTCACATCACGCGCCGTGCGGCTCACGCTGCGCGTGGGCGCACCGATTGTGAGTAGCATGTAGCCCTCGTCCGTGCGCGGGGCGTGCGTGAGCACGGTCATCGCAGCACTGTTCGAGCGCACCGGCAGCAGCAGCGTCACGGTGCCTGTGGCATCCACCACGCGCAACGAACGCCGCGGCACACCACCGGCATCTTCCACGCGATGCGTCGGCGACCAGGCCTCGCCGTAGCCATCACCCTCCGGCCACTGGAAGTTGAGTTGCGTGCCCGTGTTCTCCGTGCCTTGCCCACGCGGCGCCGGCACATCCACGCGCAAGGCATCACCTTCGCGCTCGGCGATGGCATTAAATCGCACGGTCACCGTGCGCGTCTCACCCGGTTGAATGGGGAAGATGCGCGTGCGCAGCACACCGTGGTCCATCCACTCCACCAGCGCGGGGTCGCGCTGCCGTCGTACAATCTCCTCATAGATGCGGCGCGCTTCGCCGGCACCGCGGATCTCGCCGTTCACCATCTCACCATCAATCATCAGCGAGAGGTTCTCGAATGCGGCACCGCGCGGTAACGGCAGCACGTAGTCCACCTCGCCAAGCGCGCGCCCGCGGTTGGTCCAGCGCTCAGTGACTTCGTAGCGAAGGACGCGCCCCTCGAGTGCCACGCGCACTTCTCGGCCCGTGCGCACCACGCGACCATCCATCCGGCATGGCGGCTGCGGGCAAGGCGCCGACGCGCACATTCGCGTGGGGCAATCGGGAGCGGGGACCGCTTGATCCTGCCCGGCAAGGGACGGCGGAGCGGCGACGAAAGCGGTCAGTACAAGTGCGTGGAGCGTAGCGGCGAAACGGCGAAACACGGGATCTCCCGGCTTGAGTTGCCAGGGAGACGCCAGACCCGCCAAAACTTGCACATCCTCGGTGGAACTAGGGGATTTGGTCTAAGTCTTCCGCCTTGCTCGTCCGAGCGGGAGTGCGTTCAATTACACGAACAGCCAAGAGATTCTGATCGGCCCGATTCATCGTGGACATCAAGCTCTCGCCCGGCTCGCGGACGGCCCAGCCGAGGCTGAATGGCACCGGTGCCGTGCGGAGGGCGGCCAATCGCATACGCTCGGCGACCATCTGCGCCGAAGCCAGCACCGCGCCGCGGAGCACGATGACGAATTCGTCGCCACCCACCCGCACCACCGGTTCCTCGGCGCGCACCTGACGCATCAGGAAGCGACTCATGCGGATGAGCGTGTTGTCACCCATCTGGTGGCCGTGCTCGTCGTTGTACGTCTTGAAGTGGTCAATGTCAATGAACAAGAAGCCCCAGCTCTCGTCCGTTGGGCTCAACATCTCATCGAGGTCGGCGAGGTGCCGGCGATTAAAGCAGCCGGTGAGCGGATCACGCACGCTGCGTTGCCGGAGTTCATCTTCCATCTTTTTGCGTTGCGTGATGTCCACAAGGATGCCGTGATATAGCGTTTCGCCGCTACTTGGCTCCACCACCGAGTACATGGTATCGAGCACGCAGAGTAATCCGCCATCCGGGCGCAGCAACTGCAGTTCAAAGTCGCGGACGAATCCGTCGCGCTCGAGCAGGTCCATTTCGGCCAGTCGGCGCGAGGGATCCACGACCATCTCGTTGGCACCGAATGTTTTCAGGTCATCCAGCGAGCGGACGCCCATCAACTGAAAAAATGCTGGGTTGGCGTCAAGGATGTTCCCACGACGATCACTGATGTAGATGGCCTCGCGCAGGTTGGCCACCAGTGAGCGCAGACTGTCGGGGTCCTGTAGAGACCGAAAGCGTTGCGGGCTCATGTGAGCACCGCCTCGCGCGCTTCCCATTGGCGCATCATTCCAATGAAGGCCGTAGCCGCCTCGAGATCGAAGTCTGGCCCCGCGCCTGACTCAATTTGCTTGAGCACGCGCTCGGCCTCCCACGCCTCACGATATGGCCGATTGGTGCGCAAGGCATCGTACACATCGCAGACGTGCACAAGCTTGGACGCCGAATGCACCCCGCGGTCGAAGTGGCGTCGCGGGTAGCCTTGGCCATTAATCATGATGTGATGCTCATACGCGACCGCCGCGGCCAAGTCGAGGTCGCGGTCGCTCTCGTAGATGATCTTCGCGCCATCTATTGGATGTTGGCGCATAATCACCCACTCCTCGTCTGTGAGTTTGCCCGGCTTCGTGAGCACTTCCTTGGGGATGCGTACTTTGCCGAGGTCATGCAGCAGTCCCGCCACGCCGAATGCGCGCACGTCGCTGGGGCCCATGCCCATCCACTCTGCCAGCGCCATCGTCAACACCGATACGTTGAGCGAATGCGTGGTTGTGTATTGATCAAACTCTTTCAGCTGCAACAAGGGCATGACGATGTTGCGGTCGCCGTGCATCGCTAACGAGAGCGAGCGCACCACCGATTCCGCCTCGAAGAGCGGCAGTTCGCCGGAGGACGCGACCTCATTGTGCATCCACTCTACGGTCTGGGCTTCTTCGCCCAGCGTATAGGTGAAGTTCGCCGTCGAGGCGGGCATGATGAGTCGCGAGTCGTCGGTACCCTTCACGCCGATTGCACCGAACTTGATAGTCGAGCGCTTCTCGGGACTGCGCGTAGCCGAATCAATGGCCTGCAGCGTGATACGGGCAAGCACTTCTTCCAAGAACAGCTCGAACTCCTCCCGCGTGGTGCCGCGCTGAAACTCCACGCGCTGCACGCCGGCGTTGGCGAGCCGCGTGCCCCAATCCCAATCGCCGAGCTCGCGCATGGCAATCTCGCCGTACACCACGTCGGTGCCCAAGAAGGAGAAGCGGGGTTTGGGATCTGTTTCCTGCAGCAACGCGAGCCGCTCAAACGCGTGGTCAATGCCGCGCTGCCGCGCCGGATGCCCTTCGGAGTAGAGGGACATGGTCGCGAGCGCTTGGGCAAAGCTGGTGAGGAACTTCACGGGTTCGCTCATTCCACCACCGCCACGCTCGCGCGCGATGTCATCGCCGCTGCACCAACAATCTCTTGGTCAGCACTGGCCGCAGCGAGTGCGAGGGGCGTTTTTGCCGCCGGATGCTCACGCCAGTGAATCGCCAGGCCCTCGAGGGCAGCGAGCATCTCCGGGGACTTACTCACCAATGCCTCTCGCTTAATCAGCTTGCCCATCCTCACAACGCGCCCAGCAAGCCAGGCTGGCGTGTCGGGATTTTTGTTGGAGCTCAGTGCGCGGATGCCGAGCGCGCGCAAATCTGGAGACAGCAAGGCCTCATCGGCGCGGGTGCGCAGCACGAGCGCCGCATCGCGCGGGCAGTTGGTCATTGCCGCGCCGAGGCCAAGTCGCACATTGCCTTCATCCGCGTCAGCGAGCGCGCGTACGATGGTCGCATCGCGTGATTCGTTGGACCGCAGCAACTGCCGTAGCGCCTCGCGGCGGATGGCCGCGTCAGGATGGTCCATCCACTGCACCGCCTGATATCCGCAGTCCCACTCGGGGTGGCGGCCCAGCGCGGCCAAGAGAGGTCGCACCAAGTTCCAATGCAAACCCGGCAAACGCTCAAGCACCAAGGGCCCGACGGCAGCTCCGATGCGCTCCAGGAGAGCAAGCATCGCAGCCTGCTTACGATCGTCCTGTGTTTCCTCAAGTGCGTCAATGATGGCATCCGTTGCCGATACGCCCATGCGCCCCACCATCCGCTCCAGTGTCTGAATTGGAAGCGGATCTAACGCGAGTTGCAGGCGCAGGCGTTGTGGCGTGGCCACGTGACGCCAGAGCGTGTCTCGCATCCACAGGGACGGCGCGTTATCCACCAAGTTCAACAAGGGCGCCAAGTTTGGATTGAGCGCCATCGTATCGGCGGATCGCCACACCTGGTCACCAAGTGTTTCAATTTCCAGTCCCATCGCCAACAATCGCTCTGGCTCAATGGGAAAACTGTGCTCCACAAACCTCGCTGTGGGCTCGGCGGACGACATTTTCTCGAGCGCAAGGCGGTAGCCGTCCGGATTCGGATCGTCGAGTTGCCAGCCTTCCATCAATTTCTTCACTTGGTCACGCAACGCACCGTCCGCTTGCGAGCGCGTCGTGCTTGGACCAGTCTCCGCATGCGCAGCGAGCTTGGACAGCATACGCACCATCGAGTGTGACACATTCTGCCCCGACGTCTCCGAAGCTGCCCGCACCAATTCCACCACGGCGTCCAACGCCATGCCCTGTGCGGCATCGAGCACAAACTTCTGCTGCTGGCGTCGGTTGCCGCCCATCTTCACCAAGCGCTCGAGCGTGGCCGGCGAAAGCTGCGCAATGAGTTGCGAGATGCGGCGTTGAAGTGCCGCGGCGTCTCGTCCGGTTTTGTGCTTGAGCTCTTCGGCAATTTGCAGCAGGTAGCCGACCACGACCTGGTCATATGCAGCATCACGCTTGTGCTCCTCAATCGCCTGCGCAACGACCGAGGGATCAACACCCGCAGGATCATCGGTGTCGAGCTTGTCGATCTGCGATACCAGCGCCGCGCGGGCGAGACCTACCCACAGCGCGGCCGACCGACTGCCGTTGGCTTTGCTGCCATCATCCTCGCCGTCCGCGTTGGGATCTTCCTCCAACAACTGCAACTGCGCGAAGGTCAGCGGAAAAAGCCGAATGTGCGGCCACTGCGTGAGCACTTCTGGACCTTCGAGTCCCAGCGGACGCGGTAGACGCCCCGCATCCATCGAGACGATGGAGAGCATGTCCGTCAGCTCATCCTCGGTGATGCCGACGCTGAACTTCACCGCACCCAGGTGATGCTTGTGCAAGCGATTCGCTAACTCGCGGAGGACTGGGTTCTTCTCGTCAGTGGCAACGCCTTCAATGATCAATTGATGTCGCGCCACGCCAAGCGAGAGCGCCGCACGTTCCCGTAGCAGCGCGGCGAGGCGCGCACTTAGGTCCGCGGTCGTGTTCTCCAGCAGCGGATGGCCAGCCGGATAAATGGCGTTCTTGTGTAGCCCAATCGAAAATTCGATTAGGAAATCCGACAGCTCCTTGGTGAGCGTCGCAGATTCGCCGGCCGTCGCTAAACGGGACATTGGCGGGAATATGGGCAGTGCCAGCGAAATGAGCCAATCGCTGCCGGCATTTTGTGATGGCTGGCCCCAGCCCCCCGACACATCTATATATCGGCGGTGCGCCCCCCCGCCCCTTTTTCCGCCAAACAGCGTGACACCCTTCGTGCACTCGCCGAGGCCGTTGTCCCGCACGCCTTTCAGGATCCGGCTCGGGGCAACGCTCTCGTCGAGACACTCCTGGGCCGCATCGCGCGGCTCGCGCCCCGCAAGCGTCGAGATTTAGGTCTCGCCGTCTCCATCCTCGGGGCTCGGCCTGCGGCCGTCCTCGCCGGCCTGCCCCCCAGTCGCTTCGAGAAACAGTCCCTGGCCAACCGGACGCGCATCGTGGAAGTCTGGGTCCAGTCCCGGATTCCCATCATGCGCACCATCGTCCAGTCGCTACGCCGATTGGTGCTGTTGATGGAATACGCGAGCGAGCCGGCCCAACGAGAGGTGGGCTATCGTGGCTCTTACCATGACCGGGGCCCCTCCGTGCCATGGGAAGGCGCGCTCAAGGGTGAGCCGAATGACGCCGAGCCCGTCGCGAGGGCGCCGATTCCCGACGCCGCCCACCGTCAGCCCGCTTTCGCCACTCCTCTCGCGCCCTTGGTGCTCGATGGCGAGACCCTGCGTGCCGACGCCGTCGTCATTGGCACCGGAGCTGGTGGCGCCACCGCTGCGGCGCGCCTCGCCGAAGCCGGACTCGACGTCATCATTGTAGAAAGCGGCGAGCTCGTACATGGCGCCGGCTTCGACGAGCGCGAAGGCGCCATGTTCGAGCGTCTCTATGCCGATGGTGGCCTTCGCACCACCGACGACCTCGGCGTCTCGATGGTGCAGGGCGTCACAGTTGGCGGCAGCACCACTGTGAACTGGATGATCATGCTCCGCACGCCGGATTGGGTGCTGGACGAATGGACGCGCGTGCACGGCGCCCAGGGCATGTCGTCGGCCGAGATGAAAAGTGTGTTTGCCCGTGTGGAGCAGGATCTGCACGCTCGCCTCGTGCCAGACGACGCGCACTCACCAAACAATCGCATTATCCTCGACGGCGCATCCAAACTCGGATGGTCTGCCAAAAGCGCCGTAATCAATGCACGGAACTGCATCCGCACCGGCTTCTGCGGCTACGGCTGCCGCTCAGGGGCCAAGCAGGGCACCCTTGAGACCTACCTGCCGCGCGCGCTGAACGCAGGCGCTAGGCTCGTGACTCAGGCCCGCGCCATGCGCATCGAGTCCGTGGAGCGCGGAGGTGCCTTTCCAAAGAAGCGCGTCGTCATCCGTCACACGCCCACTTCAGGTCGCTCGCAGGACGTAGCAATCGAAGCCAAGGTCGTCGTCCTCGCAGCCGGCGCTGTGGAGACGCCTGTGCTGCTACAAAATTCAGGGCTGGGCGGCGGCGCGGTGGGCAAATATCTGCGCCTCCATCCCACCACTGGCTTGCTGGCGCGTTTTGACCGCGAGATCTACGCCGCTGGCGGCATGCCGCTCACGTCCATGTGCGATGAATTCCACCAGATGGACGCCAACGGCTACGGCGTGTGGATTGAGACGCCGCCCATGCACCCGGCGCTCGCGGCCACTGCCTGCCCCGGCATTGGCGCGGCCCACCGAGAGCGCATGCTCAGTTTCCGTAACACAGGCACGCTGATTGTCCTCACCCGCGATGGAGCGGACCGCGGGCAATCCAACGGGGAGGTCCGGGCGCGCCGCGACGGCTCCGTCTCCATCAAATACGAAATGGGCCGCACCGACCGCGCCCACGCGCTCGCTGGCCTCGAGGCCGCGGCCCAACTGCACTTCGCGGCTGGCGCAAAAGAAGTCATCTCCGGCCACTCCCGCCCCGTCATCCTCCGGAGCCCAAGCGAGATATCGCGCCTGCGTGAGCGTCCTATGGGGCCCAATGACATCCCCTTCTTCTCGGCGCACGTGAATGGAACCTGTCGCCTCGGCAAGGATGCCCGCACCGCCGGCACCGACCCGCACGGTGAACGATTTGGCGCGCCTGGCGTATTCGTAGCGGATGGTTCGCTGCTACCCACGGCGCCGGGCGTGAATCCGCAGGAGACGATCTACGCACTCTCCACGATCATCGCCGAACGCATCGCTTCGCGGGTTCAAGCAGGGTAATTTCCAAGCTCGCTTAGAGCCCCAACACTTCGATCTTGGTCTTGCCCGTGTCTCAGTCCGACGCTTCGCTGCAAACGCTCGCCATCAACACCGTCCGCACTCTTTCAATGGATGCGGTGCAAGCAGCGGAGAGCGGGCACCCTGGCACACCGATGGCGCTCGCGCCGCTCGCCTACGCGCTCTACACGCGCCACGTACGGCACAACCCTGCAGATCCGCACTGGCCTGATCGCGACCGCGTGGTGCTCTCGGCGGGTCACGCATCCATGCTGCTCTACTCCACTCTGTACCTGAGCGGCTACGATCTCTCGCTCGATGAAATCAGGAATTTCCGGCAGTGGGGTTCTAAGACTCCTGGCCATCCCGAATACGGTCACACCGCTGGCGTAGAGACCACCACCGGCCCGCTTGGTCAGGGCGTCGGCAACGCGATTGGGTTTGCGGTCGCAGAGGCACACATGGCCGCGACGTTCAATCGCGATGGCCACGGCGTGATCAATCACTACACTTGGTTCATCGCCGGCGACGGCTGCTTACAAGAAGGCATCTCGCACGAGGCCGCGTCATTCGCTGGCCACCAGAAGCTCGGCAAGATCATCGGCTTCTGGGACGACAACAGCATCACCATTGACGGCCGCACAGATCTCTCTAGCAGCGACGACGTGGCCAAGCGCTTTGAGAGCTACGGCTGGCAGGTCTTGCACATCAGCGATGTGAATGACCAGGCGCAGATTGATAGTGTCATCGCCGAGGCCAAGGCCGATTCCACTCGCCCCACGCTCGTCTGCACAAAGACCATCATCGGCTTCGGCTCGCCCAACCGCGCGGATACTGCCAAGGCACACGGCGAACCGCTCGGCAAAGAAGAGATCAAGCTCACCAAGGCCGCCTACGGCTGGCCGAGTGATGAACCGTTTCATGTGCCGACCGCGGCGCTCGAACACTGGCGGCTCGCCAAGGAGCGCGGCATCAACATGCAGGCCGAGTGGATGCGCCGCTTCGCCGAGTTCTCCAAGGCGTTTCCGAGCGAAGCCAAGGAGTTGGGACGTCGCTGGCACGGTGATTTGCCCGCGCAGTGGGAAAAGGCGCTGCCGGAGTTCACCGCCGAGAACGGCAGCGTCGCGAGCCGCGCCGCTTCTGGTACGGTAATCAATGCGATTGGTCCTGCTATCCCGGAGTTGATCGGTGGCTCTGCTGACCTCACTGGCAGCAACCTCACCAACGTGAAGAATGGCGGGGCATTCTCCGCCACACAGCGCAGCGGCCGCAATTTCCACTTCGGCATCCGCGAACACGCGATGGGCGCCGTAATGAACGGCATGGCGCTGCACGGCGGCATCATCCCGTATGGCGGCACCTTCCTCGTGTTCGCCGACTACATGCGCCCCGCCATTCGACTCGCTGCGCTCATGCGTCAGCAAGTGATCTATGTGTTCACGCACGATTCCATTGGACTTGGCGAGGACGGCCCCACGCATCAGCCGGTGGAGCATTTGAGCTCACTGCGCTGCATTCCCAATCTGCTCGTGCTGCGTCCGGCCGATGCGGCGGAAACCGCTGAAGCTTGGCGCACTGCACTCAAGCATCGTACGGGTCCGTCCGCGCTGGTGCTCACGCGCCAGAAGCTCCCCTTGATTGATCGCAGCACACACGCGGCGGCGAGCGGTGTAGCGAAGGGCGCGTATGTACTGAAGGACGCGCCGGAAGGCGCGGCACCAAAGACCGTCATCATCGCCACCGGCTCTGAAGTAGAGATTGCGCTCAAGGCCCAGACGGAACTCACCGCGAAGGGTGTGGCGACGCGTGTCGTCTCGATGCCTTCGATGGAGCTCTTTGCGCAGCAGACCAAGGAGTACCGCGCTTCCGTGTTGCCTGATGGAGTTCGCCGCGTGGCGATTGAGGCCGCTCACCCCATGAGCTGGCACCGTTGGGTTGGCGTAGACGGCGAAATCATCGGCATTGATGGCTTCGGTGCATCGGCGCCGGCGCCGAAGTTGTATCAGGAGTACGGCATCACGGCGCAGGCTGTGGTCGCGGCTGTGACCGCGCGCTGATTTTTCAGCGCGACACTCACTAATGCAACGCTGATGCAGCGCTGGACTGCGCGAGCGCCGGGACTTACGCTCGTCATCGCAGTCGCGCTCGCAGCGCACTGGCTCGCGGCGCTCGAGGTTCGTAGCTGGGGTCGCACCTTCGTGGACCCCCTCGTGCTGGCGATTCTCATCGGCATGATTGTACGCGCGGCACTCGGCGCCCGCGCAGCACTTGAGTCGGGCATCAGCTTCGCCGCCAAGGACGTGCTTGAGGTAGCTGTCGTATTGCTCGGCGCTTCGGTGAACTTCGCGGCCATGCAGGCCGCGGGCCTCCCGCTCGCGCTTGGCCTCGTGATCCTCGTTGCGCTGAGCGTCGTCATTGGCATCGGCATCGGCCGAGTGCTCGGTCTCTCGCCACAACTCGCCGTCCTCATCGCCTGCGGCAACGCCATCTGCGGCAACTCCGCAATTGCGGCGGTGGCGCCCAGCATCAAGGCCTCGCGCGAAGACACCGCGAGTGCCGTCGCCTTCACGGCATTGCTCGGCATGGTCGCCGTGTTTGTGCTGCCACTACTGATGACTCCGCTCGGGCTCACGCACGAGGGCTTTGGCGTGCTTGCCGGGAGCACGGTGTACGCCGTACCGCAGGTGCTCGCGGCGGCCTACCCCGTCAGTAACATCGCCGGCGAGATGGCCACGCTCGTGAAACTCACTCGCGTACTCCTCCTCGGCCCAGTGGTTATTACCGTGGCGGCCTGGTGGCGCCGCTCGGGCCACTCCGGCGCCAGCGCCGACTCGCCGCGGGGACTCTTTGTCCCTTGGTTCATCTTGGGGTTCGCCGTATTGGCCGTGCTTCGCGCCACCGGTTTGCTCTCCACGGCCAACGCCGAGCTGGCGTCGGACGCCGCGCACCGCCTCACACTTGCCGCCATGGCCGGGCTCGGCTTGAGTGTTGACCTACGATCAGTCCGCCGCGTCGGTCCCAAGGCTGCCATTGCCGCCACGCTGGGACTGCTCCTTATGCTTGGTATGGCACTGCTCTTGGTATGGGCGGTCCTCAGCTAGCATTTGCGCTGGTCGCGTCCACGGGCCACATTCACCCGCCGCGCCCGATCCCGCTCTCCGGAGATCCACCGCTTGACCTCACGTCGCGAATTCCTTGCTTCAACAGGCCTTGCCGCGAGTGCCGTTGCGCTCGCCTCACGTCGCCTTGAGGCATCTGAGCTTGGGTCGCCCATCATCACGGCTACCACCGAGCCCGATATGCAGGTGCGCGTCCTTCTTATGGAAGGACTCAATGCCGCAAAGCTTGGCGGTGCCTCCTGGGCCGACGTGCGCGTGCAGCGGCAACGCCGTCAGAACCTGAGTACGCGCGAGCAGCAGGTCACCAATGTTCTCGACACCGACACCATCGGCGTGGGCGTCCGCGTCCTCGTCGATGGAACCTGGGGATTCGCCGCCACACGCGCGCTCACCACCGAAGGCGTCGCTCGCGCCGCACGGCAAGCGGTGGCACTCGCCCGCGCTAATCGCGTCGCCCGCGACCGTGAAGTGCGCCTCGCAGCCGCTCCCTCGCATCCTGCTGGCACATGGCGGTCGAGCTACACCGTTGATCCCTGGAGCGTCCCAGTTGAGGAGAAAGTCGCGCTCCTGCTACAGGCCAACGCGGCGGCCCAGAAGGTGCGCAACGTGCGCTTCGTGAACTCGGCCTTGCAGTTCGTGAAGGAGGAGCGCGCCTACGCCAACTCCGAAGGCTCCGTCATTAGCCAAGATGTCGTGCGTTCCTGGGTGACCATGTCCGTTACCGCCATCTCGGACGATCGCACGCAAGTCGCCACGCGAGGTCCCGAAGTTGTGCAGCCTATGGGCCGCGGCTGGGAGTACGTGCTCGAAGCCGACATCGTCAATAACGCAACGGTGTGGGCTGAGCAGGCCAGAGAGAAGCTGAGCGCACGCTCGGTGGAAGTTGGGCGCTGGGATCTCATCCTGCATCCCTCGCAGCTCTTCCTCACCATTCACGAATCAATTGGCCATCCCACAGAGCTCGACCGTGCGATGGGCTACGAGGCCAACTACGCCGGCACCTCGTTCATCGCGCCGCCCAACGATGTGCTGGGTAAGCTCAAGCTTGGGCCCGAGCATCTCACCATTCGTGGTGATCGCTCGCAGACCGGCGCGCTTGCCACCATCGGCTACGATGACGACGGCGTGCAGCCTGATGAGTTCGACATCATCAAGAACGGTATCTTCTGGGACTACCAGACAACTCGTGAACAAGCCGAGTGGCTGCGGTCCTGGTACGAGAAGAACAACATGTCCGTGCGCTCCCACGGCTGCGCCTACGCACAGAACTGGAGCGATGTCTCCTTCCAGCGCATGCCCAACGTGAGCATCGTCCCAGATCAGCGCGTGGACCGCTCCTGGAACGACATCATCGCCAACACCGAACGTGGCATCGCGATGATTGGCCGCGCCTCGTATTCCATTGACCAGCAGCGCTACAACGCACAGTTCGGCGCGCAAATCTGCTACGAAGTGCAGAACGGCAAGATTGTTGGCCAGCTGAAGGATGTTGCGTACGTGATGCGTACGTCGGAGTTCTGGAATTCCATTGACCTCATCGGTGGCAAGTCTTCCTACGAGCTCGGCGGCACCTTCAACGACGGCAAGGGTGAGCCCGGCCAGGCCAATGCCGTCAGTCACGGATGTCCGCCCTGCCGTTTTAAGAACATCAACGTGATCAACACGGGGGTCTCGCTATGAGCGCCCGAATCGTTTCTGGTTCGCCAAGGCGCCTCATCGCGCAGCAAGAAGCCGTCCGCCACGGTGTGCTGGACGAAGCCGTGGTGCTCACACGCACCGAATGTGAGGACGTGGTACAGCGTGCGCTCAAGGCTTCCAAGGCTGATGCGTGCCGTGTGAGCGTGAACAGCACGTACGACACCAATGTGCGATTTGCCGACAACCAGATGTCTACGTCTGGCATTACGGATAATGCGTCGGTGAGTATCACGTCGTTCGTTGGCAAGCGTAGTGCGACTGTGCTCACCAATGATTTATCGGTGCGCGGACTCGAGCAGGCCGTCGCGCAGTCGGAGGCTTTAGCACGACTGGCGCCTGAAGACCCTGAGTCCCTTCCCGAGCTTGGGCCGCAGACCTACGTGGAGATTCCAGCGTGGTTCGATTCCACCGCCCAACTCTCCGCCGACGATCGCGCGCGCGCCGCACTGAGCGCCTTGCAGCTCTCCCGCGCGTCCAATGATCTACAGGCGGCTGGCTACATCGAGTGTAACGCCTCGGCGCGCGCCATTGGCAACAGTGCTGGCCTCTTCGCATTCCACAGAAGCACCAACGCTGACTACACACTTACTGTCCGCACCAGCGATGGCACTGGCTCCTCGTGGAGCGGGGCCAACGAGAACGACTGGAGCAAGATTGACTTCCGCGCCATGGCCACGCGGACAATCGAGCGCGCACGCGCTTCTCGCGAACCACGCGCGGTGGAACCTGGGCGCTACACTGTCATTTTCGAGCCGCAGGCCTCCGCTGACTTTCTGGGTGCCGTTCGCGGCGTGCTCGGTGCCCGCCAAGCCGACGAAGGTCGCTCGGCGATGTCCAAGCCTGGCGGTGGCAGCAAGTTAGGTGAGCGCATTCTCGATTCCCGCGTCAGCCTGGTGAGCGACCCCACAGATGCGCAGGTGCTCGGCACGCCTTTCGACGGTGAGGGCCTTCCACTGCGTCGCGAAGTGTGGATCGAGAACGGTGTCCTCAAGCAACTCGCCTACGACCGTTTCTGGGCACAACGCCAGAACCAGCGCGCTACCGGTGGCGGTGGTGGCGGCTTTGGAGGCGGAGGCAGCACCAAGATGCTCGGTGGCGAGAGCTCCATTGACGCAATGATTCGCGGCACGGAGCGCGGGGTACTCGTCACGCGCCTCTGGTACCTTCGCCCCATCGATCAGCGCACGCTCATGTACACGGGCCTCACGCGCGACGGCACCTTCCTAATTGAGAACGGCCGCATCAGTCGCTCCATCAAGAATTTCCGGTTCAACGATTCCCCGCTGATTATGCTCAACAAGGTGGATGCCATTGGTCCGGCCGTTCGCACGGCTGGCGGCGTCTTCCCCGCGGTGAAGGCAGACGACTTCTCGTTCACCAGCTTGTCGGACGCGGTCTGACCGCATGCGCGTCTCTCAGTTCATTCTTCCTCGAGCACCCTGAGCGATGACACACCGCTTCCCGTGGGCTCGTTGGTCTGATGAACGCCTCATGCTCATGCGCCTGCGAGATCTGGGCGTCACCATCGAGGGCACCTGGGTCGGCGATTGCGTGAACGAACTGTACGCGGAGCTCGAGGCTCGCGAGATTCGCCTCAAGCCGCACATTTGGGTGAGCGACGAGTGGTTCTCTCCCGGCGGTGTCTCGGGCTTCGCGGTTCCCTTCTACCTCTTGCACCCACGCTTAGCTCGTCTCGAGCGCAGTCAGCTCATCGAGATAGAGGGTGGTACGCACCACGAGTGTATGAAGATTCTGCGCCACGAGTGCGGCCACGCCATCCAGCACGGCTACCAACTACATCGCAAGCGCGAGTGGCAGCGCCTCTTTGGCAAGTCGAGCAAGAAGTATCCCGAGGCCTATCGCCCCAACCCGGCGAGCAAGCGCTATGTGCAACATCTTCGGCGCTGGTATGCGCAAAGTCATCCCGATGAGGATTTTGCAGAGACCTTCGCGGTGTGGCTCAAGCCGCGCGCCGACTGGCGGCGCCGCTACGCCGGTTGGCCTGCGCTGCAGAAGCTTGAGTACGTCGATCGCCTGATGCAGGATCTTGCCGGCACCGTGCCCCCCGCGCGCAATCGTACCGTGGTCGATCCACTGCGTTTGCAAAAGGCTACCCTGTTCGAGCACTACACATACCGGCGTGCGATATATTCGGTCGAGTATCCTAAGACGTACGACGACGACTTGCTCCGGCTTTTCTCTGATGACCCTCGGCATCGCCACAAGGCCACGGCCGCGTCGTTCCTGCGCACCCACCGCGCCGACATCCGGCGCATCGTGTCGCGTTGGACTGGTGAATATGAATTCTCACTCAATCAAGTGCTCACGGATATGATCGGCCGATGCGGCGAGCTGCGGCTCCGCGTGACTGGCTCAGAACGCCAACTGCTCACTGACTTTATGGTGCTCCTCACTGCGCGAACGATGAGCTTTCTCGTCGGCCAAGGACGCCGCGACTGGATTGCCGTATGAGGAAGCTCCGCATCCTCGTGCTGACGCACCCGGATCTGGCGCCTCCTGAGATCCTCAGCTCGCTGACCCCCAAAGAAGCGTTCGAGATCAAGACCGAGATTGACGTCATCACCACGCTGCGCAGACTCGGGCACGACGTGCACGTCCTTGGTGTGCAGTGGGAGCTACGCCCCATCCGTGAGGCGGTGGACGTGCTCAAGCCCGACATCGTCTTCAACTTGCTCGAAGAGTTCCACGGCGAGACGACCTACGACCACAACGTCGTCGGTTTCCTCGAGCTCATGAAGGTGCCCTACAGTGGCTGTAACCCGCGTGGGTTGATGCTCTCGCGCGGCAAGGCGCTGTCCAAGAAATTACTGGCCTATCACCGCATTCGTGTGCCAGACTTCGCCGTGTTTCCGATGAACCGCAAGGTGCGCCGTCCGCGACATCTCGGCTTCCCGCTCATCGTGAAGTCGCTCATCGAACACTCGTCCACGGGAATCTCGCAGGCCTCGGTGGTGGATTCGGACGAGAAGCTCGCCGAGCGCGTGCGGTTCATCCACGAGCGCGTTGGGACCGATGCCATCGCGGAACAGTTCATCAATGGCCGGGAGATCTATGTGAGCGTCCTTGGCAATGATCGCCTTCGCGCTTTCACGCCATGGGAGTTATTCGCCGAGAAGGGGAACCCCGACGAGCCGCTCATTGCGACCGCCAATGCTAAGCACAATGTTGACTATCAGGAAAAGAAGGGCATCGTCATCCGTGCGGCGCAGGAACTGCACCCGAGCCTCGAGGAGCGTTTGCTGCACGACAGCAAACGGATCTACCGGATTCTTGAGCTCACGGGCTATGCACGCATTGATTTCCGTCTCGACGCTGATGACAATCCTTTCTTTCTTGAAGCCAATCCGAACCCCGATATTTCGGAGCACGAGGAGTTTGCGGCGGCTGCAAATTTTGACGGCGTGAGCTACCCGAAGCTCCTCGAACGCATCATTCGCTTGGGGCTGCGAGACGCCGAGTAACGGTCCGTGCCCGACCGCGAGGGGTCGCTACGCTGCCTGGCAACTCTCAACGATTGCTTTGCAGTACGCGTAGGACGCCTAGATGAAAATCACTCCTCGCCTTCGTCGCCTAGCGCTCTTTGCGCTGGGCATTCTGTTCTCCGTCTCGCTGTCTGCCCAAGAGGGACAGACTCCTCGAGCCGAGCCCAGCTCCGAACCGCGGCTCCGGGTCTTCCTCGACTGCCAGAGCGGCTGTGATCGCAACTTCCTGCTGACGGCGCTCCCCTTCGTGCTCTTCACGCAGGACCGCCTGGACGCAGACATTCACGCGCTCATCACCGGTCTTGGCACCGCTTCCGGTGGCACGGAATACACATTTTTGCTGTTGGGGCGTGGCGTCTTCGTCGGCCGTGCCGACACGATGCGAGCCAACATCGCGCCCAATTCCTCCGATGATATGCGGCGACGAGAGCTCGCTCGCGTACTGCAGATCGCGCTCTTCCCTTATGCCATTCGCGTCACCGGCGCTGGGGCGTTCTCGGTGCACTATGATGCGCCGGCTACAGCCGCAGGTGGAATCGGCCGTGTCATCAACGATCCCTGGAACTTCTGGGTATATCGTGTCCGTGCGAACGGCAGCGGGTCGGCCGAGCAGCTCAATTCGTCGTATCAAATCACGGGTGGCGTCAACATCAGCCGTACCACGGAAATCTGGAAAATTTCAATCAACTCCAACGAGGAGTACCGCGCCAATACCTTCACCCTCTCCAGTGGCGCGGAGCGTTCGTTCATCCTTCGCAGCTCGGACGTCTCGGCGCGAATCGTGCGGAGCGTGACGGAGCATTGGTCCGTCGGCGCCCGCGCAACCGGCGGGCGCTCCGACTTCCGCAACCAGAATCTGTCCAGCGGGCTCGAACTCTCCGGCGAGTACAACGTGTTTCCCTGGAAGGAAGCCACCTCGCGTCAGCTCTTGGCGCTTGTGTCGTTGGGGGCACGGCATTTCGACTACCAGGACACCACCATCTTCGGACGTGTCGACGAGACCCGCCCAGTCGCTCGCGCCATCCTCGCCGGTGAGTCGCGGCAACAGTGGGGCACCATTGATGCCTCCATGCGCTACACGCACTTCCTTCACAACGCCACGACATACAATCTGAGCTTCAACGGTCGCGCGCAGTTCCGTCTGAGCCGCGGCCTCGCGCTCGAGTTACGCGGCGATGCCGCCAAGGTCAACGATCAACTCTTCCTCCGCCGCGGAGGCGCGTCTGATGAAGAGGTTCTACTGCGGCAGCGTGCCCTCGCCACCAACTTCCGCCTCGGTGGCTCCGTGGGACTCAGCTTCACCTTCGGCTCCATCTACAACACCATCGTCAATCCGCGACTCGACGAGCTTGGTACCTGAGCAGCGTGCGAACGCGATGACGCGCCCGACGGCAGTCAGTCGCTGACGGCCATCGCAAAGGTGATGGCATTGCCGCCAGGTTCGCGTACGCCAATCTCTTCCATTCCGTAGAACGTCTTCCGTCGCGGGAAGACGATCGGTGCGCCCTCCACGGCTTCAATCGTTTGATCGAGGTCCATAACCTCGAGAAACAGATACGTGCCGCCACCCGGCGCATCGGCCAGCGCCGGCAAGTCGCTCGCGACGCTCGCGCGGGTTTGATACATGATCTCAAGTCCGCTCTTCTCAAGAATCACGAAGCCAAGCCGGCCTTCGTGCATCACATCGGCGGTCTTGTCGAATCCCAACGCCTCCCAGAACAGAACGCAGGGCTCAATCTCATCTACGAGGAGCACGGGCGTGATGCGCTTCAGCCAGTTAGGCATCGTCAGTTCCCCGAACGCGCGGCGGCGTGCTTGGCGCGAATGCTGTCGAGACCGGCGCTCAATGCTTCCGCCGATACCCAACGGCCACGCACCATGACGCCGGCTCGCTTGTTGAGATTCGCGAGGTCCACAGTAGGGTCAGCGTCGAGCAGCACGAGGTCGGCCCACTTCGCCTCCGCCACCGTTCCAAAGGCACCATCTCCGCGGAGACTTTCCCGCACATAGCGGCTGACTGCGCGTGTGCCACTCTCAAGAATTTGTTGCGGCGTGAGGCCCGCTGCCTGTGCAACCTGCAGTTCGCGGTGGAGCGCGAAGCCTGGGACGTTAAACATCTGCGGCGAATCGGTACCCATCAGCAAGGGTGCGCCGGCATCGGCGAGTGCCTTCAGCATCTGGCGGCGAAGCTCGAGGTAGCGCGCGCGCCGCGGCGGCGTCATCCGCTGGTTCTCGTCGGCGAGAGACCGCCCACGCTTCTGGTTCATCCACGCCGTCACCTGTTGCTGCGACACGTACGCCATCTCCGGCAAGGCCGCCATTTCTTCAGCGGTCCGGTCGTTGTAGAAATTTTCCCAGAGATACATCGTCGGCACATTCCACACATTCAGATCACGCGCCATGCGCGCGAGCGCTGGGAACTTGGCCGGATCGATCGCGTCAATCACATCGCCGAGTTGACCACCCGAGGCATACACGCTGGAATCGCCCACGGCGGCCTCAAGGTAGCCGTCCACGTGGTCAATCGTCGCGATGCCAGTACGCATCGCGTGTACGATGCCGACGTCCGCCGGTATGTGTCCCCCAAAGGTGAGGCCCTGTACCCGCATCTCCCGCACGGCGGCATCCCAGGTCGCGCGACTTACACCCGGATGAATCTTCACCAAGTCGTATCCGGTTTGCTTGGCTTGACGCACCAGCGCTATCGCGGCTTCAGGGGTTGGTGCCGAGGTCCCATTGAGCGAAGGCGCCGCGGAAAAGAACTGAGGACCCAGCATTTCTCCTCTGGCCAGCTGCTGCTTGAGCGCAATCTGATACGGCGCGCCGAGCATACCCCGAATTGTCGTAATGCCGTTGGCGACGTACAGGAACATGATGTCCGCCAATTGCTCCTGCGTCGGATTTCCCGGCGGCACGTGCGCGTGCATCTCGGCCAGGCCCGGCATCAGGAACTTCCCCCGGCCAAGGATTCGCGTGGCGTTGTCCGGCACAGGCGTCGAATTGCTCGGACCAATCGTCGCAATGCGGCCATTAATGACAATCACCGTTTGGTCGTACAGCCGACGATTTCCTTCCATCGTTAGTACGGTGACATTCGTAAACGCCACGGGAAGCGGCTGGCCTGAAGGAAAGGTCTGGGTCGCGAAGGTCTGCGCCCCGGCAGCCCGAGGCAGGCCTAGGGTCGCGAGGACAGCAAGGAGCGTGTTAGTGGCTCGTCGCAGGCTGCGGAGCTTCGACATTCGGCTTCTCCGAGAGTGGTTCGGCGCGCGGCGTGAAGATGCAGGCGCAGGCAAGAATCGGCGTTAACTTACGCCAATATGTCCGCCGCCGTTCAGCCTAGCGCATCGCGCACCGGAATACTCGGCCTCAGCTGGCGTCAGCTCACCGCGCTGATTGCGCTGGGCAATGCCTTCGTCGCCACATACCTGCATCTGTGGAAGATCGGCAAGGCCGGAACGCTTGCCTGTGGTGGCAGCGGCGGCTGCGCGCTCGTCCAATACAGCCCGTGGAGCTACTTCTTTGGCGTGGACGTCGCGCTCATCGGCGCCATCGGCTATACGCTGTTGTTCTTCGTGGCCGTCGTAGGCAGTAGCGAGCGCTGGGTCAATGATCGCATCTTCGCCGGTGCTCAGGTGATGCTGGTCTACCCAGCGGTGCTGTTCACGCTGCGGCTGAAGTGGGCCGAGTTCTATAAACTTCGTACGTTTTGCCCGTGGTGCGCGATTTCGGCAGTTTCCATCACAATCTTGGCCGTCATTGTCACGCTCGAGTGGCGGCGGCTACGTCGCCTCAGCAAAGCCTAGCATTTTGTTTCCAGTGGCCAGGGCCGGAATCGAACCGGCGACACGCGGATTTTCAGTCCGCTGCTCTACCAACTGAGCTACCTGGCCGTAAGTCTCGAAACCTAGCCACCTTGAGGCTTTGGCTCAAGGAGGCCAAACCCTGAGAACCGGGTGGCTTTGGTCTGCGTTGGACCACCTGCCTCCGGTAATCCCACCACCCTCGCCTCTGCGTCCCGTGCCGCCAGCCCTCTCCGCTCCCGACACGCTGTTTGTACTCATCAGCACGGCGCTCGTCCTGCTGATGACCCCTGCCCTCGCGCTCTTTTATGGCGGCCTCGTGCGCGCCAAGAGCATCCTCAACACGATGATGATGTCCCTGGTCGCGGTCTCCGTCGTCGGACTGCTCTGGGCCGCGCTCGGCTATTCGCTCGCCTTCAGCGAGGGCATCACTGCCATCGGTGGCCTCGACTTTGTGGGGATGCGTGGCATCGGACTTGAGCCCCGGGACGCCACCGCCACCATTCCGCACCTGCTGTTCTTTGGATACCAGGGCACTTTCGCAATCATCACCGCGGCGCTGATTTCCGGCGCAATCGTAGAGCGCATGCGCTTTTCGGCCTACGTTGCCTTCCTCGCCGCGTGGACCCTGCTCGTTTATGCGCCCGTCGCGCACTGGGTGTGGGGTGGCGGATGGATGCACAAGCTCGGCATTCTCGACTTCGCCGGCGGCACGGTGGTGCACATCACGGCCGGCGTTGCTGCCTGGATTGCTGCCGTGATGGTCGGCCCTCGTCGCGATCACGGACGCCGTGCCATGCTCCCGCACAATGTGCCCATGATGCTTACGGGCGCGGCGCTTCTTTGGTTTGGATGGTTTGGCTTCAACGGCGGCTCCGCGCTCGCGGTAAACGGTACGGCCGTCCAGGCGTCCATCAACACCATGCTCGCGCCGATGTCTGCGCTCGCCGTGTGGGTGTTCCTTGAGTACCGACGCAACGGTCGCGCCACCGCGGTTGGTGCGGGCACCGCGCTCGTCGTGGGTTTGGTGGCCATCACGCCTGCCTGCGGCTTTGTGAGCCCGCTGTCGGCACTCGCTATCGGTGCACTCACGGCGATTCCTTGCCACTTCGTCATCCTCGCACGACCGCGCACCAAGCTGGACGATTCACTTGATGTGCTCGGCGCGCACGGCACCGGCGGCGCGGTGGGCGCGCTTCTGACGGGCGTTTTCTGCAGCACAGCTTGGGGAGGTCCCGCCGGGCTGCTGGAAGGAGAACCACGCCAACTTGCGCTGCAGCTGCTCGGCGTTGTGGCCGCCATCGCCTGGACCGCCCTCGCCACCTGGGGCATTCTGTCCGTCATTCGTCTCTTTACGCCGCTGCGCGTGGCCGCCCGCGATGAAGCCCTCGGCGTAGACGTCAGCGAGCATGGTGAAGAAGGCTACACGGACGGCGAAGGCGCCGTCCTCGTCCTGGAGACCACTCGATGAAACTCATCGTCGCCGTCATCCGCCCCGAGAAGCTCTCCGAGGTGCTCGAGTCTCTGTACCGTGCCGATGTACGAGGACTCACCGTAAGTCACGCGCAAGGCCACGGTGGCGAGACTGAACCCGTAGAGACCTACCGCGGAATTACGGTTAAAATGGAGCTGCAGAAGAAGGTCCGCCTCGAGATTGGCGTCAGCGAAGCCTTCGTGCAGCGCACGATTGACGCCATCGTCGCGGGCGCCCGCACCGGCGACGTTGGTGACGGCAAGATCTTTGTGCTACCCGTTGAACGTATTGTCCGCATTCGCACTGGCGAGGAAGACACGCAAGCAGTGACGCCGGTGCCTCAAGCGGAAGAACCCTAGTCCTCGAAACTCCATTGCAAAGATTCCTTGCTGCCGCGCTCACAGGACTAACGCTCCTCGGGTCGTCCGTGACGGCCCAGCAACGCTTGGCCGCGCCAATGACGCCAGCCGCGCTGCGTAGCCGTCTCGAGACATATACCGCGGACTCCATGCGCGGTCGCCTCACCGGCAGCGAGGATCATCGCCGCGCCACACGCTACATCGCTGAGGAGTTGCGCCGCGCCGGACTGCGACCTGCGGGCGATAACGGAAGCTTCCTGCAACGGGTCCCGCTCTTCGTCACAACCCTCGACACCGCGAACTCCGTACTTAGCGCGGCGGGTAGCACACTTCAGCCCTACCGCGATTACTTGCCACGCTATCAGGGTCCACGCAGCCGCTCCATGGATGGCGTAGCGCTCGTGTATGCCGGCATCTGGGGGTCAAGCACCCTCCTGCGCGGCATTGATGTACGGGGCAAGGTTGTCCTCGTCAGCACACCAACGGAGAACGCATCGGTGGTGAAGGTGCAGGCCCAGAATCGTTTTGCGGAATCTGCAGGCATCGTGCTCGCGAACTTTGAGTTGATGGAGCCCGCACTTCGCCAAGGACTCGCGAGCTCTCCGATGCAACTCGATGGCCCAGAGGCCACAGGCCAGGAGCTTCCAGCCTATGTGCACATCTCTCGGGCCACAGCTGCTCGCCTCTTGGGTCTCGGCAATCTCGACGATGCCCAACCGGGTCGAGAAGGAAGCGCACTCCGTGGTTCGCCCCGTTTCAAGAAGGTGAGCGTCGAGAGCTATAACGTCGTCGCCATCCTGCCCGGGAGCGATCCCAGGCTCCGTGATGAATACGTGGCCGTCGGTGCACACAGCGATCACGTTGGGACGAGTGATCCCGTGGATCGCGATTCCTTGCGGGCCTTCCAACTCGAACTGCGTCGCAAACAGCTCACCGCCTCTGGGAGCGCGCCGAGCATCGAAGCGTCCATTCGCGTGAATATGGATTCCATCCGTCGCGTACATCCGAAGCCGCGGCTCGATTCCATCTACAACGGCGCCGACGACGATGGGTCGGGTTCGATGGCCGTCCTTGAACTCGCGCGCGCAATGGCTACAGAGCGCAATCGTCCCAAGCGCTCTATGCTCTTCGTGTGGCATACGGGCGAAGAACTCGGGCTCTTTGGCTCCGAATACTATACCGATAACCCCACCGTGCCTCGCGAGCAGATTGTCGCCCAAATCAACATCGACATGATTGGGCGCGGCGGGCGTGGTGAGGAAGTGAACGGCGGGCCCAACTATCTCCAGCTCATTGGTTCGCGCCGCCTCTCCACACAATTGGGCGACGTGGTGGAAGAAGTCAGCCGCTCCCGCCGCTACAACTGGGCCTTTGACTATCAGTACGACGCCATCGGCCATCCGGAGCAGTTCTACTGCCGCTCGGACCATTATTCGTACGCGCGCTACGGAATCCCGGTCGTTTTCATGACCACTGGCGGCCACGCTGACTATCATCAAGTGACAGACGAGGTGGAGTTCCTTGATTTCCGGAAGCTTTCTAGGGTGACCCACTTCGCCCACGACCTCGCCCGCGCCTTGGGCGATCGCCAAGAGCGCCCCCTCGTCGATAAGCCTCGCCCCAACCCCCGCGGCAACTGTGTGCAGTAAGAAGTCGCCGTTCGAAGTTGCCGTTCGCCGTTGGCTTCCGTCATCCGTCTTCCGTCCCCTATGCGTTCTCTTAAAATCGCCCTCGCACTGATCCTGCTTAACGGTTCAGTTCAAGCACAGAGCTCCCTCCGCGTCCCCGTCACCGTAGACACCCTCCCCAACGGGCTCACCCTCATCATCCACGAGGATCCCAGCGTGCCGGTTGTGACGACCAACGTCTGGTATCACGTCGGCTCGGGTGACGAGATGGTCGGGCGCACAGGATTCGCGCACCTCTTTGAGCACCTGATGTTCATGGGCTCCAAGAACGCGCCCTATCCGCAGTTCGATCGCCTCCTCGAGGCCGCCGGTGCCAACAACAACGGCAGCACCACCACGGATCGTACCAATTACTACGAGTCTGGTCCGGCCGCCGCCCTACCCCTCATGCTCTGGCTCGAGGCCGACCGACTCGGCTGGATGCTCGACGGGATGGACGAGCCAAAGGTGGACCTTCAACGCGACGTGGTGAAGAACGAGCGGAGGCAGAGCTACGAGAATCAGCCCTATGGCCTCTCGTATGAGAATCTCGTCTCCGCCATTTACCCGCGCGGACATCCCTACTCCTGGAGCACCATCGGTTCCATGGCGGATCTCTCCGCCGCCTCGCTCGAGGACGTGAAGAATTTCTTTCGCACCTATTACACACCTAACAACGCCACCATCGTCGTCGCGGGTGCGGTGAATGCGGACTCCGTGCGCGCCCTCGCACGCCAGATGTTTGGTGAGATTCCCCGTGGTCCCGCCATCGAGCGCCCACGCCCCGCTCCCTTCACCCTCCGCGATACCACCATCGTGCTTGAGGACCGCGTGCAGTTGCCGCGCGTCTATCTCGCCTGGCACACCGTGGCCGAGTTCTCTGCGGACGACGCCGCCCTCGACGTAGCCGCCTACATCCTCGCTGGCGCGCGCAACTCTCGCCTCACACAAGCGCTCGTCTTTGAGCGCGAACTCGCCACCAACGCCAGCGCGTTCAACTCATCCAAGCGCCTTGATGGCGACTTCCAGATTGTCGCCACAGCGCGCCCAGGACACGGACTCGACACACTCACGCGCGTGATTGACGCCGAGTTGCGTCGCCTCGCGTCACAGCCACCCACAGCCCGCGAGCTTGAGCAGGCCAAGAACAGCATCGAGGCGTCCTTTCTCAATGGGCTCGAGTTTGTGAACGCCAAGGCGGATCGCCTCAACGCGTACTACTATGCTACCGGTACGCCCGACTACTTCCAGCAGGATCTCAATCGCTATCGGCGCGTCACCGCCGCTGATGTGCAGCGCGTCGTGCGTCAATATCTCCTCACGGGTCGCGTCACGCTTTCTGTCGTGCCGCAGGGCCGTACCAACCTCGCCGCCACCCCGAGGGTCACCCAGTGATCCGCGCACATCTTGCACTCGCCGCGGTAGCCGTCCTCGCTGCCTCCTCGCTTACCGCGCAAGTCAGCGGGCAAGTCAGCACGCAGATGTCGACGATTGATCGCAGCAAGGTTCCGGCGATGGCCGCCTCGCCCGCGCTTGTTGTCCCAGTGGTCCGTGGCGCTCGCCTCGAGAATGGCGCCGCACTCAAGGTGGTCGAGCATCGCGAACTCCCGCTCGTGCACATCACGCTGCAGTTCGCCGGCGGCGGACGCCTCGACAACGAGACGCCTGGTCTCGCCTCCTTCGTGGCCACGATGGTGCGCGAGGGCGCCGGCAATCGCAACGCCAGTGCCTTGCAGAGTGAGCTCGCCTTCTTGGGCGCCACCCTCGCTGCCAATGCCAACTGGGACAACACCACGCTCACGCTCCGTGTAGCCCGCCGCAATCTTGAGCCCGCGCTCGACTTAATGGCCGATGTCGTCTTGCGTCCCACCTTCGCCAGCGCCGATGTCCGGCGCCAGCGCGATCTGCGCCTCGCGTCCCTGCTGCTGCAGAAGGATCAGCCCCGCACGCTCGGCACGATGGCGTTCAATCAGGCGCTCTTCCCCGCCGGCCATCCGTATCGTCGCTCGCTCGGCGGTGATTCATCGTCCACCACGCGACTCGACTCCGCCATGGTGCGCGCGTTTCACGGAGGAGCCTACCGCCCCCTGCGCGCCACTTTCACCGTGGTCGGCGATATCAGCGAGACCGAAGCCCGCGCCATGCTGACGCGTCGCTTTGGGAATTGGCGTGTGAGCGGTGCGGAGCGGACACCTGCTCCCGTGCTGGTGGCGCCCACGCGAGTGACCGCGCGCCGAGTCCTTCTCGTTGACAAGCCTGGCGCTGCGCAGTCGGTCGTCATGATTGGCACCGCCGGCGTCGAGCGTACCACGCCGGATTACGCCGCCATCGAAGTGATGAACACCATTCTGGGCGGTTCCTTCTCCTCGCGACTCAACAGCAATCTGCGCGAGACCAAGGGTTATACCTACGGCGCCAACTCCGGGTTTGAGTGGCGGCCGCTCCCCGGGCCCTTCGACGCAGGCGCGGACGTGCGCACGAATGTCACGGACAGCTCGCTGGTAGAGTTCTTCAAGGAGATCAACGCCATTCGCGATACACCAGTGAGCGAAGCGGAGCTCGCACGCGCCAAGGCGTATCTCGCGCTCAGCGTTCCGGGAGATCTTGAGTCCACTGCACAAATCGCCGCACAGATTACGGCGCTCTCGCTGTTTAATCTTCCGCTCAGCTGGTTGCAGGAATATGTCAGCGCCGTGAATGCCGTCACCGCGGCCGATGTGCAGCGCGTTGCCCGACGGTACTTGCCGGTCGAGGCAGCCACCATTGTTGTCGTCGGGGATCTCGCCACGATTCGCGCCGGTATCGAAGCGCTCAATCTCGGACCCGTCACCGTGCTTACGGTTGAGGAGCTCAGCAAGCCGTGAGCGATCGAGCCAGACTGCGCATCGCCTTTCAAGGTGAGCTGGGCTCGTTTTCCGACGAGGCCATCCAGCAACTCTACGGGGGCGATGTGCTGCGACTTCCGTACCGCGACTTCGCCGATGTCACCGCATCGGTAGCAGCCGGCGTTGCTGATCGTGGCGTGTTGCCAATCGAGAACACCATGGCCGGCTCAATTGCGGGTGCGCACGATGCAATATCGGCCATGGATAACTTGCACGTCGTCGGCGAGACGGTCGTCGCCGTGCACCACTGCCTGCTCGCCGCGCCCAGCACCACCTTCGAGCAAATCACGACCGTACTCTGTCATCCGGTGGCGCTCGCACAGTGCCAGAAGTTCTTCGCCGAGCATCCGCAGCTCGAGGTGCATCCGTCCTACGACACTGCCGGCGCGGCCATGGATGTGTCGAAGGTTGCCGATCCCGCCTTTGCGGCCGTTGCGAGCCGGCGCGCGGCCCTGCACTACGATCTGCAGATACTCCGCTCGGACATTGAAGATCGCGCGGACAATCAGACGCGCTTCCTCGCGCTCTCGCGCGCCCCGATGCCGCTTCCCGATGGCACGCCCGCCCGCACGATGTTCGTGGTCACCACCGGTGACGCGCCAGGTTCGCTGCTCAATGTGCTGACGCCACTTGCCACACATGGGGTCAGTATCCGGCGGCTTGAGTCTCGCCCCACCGGCGAGCCCTGGACCTATCGATTCTTTATTGAGTTCGACCACGGCGTGGGAGACAAACACGCCGACGCGGCTATCCACGAGATTGGGGCGCGCTCCGCCACCGCACGGCTCCTCGGCACATTCCCGCGCTGGGGCGCGGGCCGCCGCGGGTCTATCGGTTGGAGCTCTGGCGCCGTCTCACCGATTTGATTTCTTGTGCTCGACGCTGATGATGCTCTTCAGTCCACCGCGCACATTGAAGTCGCCCACCACCTTGATACTCCGTGGCTTCGCCTTCGCCACCAAGTCATCAATGATGCGGTTCACAACGCGCTCGTAGAAGATGCCATCGTTGCGAAAGCTCCAGAGGTAGAGCTTGAGGCTCTTGAGCTCGAGGCACACATCATCAGGCACGTAGGTGATGTTGATCGTCGCAAAATCCGGCGCCCCACCCTTGAGCAGCGCGAGCTCCGCCGCATCTGATTCGATGCCGCCTAGCGGGCACAGGGACGTGAATTCCGGCGTCGTCATGAAAATTTCATAGTCCCGATCCGCATACGGATTGGGGAAGGTTTCCAACAGTTCAGGTTGTGGCATCGGAGGTCAGGAGTCGCGCAAGCGGCGCGAGTGGTCGTCCAACAGGCGGCGTTCATCGGCACTCAGCGCCTCGAGCCCCTGCTGGGAAATCTTGTCGAGTATCGAATCTACGGTCAGCGGTATCTGCGGAGCGGCCGCCGTCTGCTGCTGCGCCGAAATCGGGCGCACTGGCGCGGCAGGACGACGCGTGGTCTCGGCATTGCTTCGGGCCACGAGATCATCAATCGTCTCACGCTGCGCACGCGAACGTGGCAAAGTCTTGGGCACCGCACGCGGAGGCTGATCGTCCGGCGGCTCATCGGGCATTGCCGACACACCATCGCGGAAGCGCTCCACGAGCATCACGCTCGTGGCCCGGGTAAACACCCACGCCGCGCCCAAGCCGCCGAGGTGCGCAAGGAAGGCCGTGCCGCCGCCTAGTGTCTCCTGCAACCCCGCAAGCAAAATCACAGCGCCGACGAATGCCGCCGCCCAACGTACGCGCACTGTAAAGCCACCGGTGAGAACCTGCTCTTCACTGCCCCAGCGCATGGCGTGCGCACCAATTACACCCAGCGCCACGCTCGCGGCACCAAGCAAAGGCGCGGTCCCGCCCACAAACAAGTGCACCATCCAGCCGCCGAGCGCTGCCAAGGCAGAGAATCCCATGAAGCGTCGGGGTCCCCACAGGCGCTCCAAGCGCGGGCCAAACACTAGCAAGGCATAACAAGTCACGAACAGCATCGTCGCGCTGGGCTGCACGAGGACGTACGTCGCCACGCTCCACCAGCGCCCGGCATCAAGATCGCCGCGGTGAAACGCAAAGGCCTCAACGAGCACTTCTGGTTGCAGCACGGTCAAGCGCAGGAAATGCATCGCCGCCAACGCACACACCACGCCCAGCACCACCGATGAAATCAGCGGTGGGCGCGAAGAGCCGATGGCGCGCGACGAAATCATGGAGTCAGCGCAATCCCGTCGGTGGCGCAATCTTCATCGCCAGCCGCGCGTCAGCGTGCACAATCGTCGCCTGCTCCAGCAGATTGGCCCAGCGGCGGTCGAGCACATTGGGATTCTCACCGACGGGCGGATGAATCACCACCTGCGCAGCCGCGCTCGCGGTGTGCGCTTCTTGCACGAGGCGCAACAACATCGAGTCAGACGTGTCTTCGCGCGGGACGAGCACAAGCGCGTGCGGGACCTTGCCCACCGCCGCCGCCTGCAGAGAGGCGATGGCGTGGTCGAGTGCCGCTTCGCCGCCCGCGAAGTCCACCGTCACCTGCACCAGTGCGAGATGCCCCAGCAGGCTTGGCAACTGTTCCGGACGCATGCCGTCCGTATCGAGCATTACCGGAATCTTCGGCTGAGCGCCATCCAGTGCCGCCTTCAGAAAGTCCACGCTCCCCAAAGGATCACGACCACCGATGGCGATTGAATGGAATACCGAGCGCTGTGTCTGTCGCGTAATCTCCCGAATCAGCGCGGGCGTCATGTACATCGTCGCCGTCTCGGCTTCGCCAGCGAAGCGCACAAACAGCTGACGGCGTCCGGCCCACGGGCCCAATGCCTGCACCCCGGCCGGAACTCCGGATAGTGCGGCGGCCAACGGCATCCCTGCGGTCATGACCTGCCTCCCTTACTCGCGCACGGCGTCGAGCGCGATACGTTCACAAAGTTCCGGAAACCCAATACCCGCTGCTTGTGCCGCTTGTGGCACAAGGCTCGTTCCCGTCATTCCCGGAAGCGTGTTCGCTTCCAGGCAAAACATTCCACCCGTTGGATCAAGGCGAAAATCAATCCGCGCGCAGCCGCGCAATTTGAGCGCGTCGTACGCCAACATCGCCTGCGCCTGCATCGCGTCACGCACGCCGTCAGGGATATGCGCCGGAAAAATCTCCTCCGCCATCCCCGCCGTGTACTTACACTCGTAGTCGTAAATGTCGTGCTTGGGGATGATTTCGCCAACCGGCAGCGCCTGGCCCCCCAGCACCGCCACCGTCAGCTCGCGCCCAGGGACGAAGGACTCCAGCATGACTTCGTCATCATGCCGGAACGCCTCCTCGATTGCCGGCGCTAACGGCCCGGGCCTATCCACAATCGAGAGACCCACCGTAGACCCCTGCTTCGAGGGCTTCACCACCACCCGCTCCCCCAACGCCCGATACGTCTCCTCGGAGTATCCCGGCTCCCGCCACGGCGTTCCATCCCCGGCCCGCACCATCCGCCAGTCCGCGGTAGTCACGCCGGCCAGACGAAACATCCGTTTGGACAGATCCTTATCCATCGCAAGGGCGCTTCCGAGCACACCACTGCCCGTGTACCGAACCTTGGCGAGGTCCAACATCGCCTGAATCGTCCCGTCTTCACCGGCGCCGCCGTGCAATGCGAGCCACACCACCTCCGCCGCCCTCGCCGCGCTCAAAATGGCGAACGGATCCGGATGCGGGTCAGCCTCCGTCACCTGATGCCCGCGTTCCCGCAAGGCGGCGGCCACACGGCCGCCGCTGGACAGCGACACCTCGCGCTCCGAGGAGCTTCCACCAAGCAGGACAAGAATCCGCACGTCAGCGCGCCATCAGGAACTGCAGCAGATCACTGCGCGTGAGGATGCCCTGCACCGTCCCGTGATCGCGCACCAGCACCGCCGGATTGTTGCGGCCGAGCATCTTCACGGCCGCATCAGCCGCGGTGGCAGCGTCCACCACCGGGAACGGCGCATCCATCACGTCGCTCACGGTGCGCTCGAGCACCTTGGTGTCTTCGAGGCTCCGCACGCTCAGCGCTAGCTCGCTCACCGAGCCCACGCAGTTCGCGCCATCCATCACCGGGAGCTGCGACACACCGTGCAGGCTCATCAAGCCCAGCGCCTGACGCACGCTCTGCCCGGGTCCCGCGCTCACCAGCGCGGGCATCTGCGCACCCTTCGCGCCCAGCAACTGGTCCAACGTCACCTTATCGGTATCGAGCATCTGGTTCTCACGCATCCATTCGTCGTTAAACACCTTCGAGAGGTAGCGCTCGCCCGTGTCGCAGAGCACGGTCACCACACAGGCCTCGGCGTCATTTACGCGACGCGCCACGCTCAGGGCCGCATGCGCGATGAGTCCCGCGCTGCCACCGACGAACAATCCTTCCTCGCGCGTCAGTCGCCGCGCCATCGTGAAGGCGTCGCGATCACTCACCGTGATGAAATCGTCAATCAACGACAGATCGAGCGTGCCAGGAATCTTGTCCTGGCCAATGCCCTCCACCTTGTACGGCGCGCCTTGCGGATGATTCTTTCCGCCGCTGCGCCACACTTCGGTGAGAATGGAACCAACGGGGTCTGCACCGACAATCTGAATCTTCGGATTCTTCTTCTTGAGATAGCGCCCGACGCCCGTGAGCGTGCCGCCCGTGCCAGCGCCCGCCACGAAGTGCGTAATTTTGCCCTCGGTCTGTTCCCACAGCTCGGGGCCCGTGGTCGCTTCGTGCGCCTCTGGATTAGCCTGATTGTAGAACTGGTCCGCCAACACCGCGCCCGGCGTTTCCTTCGCGATGCGCTTCGCCATGGACGTGTAGCTATCGGGATGGTCCGCCGGCACCGCGGTCGGTGTGATGATCACCTGGGCGCCGAACGCCTTCAGCAAGCGCACCTTTTCCTGCGACATCTTGTCGGGCATCGTGAAGATGCACTTGTATCCCTTGAGCGCCGCCGCAATTGCGAGACCCACACCCGTGTTGCCGCTGGTGCCTTCCACAATTGTACCACCCGGCTTCAGCTTGCCCTCGCGCTCGAAGCGCTCAATCATCGGCTGGCCAATCCGGTCCTTCACGCTGCCGCCGGGATTGAAGAACTCCGCCTTGCCATACACCGGCGTGCGAATGCCCGCCGTCACGCGATTGAGGCGAATCAGCGGCGTCCACGCGATGGTCTCGAGGACATTCGCGTAGGGCTTGCGATGGCGGGGATGGTCGTCTGTCATGGGAGGGTGCCTTGGGGGGAGTCGGCGCAACTGCACGCCGATGTATCGAATCTACGAGCGCCCGGAGGGCGGTGCGACTGGCGCCGAACTCTCGCCGCGCGCCGCGGCCGAAAGCTCAGCCAGCAACTGCAATGCCTGCAACGGGGTCATCTGCTCCACAGCGATCTCACGCAAGCGCTCCACCAGCGGGTCCGGAACCGCAAACAAGGCCAGTTGGTCACCGATTGGCTCGGTGGCTCGCGCCGTCCGCACCGCTCCTGCCAGAGCGGGTACCAACTGCTCGCCTTCCAACACTTTCAGCAGGGCCCGCGCCCGCGCAATCACGGGGCCAGGAAGTCCAGCCAAACGGCCGACTTCAATGCCGTATGAGCGATCCGCCCCTCCGGCACGCAAGGTATGCAAGAACAGGATGCGTTCACCGACTTCTTGAACCGCCACGTTATAGTTGCGAACTGATACGAATTCATCGGCGAGCTGCGTGAGCTCGTGATAATGCGTCGCGAAGATCGTTTTGCACCGCACCCGCTCATGCAGATGCTCGCTCACCGCCCACGCAATGGAGAGACCATCCCAAGTCGCGGTGCCGCGGCCAATCTCATCCAGCAGCACGAGACTCCGCGCCGTGGCGCTGTGGAGAATCGCGCTCGTCTCGGACATCTCCACCATAAACGTCGATTGGCCACGCACGAGATTGTCGCTTGCTCCAACGCGCGTGAACACGCGGTCGGCCACACCTACACGCGCGCGCGACGCCGCCACGTAACTGCCCATCTGCGCCATCAGCACCAGCAGGCCGACTTGGCGAAGGATCGTACTCTTACCGGCCATGTTCGGGCCGGTGAGGATGATCATCCGCGCATCGGGTGCGAGCGTGACGTCATTGGGAATGAACTGATCGCGCGGCATCATCCGCTCCACCACCGGATGCCGGCCGCGCTCAATCTCTAGGACCGCTTCATCGTCCACCTCGGGACGCACGTACCCTTCCCGCGCCGCCACGTCAGCCAACGAGGCCAGCACATCTAGCGTCGCGACGCGCAAGGCGATGCCCTGCAGCAAGGCAATCTGCGCACCGACCTCGGCGCGCAGTTGCTCAAACACGCGCCGCTCGATGCTCTCAATCCGTTCCGTGGCGCCGAGCACCTTCTCCTCAAACGCCTTCAACGCCGGCGTGACGTAGCGCTCGGCGCCCGTCAACGTTTGCCGGCGCTGGTAGTCCGAAGGCACGGCGTCGCGATTCGCGTTGGTGACTTCGATGAAATATCCGAAGACACGATTGTAGCCCACCTTGAGCGTGTGGATGCCTGTGCGTGCGCGCTCCTCTGCCTGCAGCGCGGCGATCGCATCCTTACCGCCCGTCGCCACCGCGCGCAGGTCGTCGAGCTCAAGATCAACGCCGGGCGTGATGGTCTCGCCATCTCCAAACCCGAGTGGGGGACGCTCCACCAGCGTGCCGTGCACGCGCGCCACGATGCTGGCACCATCGTCCCACGCGGCAACGAGCGGCGCAAGCACACCGCCGCAACCTGTGCGACGCAAAGCCGAGAGCACAGCGGGGAGTCGGGCGAGTGAATCGCCGAGTGCGCGCAGTTCACGTGGAGTGGCGCGTTGGGCAGCGGCTTTACCGGCTAAACGCTCCACGTCACGCACGCCGTCCAGCGCGTCACGTAAGGCGGCGCGCGCCGTCCCCTCGTTCACCAGCGACTCCACGGCATCGAGCCGCGCGCCGATCGCTGCAACGTCCGTGAGCGGCGCCAGAATCCACTGACGCAATTGCCGTGCGCCCATCGGGGTCTGCGTACGATCGAGCACCGAGAGTAGGGTACCCGCCGTTTCTTCTCCGCCACGCAAGGACTCGACGAGCTCAAGATTGCGTCGCGTCATCTCATCCAGCGGCATCACGCCGCCAGGTCGCTCCGCCACCGGACGCGCCAAGTGTGGCAATCCCGACGGCTGGACCTCGCGCAGGTATCGCAAGAGCGCGCCCGCCGCACCCACCGCGGGTGCATCCGGCGCACCGATACCAAAACCCTCCAGCGAGGCCACGGCAAATTGCTGCGCCAGCGCGTCTGCCGCGCGTTCGTGATCAAACTCCCATGCGGCGCGCGCGTTCACGAGCGCGCCAAGCGGGCGCACCAGCGCGTCCACGCGATCCGCCGCGTCCCCACTCTCCACATTCGGGACCAGCACTTCCCGCGGGGCCAGGCGCGCAAGCGCCGCGTCGGCATCGCGCAGCAGCGCCGTGATGAGACGAAACTCACCGGTGGACAGATCGGCGGCGGCGATCCCCACCGCGTCGTCACGAACGACGACCGCGCAGAGAAAATTGTTGCGAGCACTGTCGAGCAAGTCGTCGCTGAACGCCGCGCCGGGTGTGATTGTCTCCACCACTTCGCGCTTGACGATTCCCCTGGCAAGTTTGGGATCTTCCACTTGCTCGCAGATTGCCACACGGAATCCCTGAGCCACGAAGCGTCGTAGGTATTCGCTTGCGGCCTTCACCGGAATACCCGCCAGCGGCACCTCGGCCGCTCCGCCATTGTTGCGCGACGTCAGCGTGAGCCCGAGCACGCGCGCGGCCACTTCGGCGTCCTCGTAGAACATCTCGTAGAAGTCGCCCATCCTGAAGAACAGGATGGCATCCGGATGCCGCGCCTTGATCTCGCGATACTGCGTCATCAGGGGCGTCTCGCCGCTGCCCTTCATCAGCGCGGAACCTGCGCGAGGAATGCATCGCCCCGTTCCTTGGTCTTGTATGCTTCCATCGCCGCAACGGCCGCACCGCGCGTGGCGTAGCGACCAAAACGCACGCGGTACGGCGCCGCGCTCCCGTCCACACGCGTCTCATAACCGCGTGCGCGGATCTCGGCGGCAAAACTTGCAGCCTCGCCCGCGGTGGGGAACGCAGCAATCTGCACGGACCACAGCATCGTGCCTGCGGGCGATGACGCTCCGCTTGGCGCGGATGCTGGAGCTGACGTCTGGGGTACTGAGGGCCGCGGAGCAGGTGTAGTCGGCGTGGGGGGGGGTGTTGTCCCCTCGGCAGCCGTGCCTGCCACCGCCGAAAGCCGGGCCCGCAGCGCCAACGCCTCGCTCCGCTCGGCCGCGTTGGGTGCCTCCACCATCAGGCGATCCACATACCGCAGGGCGGCGTCTCGGTCGCCGCGCATGGCTTCACCCTGCGCCAAGCGCAGCATGGACGCCGACGCAAAGCGCGAGCGTTCGTGTTCAAGCATCACGCGCAGATAGTCGCGCTGCGCCTGGTCCCAGCTCTCCGCCAGCGTCGCGCGCCAAAACAGCACCTCCGCCTCGTCCGCGGAGCGCGGTTCGGTCGTGTTCAGTAACGAGTCCACCAAGGCGCGGCCTTCAGTACCGCTGCCGTCATTCACCAAGCGTTGAGCACGTAGGAATACTTGCGCGCGCGCGGCCGCCGCACCCATTGCGGCCGCGCTATCCTGTGCACGCATCGGCTGCGCCGTCAGAAAGCTTGCAAGCGCCGCCACGAACGCCATGACCTTCAACCCCAAGCGACGCGCCATCACGCGGCTCGGCGCCGCCCCGCCACTGGGGTGATGGCCAAGAGCAGGGAGGTCACGATCTGCGCTTCGCTCGACACCTTGGTGTCCTTGAGTGCGGCATCCGCCGCGTGCAGGTGCGGTAGCGCGCGAGCCACGTCCTCCACGCTCCACTTGGGAACCGCCTTCGCCCAACACTTCACCGCGTCACCCCAAGAGCGACCCGTGTACACAGAGCCGCCCTCCTTTAGGAGATTGAAGAACTCGCTCTCGAGCCGACTTTGCGCGAGACCGCGATTGCGCGCGGCCACACCCCAGCCAATCGCCAACATCTGCGCGGTGAGCGCCATCACCGTCGTCACGCCGGATTGCTTTGGCTGCGAGAGCACCTCAGGCACCATCGCAATCGCGCCCATGGTATCGCGGTGTGACGCACGGTCCAGCAAGTCCGCGAGCGTGACCCCCGGGCGAACCCCAGTCATCGCTTCTACCGCGGCTTCGGTGATGGTGGCCCCGTTCACGTAGGCGGCAAGTTTACGCAACTCGCCGGCAATCATCGGCAAATCACTGCCGGCATAGGTCGCCAGTCGCTTCGTCGCGCCCTCGTTGATCTCAACGCCGCAGTTGGTCTTCGCTTCCTTCACAATCCAGCGCAGCAAGTCCTCACCGTCCAGTAGCTCGAACTCAAACGCGCTGCCAGCTTTTGCAAGCCAAGGATCCAGCTTCGCACCGCTCGGCACCACAAGGAGAAGAATGGTCTCGTTGGCCGGTTTGGCGAGGTACTTCTCGAGGCGTTCCCGCTGCGGCTTCTTCATCGATCCCGGATCGCGGAGAATCACGAGACGGCGGTCGGCAAGCATGGGCAGGGCCTCGAGGGACGACGAAAGGCCTGCGACTTCCACTTCGGTACCGCGCAGCACGTCCACGTTGAAGTCGCGAGTAGACGCATCCGTCGCGCGCGCGGAAACCTGGCGTACCCACTCTTCCTTCAGGTGGTCATCCGCACCGTGGAAGACGTAGACCGGGTCGAAGCCCCCGGTTTCGAGGGCCGTCTTGAGCGGTTTGAAGCTGACGGCGGCCATAGGAAGGCAATATAGCCGCCCCATCCCGAGCCGACTCCTCGAGCAGCGGCTCGTCTCGAATTCGCTCGGCGAGCACGGCGCGAAAGCCTCGGGATACGGTCAAAGGGCCGCGGTGCCGCGCGAGCAACAAACCCCGACGAAGCTTCGCATCATAGCGCTGACAGTCCCCGCATCCGTCGGCGTGCGAACGCATTGCCAGTGCCAGGCCGCCGGGCAGTGAGCCGTCCAACCAGGCAAGATGTTGGCTGCGAAAGAGCGAGCAATTGGGCATTGGCGGGGGCCGAAGGCAGAAGCGGAAATGACGAAGCGCCCTCCGATACCCTGGAGGACGCCCCGCGTTCCGACACTCGTTGGCCTTCGGAGGTCCCACCCCCCTTCCGTGCCTACTGCAGTGCCGGGCCGATGATTTCGGCGAAGCTGGCCCGCGCCCGGTTCAAGCGCGACTTCACGGTGCCGAGGTTGCAACGCGTGATTTCCGCAATCTCCTCGTACGACCGTCCCTCAAGTTCGCGCAGGACAAAGACTTCCCTGTGGTGCTCGGGCAGCTTCGCGACGGTCGCCTCGACGAGTTCCTGCACGTGACGCTTCTTGAAGAGCTCGTCCGGCTGCATCGAGGTGTCCTCAAACTCGAGCGGACGCTCGTCGTCGTCCCAGCCCTGTGTCATCGTCTGGAAGAGCACGAGCGGGTTGCGCGAGCGGTTTCGGAGCTCGTTCTTGGCCAGATTCGACGCGATGGTATAAATCCAGGTCGAAAACTTCTTGGCGCCGTCAAAGCGGGCCATATGACGATGGACTCGGATGAACGCTTCCTGAACGAGATCTTCCGACCGCTCGCGGTCACCGACCGTACGGTAGATGAAGTTCAGGAGTCGGTTCTGGTAGCGATCCACCAGTACATCGAAGGCGCGGCTCTGACCATGCAAGTAAGCAGACACCAATGCGCCATCATCGAGCTTTTTGAGCTCAACTAGCGATGTATAGCCAATTGGCAGTGTGTTCAGCTTCAGCGCTACGCTTCCCATATAGTCCTCTCGAAGAGAGTTCGGTGGGTGATTCCCCGCCGATAGGGAGTGCAGGGGTCGTGCCAGACCCCAGCTGTGCGCTAAGTCCTTATTTCACAACGATTAACCATTCTATCATCTTCCCATGTGTCCCCCATAGAAGAGGACTAGTGTCACCCATCGAGGACACCTGGGAATCCGGCAACATATAGAATGGCCGATATCGTCTTCGCGTCCTGAATCTCGCCGTCGCGGATCATCTCGAGAATCTGCGAAAGCGCAAGCGGCACGACTTCCATGAACTCGTCCGCTTCGCGGGCCGACTCGCCCTGCGTCAGGCCCGTGGCCATGAAGAGATGAATCTTCTCGTCCGTGAATCCCGGCGCCGTGTAGATGCTCGTGAGCGCCACCATCTGCTCGGCCGTGCAGCCCGTTTCCTCGAGCAGCTCGCGTTCGGCGCACGCAATCGGCTCTTCGTTGGGTTCCAAACGACCGGCAGGAATCTCCCACAACGTGCCGCCGGTGGCGTATCGGTACTGCTTGATCAACAGGATTTGCGGATCCTCACCGCTCGGATCGCTGAGCACCGGTACCACCGCTGCTGCGCCCGGATGATAGATCAGCACCTGATCGCCTTCACTGCCATCGGGGAATCGTACACGGTCCACGTGCGCGTCGAGGAATCGATACGTCCACTGCCGTTCGCCGCCAATGCGGCCCGGGATTTCGCTCATGAGTTCTCCGTGGGATCCTGCGTAGCGGACATGACCTCTAGTGTTCCGTGCCCAAGCGCCGCGAGTGGCGCTTCAATCACCGCCGCATCGCCTACGGCTAACAGCAGCAAGCGAGACGGGTCCAAGTGCGTCTGCGCCGCGCGATGCACGTCTTCACGCGTGATCGCCTGCACTTGGTCGCGATATCCCCTGAACCACTCGTCGGTAAGTCCGTGCACCACGGCACCCGCCACAGCGCCGGCCACGGCCGCCGTGCTCTCAAAACGAATTGGAAAGACGCCCGCTAGGTACTCGGTGGCTAAGGAGAGCTCGTCGGGCGAGGGGGGTGACGCGCGCATGCCATCAATTTCTCTCAGCATTTCCTGTACCGCGCGATCTGTTACTTCCGTCTTCACCGCCGTGCTCACCACAAACGGACCAGCACCGCGACGCCAATCGTACCCAGACGAGGCCCCGTAGGTGAACGCATGTTTCTCGCGCAGGTTGAGGTTGATGCGCGAGGAGAACAGGCCACCCAGGATCGCATTCATCACGACGACGGCCATATGGTCCGGATTGCTGCGCGGAACGCCGGCGTGTCCGAGCCGCAACTCCGTCTGTGGCGCGTCCGGCTTGGCGATAATGACGCTTCGCCGCCGTGCGTCCGCCGCATCAACCATTCCTGCGGGCACCACCGACGCGGCGGCGCGCCAATCGCCAAACTTCGCGTCAGCCAGTTTCAGCGCTGCATCTAGAGTGATGTCCCCGACGATGACGAGCGTTGTGGTGTGCGGACCATAGTTCGCCCTATGAAACGCCTGCAACTGCTCGGCGCGCAATGCCTCCACGCTTCTCGTGTTACCCGCTGCAGGCCGTCCGTAGCGCGCCCGAGCATAGAGTAGGCCGGTAAAGCGCATGTCCGCGAGGCCGCGCGGTTCTGCAAGCGCTTGCGCCAAATCGTCAATGCGCTCCTCGCGCTTGCGGTCCACGTCCACCGCCGGAAACAGCGGAGCTCGCAATATCTGCGCAAAGAGTGACACCGCCTCGTCCAAGCGGTTCGGCGTCACGGTTACACGAGCAACCGTGGAGTCCCAGTCTGCCGATGCTTCAAACGAGGTACCCAGCGCCTCAAAGCGCTCCGTGAGCGCGGCCCCGTCAAGCGAGCCCATCCCTTCGTCCAAGCTGCGGGCCGTCATCGCCGCGAGACCCTCCTGACCTCGAGGATCCGCGCTGGCGCCCGCGTCCACCAGCGCCATCACCGTCACGATTGGGAGACGAGGCATCGGCACAACCATCACCCGCAATCCGTTGCTGAGCGTCACGCGCTCAATAGCGGGAAACTGATACGGCCGCACCGCCGCCGGCAGCGGACGTTGGGCCACCTGACCCACTTGGGCCACCTGGCTCGCGTGGCTCATGCGGCCTCTGCAGCCGCAACCCGCGGCACATACGAGAGGGAGGCGCGATTGTCTTCGTTCATCAGATCCTTCGCCACCGCGTGCATGGCTTCCACCGTGACCGCCTGGTAGCGACCAAGCTCTTCGTTGACGCGGTGGGGATTCCCAAAATAAGTAGCAAACTGCGACAATTTGTCCGCCCGCTGGCCCGCCGACTGCAGCTGTAACAGCCAACTCGCCTCGAGCAGCGCCAGCGCGCGGTCCCGCTCGGCGGAAGTGACGCCGTCGCGCCGCACCCGCTCAATCTCCACGATCAACGCGTCCTCGAGCGCGGCGAGCGGCACGCCTTGTCGCCCAGTTACATCGCAAATCAACAGATCGGCGCCCTTTGTGAGATCAAACGTGTACACACCAGCATCGCTCGCTAGCCGCTGCTCGCGTACCAAGGCGCGTGGCAACCGTGCCCCTTCACCCATACCGAGCACCGCACCCAAGAGACTGGCGGCATACCATCCCTCGCTGCCGCAGGGCGGCACGCGGAAGGTGAGAAAGCTGCGCGAGGCAACCACATCGTCCTCCACCACCTCGCGATGCCACGAACCGAAGCGCGGTGGCAATGCCATCGAAGGCAAGGCAGGCCGTCCCGCGCCGCGAGGAATCGCCGCGAAGTGGCGTTCCACCATCGTCATCGCACCCACCGCATCAAAATCGCCGGCAATCGTCAGCACCGCGTTATCCGGCGTGTAATACGTGCGGAAGAACTCAGCCACATCCTCAAGACTCGCCGCCGACAGATCCTCCATCGAGCCAATCAACGAGTGGTGGAATGGATGCTCCGGCGGATGGCACAGGGCCGGAAGCTTCTCCCACCAGGTCCCGTAGGGCTGGTTGTCCACCGACCAACGGCGCTCGTTCTTCACCACGTCACGCTGCGTGTCCAGCTTCTCCTGCGTCATCGCTGGCAGTAGCCGACCCATGCGATCGGCCTCCAACCACAACGCAAGTTCGAGTTGATGCGCCGGCATCGTCTCGTAGTAGTTGGTGCGGTCCAGGAATGTCGAGCCGTTGAGCGTGCCGCCAGCGCGCTGCACCAACTCAAAGTGTTCGTTGGCACCGACGTGCTCGCTGCCTTGGAACAGCATGTGCTCAAACAAGTGAGCAAACCCAGTGCGCCCCGCTCGCTCGTTAGCCGAGCCCACGTGGTACCACAGGTTCACCGCCACGATTGGCGTCGCATGATCTTCCGAGAGCACCACCCGTAGCCCATTGGCCAAGGTGTGCGTCACGATTGGCAACTGCAGCATCAAGTCTTACCAGTCAATGAAGAGGGCGAGTGGCGCCTTCAGCGACTCGCCAAGAAAATAGCCGGGTTGGTTCATCACGCGCCGCCAGACCTCCGTGGTGCGCGTAGGTGATGTATACGCAATCAACCCCGCTCGCTCCGCCACGCGCCCAGCACGAAGCACGTGAAAAGGATCCGATACCACTACCACTGTATCAATGCGCCGCGCCTTGAGTAGGCGCGCGACGCGTTCAATGGATTGTCCCGTCGTGCGGCCTTCGTTCTCAAGCAGGATCGCCGTGTCCGGCACGCCGGCTGCCATGGCGTAGATTCGGCTCACCGCCGCCTCGGAGGCCGTATCACCCTCGGCAATACCTCCGGTCACCACCACGCGCGGTGCGATGCCGCGCGCGTACAGTCCCACGGCGTGGTCCAACCGCATCCGTAATACGGGCGAGGGGCGGCCGCGATACTGCGCCGCACCAAGGACCACGATGGCCTGCGCCAGCCGCGCCTCGTCTCGGGTGGCGGCACGCAGCACCAACACCGCCGACGCCACCCACCCCATGCCCGCAATCAACAGCATGCCCACAACGACACGACGACGCAGGGACCACCTCATTCCGTGCCCAGCCCTAGGAGTGCGAGCGCGGTAGCATCAAGCTCCGCTTCGAGCGAGGTAGCACTGCGCCCACGCGTGCCGACGGCGATGCCATCCAAGTGATGCACCAGGAGACGGCCGAGCAAGGAGTGGGCAATCCGCGAGCGCAGGCCGGCTTCCGCGAGCATGGCCGCTGCCAATGCCGAGCCCGCTTGCGTGCGCGCGCTCAGTAAGGCTGGCGCGGCCGCGCGCATCGAGGCCTCCCCGAGCAGGGTCACGAGCAACACGCGCTCGGCGCGATGCTCCGCGTCGCCAGACACGCGCCGCCATGCCTCAAGGACCTCGGCGTCCACCGCCGCCGCCGCTAATGCGCTGACATCCTTCGCGACAAGACGCCGCGCCACCGCTAACAGCAGCGCGTCCTTGTCTTCATGATGATACAGGACGAGCGCCTTACTCACACCGCTTTCCGTGGCGATGCCTTGCAGCGTCAGCGCGCCCACGCCCTCGCGGGTCCCGAGCGCGATGGCGGAATCCACCATCCGCGCCGCGGCATCAACGCGTGACATCGCTCTCCGCTTCCGGCACCTCGGCGTGATATCCGCGTTCCCGAAGCTGGACGGCAAACGCATCCTGCGCTGCCGGCTCTCCGTGTACCAAGAACACGTCCTGCAAGTGCGGAGACGTTTCCCGAACGGCGTCCACCCAGTGCTGCAGCTCCATGCGGTCGGCGTGCCCGCTATAGCCGTTAATCACCGCCACCTGCGCCTTCAGCGCCACGTCTTCCCCATACACCTTGATGATGGGACGGCGCTCAACGATGCGGCGACCCAGCGTGTGTTCTGCCTGATAGCCAACGATTAGGATGGTGCTCCGTGGGTCCGACGCACTGTTCGCCAAGTGGTGCAGAATCCGACCCGACTCCGCCATCCCAGACGCCGCAATCACGATCATCGGGCCGCTGCGCTGCATGGCGGCCTTCGAGTCCTCGACGCTTGGAGTGAACTGCACGAGGTCAAAGTCAAACAGCGAGTCGCCGTCTGCGTTTGCCTGGCGCACCAAGGACTCCGTGCTGTCGAAGTCTCCGGTGTTCTGTCGAAACACCTGCGTTGCCTTGTCGGCAAGTGGGCTATCGATGATGATCGGAATCCGCGGAATGCGTCCCGCGCGCGCCAAGCCGTGCAAGTCGTAGAGAATTTCTTGCGTGCGGCCCACAGCAAATGCTGGAATAAGCACGCGGCCGCCGCGGGCCGCCGTCTTGGAGACGATGCGCGCGAGATCATCTCGAGCCCCCGCCACGCTCTCGTGATCGCGGTTGCCGTACGTCGACTCCATGATCACCCAGTCGAGACGGTCCAGCGGCTCCGGATCACGAATGATGGGCAGGCCGTGGCGACCGATGTCACCACTAAATCCCAAACGACGGGTCCGGCCGTCCTCCACCCACTCCAGCACCACCGAAGCCGAGCCTAGAATGTGTCCGGCGTTCACGAACTCCGCCGTCACCCCAGGCACAACTTCAAAGCGCTCGTGATACCGGTGCGGCGTGAACTGCGCGAGCGCCGTCGACACATCGCGCATCGTGTACAGCGGGTCAGCCACTTCCTTCTTTCGCCGCGCCAAGAACTCCGCGTCCTTCTCTTGGATGTGCGCCGAGTCGGCGAGCATCACCTCACAGAGATCACGTGTGGCCACCGTGCTGTGGATTGGGCCGCGGAAGCCTTCCTTCACGAGAAAGGGCAGGCGACCCGCGTGGTCAATGTGCGCGTGCGAGAGCACCACCGCGTCAATACGGTCGGCGGCGTGCGGCAAGCGGCGATTCTTCTCGCCCACCTCATGGCGTCGCCCTTGGTACAGGCCGCAGTCCAGCAGAATCGTGCGCCCTTTCACCTGCACAAGGTGCGACGATCCCGTTACTTCGCGCGCCGCACCCGTGAAGTGAAGACGCATTCAGCCCTCCGGTGATTCGCGTGAGAATACCACGGTGAGGCGCTGGCCGTCCTGGGTCATCATCACAGGGCTCCAGCCGCCACGGCTGCGCTCGTTGAGCAGATCCGTGAGCGCGTCTTCGTCCTCACGCTGGTGCCGCGTGAGCCGATGAATCACCGCCTGATATTCTTTCATGCACTCGAAGCTACTACCTTCTCATCCATGCCGACTACCCCAACGCTGCCAGGCCTCACGGTCGTCTCGCACCCGCTCGTGCAACACAAGCTGTCGTTGCTCCGCGACCAGGCCACGCCAAAGAAGATTTTTAAAGAGCTCGTCGACGAAATCGCGATGCTCATGGCCTACGAAGCCACGTCCGATCTCACCTTGGCGCCGGTTGAGGTGGATACCCCACTCGAGACCACAACCGGGAATCGCGTCGCCGGCAAGAAGCTCACGCTCGTGCCCATTCTGCGGGCTGGACTCGGCATGGTGGAAGGCATTCTCAAACTCGTTCCCAGCGCCCGCGTCGGGCACATTGGCCTCTACCGCGATCACGACACGCTCGAACCGGTGGACTACTACTTCAAGGTCCCCGGCGATGCGGCCGAACGCGATTTCTTCCTGCTCGATCCCATGCTCGCCACGGGCGGCAGCGCGGCGAGTGCGGTGAGTTCATTGAAGCGCGCAGGTGCCACGCGCATCAAGTTTCTTTGTCTTGTCGCCGCACCGGAAGGCGTCGCGCGACTCCGCGCTGCGCATCCGGATGTGCAGATTTACGCCGCCTCGCTCGATCGCGAACTCAACGCGGACGGCTACATCCTCCCCGGACTCGGCGACGCCGGCGATCGCTTGTTTGGTACGAGATAAAGGACGGATGACGGAAGACGGATGCACGAGGCATCCGACCGCGAGACGGTGACCTCGCGCACAACAAGCATCCGTCATTCGTCTTCCGTCCTGTTTGCTCCGACACACGTCCTCTTGTCTGGAAACACGAACAGACGTATCGTTCGCCCGAGAATCGGTCCCCCGATTTTTACCGCATCACACCTCGCTCCCACCGAATGCTCATTAACCTGCTTCCGGATTTTTTCGCCGCGCTCCAAAGCGTCGATCCCGTTGCAGCGTACCATCGGTACTTCGAGGCGAATCGTCCCCTGCTCGCGGCATACTGGCATAACTACGTCATCGAGCCGGTGGGGCCTCACTTCCACGATGTCGTGCGCGAAACCGTGCGCGCCGATCGGACCGACCTGAAGGCGATGCTTGAGCGCACCGATGTCGTCGCGCTCGCCAAGCAGGCGGAGGCCGCCTGCGCCGAATTGTTCAATCTCGATTCCACCGTTGACGTCGTGCTCATGGCCGGCGTCGGCGCCGCCAACGCCGGCGAGCTCGTCGTCAATGGTCGCGGTGTTGCCTTTGTTTGCCTCGAGCACTTCACCAGCATCGCCAATCCGCAGACGCGCGGGCTCGGCCTCGATCCTGAGCTCATTCCAATGTGGCTTGCGCACGAGATTGCGCACTGCGTGCGCTACACCTCGCCGCAAAGCCGCGCCGAAATGCGTCGTGCCGTGTCGGCCGCCGGTGGCTTCTATAGTTACTGGGAAACTGGCCGCGTCGCGTCGCTTCGCGAGCACCTCGTGAACGAAGGCCTCGCCGTTCAAGCATCCAAGATGATCAGCCCGGGCCACGCGCCCTGGGAGTACTACGGTTTTCAGCGTCGCCAGTACGCGCGTGTGCGCGAACTCGAGGCGGTGCTCTCGCGTGCGGTGGCCGATGACCTCGACCGGGCGGGTCTTGGCCTCCGTTTGCGCTGGCTCTCCGGTGGCATGAGCGACGAGGCACGTACCGTGCAGCGTCACGTGATTCCTGAGCGCACCGGCTATTTCGTTGGCGCGCAAATGGTGGAAGCGGCAATCGCCGAACACGGTATTGCTTGGGCGCTGCGGGCAGAGGCCCGCGAACTCACTTCAGTCGCTGACGCGGCCGCTCGCACAGCATAAAGTCCGAGCGAACCGCTGAGGTGAACGCGCGCGACCGGCTCCGGGGCCGGCCGCGCGTCGTTCTTTTGCAGGACGGAAGACGGATGACGGGAGCGCTGAGCACCGTGTCGCATCCGTCATCCGTCTTCCGTCCTATTTGCCTACACAGAAACTCCGAAACACTCGCCCCAACACTTCCTCTACATCAATCCCGCCCACGAGTTCATCAAGCGCGTGAATCGCTGCGCGTATATGGGTCGAGGCCACCGGGGCGGGGAGTGTCGCCGCGTTCCAAGCCGCGATGAAGGCGGAGACTTCTTCGCGTGCCGTTCCGATGGCCGCCACGTGTCTGGCGCGCGTCACGATTGGCTCGCCATCGGGCAGCGGCGGATGCGCTGCGTGAACAGCGGCGCGAATGGATGCACGTAGCTCGTCGAGTCCGCGCCCCAGCACCACGCTCACCGCGGTACCTTCGGCACCGCCCGCCGCCGGTCCGCTCAAGTCACTCTTTGTGCGAACCAGCACGCGCGGTGCATGTGTCGCGCTCGCCACTGCCACAGCTGCTGCCTGCAGCGATTCCTCCGTCTCTCCACACACCACCACCACACCGGCGCGGGCAATCCAGCGCGCGCTGACTTCAAGTCCGAGCCGCTCCAGAGCATCATCGGTCTCGCGCAGCCCAGCCGTATCAACCAAGCGCCAGGGATACGGGGCTTCGTCCACGAGCACTTCAATCGCGTCGCGGGTCGTGCCAGGAATTTCGCTGACAATCGCACGCGCATCACCCACCAGCGCATTGAACAGCGAGGACTTTCCTGCGTTGGGTGCACCGGCAAACACCACGGGAATACCCTCGCGTCCCAGTTCCGCCATGGGAAGTGTCGCGCCCAGTGCCGTGAGCGCATCCAAGACGCGCCCTGCGGCGGCACTCGCCGAAGCACGCGGCAACGGGCCATCATCTTCCTCGGGGAAGTCCACCTCGTAGGCGAGCAAGGCCTCCACCTCCAGCAAGGCCTCGCGCAAGACGAGCAGACGCTCGGTGAGGGCGCCCGAGAGCTGATTGAGTGCCGCGCGATGCATGGCGCGGGAACGAGCCTCAATCAGATCTGCCATTGCTTCCGCTTGGAGCAGATCCATCTTGCCGTGGCGCACGGCGCGCTCTGTAAACTCGCCCGCCAACGCCGGCACCGCCCCCGCCATCACGAGCGCCTCCGTCACGCGCACCTGCACGTAGTGGCCGCCGTGGAGCGAAAGCTCCACCAGATCCTCGCCGGTGGGCGAGCGCGCTGCCGGGAACCATGTCACCAGCGCATCGTCCAGCGGTTCGGAGATATCGTCGCAGGCATGAAGGCGCACACGCGTCGCGTGGCGCGGCGTGAGTGGGGCTGAGACACCAAGGCGGCGGGCGATGTCGCCCGCCGCCGGTCCACTGAGGCGTAGTACGGCCAGCGCGCCCCGTCCTGGCGGCGTGGCCAGCGCGACAATCGTCGCGCTCGCCCGATCAGCGCTTACGCTTCCCGCCCCCATCCGTCGTCGCCACTACGGCGCTTGGCGCTGCGTTCTTTGCGCGCTCGTTGGAGATGAGCCACTGTTGCGGCAGCGCGGCCAAGTTCTGCACCGTGTAGTACAGGTTCAACCCCGACGCAAAGTTGATGAGCAGCACCGTCATCATGATCGGCATCAGAATGGACATCATCTTGGTCTGCGGGTTCGGCGGCACGTTGCGCATGCCCATCCACGAGAGCGCGTACATCGAGGCACCCATCGCCAACGGCAGGATGTAGAGCGGATCCTTCAGCGAGATGTCTGAGAGCCACATGAAGCTCACACCGCGGAATTCAATCGTGTTTTGGAACACGAAGAACAGCGCGATGAGAACAGGCATCGGAATTAAGATCGGCAAGCAACCCGAGAGCGCCGCAAACGGACTGACATTGTTATCGGCGTACACCTTCATCACCGCAAGGCGCTGCTTCTCCGCGTCGCCCTTGAACTTGTTCTGCGCATCTTGCACCAAGGGCGCAATGCGCTGCATGGCCACCTGCGTGCGCATCATCCGGCTATTGAGCGGCCACATCAGGACGCGAATCACCACGCCGAAGCCCACAAGAATCCATCCATACTCAAGCGCGGTCGTGCGCTTCAACCACAGCAAGAGGCGCATCACAATGGTGGCAAAGGGCTGCACCACGCCGCTGATCCACCCGCCGTAGGGATTCGTCTTCTCGAACTCGCGGCCCATACCCACCATCCGATCCCACTCCTGCGGTCCGGCGTAGAGTTCGAACGAGACGCCGGCATCGCTCAGTGGTGATACCACGGTGCCCTGCGCGCGCGTCGCCAGCTTGTTCTCGCGGACCGCACCCGTGACCTGCAATTCCGCAAACGGGCTGTTCTGCCCCTCGGGTGCAAGCACACCGACGAGAAAGTACTTGCTCTTTGCCACCGCCCAGGTGAACGGACCCGACTCAATAATGCGTTCGCCGGGGTCAGGCTTCCGGAAATCCACGCGCTCTGCGCCGCCGGTCACTGGCTTGAACGCATAGGCGAGATGCGTCGCGTCTTCCTTTGGATTCGCTTCCTGCGAGTCGAATCCCGAGGGCAGGTTGGTGAGCAGGAAGGCCGGCTGCGGCAAGCCGCTGCCAGTCACGCGCACCTGTGCCACGTAATTGTCCGGCGCCAAGCCGTACTCGACGCGGACGCTGCCACTGCCAACGGCAGTCTCAAAACGCAGTCGCTCGCCGGCGCTCGTGGTCTCGCGCGACGCCGTGAAAACCTTGCGCGCCAGATCAATCGTGTCGCCGCCGGCAATCAGGCGGAACTCCAGCATCGCCGTGCGGCCGTTCGCCAAACGCACTGTGCCATCAACGCCACCAAGCTGCCGAAATCGCGGCAGGTCGGCCGAGAGGAATCGCGCACCTTCGGTGGAGAATGCGAATGTCGTCAGCTCGTTGCTGAGCGAAAGCGTCTCCGCCACGGCCGCAGGCACGGCCGTAGCCACTGGCTCCTGTGCGGGTCCACTCGCCGCCGACATCGTGGCCGTCGCAGCCGTTGATGCTTTTGTGGTTGCTGTTGTGGACGCTGTTGTGGACGCGGCGCCGGCCGCGGCTGGTGTTACCGCGCCGCGGCGGCTGGCCGAATCAGCGGTGATTGCCGCGGGCACTGTGGGTCGCGGAAAAAGGACCGGCGTCAGCAGGACCACGCCACCGGTGAGCAGGAGCGCCAAGAAGAAACGCTTATCCATCGCGACGGGAAGAGTCGAGGGAAGGTGGCTCAGGCACCGGATCGAATCCGCCGGGCCGGAATGGATGACAGCGCGCGATGCGCTTCACCGCGAGCCACGTGCCACCGAACGCTCCATGCTTCTCGAGCGCTTCGATGGCGTAGTTGGAACAGGTGGGATGATAACGGCACGCGGCTGGCAAAAGTGGCGACAGCGCCACCTGATAGCCGCGAACAAACAGAATCAGAAATTGTCTCACGCGGCGGAGACCTGCTTTGTGAGACGCGTCGCTAACACGGTGAGTTCACTACGCAGCGCTGTGAAATCTGCCGCGTACGCACTCGGAAGCGCATACAACACCACATCGGCGGGAGCGACCGCAGCCAACGGCACGGACCAAGTCTCGCGCATCAGCTCGCGCAGTCGCCGTTTGAGACGGTTTCGATCGACTGCCGTGTGCTTGTGGCGTGGCACCACGAGCCCAAGCCGATGATGACGCAGAAGGGAAGCGAGCACCCGAACCTCGAGCAGCGGGGTTCGGACTCGCTTCCCTTCGCGGCGGACCATCAGCAGGTCGGCCGCGCGCGTCAGCCGCTGGGGCGACGGCACGCGGCCCGATGCCTCAGACGCCTGCGTACTTCGACGGAAGCTGCACAGTCAAGCGCTTGCGCCCCTTCTTGCGGCGGCGGCTCAGCACCTGACGCCCCCACTTAGTCTCCATGCGCGCGCGGAATCCGTGCGTCTTCAAACGACGCGTGTTGCGCGGGCGATACGTCGGCTTTCCCATCGTTGCTCCAGATAAACTGCTGGCTAAAAATCACTTCGCGGACAGACGGCTAAACGTAGTCGGCTCTGTGGGTTACGTCAACGGGAGCTCGGTCCGTGACGACTGGTTCGGATACACGAGCGTTGACTTATCCACACGCGGAGGTGTAGGTTCGCCTCCCCCCAGATTTCCACATTCGCGCCACGCACACTGCATGTCCCTTTCGGCCACTGATGTTTGGTCCCGCCTGCTCGACAGAGCGCGCACGGAACTCTCAGATCACATAGTTGAGACCTGGCTCGCGCCCCTTCAGGCCGCTGAGTTTTCTGGTGACCAACTGACGCTCAATGCCCCCGACCAATTCTCGGTCGAGTGGAACGAGCGTCGGCACACCGCGCTGCTCGAGTCCTTCGCACCGGTGGCCGTTGGGCACCCGGTGAAGATTGCGCTTCGCGTTCAACAGGAGCGGCTCCAGCGCAGTCAGATGGACCTGTTCGTGCCACAAAAGGGACAGGAACAGCGCACCATGGAGCCAGAAAGGCAGCCGAGTAACGTCACGCTGTCTTCGCTGAACGATCGCTATACCTTCGAAACCTTCGTCATTGGCAAGTCCAATGACCTCGCCGCTGCCGCGGCAATGGCCGTCTCGCAGGCGCCGGGCAAGACCTATAACCCGCTGTTCTTCTACGGACCAACCGGACTGGGCAAGACCCACCTGATGCAGGCCATCGCACAAGAAATCGTGCGTCGGGCTCCGCAAACTCGTGTCACCTACATCACCACCGAGCAGTTCACCAACGACGTCATCACGTCCATCGGCAAGGGCGCAATGCATGATTTCCGTCGCCGCTATCGCGAGACGGATCTCTTTCTGGTGGACGACGTCCACTTCATCGGCGGCAAGAACTCCACGCAAGAGGAGTTCTTTCACACCTTCAACGCACTCTATGAGGCCGGTCGGCAGATTGTCCTCACCTCTGACCGACCGCCCTCCGAAATCTCCAAACTTGAGGCGCGCCTCGCCTCGCGTTTCGCTTGGGGCATGGTGGCCGACATCGGCCAACCGGACCTCGAGCATCGCATCGCAATCCTGCGCCGCAAAGCCCAGATGGACCACCTAGAGCACACCATCCCCGACGATGTTCTCCACTTCATCGCGGATCACGTGCAGTCCAATGTTCGCGAGCTCGAAGGCTCCATCATCAAACTGCTCGCCTTCGCCTCGCTCAAGCACCGCGTCGTCACCGTGGACCTCGCGCGTGAGGCTTTGCGCGACAAGCTGCGGACTTCTGATGGCGGTCCCGTGCGCTCCGAACGTCAGGATAAGATGGGCACCATTCAGCAGCGCGTGGCCTCCGAGTGGGGAGTGACCGTCGAGGGCCTGCAGTCAAAAACACGAACCAAGACGCTCACGATCCCTCGGCAGGTGGCCATGTACCTCGCGCGGGAAATTCTCGGGCTTCAGCTCGTCGAAATCGGCCAGGCCTTCGGGGGACGCGATCACTCCACCGTGATTCATTCCCTTGAGCGCGTGGCAGAGACAATGAAGGAAAGCGCGGAGTTCCGAAGCCGTGTGGATAGAGTGAGGGAAACTGTCCGACATTCCTCATAGTCTCCACACTGTCCACATCCAACGTTGGTCGAAGCTGCGTTTCCCCCATGCTTCCCCAATTGCTCCACGCACAATGCACGTGAGGCTGAACGCCGAAGGTTCTGTAGCACAAGCACTTTCGCCATTCGTCCACAATCCACACCTTTCTACTACTACTGCTACTTAGAGTATTAAGTAGATAGAAACAGTAGTCCCCTGTGCTACTCCACATTCCTCCGTCCGACGCGCATGCGCTTCACGATCACACGCGAGAAGCTTCAGGAAGGGCTCGCCGCCGTAACACCGGCTGTGCCCAACAAGACGACACTCCCCGTGCTTGCGAATCTCCTGGTGCAGACCACCGACAAAGGGATTCGCATCTCCGGGACTGATCTCGACATTGCCGTTTCCACTGAGGTTACGGCTGACGTCGAGGCGATGGGTGCCATCACAATCCCGGCCCGGAAGCTGAGCGAGATCGCTCGCGAACTGCCACCCGCACCCGTGCGCATCTCAGCAACAGGAGATCAGCGCATCACGCTTGAATGCGGACGCTCCAAGTTCAAACTCTTGGGTCTGCCAAAGTCAGAGTTCCCGAGTTTTCCGGCGGTGCAGTTCGAGAAAGCCGTTCGCGTCCCCTCGGGCGATCTTCAAAAGCTCATCGGACACACCGCGTTTGCCGCGAGCACCGAAGAAAGCCGTCCAATCCTCAACGGCGTACTGTGGGAGCTGCGCAGCGACCTAATGCGCATGGTGGCGACCAACGGTCATCGTCTGGCCAAGATGGAAGTCCCCGTGAAGTCAGGACAAAAGTCGGATCTGATCATTCCGCCCAAGGCACTGGAGCAGATTCGTCGGCTCTTTCCAGCCGAAGAAGAGCTCGAAGTGGCGCAGGGTGAAAATCACCTTGGCTTTCGCTCGCCGTTCACCTCGGTGTACACGCGCCTCATCGAAGGCCCGTATCCTGGCTACGAACAGGTCATTCCGAAGGACAACGACAAGTACGCGATTGTGGATCGTGCAGCCCTCACCAGCGCGCTGCGCCGCATGAGCGTGGTTGCGTCTGACCAGACCCATCGCATTCGCCTCTCGTTCAACGCCGGCATGTTGAAGTTTTCCGTCAGCACACCGGACCTGGGCGAGGCGCAGGACGAGCTGCCCATTCGTTACGAAGGCGATCCGCTCGACATCGGCTTCAATGCGGCGTATTTGCTGGAGATCCTCCGGTACATGCCCACGGACGAGGTCCGCATGACCTTCCGCGCACCAGAACGCGCATCAACCATCGAGCCAGAAGGTTGGGCGGACTCGGCAAAGTATCTCTGCCTGCTCATGCCCCTACGCTTGGTAGACTGAGGCCGCGTCAGGGAATTGCGATGACGAGGGCGCTGCGCTGCACGAGTTCCTGCGTGCGCCGGCGCCCTCGCATCGTGAGGCGGAGCTCGCTGCTGCCTACTCCTGACGCAATCACCGCCCCCTCAGGCAAGAGCTCTAGGCGAGCCACGCCTGTCGCTTCGCCAACGAAGCGAACCGAGTCCCCGAACTGCACCCCGCGGCCGGTGATGACGGCGCGTGAATTGCGACGAACCACCACGCGCAAGCGGCCCTCGCGGAGCACCACGCCCTCGACAACAAAGTCCCGCACGGCCATCGATTGCAACACGATGCCGTCTCGGCACAGCGGGCTGTTTGAGGAATCGCGCCACGCGGTACCAAGCGAGACTTCACGCGGCGGCGCCACCCAGGTCTCGCGCCACCCAGACACGAGTGCGGCCTGTGCGTCGCACCCTCCGACCAGCGGCAACTGAAGCTGGGGCGCACCGCCGGCCCACGGGACCTCCGCAACGAACGACACCGGCAGCTGCGGGGTATCCAGCACCCGCCACAGGGAATCCGAGCCTCGGCGCACGGCAAACGCATGCACGCTCCCTGCCACGCGAACCCGCGCGGTACCGGGGTTCTCAGACCAGTGATACCACGCACGCGTCGCGATGGTATCCATCCGAACAAGCGAATCAACTCGAGACTCGAGCACTGCCGTGAGGTCCACGCGTTGCGCACGCGGACGTTCCGCGCCTCTGATGATCCACGGCCCCGCAAGCGAGTCTCGGCTAGGCTCCACGGTCCTCGCCGGTCCCGGTTGTCGCGCCGACACGGCACCACCACCACCGCAGCCGGCGACGAAAAAGAACAGCCCGAAAACAAGACCACGCGACATACGCGAACGATACTCGCCAAACAGCGAGAGGGGCGAGTGCTCACTGAGCACCGCCCCCCTCGGACCAACGTGGGCCCCGCCTATAAGCCGGGTTCTGTCGAGACGTTGCCGCCTCGGACGATCATTCCTCTCGGCGCACCTTCGCAGATACGCTCTAGCAGTCAACCCGCGGCGTCTTGATCACAGAGGACTGCTGCTCGCCGCTTATTTGACCTTGCTCCCGCTGGGGTTTGCCATGCCATCCGTGTTACCACGCATGCGGTGGGCTCTTACCCCACCCTTTCACCCTTACCTCCGGTTGCCCAAAGGCGGTTTGCTTTCTGTTGCACTGTCCGTCATGCGTTTGCGCTTGCGCGCGCGCACATGCCCAGGCGTTACCTGGCAGCGTGTCCAAGGAGCCCGGACTTTCCTCGGCGTAACCTTCCGGTTGCGACGCGATCGTCCGGCGGGGCCACGAGTGGAATCTAACGCGGAGGCGATGACGCGGAGTCGCGCACGTGACGCACTCGGTGACGGAAGGATGACTGGCGAGGCCCATCGTCCCGCCCGCTGGTCGTCATCCACCCGCTTTCGGAGATTCGCATGAGTGCCTCATTGCCCACCCTTCAGGCTCCCGTCGTCACTGTCCTAGACCCCGACGAACGCGCGCGCGTGGACGCGGCGGGTGAAGGCCTCTACCGCGCGGTACACCGCGAGAGTGTTGCCGACGCGCTCGAAGATCTTAAGAAGGGCCGAGTGGGTGCCGTGATTCTCGGCGTCGTCCGCTGCGGCCAGCACGCTGACCGGCGCGTAGCCGCGTTGCTCCGAGAATTTCCCAGCGTGCCGACGGTCGCCTTGCTCGGCGCCGAGCCCCCGAGTGCAGAGTCGCTGCTGCGCATTGGCAATGCTGGCATCACACGTTTAGTGGATGTTCGTGTGCCGGCGGGATGGAGCCAGCTCCGTCGAATTCTCGCCGCGGAGGCCACGCGCTCCACGGACCGCGTGGCGCTGGCAATGATTCGCGAAGAGGTCGCACCCGTCTCCGAGGACACGTGGCAATTCTTCGAGGCGCTGTTCGCCGCAAGTGCGTGCAACGACACGGTGCAAGCGCTCGCGCTTCGCATGCAGGTGCTGCCGAGCACGCTCATGAGCCGATTCTTTCGCGCCAAGCTTCCCGCGCCCAAGCGGTACCTTGCCTATGCGCGACTTGTGCGTGCTGCGCGGCTGTTCGAAGATCAGGGTCACGCCATCGCTGACGTAGCCAACGCACTCGACTTCTCGTCGCCGCAAAGCTTCGGGCGCCACGTGCAGACCTTCCTCAAGGTGTCCGCAGGCGAATTCCGGCGGCACTACAGCTCAGAGCGAATGCTGGAACGATTCATGGACGAGCTGGTCCGCCCGCACAAAGCGAAGCTGCGTCAACTGCGCCCACTAGCATTGCGCCCAGGAATGCGGCCGCTCCCGCCCTCAGTCGCAGATCGCCGGCCAGCCATTCATCGCCGCGTGAGCTGAGGGACCTACATCCGCGCCACAATCTCGGCGGCGGTGACGAGTGCCGCGACCTCAAGCCCTTGGGCTTCGATCGCTTCGCGGCCACCTTCTTCGCGGTCCACCACCGCGAGCACGCCGAGCACCGTGGCGCCCGCGGCCCGGACGGCCTCAACGGCCCGAAGCGCCGATCCGCCGGTTGTGATCACGTCTTCCACCACGACCACACGGTCGCCGCTTTCGAACGCGCCTTCAATCACCTTGCCCGTGCCGTGCGTTTTTGCTTCCTTCCGCACAGTGAAGGCGCGCACCGGAATTCCGGCCAGCTGGCTCGCGTAGGCAATGGCATAGCTCACCGGGTCTGCACCCAGGGTGAGGCCGCCGACAGATGTGGCGGCCCATCCCCGCTCGCCGATGGCGTGAAGGCCCAGCGGTCCGATAGCCGCAAGCCCAGCCGGATGCATCGTCGTGGGTCTGCAGTCGATGTAGAGATTGGACTGGCGTCCTGATGCCAGCGTGAAGGAACCGCGACGCGCGCTGCGCGTGGCGAGCAATTCGATGAGGCGAGAGCGTGAGTCCATTTGGGGAGGCTATCCACTGAAGTCCTGCCGGTCAATGCACCCGTGTTGATGTGGGCCGTGGGGCTCGTGGTGGCGGTGGCGCTTGTGGCGCTGCTCGTCAGCGAACGTGAGCGCCGGCAACGGCTACGCGAGCGAAGCGCCGAACTCGAGCATCTCTCCTTTGAGCTCGCGCGCGCTAATCGCGCCAAGAGTGAGTTTCTCGCCAATGTGTCGCACGAACTGCGTACGCCGCTGGCGGCGATCGTTGGCTACATCGATCTTCTCCGCGACGGTTCCTACGGTGAGCTCGGGCCCCGAATGGTTGGGCCCGTGGAGCGCGTGCAAGCGTCGGCGGAGCACCTGCAGGCCCTTGTCGATCAAATTCTCGACCTTGCGAAGCTCTCGGCCGGCCGACTGGAGCTCCAGCGCGAACCGCTCTCTTTGCGCGCCTTCGTGATAGACGTGGCCAGCGAAGTCGAGCCGCTCATCATCGAGAAGGGCCTCGCGCTTTCTATCCAAGTGCCGGCGACCTTGCCCAAACTGAGCACCGATCCGATGCACCTGCGGCAGATTCTCGTGAATCTGCTCGGCAATGCCGTAAAGTTTACAGCACAGGGCAACATCACCGTGCGCGCTACGCTCGTGCCCGATCCGTCGCGCTTGTTGGAAGAACGGGCGTTACGCCAGCGCCCCTTGCTGGCCACCGGAGGTGCGTGGATTGCCTTGCAGGTGGCCGACACCGGGATGGGAATCGCCGACAAAGATCAGCAGCGCATCTTCGAGGAGTTCGAACAGGTTGACTCAGGCTCGCGCGCTGACTCGGTGCGCCGCGGTACCGGGCTCGGACTCACCATCACGCGTCGTTTGGCTCGACTGCTCGACGGGGATATTACCGTCGAGAGCGTGTTGGGACGAGGCTCAGCCTTCACCTGTTGGTTGCCCGTGGACCCAGGTCCACGGCCGTCCGCCTAGCAGACGCGGCGCCAAGCGTCAGCGCCCGAAGAGTCCCTTCATCTTCGAGAGCAGTCCGCTGCTCGGCGTCGCTGTAGGAAATGGATCCCCGAGCGCTCCGGACAAGGCTTCGGCAAAAGCCACAACGTCGGCGTAGCGGTCGCTCGGCAGCTTGGCGAGTCCCTTCATCACCACGGCCTCGACTTCCGGCTTGAACTGGATGTCGGGCTTGGCCTTGTTGAGCGGAATCGGGGGCTGCGAGAGCAACTGTGTGAACATGTCGCGCGGGCTGCGCGCGGTGTACGGCAGCGTGCCCGTGAGAAAGAGGTACGCCATGGTCGCGAGCGAGTACTGATCAGCCGCCGTCGACACGATCTCGCCCGATAACGCTTCTGGTGCCACGTACATCAGCGTGCCGACAAAGAACCCCGCGCGCGTAAGCCGCTGGTCCTGTGTGGTGTCCGTTGATGTCGCAATGCCGAAGTCCAGCAACTTCACCAGCCGGAGCTGGTGATCGTACATCACGTTGTCTGGCTTCAAGTCACGATGCACGATGCCTGCTGTGTGCGCAGCGAACACGGCGCCCGCAATCTGGCTGACGATGGTCGCGACTTCGTCTGGCGGAAACGGTGCGTGGCGCTTGGCGTAGGATTCCAGCAGTTCGCCGGGTGCCCATTCGATGACGAGGAACGGCACGCCGCCGTCCTCACCCGTCTGAATGGTCCGAATCACGTTCGGATGCGTTACACGAGTGCCAAAGCCGGCCTCGCGAGTGAAGCGGGCGACCGCGGTGCGGTCCTGCCGCAACTTCTCGCGCAGCACCTTGAAGGCCACGTCTCCGTGTTCGGAGTGGGTCGCCCTATAAACGGTCGCCGTGCCCCCCTCGCCGACCCGGTCGAGGAGGGTGTACCCAGCCAGCGTCATTCCCACCATTGCGTCTCTCGTCACCGCGCCGAAGCTACGTCGGTGTTCGCGATGGGGCAAGGATTGTCGCGTCAGTTGACACCTCGGTTGATACCTCGACGCGGCCGGAAGTGAAGCTGCGGTGTAGATTATCCACTCGAACTCCCTCCTGACGATGCCCTGTTTGCCTCTCGTGAACCCACGTCCGTTCATTCTCGCCTTCGGCATCTTGGCCGGCGCCGCCTGCGGCGGGTCCTCGAGTGGCGGCGCTGGATCGGGAGTCCCCGCTGTGCAGCGCGATCAGCGGCAAATCTCGTTCGACCCGACGCCACTGTACCGGCAGATGGGGATGATTGCCCGCGGACAGCCCTTTCCCTTGGTTGGGCGCACCGCTTTTCTCCCCGCCGCCTCTGCGGACACCACGCACACGGTCCTGGTCTTCGGCTTTTCGCCCGCCGCGTTGCGCTTCACTCGTGAGACCGACAGCCGCTACCGCGCTAACTACACGGTGGGCATCACGGTCGAACGTGAGGGCTTGGCGGTTTACACGGCCGAGACCACGGAATCCGTCATCGTCGCCGCCTTCCGCGAAACGGAGCGGGCCGACGAGAGCGTACTGTTTCAAGAAATCATCGATCTCGCACCCGGACGTTACCGCCTGACTCTCGCTGTGCGCGACGTCAGCAGCCAGCGGGGCGCGGTGGAGACGCTTGATCTCGAGGTCCCAAGTTTCGCGACGCGCGCGCTTGGGACCCCCATTCCGATCAACAAAGTCGTTCCTCGAGAGTCGCGTGACACCATTCCCTTCCTCCTCGCGCGGCCTCGTGCCACGGCCGCGCTTGGTCAGGATTCGGTGTTGCCGCTCTACATCGAGAGCGCGTCGGCCGCCGACACGGTCGTTCGCCTGATTGCACGCGGAGAAACGGGCCGCGTGATGTGGCAGGAAGATGTGCGCCTGTCAGGCTACCCGAAGTTCTCCGCCGGTATTGTACAGGTGCCGGTACAGCGGCTCAGCATCGGCGTCTCGCAGGTGTCTTTCGTCGGCGGCGCGGGACAAGACACTTCGAGCGTTTTTGTCTTTGTTGGATTCGGCGACGACCTCCCGGTCGCACGCTTCGAGGACATGCTACAGTTCCTCCGCTACTTTGCTCGCCCGCAACGCCTACAGGCTCTGCGCGAGGCGCCCGAGGAACAACGGCCGGCCGCTTGGGCGGCGTTTATGCGGGAGACTGACTCCATTCCCAACACGGTCCAGCACGAAGACCTGCGCGTGTACTTCGGTCGCCTCGTTCGCGCTAACGCGCGCTTCCGAGAAGACGGCGTTGCGGGCTGGATGTCTGATCGCGGGCGCGCCTTTATCGTGATGGGTGAACCGGACCAGATTATCGAGCCGGCATTCACGGACATGCAGCGCGTGCGCCAGCAGATTTGGGAGTATTCGGGTCGCGGACTGCAACTGCAGTTCTACGACCAGACGGGGACCGGTCGCTGGCGCCTCACGCAGGCGAGCGACTCGCGATTCGAAGCGGAGCTCCGCCGACAGCTCCGGTGACAGCTCCGGTGAGTACGCCGGAGCGTCTTCCGCTTCGCGCCGAACTTGCGCGTAAGGCGCTACACGCCGCGACGGCCGTCTTGCCGATCAGTCTTGCGTTTGGATGGACCAGCCAGCGCACTCTCCAAATTGCCGTCGCAGCCGCCGCGCTTCTGGCGTTGGTGATTGAGGCGCTCCGCAACGCCTGGCCCACATTTGCCAAGGCATTCTCCACGGCCGTTGGCGGAATGCTGCGCCGGCACGAGCAAGCGGCGCTCACGGGTGCGACTTGGCTGGCGCTTGCGATGGCCGTCGTGCTCTGGCTCGCGCCGCTGAATGCCGCCGTCGCCGCTCTCTGGGCGGCAGCATTTGGAGATGCCGCGGCAGCGGTAGTCGGCCGTAGCGCCGCAAGCTGGCGGCAACGGCCGGCCAACGGCAAAACACTCCTCGGCTCGGCGGCGGCCCTTGTAGTGACCGCCGCAGGCGTACTCTGGCTTACGCCTGCCTCCGTGAGCGCCGCCGTGCTGCTCGGTGTGGTCGCGGCAATAGCGGAGCGTCCCGCCAGGCCACTCGACGACAACCTACGAATCGCACTCGTCGTCGCGCTCACCGCGACCTTGTTGGGTCTGCGCTAGTTTTCCGGAATGAGCACTCCAGGACGCCCGCGCCTCTACCTCATTGATGGCTATGCGCTGATCTATCGCTCCTTTCACGCCCTCGGGAGTAGCGCACCCCTGCGCAACGCGCGCGGTGAGAACACGGGAATGGCGAAGGGCGTCAGCGAGTTTTTGCGCCGTCTCATTGAGAAGCACAAGCCGGAATACATCGGCTGGGTGAATGACGCCGGGGCCTCGGGGCGCGATGTGTTGCTCGAGTCCTACAAGGCGAATCGCGTGGCGCTTCCCGAGGAGCAACAGCAAGACTTCGACACGGGAGTTGAACGCGTCCAGCAGCTCTTGGCGGCATACAAGATTCCCACGCTTGAGCTTGATGGGTTCGAAGCCGACGATGTTATCGCGACGATGTGCCCGCAGGGCGTGGCCGCGGGGCTTGAGGTCTGCGTGGTCTCTGGCGACAAGGATTTGTTGCAGCTCGTGGAAACGGGCGTGTGGGTGCTGAACCCATGGCACGGACCGCCAGGGCGGACCACCGAAAAATGGTACGGAATGGAAAACGCGCACGAGCGGCTCGGCGTCCCGCCCGAGCGTGTCGTGGATTACCTCGCGTTGGTGGGTGATACGGCCGATAACGTGCCCGGCGTGAAAGGCATCGGCGACAAGAGCGCCCTCGCGCTCATCGAGCGTTGGGGAACGGTGGAGGCGATGCTCGAGCATGTGAACGAGATCGAGCCTACGCGCGCGCGCAACGCGTTGCTCAACGCCAAGGCCGAGGCGATGCTCTCTAAGGAACTCGTCACGCTGCAGCGCAACCTCCCCGTCACGCTCGATCTCTCGACGCTGGTGCTCGAGACGCCGGATTGGGTCGCTTTACGGGATCTGTTTGTCGAGCTCGATTTCAACACGGCTGCACGTACGGCTGCGGTGAACGCCGAAGCCGCAGGCGCGGCACCGAGTGCTGCGCTCGCCGGTGCAAACGAAGCGGTTGTGGATTCCGAAGGGCACATGGTGGCTGCGCGCAACGCGCGCGAAGCCGTGCCAGGCACACCGGCCCCCGTGCCACTCGACTACCGCATTGCCGATACGCCCGCTCTCGTTGAAGAGATGATTGCCGAGGCGCGGGCGGCAAGAATGATCGCGGTAGATACCGAGACCGTGCTCGACGCCGGTGCTCCACCTATCATCACACCGCTGCGCGCAAATCTGGTGGCCATCTCGGTTGCCACGGCGCCCGGCAAGGCGTGGTACCTACCGTTCGCGCATCGTGTGCCCGGTTCCGCACAGGGTGGCTTGGCACTCGACGAGGCACCCGCGCCAGCGAAGCCAAAATCTGGTGCCGCGCCGGCGTCAATCGCGGCGCGCCTGCTCGCCGAGGGGTCGCACGCCGTCGTGAACTTGCCGGCGCTCATGAGCACGGAGATGGCCCCACTGCGCGCGCTACTTGAAGACTCGAGCGTCGGCAAAACAGCACATAACGCCAAGTACGACCTGCTGGTCCTGCGTCGCGCCGGCATCACGTTGCGTGGGCTCGCGTTCGATTCCATGCTGGCGAGCTATGTGCTTGATGCCAGTCGCCGCTCCCATGCATTGGATTCGCTCTCCATCGAACTACTCGGCATTGCGATGACCGGGTACGACGAATTGTGCGGCAAGGGCAAGCAACAGATGCCCTACGACGAAGTTCCCCTTGTGGCGGCGCGTGATTATTCCTGCGCGGATTCCGATGTCGCCCTGCGCCTGCAGCGCCTGCTCGCACCGCGGCTCGAGGAGCATGAGGCCGCCGCCTTGCTGCATGAGGTGGAGTTGCCGCTGGTTGACGTGCTGGCCCAGATGGAGTGGACGGGAATCACCATCGACATCCCGTGGTTCCATTCCCTGAAGACCCGCTTTGAGGCGGCCCGACTCGAGCTGGAGCGTCAGATTCATGCAGAGGCTGGCGAGACCTTCAACGTCAACAGCAACCAACAGCTTCGGGTCATTCTGTTTGAGAAGATGGGCCTGCCCATCAAGAAGAAGACGGCCACCGGCCCCAGCACGGATGCAAGCGTTCTGCAGGAACTCGCCGACGAAGGCCACACGCTGCCCACCCTGCTCATGGAGTACCGCGAGCTCGCCAAGCTCGAGAACACGTATCTCGACACCTTGCCCGTGCTCGTGAATCCGCACACGGGACGCCTTCACACGTCGTTCAACCAGACGGTGGCGAGTACGGGGCGTCTCTCGTCGTCGGACCCGAACCTGCAGAACATTCCCATTCGGCGGGAACTCGGAAAGGACATCCGCCGTGGCTTCATCCCCCGCGACGGGTGGATGCTTCTTGCCGCCGACTATTCACAGATTGAACTGCGTCTGCTCGCCCATCTCTCCGGCGACCCCGCATTCGTCGCCGCGTTCCAAGCCGGTGGTGACATTCACCGCCAAACGGCCAGTGTCATCTTCGGTGTTCCACTCGACAGCGTAACGAGCGAAATGCGCGCCCGCGCCAAAACCATCAACTTCGCCACCATCTACGGCCAAGGTGCGCATGCGCTGTCCCGGCAACTGAAGATTGATCATGCGGAGGCGAAGATGTTCATTGAGACCTACTTCGAGCGATTCGCCGGAGTACGCCAATGGCTCGATGCCTCGGTGGCCGATGCGCGCGCGCGCGGATACGTGGAAACGCTCTTTCGCCGCCGTCGCTACATCCCAGAAATCCACGATCGGAACTTCAACACTCGCGCCTTCGGCGAACGACTTGCGCAGAACTCACCGATTCAAGGTTCTGCGGCGGACCTCATCAAGGTTGCGATGATCCGCATTCAATCGGCACTGGAGACCCAAGGACTGACAGCGCGAATGTTGCTCCAGGTGCACGACGAACTCGTGTTCGAATGTCCGCCCAGCGAGGAAGCAGCTCTGCGCCGCTTGGTGAATCGCGAGATGACTTCAGCCGTGTCTCTGCGAGTTCCACTCGTGGTAGACATTGGTTCGGGTGAGAACTGGTTGCTCGCCAAGGCGTAGCCGACACAGCCGACCAACAAGATGACAGCGTTGCAATCTGCGGCATCTCTCGGAGTATTCCCTCCGGGCTCGCGGTTGCGGACCCGCACAGTTTGTTACAACGTATTGCACGTAAAAGACTTAACCGACGCCTCGTGAATGGCCCCGCCCTTGCTTCCTCGCTTCGTGTGGGTCGGCATTGAGAAAGTTCTGTCACCTTCTGCGGTGACACGCGTCACGTTCAAGTACACTCCAGCTCCCACCGAGAGTCCTTTGTGATTGTTGGACCCGCTAAGCGTGGCTTCACTCTGATTGAACTGTTGATCGTGGTCGTGATCATCGGGATTCTCGCGGCCATTGCTGTGCCCAAGTTCCAGAACACCAAGGGCAAGGCAAACGCGGCAGCGTTGCGCGCGGACCTGCGCAATCTCGCGAGCGCACAAGAAGCGTATTTCCACGAGTTCTCGCGCTACACTGCGGATGCTGATGAGCTGAAGTACACTACGTCTCGCGGTGTCGTGCTCACCATCATCAGCGCCACGCAAGGCGGCTGGTCGGCCAAGGCCACCCACCCGCAGTCGTTCCCGCTAACCTGTGCGGTCTTTTCTGGATCAGTGACTACACCGCCGTATCCTGGCGACCCCGAAGGCGTCGTCAGCTGCCACTAACGCGCGATTCGCGCGTGCCCGCCATCCCGCCGCCTCGCGATCTCGCGGCCCTCATGGACGAATGGCAAGAATTTGCCCTGCGACGTGACGGAATGATTCACGCCATGGAAGGCGGGCTCTGGTTGCACCGCCACGTTTGGCTCGGTCGGCGCATGGCCCACCTCGTCTCCACCAATCGTCAACGCCTTCTCGATTGGGGAGCGCGCGTGGGAATTCCCGCGGCTCGGTTGCAGTATCATCCGCTCAAGGATCCGCGCACGAATGAGCGGCGTGAGGCTTGGCACTGGGATCTTGGCGGACCATACCTCCCGTCGCGCCGCGAACTCTAAAAACTCTTAGCGCAGTTCAGCGCCCGAGGTAGGCTGGGGCGGCGGCCCGCCCACGCTGTGCGGCTAGGAGGATGAGCGTTAGCACGTAGGGCATCGCGAGAAACAGCTGATACGGCCAGCCGAGTCCGAGCGACTGCGCGAGATACTGGAAGGCGAAGGCCCCGCCAAACACCAAGGCGGCGCCGGCCGCCCCCCACGGCGTCCAGCGACCCAGCACCACAATGGCAATCGCGATGAAGCCGCGACCCGCACTCATGCCTTCGTTGAATGATCCCACCTGTGCAAGCACGAGCGTACCGCCGCACAGTCCGCCCATAACGCCACTGAAACAGATGGCCGCAAAGCGAATGCGTTGTGGTGAGAGTCCGGCCGCAGCCGCAGCCGCAGGATGCTCGCCCACCGCGCGCAAGCCAAGCCCTGCCTGCGTGCGCGCGAGCCACCACGCAATGGCGGGCACCAATAGGTAGAGAGCATACGTTGGCCATGGCTGCGAAAAAAGCGCAGAGCCCACGAGTGGAATGGCCGACAATACGGGGATGCGCACCGAGCCCGTGGTGGGGAGGGTCGTTCCCACGCCAACGAGCGCGGGCCACAGATGATAGATGCTTCCGGTAATTCCGAGCCCGAGAACCGTGAGCGCAGTACCAGTGATGATCTGATCCGTCTTGACGTGCACCACAAACACCGCGAACACCAATGCGACGAGCAGGCCAGCCGTCGCCGCGCCAGCGAAGCCGAGTGCCGTGCCGCCAAGCGTCGCCGCTGCTGCGCCACCCAAGCACCCGGCGATGATGGTGCCCTCGAGGCCAAGATTGATCACGCCAGCCCGTTCGGCGACCAGTTCACCTAATGCGGCGAATGCCAGCGGCGTCGCAGTGCGAACCGCGGCTTCCAGAAATGGCACGAGTGTCAGTTCAAGCATCAACCGAGGACGTCCTCGGCTCGTAGCGCCCGCCAGCGCGCCAACGCCAACACAGCGAGCAGGGTAGTCGCTGTGATAATCTGAACCGCGACTGCGGGTACGCCGGCGTTGCGCTGCATTGAGGCGCCGCCGGCCTCCAATGCACCGAAGAACACAGCGGTCAAGACCACGCCGCGTGGATCAAGGCGCGCCAAGAGCGCGACGGCAATGGCCGTGTAGCCATACCCTGGCGAGATGCCCTCGTACAACGCCCAGGTCACACCACCGACCTCTGATGCTCCGGCGAGACCAGCCAGCGCTCCGCTCACGACGAACACACGCCACGTCAGTGCTCGCGTGTTGACGCCACCCGCACTCTCGGCGGCAGAAGCCCCCGCGCCTACAGCTCGCACGCGAAATCCTGCGGCGCTCTGCGTCAACACAAACCACATCAACAAGGCGGCCACAACGCCGAGTGCCAAGCCTAGGTGCGTGCGCTGCCCGTCGAGCAAAAAGGGCCAGCGCGCCGCCTCGCTGAAGCTCACGGACATCGGATACACCTTGGTCGGCTCCTGCAATGGTCCGCGCACCATCCAACTCACCAGCGCCGCCGCCACGAAGTTGAGCATGATGGTGCTGATCACTTCGAGTACGCCGAAGCGGTGACGCAGCCACGCGGCAATTCCCGCCCACACCGCTCCGCCAACTGCACCCGCCGCAATCATCGCGGGAATCATCACCATGGCGGGTAGTGCTGGAATCGCTAGCGCTACGCTCGATGCCGCAATCGCACCGAGAATCAGCTGTCCCTCGGCGCCGATATTGAGCACGCCTGCGCGAAACGCGACCGCGACCGCGAGACCAACGAGCAACAGTGGAGTCGCGCGCACCAGCGTCGCCGACCAAAAGGCGTAGCTTGATCCCGCGGCCCCATCCCAGAACGCGATGAATGCTTCCACTAGGCGAACGCCCCCACCAAGGCTCGTGCATATGGGCCACGATCCCCCGGTGTAGCCGGTGGGGCAATCTCATGCACCTCGCCGGCGAAGCACACAAGCACCCGCGTAGTGAGCGCAAGAATTTCGTCGAGGTCAGCTGAGTGAACGATGACGGCACCCTTGTGTTCTTGGGCCACAGAGCGAAGCGCATGCATCACGCGGGCCGTCGCCTGTACATCCAACCCGCGCGTTGGGTTCTCCGCCACGAGCGCATCAGGAGCAAGCCGCCGCTCTCGACCGACCACGAAGCGCTGCTGGTTACCGCCAGAAAGTGTGCGCATCGCAGCATTGGCATCGGTCGCACGCACGTCATTCTCAAGCATGATGCTCGTCGTAGTTTCCGCTTGGTCGCGCCACGAAATCAGACCGCGCATGGCAGATGCCTCGGCAAGCAGTCTGTTTTCGGTAAGCGAGAACTCTGGAATCACGGCATCGTGTAATCGGTCTTCAGGTACGAACCCGACCACGACCGGGCGGCGGACTGTGCCGCTGCTGGGCTGGAGTCGTCCAGCGAGGAGACGAAGAAGCTCGCGCTGCCCCGAGCCTTCAACGCCGAGCACGCCTAGAATCTCTCCGCGCCGCACCGTCAACGTGGTCGGCTTCAAGCGCCGAACACCCGAGGTATCGTGGTAGGTGACAGCATCAAGTCCAAACAGGACTTCGTCGTTGGAGGCGGCGAGCGGCGTTGCGTTGGAGGTCACCCGCGCCTCGCCAACAATGGCCTCAATCACCGACTCCTCCGAAAGCTCGCGGCTTGGGCCGCTGAGCACGGTGGCTCCACGGCGGAGCACCGTGATGTCGTCCGCGACAGCGAGCGCCTCGCGAACCTTGTGCGTGATCAACACGACCGATCCGCCCGTGGCCACAAAACGACGCATCCACGCGTACAGCTCTTCGCTCTCGCTGGGCGTCAGGACAGCCGTCGGTTCGTCCAGAATCATCACCCGCGCCTGTTGTGCCAAGGCGCGCACAATCTCCGCACGTTGTTGAGCTCCCACGGAGAGCGAGCCCACTTTCGCGTGCGGATTCAGAAGTAGGCCCGTCTCCTCACCGATACGGCGCACGAGCGCGGCGGCACGACCCGCGTCGAACCGACGCCCCGGCCCGCCAAGCGCTGCGTTCTCAGCCACCGTGAACGCGGGCACCAACATAAAGTGTTGATGCACCATCCCGATGCCGGCTGTGATGGCGTCCCGCTCAGAAGCGAGACGAACCAACTTGCCGTCGCGCTCTATCTCGCCGTGGTCTGGCTGGAGCATCCCAAAGGCCACCCGCATCAACGTGGTCTTGCCTGCTCCGTTTTCGCCGAGCAGCGCGTGCACGCATCCAGACTTCACGACACACGACGCGCCCGTCAGTGCTTGGGCTGCGCCGAAGCGCTTGTGGATGTCGTGCAGGGCGAGCGCGATTGCGCTCACAGCCCAGTCGGTGCGTGAAGGAATTCCCAAGGCACCCCAAAACGTTCACTGAGGTGAGCCGCTAGAGCCTTCACTCCCAGCGTCTCCGTGGCGTAGTGGCCAGCATATACGATCACTAGGCCCGACTCTTCCGCATCAACGGCGCTCCAGTGCGGTCCCTCGCCTACAATCAGCGTATCGATGCCCGTGCTGATGGCCTCGCGCAATGTTTCCGTCCGAGCACCAGAACCAGAGCAGATTGCCCAGCGGCGGGTCCGATGTCCCGGTGGGATGTTGGAGATCACGGTGTGATGCCCAAGTGGTGCGGTCCATGCCGAGATCCGCGCACTGAGTTCGTGCGTGTCGGTATCACTTTCACCGCGCACGCCGCAGAAGATGTGCTGGTGTTTGGCGAATCCCCCCGTAACGGCGAGGCCTAACTCCTTGGCGAGCAGTGCCGAGTTGCCGAAGGTGTAGTGGGCGTCCAGTGGCAGGTGCGCGCTATAGACGGCGATGTCGTGGCTAAACAAGGCGCGCACCCTGGTCTCCTGCGTGCCAGTCAGGGGTTGCAGCCCACTCCAAAACAACCCGTGGTGCACCAGCAAGAGATTCGCCTTTGCCTCGGCGGCCATCGTGATGGTTCGCAGGGAAGCGTCCACTGCTGCCGCGATTCGTTGCACTGGCCCGTGGTGCCCAACCTGTACGCCATTGATTGCCGGTGGATAGTCCGGCGTTGTGGAAATCGAGAGTAGTGTCTCGAGATAGGCATCCAGCTCGTGCAGTGTGACGGTCACGGGGTCGGCGCGAGTGTCGGGCCGCGCCCCTCGGCGAATGCCGTACGTGTGGAGTCGATGCGCGCGGAGAGGGCTGCGCTTATCGGTGTCACTGCCGGATTCGGAACCCAGCGGACGACGTCGGATGCTGTTGCGAAGCGCACGACGCGAGGTGTGAAGCTTCCGTCCTGAATCTCGCGAGCGAGGAGCAGGAAGGCGTGCGGGATATCAATGACGACGGATCCCAAGGTGACGCTTGGCGCAACTGCGTTCTGGTTGGCGTTCGAACCGACAATCCACACGGCGCGCGATTCTCGCACGGCTTGGAAGATGCCTTGACCCGCAGCATCCGCATTCTGGAAGATGACGTCGGCACGACGCGCAATCAGGGCGAGCGCTTGCTCCTTGCCTGCACCCGCGTCCTCCCAGTTTCCAATGAATGCGCTGAGCACGCGGATTGTCGGATCTACCGCCTTCGCTCCCGCGATGAACGCGTCGAAGCTCGTCCGCACGGGCGGCAACTCCGTGCCGCCGATAACGGCGAGCACCTTGGTCTTCGAGACGCCGGCAGCTGCCATGCCGGCGAGGTACGAGGGCTCGTCAAACGCGAAACTCAGCGCGGCCACATTCGCGGCAGTGCCCGTGCCGCCCGTGGTAGCGAAGACGGTGCGCGGAAACTCCGGAGCGACGCGCTGCGCCGCCTCCTGGAATTCAAAGCCGTGGCCAATCACGAGCGCGTATCCCGCGGCACCGTACTGGCGGTAGTTCTCCTCAAATTCGGCCGGCGTGCGCGTCTGGACATGCCGAACTTCTGCGCTCAAGGAATCGCGAATGCGTCCGAGGCCTTCAAACGCCGCCGCATTCCACGACTGGTCAGAGATGGGTCCCGGGGTGAGGAGAGCCACCCGAAATGCTTGATTTTGTTGCACATCCGAGCTTGACCCACTACACGCGAGAAGCCCGAGCGCGATGTTGTGGATAAGAATGAGGCGGCTTGCGATGTTACCAAGACTTTTCATAGCTAATCTTCTGTGTAGCAATGGTTTATAGTACTATTGTAAACAAATGTTTAAAACCCACAATTCTTGTGGATAACAACTGTCGCACACATTCCTTGTGCTGCGATAGTGAAGCGATACTGGCAGACTAACGGGCGCCTCGCGCCTCGCGCAGTTCCCGTCCGTCCTCTGCCCGACTCACTAGCGCTAACTCTGTCATCTTCACCGACCCGTTAATTCGGGCCCCTTCCATCACCACAATGGATTTTGTGCTGATGTCGCCGTTGACGACCGCCGTCGGTTGTAGCTCAAGCCGATCGGTCGCCGAGACGTTTCCATCCACGACGCCGCCAAGAACAATTTCATCCGCAGCCACGTCACCATGGATGGACCCGTCCTTGGCCAGCATGATCTGTCGAGCGCGACGCACGCTGCCGTCCACTCGACCCTCAACCTTCAGGACGCCTCCGCACTCAACATCGCCAGTAATTGTGGTGCCAGCGGAGATGATGGAGAGCGTCGTCTCCGATCCCGCCGCGCGTGCGCTGCCGCGCGAGGATGTGTCGTCTTTTCCGAAAAGGGCCACGGTCCGTCTCTCCGCCTGATGGGAAGTAAAAAGTTCGCTCAGCGTCCGCCGATGCCCGGTGGCGTCGGCGGACGAGTGTTGCTACTGTCGCGCGCGGCTGCTACGGCTTGTTGAGCCGTTGCGGCGCTGAGCATCCGCTGCACCTGATCGTAGCGTGCCTGTAATTCCTGCAGTGTCGCCGTGAGCGTATCGAGACGCTCGGCGTCGGCTCGCAGCGCACCAATTTCCTGACTCAATGCGGGCACGCGCGCCGCCTGTCCTGCCATCCAGCCCCAAGTCACTAGGGCCAATAGGTAGATGAGTAACATCGGGCGCGACGTGAGGACGGCGGCAGCACGCACCTGCCAAGGCCGCAAGACGTAGTGGCGATGCGCGAGTCCGGACTCGCGGTGCAGATGCACGTACAGCGCTCCACCCTCGACGTCGAAGATGCGTCCGTGCGCATCGCGGGCGCCGGTCGCCTTTACTTGGCGCGGGGTAGGCGCGTGCTTCATTCGCTGTCCCGCCCGAGAATCAGCTCGAGGACGCGCTCAAAATCCTCATGGTTATAGAAGGGAATACGCAGTTCTCCCTTCGACCCCTTGCCGGCTTGGACGATGCGTGCGTCGGTGCCCAATCGCCGCCGAAGCCGATCTTCCAGGTGTCGAACCTCCGCGCTCCGCGCGTCCCCGCCCGTGGTTGTGGCGCCTGGCTTCTTGGCGGTTCCCGCCGCGCGCACGCGCTGCTCGACCTCACGAACCGAGAGTCCTTCAGCAACGACCACGCGTGCCAGATCCGCCATGTGGCCTGGCTCCCCAAGCCCTAAGAGCGCGCGCGCATGCCCAACCGTGATGGCGCCATCCCACACGAGCCGACGCACCGAAGCGGGGAGCGCAAGAAGGCGCAGTGTGTTGGCAACTGTTGATCGATCTTTGCCAACGATGTCAGCCACTTCTTGCTGCGTCAGCGAAAACTCTCGGACGAGTTGCTCGTAGCCTTCCGCCTCTTCGATTGGATTCAAATCGGCGCGCTGAAGATTCTCGACCATCGCCAGGGACAACAGCATCTGATCGTCAACATCGCGTACGACCGCGGGAATCTCTGTCCAGCCCAGCCGCTGCGCGGCGCGAAAGCGCCGCTCGCCTGCGATGAGTTCGAATCCGTCGCCACGGGGAGCGGGACGTACGGTCACGGGCTGGAGGAGTCCACTGACGCGTAGGGAAGCCTCGAGGTCCGCAAGATCTTCCTCGCGGAACTCCTTACGTGGCTGGAGCGGGTTTGGTCGAATCTTCGATATCGCCAAGCGACGATATGGCGAGTCGCTTGCTTGCGGGGCTGGCTCAATCGCAGGCTCGGAACGCACAGGCGCCTCGACTAGCGGAGCCCTGGTCGGCGCACGAGCAATCAGTGCTTCAAGCCCGCGCCCTAGGCGCCTTCCTTTCTCTGTGCTCATAATTCCTGCAACTGTGAATAATTACGAAAATTGCGTAACTCGTTGTATATTAACGAGTTAAGAGTTTCTATCAAGCAGTTCTTTGGCCACATTCATGTAGGCTTGAGCTCCAACGGAGGCTACGTCGTACAGAATAATCGGCTTGCCAAAAGATGGCGCTTCCGCGAGCCGTACGTTTCTCGGAACAATCGATTCAAAGACCTTCGCGCCAAAATATTCCCTAGCGTCTGCTGCTACCTGGCGCGAAAGGTTCAAGCGAGCGTCGTACATCGTGAGCAGTACCCCGTCTATGCCAAGCGACGGATTCACTCCCTGCTGTACCAAGTGGACGGTATTCAGGAGCTGAGAGAGACCCTCAAGCGCGTAGTACTCGCATTGCAGGGGAATCAGCAGAGAATCCGCCGCAGCCAGCATGTTGATCGTGATTAGACCAAGAGACGGCGGACAGTCAATCAAAATGTAGTCGTATCGGTCTCGAATCTTTTCGAGGCCGCGGCGCATCGCGAGTTCGCGCTCGTCTTCGTTGACGAGCTCAATCTCCGCACCCGCCAGATCCGGAGTCGCCGGCAGAACATCGAGGTGCTTGAACTGCACCGCTTTGTGAAGCGCTTCATCAAAGCGGCTAGAGTCGAGAAGCACGTCGTAAACGGTTTCCCGGATGTCCTCACGGGACAATCCGATACCGCTACTGGCATTGCCCTGAGGATCGCCGTCCACGAGCAGAGTCCGCCGCTCCGCCGCCGCCAGAGACGCGGCGAGGTTCACGGCTGTTGTGGTCTTTCCGACTCCGCCCTTCTGATTCGCAATTGCGATGATTCTTGCCACGGTCTCTCGGTAAATGAATCGGGGGTGTGTCGGCGAATATACCGACGCACCCCCCTGCATACTAGTCACAGTGTTTCACGTGGAACGTCCCACAATCCGTCCGTGGGAAAGTTCCACGTGAAACGCTATGGAGCGACAGCCATCTTCAAACGAACGGAGGAGCGAACCGTGATGAGTCCCGTCTCCACTGGCGTCGGAGCAGCATCCGCGGCAGACACGCGCATACGTACCTGGGACATCTCAGCCATCGGCATCGCGGAGGCTTCTGAAGTGAGCTCCAAGACGGGACCCAGTCGAACGCCTGCTGCCAAGGCCATAACCTGAGCATCAGCTATGGCCCTTCGAACTGCTTGGTCCAGCGCCTCGCGGCGCGCCGAGTCCGGATTCGCGAGGGAGAAGTGAGGGCCACCCACATTGGTCGCGCCCTGAGCCAACGAGGCGTCAATCAGGCCCCCAATCTTGGTCAGGTCCCGAACCTCAACCACCACTTCGTTCCTCGCAACGTATCCAGTCACCGTTGGGCGTCCTCCGTCCTGCGGATACTGGTACTCGGGTGTCACCTGTACCGCTCGCGTCTGAAGCTGAGCGGCCGCGACTCCCTGACGTCGCAATGCGCCCAAAACCGCAGTCTGAATTCTCGCGTTATCTGCGCCGGCTTGCTGCGACGTCCGCGCGCGCGTCTCGACGGCCACCGAGATATGTGCGCGATCGGGAGGCACCCGCACCTCAGCTTCTGCGGATACAAACAAAGCCGGCCGCTCCGCGTGCATCATCGGGCTGTCGTGAGCCTGCGCGTACACGGGCGCCGAAAGCGAACCCAGCAAGGCCAAGGCAAGCCCTCCACGCATCACAGAAAAAGCCACATCACGAAAAGAATGCACCGCGACTCCTTTTTTATTGTCAAGTTGATACTAAATATCCGCACTTCCCGTCACCCGTCTTACGAGGCACCCCCGCGTAGACCTACCGCGTGTGGAACTACCGCGTCTGCGCGGAGTCGAGCGCTTCCCACAACAGGGGCGCGTCCACCGAGGATCCGCTACGTCGCAGTCTATACACTGCCCGTCCCGGAAAAGCCCTTGCAATTTCTGCCTCGCGCCCGGGTAACCAGCGGGCGTACACGTTTCCATCCTGCACGATTCGCCACGGCGCGTAAAGCAGATACCCCGACCGATCATCTTCGAGCCGCGAGATGCAACGTGCCGTATACCGCAAACCCGGAAGACGACGCTCGGTGAAATCAGGCGATAAATCGCTCGCGACCAATCGCGCAGAATCAACGCGCAACGCCTGCAGCGCGGCCACCGCGGCGCCATCGCGGACGCCGGCTTGTTCCAGTCCGCCGAGCGACTCCTCAAGCACGCAGGCATCAATGCTGCGATAGAGCATTTCAGATTCCGGCCGAGGAACACCCCGGGCCCACATGCGCACGACGAGCTCCGCACCCCAGCTCTCTTGAACCAGAACCAAGGCGTTCCTCACCCCAGCATCCTCTGCGGCGTTCGGATCGATTCGCATCGACACGAGCCCGTTGTGGTACGTCGGGACTCGCACCATCGCCAATGAAAACACGGCGTACGCCGCGCCACCCATCAGTGCCGCCCGCACTCCGCGCCCCACGCCGGGATGCCGCTCAAACTCGGAGGTCAGTGAGCGTACGCCACGCGCCGTCCACAGAATCAGCACGGGAAGCCACGCAAAGACGAACCGCGGGCCAAGAAAGAATCCATCGTGCCAGTACGCCCAATAGCCCACGGCAACGAGGCCGGCGGTGCAAAGCAGGTAGCGATCAAGCGCTGCAAGTCGCGCGCGCGAGAACCAGAATCCCAGCACCGGAATCAACAGCGACGGAAACGGCAGCTCAAACAAATACGTGTTGAGTCGAGTCAAGTAGAGCGCAATCAGCTCAACACCGCGCGCGGGAGTGTGCGCCACACCCCACGGGGTCGCGTGAAAGCCAACGGAGTGACCCGGTCCCCAGAGCAGATCGTAGCCGAAGGTGAATGGGTCACCCGTCGTCGCAAAGTTCGCCCAGAACAGGAGCGACATTGGCACGGCCACGCCGACCCCAGACAACAGCAGAATCGCCAGCGGTCGCCCACCCACGCGCGCGCGCCAGAGTAGCCAAGCGGCTGCCGGCAACGCGAAGGCCACCGCGTCCAACGGGCGAACCGTCGCTGCCACGCCGAGTGCGAGCCCAGTAGAAATTCCCCATCCGAGGCTGGCGTTGGGCCGCACCGCGCGCACCAACGCACACGTTGCCGCCAGCAACCACAGCAGTGTTGTCGCGTGATTCATGTGCGACCCAAACATGAATGCCGCAAACGGTGTCGCTGCAAAAAGCGCCGTCGCACCAAGGCGCCACTGCCCAGATGCGTGTGGCTCGAGCTCTCGGAGCAGGAGCCAGAACATCCACACGCAAAGCATTCCCGCCACGGGCCCTACGAGCCATGGCGCGCCGAGCCACACGCCCAGCGTGAGCATCGCGGGGCCGCCAATCGGGTACTGCCCGTACGCGCGATCGCCGAAATCCACCTCATGCATGATCGAGAAAAATTCCTTCGCTCCCTCGATCGGGTGCGTCAGCCGAAACCCGGAAAGATCCTGCGCCTGAAGTAGCTGCACGATCTCGTCAATGAGCAGCGGACGACCCGAAAACACCGTGCGCGCGATTGCCGCATAGGTAATGAGAGCAACCACGGAAATGAGCGCTGCCGCCCGGCGCTCCCGCGGAGCATCGATGGTTCGCGGAAGGCTCCGAGTGGGCGCACCCGCATTGCGCGAGACGAACCACGTGAGCACACCAAGCCCTGCGCAGAGCCCGAGTCCGAGGACCCAGTCGCTTAAGCGCGCGCCGTACAGGGAATCCGACTCCCCGCCGGGGATCCAATTCGCCAGCGGTAAGAGCGAAGCCAGCAGGAGTGCGACGGCGATGAGCCGCGTCACCACCGACCGATCTCGAAGAGCAAGTTCTGCAGGTCTGCGGGAGTCACGCCAGGAATGCTCGCGGCTTCGGCAACCGTGGCCGGCCGCCGCGCCCGCAGCTTCTGCTTGGCTTCCGTGCTCACGGAATGCAGGCTCTCGTAATCCAACCGCTCGGGCAACGCCGTGCCCGCCATCCGTCGCAACCGGGCCGCCGCGTCGCGCTCACGCACCAAGTACCCGGCGTACTTGATCTCCAGGTCGGCGGTGGTCACGGCATCGGAGGAGAGGTGTGCACCTATGTCCAATGCCGCAAATAAGTCGCGAAGTGCTACTTTCTGACGCTTGGCGACCTCGATGACTGGCACCGCGTGACGCAGTTCCCGCTCGCCGCTGGCGATCAGCACCGCGGCGGCGGCCGACGGGGGAAGACTGCTGCGCTCCGCCAACTCTAGCGCCCGTGCCTCATCTTGCAGGCGCCGCTCAGCGCGGGCACGTTCGGCGTCGGAGAGGAGGCCCAAACGCTCAGCCGTTGGATAAAGCCGCGGGATGGCATTGTCCTGACGCACCGTGAGGCGGAACTCCGAGCGTGAGGTAAAGAGTCGGTACGGCTCATCAACTCCCCGGGTCACGAGGTCGTCCACCATCACGCCGATGTACGAGGACTCGCGTCCGAACGTGATCGGCTCGAGCGCAAGCGCGTGTGCCGCCGCATTCAGGCCGGCTACCACCCCTTGCCCGCCCGCCTCTTCGTATCCCGTCGTGCCATTGATTTGGCCCGCGAGGTACAACCCCGCAACCGCACGCGTCGCGAGCGTCGGCCACAACTGGGTGGGAGGGACGAAGTCGTACTCGATGGCGTAGCCGGGTCGCGTCATCACGGCGCGTTCCATGCCCGGAATGCGGTGCAGGAGCTCGACCTGCGCGTCCACAGGCAATGACGTCGAGAGCCCATTCACGTACATCTCATGCGTATCCAGTCCTTCTGGCTCCAAGAAGAGCTGATGGCGCTCTGCGTGGGGAAAGCGCACAATCTTGTCTTCAATGCTCGGGCAGTAGCGCGGGCCGAGTGAGCCGATGGCGCCGCCATACATCGCACTCTCGGCGATTCGCTCGTGCACAAGCGCCTTCGCGGCGTCTTCGACATACGTGATGAAGCAGGGCATTTGCTCCGGATGCCGCGTGCGGTCGCCGGTGCGACGAGGCGTCGGCCA
>JANNVQ010000058.1:0-16175 GCA_031414535.1 Gemmatimonas sp.
GGTGCCCGGAAGGCTTCGAGACCTGCCGAGAGAAGCTGCACCACCAACCAGCGGTCGTAGCGATCCACCACTAACGACGGCAAGCCGTCACCCTCGCCGTGCACGAGGCGGCAGGCGTTCGTGTCGTCTTCAAGGATTCCCACGCGCCGCGCGATGGCGGCCCCCAGTCGCTCGCCCCACCAAGTCGCGTCCAGCGCGACGTCCGCGTCGTGACTCACGAAGCGCAGCGAAATCTCGGACGCTGGGCTCCAGAGCGCGGTGCCAAGGGCGCGACCCTGCGGGTCCAGCACCGTCACCGCGCCGGGCGGCAGCGACGGCGGCGACATTACGTCGGATTTGAAGATCCACGGATGCCCGTCCTGCCAGCGACGGGCACCACGCGCGGAGATTACGGCCTGCGTGTGCGAGGGCATCTGAGGAATCTAGAAGCGATGGACAGGCCGTGCCGCAGGCGGCATCTTCGTCGTATGCGCAACTCCCAGCGTTCCCGCTCCGTACGGGCCGTTCGCGGTGCCACCACCGTCTCGGCAGATCAGCCCGTCCTCATTCGGGAGGCCGTGCAGGAGATGTTAGATGCCATCCTCGACGACAACGACCTCGTCCCGGCAGACATCATCTCCGCGCTGTTCACCGCCACTCCGGATTTGGTCAGCGAGTTCCCCGCACACGCGGCGCGGCTCTACGGCTGGACGGACATCCCGTTGCTCTGCGCACAGGAATTGCCCGTATCAGGCGCGCTCACGCGATGCATTCGAGTTATGGTGCACGCCGAGAGCACGCGGACGCGAAATGAGATCCGGCATGTGTACCTGCGCGACGCCATCCTGCTGCGCGCGGACCTGCTCGCCGACTAATCAGTCCGGCGGACGACGCAACGAGTCGAGGGTCGCGCGCTGCAGGCCCACCGACGCGAGCGCCGAGTCCATCGCTGGCTGCGCCGAACGTCGCCGCCGCTCCAACGAGTCGTTCCGCGCCACAGAGCGTACGAACTCAATCGCCCGCAAATGCTCCGCGTAGGTGTTGCGGAATTCGTGATGCCCATCAGGATGCGCCACGAAGTAGCGGTACCCCACATTGGCCGGATACAGGGATGCCTCGATGCTCGCTGCGCCCGGGCTCGCGATGGGCCCCGGCGGAAGCCCAGTGCGCCGATACGTGTTGTACGGCGAGTCCACGCGCAGGTCGCGGTAGAGCACGCGCCCGGGGCGGCGGCGCCCCAGCGCAAACTGCACCGTGGGGTCCGCTTGCAGGGCTTGGCCCGTGCGCAGTCGGTTGTGATACACCGCGGAGACGGTCGGCCGCTCTTCGCCCCGTCGGACTTCCTTCTCCACGATGCTCGCTAAAGTCATCACTTGGTGTCGCGACATCTTCAGATCTTTCGCGCGCGCGTTCCACTCCGGCTTCCATACACGCTCAAACCGCTGCACCATGATCTCGACGGCCTGACGCGCCGTCGCGCCGTCTGGGAAATTGTAGGTGTCAGGAAACAGATAGCCCTCGAGCGATCGCGTGCCACGCGGTACGCCCACGCGCGCGAGAAGCGCTGAATCACGCACCGCAACAGTTACGGAGTCGTGCGGCACGCCCAGAGAATCTGCCAGCGTTGGCACAATGTCCCAGATGGCCCAGCCCTCGGGCACGACCACCCGCCGTACAATGCCCTCGCCCTTCTGCAGGGCCGTGAGAATCTGATTCCAGCTGGCGCCGCGCGGAATGATGTAGCGGCCGTACCGAATGCTGCGGTCGCGCTTGGTGAGCGATGCGTAGCGGCCAAACAGCCGTGGCGTGCGCACCAAGCCATGGACGTTCAAGGACTCCGCGGCCTCCATGAAATTCGAGCCCATCCGAATCGTCACCTCCACGGCTTCCTGCTCAGAGTTGCCGCAGCCCAGCGAGGCGGCGAGCATCAACGCCCCAAGCATCGCCAGAGGCACGCGCTTAGTCACGAGCCGGCGCCTCGCTCTGCAATTCCATCGAGCGCAGCGCATGCTGGAGCAAGATGGTTGCCGCCAGTGCATCCACGTCGCCTTTTCGGTTGCGCGTCGAGCCTTCCATCGCTTGCACCGCGCGCAATGCGGCTGAGGTCGTGAATCGCTCATCCACAAGCTCCGCTGGGAGCCCCGTTCGGGTACCGAGTTCCAGCGCCAAGCGTCGCGCTTCGAGGGCGCGCGGCGTGTCCTCTCCCATTTGGTCGAGCGGCAATCCCACCACGAATCCCTCCACTTCAAGCTCGGTGGCCCGGGCAAGCAACGCCGTCAGCGGGGGCCGCTTGCCTTCGCGGCGTTCCACGTGCCCAGCCGGCGACGCAATCATCCCCGAGGGATCGCTCACGGCCAGGCCGATGCGCCGATCCCCGAGGTCAATCGCCAACCAGCGCCGCCGCCAAGACTCGCTCAAGCGCCCTCCGCCATGCGTTGGAAAAACTCTTCGTTGGAGGCCGTCACCGCCAGCTTCCGCAACAGAAACTGCGTGGCGTCCTCAGGAGCCATGTCGCCCAAGAAGTGCCGCAGCAAAAAGATGCGGTTCCGCTCCTTCTCCGTGAGTAACAATTCTTCTTTGCGAGTTCCCGACTTGTTGATCTCGATGGCCGGATAAACGCGGCGGTTCGCGATGTCGCGATCCAGCACAATCTCCTGATTGCCGGTGCCCTTGAATTCCTCGAAGATCACTTCGTCCATGCGCGAGCCCGTGTTCACCAAGGCCGTCGCCACGATGGTCAGCGAGCCGCCGCCATCAATCCGCCGCGCCGCGCCGAAAAATCGCTTTGGCCGCTCCATTGCCTTGGCATCAATGCCGCCCGACATAATGCGACCCGACTGCGGCATGATGGTGTTGTGCGCGCGCGCGAGTCGCGTGATGGAGTCAAGAAGGATCACCACGTCACGCTTGGCTTCGACGAGCCGCTTGGCCTTCTCAATCACCATCTCCGCCACCTGTACGTGTCGCTTGGCCGCTTCGTCGAAGGTGCTGGCCACCACCTCGGCGCCCGGCACTGACGCAATGAAATCCGTCACTTCCTCGGGGCGCTCGTCAATCAACAGCACGATGAGCACGATCTCCGGATGGTTCTCGGCGATTGCGTTCGCCATGCGTTGCAGCATCATCGTCTTGCCGGCGCGCGGTGGGGCCACAATCAAACCGCGCTGTCCCTTGCCCAGCGGCGCGATCAGATCCGCGACTCGCATGGCGAGTCCACCGGCCTTGGATTCCAGTCGAATGCGTTGATCTGGATAGCGCGGCTTGAGCGCGTCGAATGGGACCCGCTGCGAGAGAATGGCGGGGTCCTCGCCATTCACAGCATCTACTTGCAGCAGCGCGAGGTACTTCTCCCAAGGCTTGGCCGGGCGCACCGTGCCGCGCACCACATCCCCGGTCTTGATGCCAAAACGCTTCACCTGCGCGCTGGACACGTAGACGTCGTCGGGGCCGGCGAGGTAGCTGTGCTCCGCCTGGCGCAGGTAGCCGTGGCCTTCTGGCACCAGTTCCAAAGTGCCGTCGGCAATCAGCGTCTCGCCGCGTGTGAGCAGGCTGCGCTGCACCCGCAGCAGCATCTCTCCGAGATGCATGGTGGCGGGAACCTGGAGCTGGAGCTCCTCGGCCACTGCACGCAGCTCGGCCTCAGGCAGACGACGAAGGGACGCGATTTCCACGCGGGACTGTTGGGGAGGGGGTTGCTGCGGGGATGCTGCGGGGTGGCGCCGGCCCGCGCTCGTAAGGGCGGGGAGGGGAGGGGCGCGACCGAAAGGGACGACTGATGCGCAAGGCGGGATTCGAACCCACGACCTCTGCCTCCGGAGGGCAGCGCTCTATCCAGCTGAGCTACTCACGCGTAAGACGGAAACCTATCGCCCCTCCCCCCCATCCGGGTAGGTCGCAATCCGCTTTTCTCGCCCCGCTGGGGATGCGAATTGAACGCGTGCGCGATATAGTTGCGGGACGCTCCGTTGCGCACCAAAGCCACCGGACCTCCCCGACCTTCACGAGGACTGCTTGATGTCGTCCACCTTCGCGCCGATAGACGCGGCTACCATCTCCGCACTCAACGCCGGCGGAGAGCGCGCCCTCGAGCAGATTTTCCGCGAACACTATCCGTGGATTCTCGAGAAGGCACTCGAACGCCTCAAGGGCGAGAATGCCGCCGCGCCGCGCCTCATCTCCGCCACCGTGCGCGAGCTCTGGGAAGAACGCGACGGCTTTCATTCAAGCGCTGAGATCGAGGCCTTTTTTAACGAAGAACTCCGTCACCGTGCCCGTGCCATTCGCGCCCGCATGACGGCCGTACACCGCTTTGAGAAAGCCGAAGGCGTGCACGTAGCACCGCCGGCATCCGCTCCGACCGCCGATCAGGTTTGGACGGAGATTGCCGCTGAGTTGCACAAGCCCCAGGTGGATGCCGCCACCGTTGCAAAGCGTCGTCGCGAGCACCGCTCCGAAGTTGTGGCCGAGCACATTCAGTCGGTCACCGAGCGCGCTAACTGGAAGACGCCACTCATCGTCGCAGTGGTCGCCACCTTCCTGGCACTCGGTGGCGCCTACGTGATGAACCAGAAGAGTCGCGCCGATGTCATCAACGAGATGCTCGGCTCCGCCGACGCGCAGCAGGTTACGACGCGCGCCGGTCAGCTCGGCTCCGCTACGCTTGCCGATAACTCCACGGTACGCGTCGGTCCCGAGACGCGCTTGGTGATTGTAGATGAGTTCGGCAAGGACTTCCGCACGCTGAATGTCTCCGGCACCGCGGTGTTCAGCGTTGCGGCAGGCAATGCGCGGGAGTTCGAGGCCCGTATCGGCGATGCGTCCGTGTTTTCCAAGGGCGGCGTCTTCACCGTGCGCGACTTCGCCGATGAGGCCGCGCGGCTCGTGCGCGCCGATACCGGCTCGCTACGAGTCGTCACAAGCGGCGGAGAGCGCACGCTCGCCGCTGGTGAAGCACTGGCCATCGATCGTGCCGGCGCCGTCTCCACGCCCGATGCCGCGATTGCGGCGCAGGAGCTGGCGTGGACCGCCAATCGCTTGGTCATCCGAGACGTGAATCTCGGCGATGCGGTCCAGCGCCTCTGGCGTTGGTACGGCATGGATGTGATGCTCGCTGACAGCAGCGCTGCGCTGCGCAGCATCTCGCTCGACGTGCCGCTCGAGTCGTCGCAGGCCGCCATCGCCGCCATCGAAGGCGCGGCGAATGTGCGCTTCCAGTGGGTGGACGGCAAGATGACATTCCAGACCACTCCGGCGAGGGCGCGCCGCTGATGCGCCTCGTCGCTCTGGCGACGCTCCTGTTGTGTGCATCGGCGATTGGGGCGCAGGCTCCCCAATCGCCGATTCAACCTTCAGGGCCGCTCATCATGAATGGCGGGCCGTCGGCGCAGGTCACTGACGCGAACTTCCCGATTCCGCCTGGCCACGTTTTCAAGGTGATGTGGGAGATTAATCTCCATCCCGATTCGAGCCAGGTAAACCAACAGATCGGTACCATGGCGCGCTTCTACAATCTCCACGCTCGGCACGGCGTGCCGAAGGAGAATCTGTTTGGGGCAGCCGTGGTGCACGGTAACGGCTGGGTGGCGCTGCTCAGTGACGAGGCATATCAGCGTCGCTACAGCCGGGCGAATCCCAGCAAAGCTCTGGTCGAGGAGTTGATCCGAAACGGCGCACGCTTCGCCGTCTGCGGCCAAACTGCGGCCTCCCGAGGTGTGCGGGCAGATGAACTCATGCCTGGTGTGCAGATGGCCATCTCCGCGATGTCCGCGCTGAACGTCTTCTACGCCGAAGGGTATCGTCTCCAGCCTTGGCGCTGACGCGCCTCTCAGCACCACAAACACAAAGCCCCTTCCGCGCGTATGCGGAAGGGGCTTTGGTTTTCTACAGTCGGGGCGAGAGGATTCGAACCTCCGACCTCCTGCTCCCGAAGCAGGCGCTCTACCGGGCTAAGCTACGCCCCGAATTTCGGTAGATCAGTGCAGCGTCCGTCATCCGTCATCCGTCCAGTTACCAAAGTGCGCCCGAAGGGACTCGAACCCCTAACCTTCTGATCCGTAGTCAGATGCTCTATCCAATTGAGCTACGAGCGCGATCACCCCTGCCGAGCACCGACCACATACTCCGAGGGAATCCGAAAGATAGTCGCGCCCTAATGACGCGTCAACGCAGTTAAACGACCAAAAAGAAGCGAGGGGAGCCACTTAGAGCGGCCCCCCTCGCTTCCGTCATCCGTCCCTACCGCAACGGCTTGTAGCTCCAAGCCACCGTTCCGGGCTTGGTCGCAATAATCTCAAATCCGCCGGTCGCCCCTGGGGCAATCGACTCCGTCGTCACCGTCAGCGTCTCCAGCACCTCGCCGGCGAGATTCAGAAACGACATCTCCACGGTGTAGGTCCGGGCCGCGCGACCACGATTCTCAATCGTGCCATTGAGCTTCGCACCCTCGGCGCGACGCTCAAAGCCGATCACCTGAAGCTTCTGCGCCATCGAGGCTTCCTGCGCGCCCAGCGAATCGGCCTCTGCGGTGATGACCCGAATCTCGCGCAGCATCGCCTGACGACGCGTCGCGTCGCGCTCCGCCTCACGGCGCGCCGAGGCCGCCGTCGCGCGATTGCGCACCGCGATGGACTTCAACAGGTAGTTGTCGCCATTGGACGGATCGATGCGCAGCAAGGTCTCAAGCAACGGCATGGCCTCCTCACTGCGGTTGCTGTCGAGCAGCAGGTACGCGAGGAAGTAATTGGCGTCGCGAGCGTTCGGATTTTTCTTGATGGTCTCACCGTACAGCGTCATCGCGTTTGCCATGTTACCCGACACGCGCGATACCTCCGCGCCAATCAGCAACGCGAGGTCAGCGTAGGCTGCAGGATTCGTGAGTATTGGCTGCAGGCCATTCTGCACGGCCACGCTGTCCTGAATCAACATCGCGACGTCGAGACCTACAGACACGAACATCGGGGTGTCGCCGTGCTCTGGCGATTCATGAGCGAGTGCAAGAAAAAGACCCGACGCGCGACCGAGCGCGGCTCTGCGGGCCGCCGCATCCTCGAGGCCACCGCCCCACTCCTGCGTGATACTGGCGTACTGAATGCGCATCTGGCGGCGCGTGTCAGCCAAGCTGGTGTCCGACGCGGCAAGCGTGATGGCCGTGTCGAGGTATGCCAAGGCCTTCTCCTGCTGACCGCGCTTGAGGGCGACCTGTCCATACGCGTTGAACAAGAACGGGGAGCGGCGGTCCAAGCGGCCAGCCTCGCGGGCGTAGTGCTCCGCCGAATCAACCTCATTCGCGTTCAGGAGGCGATAGGCCGCGGCGATGCGCTCGTTCCACGGCTTCGACTGGCGCCAGCGCTGCGTCTCCTCGATGCAGGCAGGCATCGCGGTCTCAATAAGCGTCAGCAGCGAGTCGGCCTCACCCACGAGGTCAATGCTGACGTTGCGTTCACGGCCGAGGTTGAGGTCGGCCAGCGTCATGGTCGGCGTCACGTCGTCGCGATGCAACCAAATCATCAGGATCTGGGCCTTGGTGTAGGCGTAGCCCAGCTGGTTGCTCGCAAACCGGCGCGTGTCCTGCAGCTGCCGTGCGGCGTCGCGGAGGGCCCGCGGCGTCGCCTCGGCGCTGGGATCGGCCACGGCGCGCTGAATGCTGATGCCAGCCGTGAAAAGCTGGGCTGGCTGATTGAGGTCGATGGCGCACTCCTGGGCCGTGGCGGCCGTCGGAAGGGCCAGGGCGAGTGCGGAAGCGAACAGCGGGATGCGTAACGTGGTGAGCATCGGTCGCGGTTTAGGGGAAGGGGGGCTGCTTCAAACTGCCGTGAGAACAAACGCCCCACGAGTAAGGCTCGCGGGGCGTATGGGCGGTACAAGACTCGAACTTGTGACCTCCACGATGTCAACGTGGCGCTCTAACCAACTGAGCTAACCGCCCTCACATACCCGATGACCTCCTCAACGTTCCGGAGGTGTCAAGCGTTGACCACCAGTCGCCGATACCTGACGACAGAGCGGGAAACGGGACTCGAACCCGCGACCCCAACCTTGGCACGGTTGTGCTCTACCAACTGAGCTATTCCCGCGTGAATCCACGCCGCCCGATGGTCCGGTGCGGCAGTGGAGGCGAGGGGAATCGAACCCCTGACCTCTTCAATGCCATTGAAGCGCTCTCCCAACTGAGCTACGCCCCCGTAGTGGAAACGCCCGACCTGCGCGGCGCATCCAACAGGAACCGATGAAGCTATCTGGGAGTATATGAAGGGTCAAGGTGTAAAGCTGGCGTAAATGCTGGAATCGCTTATCTTAGGACTCGCTCAACCCACTCGAATTTCGCCGGGCTGTACCACGAGCCCAGGATTGTGAATAGCCATGGCAACTGAAGTCAAGAAGCGGAAGCGCCGCACAGCCCCAGCTGGGATCGCCCCCAGCGAGCCCGAGCGCGACATCCTCGACCAGTACCTCTACGAGGTGTCCACTTACCCGCTGCTGAAGGGGACGGAGGAGATTGACGTCGCCCGGAAGATTCGCGCTGGTGACCAAGACGCCCTCCAGGAGCTCGTCAAGCGCAACCTGCGCTTCGTCATCTCGGTGGCCAAGAAGTACCAGAACCGCGGCCTCCCCCTCATTGACCTCATTGGTGAAGGCAATGTCGGCTTGCTCACGGCCGCCCGAAAGTTCGATCCCGACCAAGGCGTAAAGTTCATCTCCTACGCCGTATGGTGGATCCGTCAGGCCATCTTGAGCTCGCTCGCGCGCCAGGGCCGCACGGTGCGCGTGCCGCTCAACCGTACGGCGGACCTCTCCCGCATCATCAAGGCCTCGGAGATCCTCCGCCAGAAGCTCCGTCGCGAGCCAACCCCGGAAGAACTCTCGAAGGTCACCGGACTCTCGGTGGATGTCGTGCAGTCGCTCGCCGCGCTCAACACCGGCGACGTCCGCCTCGATGCCCCGATGGATCCCGATGGCGATCGCTCGCTCATCGAGCGCTTCGTCGCCGACGAGATGCCAGACACGGAAGAAGAAGCGATGAACCGCTTCTTGAACGACGAAATCGAGCACGCGCTCAACACGCTGCCGCCCCGCGACGCCAAGGTTCTCCGCCTGTACTTCGGCCTCGAAGGCGGACGTGAGCACACGCTCGAAGAAATCGGTTCCATGCTCGGCGTGACCCGCGAACGCGTGCGGCAGCTGAGAGATAGAGCGCTCAAGCGGCTCCGTGAAGGTGATGTTGGGCGTGCGTTGGGGAGCTTTGCTGCTTAGTAACCGGACGGATGACGGATGACGGATGCTGAAGGGGCGGCCAACTGGTCGCCCCTTCGCTTTTGTGACATCCGATTTGTGACATCCGATGATGCGGGCAGCAGTTCGCCGCGCCATATTCCGCAGTAGCATCCGTCATCCGTCATCCGTCCAGTCTCCGAAATGATCGTCTTCGAGAACCTGCACAAGTCGTTCGGCACCAACGATGTCCTCCGTGGCTTCTCCCTCGAAGTCAAAGAGGGCGAGACCATGGTCATCATCGGGTTCTCGGGCACCGGCAAGTCCGTGGCGATCAAGCACATCGTCGGGCTGCTGGAGCCGGACCAAGGCCGCGTCATCGTAGACGGCGTCGATCCGCAGACACTCTCGCGGCAGGACCTCTACGCCCTCCGCGGGAAGATTGGCTACGTCTTCCAGTTCGCCGCGCTTTTTGACTCGCTCTCCATCTACGACAACGTTGCGATGGGGCTGCGCAAGCAAGGCCAGCTCAGCGAAGAGCAGATTCACGAGCGCGTCATCGAGGCGCTAAGCCTCGTGGACCTCGACGAGGATGTGAGCAACAAACTGCCCTCCGAACTCTCCGGCGGCATGCGCAAGCGCGTCGGCATCGCTCGCTCGGTGGCCCTGCGCCCCAAGTACCTGCTCTACGATGAGCCCACCACCGGACTCGATCCCGTCACCTCGGCCATCATCGACGCGCTGATGGTGCGCATGCAGAAGCAGCTCGGCGTCACGGGCATTGTCATCACGCACGACATGCGCTCGGCCTACACGGTCGGCACCCGCATCGCGATGCTCTACGAGGGACGGGTCCAGCAAGTCGGCACGGTAGACGAGATCCAGCACACCACGGACCCCATCGTGCGTCAGTTCATCGAGGGTCGTGCCGAACTCGAACCTGCGGCGGGATTCGGGCGGTGACCCGGAAGAAGAAGCCCCGCGAAGAGGTCAGCGCCGGCGGGATTGTTTTCCGCCGCGACGGGGCTCGTACGTTCTACCTGCTCATCCGCGATCCGTATCGCAATTGGGGATTTCCCAAAGGGCATCTGGAAGAAGGCGAGGAGCCGGCGGCCGCTGCCGTACGCGAAGTCGCTGAGGAAACGGGCGTTGCCGACGTAGCGATGCGTTCGCCGATTGAGACCATTGAATGGACCTTTCGCTTCCGCGGCCGTCAGATCCATAAGACCTGTCACTTCTTCCTGATGGAAACATCGCAGCGGCGGACCGCCCCGCAGGGTGCCGAGGGCATCACCGCCTGCCGCTGGGCCACCTATGAACAGGCGGCCAAGATGATTGCCTACGACAATGCGCGCGCCGTGTTGGAGCAGGCGCACGCGATGCTGAATCCGGATGCCCCCGTGGCGGACACCGCCCTGCCGGTGACACCCATCTCAACCGCTGCGGTGAGTTGAGATGCCGGAGCGCATTCTCGGGCCGCTCGCCCTACCGCACGTCGTAGCCTGCGCAGCCCGCGAGCGCACGAAGGATGCGTTACGACGCGCCTTGCCCCGCCGCCGTGCACGCCTCGCATTCGCGCGCACCGATGGTGAGCTCATCGCCACGCTGCAGACCTCGCTCGTGGACGCGGTCATCGTGGACCTCGGCCAGGCCAACGAAGAGACTTGGGCCCTGGCGAATGTGGCGAGGGACTTTCCGAGCATTCCGTTCTTTGCCTATGCGGCGTTCCGGCCCGCGGAGCTCCCGGCGTTCTCCCGCGCCATCTCACTGGAGTTCACCGACTGCATCGCCGAGGGTCTTGAGGATGACCTCACGCGTGAGCTCATTGCCCCGGCCACTTTCACGGTGCGCTTCGCGACGGCGTTGCGCGGGGCCGACGCGCGTCTTGGGCTCACGACCTCACTGCAGCACGAAGCGTGGAAGTACATCGTGGCGCAGGGCGGGCGCACGGTGCGCACGGAAGCCATCGCCGAGGCGGTGGGGCTGACGCGCGAACACTTGAGTCGCCGCTTTTCGGCCGATGGCGCACCAAACCTGAAGCGCGTGATTGACCTCGTCCGCGTCCTCGCGGCCGCCGAACTGGCCAAGAATCCGGGGTACGATCTCCCCGACATCGCGCGCGTGCTCGAGTTCGCGTCGGCCTCGCACTTGAGCGCCAGTTGCCAACGACTCGTCGGCGTGAAGAGCACCTCGCTCGCGCGTTTGCGCCCGGTGGACTTGATGGAGCGCTTCGTGAAGCAAGGCCGCGGGCGTTCGCGCAGTTGAGCGCGAACTGCGAACTGCTTCACCACGGAGACACGGAGGCTCGGAGGGAGCCGCGACAATCTTTCGGTCCAGCAACCCCAAGAAGCAATTCTTTTGGGGTGCCCGGTGCCAAAGTTTGCAGAGAACCCTCCGTGCCTCCGTGGTGGATAAGCCTTTATTTCGCAATCACTTAGCAGTCGGAAACGGGAGCAGTCTCCGAGCCTCCGTGCCTCCGTGGTGAAGTCGTTGCACCTGTTGCATACACACCGGGATTGTGATTATTTTCACAAGCTGTACCAGAACCGGCGCCGCGTCACAAATCTGTACGCGTTTGCGCCCTTAAGATTGCTGTTCACTCCACGCTCTTTTCCGCTACCGATATGGCTTCCCAGACGGCGCTGCGCCCGGGCGAGATCAAGGACATCCTCCTCCGAGAAATCGAGGCGGCTGATCTCAATACTCTCGATGTCGAAGAAGTTGGTTCCGTCCTCGAAGTGAAGGACGGCGTCGCTCGCATCTACGGCCTCCAGAAGGCGATGGCCGGCGAGATGCTCGACATCAAGTCTTCCGAGACTGGCCAGAACATCACGGCCCTCGCGCTCAACCTCGAAGAGGACAACATCGGCGCCGTAGTCTTGGGTGACTATCTCAAGATCAAGGAAGGCGACGAAGTCCGCCGCACTGCTCGCGTGCTCGAGGTACCCGTTGGCCCCGCGATGATTGGCCGCGTCGTTGACGCGCTCGGTCGTCCGATTGACGGCCAGGGCCCGATCGCGACGAGTATGAGCCGCAAGGTGGAGTCAGAGGCCCCGGGCATCATCGTCCGTCAGCCTGTCGGCGAGCCCATGCAAACCGGCATCAAGGCCATTGACGCCATGATCCCGATCGGTCGCGGCCAGCGCGAACTCATCATCGGCGACCGCGGCACCGGCAAGACCGCCATCGCGATTGATACGATCATCAACCAGAAGGGCGCCGGCGTCGTTTGCGTGTACGTCGCCATCGGTCAAAAGGCCTCGACCGTTGCTAGCGTCGTCGAGAAGCTGAAGGAAGCCGGCGCGATGGAGTACACCATCGTCGTGGTCGCCTCCGCTTCAGATCCGGCTCCGATGCAGTACATCGCTCCCTACTCGGGCGTCGCGATGGCTGAGTACTTCATGTATCACGAGGGCAAGGCCACGCTGGCCGTGTACGACGACCTCACGAAGCAGGCTGCTGCCTACCGCCAGCTCTCGCTGATTCTTCGCCGTCCGCCGGGCCGTGAAGCCTTCCCTGGCGACGTGTTTTATCTCCACTCCCGTCTGCTCGAGCGCGCCGCGAAGCTTTCGGCCGACCCGAAGATCATTGATAACAAGACGATCTTCGCCGCCGGTGGTTCGCTCACCGCGCTGCCGATCATCGAAACGCAGGCTGGTGACGTGTCGGCCTACATCCCGACGAACGTCATCTCCATCACCGACGGGCAGATCTTCCTTGAGTCCGACCTGTTCTTCGCCGGCGTTCGCCCCGCGATCAACGTCGGCATCTCGGTGTCCAGAGTCGGTGGCGCTGCACAGACGAAGGCGATGAAGTCCGTCGCTGGCCGTCTTCGCCTCGACCTCGCGCAGTATCGCGAACTCGAAGCCTTCTCGGCCTTCGCGTCGGACCTCGACGCCGCCACCAAGAAGCAGCTCGATCGCGGTGCCCGCACCGTGGAAGTCCTCAAGCAGGGTCAGTACCGCCCGATGGGCTTCGAGACGCAGGTCGCGATCATCTTTGCTTGCGCCAACGGCTACATCGACGACGTACCAGTCGCAAAGGTGCGCGAGTGGGAGACCGGCTTCCACGAGTACATGAAGTCGCAGTTCCCGCAGGTCGGCGACACCATCAAGAAGGACAGAGTGGTGTCGAAGGAGACGGAAGCGGAGTTGCGTCGGGCGATTGAGCAGTACAAGAAGACGCGATAAATGACGGATGACGGATGACGGAAGCGGATAAGCATCCGTCATCCGTCTTCCGTCCCTTCAACGACTGATAATGGCAAAAGGCAGAGAACTCAAAGGCCGAATCAAATCGGTCGAAAACACGCGAAAGATCACTCGGACCATGGAGATGGTTGCCACGTCCAAGATGAAGCGTGCGGTTGACCGCGTGGGTGCGGCCAAGCCGTATGCGCGTGCGCTCGGCGACGTGATTGCCTCCCTGTACAATCCGGATCTCGCAGAGCGTTTTCCGCTGCTGCGGCAGCCGGAGAAGATGCAGCGCGCGGCCCTCATCCTGCTCACGTCCAACCGCGGCCTCGCCGGCGCGTTCAACGCGAATCTCATCAAGGAAGCTCGCGCCACGCTCTCATCGCTTGAAGCGAAGGGCGTGAACGTCGAACTGCACGTCGTGGGCAAGAAGGGCCTCGGCTACTTCCGCTACATCAACCGCGACGTGAAGGTGCAGCGCACCGATATCACCGATAAGCCAACAGCCGCCGATGCGGCGTCCTTGGTGGACTCGCTGATGGAGCGCTTCATCTCGGGCGAGCTCGATGCGGTGTACGTGATCGGTTCGCGCTTCAACTCGGTGCTCTCCACGCCACCGACCACCGACCGTGTGCTACCCGTTGAGCCGCCGGCCACCAAGGCCGCGCAGAAGGATTACCTGCTGTACCCATCCGCTGAGGAAATTCTCAGCGAGTTGCTGCCCTCGTACGTGCGCAATGCCGTGTATCGCGCGCTCGTCGAGACCGCGGCCGCCGAGCAGTCGGCGCGTCGCACGGCGATGAAGAACGCCACTGATAACGCTGGCGATATGCTCACGCTCCTCCGTCGCACCTATAACCGCGCCCGTCAGGCGCAGATCACGCAGGAGATCGCCGAGATTGTCGGCGGTGCTGCTGCGCTCCAGGGCTGATTTCACACATGACTACTGCTACCGCTACCAACACGGGCAAGATCGTCCAGGTCATCGGACCGGTGATGGACGTCGAATTCGTCTCCGATCACCTTCCCGAGCTCTACAACGCGATTGAAGTTCGCGCCACCACGGACTCGGGCCAAAAGGTCCGCGTCGTCGCCGAAGTGCAGCAGCACATCGGCCGCAACCAGGTGCGCGCCGTCGCCATGAGCTCCACTGACGGCATCACGCGCGGCATGGACGCCATTGATACCGGCGCTGCCATCTCCGTGCCCGTGGGCGAGGCGGCTCTTGGTCGCATCCTCAACGTGCTCGGCGAGCCCGTGGACATGGGCGCCGACATTCCGGCCTCAGTCGAGCGCTGGCCGATTCATCGCAAGCGCCCGGACTTCGTGGCGCTTGAGCCCAAGACGGAAATCTTCGAGACGGGCATCAAGGTCATTGACCTCATCGCCCCGTTCGTGAAGGGTGGTAAGATCGGTCTCTTCGGTGGCGCCGGCGTGGGCAAGACGGTCGTCATTCAGGAGCTCATCAACAACGTCGCCAAGGCGCACGGTGGTAAGTCCGTGTTTTGCGGCGTGGGTGAGCGCACCCGCGAAGGCAACGACCTCTACCTCGAGTTCAAGGAAGCGAACATTCTCGATAAGGTCGCGCTGATCTACGGCCAGATGAATGAGCCGCCGGGAGCGCGTCTTCGCGTGGGTCTCGCCGGCCTGACGGTCGCCGAGTACTTCCGCGACAAGGAGAAGGCGGACGTGCTCGTCTTCATCGACAACATCTTCCGCTTCACGCAGGCCGGTTCTGAAGTGTCCGCGCTGCTCGGCCGTATGCCCAGCGCCGTGGGTTATCAGCCGACGCTGGCCACGGAGATGGGCGAGCTGCAGGAGCGCATCACCTCGACGCGCGACGGTTCCATCACGTCCGTGCAGGCCATTTACGTGCCGGCCGACGACATCACGGACCCGGCGCCGGCAACCGCGTTTGCCCACCTCGACGCGACGGTCGTGCTTTCGCGCGCCATCACGGAACTCGGCATCTATCCGGCCGTGGACCCGCTGGCGTCTGGCTCGCGCATTCTCGATCCGCAGTTCGTGGGCGAGCGTCATTACAACGTCGCGAGCTCGGTGCAGCGCATCCTGCAGCGCTACAAGGAACTCCAGGACATCATCGCGATCCTTGGCATGGACGAACTCGCCGAAGACGACAAGAAGATCGTCGGTCGTGCGCGTCGTCTGCAGCGCTTCATGTCGCAGCCGTTCGCGGTGGCCGAGCAGTTCACGGGTCGCCCGGGCAAGTTCGTGAAGCTTGAAGAGACGATCAGCTCGTTTGAGCGCTTGGTTGCTGGCGAGTTCGATCACCTGCCGGAGCAGGCCTTCTTCATGGCCGGTGGTATTGACGACGTGGTCGAGAACGCGAAGGCGTTGCAGGCCTAATGCTCAAGATCTCGGTCATCAGCCCGGAAGCCACGCTGTTCCAAGGCGAGGCCAAGAGCATCGTCGCTCCCGCCTTTGATGGCGAGGTCGGCATTCTCTCGGGCCACGCGCCGATGGTCACCACGCTCGGCACCGGCGAACTGCGCATTGATGATGGTGCGCAGCGGTTCAAGGTCGAGGGCGGCTTCATGCAGGTGGTGGACGACGTGGTTCGCGTCGTGACGGAGCGCGCGACGAAGCTCTGAGCCTTTGCTTGGTGAACTGCGGGTCACCACGGAGGCACGGAGGCTCGGAGAACTTCAGAAGCAAGCAACATCTCGAGGGGGTGCGCGCCCCTAAAACGGCGCCGCCCCCCCCACGGGTTGTTTTGGACCCGGCTCCGGGCCACCGGGGGGGAAGCCGGTTGAAAGGAAACCCATATACGGTTTT